>NZ_JBWKQC010000003.1:0-743852 GCF_059418565.1 Mucilaginibacter sp. GW821-FHT07G05 | reverse complement strand
GAACTTCCAAGTGGAGGCCCTCATTGAATGATCAAAATTATTAAATATTATTTGCTTTTAAAGACAGTACCTCTACGGCTTTGCCGTAAAGAGGGTTGAAAACAATAAAAAGGAAAACCCTCTTTCCGCTTGCGGAGAGAGGGTCGACGAGCGCAGCGATGTCGGGGTGAGTTAAAATTGTTTAGTTTTCAAGTTTATATAGGAGATTCTTAGCTTCCCTATCAAACAAGCTCCACTCAACCACGTTATCATAACATGATATGTGCCTTAATATACGACCTTGATAATACCGTGTATCCGGTTAAATCTATTTCGGATGAGTTGTTTGCCGATCTGTTTAAGCTGATCGACAACGACGATACCATCAGCAATACTGATAAGCAACTGGCGAAAGAAGAGGTAACCCGCCGTCCGTTTCAAAAGATTGTCGATCAGTTTGGCTTTAGCGATGAACTGGTGCAGCAGGCCAAAACACTCATCAGCGGATTAACCTATCATAAGCCTATCTCTGCATTTGATGATTATCGATACGTAAAAAACCTTACGGTTGACAAGTTTTTGGTGACTACCGGTTTTATCAGGATGCAAACCAGTAAGGTAAAGTGGCTGGATATTCAAAAAGACTTCAGGCAGATCTATATTGTTGATCCCGAAACTACGAGCAAAACCAAGAAAGATATCTTCACCGAGATCCTCGAAAAGTATAATTACAGCAAAGAAGAAGTGCTGATAGTTGGCGATGACCCCGAATCTGAGATCAGCGAGGGTAAACTCATCGGCTTAAAGACAGTACTATATGATCCCGGCAGGAAATACAAAACCACCGAAGCCGATTACCAGATCACTAATCATCAGGAGATAACGCAACTATTGCTGATGTAACATTTGTTTGCTTTTACTTTTGAATGTGATAAATTCATGCTAAACACATCAAAAACAATTTGTTACCTTTATTATGCCCAAGTATAAAACAAGATTATGAAACATTTGCAGACAGCCATTGTACCTACGCTTAACGTGAAAAACGGCACTGCGGCAATTGAATTTTATCAAAAAGCTTTTGGGGCGGTAATTTTAATGTCGAATACTGATCCTGATGGTGCGGTTGTTGCCGAAATGGCTATTAATGAGGCTCGCTTTGTTGTGGCAGATGAAGCACCCGATTACGGCAATTTAAGTCCGGACACGCTGGGTGGCACACCGGTACGCATAGGGTTACTGGTTAATGATCCTGATGTTGTTCAAAACCAAGCCGTACGTTCCGGAGCAAAAGAAGTATATGCCGTGGCAGATCAGCATTATGGTTACAGGCTGGGCCATATTATCGATCCGTTTGGGCATCATTGGGAAATTTTTACGCCATTGGCTCATTGACGCTTCAAACCTTATCATACCTTTACTATCGCCTAACAAAACATCCCCATGAAACGCATTACCTACCTTATCGTATATCTGTTAATAGCTAATACCTGCTTCGCACAGCAAGTACCTGCCAATATAAAAAGCAGCTACAAGCAAATTATACAGTTAATAAATCAGGGCAAAGCAGCCGAACTATCTAAATTGGTAATATATCCGCTTAATCGTCCTAATCCGCTGCCCCCGTTAAGGAACGCCAATGAATTCATCGCTAAATTCAAGCTTATTTTTGATAATGCTTTTAAACAGAAACTAAAGTTGTATAACGATACCGTAATTATGGTTGATAACAATCATACGCTCTATGGACTGGTAGGCGGCACATTCCGTGGTGAAATATGGCTTAACAGTAAAGGGCAGATAACCACACTAAACTATAGCTCCAAAGCCGAAACAGTGCTTAAGGATGCCCTTACTGTAAAAAATAAGAAAAGCGTTCATCCAAGTATTAATTCGTGGGAGTGGAATATTTTAATAGGCAAATCGGGCAATTTGCTGTTGCGTATAGATTATACTAAAAAAGGAGTAAGATATGCCTCGTGGAGCAAAGGGCGTACAATGGATACCAAACCCGACCTCATACTTTACGGCACAGAAGAAGCCGAAGGCACCGCAGGCGGCTGGACATGGACCTTCAAAAGCGGTGATTGGAATTACATAGTACACGATTGGCAAATGTGCCAAACAGCTGATGAATGTGGCTATTTCCTAAACATTAGCAATAAAAAGAAAGAGCTTAAACCCATCAAGCTCACCCGCATTCAATAAAACCTTACCGCTGCTGCAATACCCGCACCGTAACCAGCAACTGCCCTAAATGGCGCATGGTATGCTCGGCAGCATGCACATACAGGCCTATCACGGTTGAGGGTACACGTGCGCGGCCAACATATCGTGTTTCGGTTAACGATGCTTCGTTGGTATTACTCAACTGTTGCAGCGCCTTATCTACCTGTTTATTAAAAGCGGCTGTAAGTTGGGCAACACTGTATTGTATTTCGGGCAGTTTACCTTCGGCGGCCAGGTATTGCAATTGTTCTTCGTTAAGCATTTCATTATTAGCATAGGTAAAAAGCCGGTCGAGTACTCCCGTAAGGTGTTGCAAATGGAAGGCCGGAGACGCTAAACCGGCAGGTTTTTCAGATAGCTTATCCTTGGGAAAATCGGTCATTAATTCGTTCAGTTCTTCACGCGCCTGCAATAAAGCATGCGCAACAGGCTGTAACAGCGGCGCAATGCCATCAACAGGGCCTCGCTGCCATACTTCGGGTAATTTGTTGGTTGCCATATTGCAAAGCTAAAAAGCTTTACGGCGCTAAGTATTTATTAAATGTAATTATATATCACCTATACTTCATATTATAATATGGTATAGGTATTGCTATACACGGTACAACATATTTACCATTTATGATAAGCTATACAAATAATAAAAAAGGCTTCCTGTTTTTACTGGCGGCCATGCTGTTTACCCTAACCTTTCAAAGTTGTAAAAAAAGCAGATCAGATATGGGCAAAGAACTCGCCCACATCACCAAAAATAAAGTTTTTAAAGAAGTTACCCCCGAAGGCTTTGCCCCTGTGTTTGAAAAAGCGCTGGCCGAAAAAAAATCGACCCTGGGCAATCAACAACTCATCGCTTCGTTTTACGCGGGTAATGATTACGACCCGGTGCTGATTATGGAACACCTCAAAAACGGCGACCTGAAAGTACTGAGCGACTACCTACGTCGTGCCAACGAACATGGCATCAAACCCGAAACATTTCAGGCGGTTGAACTGAAAGATCTGTTGGATAAGATCCACGATAAAAAGAGCATTAAAACCGTAAACGATGCTTACGAAACTATGGCACAGCTGGAACTGGCGATTGCCAATTCACTTATCAAATATTCAAATGCCATGCAGTATGGCCTGGTCAGTCCGCGTAAGATATATGCCCGTTACTATACTGAAACCAAACGCCCCGACAGCACTTCTATGCTGCACGCCTTAAAGGTTACCGCGTTAAAGAACTATTTGGATAGCATCCAGCCTAAAGACCCTCAATACAAACTAATGCAAAAGGCCTTGGCCGAAGGCATTACCGCACCCGAAATAAGCAAGGAAGAAACCCAGCGTTACCTGATTGTAAGCCTGGAGCGCCTGCGCTGGAAGAACAAGCCGACTGCCAATAAATACGTTGTTGTAAACATACCCGACTACAGGCTTGATGTAATGGAGAACGGGAAATCGACCCTTAACATGAAGGTTTGTGTGGGTGAAGGTCGTAATATGGATAACAATAACACTTTGGTGGAGTATGATGAAAGCGATAAGATAGACCGCCCATTCTCGCGCGAAACACCACAGCTGAACAGCGTGATCAACAGCGTGCAGGTAAACCCCATCTGGAATATTCCGCAAAGCATAGCCAATAAAGAAATTATGGTGGAAGCCGCGCAGGATCCTTATTACCTATCTAACAAAAACATTGATGTATACAAAGGCGGTAAAAAGGTGGATGATCCGGAAACCATCGACTGGGCTAATGCTTCAAAAAGCGAATACGATTTTAAACAACGCCCCGGTGATGATAATTCGTTAGGAAAGATCAAATTCCTGTTTAAGAATAGCAGCAGCGTGTACCTGCATGACACACCCGCACAGCTGGCATTCGGACAAACCATGCGGGCTGTAAGCCATGGCTGTGTACGTTTAGAAAAACCGCAGGACTTGGCACTATCATTATTTGGTGAAGGCAACAAATATCAAACCATAGCTAAAGATATGAAAGAGGATAACCCCGAACCAACTAATATCGCGTTACCCAACAAAACCCCGGTATACCTTACTTATATTACCTGCTGGCCTGCGGCCGATGGTACGTTACAGTTCAGGCCGGATGTGTATGGTTTGGATGTTGTGTTGTATGCCCACATGAAAAAGATGCTTGCCGTTTAATAAGCGAAACATATTATAATAAAACAGCCCTTAAGTTTTTCTTAAGGGCTGTTTTGTTATGTTTGGATTTAAAATTAAAGTTTTGCCATGGTAACGCCTGCACTGTCGGGATAAAGGAAGTGCTCGGCCAGGGTTTCATCTAAATACTTTGATGAATAGTTGTTAGTTCTCCCGGTGATGAACAGCATGTTTTTACCTTTAATGGTGTTGATCACCATATCAGATACTTCTGGCGATACAGCAGGGCAACCCTGACTGCGGCCTAACCTACCCATTTGCTTAATGGTATTTTCGCACACATATTCGGCGGCGTGTACAACAATGGCACGTGCACGGGCACTGCTGTTGTAACCGGCATCTACGCCGTCCAATCTTAACGAGCGACCATGTTTACCAATGTAAATATCATCTGTTACATAAAAACCAAGGCTGCTTTGATGCGAATGGTTAATGTTAGAAAAGCTGGTAGCCATATCATCGCCGCTGCCGCGTCCGTGAGATACCCAGGTATTAAGCAACAGTTTTTTAGAGATCAGGTCAACTATCCACATGCGTTTTTCGCGGCTGGGTTTGTTAAAATCAACCACGGTAATTACGCTGCTGTTTGATGATAGCTTGTGCGCCAGTTTAAGGTTGATGTAGCCTGTAATTGCTTTTTGCAGAACGGCCATATCCATGCCTGTTTGTTGTAATTGCGCGGTATTATAAATATCGCTGATGTACTGGCCGAAAAGTTCTTTAGTAGTAAAAGTAGTTTTGGTACTGTTTTTAATGTTCGATTTTACTGCATTTGCAGGCCTCCAGCTGATAACGCTTATTGAGCATATCAAGAAACCACAGATTATCCACCAAAAATATTTCTTCATATTCTTTTAAAATTAGTTACAATAATTTATAAAAGCAAACAGACTTAGGTATTGAGCAAGAAACGCTGTTGTGAATTGGATAGTACAAAGATAGGCAAAAATTAAGCAATAATGTCACAGCAAATTCAGAAATTTATATTTTTAAGAAAATTTATTATCCAATAGTTTGTTTTAGGGTATAAAGGCAGCAGACTTTCATACTGAAGAAGATCACTCAATACGTTTCGGGATGACAGCTTGGGGATAGGCTCCTTCTCCCGTCAGCAAACAGCTTCGGGCGAAAGCGGGCAGAACTGTGGAGGCAATGAGCGTAAAGGCGGGCATAGCGAACTTGTTGCATGCGGGCAGGAAATGAGCGAGCGGGCAAAAGTTCCAGCCCTGAAGTTCTGCACGGTTTGCAGGGTAGTGGCCTTGTGCGGCAAGGAAGCCTTTTGCTGGACTTGCGTTTTTGCTACTTTTGGGGCATAGCCAAAAGTAGTAGCCCCTGCGGCAATGAGCAGACTGGCTTTAATAACAGCACAAGCTCAAGCCTAAGTAGAGATTGCTTCGTGCCTCGCAATGACGCAGGTTTATTTAATGAGCTCAGAAAGCGACGAGATTGCTTCGTACCTCGCAATGACAATACTTTATAACCAACTGATTATCGAATCGCATTACATATTCTACATTAATCTTCTCTAAACAAAAATGCCATATCCCGGAAGCAATAACTCCCAAAACATGGCATTTAAAGTAAATGTATTTAAGCCGGTTTATTTAACCCATTTAACTTTCGCTTCCAACGGGGTAGTTCTTTTACCTTCGGGATGCTGATCGGTATAGCCTAAGTAAAGCAGACCTAATACCTGGTCTTCTTCGCCTAATTCTAAAAACTCTTTCAGGCCCGGTTTAAGCGTCATGCCGCCGGTGCTCCAGAATGAGCCGATGTTTAGCGCGCTGGCTGCAAGCAGTATGTTTTGTATAGCCGCTGATGCCGCCGCAACTTCTTCTACAACCGGTATGTTAGGGTTACTGCCGCGTTTCATGCTGGCAATTACCACGTGCGATGCATTGTTACCAATTGTTTTCAGGTTGTTGTAAGTAGCTTCCTTAAAATTTTCGGCAGCGATGTGTTGTTTGTATAACTCGGCATGTGCTTCGCAAAACTGGGTAGGATCTTCATAGATCACAAAACGCCAAGGCTCGGTGTAACCGTGGGTTGGAGCCCAGTCGGCAAGCTCTAATAATGCTGCGATATGTCCGTTAGGAATTTTTTGACCATTCATCATGCCGGGCTTAATAGTACGGCGACTTTTGATGATGGTTGATATAGTTGAAAATGTGTTGCTATCCATAATATTTGTGCTTTTAAACGGGGCGAAATTAGGAATTTAAAATGGATGAAGGAATAACACAACCTAATTTAAAGTCCTGTAATCATAATAATCGGGGGATTTGGCAGAGAACATCTTCATTTTTGATCGCTTTATCCTTTTGGATATAGTAAAGGTTTCTTTCTCCAAAAAATCAATCAAAATTGGGTAATTATATTTTCGGCTGATGTTTACAAGCTTACCGTTTTTATAAGTAAAAAGATCGACAACCCAATAAGCATGGTCCTTGTACGACAAATAATTACGGGTTATTATCTCAAATTTATGATCGCCATTAAAATCCCGTTCAGGCTCGTCAGAAAAAGTGTCATAAATAATACTCTTAAATTGATTATTACCTGTATTGAACAGGTAAATTTTGTGCATTACACTGCCTGCCAAACCACTTCCATTATTTCTTACGCTTAGTTTAAAATCTAATAAGCCATTTCCATCAATATCGGCAATATAGAGAGTATGGAGATCCATCATCATCTCAGAAACATCGAGAGGCGCAACAATTTTAGCTGATAACTTATTATTAAAATACAATAGAAGATTACTCTTATCAGTTAATCCCTTTTCAAGTACAACAAGCTTATATTTTTTGTACTTAGCTGTACCTATATACGTTTTATCAACCTTACTTTGAGTTGCAATAACGGGTATTTTGATGTACTTAACAGCCGGATATTTTTCAAATGGATATTGCGCAAAACAAAAATTTGCGAACAGCAACATTAATAAAATGAGTATTTGTTTTTTCATTATTCACTCACATTATCAATATATATTCTCACCAATTAATAGATCGGCGGGTACTTGGTTGGATTGCTTTCGCTCATCATGCCGTAAACCGCTTCGATAACATCATCCAGTGATGGTTTGCTGAAGTAATCACCATCTGAACCATACGGCGGGCGGTGATCTTTAGCTGTTAGCGTGCGCGGCTGGCTATCCAGATGGTAATAGCCATTTTGGTTCTCTACTATTTTTTGGAGAATATAAGCAGAGCCTGCTCCCGGCAGGTCTTCATCAACCACCAATAACTTGTTGGTTTTGCTTAATGATTTTCCGCAGGCATTGTCGGTATCGAAAGGATACAGCGTTTGCGGATCTATCACTTCTATATTGATACCCAGCTTCTCCAGTTCATCCACCGCTTCCATTACAATGCGCAGGGTTGAACCGTAAGATACTACGGTAATATCACTACCTTCTTTCAATACTTCGGCCTTGCCTAAAGGAACAGTGAACTCACCTACGTTGGCCGGTAATTTTTCCTTAAGGCGATAGCCGTTGAGGCACTCTACTACCAGTGCTGGCTCTTCGCCACGCAGCAGGGTGTTGTACATACCGGCAGCCTGTGTCATGTTACGCGGAACGCAAATGTGTAAGCCACGCATAGAGTTCAGTATCAGACCCATTGGTGAGCCCGAATGCCAAATCCCCTCTAACCTGTGCCCACGGGTACGTACGATCAGGGGCGCTTTTTGTCCGCCGCTGGTGCGGTAGCTTAAGCTGGCCAAATCGTCGCTCAATACGTTGATGGAGTATAACAGGTAATCCATGTACTGAATTTCGGCAATCGGCCTCAATCCACGTATTGATAAACCTACCCCCTGCCCTATAATGGTAGCTTCGCGGATACCGGTATCGGTAATGCGCAGATCGCCATATTTGTTTTGCAGACCTGCAAAGCCCTGGTTAACATCGCCAATGGCACCTACGTCTTCGCCGAAGGCTACAATTCTTTTATCGCGTTCAAAATTGGCATCAAAGCAAGCGTTCAATACTTCGCGACCGTCTAATAATTTAGCATCCTCATCATATTCAGGCGCTACCACCGGCACATTCAAAGGCGACTGCGGCGATTCGCTGAACAGTTTTGAGTTGAAACGATCTTTATTGCGGGCGTTCTCGGTATTATACCAATTCAGCAGTTCGTGCCTTTCGGCATTATTTTCAGTTACGGTGATGCGCAATGCCTTGCGTATGGCTTCCATAATATCCTTACGACCCGGATCAATGCAGGCACGTAAAGTGGCCGTAATAGCCGATAACTCCTCGTTTTTACCGGAATACAAAGCCAGCTGATCTATCAGTTTAGAAGCCTCATCAAGTTCAGTCTTTATTTCATTGCTGATCTCGTTCCAGGCTTCGCGCTGGCATTCGCGTACGTGCTTTTTGGCAGCGGCTTCCAGTTCGTCAATCTCCTCGGCAGTAGCAATAGCCGAGTTGATCATCCACTGGCGCATTTGCAGCAGGCAATCGTACTCATCTTCCCAGGCCAAACGCTCTTTTGATTTATAACGCTCGTGCGAGCCCGAAGTAGAGTGGCCTTGCGGCTGTGTCATCTCGGTAACGTGGATCAATACCGGCACATGCTGCTCGCGGCACATCGTGATAGCACGTTCGTAAGTTTCGCAAAGGGCAACGTAATCCCATCCGCGTACCTTAAATATTTCGTAACCATTGGTACCCGGCATTCTTTGAAAGCCTTGCAGCACCTCTGATATATCTTCTTTTGTAGTTTGCAGTTTGGCGGGTACCGATATGGCATAAGCATCATCCCAAATAGAGATGGCCATAGGCACCTGCAATACGCCGGCAGCGTTAAAGGTTTCGAAAAACAAACCCTCGGAAGTGGAGCCGTTACCTAAAGTACCGAAAGCTACTTCGTTGCCGTTAACCGAAAAGTTATCGAAACCGGCCAGTTCTTGATTTTGCCTGTATAGTTTTGAGGCATAAGCCAAACCCAGTAAACGCGGCATGTGCCCGCCCGTGGTCGACATATCTGAAGAGCAGTTCATGCTTTCGGCCTGGTTGATCCAGGTACCATCGGGGTTGATGAAGCGGGTAGCGTAGTGGCAGTTCATTTGCCTGCCGCCCGATGCCGGATCTTTCTCCACATCGGGGTGGGCATACAGCTGCGCGAAAAACTCCTTTAGGTTGCTCATGCCGGTAGCGAACATAAAGGTTTGGTCGCGGTAATAGCCCGCGCGCCAATCGCCCTTGCGGAACATCTTGGCCATAGCTATCTGCGCAACCTCTTTACCGTCGCCAAAAATACCAAACTTAGCCTTACCCGTAAGCACCTCACGACGACCAAGCAGGCTGGCCTGTCGGCTTTCGTAACCTACACGGTAATCATTGATAACTATGCCTTTGAAATCATCAAAACTAAGTTCAACAGCATCAGGCTTTCCGGTATTATCAAGGGCAGTTTCTGGCATATATAATTCTGTTAGCGCGGTAAAATTATGAAATTCTATTTTGTAATTGGCAATATTTACATTCAAACAATTAACATTTGCTTTTTGATTTATAATAATTAAGTATATTTGTTTAATCAATTCAATAGAATGACTATGAAAAAACTGATATTAATTTGCGCGGTTATATTCGGCTTCGCATACTCAGCTTCGGCACAAGATACCAAGGCCGAAGACGACTCTAAACCGGAATTTAAATTTGTTGAAGAAAAACACGATTTCGGTAAAGTTCCGCAAGGTACTCCTGTATCAACCGTATTTGAATTTACCAACGTAGGTAAAGAGCCGTTGATATTATCAGACGTAAGGCCAACCTGTGGTTGCACCATTGCTGATTACACTAAAACTCCGGTTAAAAAAGGCGCTAAAGGCAATATCAAAATCACCTATAACGCTGCTGCCGTATCGCCGTTCAACAAAACCATTGTTGTAACCTCGAACGCTAAAACACCACAGAAGAACCTGATAATCATAGGGGAAGTTGTAGCGAAAACTACAAGCAGATAAGTTTTCCCTTATATATGCTATTGCCCCGGCATAGGGGGCTTACAAAGGGGGCACGAACATTCGTGCCCCCTTTGTTGTTTTATTAATAAAATTGTAAATAAGCAAAATTGTTACCCGTTTGCTTTACTTGTTTTAATAGCTTTGCAGATGCCAAAAATTTCGCAAAAAGGGCTCAGAATGCCCGCCTCGCCTATTCGTAAACTTACCCCCTTCGCTGATAAGGCCAAGCAGGAGGGCAAAAAAGTTTACCACTTAAACATCGGCCAGCCCGATATTGAAACGCCCGAAGGCATGCTGAATGCCGTTAAAAATATCGACTTTGATATTTGGGCCTATACCCCATCAGAGGGCACGCTATCGTACCGTAAAAAGCTTACGGAGTACTACAATAAATTAGGCTATAATATTGATGCCGGTAACATCATTGTTACTACCGGTGGCTCGGAAGCGATAACCATTGCCATGATGACCTGCCTTGACCCGGGCGATGAGGTGATCATCCCTGAGCCGTTTTACGCCAACTACAACGGTTTTGCCAGCCAGAGCGATGTAGTGGTAAAACCGATATTAGCCTTTATTGAAAATGATTTCGCGCTGCCCCCTATTGCTGAATTTGAGAAACTGATCACCGATAAAACCCGCGCCATTATTATTTGCAGCCCTAACAACCCTACCGGTTATTTGTATACCCGCGAAGAGTTAGAGGCGTTAAAAACTTTGTGCTTAAAGTACGATCTGTTTTTGTTTTGCGATGAAGCCTACCGCGAGTTTTGTTACGATGGCCGCGAATTTATATCGCCCATGCACCTCGAAGGTTTAGATGAGCACGTAATTGTAATGGATACCGTCAGCAAGCGGTACAGTGCATGCGGTGCCCGTTTAGGCTGCCTCATCACCAAAAACAAAAACGTGTGGAACACTGCCCTTAAATTTGCGCAGGCCAGGTTAAGCCCGGGCATGGTAGAGCAAATTGCAGGCGAAGCCGCCGTTGATACACCCGATGAATACTTCATCAAGGTAAATAAAGAATACACCAGCAGGCGCGATACCCTGGTAAAAGCGCTCAACAACATTGAAGGCGTGTACTGCCCTAACCCGGGTGGCGCATTCTACGTAGTGGCTAAACTGCCTATTGATAATGCCGACAAGTTTTGCCAATGGCTGCTTGAAGAATTTAGCTACAACAACCAAACCGTAATGCTTGCCCCGGCAACCGGCTTTTACAGCAGCGCCAATACCGGCCTCAACGAAGTGCGTTTTGCCTACGTTTTAAACAATGACGACCTTAAAACCGCCATCGTTTGTTTAGAAGAAGCGTTGAAAGCATACCCAGGCCGCACGGTACACAGTGAGCAACTGGCTGCAGGAAAATAAACTTTTACCGTGGACGGTTGGCAGTTAGCGCATATTAAGTATGTAAACCGGTTACTGCAAACCGTCCACTGTAATTTATTTACTATATTTGCAGTCTATTTAATTGCATACTGCTCCCGGCAAGCAACAAATACAAAAATGGGGTCGACCGGAATTGACAGGATGGAGATAAGTAAGTAAGCATGCAGCGCGTTGGGTGAATTAGCGCTAAAATCTGAACGCTCAAACTTTCAAATGGCGAAAATAACTACGCCTTAGCTGCCTAATTTAGAATTAGCATAGCTTTTGTCCCGCCGGTTTTCCGTTTCATTGGATCGGCACCAGGGGCATCGAAAAATGAAACTGGCCTGCTTAAGGTGCGCACAGCGGGCGAGATAAAGCACCTACGGAAGACGGTACAGGTAAGCAACTGACCTTCCCCTTCCCGACAATTTAACAGAAGCTAAGCATGTAGAAAGCTTACCTTATACCATGTTTGGACGAGGGTTCGAATCCCTCCGGCTCCACTTTTACAGCCTTAAAATAGGCCAAAACGCTATAAAACCCGGTTTTATAGCGTTTTTTTTATGAATTATACCTCAAAAGAAGTCAAAAATGCTCAACGTTCTGGAGACCTATTCGGAGACCTCGAAAGGTTTCTTACCTTAGGTCTCTGGAAACGCTGTAATCTACTGTATTTCAATGTGTTATTTAAGATAAACTCATTAAAAACGGTAGTGTAAAGGACTAATTTTTTCACCTTTAATAGCACTAAAAATGACCAAATCTTTTGCCCTTTTGTTTCAGATGAAACGAACTAAGGTGTTACCCAATGGAAACGCCCCAATTTATCTACGGATAACTATTGATAGTGAGCGAGTTGAGATCGCAACTAAGAGAAATGCCCCTCCTGATAAATGGAATACTATCGCCCAAAAAGTGATCGGTAACACTGATGAAGCCAAATCCGTCAACAACCATTTAAAAACGGTTGAACAAAAAGCCTATGAAGTTTATAGGGAAATGATCGAGCGGAAAATCGCCATCACCGCGCAAACCTTTAAAGACCGTATGAACGGCATTGAAGAGGAAGTTGTTTGCCGTATGTTGATCCCAATCTTTGAAGATCACAACAGGCAGGTTGAGGCGCTGATTGGAAAAGAGTATGCACCTGCTACAGCCATTCGTTATCAGACCACAATTAAACATGTGAAAAACTTCTTAAAATGGAAGTATAAAGTATCTGATATAAATATTCAGGATTTAGACCATGAGTTTGTAACATCCCTTGAATTTTATCTTAGAACTGTAAGGCATTGTAATAATAACTCAGCTGTTAAATATATCAAGAACCTAAAAAAGATAATACATATATGCGTGGCTAATAATTGGCTGGTACGCAGCCCTTTTATTAACTATAAAACGAAGATCAAAGAAGTAATCAGAGATTTCTTATCAAGCGACGAGCTGGATTCGATTAGTGAAAAGCGCTTTGTTTCAGAAAGACTTAACCAAGTTCGTGACGTATTTTTGTTTAGTTGTTATACAGGCCTGGCCTACGCCGACGTGAACAAATTGAAACGTTCTGAAATAAGCACTGGTATTGATAGCCAGAAGTGGATATTTACAACAAGACAAAAAACTGATACTGCTTCCCGCATCCCTTTGCTGCCCGTGGCCCTTGACCTATTGAAAAAGTATGAGGATTATCCGGCATGTATTAATGAAGGGAAATTGCTGCCAGTTTTAAGTAATCAAAAAATGAATGCCTATTTAAAAGAGATAGCTGACGTATGCGGCATTGAAAAAGAATTGACGTTTCATATCGCCAGGCACACGTTCGCCACTACGGTTACGCTTGCCAACGGGGTATCTATAGAAAGCGTTTCAAAAATGTTGGGACATAAGAATATTCGCACTACCCAGCATTATGCAAAAATTTTAGATAGTACAGTTAGCCGGGATATGGATATGCTTAGAGGTAAGATGGAAGCAAAAAAATCTACCGTCCTTAATAAAGTCACCAATCAGTAATGGTTAGTAAATTAAACAACTTGATATTCCAAATTGGAACATCAAGTTGTTTATAATGGCAAGCCCAATCTTGCTTTTAAAAATTTCAAGTCCGACTCGGATAAACTCGGAGTAAATTCCAATACCATTCGCTGATTTTTGTTAAAAAAAACACCTACCTCGTACATGAGGTGTGAAGTTTTTTCAAGCAAGACTTTCACTTTTGTGCTAGTACACAACAAATCATTGCATTAAAAAAAACACATAAGTTAGGTACGAGTGGTGAATTTATTTAAACAAAGGGTACAACTTTGTGCAAAGGGTGCAGCCTGAGGTTGGACTTGTCTAATACCATATCGCAATAGGTTTAAGTTTTAACAAATAAAAACGAATATTTATTATGGCAGCAGAAATTATCACCAGGGAAGATTTGCAAGAGTTTGGAGAACGATTGATAAATCAAATGAAAGCTTTGTTGGGCGGCGGCTCAACAGAGGAACAGAAAAAGTTTTTAAAGAGTTACCAGGTTAAGAATCTTCTGAAAATTTCCGACAACACCCTGCAAAACTTGCGGCAGAATGGAACTATACCATTCACTAAAATAGGTGGCATCCTTTATTACAATTATGAGGATATTATGAAAGTTTTGAGAGGGGAAGTAAAAAGCAAACGTATTAGCTTCAGTAAATAAATGTGTGTTCATCTGTTAGGAGCAAGCCATGTTTTCGCTACGCTTAAACGGCTTGCTCCTTCGGAGTAAAATTGATTTTGCACTTCGTTTAAAATCTAAAATCATGGGAAGGCCAACATTGCAAAAGGAAGAAAAAAGAATCATACAAGTGAATATCCGCCTGACAAAAGATGAAAATGATACCGTCTTAAATTATGCCGAAGCTTCTGGAATGACCCCGGCAAACTGGATCAGGCAGAAAGCTTTTACAGGAAGATTTCCCACTATAAAGTTATCGCCTGTAAATGCCTCGCTTTACCGTGAGCTGCACAAGGTTGGCGTAAATCTCAATCAAGCAGTAAAGCAATTACACGCTGGCAAATTATCACCGGCCTACCTTTCTATCCTTTTAGGATTAATAAAAACGCAGAAGGATATTTTAAACTGTTTACTGAAATGACAGCGGATCAGGTTAAAGGGAAGGGTTTTAGAGGAGCACTTAATTATAATCTTGAAAAAGTAAATAAGGGTGTAGCAAAGTGGCTTGATACTTCATTTGCACAACACAACGAGCGGACAATTATGGATGAGGTAAAAATGATACGGGTATTAAGGCCCAATTTGGCAAAATACTTTTATCATACCTCGGTTAACTTCCCGCCACATGAAAATTTGAAGGATGAGCAAATGGTAACCATTGCCGAAGATTATCTGGAAGCAATGGGATTTGACCAACACCAATATGCAATCTTCCGTCACTTTGATGCAGACCACCCCCACATGCACATTTTGGTTAACCGCATTGGTTATGATGGTACAGTCCTTTCCGATAGTAAAGACTATCAGCGAAGCGAACAGATACTGCGGAAGTTAGAAAAGCAATACGGATTAACAGAAGTAATATCCAGTCGCCAGGCAAAGGAAAGAGCGATGACTAAGAATGAGTTGGAAATGATGAAGCGGACGGACGAGCCATCTGTAAAAATGAAATTACAGGTTACTATAAAAAACATACTAAGTCAAAAGCCAACCGCAGAGCAATTTATCAAGCTTTTAGAAGCACAGGGTATTAATGTTTTATTTAACCAAGCCAGCACAGGTTTCGTAAGCGGCATATCATACGGTTATGAAGATATGCAGTTCAAAGGCGCTCATTTAGGGAACGCTTACAAATGGCAGGCTATAAAAAATGCTATCAATTATGAACAAGAAAGAGATCGCACAGCAATATACCAGGCAAATGTTAGGACAAGAGCCAACCAGCCTGAACGAATCGGACAATCAATCTCTACCGGAGCAACCCAGCGAACTATCGCAGATACAAAAGTTACTGCCGGAAATAGAAATGATGTACAGCAGGGCACTGGAAAATTACAGGATCAAATCGGAAAAGCAAATAGAAACAACAGCAAGGCGGCTCAATCAATTGGAGAGCACGGCGGCCAACCTATCATTTCAAATACAAAGGATCGTGGCGAGCGCGGAGCAGATCTATCAATCCAACAATCGGGTCGGCAGCAGATGGGTAATTCGGCTATACCTGGTGGCGATTTTGTCGGGGATTTGCTCGGCGTTAATAACAATGCTGATAATATGGATCAAAATGCGGTGAATCAGTTTAAGCGTAAGAAGAACAAGAGGCGTGGACACAGATTATCCTAACAAATTAATTACTTATTTAAAAGAACTTTGTATATTTACTTTTTGTGTAACGATAAGCCTCATTTTTTAGGTCTTATAATGACACTCGAAGTAATAATGGCACATAGCGTTTACATATCATCCAACCTTACACAGCAACAACTTGAATTCATGAAGTTGCTGGATGACTATGAAATTGAGCTATTTCAATTCGATGAGATTGAAAACCAAATCAATAGAAAGTTCGATAATCTTAACGAGGTTCTTGAGAACTTAGTCCATAAAGAATTGATTTCCCGAATTGAGCGAGGTAAGTTTTGCAAAGTTAACTTCCGTGATGAAAATGTTATCGGAACATTTGTAGTGAAAAATAGTGCTGTAGCTTATTGGTCAGCTTTAAATTTACACGGGCTAACCGAGCAATTTTCAAACACCATATTTATTCAGACTACACATAGGAAGGAAGATAAAACCCTTTTAGGAACTCCCTATAAATTTATCACTATAAATAAGACTAAGCGTACTGGTATAATATGGAATGGTTACGGCAATACAAAATATCCTATAACGGATATTGAAAAAACAATTGTAGACTGTTTCGATCAGCCGCAATATTCAGGTGGTTATGCTGAATTAATAAGGGCTTTATCCCAAGCAGATATTAATGCTGATAAAATTATTAATTATTGTAAGTCGGTCAATAATACTGCTGTTACCAAAAGAATAGGATTTTTGACGGAGTTATTCGAAAAGCCTTTAATGAAGAAGTTTACTGATTTTGCAAAAGCTCAAGTAAATGGAAAATACAACCTGCTCGATCCACAGGGAACAGAGAAAGGTGAATTTGTGGCGAGTTGGAAGTTGAGATTAAATATCAGCAAAGATGAATTGCTTAACCTATCAGATAAACAATACTAATGATACTTAAAAAGGAAATAGAAAAAATTGCCCTGCAAGAAAATGTATCGCGTAGTACCGTAGATAAAGATTGGATATTAGGTCATTTCATCGATGCAATATTCTCTATGCCATTATGCCGGGATAACCTTGTTTTTAAAGGTGGAACCTGTTTAAAGAAGTGTTATATACCCGATTACCGATTTTCAGAAGACCTCGACTTCACTTCTATAAACCCTGACTTTGCATTAGATCGGAAATTATTACAGGAAATAACAGAGCTAATAACACAGAGAACAGAAATTCCTTTATTTATTGATTCTATAAAAGAACTGAAACACAAGGAAATGCCTACCGGCTATGCAGCAATCATTAAGTTTTGGGGTGCTGATCATTTAAAGAACCAGGCACCACCTCCACCGGAAAGATGGGCAACGAGCATAAAAGTAGAGATCATTCTTTATGAAAAAATGTTGTTCCCGGTTAGCTTGCGATCTATAACACATGCGTATTCTGATAAACTGGCCTTAGCGGATCAAACCATCCCATGCTATGATTTGCGGGAAGTAATGTCAGAGAAATTAAGAGCGTTAATACAACGTTCTTATTCTGCCCCGAGGGATTACTTTGATATATGGTATCTATCAAAAAAGCTCACTGAAATTGAATGGCCGGTAATAGTAACTGCATTTCATGAGAAAATGAAGTTTAAAAAATTGGAGTTTATTGGCATAGATCAGTTTTTAAATGATGATGTTGATAAAAAACTTACAGGTGCGTGGAAAAATAGTCTTGCCCATCAAATACCTAATGAACAATTACCGCCTTATAATCAGGTGAAAGAAGATTTGTTAGTGCTTTTTAATAAAATATTTTATTCTTAAATTACTAATATTTTTAGTAAAATTAAATCCTATTATGAACGGAGAATCCTTAAACATAGCACAAGATAATATCGAAAAACTAAAACAGATTTTTCCTGAAGTGTTTTCAGAGAGTAAACTTGATTGGGAAAAGCTAAAAGCTGCTTTTAGTGATGATATTAATTTTGCGAATGAACGTTATGTACTGAATTGGGCGGGCAAAGCCGATGCTTTTAAAGCTTTGCAAATTCCAACTACTGCAACATTAAAACCAGTGCCAAAGGAATCCATAAATTTTGACACCACACAAAATGTTTTTATTGAAGGCGAAAACTTAGAAGTATTAAAAGTGCTGCAAAAATCTTACTATGGTAAGGTAAAATGTATCATAATTGATCCTCCCTACAACACAGGAAGCGATAGTTTTATTTATCCTGACAGCTTTAAGGAAAATAAAAAAGACTACGAAAAACGTGTTGGGGACAAGGATGAAGAAGGACTTTTGCTAAAAGAAGGATTATTTAGAAAGAACAATAAAGATAGCGGCCATTTCCATAGTAACTGGCTTAGTATGATGTATCCCAGGCTATTTTTAGCTAAAAACCTATTAAAGGAAGATGGGGTCATTTTTGTACATATTGATGATAATGAAGTTCATAATCTTCGGTTGTTGATGAATGAAATTTTCGGAGAGGAAAATTTCGTTGCTCAAGTAATTTGGCAAAAGGTTTTTTCACCCAAAAATACTGCTCAATATTTTTCAGAGGATCATGAGTATGTAATATGCTATGCCAAATCTAAAGATACTTGGCGTCCAGAACTACTAGAAAGAGGAGAGGATGCAACAAAGAGATATACTAATCCTGATAATGATTTAAGAGGGCCATGGTTATCAGGAGCGTTACAAGCAAGAAACTATTATAGCAAAGGTCAATACGAAGTAACAGGACCCAATGGCCGAAAATTTGCAAACCCCAAAGGAACATATTGGCGTTTTTCAAAAGAAAGATTTTTAGATCTTGAAAAGGACAATAGAATATGGTGGGGTGAAACCAATGACAATGTTCCTCGATTAAAAAGATTTCTTTCTGAAGTTAAGGCAGGAATCGTTCCCCAGACTTTTTGGTCATACAAAGACGTTGGCCATACTCAAGAAGCTAAAGAGGAATTAAAAAAATACGTAATAGTCGCCAACGATGAAAATTCATTTAATACAATTAAACCTACCAGACTACTTAAGAGAATTTTAGAAATTTCAACCACATCTGACGAAGATGATATCATATTAGATTTTTTTGGCGGTAGTGGTTCAACAGCCCATGCTGTTTTAGCAAAAAATATGGAAGACAATGGAAGACGAAAATTTATCCTTGTTCAGTTAGCGGAGCCCCTTCCTAAACCTGAAGAAAGGTTGAAGTCTATAGCGGATATAGCTAAGCTTAGAATTGAGAATTTTATTGAAGAGAAAAAAGCGGAAAAAACACTTTTTTCGTCTGGTGAACTAATGGGTTTTAAAGCGTTTAAACTTACTTCTTCAAACTTTAAAATTTGGCAAGGTGATGAAGTGAACGAAGAAAACTTAGTACAACAATTAGACGCTTTTACTAATCCTGTCAATGAAGGTAGTCTGTTAATGAATATGCTTTACGAACTTATGGTTAAAGCTGGTTATTCATTAACAGATAAGGTGGAATCTTTTAATAATTACTTTTCAATAAATGGCGGAGAGTTAATTGTTGCCTTGGAGGAAATTAGCGAACCTGTAATTGATAAAATTATAGCATGTAAGCCTCAAAAAGTCATAACACTTGATAATCTTTTTAAAGGAAATGACCAATTGAAAACTAATACTGTTTTGCAAATGCGTGATGCGGGAATAGATTTTAAAACTATTTAGATATGGCAACTTCAACAATCATAGAACTGTTAGGTTTTGAGAGGGCTATTCCAACGGGTTCTGATTTAGAAAATATTTCAGATAGCCGTCGGGATGTTTTGGAACAAATAAAACACTTTGAAATAGACGAAGTATATTTCTGTGATGATGAAAATGACAATAGTTATCCTGCTGTATTTATTAAAAATGTTTTAGCATTTGATGATAGTACATTAAAGTCTATAGCCCATGTGCATCGCCAAATTTGGAACTATAAAAAAGTGCTATTCTTATATGTATGTAATGACATTGAAATGCGCATCTACAATTGTGCAGAAAAGCCTTTTGTAATCAAGGAAGAAAATACCGACTTCGAAAAAGAATTAATCAAACTAGAATTAAATAGAAGTACAGTTTCTGACAAGAATAAGCTAAATGAATTAATAACTGTATTTTCTTCGATAAGTATCGATACCGGAATTATATGGACGTTGAACGAGGCTGAACCAATTCGAAAAAAAATTAATTTGCAACGAAGGGTCGATAAATACCTTGTGGAGAGTTTGATTAGAACAGCTAAACAACTACAAAAAGAAGGATTAAACATTAGCCTGATACATAAAGTTATCATGCGTTCACTCTTTCTTTTATATCTCGAAGACAGGGGAGCTACTGATGTGAACTTTTACGCTCAAATCAAACCTGATGCAAAATCATATTTTGATATATTAAATGATGTAGAGGCTACTTATGCACTTTATGAAAAACTGGAAAACCATTTTAATGGAAATGTTTTTACTTTAGAAGATGGAGAAATTATAAATATAAAACAACTCCAATTGGTGAAGAAGTGCTTCATAAGTGGGAATGACGGCACTTCTCAGAGCAATCTCTTTGAGGATTGGCGATTGTTTGATTTCAGTATCATTCAGATTGAGTTACTAAGTGAAATCTATGAAAACTTCCTTGCAGAAATAGAACCAAATATAAAACAACAAACAGGCACATACTATACCCCGCCGTCATTAGTAGAACTTATATTAAACGAAAAACTCCCTGTCAACAATAAGCAAAATGAATATGATATTAAAATATTAGACCCAGCATGTGGCTCAGGTATTTTTTTGGTTGAAAGCTTTAAACGTTTAGTAAAGCGTTATGAAAATAAGCATAACAAACAACTTACTGACTTTGAAGTTTTAAAGAAACTTTTAACAGATAACATCTTTGGGGTTGAACTTCATCCTCAGTCCATAAAAGTAGCTGCCTTCAGCTTATATTTAGCATTAGTAGATAATTTGAATCCTAAAACGATTTGGCAAAATGAAAATAAAGAATTACCAAATCTTATAAACAATCCTAAAGATTCTTCAATTAAAGAGCAAGGGAACAATCTTTTTTGTAGGGATACAATTGAATATAACAAAGAAATTGAGTCGATAGAATTCGATTTAGTAGTTGGAAACCCCCCATTTGGTACAAAAGATTTATTGCCTTCTTTGAGAAAATATTGTGATCAATTTGGCTTTGCAAAGGAAATGGTATTGCCATTTTTACATAAGGCCATAAACTTTTCTCCTAACGGAGAAATAGCTCTCATTTTTAATACTAAAGTTCTTACAAACACAAATAGTACCTATCAAAAGTTTAGAAAATGGCTGTTTAATGATTGTTACGTAGAAAAAATATTTAATTTTTCAATTTTAAGAAATGCCCCCAAGAACTTTGGAGGACAACTATTTGGTTCAGCAACAGGCCCAATAAGTATAGTTTTTTACAGAAATAATATTCCGATACTACCTTCCGATAGAATAGTTTATTATGCACCTAAAACATTTATAAAATCCAATGTCTTAGAAGGCGTAGCAATAGACAGTACAGACATAAAATACTTACCAAGAGAGGAATGCCAAAAGCCAAATACTAAGATTTGGAAAATAGCAATGTGGGGAGGAAAAAATGACTTTGTTTTAATTGACAGACTTTTAAGTATTAAAACTAATATTGATACTTTTCTGAAAAAAGAAGACATTATTTATGGCGTAGGATTACAGCCATTAAACGACTCAACCCAAAAACCTATAATAGACAATGATATTGCTAAATTGAGATTTATAAGGCCAGAAAAATTACGTCGTTTTTATACACCTGAATCAAATTTTTCAGGTATTAATTCATTATTAAAAGATAAAAAAACAATCGAAAAATATTTGAATTATTTTCAGAAAGCGAATATTAATGATTTGCCAATAATTAATGTTTTTAGAAGATTAGGTGCTAAATTGGTATATAAAGGGCCGATGTTGTTAACCAAAGAAGGGCTGAAAAACAACAAAATATGCTTTAGTTTTATTAATTCAAGCGTTGCATATAATAGCACTATGCTCGGATTTTACACTAAAAAAACAGACCACCTACGATTATTATCTACAGTCCTGAATTCAAAATTAGCCTCATATTTTCTTTTGATAATTTCTAATTCATGGGGAATCGAAAGAGAAAGAATAAAACCCAATGAAGTTTATAAATTTCCATTACAAATAAGTGAAGAAAACTACAAGTTATTAATCGATTTACATAAACAAATAGAGGAAAAGTTAAATGATGAAGTATTAGTACAAGACATTAGAGAGCTGGAAAATACAATAAATGACATTGTATTTGAATCTTATGAAATATCTCAATTTGAAAAACAATTGATTGATGATTTTTTAAATATTTCGGTTGACTTATTTCTCAAACAAACTAACTCTGAGGCAAATAAAGCTATATTTTCCAATGAAAAAAAAGCTTATGTAACGAAAGTCTGCAATGAGTTAAACGACTTTTTAGACGGGCAAGAACTATTTGTAAATGCTACAACATATTCCATAAACAGGTTTTCACCTCTCATAATGGTTAAAATTTCTTTTACAAAACAAAAGGAAGAGTTGATTGAATCCACAGAAGATATAAGTGTTGAGTTGAAGAAAATAGATAAAAAACTATGGGAAGAAAAAGCTGCTAATATCTATTTTAGGAAAAAACTAAATTATTATGATGCCAATGATATTTACATAATTCGGCCTAATCAGCGGAGATTCTGGACACAGACAATGGCTATAGAAGATGCCTCTGAATTGATCCTTGAAATTTTAAATGAGAATTAAGTATGAGGCTGAATAATAACATTAAGATTGCTTTTAGAGCCAGCTTCAATAATCGTTGTATAGAATTAATAATAGCATCCTACAATAGTGCTATTAAAGAAAAATCCGTATCCACTGACTGGGCTGAAAATGATATTACTGCTCAGCTGCATGAGCATATTACTTGTAATCCTTTAAGGATAAAATGGTCTATTTCAAGTAATGTAGAGCATCATTTATCTAAAAATTCCATTAAAAAAGAAAAAGGATTTTCAGCTAAATTTCCTCGAATTGACTTAAGATTTACAACCTTTAAGTCTCAGAATGAATATAGATATTTTCTTGAGGCAAAAAATTTAAAGGAAAAAGATTCTTCGTTGAAGCGAAGATATATTAAAACAGGCATTGACAGCTATATCTCAAAGAAATATGAAAATGGATGCTTGGCCGGTTATCTTTTAGAAGGGAATTTGGATTTGACTATAGATGGAATTAATTCTTTGTTAAAAAAAGATAAAAGAGACACCGAGGTTTTACGAAAGCAAATTTTTGAACTACATAATTGTTACTATGAATCTTCACACTCGGGCATAGATAGTTTAAAACATCTAATTTTTGATTTTACCGCATGAAATTACACTTCGATAGTAACCAGGAATACCAAATAGATGCTATAAAAGCTATCACTGATATATTTGAAGGCCAGCCATTGAGTAATGGCGATTTTGAGTTCACAATAAAATCCACAGGAGCATTATTATCTGAGGATGGCTTTGGCAACAATCTTACTTTAAATGAAGATCAGATTTGGGAAAATATAAAAGCCATACAACAGCGAAACGAGATAAGAAATGCCAATACAACATTTCAAGAAATGAATTTTTCTATAGAAATGGAAACAGGTACAGGCAAAACCTATGTTTACCTAAGAACAATTTATGAACTCAATAAACTATATGGCTTTAAAAAATTTGTAATTGTAGTACCGTCTGTTGCAATCCGAGAAGGGGTATTGAAAAATCTTCAAATAACCCAGGATCATTTTCGTTCGTTATATGATAGGGCAACTATAAATTTTGATATTTATGACAGTAAAAAAGTATCCAATTTAAGAGGCTTTGCCTCTAATAATGCTATTCAGATTCTTGTAATCAACATTGATGCATTTGCAAAAGATGAAAATGTAATAAATAAGCCTAACGATAAGCTTACCGGCAAAAAGCCCATTGAATTTATTCAAAGTTGTAATCCTATTGTTATTGTAGACGAACCGCAAAATATGGAGACTGCAATCCGCAGACAGGCCATAGCAAATTTAAACCCGCTTTGCACGCTTCGTTATTCTGCGACACATACCAATCTCTATAACTTAATGTACTCACTTAATCCTGTAAAAGCTTATGACTTAGGCTTGGTTAAGCAAATAGAAGTAGATTCGATATTGAGTGAAAATGCTATGAACGAGGCATTTGTGCAGTTGGAAAGTATAGTTCCGTCAAAAACTAAAATTACAGCTAAGGTTAAAATAGATTGTAATACTGATAAAGGTGTTGTCAAAAAATCTATTTCTGTCAAATCTGGCGATGATCTATATAAGCATAGTAACCAAAGAGAAATTTATAAGGATGGATTTATAGTTGATGAAATTGATGCAGGTAACGGAAGTATTTCATTAACGAACGGCTTGGTCTTATATATTGGTGAAACGCGAGGGGGAATGAACGATGAAATAATGAAATTTATGATTCGTAAAACAGTAGAGGAGCATTTTAAAAAGGAAAGAGCTTATCGAAATAAAGGTATTAAAGTATTATCCCTATTCTTTATTGACAAGGTAAAAAACTATAGGGAATATGACACGAATGGAAATCAGGTTAAGGGAAAATTTGCGCAGTGGTTTGAAGAAATTTATAATCATGAATCAGCCAAACCGACTTTTAGCGGCTTAATCCCCTATTTAGTTGAAGAAATACATAATGGTTATTTCTCAAAAGATAATAAAGGAAAAGTCAAAGACACGGGTGGGGAGACCCAGGCAGATGACGATACTTATAAACTCATTATGCAGGATAAAGAAAAGCTATTGGACATTACGACTCCACTTCGGTTTATTTTTAGCCACTCGGCATTACGGGAAGGGTGGGACAACCCTAATGTTTTTCAGATTTGTACTTTAAATGAAACCAAATCAGAAATCAAGAAAAGACAGGAGATTGGGCGCGGGTTACGCCTACCCGTTAATCAGGAAGGCGAGCGGATATTTGACCGTAACATTAACAAGTTGACTGTCATTGCAAATGAATCCTATGATGACTTTGCGAAAGCACTACAGCAGGAAATTGAGCAGGATTGTGGTGTGGATTTTTCGGGCCGTATAAAAGACAAGAGGGAAAAGCGAAAAGTTAATTTACGTAAAGGATTTGAAGCTGATCCGAAATTCTTGGAGATTTGGGGAAAGATAAAATTCCGTACCCGTTATAGCGTATCGTACAATACGGGTGACTTAATTACTTTGGCTGCGAAAGCGGTAAAAGAAATGCCAGAAACAAGAAAGCCCACAATAAGATCAACTAAAAAAAGATTGCTAATTACAGATGAAGGAGTTGAGGGGGTATTGGTAAGTGATAGTGGGAATGATAGTTATGGATTAACTTTTGATATTCCTGATATGTTAGCTTATATACAAGCTAAGACGGAGTTAACACGAAGCACAATTTTAGATATTCTCAAAAAGTCGGGAAGAATAACTGAACTGTTGCTTAATCCTCAATTATTTATGGATAATTCGGTAAATGTAATTAAGACTGCCCTTTACGATTTAATGATTGACGGCATAAAGTATGAAAGGATAGGCACCAAAGTTTACGAAATGCAATTGTTTGAAGATAACGAACTGGAAATATATCTTGACCAATTCACTCATACAGTAAATGCCCCTGATAAAACCATTTATGACAATTATATACCACTGGATTCTAAAGTAGAAAATGACTTTGCAAGAGATTGTGAAAGCAGCGAAAACATAGAGTTTTATTTTAAACTTCCCTTTTGGTTCAAAATAGATACACCTATAGGCAAGTATAATCCCGATTGGGCAATAGTATTTAAAGGTGAAAAGAAGATATATTTTGTTGCCGAAACAAAAAGTGCCGGACAGGAATTAAGAGGCAGTGAAAAATTAAAGATTAAATGCGGTAAAGAACACTTCAAAAACTTTGAAGATGTAATATATAAACAAGTTACCAAAGTAAGCGAACTTAACTAAAGCAAACCAATATGCCTATACCTGATTATCAATCCGTGATGTTGCCGCTATTAAACCAGGTTGCTGACAAAAAAACTTATTTATTTAAAGATGTAGTTGAATTATTAGGGCATCAGTTCAAGCTTACAGAAGAAGATTTAAAGGAATTATTACCGAGTGGCCAAGCGTTTCTTTTCTCTAATCGTGTTGGATGGGCCAGAACATATTTAAAAAAGGCGGGATTGATCGATTCACCCAAACGAGGAACGTTAGCGATTACTCCAAGAGTATTAACCGTTTTAAAAGAGAAGCCCAAAAAGATCGATAATGCTCTACTAAGAAGATTTTCAGAATTTGTTGATTTTCAAAGCTATAAAAAGGAAGAGGGTGACAAGCCATTGTCAGTTGAGGTATTCCAGGATTCGGATAAAAAAACACCCGAAGAAACAATTGAAAATTCATATCAAGCTATTCGTCAATCATTGGCACAAGAGCTATTAGATGCCGTTAGAAGATTATCTCCATTGTTTTTTGAACGTTTAGTAGTTGAATTATTGGTTAAGATGGGATATGGAGGATCAATTAAGGACGCTGGAAAAGCTATTGGTAAAACAGGCGATGAGGGAATTGACGGAACCATTAAAGAGGATAAATTGGGTTTGGATATTATCTATATACAGGCCAAAAGATGGCAAGCTGCAAGTGTAGTCGGCAGACCTGAACTTCATAAATTTGTAGGCGCTTTGGCTGGCCAAGGCGCAAAAAAAGGTATATTCATTACGACATCGTCATTTACTAAAGATGCTTTAAATTATACACCGCGTAATGAAACTAAAATTGTTCTTATAGACGGCGTACAGCTAACACAGCTTATGATTGATTATAATCTTGGAGTTTCTTCACAAAGAGTTTATGAAATAAAAAGATTGGATAGTGACTACTTCGACGATGAGTAAATATGTTATAACTGTTTACGCGAGGCAGAACGGACTACTTTGTTTTAACGGCGAACCTGCTTTTCCGATTTTCGAAGAAGTATTTGGGTTTTGATGTATTCGAAATCGTCCGCACTGCGGACGATTTGTGTATAAAAACATAAATATTAAGTGCCTAAAGCATTTGCGGCCGAAGCTATTGGGTTTTTTTACTTATTTGCACTGCACTTCGGCAAGGAAATATACTATCCACGCACGATCTTGGGGCGGGTTTCTTTCCGCCAATTCTCTACGCGCTGCGTGGAGAATTGGATTAAGACATACTAAAGGGTTTTCAAGCCAGTCGTAAGAATTATCCAATATTTTAGTATTAGTGAAATGGAAAAAAAAGCAACTATTTCCATTTTGGAAACAGTTCCAAAAGGCAGATAGTCAAAGCATTTCCTTTTCGCTTTAAACTAATTACAACAGATAATTAATTATTTTCAAAATGGAAATAGTTGGAGATTATAATAAAATTGTTGCTTAAGATTATTGAACTACTCGAATTGTTCGAGCAGTTCAATTCCAATAAATAACAAACTAACAAGTTAATATAAATAAAGGCTCTTCAAGTTCCATAATCACCACACTCGCAAAGATAGCCTACCGCCGGGATAAAAAGTCAAGGCAATGCAGAGCGGGCTAATGTGTTTTGTTTTTAGCGGTAGCCCGGCCTTGACTATTTACCCGGCTCGCGCTTTTGGTTGCTTAAGTTGTAAATATGGGATGGTTTGTTCAATAGTCTCAAATCATATTATCACCTCATTAAAGTTATACCACCCATATTAAATTTCATATGTAACAGAAAATCATGTGTTTCAATTCATTACGCAGTGAGACACGAATTGAAAAAGATAGACGTTACCTTAAATATAGAATCATTGAGTCGATAATTAATTTACCCTAATTCTGAAACAAAAAATCGTAAAATTTACCCTAATTCTGTGACAAACTCATTAGCATCACTATGGAATTAGGAACATTGGTTACCTAAATTAACTGTAAATTAACGACAAATTAGAGGTGAAAGGCATATTGAAAGGATGCTTTTTATTTAAAAGTTATTTTATATTCAATTTCCCTATATTTTTAATGTAAAGGATAGGCTTATTGTCCCGAATACAAAGTAATGGCATTTTCGAAATGTTTTTTTATCGAATCAGCAAGATGTGGTGGAGTAATAACCTTTACACTGTCTGCGTAGGACAAGATAAAATGCTTAATTTCGTAGTTAATAATTAACTGTAAACTCACCTCAATACCAGAGCGACCAGCCAAATCTTTTGATTTCTGAGAGCCATGAATTGGCTTATTTAAGACATATTTTGCAGTGTTGCCGTAAATCTCCAGCCTAATTAGCTCGGGCAACGCACCTTCAGGTTTGGTAACACCGACCATATCGTCAAAATATTTCTCCCAATCTTTAATAAGGCTTTCAACGTAACTCAAATCTGTTTCTTCTATGGAAATAATTCGGTCTAACGCCAGATTCCAATCACTTTTTGAGCGCTCGGGATTGTATCCAAATAAAAACCAACGATTGTTATATTGCTTCAAATGATATGGATGCAATAATACACGGTACGGTTCGGCTGCTTTAAAATCCTGATAGGTGATTGTGAGCGGTATGTGATAATGTAAAGCATTAAAGATTACTCCCAAATGCTCATTGCCTTTCAGGAACCTGTTATGATCAAATTCGGCTTTTAGTTCACTGACTCCATTAGCAGTACCGTAGTGAATTTTTGCCAGCAAAGAATCTAGTCCTTCAAACTGCGGCATTCCTTTAAATTGACTTAACACAGCAACTGCAGACCTGAGTTGATTTAACTCTACAGCATTTAAAGGCATATTATTAATAGAGTATTGCATATCCACATACCTATAAAAAACCTTTCGTCCGACACGGGATCTAACCAAATTAACACTCCAACCTTCACTGCTTTCCATAAAAGAGATATCATCTAACAGTTGTCGACGGCTAATCCCTCGGTATGCAGGGTCAAGTTCGACCATCACCTCGTCGCAGGCAGCTATCAAATCATGAATAAAATATCGTTTGCCGGGATTTCTAAAACACTGATCGAGTATTTTATAGCGGATTAGAGGGTTTTTTGTAATAGACATGACTTTTTTAGTCGAATTTATAAATAAATACGAACTGTGAAGCAAATCTGCACACTTGAAAACTATATTTGTCTAGTTCTTTGAATGCCTGCTGAAAACATTGAATTCGCCCGCTGGATATTTGTTTTCAAATATCAGATCGGCCGGCTTGCGGTAAATCCGCATAACACAATGTCGACTCGTAATTTTATTACGATTAATACTATTGTTTTTATTTATTGGGTGTTCTTTATCTTTCATATACAAAGAATGGTCAGCAGGCTTCAAAGAACATTTTTATTATGAAGCTGAAAAAAAATCAATCTGAATACATCATCAAAAGGTTTCGGGAAGCCGTGACCAAGGAAGATTTGCTTCACCTACTTAATTACGCCAAAAAAATCACTTACGGAAAGAACGCTTACGAATTCAGATTAAACCAACTTACTTACTATTCCAACCCACGCGTCAACCCAAACCGTTACCGAACCTTTACAGTAAAAAAAAAATCGGGCGGTGTGCGCTCCATTCATGCGCCCGTTAAAGGCCTTTTGGAACTTCAGAAATCATTAAACCTGATTTTACATTGTGTTTTTGAGGCTCATCCAGCTGCTTATGGCTTTATACCTGGCAGATCAATCCGCGATAATGCTGCCGTTCACAGCGGTAACTATTATGTTTATAACATTGATCTGAAAGACTTTTTTTTCAGTATAGACCAGGCACGGGTCTGGAAATGTTTTCAGTTGCCTCCCTTTTTACTCGGTCAAGTTACCGAACCCTTCAGCAGAGAAAAACCAAATCTGGATGTCGTCAACATCATCAGTGCCTTATGCTGCACCGAAATCGTTACCGGCACCCGGCAGACTGAAGATATACCGGTCGCTGTTAAAAAGAACGTCGTTCCGCAAGGCGCACCGACATCACCGATCATCACTAACATTATCTGTCAAAGGCTGGATTATCTGTTGACCGCGGTCGCCAGAAGGTTCGGGCTGAAATATTCTCGCTATGCTGACGACATTACTTTTTCATCGTTGCATAATGTCTACCAAACAGACAGCGCCTTTATTACGGAGATCGAGCGCATCATCAAAGAACAGGGTTTTCAGATCAACACCTCAAAAACCAGGTTGCAAAAACAACACGAACGTCAAACCGTTACCGGCCTGGTCGTCAATAAAAACGTTAGTGTACCGCGTGATTATATAAAAAAAATGCGCTCCTGGCTGTATCTGTGGGAACGATACGGTTATGAGAAAGCCTATCTGTTTTTTCTAAATGACTATATTAATGACATGGGGCATATAAAGAGAAAAGCCCCAGATATGAGCCATTTGCTGCGCGGAAAGCTGGAGTTTTTAAAAATGGTCAAAGGGTCAGATAATAAAGTTTACCAGCACCTCAACAGCCGCTATATCGCCCTCAAGGAAAAAAATGAAAAAGTATCGCTGATTGATCGCCTGCTGAATTACTGGGAGCAGCACGGTCTCCGGGCGGCCTTCGAAAGCTTCAAGGAAGAAGCGGGTACTACAACAGCTGATAAATTACTGGATAAACTATTAAGCGAAACCGTTAAGGACACCGGACAGAAAAAAAAACTGATTAAACTTATTCAAAGCGGGGCCGATGCCGAAAAGATACCGGTTCAAACAGTAACAGCGAAACCATCACGAAAATTTACTGTCCCGGACAACGAAAAAATAAATATGCCCAAGCGGGTTGCGGTCTTTATGAGCCTTTTCGATGATCCCGAAGGCCTGAAATACCTGACCCACGACTTTGACGAAAGCGATCGGATATTTGATATCGAAAGCTTCTTACCTACAGCTCACAAAGTATTTGAGGAAAGCACCAAACCCGGCAACCTGACTATTCCGCAATCGCTTTGGGCAATTGTCAATGAATTTGCATTTTCGGAAACACCGAATTGGAATAAGGGCTGCAAGGACGGCTGGTCGCGGCCGGATCGCATCAAATGGTCTGTCGACAAAAAACACCATCTAAAAAGAAACGAAACATTCGCTGCCACCATTGAATCATTCCGAAAACTGACTCGAATCGAAGCGCCGGAATTAAAAAAAATGATCAACCAACTCCTGAGGGATAAACTCGGTGACAAATACGGCAGTTGTAAAATCAAGCTTAAAGATTGTGAAAAAGCAGACTTCTACACGCATGTCGGTTATTTCAGCGAAGCCTTAAAACTCTTGTTGGACGGATTTTATAAACGAATTGAAGACTGCAAAGAAATCTCAGTCACCTACACCAGGGAAAAAACTGATTCTTATCGCCTGCGGATCATCAGACTCAATCACATCGGCTCCTTCCCTATGAAGCCTTTAGACGATTTCCTGCTGGATCTCGGGAAAGGCAAAGGAGAACTTGCCGACGCACGGAACAAACTGACAGGCTATTGCGACTGGACCATAGAAACTATCTGGGAGGGTAAACCAGTCAGGATTACTTTGCTTGGGCCGGGTGAAGAAATCGAATACTTAACTGCGGAAGAAGCTGTACAGACAGGCATAGACGGCTTCACTCATTTATTAACTTTTTATCAAAAATGATTTACCTGATCGACGACAACAAAAATAACATGCGTGCAAGCCAATTCGGAGTTTTCTTCGTTGAGCAAGGCACATATAATTCAGTGCTAAAACCGGTGACCGCACTGACTGAAGGTACTAACCTTTCTTTTTTAAAAGATGCCGCCTGTATTCTGATCCACAAAACAATGGAAGACTGCGACACCGCCGGGAACTATCTGAACAACTCCCATAAAAACGTGGAAGAAATTATAGAAAACCTTGCCGATTACGGTTCGAAAATTCCACTAGTCATTTTTAGCAATAAAATGAAAACCACCCAGTACGACCCGATTGATGATCCCGACTGTGTTTTCCAAATCAATAAAACACTTTTTTACAGCAGGCTGCATGACTTCGTCGATCTGTATCAGCGGAAGAAAAAAATCGAGTTTCGCTTATTAACAGACGGTGTCGACTATCAAACGGCAGCAGCAGATCGACTGGCGAACCAACTCCTCGACAGTTTGATCAAATTATCAGCGGAACAGGTCTTCCGAACGGATCTGGTTGATCTGAAACTGTTTGAAAGTTTCTACCCGTACACTGGAATGTCAGGATCCTTCAGTGATTTCATTAAGGATCTGGAAAAATCAGAAACCACGTTTAAAACAATTAAAGACAATATCTCCCTTATTAATGAAAGCATCAGTATCTATGGCACAAATATTCATTATTGGAAGAAATAGCGAAGCAATACCGACAAACCTCGGTTACCCGGTTATCGATTTGCCGCTTATCTCCACGGACGAAGAAATACACGATTTTGTCGAGGAAACCTTAAAAAGCTCTGTACCCGACATGTTGGTCATCCCGATTCCACGGGGCGAAACTCTACTTCGACTGAAGATCGCTTTGCATATCAGGTTGACCGAAAGCTTGTATGAAAAACGTCTTATTCCGATCCTTTTTACATCTAACGACCGGTTCGCCAAAATACATAGAGAAGCAGGCCCACTGGGTAATCTTTTAAGTACCGCAGGATGCGCATTCATACAATATGAAAAAGATGCGATCAACCATGCAATAACATTAATAAAACCCATCAGCGTTGACGCATATAAATCACAATTTTTGAATTCCGTCATCATTCATCCCGACGAAACCAGTGGTAAACATTCTCTAGCCAACCAATGGGGAGCCACCAGCTTAAGCCGTGCAGCTAGCCTTAACCTAACGGCCGACACTGAACTCAGCAAGAGCAATAAACAACTTTACTTTAAATATATCAACGCCTGGAACGACAACTACAGCAGCCTCGGTACGGCACGTCTGCGTGTAGTCGGTCATATCTCCCTGGATCCTGCAGATAAAATACAGTCGGCCGGCAAACGCATTCTGCTGATAGACGATGAAGCTGACAAAGGCTGGGGCAGCGTTTTACGCAAAATTTTTAAAACAACAACATCTGACGATTTCCAGATTATTAATCAAAAGATCAAAGACATCAACCAACTGACAGCCGAAAACAAGACACTGATAGACAGTGATAACTTCGATCTTTACTTGATCGATCTTAGATTGGACGGAACAGATGAAGAAAACACCGTTTCTCCGAAAGACTTCTCCGGCGCTAAATTGCTGAAGTATATCAAAGACAAGAATGAAGGCAATCAGGTCATCATGTTCACGGCATCAAACAAAGCCTGGAACATGAAATCGCTGCTGGACGCCGGCGCTGACGGCTATTATATTAAAGAATCTCCCGAGTACAATTTTCCTCTCAACTTTTCCAAAGAAAACTATCGAAACTTTAAAAATGAAGTCAACCAATGCTTTGAGCTCAGATTCCTTAAAAAGATCGTCATCTTACATCAAAGCATTATTGCACATATTAATCAGCGTTATGGCGCTGTATCTCCTGGCTATCAACAATTTTACGATCGCTGCATCGCCTCATTGGACATCAGTGTGAATCTTTTGAAAAAGACCGTAAATAGTAAAAAGTATTTTAACCTGGCTTATCTCACCTATTACCAACTGTTAGAAGACTTCGCAGCTCAGCATGAAAATCTGGAACTAGTAAACCGAGACTGGTACGTGGACAACGGCACCCGCCAAGTGATCACTGACAACGGTACGGATACCGAGTGGGAATTAACCCATCACGCCGACTCTTTCAATGGCGACTATTTCAGTAAACACCCGAATCCCCATGTCCAGTACACACAATCAGTAGGCACGTTAGCAAAAGTATCCTTTATCCTGGCCTTTCAATTTGTAAAAACAGACAATGACTTAAAGAAATGGGGAAAAATCAACAAGATACGGAATCAGAAAGCAGGACACGGAAATAATGGCAATTTCGTTTCACTGACGGAATTAAACGAACTGCTGGCGATTGTTGAACTGTTTTTAACTAAATAATATTGATCATTGAACTATTTAGATAATACCGTATCAACTTTCTGAATGATGTCGTAAAATTACAGTAATGTTTCAGTTCATATACTCAAAAACATAGATTATACATTAAAATGCGCAGACAATAATACCGTATGAAGCTTGATTCGCACAATTGAAAATTAATCATTAAATTTGAACACAAGCATAGCGTTTTTGGCTTCTTTTTTATTGAGAGACCTATTCAGAGACCTGTAAAATATCGGTAGTGTAACACACTATATATCAAGCTGTTTCGAGTTTAAAAAAACTCCCTCCGGCTCCACTGAAGTAGATACTAAATTAAAATTATCTCCTTTTTTATTCAATTAACCACCTGATTAAATGATACTTATCGTATTATCTCAATCAAAAACAGGTATTCAAAAATTTCTTCTATAACTCCTGCCGTTATTTGAAAATTACACCTGAATAATTAGTTCAATGATTTTAGTGTTGAAAGAAATACGATCAATAAAAAGATAGCTTTTTTCATTATGAAATTTTAGGCCTCTCCATCAATGGTAATATTAACCGTTTCACTTCCGATATTAAGTCCGAGTAGTAATTCTGTAGATTCTGAATCACTATCAACAACAATTAATTTGTAACGGCCTTTCTCCTGTGTAAAATCAACATCTTCGATAGATTTAATTCTGACGGTGATATTCAAGGATTTATTTAGAGAAACGTTAATAAACCATGTTGATTCTATTTCACCTTCAGTTAATTCACCTATCAAATAAAATTCATTTCTACTCTTTATTGCAAAACTATCAATTACAGCAAAAACACCTTTGATAGGTTTAGTATTCATAAGTATAAAGTTAGCGGATTACTTTAATAAGATTCAATCCTTTTACCTGATTTTTTCATTACATCGACAGCATTAAGCAAGTTATTGATCAAAAGTCCTCAAATTAATTTTGAGGGCTTTTTCTATTAAATGGCGCGTTGGCAGAACAATCACAGGCTGAAATACATCATCATCCATCCCTGTCAATATTCTTTGAGAACTATCAGCATCTAAAATGCCTGCCCAATACCAAAGAAGAAAAGCTTGTCTTCTCGGGAAAATCCGTAATCAAAAGATATGATTGTCGACTGGTTCCAGGCTATGCGTGCGCCGGCGCCATAGGAGGTTTTGATTTGACGAAAGCTGAGATCCTGCCAGCGATCACGTACAGTACCGGCATCGAAAAACGGCGCTACGCCAAAACCGAAATGTTGCTTGCCCAGGCGTACTTCTGCAAGCCTCACCCGCAGTTCCAGGTTGGCAAACCATAACGACCTGGCCAAAAATCGGTTAGCACGATAACCACGCAAGGATTGCTTGCCGCCCAGCGAATTGATGCTACCATCGGGCGACCATTGATCCTGGAACTCAAAGAATGGGGCGCTGCTGCCAAATATATTACCCACGGCTACACGCCCGGCCAGCAAAGTGCGCGAGCCGAAAGGCAGCTTTTGATAATACCTGCCCTGGATAAACACTTTATCGAAAGAGAACTGCGAACCGATCACTTTACCCGAGAATTCGTTAGCCAGTTCAACATAGGCACCGCGTGTAGGGTCGGGTTCAAAATCGCGTACATCATAAATCAGCGCGGTTTGTATAAGTGACACCCATCCCCCGTTAAAACCTGATGTCCGGCCCTGGTCAAAATCCCTTTTAAGCAGTGAAAAGCCATTAGGCGCTTTCACTTCCTGCCCCGTACCCGGCTGAGCGGCATCCGTCTCAAACCCTTCAAAGGTTTTATAGCTCAGGTGCTGGATCTCATAACCGCCCATAACCCTAAATTTTCCTTTTTGCCCCAGGGCATAATCCGCTTTAAGGTTCAGCATGAATTCTGTTTCCCGGAAACGGTTTGAAAGCGCGTCCGTTACCTGCTCCGCTTCACCGGGGCCGCCGGGGCGCAGGGTTTTTCTGGCATTGTCGAAATCTTCATATTTACTAAAAGTAGCTCCGGGATTTGATGGTAAACGCAGATCGCCAAGGGTCTGCTCAGTCAGGCCGAAATATAGATTAGATGGGTTCTGCTGAAGTTTCAGATCTACCCTGAAACGCCAGCGGGTACCTTTATAGTAAGGCATATCCAAACCTAATACCAGTTCTTTTGCATTAGAAGTGTAATAGGCCGCGTTAGCCTTCAGTTTCATCAGGTATGGGGTGTAGGCAAACAAAGGATTGTTCCGACGGCCGTTAAAGTACAGGTTTGCACGCAGACCAACGCCAAAGCCGGTCACCGGGTCGGAAGAAAGATCGGGCAAGCCGGTCACAAAATTACCTTCCCGTTTTTTGGCGAGATCGGCATCAGACATGCGTTTGGATTTAATGAAAGACAGGCTGTCTTTGTTTTGTGACAGGCTGTCGGTTTGCTGTGCCGCGGCGGCAAAATGCAAGCCGAAAATGATTGTTAAGATTAGCTGATATTTCATAGGATTACTGGTTTTGATCCTGAAATTCCTGCTGAATACTGGATAAATTCTGAATTTTTCTGTTCATTTTTTAATTATTTTCAAAAAATGATATATTTTTTTGAAAATATTAAAATGGGATTAGAGAAGTATTAGAGAACAATTAGAAACGTTAAAAACATCGAATAATCCATTGGGCTATCCCAAATTATGGGAAGGGCATGACAGGAGTATAAGGCCTAACTAATATCAATCAAAGTACCTACGGAACATGGTACAGCAGGCTTCGCCAACGTCCGATAATTTAACAGAAGCTAAGCATATAGATAGCTTGTCTTATACCATTTTTGGATGAAGGTTAGAATCCATCTGACCCTATTGAAGAGTCTTCAAATTATTTTTGAAGGTTTTTGTTTCTTTTAGGGAGGTGATACCTGCGACAATACGTTGAATATACTTTTGCTTATGATTCTATGTTCCTAATTTACCATAGATCAATCTCTTTTAAATAATCTATGTAAATACTTATAATTCATTACAATAAAAAGCATTTAATCTTCCATTATAATTAAATGCTTGTCTTTAGCCTTCATTCCATCACAATCCTGATATATTTACCTAATAAATTAGTTTATGAAACATTGGCTTTTAATTTTCCTATCTATATCGTCTATTACCATAAGTGCTGATGCCCAGGTATTGGAAAAAACATATCAAAAGCTCCAAACTGCAAAAAATATCAGCTACACGGTTATTATCAGATCTAAAATGTCTTTTCAGGATGAGTTTTCTGCCGATACGCTGAAATGCTTTACAACCTTAAAAAGTCGCGAAAACAAAACCAACGGTTATTTTAAGGTCACCGGCAATAATATGGCCGCCTCATACGATGGTAATAAACTGATCAGCCTTAACTTGAGCGACACTACTTACACGCTAAGCGACAAACCCATTAGCGGGCAACATACCCGTACTTTAGCTTACTGGGCGCAATATATTGGCGCAAATCTTAAGCAACCGGACCATGTTAAAAATTTGAAGGATACGCTGATCAATAAAATAGCTTATAGCCACACACGAATTACTACTTATGATGCTATAACTAATGGTCAGCATTGTTATACTTTCGCCGAATTGCTGATCAATAAAAACACGCTGTTACCTTATAGCATCACCAGCAAAGTGCAGGGTATAGGTGGTGATGGTGAAATTGGTGGTTGGGTAGAGGAGCATCTTTACAGCAATTACAGTTTAAACCCTGCCAGGTTTCCGGATCTGACCATAGCCAGTGTTCCCGCTAATTTTAAAGCGCCGGTTCATAAAACCTATCAACTGCTGACCAAAGGCACCAAAGCGCCGGGTATTAAGTTATATGACGCCGCTGGTAAAACCATTACTTTAGAAGCAATGAAAGGTAAAATGGTCTTATTAAATTTTACCGGGTTGGGCTGTCCGCATTGCGTTAACGCAGTCCAGTTAATGAATCAATTAAAATCCCAATACAATGATCTTGTCATTATTAGTGCTTACCCATTTGACAAACATGACGCTATCGATAAATTTGATAAAAAATTCGCGGTAAAATACTTATCCTATACCACGGAAAGCGATGTGAAACAAGTTTTTCCGTATGATGGCATCCCTACCTTTTATTTAATTGATAAAGATGGCGCTATAGTAAAAAGCTATACAGGCTATTACCAAAAACTTAAGGACGAAATGGTTGAAGAATTAAATACAATGAAATAGAAGACAAAATATTATCGAAATTCAGCGTTTCCATCTACTTTTCCAAAACGTGGGCATAACGTTTTATTATCGGGATAATAATATTTCAATTTCCTTTTTTCGTTTAGTATCAACATATACATAATGTTTTATATTGTAAGTTTTTGCTAAGAAATCGCTACGTTTATAGTTATCTGTAACCGGCAAAACACAAAATCGATGATAAGTTCCAACTTGGCTCCCATAGACTTAATCCAATCACGGATCCATCGGTTCGTCGGCATCTATTTGCAAGGAAGTGATAACAGGATAAAACTCCAGTGCCGTTTCAGATAAACGTTTGCCAAGCTTGTACGGAACATATTTCAGTTCGTTAATACAGCGCTTGTCCATTGTAATTATAAAATCATTCTGATATTTATCGGTCACTACTAATCCGGGTTTTGTTAATGGCATGCCGTACCTGAAAACCAGGCGCACATCATTACGTATGTTGGTTGTGGTATGGCGGGCATGCGGCTCAATAATCACGGCATTTTCGGGTAGGTGTAAGCTGTTGATCATGTATTTCTTCATTTCCACAGCCTCGTTATAAACAGTTTTAAACGGATGTACCGCCCCGCCTGATACTACAACAAAAGGTGCTTTCCCTGCAAAATACTGCCGGGCGGCCGCCTTACAACGCAGCATACCTTCGCCGCTAAGCGGGGTGGTCAGGTTATCGGGCCCGGCACCGGGCACCAAAATATGCGAGTAAGGGTACGATGCCCAGCTGATCTGTTTTACCCGTTCGGCAGCGGCACGGTTAGCAGTGGTGGCCATAGGTTCACAATCGGCCGCGTTCCGTCGTTCATTAATTTCGAGATACACCAGCGCGGCATGCAACGGCGCTTCGAAGAAAAGCGAATGCCGGTTAACAACATCGGCTACTTCGGTCGAGCAATCGTACATCAATATATAATAGTCTTTTTTAGTTACATCAAAGCTTATAGAGTCTGATTGGGGATAATTGGGCTTTTTGCCTTCGGCGTAAACTTCAATAGCATGGTTTACAGCGTCTACATCCTGCTCCCATGCTTTCACCAATAGTTCGGCAGGGCTTTTAGCATCGTAATAAATATAGGTACCCGATGGCGCAAGATGTTCTTTTACCAGTTTATCTAAAGCGTTACCGGGTTTACACAGAGCGGTAAGGCGGGCACTCACCTGGCTTATCTCTTCAACACTAAATTTCAGTCGCCCCGGCAGGCATAAGGCATCTTTACATTCGGTAAGCGAGATATTCAGGGCGTTTAGTTTTTTTTGAGCAAGCTCAGTAAGCCCGGCATCGGCAGCTAAAAGTGCCCCGGCACTTTTGTCATGTTGCAGCAGTGTGAGCAAATAATAGTTTTTAGCTTTTACCCAATCGTTTCCCGATATCAGCTTATACCCGGCTCTTGGCTGCCCTACCTGCGCGGAAACGCCGCTGTAAAAAAATAAGCACAACAGGGCCAGTAAAATTGATCTGTATTTTAACATTGTGTACATGAGTTAAAGATAGTTGAACTATTGCAGTACTTTTATTACCGAATGTAAATTTGCTGCTAAAATATGCCTTGCTAAAAAAACAGAAAGCGTATACCCCTTTTTGAATATACGCTTTCTCAAATTGTCAATTACAAGGCCCGGGCTTCAATAAACCCGTATCCGGGTAATTAAAATAAATTCCTCACGCACCTATCGCCGGGTCGGTAAAGCCATGCTGACCGGTTTCTACACGCCCGGTGTACCTGCGTAAAAAGGTGTCGTTTCCATCTACTGCTATGCCCAGGTCATACCAATGGTGGCTGGCTTGCAGGTTGATCACCTTCTTGGTTGTTTGCCCTGGTTTGAGGGTAAGTTTTTGGGCTGGCTGCTTGTAAGCGAGGTCGGCTATGGTTAGCTGGAATGTTTTTGTTTTGCTTAAGTTAACCAGATCGATCAGCAGCTCACCTGTTTTGCTGTAGGCTACGTTAACAGAAACTTCCGGATCGTTTTTACTACCTGCAAAATGCCTTGAAAAACCGTTAGGCCCGTTTAAGATTAACTGGTAGGTATTGTTCTCAAAACCATTTAAAGGCCATGCATAGCTAATTTCATCGTTACCCTTTACTGCGAAATCCCATACCTGCATTTTTCCTATCTCACTATTTGATGTATGGGTAGCAACATTAAAAGGCGCGCCGTTGCCAGTCGCACTTTTCATCGAAATTTCAAAGCTGTCGCCGGTTTTGTTCAGGTGCCCGTTGGCGTGCAGGTCATAAGGCAAAGCGCATGATCGTCTTTTGCCTTTTTCCTGCTGTGGGAAGGCTTTAAATGAAGCGGGATGCTCATTTACCTCTTTAATGTCCTGTCCGTTTAGCTCTTTATAGTTGTGCGGCAGTGCTTTAAATTTACTGTTGTAGATGCCTTGTATGGTTTTGTCCCTATCTAACGATACCGGGTAGGCGATCTTTTCGCCATTGTAAGGCCTGAACACAGAGGTAAGGTCGCCGCATACGGTACGCCTCCAGTCGCTGATATTGGTATCTTTTAGTTTTTTACCGTTCTTTTTATTTAAAAAGGTTTCCAGGAATTGCAGGCACGAAGTATGGTCAAATACCTGCGAGTTTACCCAGCCGCCGCGGCTCCATGGCGAGGCGACTACCATAGGCACCCTGAAACCAAGCCCTATCGGGCTTTCCCTGTGACTGTCGCCATCTTTTCCGCCCTTTTCATTTTGCGCTTTGGTTACATGCTCAACACTGGTATCCAAGCCTGCCGAACTTTTACCGGTTTCTGGCTTTGCAGAATGCGGCGGTACAAAAGGGGCTACGTGGTCGAAGTAGCCATCGTTCTCATCATAATTAAGGATAAAGATGGTCTTTTTCCACACCTCCGGATTTTTGGTCAAAATATCCATCACCTCCGATATATACCAGGCACCATACCATGGCGATCCCGGGTGATCGGAGAAATTAGACGAGGCCGTAAGCCACGATACCGTAGGCAGTTTACCTTTGTTCACATCTTCCCTAAACTGGTGCAGCACATCGCCTTTTGGCACTTTCACTTCGCGTTTTACGCCGTTATCATCATACACAAGTGTTTCCAGCTCGTGATAATCAGGATCGTTCACATTGGTTACGAATGCCTTTTGATGGATGTTCTTTTCAAAGTCAGACAGCTTATCATATCTTTCGGCAGTCCATTCGGCTATCTCTTTTTTTACCCGCTCCTGCTGTGCCTTCTGTTCCGTAAGCTTTTTAGCAATCTCCGGTGTTGATGGTTGCTTTTCCAATTCGCTGATCGATTTTTCAATCGCCGCCAATTCTTTCGGAAGGTTATCGCGGTAGGCCTTGTGCAAGCGCACGTTGTATTGTTTAAAAAATTCGAGGTCATTATCGGTAAAGTTGGCCAGCCAGTCGTCTTCCTCTCCTTCAAGCCCTACACCTACGCTCAATTCATTTTGGTATACCTTCCATGATACACCAGCTTCTTCAAGCCTTTCGGGGAACGTTTTCCAGTTAAGATCGTGATAATCGATTTGTCCGTTATATACTTTGGCTTGCGAGTTTTCGTTCTGCTCTTCGCGGATAGTGCCCGACCAGTAAAAACAGCGGTTAGGGCTGGTACCTGTTAAGGATGAGCAAAAGTTTTGATCGCAAACCGTAAAGGCATCGGCAAGGGCGTAATAGAAAGGTATATCCCTCCTATCGTAATAGCCCATGGTTAGTGGCATGTGTTTATATTCGGGGTTGCCCGATTTCTTGCTTTCCAGCCAGCCGTCCATTTTACCTTTGTTACGCGCGTCAACCTGGTTATCCCACGAATGTGGTAACGATTGCATCCAGGTAGCTTTTGAGTTTTTAATATCGAGATTGAACGGGATATACGTTTCGCCTGCCTTGTTGCTTTGCAGCCAAACAAGGTTATTATTAGGCAAATGCATAGCCCGCGGATCATCAAAACCGCGAACGCCCTGTAAGGTACCATAACAATGGTCGAACGAGCGGTTTTCCTGCATCAGAAATACAATGTGTTCGGCATCAAGGTAGGTACTCCCCTTTTCGGCATCAATGGCCAAAGCCTTTTGTATTGATTCGGGCAGTACCGAAAATAATCCGGCGGCACCTGTTAACAGGGTCGCTTTTTTTATAAACTCACGGCGTGTATCACTCATAAAAATATAATATTATTGCTTTTCAGAACAGCGTACTAATTAAGCACATTCTTTTTCACCAACCAAAGATAATTAAGCCACATTAACTAAAATTTAACGCAATGTTTGTTTATTAATAATAAAGTATGTTTAGTTTTGCTAAACATACTTTAACATGAGCAGAACAATTAAAATGGTTGTTTTTGATATGGCCGGCACTACGGTAAACGAAAACAACATAGTTTATAGAACACTACAAAAGGCCATCAACGAGGCCGGATATAACTTTACACTTGACGAAGTTTTAGCGGAAGGTGCCGGAAAAGAAAAATTGCAGGCCATTAAAAGCATACTAAAAGCTTATGCAGGCAATACCGATACCGAACTTGCCGACCGTATTTACAGCAATTTTTCGGTTCAGTTGACCGAGGCGTACCAAACAGCTAAGTTATTGCCGCAGCCCAATGCTGCTGATTTATTTTCGGCATTGAAAGAGCGTAATATCTTCAGGGTACTGAACACGGGTTACAGCAGGCCGGTAGCGCAATCTATTATTGACATACTGGATTGGAAAGAAGGTACAGAATACGACCAACTGGTTACCGCTACCGATGTAAGCGGCGGCCGCCCCGAGCCGGATATGATACTCTTCGCGGCTGACAAGTTTGGCATAAAACCTGCCGAAATAATAAAGGTAGGCGATTCGATAATTGATATTGAAGAAGGCAAAAATGCCGGTAGCGCATTAAGCATTGGCATAACCACGGGTGCGCATACACCGGGGCAATTACAGTCGGCCAACCCGGATCATATTATCGATAACCTGATGGAATTATTACCCATCATAGATCGTTACTAAAACCATCCCCAAGCCCCTATTCTTTTCTTATATATACAAAAAGCACGCGATCTTTACAATCGCGTGCTCTGTTATGTGAAAGAAATTATAAGCTGGTTATAGCGCTTAGTTAAGCCCTACATTAAGATTTTCAGGTTCAGAAAAACCAGTGAAGGCAGCCTTTACCGGGCGCGAGGTCCATGAATAAGGCACCTTAAGGTTAAATACAAAGGCTATGGTAGCGGCCAGGTCATACTGGTATACCGGTTGCTGAATTTTGTAGCCTTTTTTTACGCCTTTACCATAATAAATAACCGGAATGTTGATCTCTTCATCAGATTCGCCGCCGTGGCCTTTGTTGATACCACCATGATCGGCAACAATTATTATCATTGTATTTTCTTTTATGCCTGCTTTTTCAATCGCTTTTAAAACCGTGCCTATCAGGCTATCGGCTTTGGCAATAGATTGCAAATATTCCGGGGTCATGTGGCCTTTGTCGTGTCCGGCACCATCAACGTGGTCAAAATGAAGCAACGCGAACGTAGGTTTTTTAGCAGTGATATAATCCGCGAACTTCTCGGCGGCCTCTGTTTCTGTTTTGGCATATTCGTAATGGTTCACCATTTCTTTTTGCAGCAGGCGGCCGTAATCATCCCAATGGAAAACAACACCTTGTTCGGCCTGCGGGCGTTGCTGGCGAATAATGTCGTAAATGCTTGGTGAACGACCAACCTTATTAACCGCTACAGGGGTCATGTGTTTAGCATCGGGTTTCCAATCGTTTGAGGTGATACCGGTTATTTCAGGGCCTGCACCCAAAATCATGGCCGACCAGTTTGATGAGCTTGATGATGGTAATACGGTACGCGCGTTTTGTTTAAAAGCGCCTTCCTCAATCATGCGGTGCATAACCGGGGCATTAGCTTTTAATAAACCGTTAACGCTTAATCCGTCAATACCGATAACTATTACATGCTCAGCCAGCGGTTTACCGCTCCTTTGCTGGGCCTGCAAATTTGTACCTCCTAAAGCGATAATCGCCAATACACTTAAAATACGTTTCATAGTAGTTTTTCTTCTGTTTGTTTTCTATTGTTTATTCTGCACCACCATTGGCATACACCATGGCTTGTTCCAATATATTCAGGGCTTCATCCAGCTCTTGCAGGGTAATGATCAAAGGCGGATAAAGGCATAGCACATTACCATCTGATACCTTAAGGCTCAAGCCCAGTTCGAGGCATTTGTACAATATTTTTTCTGCGGATTGCGTGTCTTTCTCTTTTGTCGAGCGGTCTTTTACCAGTTCAATTCCCCATAAAAGGCCCTTGCCGCGCACATCGCCTATAAAGGCGAATCGCTGTTTCATCGCTTGCAGGCGATTGTCCATAAATTCGGCTGCTTGTGCTACATGCGCCAGGGTGTTATTGCTTTCCATATAATCGAAAGCGGCCAGGGCAGCAACAGCGCCTAAAGGGTTTTTTTCATGGGTGAAATGCCCCAATGATACCTGTGCGGCAACGTTCAGTTCATCCTTACAAACTATAGCGGCCATTGGTATAATACCGGCACCCAGCCCTTTACCCAGTACCAGTATATCGGGCACTATGCCGTAATGCTGATAGGCAAACATGGTTCCGGTGCGGCCCATCCCGATAGGGATTTCATCGAATACCAGTAATACGCCATGCTTATCACATATTTCGCGCACCCTTTGCCAGTACGCTTTTGATGGCACATGCACAGTGGTACTGCGAATAGTTTCGGCCACCAGTATGCCCACATCACCTTCTTTTTGTATAATATACTCCAGGTAATCGGCATAAGCCATATCGCCACCGTCGGTATTGTTGGGATTGAACCACATACCTCTGTAGCTATCAACCGGTGGCACGTGTACACTACCGGCCATCAGCGGGCCAAGCCCTTGCTGAAAAACGTATTCGCCGCCAAGCGAAATACTATCCATAGATGCGCCGTGAAAGGAATCGTACATGGCTATGGTTTTGTACTTTCCGGTATAAATACGCGCCAGTTTCATGGCCATCGCTATGGCTGATGTTCCTCCCGGAGCAAACAGTACCCGCGACAAGGCATTATCCGTTAATGCCGAAAGCCGTTCGGCAAGCGTTATAGCCGGGATATTGGTATACCGGCGCGGACAAAAAGCCAGTGTATCTAACTGCTCTTTTACCCTGCCAATAATGTACTCGTTATGGTATCCCAGCTGATGTACGTTGTTTCCGTGAAAATCAATATATGATTTCCCCGACAGGTTGGTGATCCTGATACCTTCTGCCGATTCCAGTACATCCAAACAAGGCGTAGACAGGGCCTGATGCAGAAAATGATCCGAATCGTTTTTCAGCGCAGCTTGCGAAGCCGGATCATTAATACTTTGATTCCAACGTTCGCGGCTTTCACTTAAATTAAGATCACCCTCTGTATGCAGATATCCTTCGCGGTTTGTCATTTAGTTCAATTTTATAATGCTTGTATTAACTCACCCCGACATCGCTTCGCTTGTCACCCCTCTCTCCGCAAGCGGAAAGAGGGGGATTTTATTTTTCATTTCTTCCTACCCTCTTTGCGGCAAAGCCGTAGAGAGGGTGGTCCAGCGAAGCGTAGACCGGGTGAGTTGATTATTGCGGTGGCAGGGAGGGGTTTATGCAGTTTTAAATAAAAGCCCTGTTGATGAAACCCCTCCCTGCACCCTCCCGAGGGAGGGAATCGCACATTCTCTATTTAGTCAGTTACGTAAAGGCCTGATACTTCTACTGCGCTTAGAGCTTTGTTGTAGATCCTTACATCATCTACTAAACCGCTAAGTGTTTTGCGGGTATCGTCGCCGCTATTGTAAACGCCTGATCCATCTTCCCATATCGTGAACGGATAATCGTTGGCGCTATCCCAAAGCGGACCTTTTAACGTATTCAAGTCAAAACTGGCAGGTTTTGTAGCCTGTACGGTTTCTTTGGCATCGATATATACATGCAGTAATTTAGCAGTCTGGTCAACCACTACAGTTACCATGTGCCATTTATCATCGGCCACTGCCGCTGCTTGGGGGGTAGTTTCATTAGCTCTCCAGTCCATACGGTTACTTACACCGCCTGCATCACCTGTTATTTTCACCAACCAGCCTCTGCCTGGTGAACCCGGACCTGTATAGGTATCGCCACCATCGGTAGCTACCACGAAGCCCGGGTTACCACCGCTATCCCAATTAGAGTTTGAGAACAATGCAGGGTCAGAACCGATACCTTTTAGTTTCACCCAAATGCTGAAGCTGAAGTTTTGCGTAAGTGACGGTTTTAATAAATTATGCTTAGGGAATACCGCATACGAGCCGGAAACAAACGATGCAACCCTACCTCTGTCAGCGTCATTAACAAAGCTTACACTGGCAGTAGCATGCTCGCCCAACATCGCGTCAAGCTTGTTTCCGCTGGCATCGTGTAGATCGTTATCCATTGGTAACCAGGCAACCAAAGCGGTGTTACTGCCGCTGGTAGTGGTAAAGCTCCATGAAGTTGGGGTTAAAAACCCTTCAAAGGCTTTTCCATCAGCATCCACAATAGTACCGGCATCGGCAAGTACGTAGTAAGCGGTACCAAATTTAAGCGGCGTTGCCAGTTTAACTGTTACACGTTTACCCTCAACCACAACCGACTGGCTGCCTACTGCAAGTTCTGCTACTTTTACGTTACCTGTAGTTTCATATACCGCGATGTTTCCAGCGCCTTTTATTACGTTGTTGGCAAATGTAAGTTCAAGCTTTAACAAAGAACCATCGGTACTACCCGGTAGCGGACTAAGTGAAGTAAGCGGAAGTCCGCTTGAGCCAACCGTTTTAAACGTCCAGGTAAAACCATCGGGCAAGCCCATAAATTTATTGCCAAGCAAGTCGGTAACAATACCCTGTTCAATGGTTACGGTATAGTTTTGATCTGCTTCCAGATCGTTTACCGGATTAATTACCAGGATACGTTTATCATCGGCAATAGTAACCGCGTCAGAGGTAATATCTATCCGCTGGGTATCTACCTTACTGGCAATTACCACGGTACCTGCACCTTTTTTAATAATTTCGTTAAAGGTTAGCACCAGGTTACTACCTACTGCAACACCCTCAACGGCCGAAGTAGGGTTATAGCTGACAACAACAGGGTTACCCGTATCAACTGTATAATCGTTTTCCTGTTTACATGACGTGAACAAGGCCAGGCCAAGCATAACCATTGTGCATGATACAGCAAATGGTTTAGTGTAAATTTTCTTCATATCTTAATTGAAAATCTCTTTATATATTTCAGTGCAGCTATTATTGACGGGCAAGTGTTACCCTGAAGTTTCCTTTTCCGGTCGCCTTGGTATCGGTATTTTCCCATCCCATAAAAAATGAGATAGTTAAGGAGTTTGATGAAACCTTTATATTAAAGTCGTCCACCGGGCCAATGCCTGCCACGTTAACTTTGGCGCTATCGGCAGTTTGTTTCACACTCCAGGTACCCGAAGCGTTGTTGCCAAATACAACAGGGCAATCCTGCGCCATAAACCTGGCCGGGTTGCCAGATGCCTCTGTGGTAAATACCAAACGCATAGATCCAAACACTTCTGCCGGTACATTTTCAGGCGTAACAATATCCCTTGGCGTTGCCCAGGTACCGTCGAGCCTGCCTGCTACCAGTTGGTCTGCACTCAGGTTGTTATCGGGATGCACCAAATCCTTGTTGCACGAAGTAGCTCCTGCTACAACAATCAATGCCACAAGCACAATAAAAACCGATCTTAAGCTAAATCTCTTTATCATATCATTTTGTGTTAATTGTTCACTTTAAACAGGCGATACGGAACGTTAGATTTCAGTACGCTTCCTTCTAAACCCCAGCTACCATCGGCACGCATGCCCAGGTGGCTCAAAATATTTACTGATACATCAGTAAGGCCGATAGGGTAATACGGGTGACGTTCGCTCGCCGGGCCAACCAATTCGCCGTTGTTACCTTTACCGCTATAATCTTTTACAATAGTTCCCCTTACATCATCCATTTTCAGGTAGAGGTTTAAAGAGGCTTTGTTAGGGTGATCGCTGGTTTCGATATTGCGGAGGTACATATATTTTTGAATGGTAGCGGCCGAAAGCACATCTGTCCAGATCCTTACCTCGTTGAATGAACCGGCCCAGTTTGGCGCGCCACCACTGTAGGTTTGCGTACCATCCTGCCCAAGGCACAAATAATCATAAGGTGAAGCCATATTATCGCCATCCTTATAGGTAAGGGTTGATTCGGCTACCTTTACTCCATCCTGGTAAACTGCGCAAACTTTTGTTTTATCGAAGGTAACGGCCAGGTGATGCCAGTTGCCGTCTTCCAGCGCCTTGGTTGAGCCTATATCGTAACGTTCTGATTTTTGGTTGGCGATGTTGATCTTCCAGGTTGAGCCGCTGCGGCAAATAGTATAGCCCGGTAAACCTCCCGAATCCCAGTTTTTATCTCCAATGATAGATGGGTCACTGGTATTAGCGCCTGCCTTTACCCATGTTTCTATGGTAAACTTGTTCATACCCTGTAGCGGTGTCCCTTTAATAGGCACACGCACATAGGTACGATCGCCCGAACTGGCTTTATTGATCGTGAGGATATTATCCGCGTTTTCTCTCGGGGCCAGTGACGCGCCTACAAGCTCTTTGTTATCCAGCTCGCTTCCCGAAAGAATGATAGGCACGTTGATCTCTTCCGGACTTGTGCTTTGAGGCACGCCTGATTCTGTACCGCCGTGGGTAGATGCCAGGAAAATATCCCAGTCTTCATTAGCATAACCTGTACGTGCTTCAATAGCCGCGTTTAAGCCTGCAACATATTCGTCAATTTTTTGGATAGCGAGTACATAACGTGCCTGGCGAAGCTGAAAGCCAACCTGCTCGCCCACTTCGGCCGGGCTGCTGAACTGTACGAATACCGCGCCCATATCTGCCTGCTTTACAAGCTCGGCAGCTTTTTTGTACACTTCTTCATCAGTACCGTACTGAAATTTTTGATCGGCTGCCTGGTTAAGCAAGGTATTGATCTCGGGTGTACGTACAATAGAAGCTACTACTATAGATGGCGCCCCTGTTTTAATACGTGCCACTACCGAAGGGTATTGCGTAAACTTATTACCCGAGTACGATTTGTTTATTGTTACCCCATGTTTATCAGATGATACACCGGTAAGCATGGTTGCCCAACCCGAACTTGAAAAGGCAGGTATACCGCCATAACCGTTCATACTGTACGAAGCGTCAGCGGTTATTTTATCAATACCCGGTGTGGCCGCGTAATCAATGGCAGTATTGATAATACCATCTACGCCGATCACCAGTATTTTTTTGGTTTTAGCCGTCTGAGCGTAAGCTCCTTCACCGGCGCCTAAAAAGAGGGCCAGTATTAAGCAGGAATATTTAAAAATACGTTTCATTTCTCTTCTCCTTATTTATATAACCGAATCACGTAACTACCCGGCAGACCTATCACAAAATTGAAGTTCTCGCTTACATAGCTCACTACGCCTGTACTGCTTGTTATTTTCCAGGTACAGTAAGTATCTGCCTCCTTTACCGGGAATTTCACATTCCATATCTCGCCGTCATTGGCATCGTTAACAAATGTGCCCTTAAAGCCCATAGCACGATCTTTGGTAAAGTCGATCTGATCGCCGCCAAGCGGGGTACCGTTCAAATAACCTACAAACTTGATCTGGTTAGGCGTATCGCCAACACGTTCTATTTCGGGCTGTTTAGCCATCCCTGCCGACCATGTTTTCACTTCAAATTCTTTAAATTCAATTACCAGCGCGTCTTTAAGCACCCTGCCGCCCGATTGGTTAGCCACCCTTATATCAAAGTGGTACTCGCCGGCAGGGATCCTGTTACCTTCCAGTATTTCCAGCTGGCCGGTATGCTGATTAATGCTTACAGCCGGTGTCATTACCGTATCTGTTTTAAGTAGTAGCTCGGCAGGTGTTTCGTTACCTACAATAGGCTCTTTGTAGCGCACTACCGGTATATTTTCGTTTAAGGCAGTTGTTTTAAGCCCGTTAAGTTCGCGCACTTCAACAATTTCAAAATTGAGCGGCAGTGTTGAGGTAGATACCTGGAAATTGCCGATGTTTTGCTGCAAGCCCGAAATGGCGTATTGCTTCCTGTTCTTGTAGCTGATATCGGGTGCAAGGCTTCCCTCCTGCGGAATTTTGGTACAGGCACTCATGAGCAGTGTACCGCAGGCAAAAACCGCCGTTATCAAAAACAAGGATATTTTTCTGTTGCGTTTCATCACCATTACTTAATTAAATCCAAAAATGTGTGTGTCTGAATTGAGTACATGCACTATGCCGTTGGTCGACCGCAGATCGGCAGTGGCCACCTGTACTGATTGGTAAACCTCTTTTTGTCCATCAGGACTGATGTTAAGCGAGAAAACCACATACTTGGCCCCCATGTTAACATTGCCCAAATAATCATCTGTTATAATGTTGAAGCGGGCTTTTTTACCATCAAATGTAGTGGCGTAGCTGTAGGTGGTAGCCAGTTTATTACGAACTATCTCTTCGTTAGGAATAATATAGTTTTTAAGGATCTCCGTTATCTTCACCATATCTTCCTGCGGAATGGCCTCCAACGTTGCAGGTCTTTTCTCCGGATCAGGGTATAACAGTTTAAAATAGTTGTGAATTGAATAGTCCCTCGGGGCTAAAAATGTGTTGCCCTTGGCGTTAACAGCACTTTCAAGGCCGGTAAGCTTTATTAAACGGGCCAGCGTATCAAACGTAGCAGGGTGACTGGTGAGGTAATCCATAGTGGATACACCCAAAACACCTGATTGCTCGGCGGGTACATTACCCCCGTCAGTAAAATAGGCGTCTTTGCATCCCACTACAAACAGGACACCTATTAACGCGATTGCTTTGATTAGTTTTATCATTTCGAATGCGTGTTTATATTATTGATTAAACTGCCAGTAATAGGTTTGCTCCATATTAGGGTTGTTGGCAAAGGCCTCGTCGCTAACCGGGAAGAAACCGGCACCGTCTTTTTCGCCCTGAGCGGTAATAAAGCTGTTAAACTCGTGCAGGCGGCCTAAGCGAACCAGGTCATACACACGGTGAAACTCACCGATCAATTCTCTACGTCTTTCTGCCAGTACTTCTTCAATAACAACCGGTGCATCATCCCTTGTAAATACCGGGATACCGGCACGGGTACGTACTTTGTTCAGGTTCTCCAACGCTTCCGGAACACGGCCAAGCCTTGCATCGGCTTCAGCTTTCAGAAGCAGCACATCAGCATACCTGAAAATAGGTACCGGCGCATCCATCAGGTTATAAGTTCTGTCTTTCACCTTTCTGAATTTGGCGAACATGATAGCACGCTCACCATTTTGCAATGGATCAGGGAATATTGGTCTAAGCTCGCTGCTGCTTACCGAAAAGTCTATACTTTGAAAAAACTCGTTTACACGTTTGTCTGATTTATCCCTCGCGTAGTCAGGATAGATCTCTAATATTTTTGATTTTGGCACAGCTAATGAAAGCTCGCCCCTTGAGGTGTATGGGTTGGTTAGATAATACGTCATGATGTGGCCGTAGTAATCTGAATACTCCCCTTTTTTAACATCGTAGTACATCTCAAAGATGATCTCTTCAGATTCGCCGGTATCAAACAAAGTGCGCAGGCCATCCATTGTTACCAGTTTAAAAACGCCCGAATCCATGATCTCTTTAATGGCATCAGAAGCACCCTGGTAATCTTTCAGCCACATTAAAGCATGCGCCTTAAGGGCAAGGGCAGCACCTTTTGTACCTCTCGACATCGACTCCTTACGGGTACCTTTATTTTGCCATACCAGATCGGGCAGTGCTATGTTCACTTCATCAACCACCATTTTCATTACCTCGGCAAGCGGTCTTCTGCCCAGTGCCTCTACATTACGCGCGGTAAGGTTAATAGGCACATCGCCCCAAATACGTGCTGCATAAAAATGCGACATAGCACGCAGGAAACGTGCATCGGCCAATAGCTGGGCTTTTCTTTCATTGGTAAGTCCGTTTGTAATGGCCGGTATTTTCTCCAGCACCAGGTTACATTGCTCAATAGCCCTGTAAAAAAGGCGCCAGTTGGTCATCGGCTCCAACTCGGTACGCTGTATCAGGTGGTTTTGGAAACCCGCGTTCCAGTCGCCGTCGTTATTAGGTGTGATCCAGTCGCCTGAGCGCGAATCACCCCAGAAATAATAATCACCCCATGAGCCGTTACGTGTAGTTGAAGGGGTATCGTCTTTTGTTAAACCCGACAATCCTCTTCGGAAAATAGCGAAAGCTGCTGCTACCGCGCCTTCAGCATCGGCACCTGTTTGCCAGGCCTGGTCTTCTGTTACCGTATTGATCGGTTTTTCGTCCAGCCACTTTTTACAGCTTGTTTCGGCAATCATTATCACCAGCAGGAACATGGCAATTACCTTATTTTTCATCTCTTTAATTTTTATTTTTTTGATGATGCTATCATGATCTTTCATCACAACGGCCTTCATATTGAATTGAACCTATATCTCTCCGTCAGATTAAAACCCTAATGAAACCCCGAACAGTAACATTCTGCGCATTGGGTAACCTCCCGACATATCAAAACCATCTATACTCACCAGCTCCGCATCGGGTCCGCTGTATTTTTGGAAGGTGACCACGTTATCCATAGTGCAATACACCCTCATCCTGTCGAAAGGCAGGCGTGGTATAATCTTCTTAGTGAAATTGTATGAAAATGTAACCGCTTTAATTTTGAAGTAAGAACCATCCTCAATGTATTCCGAATCGTAGTTTACAATCTGCGAAGCATCGCCCCATGGGTTAAGGGTTGGATATTTGGCATTGTCGCCGCTTTTTTCCCATATAGAGTAGTTATCAAAATTTGGCATTGATGAGCTACCGGCAAAATCTTTACCGAACCTCAGCCTGTTAAGCAGTGCCGTATTCACAATATCGCGACCTATAACGAAGGTTGAAACCACGTTTAGCCCGAAACCTTTGTAGTTAAAGTCGTTCGTCCAGCCACCGGTCCATTTCGGGTTAGGGTCGCCTGCGTAAACACGATCAGATACATCTATCTTATAATCGCCGTTCTGATCTTTAAAATTCCTATCGCCCACTTTAAGGGTTTTACCTTGCAAGCCTATTAAACGTGCGCCCGTTTTAGGATTCACCGGGATCTGGCTTTCTGTTTGGTAAATACCCTGCGATTCGTAGAAGAAGAAACCGTTAAGCGGGGTACCCGAACGTACTATCGAGCCAAAATCCTGACCGGAAGTACTGGTTTTGATGATATCGGCATTACCGTCAGGCAGCGCTATCACACGGTTTTTGTTGTAGGCAAAGTTTAAGCCTGTGCTCCAGGTAAATTTTGAACTTAAGTTCATGTTGGTGTTAACGGTAAACTCTAAACCGCGGTTAAGCACGTTGGCAGCGTTACGGTAAACCTCGTTATAACCTGAGGTAGTTGGCAATGCCGTGGTTAACAGCAAGCCTTTGGTTAACTTTTCATAAGCATCAAATATGAACTCCACTTTGTTTTTGAATAAGGAAATATCCACACCGATGTTGCTCATTGATGTTTTTACCCAGGTAAGGTTTTCGTTTTTGAAACCGTTATACCAGGTAGGTGTGTAGCCGGAGATACCACCGTAAGAGATTTGCAGCAATGAATTGTACTGATCGAGCGTACCGCCGTTCATGATACCAAGGGCAAGGTAATCGTTATCCCACGTGGTACCTGATAAACCGTAGCTACCGCGGATCTTTCCGCTTGATAACCAGTTCCAGTTTTCAAATATTTTTTCTTTGCTAAAGTTCCAACCGGCCGAAACAGACGGGAAGATACCCCAGCGGTTAGCCGCGCCGAATTTTGATGATCCATCTGTACGGATAGAAGCACCGAACAGGTATTTCTCTTTGTATGAATAATCTAACCTGCTGAAGTATGACATCAGCGTATTGGCGGTATAGTTACTGCTGCCTATGCTGTTTCCCTTTGGCCAGTTAACCGTTTGTGACAAGGTTGGCGCAGCGCTTACACTGTTTACGGTTGTAATTTTCGATTCCAGTTTCTCGGCACTTTGCCCAACCAATAAACTGATCTTGTGGCCGTCGCCAAACTTAGGCGCGTAGGTTAATGTATTTTGAAAAAGCAGGTTTCGGTTTTCACCGGCACCGCTGCTATTGGTTGCCCTGAGCGTACGGCGCGATACCGAGTAAGAATCCTGCATTAAGCGCAGATACTCTAAACTCAGGCTGGCTTTGTAGCTCAAATCTTTAATGATATTCAATGTAGCATCCGAACTGAAACGTACCCTGTCGTTCAGGTTAGAAACATTGCCTGGTTGATATACTTCGGCACCCTGCACCAAAGGATTATCAGGCAGCGGCAGTAAAGATGAGTAGGTTGTAGAAAGCGCATCGGGGTTACGGCCCTGATCTGTACGTGAAACAGCCAGCGTATTGTTAATGATGAGTTTCTTATTTAAAGCGTTAAAGGTGGTACTGGCCAAAGTGCTGTAACGTTTGAAGCCGGTATTGAACAAGATACCCCTGTTATCCATATACCCTAAGCTGATGCTATACTGACCAAAATCGCCCGCGCCCCTGATAGAACCATTATAATCCTGGGTAACAGAAGTATTGTATAGGTACCCTTGCCAGTCGGATGAATTACCATAGAACGGGTTGGTTACATCGGTATACATGGCAGGCATAAATACACCGTAAGGGGCGTACTGATTGTAAAGGCGGGTAACCTGCTCGCGCTCTTTATTACCACCGGCAACATCAAGCAATTGCGGTACAAAGTTGATACCCGTACGAATGTTCAGATTGATCTGCGGTTTGCCTATCTTTCCTTTTTTGGTGGTGATCAAAATTACACCGTTTGCCGCCCTCGAACCATAAATAGCCGCGGCAGAAGCATCTTTCAATACTACCACGTCTTCAATATCGCTCGGGTTAAGATCGGCCAGTACGTTGGTACTGGTAATGGCAAACTCGCTGCTTGTTTTTGAAATGATGGGAATACCATCAACTACATATAAGGGTTCAGAAATTGCAGAAGCGTCATCGCGGCTTACCGCGGCCAAACCCCTGATGATGATGGCAGGCGACGCGCCCGGTTCACCGGAGTTGAGCTGGATGTTTACACCCGCTACCCTACCCTGCAATAATGACTCGAATGATTCTGCTGCCTGGGTTTCGGTGATCTTATCCATTTTAACAGAAGCTACCGAACCGGTAATTTCCAGTTTGGCCTGGCTTTTATAACCTACCACCAATACCTCGCCCAGTGTTTTGGTATCTTCGGTAAGATGGATGTTTAAATCAGCTGCTTTTTTATAAACTATTTTAAGGCTTTGAAAACCGATAGAGGTACAAAGCAGCGTGTCGCCAACGGTAAGCGGTAAGCGGAATGTTCCGGAATTATCCGTCATGGCGCCGCCGTTTTTACCCTGTACTTTTATGGTAGCCCCTATCACGGCTTCGCCCCGCTGATCGGTTACTTTACCCGTCGTAACAGTTTGAGCGATCACACTTACAGGAATCACCAGTACTACAAAAAGAAAAACTCTTTTTATTAATGCCTTCATTATATTTAATTTTTCGATAACCAATAACTGTTTTGACTTAATGAATTACCCTTCAGGCTACTTGCCGATAATGGCCAGTAAGCTGCCCCGTTTTGCACATCGGCGTCGGTAAATACCGGGATGAATGTGCTCACTTTACCAAATCTGATGAGGTCGAACACGCGCTGACCGGTACCCGGCAGCATACGCCTGCGTTCGGTTAGCAGGGCATCGGCAAAGGTTGTTTCGCTTAATGTGCTGTAATCTTCTTTGGCGCCGGCTGCTGCTTTTATCAGGTAGGTTTTAGCTTCGCTCAGATGTCCGCCGCGCCAGGCCGCTTCCGCGAAAAGCAGGTTGATTTCACGTAACGGTAAAAGCTCCAGCATATCTTTATTGCTAACTATCAGCGTAGCGGTATTATCAGCGGTTGAAATGTTGAACATATTACGCCTGGTATCTCCGGTTGGATAAATGGTATTGAACCTTTCCAGCGGCATGCGTACTACTTTCTCATCCAGCGGAATTTGCGGGATCGCGGTACGCCTGTCAACCCCTACCGATAAACCGAAAGCAGATAAGCTATCGGTTGTAGCTGCGGTAAAAGTATTATTGAGTACGTCATAAGCATTTTGGCCGTTACCCAGCCATAGCTGCTCTTGTGCCAGCAATGAAGTAGCTGCTGTTTTGTTAAACCTGATATTGGTTAAAGCAACGCTTTCTATACCGTCATCGTTGATCAGCATCCATGGTAAAAGGCCTTTGGCTTCCAGTGCCCAGGCAGCAGCCATCTTAACAGCGTCCTGATTGCTCAGGCGTACGCCAAAGTTGTTTTTCTCGGCAGATGGAATATCACCCCAAATACGGGCCAGGTAAAAATATGCCGACGATTTAAGCGCCAGGGCTTCACCTTTAAATAAATTGCGCTGGTTATTATTAAGTACACTTGCATCTGCCTTATTAATAATATCAAGCAAATCGTTAGCATCTTTTATAACATCGTAAAAGTAGCCCCAGTCGGTAAGTTGCTTTACGTAACGGTCATCTGAGGTTAGTTGCTGATTTGCTACTGCCTGCTGGTAGTTAACGGCTACCGTAAGATCGCCTGTTCTGGCTTCGCCATACATTAACCATGCATAATTAGCCAGCAATGCCCTTCTGAGGTCAACATAACCTCCAATAACTGCCTGCTCTATCTTCTGTGCCGAATCATAATATCCTTCGGCAACTGTTCTGTTCTCTAAATCGGTAGTGAGCGAATCCTTGCACGATGTAAGGACACACAGCAGTACGACCGGGATGAGCTTCCAAAATTTCATATCGTTCATTTTTTTATATCGTCAGTTTACAAAACCAGTTTTAAGCCCAATACAAGTGATGCAGGGAATGGAGTACCTGTGTAGCTCAGATCGCGCTTGCGGATACCTGTTATATTTTCCTCGGGGTTAAGGCCGCTGTATTTTGAAAGGGTAATCAAATTATCGCCGCGAACAAACACCTCCATGTCACTGATAGACACCAGGCGTTTAAGCACTGAGCCGAAATGGTAGGTAAGGACAGCCTTGTTTAAGCGTACAAAACTTGCATTTTCAATATTGCTGATCCCCTGGTAAATGGTACGCCCGGTAGCATCGGTACTGGTAGTATAGTAAGGTGTTTCGGCGCTTTTCAGCGGGAAGGTGTTACCAACCTGATCGGCATAGTAGGTACTGGTGAATGATTCTGCCGATACATCAGCTCCCCACGCGTAACTAACCGTTAGGCCGGCCGAAATATTTTTATAACTCCATGTATTGCTGATACCGCCGAAGCCTTTTGCTTCGCTGTTACCAATTACTTTTTGCTGGTTGCCTTCGTAGGCTATGAGCGAGGTAACCGCGTCGCCTTTTGAAAGCGCGCCCAGGTAAGCAAGGCTGGTATTTTGAATATCGGCAGGTAACGATCTTACCTTGTTTTTATATGCCGCTATGTTAAAGTTGGTTGTCCAGCTGAAATCGCGGGTGTGGATCCATTGGCCATCAAGGTTAAATTCAAACCCCGAAAGCCCCAGTGATCCGCCGGTTTCGTATTGATAATCGATACCGCTAATGTTGGGCAGGTATCTTTGATAAGTAAAGTCTTTGTATATTTTATTGAAATAGTTAACTGAAAAATTTATTGAAGAATTGATATCGAAAGATAAGCCGGCATCAAACTGGTAAACACCTACGCTCTTCGCGTCAGCGAAAGCCGGATAAAGCTGGCCTACACCAAGTTCGTTACCACCGTAATAATCACCGTAACCGCTTAACTGCCCGCGGTAAGTTTCGGGGCGGCTCAATATGCCGGTTTTACCGTAAGCCACATTCGCTTTTACAGGTATATTCAGGGTATTTTTGAGGTTGTAATGCACACCCAGTGCCGGGTAAAGCGCCCATTTGTTTTTGTAGAATGAGCTACCATCGGTACGCAGCACCATGTTAATATCCAGATCTTCCTTGTACTTCCAGTTCCATTTACCATAGAAAGAAAATATCTTTTCCATCTCGTGGTCAGACAGCGCGTTGGTTTGAGCCGCGTTATAACCCGTTACTACTTTTACAAAGTTTGAACCCCCGCTTTCTAAACTGCGTTGCCCGTCAACCGAGGTCAGCCTGTCGTCGTTGGTTCTGAGCTCGTTGCCGAGGGTCATATCCAGTTTCAGCCAGTCGGCAAATTGGTGCAGGTAGTTTACAGAGGTATTAATGGTGATGAGTTGCCTTTTGCTGGTAACGCTCGCGGCATAAATACTCCCGTCTAACACGGTAGATGGCACATACACATCCCTGCTTGCGGCCTCATAAGATAATGATGCGACTGAACTGGCTTTAAACGCAGGGTTGAACTGGTAGCTAAGCCCCATGAAGGAAACCAAACCAACGTTCCTTTTCTTATCCATCACAAAACCTTCGTCGTTTATAACCGGCAGCGGCAGTTCGCGATTGAACTCGCCCGCGTAACGGCCGTTTCTGTTGGCCAGCGCCAGGTTATTATAAAAGTGCGCCGTAAATTTTGGAGAGATATTATACTTAGCATTCAGGAACAACGACTGGCGGCCAAAGCCGGAATCTTTGATATAACCTTTATCCTGGTAGTTAGCTAAGCCGAAAAGGTATGAGCCGTAATCGCCGCCGCCGTCTACCATTACATTTTGTTCGTTAACAATGCCGCCGTTGCCATATACATCTCTGCGGGCCATGTTATTGAAATTGTAAAAGGCATCCTTTTTGTAATTGTTATCGGGCACAAAGTTGGCACCGGCATACGCGTTACCCCTTACATGGATAGCGCCCGTTTTACCCTCTTTCATAATAATATTGATTGCCCCGTTTGGCGCCTGAACGCCATAAGCGGCAAGCAGATCAATATTCTTTACTACTTCGATCCGCTCTATTTGGTCGGCCGAATAATAACTGAGTGGGTTAATGCCTGTTACATCCGACGGGCTGCCGATGATCGGGATGCCGTCGATAAGGATAAGCGGCATGGTTGATTTGTCGGTAGGGTCAATATTTAAACCGCGAAGATTTATAGTGGATTGTACACCCGGTGTACCAGTCCAGCTTTTAACCCTTAAACCGGCAATGTTGCCCAGCAGAATATTCTCAACACCACTCCGGTTTGATGAGATTACACTGTCAACCACCAGCGTATCCTGGGCACGTACATTCATCGCCCCTCCGAGGGATGCGAGAAAAAGAAACATAGTTTTCCAAATGCATTTTGGCAATAACTTCATAATTATCGTTTCAAAATTTTATAACCAGACCTGTTTTTTTCACAAACATGAATTTGTACAGCTTTAATAACATCAGCTGAAGAGCCGTTTCAATGCCCGCTAAATGTTAAGCAATACTAAACATTGTTTATTAAGATAAGGGGAGATATAAATTAACGAATTGTGAATTCGACACTATTTAAAGTGTGGAGTTGTTAAATAAATGTGCTTTGGGATGGGGTTTTGCCAAAAGTATTGGCCCATAAGCCTGCCGACTGTGCAAATACCCGGTATGCGGGTGAGTGAAGATTTTTAATATGGGGGTATAAAAGCGTAAAGCCTCTCATATAGGTATGAAAGGCTTTGCGCTTTTTATTTGTAGGTATTACACCTTATATATATAGTAATATAGATGGAGGGTTATGGCATTTAAAGTGCACGTTATATTAATCCCCGGTTTAGTCGAGCGTGATGAGTGCCGTGCGGATAACATCTTCAAAAAAACCTTTGTCGGTAGTTGATTTAACCGACACCTGTAATCCTTTTACGGTATTACTCAGGAAACGTGCCAGTGCCTGCGGATCTTTACGCTGATCAATTTCCCCGTTTTCCTGTCCCCGGTGAATTACTTTTAAAAATGTTTGTTCTAATTGCTGTTCGTTCTGGCATATGAGTGAGCTTACTTCCTGGTCGTAAGCGCCCAGTTCAACACCGGCATTAACAAAGAAACAACCTTTGCGTTGCTGGTCGTCCAGCAGGTTATTAACAATAAGGTCGAACAAAGCGCGCATGGCTGCTTTTGCCGATGGTGCTTCGCTGATCAACGCGCACATTTGGCTGCCATAGCCTTTTTGGTAAGTTTCGAGCGCTTTTATGTAAAGCTGGTGCTTATCGCCAAAGGTATCGTACAAGCTGGAACGACTGATGCCCAGTCCTTCCACCAGATCCTGCATGGAGGTTCCGTTATAGCCTTTGTCCCAAAACAGGCATACTGCCTTCTGGAGCACTTCACTTTCATCAAACTCTTTTGTTCTGGCCATAAATAGCAAAAGCTTTGTCCTGTTTTTTCAGGACAAAGCTATCGATTTTTTAAGGATTTTTAGGATTAACGATGACCGCCGCTGGCAATCAGTATTTCGCCGGTTAACCAGCCGGAATCATCTGAAGCCAAAAATACAGCGATAGGCGCGATATCTTCAGGCAAACCGATACGGCCCAGTGGAACCTGTTGCTCAAGTTGTTTCTGAAAATCGCTGCCGATGAAACCTGCGGTATGTGTACCTTCAGTTTCAACCATGCCCGGGTTGATGGCGTTAACACGGATCTTTTTAGGACCAAGTTCTTTAGATAATACCTGGGTAATAGAATCTACCGCGCCTTTGGTAGCTGTGTAAACAGCGGTTTCTGGCGGGGTAATACGTGTTACGGTTGAACTGATATTGATAATACTGCCACCACGGTCGCCAAAGCTTTTCACCGCGCCCTGGGTTACCAGCAATAAACCCAATACGTTGGTATTAAACTGGCGGTGAAAATGTTCTTCTGTAATGGCTTCTATAGCGCCAAACTCATAAACACCGGCATTGTTCACCAAAACGTCAACCTCACCAAAGGCAGCTTTGGTTTCAGCATACAATCTGTCAACATCAGCTGCTTTTGAAACATCTGCCTGTACAGCTACGGCTTTACCACCGGCGGCTACAATGTCGGCCACTACTTTTTCGGCACCTTCTTTTGCCGAAGCGTAATTTACTATAACGGCAGCGCCTTCAGCTGCCAAACTTTTAGCTATACCAGCACCTATCCCTTTGGACGCGCCGGTTACGATTGCTACTTTATCTGCTAATTTTTTCATGTCATTTTTCTATTTAGGAATGAACAGTCCAAATATAGATACATAACGGAATACTCGTTCCGAAAAGAAATAAGATTAAAATTTAATGACAATTGAAGATCAATAAAACCCTTGTAACGTTTCCCCCTTTTTGGTGTCTTTAGGTTAATTTAGTAATACATTTCTACCGTATGATCAGGAAACATATTTTGGCAATAGTCGCCGTATTGATCTCATTAAGCGCCCATGCGCAGGTTCAGGTACAAAAACGACTGGACTCGGTTATGCAACTTGCACATACCCGCGGCATCTTTAACGGGAACGTACTGGTATCGCGAAATGGGAAGATCATTTATGAAAATTCATTAGGCTATGCCGATGGCAGCAAGGCTAATGTATTAACATCCGCTTATAAATTTGATATAGGTTCGGTGAGTAAAGAATTTAACGGCGCGGCAATTTTATTACTGAATCAACGGGGCAAGCTTAGCCTTGACGATCCTATTAGTAAATTTTTGCCCGAACTCCCTGCATGGGCAGGTACCGTAAAGGTAAAGCACCTGATTACCTATACCAGCGGTATCCCGGGTTTTGAACCAACTTCGGCAGAAAGCGACAGCCTGGTATGGGCTAATCTGAAAGGATTAAAAACCCTGAAATTTGAACCGGGGACCGCTTATATATACAACCATTATAATGTATACCTGCAAATGCGGATTGTAGAAAAGGTAAGCGGAAAATCTTATGCCGATTTCATTACTAAAAACATATTTAAGCCCTGCGGTATGAAAGGCGCGGTGGTTGATCTGCCGGTGAGCAATCCGCAAATGGCCAAAGCCTTCGACCAGAATTTTCACACCACACCCTACCTGCAATCAATGACGGGCTGGGTAAGGTTAACGGCTCAAGATCTTTATCAATGGTCGGTATACCTGCACAATTATAAAATATTGGATAAAACATCATTTAAAGAACTGGCCATCAACTTCCCTAACGGCGAGAGCAGCGTAGGCACTACCGGTTTCTCGGGTGATACGCTGCTATGGCACCGGCATCAGGGCTCCAACAGTAATTATGAGGCCCTATTATACAGCGACCTGAAACGGGGATTTACCGTAGTAATGATGACCAATAACCAACAGATGAAGGTAGACGGTATTAAAAATGCCTTGTTCGCCGCTTTGGCTAACGAACCGGTTATCGTACCCAAAAAATCTGTTTACCTGGAGATCCGTGAAAAAGCGCTGGCCAATGTTGACCGGGGTTTGGATTATTACCGTGAACTAAAGGCTAATCACCAGGATAATTATGATTTCAGCTTTGAGATAGGCGACCTCATAAGCACGGGCAAATACCTGCTGCGCCGCAATAAAATGGATGATGCCATTAAGGTGTTTCAAACTGCCGTGGCCTTACAGGCCAAGCCTGATGATATAGCTTATGGTTATGAGTTGATAGGTGAGGCTTATCTTAAAAAACAGGATAAAACCAACGCGCAGCTTAACTACAAAAAAGCTGTGACTATAGATCCGAACAACAAGAACGCGGCGGGTATGTTGCAGGAGATAAGCAAGTAAATTTCACCGTTCTTGTAATTGTTTTGGCACGGGTAAATCTACTGCCATGTTACCATGTAGTTAAAAACACTTTTCTATTTTGTAGTATTTTAATTATTAGTAGCTTTAAATGTTCATTTTTCCATTTGAATTAACCTATGAAAAAATTCCTTATCATTTGCCTTGTATTGTTTATTGCCAGCGTAGGCTGTAAAAAAGAAAACGTTGGCGGTACCGGTATTTGTGCCTGTTCGCCGGTAATTGGCCCTGGTCTCCGTTTAGTTATTAAAAACAGTGCCGGTGATGACTTGCTTAACGAAAATACAAGCGGCGCGTACACTACTGATAAAATTGAGTTTTACAGAAAAGATGCTTCCGGAAAAATAACGCCCCTAACCTTTTCAATAAGAGCACCATTTGCCTATGGCAACCTGGAATTTGCTTACAATACAATATCTGTACATGTAGATTTTCTTCAACAAGCGGGTGGGCAACCCATTTACCTTAAATTGGGTGATAAAAATGTATATGAATTGAACGCAGTATTAAATAAACAGAAAAACGACGTGGAAAAACTACTGATAGGCGATACCACTGCGGAGAAAGACAGTAGTGAAGTTTCAAAATCTGCTGCCATATTTTACCTAACGGAGTAAGCATCATTCTACTACTTAAAGCCTATTAAACAGCTTAGCCCAATCATACAGTTTCTTTTTCTGCTTGTTTAACAATTCAGGCTGTAAGCGCCATTGCCAGTTGTTGGTTACCGATGCGGGTACGTTCATCCTGGCAGTTTCATCAAGCCCTAATACATCCTGAATGGGCACAATAGCTATTTTAGCCACTGATGAATAGGCCAGCCTGATGAGCGCTTCGTGAACATTTTTCTTATTCACTTTTAAATTCACGTATTGGCTCAACTGCTTCTTAACCGCTTTACCGACATCCTTACGGTACCAGCCAAGGGTGGTATTATTATCGTGCGTGCCGGTATATACCACAAAGTTGGATGTATAATTATGAGGGATATAGGGCGATACCGCTATGTTATCGCCAAAGGCAAATTGCAGCACTTTCATGCCGGGCATGTCAAATTCATCGCGTAACTGGTAAACAGCATCGTCAATATCACCCAGGTCTTCAGCTATAAAAGACAGATCGCCAAGCTGTTGTTTTAATATATTGAAGAAGTCGTCCCCCGGGCCGGGCTGCCATTTTCCGTTGATGGCGGTTTGCTCTACCGCGGGCACTTCCCAATAGGCGGCAAAAGCACGGAAATGATCGAGCCGCAGCAGATCGTACAACTCCATATTTTTACGGATACGCTGCACCCACCATGCGTAATGCTGTTCTTTTAGCTTGTCCCAGCGAAATACAGGCATTCCCCATAATTGCCCGTCGGCATTAAAATAATCGGGTGGTACACCGGCTACCATCTTCATATTACCGGCCTCATCCAAACTGAATATTTCCGGGTTAGCCCATACATCCGCCGAATCATAACTTACATAAAATGGCAGGTCGCCGAATAAACGGATGCCTAAATGAGCGCAATAGTCTTTTAATTCACCCCATTGTTTAAAAAACACAAATTGCAGCCACTTGTGGCAGTCTATATTATCGGCATGGTTGCGGCTGAAGCGTTTTAAGGCTTTGGCATCGCGACTGGCGTATTCTTCGGGCCATTTGTTCCAGCTGTCGCCGCCATAACTTTGCTTTAGTTCAACATATAAGGCAAAATCATCCAGCCAAACAGCTTCCTTTTTACAAAAAGAGGTAAACTCCTGTTGCAAGGAGGTAATCCCTGTGATTTTAAAATTTAACCACGCGGTATGGAACAAGCTCAATTTTACTTGTTCCGCTTTTTTATAATCAACTTTATTGGTTGATGACAAGCGGTACTTATCAAGTCCTTTTACACTGAGCAAGCCTACATCAGCCAGCCATTCGGGACTGATCAATAAGGTATTACCGGCCATGCCCGAAAACGAACTGTAGGGCGAATAGCCATTATCCGCCCCGGTAGGTGTAACCGGTAATAACTGCCAGTATTTTTGCCCGGCACCGCTTAAAAACTCCGCGAAGTGTTTTGCCGTGCCGCCAATATCACCAACACCAAAATCAGACGGTAACGAAGTAACAGACATCAAAATGCCCGCGCCACGGTTATTAACGGGTTGTTTTAATTTTAATATGGCAAGCGGCAGGGTTCCAAATATCTCCTTAACGGCAAGCGTTCCGTCTGTTTGCCCGGTTGACGCGGTAAGCAGGTTTTCGAAATTTGACGGCGCATCATAAGGTAAAACGATCCGGGTATTAGCCCAATCAATCTGTGGTATTTCCTTTTGCTGCTCCTTACATAATTCCGCAATATGCAGCGGAGCGGCTACAACATACCATTGCTGCTGATATCGCCTTGCAAAAGCCAGTATGTTCTTTTTGTACTTGCCTTTTACCTTTAGCGGAATGTATGATGCCTTTGCAAAATGCTCGGGGTTAGCCTTTCGCTCTTTTAGTAATACCTGTGTGAGCCACTGCTTAATTTGCGCGTTGTAACGCTGTTGCCACAATTGTGCCGGTAACCCTGTATGCTTTATCGATTGCAGATCATCCAGCAATTCCTTATTTAAATTATAATCGACAGGCCGACGGTTATCCGGGTCGACCAGGCTTAAATCCCAGCGTTCGCAACCCTGGTAAACATCGGGCACACCCGACGACGTAAATTTGAGCAGTACCTGTGCCAGCGAATTGACAATACCCAAATCGCTCACTTTTTTGTGGAAGGGTTCAAAGCTTTTCCAAAACGCGCCGTCTTTGTTTAACAACGTGGCAGCGAAGTTTTTGGTAGCTTTTTCGTAAGATATATTTGGCTTAGCCCAATCCGAATGCTGCTTGGCTTCACGTAATGCCTTTTCAAGGTATTCAGATAAACGCCCTGCAAAATCATCCCCGTTTTCGCCCGGCATGGGGTAAGCACCTGTCAGGGTTTGATAAATGAGGTATTCATCATTGGCATCGGGCGCGTTGTTTTGTATTAGGCCGGCGTTTATTTGCTGCCATTCCTGTACTTTGGCTATCCATTCATCAGCCATATCGGTAAGTACATTCAGCCGTGCCCGTACATCTTCACCGCGCTTGGTATCATGGGTTGAGGTGCCGTTGAGCGATAGCGGCCATTGTTGCTGCCCCATCTCCATCGTTTCATGAAAAGCCTTTACCGGTTTGCCGAAAGCATCGGGCGCATCGCCAACTTCATTATGACCTATAAACCTATTGTATGTGTACATCAGCGTATCTTCTACCCCTTTCGCCATCAGGGGGCCGCTAAGCTGCATGCATCGCCTGTAAAATTGCGAAACATTGTTGCTGAATACCGCATTGCCCTGCGTTGGCTTTTGCAGCAGAACAAACTTCAGCACTTCAATACCGGGCGATAAGTTAGGATAGCGAACTATGGTCTGCTTTAAAACTGCCTCTACCGCTTTTGCCTCCTTTTTGCTTAGCGGAAAACCATTACCATAATAACGGTAAACCGGGCAATGCACCAAAAAAGCGCCGATAGCCTGTTTCATCAATTCCGGCGGTACACCTTGTAACTCCTTGCCTTCCGCAAGCTCCAGCTCAAAAAAATACCGGGTTAAGTTATCCAGTTCACCGGCCATATGGTGGTTAAGAATATAGGCTTTCTTTTCCCATATCTGCTGCTGAACAGGTACATTAGTTCCTACTAATTTATCGTAGTAAGTGCTGAAGATCTTTTCACTGCCTTTGTTGGTGAACAGGTTGTTTACATCGGCCAGGTATTCGTATCCCGTAGTGCCTTGCACGGGCCAGTTTACCGGCATCTGTTCCCCTTCTTCCAGTATCTTCTCTATTACGATATATACATCCGGACCAACTAATTGCCTTAATTTATTCAGATAAGCCGTAGGATCATACAAGCCGTCGATATGATCAACCCGTAGCCCCTGGAACACACCTTCGTTCAGCAGGGTTTTGATGAACTGATGGTAATCCTCAAACACTTTTTCATCCTGAATATTGAGGCATATCAACCCGTTCACCGTAAAAAACCTACGGAAGTTAATAGTGTGATCTGTTTCGGCCCAACTGCATAAACGATACAATTGCTCCTCGACCAGTTTGCGCAGTTTGGGTTTGTCTTTATTAATGGTTTGAATGCAATCGTCCAGATAATCTGTAACAGAACCATCCTTACAAACTACAGACAATTGCGATAGCGCGTCATCCCATAACTGGTTATAAGTACCCGGCTCTGTTTCTTTTACAACCTGTTCTATTGTTGCTACCAGTTGTTTTACCGCATCGGGTTTATCCCTTTTTGTTTTTAGTACCGATAAATAAGATGCCGGGCTAAGCGGATAAGCGCTGTCAAAATAGCTAAGTGATAATCGTCCGTTGACTATAGCAAGTTGGAGGTCGCCTTTTTTTATCACATCCACTAATGACGAACCTAAAAAGGGCACCATTATTTTACCTTCAAACAATGCCGATGTGCCTGCCATATCAAAGAAATTGGCATAGGCCGACATTACTCCCCGCTCAAGTACATCGTTTAACCACGCATTATTGGGATGAAAAGCCATGTGATTGGGCACAATATCCTGCAGCCAGTTAATACCTGCCGTCTTTAACTTTTTGCTGAGGGCTTTCAGCTGTTTAAGTGTACCTATTTCAGGGTTGATGCGGTGCGGATTCACAATATCATAACCATGCGTACTACCCGGCGTGGCCTCAAAAACCGGCGAAGCATACAAGGTGCTTATACCCAGTTTTTGCAGGTAGGGGATATTACGATCAAGATCATCAAAAGTAAAACCTTTATGAAACTGTATACGATAGGTAGCAACAGGATTAAACATGGTTACTGGTATAAATAATTATCGATTCAGGTTGTAATGTTACCGCGCTTTCGTTGTTTGGCAGGTTAGCCGCTTTAGCCGGGCCGTTCAATGCAGGCGCGGCGCTATCAAGCAATAAGCGCCATTCTTTATCATCGTTAGGCAATTGCAATTGCTGTACTGATTTCGAAAAGTTCATCAGGCAATACACTTCTTCGTTCCCATGCCAGCGATGCAATAACAGCGTGTTGTTTTTAGGGTAAGCTTCTACCTCTAAATTTTCGCGGTTAAGTTGGTACAGTGCCGCGTGCGATTTACGCAAAGCGATAAGCGCCTTATAGTAATTGAACATTACCTGGTGATGCCCCTTATGGCTAAGTGGCCATTGAAGTTTAGAGCGATTAAAGGTATCATCCGCTTGCGGATCGGGTGCCTCACCTTCGGCATGGAAGGCTTTGAATTCTTCCTTCCGGCCTTTTCTTACCGCTTCAACCAAATCCTTATCGGTATGGCTTACAAAATACAGGAAAGGGTTTGGCTCGCTCCACTCCTCGCCCATAAACAACATGGGTAAGTACGGACTAACCATAACTGCCGCCGTCATCAGTTTTTGCATTTCAAAACTAACCAGCTTACTTGTACGCTCGCCCAGCATGCGGTTGCCCACATGGTCATGATTTTGCGAGAACACGATAAACTGTTCCCCCGGATTGAGCTCTGCCTTAGCACCAAATGTTTTTAAACGATGCGACGAGTAAATGCCATCGTACACGTACGCGTCTTTGTAGGATTTCGCCAAATGTTCAATACCATTAAAATCCGAATAGTAACCGGTACGTTCTTCGCCGGCCGTTACCCGCAGCGCGTGGTGAAACTCATCTATCCATTGGGCATCCATACCATATCCCTGCTTTGCCAAAGGGTTAATAAACTTAGGATCATTCAGATCAAGCTCCACGATCAGGTAATGCTGCCTGCCCGATGCCGCTATCAGCACATCAACCTGTTCCTTTATTTCTTGCAGAATATGTTTGGTGCTCAAATCTTTTATGGCGTGCACAGCATCCAAACGCAGGGCATCGATATGAAAATCCCGAAACCACATCAGTACATTTTCGATAAAATATTGCCTTACGGCATCGCACCAGGCATCATCAAAATTGATGGCATTGCCCCAGGGCGTATTATATTTTTCGGTAAAGTATGGGCCGTATTCATTAAAATAATTCCCTTCAGGCCCCATGTGGTTATACACCACATCAAGCACCACCGCCAAACCTTTATTATGGCAGGCATTTACCAGGTGGCGCAAACCATCGGCACCGCCATAACTGTTTTGTACCGCGTATGGGAATACCCCGTCGTACCCCCAGTTACGTTCACCCGGAAACTGGGCGACCGGCATTAGTTCAATAGCGGTTACGCCTAATTCAACTATATGGTCAAGCTTTTTCTCAATGGCGGCAAAAGTACCTTCGGAGGTGAAGGTGCCGGTATGCAGTTCATAAAAGATATAATCGCTCAATGGCAAATTCTGCCATGTGGTATCAGTCCAATTAAAATTTTTGAGGTTGATGGCTTGTGATACGCCGTGTACACCATCGGGTTGCGAAAGCGATGCGGGGTCGGGCAGTTCCTTTTCACCGTCGAGTATAAACTGATAACTATCGCCGGGATTTAGCTTTTTGGTGCTTAATTTCCAGTAACCGTATTCCGCTTTTTTCAGCGGAATACGGTCTTTACCTTCAATTTTTAGTCCTACGGTTTTAGCCGCGGGCGACCAAAGCAAAACTTCGGCCTCGCCCATCGTATTAAAATTAACACCTATTGATCTGTATGCCGGGTTAATCTTTTGTTTCATTGTGTGCAAAATGATGCTTTAACAACACTACCGAACGCCCTTCAACACGTATCACTTCTTCGGCTTTATGGGTTTCTTCGGTAAAATCGCCCACGCTGGTATCCATTATCTTTTTCCAGATCTTGCCGTATTTTGCTTCAGGAAGTTTATAATCGATAGGTTCATGAGAGGCATTGAAAATGATATAAAAATCATCATCCAAAATACGCTCACCTTTGGGGCCAACCGAGTGCAAACCTTTGCCGTTAAGGAAAACCGCCAGCGATTTTGCAAAATCATGGCTCCAGTTCTCTTCGGTCATTTCGGTTCCCTCGGGTAAAAACCAGGCGATATCTTCTAACCCGCGCCCCATAACAGGCTGCCCCTGGAACCAGCGGCGGCGGCGGAAAATCGGATGGTCTTTACGAAACTGGATCAGCTTTTTGGTAAACTCCAGCATCTCCTTATCGGCTGCGGCCCAGTTAAGCCACGAAATTTCATTATCCTGGCAGTAAGCATTGTTATTGCCCTGCTGTGTACGGCTCATTTCATCGCCTGCTACAATCATCGGCACCCCTTGCGACAATAACAACGTAGCAAAAAAGTTGCGCTTTTGCTGCTGCCTTAAGGCAATCACGGCTTCGTCATCCGTTTCGCCTTCGGCACCGCAATTCCACGAGCGGTTGTGGCTTTCGCCATCGTTATTATCCTCGCCGTTGGCATCGTTATGTTTGTCGTTATAGCTTACCAGATCGTGCAGCGTAAAACCATCGTGCGCGGTAATAAAGTTGATGCTGGCCGTAGGGCGACGGTAATCATCCTGGTAAAGATCGGGGCTGCCGGTAAAGCGCTGCGCGAACTCGCCCAGCATGCTATCGGCACCACGCCAGTAATCGCGTATGCAATCGCGGTATTTACCGTTCCACTCCGCCCATCCCGGCGGAAACTTGCCTACCTGGTAACCGCCTTCGCCAATATCCCAGGGTTCGGCAATTAGCTTTACCTGCGAAATAACCGGATCCTGGTGAATAATATCAAAGAACGCGCTCAGGCGGTTTACCTCGTGCAATTCACGCGCGAGCGTTGAGGCAAGGTCAAACCGGAAACCGTCCACATGCATCTCCGTTATCCAGTAGCGCAGGCTATCCATAATATAGCGTAACACGTTGGGCAGCATGGCATTCAGCGTATTACCGGTGCCGGTGTAATCCATGTAAAAGCGCTTATCATCTTCGGTAAGGCGATAGTAAGATGAATTGTCCACCCCTTTAAAAGAAAGCGTAGGGCCCATTTGGTTACCCTCGCCGGTATGGTTATATACCACATCAAGTATCACCTCAATACCTGCCTTATGCAGTTCTTTCACCATGTTTTTAAACTCAACTACCTGCTGCCCTTGTACTCCGCTTGATGAGTACCGTACATCGGGCGCGAAAAAGCCTATGGTGTTGTATCCCCAATAGTTACGCAGCCCTTTTTCTAATAGGCTGCGGTCGTTAACAAATTGGTGTACAGGCATAAGCTCAATAGCGGTGATACCCAGTTCCTTCAAATAATTAATAGCGGCAGGATGTGCCAGCGCGGCGTATGTACCCCTGATCTCCTCCGGAATTTCCGGGCAGGTCATGGTAAAACCGCGTACGTGTGCTTCGTAAATGATGGATTGATGGTATGGGGTGCGCGGCAACTGATCGTCGCCCCAATCAAAAGCATTATCTACCACTACCGATTTTGGAATATAATTCGCGCTGTCGCTTTCGCTGAAACTCAGGTCTTCTTCTTCGCTGCCTATCTCATACGCAAAAAGCGAATCGTGCCAGTCAATACTACCGGCAATGGCCTTGGCGTAAGGATCCATCAATAACTTATTGCGGTTAAAACGATGCCCGTTAGATGGCTCGAAAGGCCCATCCACACGGTAACCGTATAACTGGCCGGGTTTTATATCGGGCAGGTAAACGTGCCATACCTGGTGCGAACGTTCATATAATTGTATACAGGCGATCTCCTTGCTACTATCAGTCGAATCAAATAGGCAAAGTTCAACACCGGTCGCGTTATCCGCGTATAAAGTAAAGTTAACGCCATTTCCGTCCCATGTAGAACCAAGCGGGTATGGCTTACCCGGATAAGTAGTGATTTTCATAGTTGCACTATAAAAGGAACAACTATTTATATTGTTTTGTAATTATTGGCTTCGCGATAGAGAATTACCTCCCAACAACACGTTGTTTATTTAAAGGAAATACGCGCAACGCTTCAAAAAGAAGCTTTACACCTATTTAAAACTATAAATCAATCTTCTTAAAAATGATAGGATATCATTACCGAAGTTGCAAAGGAGTTGAATAATTTACCGCCATTTTCGCCCGTTACATAATCGTGGCCGGTTAACAGCAGGTTATATTTGGCTTCCAAGCCAAGGCCTATCCTGTTGTTCATGAGGTAGGTAAAGCCGGTTTTAGGGGCAAAATAGTAATTGGCATTATTGGTTTCGCAGCCGCAATCGGTTGATGTATCTACCAAATCATCAAACCGTTTTATCCAGCCGCCAAGATCGAGCCCCCCGTAAAGTTTAAAATTGTTCGACAATAGCTTATCATAAGCGCCGCCAAAGTAAAAACCCATTACCTCAAATGTATTGTTTACCAATCCGCGCGACCTGAATTTCACCGGGTAAGCATGGTAGTTTATATTGAAATTGACCGTAAAATCATCTAACTTTTTTAAAACACCGATGCCATACGTTGAGGTTGACCGGTAATTGAAGCTCAAATTATCTAAAGGGATATCGGCACCGTATTGCAGTACCAGCGCTATACCCTTACCCTGGTTAAAGGCATTGTAGCCGCCTACGGGTTCGTATTCGATACCGGCATTTTGGCATTGCGCGTTTTGGCTACAGCATATGGTAAAACATAAGCACAGTAGTGCCATGAGTTTGTGATAGAGAGGTTTCATTTAGGCGAAATATTAATAATGATACCGGTATAGACGTAAATAGTACGTTTCCGTTTAATCCGTCCTGTTAATATTTATTATTTTAATATTAACATCAATTTATAATGCCATTTCATAAAATCCAGCCATTTATTTGTGCTTAAATTCAAACTAATTAAAAAATTCAGCTATTATTTTATTTTCATTAACAAAATGTAAAGTATTTGCATTGCATTATACACCAACACGCATCCCGCAGATGATATTTATGTAAACAAATTGTACATTTTTCACCATTTGTTTTAAAAATCAATAAAAAACAAATTAGTTTATTGCACTTTTCATTATTAATAGGGTATTTTTATAACACAAACCACTATTTATGTCAATAAAAGTAGCAATTCGTCATTTTACCAGTTACAAGTACGATAAGCATATCACGCTATCACCGCAAGTTATCCGTTTAAGGCCCGCTGCGCACTCGCGTACCATGATAAAAGGCTACTCTCTTAAAATATCACCCGAAAAACATTTTATAAACTGGCAGCAAGATCCCTTTGGTAATTACCTGGCCCGTATTGTTTTCCCCGAGAAGGTGAACGAATTTGTTATTGATGTTGAGGTAATTGCCGATATGGTGGTGATTAACCCCTTCGACTTTTTTGTGGAGGAATACGCCAACCATTACCCTTTCGACTATGAAGAAACGCTAAAAAAGAATCTCGTACCCTACCTCGAAATTACCGAGAGCGGTCCGCTGTTGATGGAGTTAACCGAAAAGGCCAGCGACCTGCTCAAAAAGAACGCCATTACCCAGGATTTTTTGGTAACCCTTAACCGGATGCTTTACCTGGAGATCTCCTATAATATAAGGATGGAGCCGGGTGTACAATCGTGCGAGGAAACACTGGAACTAAAATCGGGCTCGTGCCGTGATACCGCATGGCTGTTTGTGCAGTTGCTGAGGCATTTCGGCCTCGCCGCCCGCTTTGCATCAGGCTATTTGGTACAGTTGAAACCGGATATAAAATCATTGGATGGCCCGTCGGGACCCGAGCAGGATTTTACCGACCTGCACGCCTGGACGGAGGTATACCTGCCCGGCGCTGGCTGGGTGGGGCTCGACCCTACTTCGGGTTTATTTGCCGGTGAGGGGCATATCCCGCTGGCCTGTACACCCGATCCGCAGAGTGCCGCGCCTATCAGTGGTATGGCAGAGCCATGCGAAACCGAGTTCCACTTTGAAAATACCATTACCCGTATCGAAGAAAAACCGAGGGTAACCAAACCATTTTCGGATGAGCAATGGGAAGATATAATGACCCTTGGCGATAAGGTGGACGAAGAGTTTGCGGCCAACAACGTACGCCTTACCATGGGCGGCGAGCCAACCTTTGTATCCATAGATAATAACGAAGCCCCCGAATGGAATTCAGCTGCCGATGGCGAACATAAACGCCGTTTATCGAACATCCTGTTCCATAAGTTGAAGAATGAATATGGCGAGGGTGCCTTAATGCAATACGGGCAGGGCAAATGGTATCCCGGTGAGCCACTGCCGCGCTGGAAGCTGGCCTGTTATTGGCGTAAGGATAATGTACCTTTGTGGAACAATGATGAACTGATGGCCGATCTGTCGAAAGATTATGGCCTGACTGCCAAAGATGCCAAGAGCTTCATGCGCGGACTGACGCAGGAGCTGCACATCGACACCAAAAACATTACCCCTACTTACGAAGATCCTTTTTATTTTTTGTGGGAAGAGAGCAAAACCCCTGTAAATATCGATCCGCTTAAGGTCGACCTGAAATCGCCTTTGGAGAGGCAGAAACTGGCCGAGCTGCTCAATACCGGGCTTAATGAGCCGGTTGGTTATGTTGTACCCATTAAGTGGGACTTAGATAAAAGCAACTGGCAAAGCTGTAAATGGTCGTTCCGCAGGCAAAACCTGTTTTTGGTACCGGGTAACTCACCGGTAGGTTTGCGTTTACCTCTGGATTCGGTACAATACTTTGACCCTGAAGAACAGGAAGTACTACCCGAAAGAAGCCTTTTTGCCGACGTAGATGCGCTGCCCGAAGGTGCCGACCTGATACCGCAAACCGGCACCCGCTTTAATAACAGCAAAACAATTTTTAAAACCGCGCTGGTGGTTGAGGTAAGGCAGGGCAAGTTGTTCATCTTCTTTCCGCCTACGAGTTATTTTGAGCATTATTTATACTTGGTCAATGCAGTTGAGCGTACTGCCGAAAAACTAAAAATGCCGGTGCTGATAGAGGGCTACGATCCGCCGTCAGATAACCGCATCACCAAAATGATGATCACCCCCGACCCCGGCGTTATCGAGGTGAATATTCACCCGGCGGGCAGCTGGCGGGAATTGGCTAAGAATTACGAGATACTTTATAAAAAGGCAGCCGAATCAAAACTCGCTACCGAAAAATTCAATATCGACGGCCGCCATACCGGTACTGGCGGCGGTAACCACGTAACGCTGGGTGGCGAAGTACCTGCCGATAGTCCGCTTTTGCGCCGCCCGGATATTCTGCGCAGCTTCATTACGTTCTGGCAGCATCACCCTTGTTTATCATACTTGTTTTCTACCCAGTTCATCGGCCCAACCAGCCAGGCGCCAAGGGTTGACGAAGGCCGTATGGAAACATTATACGAGTTGGAGATCGCCTTTCAGCAGGTGCCCGATCGCAGCGAGAACGAGGTACCTTTTTGGTTGGTCGACCGTATCTTCCGTCATTTTTTAACGGATATTACGGGCAATACGCACCGCTCGGAGTTTTGTATCGATAAACTTTACTCGCCCGATTCATCAAGCGGCCGTTTAGGGATACTGGAGTTCAGGGGATTTGATATGCCGCCGCATTACCGCATGAGCATGGTACAATTCCTGCTGATACGCACCCTGCTGGCCTGGTTTTGGAAAACGCCGTACAACCATAAACTGGTACGCTGGGGTACCGAACTGCATGATCGCTTTTTGCTTCCTCATTATTGCTACAAGGACATGACGGAGGTAGTTAACAGCCTGCGCGATGCCGGTTATGGCTTTGATATTTCGTGGTTCGAGCCTTTCTTCAGCTTCCGTTTCCCATTTTTGGGCGAGTTACAGGTTGATGATATCAACATTGAAATAAAAATGGCCATTGAGCCATGGCATGTACTGGGCGAAGAAATGTCGAGCACGGGTACTGCCCGCTTCGTTGATTCATCGTTAGAGCGCATCCAGGTAAAAATATCGGGCCTTACAGATTCGCGCTATACCTTTTTATGCAACGGATTGAAAATCCCGTTGAAGAGCACCGGCGTACAGGGCGAATACATTGCCGGAGTACGCTACCGGGCATGGCAGCCACCATCGGCATTGCACCCAACTATTGGTATTGATACTCCATTGGTGTTCGACCTTTTTGATACCTGGACGCAGAAATCCATAGCGGCCTGTCAATACCATGTGTCGCACCCGGGCGGGCGCAGTTATGATACCTTCCCGGTAAACAGCTACGAGGCCGAATCGCGCATTATTTCACGATTTTTTGATTTTGGTCATTCAGTTAACCTTGTTGAACCGGCTACAAGTCAGCCAACGGCGGGCGGGCGCTTTGTTACCAAAATGAACATACTGCCACAATACACCATTACCAATGAGGTGGTGAGCCCCGAGTATCCGTACACTATGGATTTAAGGCGATATAAAAATGCCAAAAATTTATAACGGAAATTTGAGAGATTTGGAAAATGATCGAGACTTACCTGCAACAAGGGCGCAATACGGCCAAACCTTCTTTTGATGAACTTGCCGCGCCCGAGGGTGTGGTACGTGAACATTGGAAAAAGCTTGCCCACGCCTACGATGAGCTGGGTATTGAAAAGATGGAGCAGCGCAGCCGGGAAATAAGCCAGGAACTGCGCGACAACGGGGTAACCTACAACGTATACAGCGATCCCGACGGCATTAATCGCCCCTGGAAGCTCGACCCTGTGCCGATGGTTTTTAGCCAGCAGGAATGGGAAAGTATTGAACGCGGACTGATACAGCGTGCCGAACTGCTGAACCTCATTTTAGCGGATATTTACGGCGAACGCAAGCTCATTAAAGAGGGTTTTATTCCCTTTGAGATGATATTTTCGCACAAGGGATTTTTAAGGCAGGCCGATAAGGTAAAGATACCGGGCAAGTTTCAATTGCTGCAATACTCGGCAGATTTGGTGCGTGGACCTTTAGGCAAGATATGGGTACTGCACGATCGTACCGATGCACCATCGGGCGCGGGTTATACGCTGGAGAACAGGGCTGCCATGACGAGGGTATTCCCCGATCTGATCCGTGAGAACCAGGTGCGTAAAATTTCGTCGTATTACCAAACATTAAAAAACACGCTTACCAAGCTTTCCTTACAAAATAAGGAGAACCCGCGGGTGGTATTGCTATCGCCGGGTACGGCTAACGAAACCTATTTTGAGCACGCTTACCTTGCATCCTCATTAGGTTTTACCCTCGCCTTTGGGCAAGATTTAACCGTGAGCGATGGCTATGTATGGCTAAAAACCTTACGCGGACTTGAAAAGGTAGACGTAATAGTACGCCGAGTTGACGATATATTTTGCGACCCGCTTGAATTTATGGGCGATTCGCATTTAGGCGTAGTTGGTTTGATGGAAGCCGTAAGGCAAAAAAAGGTGACCATTATTAATCCGCTGGGTTGTCGCATACTGGAAAACCCGGGACTGATGGCCTTTTTGCCGCGCCTGTGCAAGCACCTGCTGAATGAAGAACTGATATTGCCATCGGTAGCTACCTGGTGGTGCGGGCAGGAAAAGGAAAAGAAATACGTATTGGATAACCTGCCATTCCTGATAGTGCGCTCCATTTACCGCAGCAACGAAAATTTACCATACATAGGCAGCGAACTAAGCCGCAAACAGATTGACGAGCTTAGAAGAGAGATCAACACCCGCCCATATTTATACGTGGCGCAGGAGGTGGTGAGCTTTAGCACCACACCATCGCTGGTGGGAAATAACCTGGAAGCCTGCAACGCGGTTTTTCGTAGCTACATTGTGGCCGATATGGATAAGCAAACTTACCATGTTATGCCGGGTGGCCTGTCGCGTAGTTTCCCTACCAAGGGCGAATTTATTATTTCCAACCAATCGGGCGGTATTAGTAAAGATACCTGGGTGCTCGGTCCATCGCCGCAGGCCCAAACAAAGCAAACCACCAACCAGCCTATATTAAGGAAGGTTAAAAATATTTTACCGAGCCGTACCGGCGAAAGCCTGTTTTGGCTGGGCCGTTACCTGGACAGGGCTGTAAGCAATGTACGCATGATGCGCATAGTGCTCAAAATTTACAATGAGCGCGATGACGAAGTGCACCCCGAAACTAACCAAACCCTTGTAATACTGCTTAAAAGCTTAAGCGCTTTAACGGGTACCCTGCCGGGTTTCGCATCGGCAGATCAAGGTAAATTACGCCAGCCCGAAAAAGAGCTGCTTTCCCTCGCGGTTGAAACCGGGCGGGCGGGTTCGCTGGCGCAATCGCTGCAATCGTTCCTTACCAATGGCTATGCCGTGCGCGACCGCTTAAGTCTCGATACCTGGCGTATTTTGGACAGTATATCCGAAGAGTTTGAGCTGATGAAAGAAAACGGCGACGATCTGCGGAAGATCTATCATCACCTCGATCAGTTCATTATCAAACTCATGGCTTTTATCGGCCTCAATAACGATAACATGACGAGGGCATCCAGCTGGCGTTTGCTTAATATCGGCCGATTCTTAGAGTCATCCATCAATACCTGCATTATTTTACAGGCCGCGCTTGCCAATAATGTAGCACCAGAGGTAGAAAAACAACTGCTGGAGCTGGTATTAATGTGCAACGAAAGTTTGGTTACCTACCGCTACCTGTACCGCTCAACTTTGCAATTGCCGGGTGTGCTTAATTTATTGCTGATCAACGAAGACAACCCCAAAGCGGTAGTTTTTTTGATAGCCAAAATAGATGAGCACCTTTCGCAACTGCCCGACAGTCATCGTGAGGAAGGCTTAAGCCCGGCGCACAGAAAGCTATTGGAAGCGCTGACGATGCTAAGGTTGTGCGATATCAACAAAATGGTATCGGCAAATGGCATAAACAACCATAATAAAAAAGAGCTGAGTCATTTCTTACAGCACCTTATTAACCTGTTGGGGCAGGCATCAACCATAATATACGAAAGCTATTTTAGCCCTACCCAAAGCCAGTACAGTTTTGTAAAAAGCAATAATACCCTGCCCGAGTTATGAAACCTGCACCTGTAACAAATAACAGATTCCGAAGCTTATGAAATATCAGATAACCCATATTACCCGGTACGAATACCAGCTCCCGGCATCGTTATGCCATAATTTGGTTTACCAGGTTCCGGTTGATCATAATTTTCAACAGGTAGAAAAGGTGCATTACCAAATTCATCCCGAGCCTCATTTTTTAGCTACGCGGGAAGACTTTTTCAACAACAAGTTCATCTATTTTTCAATAGAAGAATTTCACCAGAAGTTGAGTGTTGAAATTAAAAGCGAGGTTGAAATAGCAGAGCCCGTATGGATCAATACCGTACCCAAAAACACTATGCCCTGGGAAAATGTGGTAAGCTGGCTGCGCAGCACTGCCGCCGAAAACGGTATCAGGCAGTTCTACCTCGAATCGGACCACGTTTTTTTTATTCCGGGGATACAGGAGTATGCTTTAACATCTTTTACACCCGGCAGGCCAATTATGGATGCCATGCTCGACCTCAACTCGCGAATATTTAACGATTTTGATTTTACCCCCGGCTTTACCGATATCAGCACCAAGCTGGAAGAAGTTTTTCTGCATAGAAAAGGTGTTTGCCAGGATTTTGCCCACTTCTCGTTAGCCTGCCTGCGTTCCATCGGCCTGGCGGCCCGCTATGTAAGCGGATATATTGAAACCCTGCCGCCGCCGGGCAAGCCAAAACTATTTGGTTCCGATGCTTCGCACGCGTGGATCGCCTTGTACATCCCCGAAGTTGGGTGGACGGAATTTGATGCCACCAACAACCTGCTCGTTAACGACCGCCACATCCGTACCGCCATTGGTCGCGATTTTGCCGATGTAGTACCACTAAAAGGCATTGTTTACAGCGGTGCCGGGCAACGTATGTATGTCAATGTTGATGTAAGCCGCATATAAATTACCGGCTTACATCAACGTCAAAATAGTTAATTCACCCTTGATGCGTAACACACCTTGTGTATAAAGCTCAACTTCTCCACCACTTTTGGCTGAATGATAAACGGATATAGGTCATGATTGCCCATGCTGCGGTTCATACTGTTCATGGCGAAGGTTAAGGGCAGCCACATGTTCAACAATTCCTGAAAGTTTTGCTGCAAATATGGATTGGTTTTTATCATGGCGTTCGCATGGTCGCTTTTGCTGGCAATGCGCGGCGCCACGCTGATCCCGAAGGCATCGGCGGTTTCCAGCGTATCAATAATGTGCAGGTAATGCGCCCATGTTTCGGCCCAATCCTCCCACGAATGCACGCTGGCGTAGGCGCTGATGTAGTTCAGGTTCCAGTCGGCCGCGTCGCCTTCGTTGTAATGGCGCTGAAGGGCTTGCGCGTAATCTTCGCGTTCATCACCAAATAACTGGCGGTATTCGTCAATAAACTGGCTGTTATCTATCAGCCTGTCCCAATAATAATGCCCTATCTCATGCCTGAAATGCCCTAAAAGCGTACGATAAGGTTCGTTCATCTCCTTACGGGACAGTTCGCGCTTATCATCATCGGCCTCATCAATATTAAGGGTGATCAGCCCGTTCTCGTGTCCTGTTAATACCCGCTGCATGGCATCGGCATCTGTTAAAAAATCGAAGCTAAGGCCGGTTTGTATATCCTGTAATTTGCTAACCAATGGCAGCTTCAGCTGCATCAAAGTATAAACCACGCGGTGTTTGGCTATCTCAATAAGCTGCCATTTACGCTGATGTTCCGGATCGGATAAGTTTGGCACAATGTGGTTAAGTTCGCAGGCCTTGCAAAAAACGCTGGTGCTCTCGGCCGGGATAAGCCAGTTACAAACACCAAACTGAAAATTCTGGCAGTATTTGTATGCCTGCTTTTTATTTTTGAGCAAACCACCCAGTAACGACTTTTTACCGGCGTACAAAGTATATGTACCGTTATTAACCGGCGCCAGTGTAACCAGCGTTAATTCTTCCGGAATAAAGCCTAAAGCATTTTTGCAGCACTCGCAAATGCTGTTTTCAAAATATAGTAGCTGACCGCAATTGGTACATTTAAATAATTTCATAATCTGTTTTAAGGCAGCTCTTTACATGAACAACCTGGGTGTTAACACAATTTAAGAGCGTAAGGTTTTAAGAAATAGAAAAATTGGGATAGATACTTTTATACAGCAATCAGGCACCCTCAAGCATACTATTTGATTTAACTCCATGTTAATATCAATAAGTTAACTTTGCGGCATAATATGGGCATATCTTCTTCATCAAAATATACAACACCTGTTTTTAAGCGTCACCAGCCGGATGATACCTACAAGTTTCAGCCGCTGCCGGCACCAACAGGCGCTTACCCCTACCATTTATCGCTCGAAACAGTTCAGCCGGAAATAAACAGCCAAAAACTCGTGTTCCACATGGTGGGCGATACCGGCGGTACACGCAACCCCGATATGCAGGCATTAATGGCAGCGGCCATGGCCGAACAGTATAATGAACTGCCGGAAGATCAGCCTAAGTTTTTGTACCATTTAGGCGATATCGTTTATCATCACGGCGAAGCCGAAAACTACGAGCAGCAGTTTTTTACTCCGTACAAATGTTACCCGGGGCCGATATTCGCCATAGCGGGCAATCATGATACGGATATAAACCCGGCCAACCCGGTTCCTTACCACAGTCTGGATGCTTTTACTACCGTGTTTTGCGATACCGAACCACGTGATATTGCCTTTGATACGGCCAAAACCCGCAAGAGCATGGTTCAGCCTAATGTGTACTGGACATTGACATCGCCCCTGGCTAATATCATCGGTCTGCATAGTAATGTGCCTAAGTATGGTGTTATCACTCCCGAGCAAAAGGCATGGTTCATTGAGGAACTCATTAACGCGAATGAAGAAAGACCGGAAAAGGCTTTGATCATCTGCATTCACCACGCGCCTTATTCTGCCGATACCAACCATGGGTCGAGCATGCAAATGATCGAATTTTTGGAAGATATTTTTACCGAAACCGGCATTAAACCCGATGTTGTGTTCAGCGGACATGTGCACAACTACCAGCGTTTTCGTAAAATTTATGCGGATGGTGTAGTTGTACCCTACATTGTTGCAGGCGGAGGTGGGTTTGACGAACTAAACGCTCTTGCTTTAACCGATAATCCGCAATACACGGGGAATAACCCCTTATTCGACAATGTAACGCTGCAATCCTATTGCGACGACCGGCATGGCTTTTTAAAAATTGCCGTTGAAAAAACTGCCGATGGATTATCATTAAGCGGCAACTATTATGTAGTTACACCCGAAGCTGTTGCCTTAACCGATTCGTTCTCTGTGAAACTTGCTGAATATCACTTAGCATCAAGTAAACAATAACGTAACAAATTGCTAACATCGGCTTATCATTAAAGCAAACTGTATTGTTGTTATTTGGTAATGCGGTACGGGCACCACAGCCTGCCGCCACTAATTCAACATATGCACTCTCCCATTTTGGCAGCGCTTCCGTTTTTAGGTGATATTGATCTCGGAGGTTCCCTTTTATTCGTTTTTATTATTTGCATACTGGCCGTTATAGGTTTCGAATTTGTAAACGGCTTTCATGATACCGCTAACGCGGTGGCTACGGTAATATATACCAAAGCCCTGCGCCCTGCTTACGCCATTCCATGGTCGGGCTTATGGAACTTTTTAGGGGTGTGCCTTGGGGGGGTTACCGTTGCCATGGGCATACTTAAACTGGTACCGCTCGATTCACTGATGACCTTGCCCATCAGCGTGGGTGCCTGCCTGGTACTTTCGGTACTGCTTTCATCCATCATCTGGAATTTAGGAACATGGTACCTCGGTATTCCCTGCTCCAGTTCGCATACCATGATAGGTGCCATGATTGGCGGCGGTTTGGCCTTTACCTTTTACTACCAGGGCCCTGGTGTTAACTGGGAAAAAGCAGGCGAAATTGGTTCATCGCTTATACTATCGCCGGTTATCGGCTTTGGCGTGGCGGCTTTACTGATGCTGTTTCTTAAGCACGTTACCAAATCGCACGCGCTGTTTCATATCCCTAAAGGCGAAAATGATCGTCCGCCTATTGCTATCCGTTTATTGCTGGTAACTACTTGCACATTGGTGAGCTTTTTTCATGGCAGTAATGATGGCCAAAAAGGAGTAGGTTTATTTATGCTGATCCTGATAGCATTCTTACCCGCACGTTTCGCGGTAAACCATGCCGTAGCGAACGATAAGGTATTCGCGGCATTGCACCAAACCGAACAGGTTATAGCCGACAAGGCAGGTACAAATAACGATGCCGAACTTATCGCCTTAACCGCGGCCGTTAAACAGGCTAAAGCATCGCTGGCCGAAAAGAACGAGAAAGAAGTAGCTAAAACCTACCGCTACCGTAAACAGGTAGAACTGGTAATTAAAGATATTAAGGCACTTGCTGCCGATGACAACCTGAAACTTACACATAAAGAAAAAGAAGCACTAAAAGCGGCCTCAACCGAATTGCAGCACGTAACCGATTTCGCGCCGATATGGGTGATCGGTATTATCTCCATATCGCTGGGGCTTGGCACCATGATAGGCTGGAAACGCATTGTAGTAACCATTGGCGAAAAGATAGGCAACGAGCACCTTAACTACGCGCAGGGCTTAACATCTGAACTGGTAGCCGCCTCAACCATTGGTTTAAGCACGGGCTTCGGTTTGCCGGTGAGTACCACGCACGTATTATCGAGCGGTATAGCGGGCGCTATGGTAGCTTCGGGCGGTAAAGGCAACCTTAATAACCAAACTTTACGTAGTATAGGGCTGGCATGGGTACTTACTTTGCCAGTTGCTATTATTTTAGCATTTTTATTGTTCCTGTTTTTCCACTTGTTCATTTAATAACCTAAAATGAAACAGATACTTGTTGCCACCGATTTTTCGCCTTGTGCCGCGAACGCTATGGCCTATGCTATGGAACTGGCCAGCATACTTGGCCGTGAGGTATGCGCTATACATGCCATACACCCTACCGAAGGTATTAATAACAGCACCTATAACGCTATTTTTATAGAGAGTTATTACAATAATAAAAGAGAGGCGCTGAAAGAATGGGTTAAGCCCCTTTCAGAAGACCCGGCGTATGAAAGCGTCAAAGTAACTACGCTGTGCGATGTTGGCTATCTAAAAACGGTCATCACCCGCTATACCGATGCTAACGAGGTTGACCTGTTAGTAATGGGCATTACCGGCGCTACGGGTATCAGCGGCATTGTGGGTAGCAACGCGGCCATGGTGGTTGATAAAATAAAGATGCCAACCCTCATCATCCCGATGGAAAGCAAATTTGCCAGAGTACCGATGATCACCCTGGCAACCGATTTTGAAACCCGCTTATCGGCTGTTGATGTAAACGCGCTTAACGAAATGATACAGGCATTTGGCTCGGCTAAAATGCAGGTATTATATGTTGAAGAAGGTTCAGATAATAAACATCTTAAAACCGGGGAGGCCCGCCTGCGCGATCTGATCAAACATACTGAACTGGAGTTTAATTATATTGAAAACAGCAGCGCTACCCAAGGGATCATGTCATATATTCAATCGCACGATCCGGATATACTTTGCCTGGTAAAACACCATCATAATGTAGTGTACAGCTTGTTTACCCGTAGTACAATAAACCAGGTGATGAATAAATCGGTTAAGGCGATACTGGTACTGCACGAATAATTGCAGGCAGTGCCTTTTCATAACATAACCTTATTATTTGCCTAATACCGTCATTTTATCTTTGCGCCGTCAACAAGGGAACCTGCCACCGTTCTTTATCGACAAATTTGAGATTAACGTTGCTTACCCTGGCAGGTTATAACAGTAAAACCTGTTAAACACATGAAAAACCGCGGATAGTGATGTCTGCATAGTCGGGCGCTGGATGGCAGCAGGTTTAAGGTTGATCCCTTCCCGACGTCTACCCTCAATTGAAACCCTATCATGGAACAGATCAATTATCCCCTGTTAATCGTTGTAGTTGTTCTTGCCGTCGGCCTGCTGGTATGGCTCATCATGCGCAACCAAAAGGACGAGAAATCGTTGGAGAAGACGATCATCCAAACGGAAATAAAAGATGCCGAAGAACAGGAATCGCATAAAAACAGCGACGCCGATAAAGAACAATAAGTTATCTTCTAACCTAAAATAAACTTCGGACTTATAAAGCCGCTGCCTTAAGCGCGTAGGTTTGAGTACGGATAAGGGATAACAAATTTTCGGAACCATTATTAGCGACAGACTCACGCGGGCAAATAGGCTTACCTATGCGCACACGCAATACCAATCCTTTCTTGTTAAACAATTCGGCAGGCAGCATAGCGGTTTGGAGTGAGGGATGAATGTATCGAAGCAAGCTGAAGCCCAAACCATTATTACCATGAAAATATACAGGCAGCACGGGTACGCCGGCTTTGGCTATTAATTTACCAACCACCGGGTGCCATTCCCTATCGTTCACCTTACGGGTTTTAAAATCGAATGCAGATACTTCACCGGCCGGGAATATAGCTACGGGCGTACCTTCTTTCAATTTACCAAGGGTATTTTTAAGTCCGCTAATACTGGAACTGTCCCTTATGGCTTCGAATGGATTTACGGCGATGATATAGTTTGCAAGGTTAGGCACACGTTTTAGTAAGAAGTTGCCCATAAACAAGGTATCGGCCCTGTTTGAAACCAATATATTAAGCAAAGCAAGTGATTCAACAGCGCCATAAGGATGATTGGCAACCGCCACAAATGCGCCCGATTTCGGGATGTTAGCAAGATCGGCAGGGTCAATTTCTATGGTTATACCTAAAAACTTGAGTACAAAGTTTGTAAATGCTACGCCATCCAAATCACCGGCTTGTTCCATCATGCTGTTGAAAGCATCTATTTTGATCAACCGCATTAAAAGCGAAGCCAACCCGGGGAAATTACCTGTACCTGTTGCCTTTACCACATCACTCTTGCTTATCACTGCCATTCGGTAAAAGTAAGCGTGCCGTGTAAAGTTACGCCTCCATTGCTGTTAAGCTTAGGGTTAACATTTACAATAAGGCAATCTTCGCTTAAAATTAAAACGCTTCGCCGATGTTCAGCAGGATAGAGTTGTAGCCTTTACTTACGCCATAATCAATACCAATATTGGTGCTGGTACCTTTATTGAATTTAACACGCAGACCCGAACCTACTGCCGGATGCCATGATTTGAAAAGCGTACCCGAACCACTAACCGTATTTACGTTGGTAAATACTACAAAGCCCAGCAATCCATTATCGGTAATATCCCTGCGATATTCGCTTTCCAAATAAAACAAAGTACGGCCACGGTAACGGTTTTGATCGATACCCCTTCCCGAGCGGTTGTTAGGATCCCAACCTACACTTGGTAGATCAAGATAAGGCACCTTATCATTAAAAGCCGTCCACAGGTACGACCAGAATGCAAGTGTGTTTTGTTGCAATGGTTTGCCCGGGTTCATAGGAACATATTTGCGAACATCAATATATAATGACGTCCAATGGTCGTTACTGCCTAAAAAATCAGGGTTTACACGATAAATAATATTTGCGTAAGCGCCGGGAAGTGGGTTAATGGTATTATTCCGGGTATCGTAAAGCGCGTTAAAGGAAATTCCGGATGATAACGAACTTCCCGCCGTACCATAAGCATAATTAGTAAATTGTTTAAGATCTTTATTTACATCATCACTTTTTATCCCAGAATGGAAATCAAGATTATAACCTATACCTGCAAAAAAGTAAGGCCTGATGCGTTTCAGCGCGCTTTGGTAAAAACGGATATAATTGTAGTTTACCAATACGTTATCGCTATTGGTACGCGCGGTACCCAAACCCCAAGTCAATTGCGGATAACGCAAAAAACGGATATCGCCCTGAATAGTCCACTCGTTATTAGGCAGCCATACGCTTGTACGCAACGGCAAACCATAGCGCGATTTAAAGTTCCAGTATGGCGCGAAGGTAGCTGTAGACGCTGTAGTAGTTTTTAATGGGCCGAAATATATGCTCGCTGTAGTACTGGTAACCAAGGCCCTGCCATTACCACCGGGAACCGTACCGCCGAATGGCAATACCGAAAAGTATACCTTTTGGCTCTTTTTGATCTTTGGCTTTTTAGGATTGATACTGATAAGCGAACGGGCAATATCAATCAGATCTGTTTGCCTTGCGGTATCCTGTTTTGATACGGTGTCGGCAACAATAGTTGACGCGGCCTGACCGAACGCTATAGCCGGAAAAAGGCATATGATGATAAGTAATTTTTTAATCATGAAGATGAGCTGATTTAATATTGCACCATAAAGCTAACGTGGTACCCTCCCCCATGCTATCATCACCCGGCACCCCTGTGCCCAAAAGATCAATAGTCGCGCTGCTGATGTGCTATTTTAACACGCCATTTGTAAAATTGTTTACGCGATAAAATTAATGCTGATTTAATAATAGATGTTAGAGGAATGGGGACATTCTGAACGTTGTGAAGTACCGTCACATGCAGGTGGGCGATCAGATGCGCTTCGTTCCTCAGCATGACAGGGTTTTAGAAGTGGTCATAAAGGGTCATCCTGAGCCTGTCGAAGGATCGTGCGCAGAGGCCATCACCCACGCAACCTTCGACAGGCTCAGGGTGACAGGCCATGCCTTTTATCTGATTTTCCTTTGTCATCTCATTTGGAGAAGTGTCCATCTTCCCCGTCAGCAAACAGCTTCGGACGAAAGCGGGCAGAACGTTGAAGGCCAAGAGCGCAAAGGCGGGCATAGCGAACTTGTTGCATGTGGGGAGGAAATGAGCGGCAGGGCAAAAGTTCCAGCCCAAAGTTCTGCACGGTTTGCAGGGCATGGCCAAGTGCAGCAAAGAAGCCTTTTGCTGGACAAGCCCTTTTGTTACTTTTGTGGCTACAAAAGTAATGGGGCCCTGCGCCCAAGAGCAGACTAACGTTGATTACAACACAATCAAAACCTACGTAGAGATTGCTTCGTTCCTCGCAATGACGATGGTTTATATAGGAGTACAGAACGCGACGAGATTGCTTCATCCCTCGCAATTGACAAAATTTGCAAGGCTACACCCTACTCTTCAATAAAATTCTCCTGCAATAACGCGTTATCCCTGCTTATTTTGCGGATATCGTAGCTGAACTGCTCTTTAAATTCGGGGTATTCTGAAAGGAAGATACCGTTTTTCAGCAGCAGCGCCATGGTGTACAGTTTCGAGATCTTACTACCCGATTGCTCCGCTATATCTTCCACGTAAGCCAATTCAGGCATTATCAGGTGTTCCTGGCCGGTAATTACCAGCATCTTAATTTTCATACAGGCCCTCAGTATGTTCATGAATGGTGTCATTGTAAAATCCCGGTAGTCGAATTGCAATGCTTCGTAAATAGCTACAACCTTGTCTGCCTCCCCCATCCTGAAATAGGCATCGGCTTGTGCTATGTAAATAAAGAAAGCGTAAGTATCGCGCGCATTACTAACCGGCACCCCGCGATAACCATGGTTCACCTTTTCAACCAACCGCAGCAGCTTTGGCGGATTATTAAAAAGATAACCCGTATAACAGGCCAGCAAACAAAGCATATCATTTGAAGCACTACGCACCAGTTGGCGCTGCGACGATGGCATGCTGTATGGCAAACGTGTGATGGCCGCCAGTACATCCTTATTTACAATGCCGTATTTAAAATATTGAAGCAGTGCATAGAGGCAATCCAGCGGATTTACCGGGAAACGGTTATAGGCATCATTGCTGATATCCCTCAACGTACCTATACAGCTTTCCAGTTCCTCCAGATCGAGGTTGATGAGGGCGATGATCCCCAGGGCGGTGTTCACCAATATCCGTCTATGATCGGGCAGGTTAAACATCAGGAGGGTGCGCAGCGTATTCTTATAGTCCGAATTGATGAGCTCCATCCCGAAAAAATACTCGAACATTTCTTTACTGAACGGACGACCGAAATAGTTGATCAGCAACTCGCTCCTGTTAAAGAGTTTGAACTCGTTGCGCAAAAGATCGCCCAGGAAAACCACAAGGTCTGCCTTTTCATCGGGTTCCAGCTTAAGCCCGGTAATTTTACCGAAACTATCCTGCTGCCCCGTTCTTATGGCATGAATTATACACCACTTGGCTACCGACAAACGGTAAGGGCTGTTTTCGAGTTCAGTGTTTATCTTTTCTATCAGTGTGTCATCAAATCGCTCACTGTTATCTTTTAACCAGGCACGGGCAATACTATGTGTAGTAAAATGCGGGTTACCGAATTGTACCCTCGTATGATCGTTATTTGTGCCGGGCTCATGCACTTCCCTTAAAAAGCCTATACCCAGCAATTCGTAATAGGCACGCTCCTGCTGCAGGGGCATCCCGGCTAAAAGCTTCCGTTTATCTACACCGTCTTCATTAGCTGTTAGGTCAAGCTGGCTTACAATTTCATCGCCAAGCAGTACCTTATCATCCGAAAGGGTACTTAAATACACCTTATTGAGCACAAAAAGGGCATTAAGGTCGTACAACGAAGTATGATCGATATGTTTAAAAGAAAAATCGGCCGGGTGCTGCCTGTAATATAATTCGAGAAACAAAGGATTCCTGAAACTTTCGGCTATCGTAACCGGATTGGCATTCTCCATGCTTGCCGGGTTAATACGTGCCGAAATATTGGTGATCTCGGCAGCGTTTAGCAAGGGTACGTTAATTGAACTGTTTTCGGTTACAAAACCGGTGAACCAGTTATACGGCCCTGCAAACAATTCATCGCGGTTATTAAGCCAGGTTGATGAGCGCATGGTAAGCACCAGTTTAAAAAAACGACGTTCACGGTAGGTACTGAATACCTCTGTAATTTGAGCCAGCAAGGTATTGAACAATCCCGTCCTAAATAGGTGTTCGTCAAAGCCATCTACAATAAAATAGAAATTACCTGTACCGCGCCCCTCAATATCTTCCGGTGCTTGTATATCTTCCTGTTTACCATACCCTAACAACTCTTGCATCCAATTATGGAGGTCTTTACCGCCCAACTGCGCGCTCATGAGCGAAACGCAATTAAAAAACAGGTAAGTATCGGCAGATTCGCGTTCTTCCAGCCGTTTTTCGAGCCAGCGGCATATCGCTATGGTTTTACCGTAACCGGCAGGTGCTGTAATTACCGTGGCGTTTTGGTATGATCGTGCAAACTTGATCATGTGACGATCTATAAAATCGCGGCAGATGGTGTAATGGAAGGGTATGCCAGCCCTGTTGCGCAGGGTTTGAATGGTATGGCCGGTAATGCGTTCCGCATTCTTTTTCAGGACAGACCATGTAAAAGGCAATGCTTCGTCTATTACGGGTTCTTCTTGTTTCTGCCAGTGCTCCCAGTCGCGATAATTGCAAAACTCGGCCAACGAATCTAACGTAAACAACGATGGCTGAAACTTTGAAAAAGCGAAGCCATATATCCTCTTTATCGTTGTTTCGCTGATGCGGTGTTTTGTTTTTTGGATCACCTTAAAGGAGATCATCCTGCAATCACCCGGATTAATATGCGTTAACCCGGCATGCTTAAGCACTTCCTTCTTAAGTAATTCTATATGATAAATTGATATACGTGCCATAAATCCCCTTCTGTCTTTCCTAATCGTGCCCATATCAAATCGTGGCAAGTCCACAATTTGACCTTGTAATTTTTTCGTTTTGCAGCTTAAATCAATATAAAATAATATAAAAAGGGTGGCAGTCCTTAGTTGTGCATATGTTGATACAACCTAATGACAATTATAAGAGAGTAAATGCCAATTTGATTTAGCAAAAGGGCTAAATATTCCTATAAGTTTTAAAATACCAAAAATGAACAAAATGAACAAGCCATGAAAAGCTTTGGGGACGGAAAATACCAGGCTATAGCTGCGCTTTAAAAAGCAGTGTATTTATAATACCTGATCTATAAAATACACTGCCATACATCGTTAATCTGTTACGATAAACTTTTTGCGGTAAACACCGGTTGCCGTTCGTATTTCGGCTATGTATACCCCTAAGGATAAATTGTATACCGTTACCACCTGGCTGTTGGCAGCCTCGTTATTTATGGTTTTAATGAGCGATCCGTTAATGTCGTAGATCTTTACAAAACGGATAGGCTCGTTACCCTGCGCTATATTGATCTTCTCTTTCGCCGGGTTCGGGTATAGGGTAGGCGATGTTGAATCGCTCAGGCGTACATATACAGGTGCCGAATAGCTTGTTTTTTCATCAAGGCTGATGATCCGTAACCTGTAATAATTATTCCCTTTTTTGGGCTGAAGCGCCTCGTAAGTATAGGTCTTCATGAATTTACCGCTGTTCGCCGCGTTAACGGTAGCCAGGTCGGTGAAATGGATGTTATCCTCACTATGCTCAATAACAAACTTGCTGATGTTATTTTCGAGGGTGGTAACCCACTCCAGCATTACGGTTTTACTTAGCGTAAGGCTGGCAGTAAAGCTTTTCAGCTCCAGCTCCATAATCCCCGAAAACATATAGTTATCTATGCTCGCTTTTGAAAGCGTGGTATTGCTGTAACTCGAAATAGATAAGCCCGCGTAAACCGGCAAGCCCTGCCCGAAAGCGAGTTCGGCGGGTTTTCCAACAGCTATCCAGTTAACGCCATTGGCAGAAATATAAGCCGTATAAAGCGACTTTATTTTTACCAGCTTTATCCAGTACGGTGCTTTTATGGACGTTGCCGTGGTGGTGATACTATTGGCACCGGTACTTAAACGGGTTTGAAAAATGGCACTACCATTCAGTAAACCTATAAACGCGTACTTAGCGCCGGGCGCCATGCTTTCACGGATCATGATACCGGCTGCCGCGCCGGGCTCAATGCTTACCACGCGTGCTTTTATCTCGCCATCGCCAACCAGCGTTTTGTAGGCAAAATGCAGGGCATCCGAATTAAGTGCTTTGTTACGGCCCGATCCGCTTACTTCAAATACTTCGGTGTTATAGCAGGCCGATCCGGCTATACCCACATCGCCAATATCCTGGGTTGACCACCGGGTTGGCAAAGCGCCGCATACCGTAGTACAGGCAATGGTTGATAGAGATACCACCGTTGAATACGTGCTTTTACCGCCGCCCACGCAAAGTGCCTGCACCCTGAAAAGGTAATCAGTAGCACATGCCAGCCCCTGAATGGTGATGGTATTGGTTGTTGCGGTCGCGGTAGTCCAGTTGGCGGCGGCAACGGCCTTATATTCTACATTGTAGCCTGTGCCGGGCGCTGGCGCCCATTTCAACACAGCCGAATTTTCGTAAATATTTACTTTCTCCAGGTTGGTTGGCGCGGCGCAATCGCCCTCGCTTTGGGTACCGTATACTTCAAACTCATATAACGAATATCCATACGGGCTACCGCGTTCGGTACCATTCATGCGCACATAACGACCTGTGCCTTTCACCGGGATATAGTCGTCAAAGTCTTCGTTATTTTTAATGGCGGCTATGGTGGTCCATTTCACGGCATCGTCAGATACCTGGATATCGAAGTTTTTGCCCAGGGCAACTTCCCACTTTAAAACTACACGGCACAGGTCGTAACGTCTGCCCAGGTCCACATAAATATTTTCCTGGTCAACACCCGATTCACTTGCCCACCTTGTATTGTTGTCGCCATCAAAGGCCTTATCCTCGGTTGTTTCTTCAATCCCTTCGGTTGATGAGGCAACTGCTTTTTTATTTAGGGCGATGTTGGGCGAATTACAGGTATCGAGCGGTGTTTTGGTAAGCCCGTATACGTTTACTTTGTTTGAGAACGTAGCCAAATACACTTTACCATTGATGATGGTAGGGCAGTTAAACTTGGCGTAATTACCCACAATATCTTCCTGGTAGGCCGATGAATTCCATAATTCGTGGGTTACATCATTGGCATCAAAAGCCCGCAATATACCCGGCCTTACCGACTGATTGGCATCGCCATTGGCGGCGTAAGTTGTCCATAATATGGCGGTAGAATCTCTCGATCCGTTTGAGGATACCGACAAGAAAGCCCCGCTGTTACCTGTTGGCCCCTGCGCGCCGCTGCTGACGGTTTTGTCGAGATCAAAGATGCCTTTGCTCCTGTCGAATGGAAAGGCTTTGAGCAAACCATTCTCCGACCATGAATAAACAAACTCGGTTTTCTCGCCCCGGTAGTAAGAGAACGACGACCGCAAATGCGCGTTCACACCCAGATCGATAGTTTGCAATGGATTATTTCTGTCGGCATTGTAGCCGCCCATATTATCACGGTCGAGCACGTAGATCTTGCCATCTTTACAGGCCGTCATGGCTACTTTGGTGCCGGGTATCAACATTACTTCGGTCACCCCGAAATCAAGATCGGTAGCCTCCAGTTCATCAATATTATTAGGGGTGAAAAAGGATTTTACAGTAAGTGTACCGTTCTCTGGCTTCAACTTTATAGCGCTTTCCGAACGGTTGGTTACGTCGGCAAAGTCATCGCCCACACCTACCGAGCCATTACCCACGGCCACATATAAGTTACCATCTTCATCTGCCGATGGCGCGGCACCACTCATCCAGATACCGCCATTATAGCCTTTCGGGGTGGTATTGTATACTATTTTTTGTGCGAGCGATGTTTTATCGTAGCCCATTACCCAACCATGATAAGGCCCCCAATCGCAATGCGAAGCCCAGGCTAAATAAATATTACCGTTTAATAGCAGCAGACCGCAGCGCTGGTTTTCCTTCTGCGGATCAAAGCTCAACTTACCACCAACACTGCCATCACCATCGGCGTTAATTTGCGCGGTGATGAGTTTGGGGCTATTGGCCTTTTCTGCACCGGTGGTAATATCAAGCGCGTGGATATATTGCTCGTAAACGTTGGTTGTTGTGTTGAGGCTGCGCGCAACTATATAAATGGTATTGGTTGTTGAATCTATCACGGGGGTACTTACAATACCCATATTGCCCGAAAAATCGCGGTAGCCGCCGCCGCAGGCCCCCGTCATATCGGTGTTTTTAACCGCACGGGAGTTTTTAGGATTGAGGTTCACCGTCCAGTAAGGGTCGGCAACATTGGCCGAATCGGCATCGAAAGCATACACGGTATTGTTTACCGTGGCTACAAAAAGCACGTTCTTATTCCCTGCTTTAGGCAGGGTTACGTTGAGTTTAACCAAGGGCTGGGCGTATACCTGATCGTCAACAGTGCGGCTGAATATTTTGCCGAAGTTGCCGCGTTTTACGTTTTTGGTATTGAGCGTTGTTTCCTGCTGATACCAGCCGGTGCGGTACAAATTATTATGCTGGGTTAACACATCTTTTTGCGCCAATACCATGGTTGGTGCCAACAATAAAAACACGAGGCAGCCAACATAAAAGTTACTGACTTTTTTAGGGGAACGCTTACCATGTAAACGCGCTAAACTAATTAGGTTCATTCAGTTAGACCATGAATATTGGCCCGCCCTAATCTACGCTAAAACTCAAATAAATTATAATCCGGAACGAAATAATGTAACATCTTTTTTACAACTATAAATTGGTATCAGGAGAGCTGACAGAGGATTAGCATTTAACAAAACAAGCGGCCGAAAATTACTTCGGCCGCTTGTCTTTTATGTTAGCATCGCAATTACTTATGATTCGGTAACTGTTTTAGCGGTAACCGTCGCGGTATTTTTAGTGGCAATGGTGCTCACATATTTCCATTCTGATTTAGCTTCTGTAGCCGTAAACGTAGCCATTACGAAACCACGTTTTGAGGCATCAACATATTGCAGGTCATCTATCAGCAAAGCGTTAGCCTGTTCAAAACCAGCCAGCGTTTGTGGGTTGTCGCCAAAAATGGCCTCAAAACCCGGCGAACTAACCGAAGATGTAGCAAACTCGGTACCTGCTTTGTTGCCGCTACTATCCGACAGTACAGAGTACCAGGCATTATGGGTATCGCCGGCTAGCGAGATCAGCTTTTTGTTTTTCACAGCGGCGTAGATCAGCTCACGCTCTACCGGATAGCCATCCCAGGCATCAAGGTTGTAAGGCAACACGGTTTGTACCCTTGCCTTTTCGGCGGCGGTTAATGTAGGATCGCCTTGCAGTAAGCGGGTTTTAATGGTTACCAGTTCGGTAAGTATTTTGTTGTACTGGGCAAACAAAGCCGGATCGGTACTGCCTGCCGCAATTTGCGCGGTAAGTATCAGTTGCTCGGCCGGTATAAACATTTTACCCATTAAAACCTGGTTACCCAGCACCTGCCATTTACTGCTGCTGCCGTTTATTTTTGAAACCAGCCAGTTCTTTTGTTCCTGGCCTAATATACTGCGTTGCGGGTTTTGCCAGGCGGCCAAAAACTTGGCGCTATCCAAACCTGTTTGGGTAAAGTAATCGGTATAGCTCAATTGCTTATCACGACCAATAATACGGGTATCCAGCATCACCAGGTTTACAAAACCGGCTATCTCGAAGTTGCGGTAAATCTTGGCATTATCCTGCACACGGGCAGGCAAATACTCGTGCCATACCTGTATAGCGCTCATTTTACGGGTAGCAAAATCGCCCTCGTTAGGCTGGTGGTTCTCGGCACCATCTTTATAGGCATCATTGGCAACCTCGTGGTCGTCCCAAACGCAAATGAATGGCTTTAACTGGTGCGCTTTTTGCAATTGCTCATCGCTGCGGTATTGCCTGTAACGTTCGCGGTAATCATCTACCTTAATAATTTCACCGGCCGGTTTATGTGCACGGTTCAATGTAGCGGTAGTACCGTTGGTACCATAACCGCCCGCCTGATATTCATAAATATAATCGCCCAGGTGCACTACAACATCGGCATCTGATTCGGCAACGGCACCGTAAACGTTAAATAAACCCGCCTGGAAATTAGCGCAGGAAACAACAGCCAATTTAACTGCTGTAGCTTCGCCCGCGGCAGGCAATGTTTTGGTTTCACCGGTGATAGATATGGTCTTTGTTTTTTCGCTTCGGAACCTGTAATAGTATTTGGTGTTGGATGTCAGCTTGCTTACGTCAACATGTACCGTATGGTCGCTGTTGGCATCTACAATTACAGCCTGACTTGCTACTACATTTTTAAAGTCTTTATCTTTAGCTACATCTAAAAATATTTCGGGATTGCCCTGCTCCTGGGCAGCAGGCGTGTAACGCGTCCATAAGATCACCCTATCCTGTGATGGGTCAAAACTGGCCACACCTTCGTTAAATCCCTGGCCATTGTATTCTACATGGTCGTTATCGCCTTTGCGGCAGCTGATGATTGTTGAAGGCAACAGCACGGCGCCTGTGGCTGCAATTACCGAGTTGCGTATAAAGTTTCTGCGACTTAATTTATTAAGTAAATTTTCCTTATCCATATGAGCAGTTTATGTTTCTTCGAAGTTAAGAAGCACACATTGCCGTGATGTGAATTATGGGTAATGGTTTGATTAAGTTTAGCTACTACTTTTGTAAAGTTGAAATAGCGAATATTGTGACCATTAGCGTATCTGCCAATCATCCCCAAAAACAAAAAAGCGGCCCTCCTTTAAAGGAAGAACCGCCCCGGGGTATTAGTCTGATTTTATTTTTAGCTAATGGCTTATTAAGCTTTTTTAACTAAAGCGTATTGTATTTTCGGATATCCGCGTGTACCGCCATCCTGGGTAGTGAAGCTGATGAATTTCAGTTTATACACGTTTCCGGCTGAATCTTTAATTACGTAGAAACGGTCGGTTTTTACACCTACGGTACCAGTTGTAGCACGCCAGTTTGCGCCAATGGTGTTACGGGTGCTGTTGAATGTTGTAGTTGCAATGTTTGCCTCAGCGTAAGCATCATAGCTTACGGTGGTAGTTAATACCTCTGCCGATTGCGTACCGCCCAGGTAGTTGGTGAATACAAGATCAGAGAATACATAAGGTATACCGGTAGTAAAGTACGCGCTGTAACCCCAAACTATATCCCAACGGTCTTTAGCAGGCTCAACGGTTACCGGCGCGTTAGTTTCAAAGCTGATGTAGTTGAAATTCGCAGCCGCGTCTTTAGTAATAGTAAGCGTTTTAAAAGTAGTTTCGGTCAGTTTGGCGTATTGCAAGGTGTAACCATTAGTAGCGCGTAATATGCGTACTTTCATCAAATCGGCAGCGGCGGCAGTAGTACCGGAGCCACCAACACGGTTAATTACATAAACTTTGTTTGATGCATCTGTTGCTGATACTTGCGCGATAGCGGTTTTGGTAAGATCGCCGGTTACATCATCAAAAATATTGAAGGTACCTTTACCAAAGCCCAGTTCAAGATCAGTAATAGTGATATCGCTTGCTGAAACCGCGTTGATATCGGTTTTATCTACAGCCACTACAGAAGCTGCTGAAGTGTTGTTCAATATCACCCTGAAATCGTCGCCATTGTAAAAGCCAAGATCCCAGCTTATGCGTTTTACTGAAGATTGCGCGTTGGCGCTCAAATCAACATAAACCGAATTAACTGCTGCCGAAGCGCCTTCGCCACCCTGCAATGTTAACTCAGAACCGGTTGATACGATTGATGAGAAGCTCAGTTTTAAGGTATTGGTTGAACCTAATACCACAGGTGAACCAGCAGATTTAATAACAAAGCTAACCGACTCGGTACCGTTTAAAAACACACCGTCTTTTTTAACCACTTTAAAGGTAGCTGAACTGCTGCCCGCAGGTATAGTTAAGTTAAGGGTGTTTGATGCCGCGGCAGGCACAGTGGTAAACTCGGTACCGTAGGTAACACCGGCTGATTGCAGTTCAACAGCTACCGGTACGGCTACGTCAGTAGCGCGGCCCAGGTTAAGCGTAATATCGATAGAGGCATCGGTAGATGCAAGGCCTTGTGTAGCCGCGGTAAAGGCAAGCTGATTATCCGGCAATGCCGGATCGCTTTTTTTGCAAGCCGCGGTTAATAAGATAAAGCCGAATAAATAATAGGATACTTTTTTCATGGAATGTACTTGATTAATACTTGTTTGGTAATTTTTATGTTAATAATTAATATTTACTGTATTGAAAGGTTAAACCGAGGAAGTAAGATCGGCCATAGCCTATGGGTACCGGTCCGCCGGTGCTGTGCGCCCCGCCTACATCGGTAGAGGTATTGTTTACATAGGTTACGTTAAACAGGTTTCGCACACCACCGCCTATTGAAATATTGCGGCTGATGAATTTATTCACCGTAAGATCGGCCGTGTGGAATGCCGCCCGCTGCGCCAGGTGAATGCTGGTTACACCCTCAACTGTTCTTAACTCATAAGCAGGTAGCTTGCCGTTGTATTTGTAAAACAGGCTTACATCGGTTTTGATACCTTTAAAGTGGTACATCAAATTACTATTCACCTCCGGGTACCAGGTAAAGCCGGGCAAGCTGTTATCATCCTCCTGCAAACGATTGTATACACCGGTATAAGAAAAGCCGATTTTGGCATCTAAATTTCTGTAGCTGATGGTGTTCTCGAACGTACCGCCCGTCGTTTTGTATTTATCAATGTTGATATAGGTCATTACCGATGGATCGGCCGGGTCATAACCTGTAGTGATGAGGTTATCAAACTGGTTATAAAAACCACCTGCTGTGGAGCGGATGCTTACATCGCCAATAGTAATTGCCCGCCACGCGAACGAACCGTTGAAGCTGTTAGAGTGTTCGGCCTTCAGGTTTTCGTTACCACGGATGGAGTGGCTGGCATCAAAGAAATTAAAATAAAGCTCGCGCAATGCCGGCGAACGGTAACCACGGGCATAAGCCAGGCGAAGATCAAGGTCGCTCGTCAGTTTTATTTTGGCATTTAATGACGGTATCACCGGCGGCGCATCATACACCGAGTTTTTGGTGAACCTTGCACCCGGTCGCAGGCTTAAGGCCCGGCCAAGCAAGATCTCTGACGAGATAAAGAAAGCATAATCATTAATAGCAGGCGTACCCAATATGCGCGCGCCGCTGCTGCCTGTTAAGTTAACCTCGAAACCGGGTTGTAACGATACCTTATCACTCACCTTATATTGCGCCGTACCACGGAAAAACTTGGTATCGAAAACCGCTTTGTCCTGCTCGCCGGGGCCCAGGGTAAGGCGGCGATCGCCGGTAAGTACGTTGAGGCTGCTGGTTTGCGTACGCCTGCTGTAGTCGGTATATGATGCCGCGCCGTTAAAGCTCAGCCTGTCGTTCAGTTGCCACTCGCCCTGTAGCTGGTGCATCCAGCGGTTAGTTAAAAAGTGCTGATCTATCCTTACATTAGTCTCTACGTTAACCGGGCCATCGTTACGCAAGGTTTCGTCGGTACCATCAAGCCGGTACCATACATGCCATTTATTGGTACGATAACCCACAACGCCGTTACCCAAATACTGGTCTTTAGGCATCCAGCCTAACCGGGCGCCATCAAAATTATTGCGCGTAAAATTGCCCGATAGCTGCCAGCCCTTATGCTCCCAGTTAAGGCCCACATTTTCTGTATGGATACCGCTGCCGTCAAAACCCTTGTATTGTTTACCGGCTGTTTCTTCCTGTATACGGGCAGTAGCTCGCAGACTTTCGCCGCCCGTTCCTTTCTTGGTAATGAGGTTAATCACACCGCCCAATGCGTCGCTGCCGTAACTTACAGACATCGGCCCTTCCACCAATTCAATATGGTCGATGGTGTTGATATCTACCTGGTTAAGGCTTTCGCGCGTGTCGCCGCGATCAAGCAGGGGAACGCCATCCAGCAAGATCTTTACCCGCTGGCCCGATACGCCCATCAGCGTAATATCCGATGTACCTAAAGTAAGGTCGTTAGTGAAGCGGATGCCTAATTGGTCTACCAATACATCCTGCACCTTTGCCGGGTTGCGTAAGCGGATTTGCTCGGCAGTAATATTGCGCACCATGTACACCGAGTTTTTTAATGATTGCGGCGCGTATTGCCCGGTAACCACTACATCTTTTAGCTGTACGGAAGTAATCTCTAAAACCACATCGGGCCGGGTGGTTACTTTGCCTGCGCTAATGGTTACTTCTTCCTGGTGACTAACCGAACCTAATGCTTTGTATTGTACGGTGTAATTGCCGGGTTTGGCTTTGAGCAGGTATTTACCGTTTTGCTGTGTGCTGGCACCGTAAGGCGAATTTAGTAACTGAACGGATACACCTTGCGCGGGTTTACCATCGCTGGTTAAAATTGTGCCTTGCAGGCTTCCGGTTTCGTTTTGTGCGGATAATGTGGCGGGGATGATCAATAAGTAAAAAAGAACAACCGAAATATATTTAAACATTATTTAGACTAATTAAAAATAATGCTGCAAATTTGCCGATATTCCCATAACGTAGATAACGGGAAACGGATTTTAAATAACGCGAGACGGATTTTATGGAGTTTCAATTATCCTCGGCCCAAAGCGACGGGGAGGTACTTTTGCTGGATTACCCTGATGATTTCATTACAGATAAGCACTTTACAGAACGTGATTCAACGTTCGGGCATTACGCTAACCTGCAATTAAAAGAGTTATGGTTTGATGGCGTTGCCTTGTTTTTAGGCGATTTTAAACCCGATACTCCACACACCATGAACTTAAGCTCCGATAACTTTTTTTGGGTGATGAGCTTTGTACTGGATGGTAGCCTTACTTTCTATCCCGACCCGGATTCGGAAGGGCGAACATTGAAAAAGGGCGTTTACCAAACCTTTTATTGTGCTACCACCAACGTTAATATGCGTATTGAGGAATATGCCAAAATATTCACCATTTGCCTCACCTACAACTTTGTAAAAAAAATACTACCCCAACATTTAGCCGTAGAAGATCAGCCCTATACCCTGCTCTCTACCGATTTGGGTGATAACCGTACCAAAACCATTATACAGGATATGCTAAGGAGCGACCGCCCTGCCCATATCCGTCGCATGGCCATTGAAGCCCGTATTTTAGATCTCCTATCCATGCAAATGGAACGTATGGAGAAGATCCGGGCCAACGAGGAGATCCTGAAGAATAAAGATATCGGCCGGTTAAACGAGGCTAAATATATTGTAGAACAAAACCTGCGCAACCCCTACTCGCTGGTTGAGCTGGCCCGCAAAACCGGTCTTAATGATTTTAAGCTCAAAAAAGGCTTTAAGAAACTATTTGGCTATACCGTTTTCGGTTACCTCACCGAAATACGCATGAACAAAGCCTACCGCCTGTTGCAGGAAGGCAAAACAGTAAGCCAGGTAGCCGAAGCCGTTGGCTATAAAAACTCACAGCATTTTACTGTAGCCTTTAAAAAGAAGTTTAAAATGCTACCAAGTAAAATGAAGCCGGATTGATGAGGTAGCGTGTTCGTTTGTAACACAGATATTGGGAAGACCGATTTGCTCGACTCGTCATGCCGAATTTATTTCGGCACCCCATTGGAAAAGCATCCCATAAGCAAAGTGTTTACCCTGCTTATGGGATGCTGAAATAAATTCAGCATGACTTTTATAGTCTTTTTATTCTTGCGCTCGTTTGCAACGAGCGCTTAAAATGCGAGCGCATTTGCAATGCGAATATAGAAGAGGGCGATGCAATCGCCTACCCATGTTAAGCACTGATCACAGATCAGCGCAAGTAACAGCAGGGTGTGGCATTCAACAATTGCAAAGCGCAGGCCTTGTGCGATTCCTTCCCTCGGGAAGGAGGAGGAAGGGGTTTAATCGCTATTACAGATACCCCTACCTAAAAAGCTTTTCCTCAACAAACCTGCACCGTACTCACATTCAATATATCTCCCAGTTTTTTGATCTTCGAGGCGATATGGCCTTTGCCTATGGCGCAATGGTGCGCGGGGCCCTGGCGGTTCCAAGCTTCTACAAAGTTGCGGGCACCCAGCGGGAAACGGTACCTGCTGTTGGTATTGCCTATCTCCAGTATTTCACCGGGAACGGATTCACCTTCAGCTACAAGTAATTTGAGCGTACCGTCGCCTGTTTCCACTACCGAAAGCAGGGTAACCGGCCCGTAACTTACCGACATTTCTACCGACAGACCATTGCCCACTTTACCGTGGTAAACCTGCAATGGCTTCACCTTAATTTTGCCTTCGGCTATTTTGGGGTGACAAGGGCCATCGTGTCCCATCAGTACTACCTCGTCGTTAAAATCCATGGCGTAATATTCGGTAAACGAGCCGCCTGCGCCAAAACTGTCCATAATTTTCATGGCCTGGGCATTCTTAATTTCGTACTCGCCCGCTACAGGGATGTTTTTACCGGTAAGCAAAGAGTTACCAAGAATGACCGACGTAACCGTATTTTCGTTAGCTGCATTGCCGGTACCTTTATGGTAATACGCCAGCGAGCCCAGCTGATGTTTAGCCACCAGTTTATCAAGCGCTACGGCGGTATGTGCGGCACGGTCGAGTTCGTAGGGCGAGCAGTCTGCTTGTACATCAAACTCCTGCTGTATTTCGAGTATTTTGGCAGCGGTTTCTTCGGCAGTTACCGACTCGCGCAGGTGCGATAATTCATCTACTTCAATAATTTCAATATGCCCTCCAAAGGTGGCGCATTGCAGGGTAAGGTCAGTGTAAATATCCATCATGCCGCCATAATAATTGCCCATTATGCCCAGCCTGTTGTAATACATTACGCGGGCTACCCTGGCGGCATCCACCCATTCCTCCACCTCTTTCCACACATGCGGATCGTTTTTCAGCATCCCCGTTACCTGGTAGAAAGGTATTTTACTGCGGTTAAACACGTTGGCAATTTCAGGTACCGAGCACGATGAGCAATGGGCCAGCCACTCGCCCGTCATGGCGGTTCTGTCGTTCAGCTTGTTGAAGCTCGCATAATCGATACTGGCCTCGGGTGAAAGATTGAGCACGATAACCGGCACATTGGCCTTGCGCACCACCGGCAAAACCGTGGCCGACAAAGCGTAGGTAGATACATACAGAAACAGGATATCAATATCGGCACATTTAAAAGTATACCCTGCCTCAAAAGCCTTTTCGGGCGTATCAATTAAACCAAGGTTAACAATTTCGGCATCAAAGGCTTCCATACTTTTGGCCACTACATCAACATATCCTGTTAATCGTTCTTCTAAACCTGTAAACTGCTCCCAATATGCCCGTAGCCCTATCCCGAATAAGCCAACTTTCACCTTAGTTTGTGTATGCATTTTTATATTATTTGTTATTTATATATTGGATAAGTTTTACCGGCCCTGTTAACCCCGATGGCAACAAAGGTGAATTAGCATTATATTGATTGGTTGATGTAAAAGTGTACCTGCCGCTGGTGCGTGGTTTACCGTTCAGCAGCCAATCGGGCCATTTATCATTAACAATACCGTCGTAAGGTTTCTTTTCATCGCCTATTAAGCGGTTTGGCCAAAGGTTGATCACTTCTATTTTCAGTTCATTATTCTTTTCGCGCACGGCGGAAGCTATATCTACATGCCATGGCGCTGTCCACACAATGCCGAGGTCTTTACCGTTCAGGGTTACCCTTGCCATGTTCTTCACATCACCAAGATCAAGGTATAAAGGCCCCTGAACCGTGGCTGACAGATCGAATTTCTTTTGATATACAGCCGTGCCCGAGTAATATTTGATGCCTTCATCAACATTTTTGCTCCAATCGGTAAGGGTTTCAAATACGGTATGTGCCGGGCCGCCCCATTTGGTATCAAAGCTTACATCCCAGGGGCCGCTTAAGGTTTGCAATGTTTGGGCAGATACAGAGGCGTTTGTGCCTGATGGTTTCGCGATATTTTCTTTGGCGAATACCACAAATACACTTTCGTAAGCATCCAGTTGGATCCTCACCGAACTGATACCTTTATCTGCTGTAAATTCACTTACGCTTTTAACTTTCCCGGTGATGGCATCCCAAAATTCGGGGGCACCTTTTACACTGCGAAACTGCGCCACGGTATTCACCGGTTTATTGGTTTTGTTGGATACGAAGTAAATATCCCACCCGTCGCCGGTGCGGTGCGTATAACGCAGATCGCCGTTGGCTGTAAAATCTTCCGCGATGGCTTTGGCTTTCAGTATTGCCGCTGTGATATCATAGGCCGGGTATAAATGATCGGGCTTTGCGCTGATTGCCTCGCCCCAAATTACTGTTCCTAAACCGTACTTGTACTGAACGGTATTGGCCGGCACTTTGGCTGCTCCCCATATCAGTTTGCCCAATTGCGTAACCCGGTTATCACAATCAGGGTAGCCTACCAAACTCGGCGATCGTAAAGGCGGGTTGCCTACAATTGTAGCGCCCTGCTTAACCAGGCTGCCAATTTTGGCCAGTAGTTCCGGTGTCATGGCTTCATAAACAGGTAACACCAGCAAACGATAGCTACCTCCACCCGGGAACTCGATGCGGTTATTTTTCACGGTAGCTTTCATCAACTGGCCCGGCGAGCAACCATCAAAATTATAGCCGCGCCTGTCGCCAATGGTATCACCCACTATGGCAGATGATGGCGGTACAAAAACATGCGGCGAACCTTCGGGTGTAAGATAAAGCACATCGCCCACGGTACGGCCCTGCTGTAAAACATACTGGCAGCGGGTTACGTAGCTGTGGTACGCGCTCACCATTGGCCACCAGGTTTGGCTGCGGTCCCAGTGTACACCGTAGGGGCCCATGGTAGCGCCGGGTTTTAATGAATCGGGCAGAAACTGGTTTTGAAACGTGTGGTACACAAAGCGGTTAATACCTGCCGCGAACGCCCAATCGCCCTGGTTTTTCATTGATGCAGGGTGCTGTTTCCATCCTTCGTTATCCTGCGCGGTAAAAGCCTCGGCCGGTACCAGCGAACTACCGATAACGTGCGCCACCGAAGTAGCCTCAATTACACTATAAGTAGAATTGAAGCCAAAACCCTTGCTCCAAAATTCGGCCATCGGTACATCGGCCACACCGCCCAGTTCCAAATCGGCAGTCGGGTTCATATCATAGGGCTCAATTGACAGCGACATGTTATGTTTTTTGGCGTAAGCCTTAACATGCCAGGCATGGTTCTCTAAAACCAACTCCTGCGAGGTTTGCCTTAAGTCCCACAAAAAGCGTTCACTTTCGGCCAGGCTACCTACTATGTTGCCCTCATAAACCGGGTAATACTTTAACGGATCGTACCCGCGTCTTTTTGTAAATTCCTTTCGGAAAGTACCTGTCCAGTTTTGCGCGCCCATTTCCCAGCTATCCATGTGCAGGCGTTTTAAACCACCGGGGGTGGTGGTTTCTATTTTGCCTATCTTTTTCAGCAGGTTACCTATGTAAGCATTTAAATGCGCATTCAACGCGGTGGTATCAAACTTATCACTCTCAAAACCTAAACCCGGTACAGGTGCAGGGCGGGTAATGGCACCATTGTTACGACTTACAAAGCGCATCACTTTCCACTTGCCTGCGGGCGGTGTCCAGCTAAGGGTTCCATCGGGTTGCATTTTTGTGGTAAGATCGAGTATTTTACTTTTGGCGATAGCTTTATCATCATTAGCTGTTGACGGAGGTGCCAAATATGACCTCACCACACCCGAACTATAGGGCGCACGGTAAAACAAGGCCTTTTCCTCAAAATCAGCAATGGGTTTAGCTTGCTCCGTAAGCGGGAAGGCTAAAACGGCCACGTCCTCATAATATTCAAGCCATTCCTTTTTAAACTCGGGGGTAAGTCCGCCTTCGCCGAAAAAGGGTTTCTTTGGCGGAGGTACAGGTAGTACGATCTTCTTTTTATCGCCCGCGGTAACAACTATTTCGCTGGCTACCAAGTGCTGCATAGATTGTTTGCCTTTAACCCACGGACCGCCGCTGCCTGTCCACCCGGGGCCGATACCTAATGTAATTTCGATACCTAAACGGCGCGCCTCTTTTTCGGCATGTACAAAAAGCTCTGTCCATTGGGGGCTTAAAAACTCAACCGGACCGCTTGGTACGCCCACGTTAACTTCTAAAAAGATGAGGTTGCCGATACCCGCCTTTTTCATCGATTCCAGATCTTTAGTAATGGTTTCTGCCGACATGTTGCCATCCATAAAATACCAGTAAACGCCGGGTTTGTACTTATCGGGGGGCGATAAAAATCCGGCTTTAATAGCTTTTAACTGAGCATTTGCTGTTACTGAAATACAAAAAAGGAAACTGAAAAGAATGATAAGTTTTTTAAACATTATGCTCGTTTATATTGGGTTGACTGATTTGATTAATCTAAATGGAACACCTGCTCTAAATTTACAATAACGGGCGAATTATCCGCATTTACATCCATAATATCTGCCATGTAATTCCACCAGGTGTGCAATATCGCTTCGTGGGCAGTGTTATAAGCGGATATAGTTTTATCTACCTGTTGTACAGCAAATAAAATATCGGTTTCGGCATCATAAAATATGCTGTAGTTACTCACCCCACGTGCTTTAAGCAGGGCTTTTACCTCGGGCCATAAAGCCTGGTGTCTTTTGGCATATTCCTCTTTGGCGCCGGGTTTCAATTTCATTTTAAAGGCGATCCTCTTCATACCGCTTACTTGCCAACTGTAATTAATTTAACCGCGAATGGCTTAAGCACCACTTCATCATTACCGATCACCGATGCAATGGCTTCATTATCGCCCGAATCACCATCTATCGTATTTACTTTAGCACCCTTAAATTCGGCAGGGAGTTTTAGGGTGATGGTTTTATTGCGTTTGTTGAGCAGCAGCACCTTCTTTTCGCCACCTGCTAAATAGGCCTGCGCCAGCATATCGGCTCCGCCGTCGCCGTCAACACCTGTTTTTATCATGGTGCTGCCCGGTTTAATGTTATCTTTTATCAGTTTTAAAACCCAGTAACGGGCATTGGGCTTATTGTTTTCATGGTTGATCATACTCACATCCGGGAATTGCGTAGGGAAACCCACCAGTTGCGATTCGCCGATCACATCAATACCCGCCTTTGACAGCTCGATAAAGAAATAAGCGTATACCCCGGCAGATAAATTCCAGAAAGCCGGATCAATAGGTTTGTTGCGCATTTCTTCGCTCACAAAAGTACCCAGCTCATTAATATCGGTACGGGTATTTGGCGCTAAGCGTTTGCGAATGTTTTCGATGTAGCCAACCGAGTTTACAAAGCTTTCGGCCTTGTCAAATACACTGTATTCATAGGCATCAAACTTTTGGTTAGGATTGGCCGCGGCATAGCAATGGTACGAGATCATATCTATCGGGATGCCCGACTTATGGTTGGCCGGGTTAAGGAAGTACTCAAACCATTCGGGCTTTTCAAGAGCTACCGCCATGCCCACAAACCTGGTTGCAGGCATTATGGGCTTAAGGGCGGTAACTATGGCATCATATATTTTAGTATAGGTTTGGGGCGACATGCTATGTTCCAGGTCAGGCTCGTTGAGTACCTCCCAGTAATCAAACTTATAATGATAGCCCGATTTATGGTATTTACCCAGCTCATCGGTAAAGCCACCTTTGGTGTACCAGCTAATTAGGCGCACATAATAATCGGTTAGTTCTTTTAAGGTTGGGTCGCGCAGTTCGGTACCGCCGCCATAACCCCAGCTTACCTGGTTTGGGTCGGCAGGATAAGTTACCAGATTATCGGTTTTAAACATCCATTGCGGTATGGTACTAAAATTCATCATTACCGAATGCCCCTTGGTATTCTCTAAAAAATCAATGGTCATGGGGTCTATCAGACTAAAATCCCACGAGGTTTTGGTTGCTGTTGGCGGCTCCAGTTCGGCCACAGCCAGTTTAGGGTAAGGGAACCAGGGCACATAGCGCACATAGTCGGCATTTAAACTGCGTAAAGCGGCAAACGCCCCATCGTGCATGGCTCCTTTTGGTCGCAGCATAGGGTTGCCCACCACTTGTAAAGTAGCAGTTGATTTGGTGACAGTACCGGTGGCGTTCCAATCAACCCGGAGCGATTGCGCCCCACATGCAAGGCCTGCAATTAAAAAAGCTGATGTAAAAAGTAATTTCATAGGTAGATGTTGTAGCTATTAAAAGGTAGGAAGCGCCGACCCCCATCGGCAACTCCCTTCCTTGAACCAAACAATTCAATTTATGTTAATAACCCGGGTTTTGCGTCAAGTTCTTATCCAAAAACAGTTGCCTGTCGGGGATAGGATACAGCGCTTCGTACCCATCAAATTTATAATCGTTGCCGGTAAACGGCACCCCGCCCCTGTCTACCGTTGGCGAAGCTTTTTCGGCCTGGCCATGGGCGTTTAACAAGGTAACCATTTGCGCGTTGGTATAAGCGCGTTTCAGGTCGAACCAGCGGTCGTTCTCAAAAGCCAGCTCAACCCGGCGCTCATGCCTGATGGCGGTACGGAAAGCTTCCTGGCTTAGGCCCGAGATTTCACCTAAACCAGCTCTTTTCCTTACCTGGTTAATATAGGTATACGCGTTACCCGGCCCGTTTTGTTCGTTTATTGCTTCGGCCAGCATCAGCAGCACATCCGAATACCTTAGCACCGGCCAGTTATCATCGGTACGGCCTTCAATGGTATGCGGGTGGTTGTATTTGTTTACAAAAGGGATAGGCACAAATGTACCGGCGGCATTGGTATAACCTTCTTTTAAAGCTACACTTTTTCGTTCGTCACCGGCCTCAAATTCGCTGATGAGGTTTTTGGTAGGGATGTTCCAACCCTGCGGGTTACTGGTAGGGAAACCGGTTACCGCGCCTGCCGAGTTTCGCGGCGCAAAGGCATACAGAAAACTACTCCACTCGCCCAACGCGTTGCCACCCTGGTACTGTATCTCGAATAATGATTCGCTGTTGTTTTTATTGTTGATGGCAAACACATTGGCATATATGGGGACCAGCGAATAACCCAGGCCCAATACCTGCCTCAAGGTGGTTTCGGCTTTCGGGTAATCTTTCATGGTGAGGTATACCTTGCCCAGCAAGCCCAATGCCGAGCCTTTTGACGCCCTGCCTGCATCTGCCGCGCCATACTCGCTTTTTAACGGCAGGTTGGTTGATGCATCGGTAAGGTCTTTAATTATTTGCGCGTACACATCGGCCTCGCTGCTGCGTGCTGTTTGAAAAGCATCTGACGAGCTGGCCAATGGTTCGGTAATTAATACTACCGGACCAAAATAGCGCACCAAATTAAAGTAATAATAGGCACGGATAAATTGCAGTTCGCCTTTGTACTGCGCCTTTTTTTGAGCGCTTATAGCAGCTACGCCATCAATACGCGACAGCGCGAAGTTGACATTGTACAGCGCGTTGTACGATTGATTGTACAGATCGGCAATGTTTACGTTGGTTGCCGTTACATTCCAAAACTCAAAGGCTTCCACCCGGTCGGTTTGGCCCCTGTCCGAAGGGTTGAGCTGTATGGTGGTATTATCCGACGACATTTCGGCAAATACGTATTGGCTGTTCACGTGGTCTTGCAGGGAACTGTACGCGCCGCTTACCGCCTGCTTTATCTGCTCTTCGGTTTGATAGAACTTATCGGCCGTTTTACGGGTAGGATCAGACAGATCCAGGAATGATTTTTTACATGATGACGCAGCAGCCAAAAAGCCCATCAGCATCACTATTTTATGTAGATTTTTCATCGTGTCAGGTTTTTGAATTAGAAATTGATTCTGGTTCCTATGGATATGGTTCTTGGCACCGGGTACGATTCGCCATCGCGGCCGGGACTGATCACATCGTTACCGTTATTGGTACGGGCAGCGTTGATCTCGGGGTTATTACCCGGATATTTGGTGAACAAAAACGCGTTATCCACACTCACGAAAACCTTGGCATCAAAGAAATTCTTAATCCGCGGAATGGTATAGCCCAGCGTGATATTTTTGATCCACATATAGTTACCGCTGTATACATATTTAGAATTTGATTCGCGGGTGAAATAATAGGTATTTGAACCCGGCCATTTACCCGAACCCGGATTTTGCTCGGAACGCCAGCGGTTTTGCACATCTGTTAACACGTTAAACACCCCATCAATATTGGCCAAATTCATTTCAACCGCACGGTAAATCTGGCTACCATACGAGCCGTTAAGCAACATGCTCAAATCGAAACCTTTGTAGCCAACATTCCAGTTCCAGCCCCAGGTAAACTTAGGGTTAGGGTTGCCTATCACCACCATATCCTGCGTATCATAGCTGATCACGCCATCGCCGTTGCCATCAAAGTACTGGTAGGTACCGGGTATGTGGTTAGGGTTATGCGGCGAGCCGTCAATTTGCGCCTGGTTTTGGTAAATGCCCAGCACTTTAAAACCATAGAACATACCAATTGGCTGCCCAACTTCGCTGATGTTATAACCATCGTAAAAAGCGCCGGTTAAAAGGGCGTTCCTGTCGCCGTCAATTTCGAGCACCTTATTGCGGTTAAAGGAGATATTGAAACCGGTGTTAAAGGTTACCTTACCGTATTTATCGCGGTAGTTGATACCCAGTTCCACACCCTTATTTTGCAGCTTACCTATGTTGGTGATAATGTTACCGAAACCGGCTACAGCAGGTATCTCTACACCAAGCAGCATATTGGTGGTCAGCTTTTTGTAGTACTCGGCATTCAGGCTTATTTTACCTTGCAGCACGCTTACATCCACACCAATATCCAGTTGTTTTGATTGCTCCCAGCCCAAATTGGTATTAGGGAACGAACCGATGGTAGCGCCCGGCACCACGGTATTGCCAAACACATAATTACTGGTGTTGATATTAGCCTGTGACGTATAATTACCGATGTTATTATTCCCGGTGATACCATAACTGGCCCTTAGCTTAAAGTCATCCAGCCAGGTAAATTTAGGGAAGAAGTTCTCCTGCGATAAACGCCAGCCCACTGATGCCGACGGGAAACTACCCCAGCGGTTATTACTGCCGAAACGGGAGCTTGCCTCGCGGTTAAACGCCGCGGTGAACAGGTATTTATCTTTGTAAGAATAGTTGATACGCGACAGGAAACTCTCGATAGTAAATGCCGACATACCCGAACTGCCATCGCGCTGCGCCGCGGCCGATACGTATTCTACCAAATCATCAGGGTACTGGTTGCCGGTAGCATTGCCTGTGTTAAGCGTATTTTTTTGAAAGATGTGTCCTACGGTAACTTCCAGTTTATGATCTTTAAGTTCGGGTGTGTAGGTTACAAGGTTATCCATCCCGTAGTTTAACCCGTTATAGAAATACTCGCCGCCTCTTGCCTGGCGTGGTGGCGGACTGTTAAAGCCCGCGATGGTTGACGGCGTAAAATCGTGGTTACGCATATCATCTATCATCCCGTTAATGTTGGTTCTGATAGAGATTCCTTTTATTGGCTTAACATCGATATAGGCATTAGCCGTAAGGTTGCTTTTATATTGTTTATGCAATTCCTCCTTGAGGCGCTGTACCGGGTTAGGGAAACCGAAGATATTATCGTGCCCGCCAATGTAGCTATTGTAAGTACCGTCTTCGTTGTATACCGGTTCGCGCGGATCCATCAGCAAGGCCTGGTCAACAATGTTGCTGCCGAAGCCGCCTGCAATGGCATCACTGTTTTTTGCCCATGAATAAGCACCCGAAAGGTGCAAACCAAGGTTAATGTATTTGCTCGGCCTGCCATCTAAATTGGCACGTGCGGTAACCCTGTTAAAGCCGGTATTGATAAGCGCGCCACTCTGGCTAAGATAGCCCAGTGAGATATACGAACTTGATTTTTCGCCGCCATTGGTTAACGATACATTGTAATCGCTAAACGGGGCATTTTGGTTCAATATCTCTTTGTACCAGTCGGTTGATGTTTTGGTTTGATCCGGAAATCTGAAATCCTCGGGGATCTCGCTTTCTAAAGGTTCGCGCTTTTGAAAATACCTGATCTTGTCAGAAAACACATCCTTTTGAAACTGCGCGAATTGCTGTCCGTTGAGTACATGCACACGGCGCGAATCGGGCACGTTGGCAAAACCATTATTGGTTGTTACGCTCAATTTACTGCCCTCTTTTTTACCGCTCTTGGTAGTGATTAACACAACCCCGTTGGCACCTCTCGATCCGTAAACCGAAGTTGAGGCGGCATCCTTTAAAATGGTAATACTCTCAATATCATTTGAGTTTAAGGAGTTACCCACATTGGTACCTACCGGGAAACCATCTACCACATAAAGCGGATCGCTGTTTGCGCCCAATGAGCTGTTACCACGTATTTCAACCTGTAGCTCCTGCCCCGGCTGCCCGCTGGTTTGCTTGGCTACCACGCCCGGTGCCTGCCCCTGTAATAATCGCCCCACGTTTGAAGCCGGTATTCCCTGCGATTTCGACAGATCAACCTGCGATACCGCACCCGTGATATCCGCCTTGCGCTGCGAACCGTAAGCAAGTACCACCACTTCTTTGAGGCCCTGCATAGAGGTGCTCATTTTAATATTGATCTTAGTATCGGCACCTACACTTACACGGCGTTCGTTGTAGCCAATGTAGCGTACCGAAAGTACAGCGCCTCTGGCGGCGCTGATAGAAAAGTGCCCGTTAACGTCTGTTTGGGTTCCGCCGGTAGTGCCCACCACTGTTACCGTTGCCCCTATAATGGGCTGCGCGTCCACTGAATCAGTTACTGTTCCGGAAATTGCTGATGTTGTTTGCGCTATTGAAGGCGCACAAAACCATAGTAGTATCACTAAAGTTGCAAGCATTCGGCCCGCACTATCAAGTAAAGCTTTACTGTTCATAAATTATTGGTTTTTTGAAAATTGGTTATCGTTTTTAGGTACTGAAATATTGAAGCACTGGTAATTTCACCATAGGCGTTACTATTTTTTTATTTACAAATTGGGTTGCCCAAAAGGCAGTAGCTGTTTATTTGGCTAATTGGTACTGCCAAAAGTATTTGAATGGCAAGCCGCTAAAAATGGAGGATTTGACAAAACAGCTGTAGATTTTGATTCGACACCAAATAGCTTATTTTCAATACATTATACCAGATGCAACTATATAATAAGGAAGGCACAAGCCGCCATAAAAAAATTAACAATTTGATATTTCGGCTGCATTTTTTGACATTATTAACCATGCCTCAGAAATGATTATTAGCTTTAACATTTGTTGGTAACCGCTGTTACCTTAGCTATAAACCTGGAAATAGTTTTTAAAAAAATCTGTAGGCTTAACCTTAATTGGTTAGCTTAACTGATATTGATTGTTTATGATTAATTTTTTCAAATACCTTCCGGTTAGTAAAGAGGATGAGGATTGGGGGCTTACCGTTTTAAACGCGGGCTGCACGCATATTGAAGCCACCAACGATTATCCTTTTAAGAACCACCCTGCTCACCATAACTTTAACTGGAGCAGCTGGCGGATACTACAGGAATACCAGATCATTTACATCACTAACGGACAAGGCGTATTTGAATCGGAAAATTTTAAGCAAACCATCATCAAGGCCGGAACGCTGATCGTACTTTTCCCTAACGAGCGGCACCGCTACAAACCCGATAACCATACCGGCTGGGATGAGTATTGGGTAGGTATAAAAGGCGATATTATTGATAACCTGCTCCGGTCGGGCTATGTTAAACCCGAAAGCCCTTGCTTGTACATTGGCTTTAACGAGAGTGTTTTTAGCCTTTATAACTGCATTATTGAAAACACCAAGCTGGAAAAACCGGGTTATCAGCCCCTCATATCCGGCGCGGTACTGCATTTAATAGGCACCTGCCACGCGCTAACCAAGCAAAGTGCGGCGGGCAATAAAGAGGAAGAGCATATCATCAATAAATCAAGGTTATTGTTCAGGGCCAATATCAGCAACGCCTACTCGCCGGAGCAGGCCGCACACGAATTGAACGTGGGGTACTCGTGGTTCCGCAAGCTGTTTAAGAATTATACGGGCCTTTCACCGGGGCAGTATTACCTGCAATTGAAAATTGATAAGGCGAAGGACTTGCTAAGCAACAGCAACGTACCCATCAAAGAGATATCGATAGAGCTGAACTTTGAATCGAGCTTTTATTTTTCGAAGATATTTAAAGAGAAAACGGGTTTAAAACCAACCGAATACAGAAAATTAAGTCATGATCTATTATAAAACACCTGCCACCTATTGTTACCATATGAAATTACTATTTACCTTTTTATGCACCCTGATATGCCTCACGCCTGCCTTTGCGCAAATAAAAAACTTTGATGCCAAGGGTCGCCAGGCTATACGCTTTAGTACTGCCGGAGATGCTGTAGACGCGCACGATGGCGAGATAGCGCATTTTAACGGCACCTATTATTTATACGGCACCAGTTACGATTGCGGCTTTCAGTGGGGAAACAAGGGCGCGCCGTTTTGCGGTTTCAAGGTGTATTCGTCAACCGACCTTTCTACCTGGACAGACCGCGGATACCTGTTCGATGCTAAAACGCCTGTATGGCAATCGCGTTGCGATGGAAAAACCTATGGCTGTTTTCGTCCGCATGTGATATATAACCAAAAAACAAAGCTGTATGTGCTGTGGATAAATGTATATGATAACGTGGTTGGTTACCGGGTATTTACCGCCAAAACCCCTATCGGCCCCTTCACCGAAGTAGCTGAACCGCATTTGGCCGTAAACAGCGACATGCCTGCCGCCGGCTTAAACAACGGCGACCATGATACTTTTATTGACGACGATGGCACCGCTTACCTTGCCTATACCGACTGGCGCAAAAAGGGTTCTATCGTGATAGAGAAACTCACTGACGATTATCTTTCGGGTACCGGGGAGCACGTGGCTTCGGTAAGCGGCGAACAAACTGAAGCACCCGGATTGTTTAAACGCAAGGGCATTTATTATGTAGTTTACAGCGACCCTAACTGCGGTTATTGCTCGGGCACGGGTACTTCGTACCGTACCGCGAAATCGCCTTTAGGGCCATGGTCTGATGCAGTGAAGATCAGTGATAACTCCTGCGGGGGGCAGCCATCTTTTGTATCGACCATAAAAATAAACGCCGAAACCGTTTACCTGTACGGCAGCGATCTGTGGAACAATGCCGCCAAGAACGAAGCGCTGGCCAACTATTACTGGGCACCGTTAACATTTACTGCCGATGGCGCTATTAATCCGCTTAAATGTTTGGAAACTTATAAGCTACCTAAAAAGGTAAAATCGCCCGTACAGACCAACCTGGGCAATTCCACCGGGAGCGATGATTTTAGCAAACAATGCGATATTGCCGCTTCACTGCAAAGGGCACAAACGTTCACCGCCACCAAATCGGGTCTGTTGAGCAAATTGAGTTTTACAGCTTTCAAAAACAACAACCCGGATAAAGAACTCGTAGTGTCTGTCTACGCCACAAACGGCAATTCGCAACCGACTGGCGAGGCCTTGTACAGTGAAACCATAGCGGATCAATCTATCGGCTGGTCGGCTAAAAATATTTACGTAAAGCCAAATTTGAAGGTAAAGAAAGGCACGAAGTATGTGATTGTATTAAAATCGGCCGCCACAACGGGTTGCTACGGCGTTACCCTAAGCGACCTGACCAACTTTACCGGCGGCAACGCATTAACAAGCAGCGATGATGGTAAAACTTTTAAGGCAAATGAGCATGGAGTGTTGAAATTTGAAACGTTTGTGAAGGGCGGGAAGTAGCAGAGGCTTACAGTAATATTACCATAACCGTAAGCGCTTTTAATTTAATGATAGCTACTTTTGTTTATGGTTCAACAACAAACACTTGACGATTATTCGCCTTCGTTTCCGATAACGCAGCAAACCTGGCGGCAAAGCGGCGGGCATTTTGTTGCCTTGCGGCTTGATGACTTTACCCACGAAAATATAGCGGCTACAACAGTTTACAGCCGTAAAGACTTTTATAAGATTTCGCTGATAACAGGCCATGCCAGCTATTATTATCTGGATAAAGAGTATTTGATTGAACCGGGAGCATGCGCGTTGATTTTCACCAATTGCGAGGTACCCTACCGCTGGGAAGTGCACACCGGTACATGCGGTGGTTACAGTTGCATGTTTACCGACGATTTTTTGCCCCTGCATACTTATCACCGCCCTGCTGATTGGTCGGTTTTCAATGCTAATGGCCAATCTGTATTTCGCCTTGACCTGAAAGAACGAGAGCTATTTACCGCTATGTTTCAAAAAATGCTTGCAGAACAATCATCAGATTACCCGCATAAATACGACCTGTTGTTTTTATATGTACTGGAGTGCATCCATGGTGCTCTCAAACTTGAACCGCAGGCAGAAACGCACGCGCAAACAGCCGCCGACCGCCTTACGGAAGCGTTTAAAACCTTACTGGCAGATCAATTCCCCTTAGTTACACCATTGCAGCAATTACACTTGCGCACGCCACAGGCATTTGCCGATAAACTGGCCGTGCATACCAATCACTTAAACCGCGCGCTTAAAACCGTAACAGGCAAAACCACCACGCAGTTATTAACCGAACGCATAATGCAGGAAGCCCGCGCGCTGTTACTGCACTCCAATTGGTCGGTTAGCCAAATAAGTTATAGTTTGGGGTTTGATGAGCCTACGCATTTTACGCAGGCATTTCGTAAACATACGGGGCAAATACCAACGGCTTTACGGCAGATGGTTTGATTTACGTCAGCAATGGTTTGATTAAGGCTAAACGGAAGATATGCGGGCCGATACTTTTGTGAAGTAATTTAAATAATAAAAATAATCTTAATGAAAACATGGTTCATAACCGGTACCTCGTCTGGCATAGGGCGCGTACTTACCGAAAAATTATTAGAACAAGGCCACCGCGTGGCAGCTACCGTACGCAAGGCCGATGCGCTGAACGATCTTAAAACCCAATATGCCGACCAGCTTTGGATAGCCACATTGGATGTTACCGATACTGCCGCTGTAAAAAGCGTAGTAAACAAAGCCTTTGCAGAGTTAGGCCACATTGATATCATTGTTAACAATGCCGGGTACGCGCTTTTCTGCGCCGCAGAAGAGGCTGACGACGAGCAGATACGCCATCAGATAGACACCAATATTATTGGCTCCATACAGGTGATCCGCGCGGCATTACCGCATTTGCGCAAACAAGATGGCGGCCGCATTTTACAGCTATCATCGGCCGGAGGCCAAACTACCTATCCTAACTTCAGCTACTACCACACCACCAAATGGGCGGTTGAAGGTTTTTGCGATACCCTGGCACAAGAGGTTGCTCCGTTTAACATTGGTGTTACCATTGTAGAGCCCGGCGCGCATAAAACATCTTTCGCTACCGCGATGGTAGAAGCACCGTTTATTGAAGCCTACGAGAACACACCCGCCCACGATGTACGCCGGGCCATAGCCAACGGCGATTTCCCGATAAATGGCGATGTAAACAAATCTGTGGAGGCAATTATAAACAGTGTAGAAGTGAGCCCTGTGCCAAGGCGATTAGCGCTTGGCCGTGATGCTTATACTGATATGCGGGCCTCATTAGTAGCGCGCCTTGAAGCTTTAGACGCGCAAAAAGAGCTTGCCTTATCCTGCGAAATAAGCGATTAATCATTACACAACACAAGAGCCGTCTTCTGCAACAGAAGGCGGCTCTTGTGTTGTATAAAATGTATACCGGGCTAACTTCAGTTTGAAATTTTACGTGCCGAACCGAACGAACTTATAAAATTGAGCGCGGCTATCAGGTTGCCGCCTTTGGTGGTTGTGCCGTCGAAATTTCTGCCTAAGGCAAAGGTGATCTTTTTGTTCGTGCCGATATCGTACTCGGTATTAAATACTAACCGCCACGAAGGATCTATGGTACTTTTTGAGATCACGCTGCGATAAATAGCCTCGGTACTTAATACAAACCGCCCGGCCAAACCATTGTACAACAGCCTTAACCCCGCATCGTATGTTGAGATATTTTTGATGGCCAGCACATCGTTGTCATCGGCAAATACCTTATCGGGCTGAAACAGGAAACGGTTTATACCCATAATTGAAAGGCCGTTATTGCCGCCCTCGTATCCACCGGTTAACCACGCGCCCGCTTTGCTAACGGTGCTGTTGCTAAAGCGATCGTCGGGAAAATCGAGCACCATACCTGCCGAAAAATCAAGGAAAGCGCCGATACGTTCTATCTTAAAGTCGCTGGCTATCTTCTTTACAGTATTGAACGCTTCACGATCTGCCAGAAGGGTATTACCGGTCTCGTTAATACTCTCTACTAAAGCAGCACGTTTTAAGTTTAACCGCTCCAGTTCGCTTTTACGCTTTTCAGCATCCATAGGCGTTGTAAACAGGGCCTTTATCGAATCTTTGGTGAGTTGCAGCTCTTTAGCATCGGGGTTTTCTCCTTTTATTTTCAGGTAATCTTTTAACAGTACCTTCTGCTGTGCTATGAGGTCGTTATAAGTTTGGCTTGTTTTAGCCGAAAACTTAGGCCTTACTATTGCAAACTTGATGCCTATCCCCATTTTTGATTGACGCAGGCTATCAACATCTTCCATCCCCTCGGGCCCAACATGTGTATAACCGATGGAGAGTACCAGGCTCTGCAAGAACACATCGCCAAACTTTGTTGAATTGAACTTATCTAAACTGATAAGGCTCTTTTTTACGATGTAAACGGGAGCGATTTCAACCGCGTAACTATTGGGTAAGGTGGTAAAATTTTTGGTTGAGTTTTGTAAGGAGAGGGCAAAGGCGTTAACATCTGTAGGCCGTTCAACATCACTCGGACTTAAACCCAACATATTGAACGCGGGCGAGGCCGGCGACTTCAGCACATCTAAATTAACGGTGGTATCAATAGGCGTGCCCTGTGCCAATAATTGATTTGACCATGCGGCTATGATAACAAACAGGATAAATATCTTTTTCATAACAGCTGTTGGTGAAAGAAAATGTCAATATCATAAGCTACCGAATCGCCCTCGCCTTGTACTGCCCGCTCCATTTTCGCCTTAAAGGGCTGGTTACCGCCCCTTATCGCAAAATCAAGACTTGTTACATCGCTATCCTTACTCACATCTGTAATAATAGTAGTAACCGTGAGGAACTTGTTCTCCACCTCTTTATTAGTACCTACCACAAACCCAACGAGCGAGCCGATGATCTCATCGGCCAGCACAATGCCATCCAGCTTTATTATTGAGATACCGGATTGCCCCATCGCCCCTATTATAAGGTCAATGATCACCTCGCCGTTTCCCCCGTTTACGATATACTCGTCCGTAAGCGAAGTTCGAGACTTTAAATCAGCCATTACACTTTCTTTTAAAAATTGTTCATCAATAAACTTTACGAGCAGAACTTTCGGGGTAATTCTTCTTAAAAAAAGATCGTTTACAGGCAGGGGTTATCAGCCACTGTATTTGCTGCACAAAATAGTAATTTCTTTACACTTGCAAGAAAAAATATTTCTTCAATAAAAAACACTATCAACTAACTATCAAAGCATTACAACTCCATATAAATAACAAAAGGGGAATACTAATTATAGCATCCCCCCTTGTTATATGAGTTAACGAAGCGGCTTACTCCGCGTGTTTTTTAAGCCACTCTAAACGGCGCTGATCTGCCAGGTGTTTTACTTTGAAATTTTCAAACTTGGCCTCGAAACCTTTTCCATCCGGCGAAGCTGCCATCAGGCCCACTTGTACCGGGTGGTTATCCTGCAAGTTGGCGTTGCGGGTCATGATGTAGGTTACGTCGTCGAACGAGTAAAATATCTCTACGGCATCCAATCGTCTCACTACTTTTATCCAGATGAAAGGCGGAACTTTGTCCAGTGTGGTTACGCTCCAGTCGCTGGTGTGGTGGGTTACTACGGTGCTTACGTTAAACTTACCGTCAACAAATTCCACACCTGTTTTTATATAGTTCTCATGGTCAACACGAATCATCAGGCCCATTTGGTCGAAACGGGCTTTGTAGCCGCCGGTTAGTTTTACTTTGGCTTCAAACTCACCGCCGTAGGTGGTATAATAAAACGGCGCGTCGTCAACGGTAAAACCATAGTGTGATATGCGCCAGTAGTCGCTTTGCGGCGTTACAGTCATGGTTAACGCGTTATTTTTGATATCCCATTTTTCGGGTTCGTTAAACCACTGCATCTTATCTAAACTTTGTGCCGATGCCGTGTGCACAGCGCCTAATGCAAGCATACCTACTAATAGATTTCTTGTTCTTTTCATTTTTGTTGATTGATTTATTATTGTTTACGATTTATGTTTCGGGTTGATCATTTTTGTTTTTTGTAGCCAATGTTGTACGATATAGCCATAGCGCAGTCAACTATTTGCCGGGCTATATGCGGAATGTGCTCTTCGGGCAGCCTGCCTGCCGGACCGGAGGTCCATACGCAGGCAATCACGTTATTGGTTTCGTCAAATATGGGTGCGGCAACGCAGTGTACCCCCATTACGGTTTCGTTGATGTCGGCCGCGTAACCGTCGTGGACTATCTTCGCCAGCTCCTTGCGCAGCACATCTTTGTCGGTAATGGTATATTCGTTGATCTCGTCGAGCTCAATATTATCTATCTTATCCTTTTGTTCTTTTGGCGGCAAAAAGGCCAGCAATACCTTACCGGGCGCGGTAGAATGCAGGCTGAAACGCATGCCCTGTTTCAGCAGGAAAACAAAATCTATGGTGCCCTGGTACTGGTGCAGCAGTATGGCTTCCTTATCTAACAGGGTACCAATCATTATCGACTCGCCAATTTCATCACGCAGCCTGATCATGTGTTCTTTTGAGCGCTCAATAATATCATAGCCGCTCACCGCCGAAAGCCCCAGCATCAGCAACTTGCGTGATAGGTAGTACTTCAGGCTATCCAGCTCCTTACCAAGGTAATTTAACCCATACAACGTATTGGCTATTTTGTATACCGATGATTTCGGATATTTCAGCAAACTCACCATTTCTTGCAGCGTTAAGCCCGTAGGGTGAGCCGCCAGTAACTCCAGCACCTCCATCGATTTTGCTATCATCGACCCGTTATTTGCCTCTTTATTATCCATTTTGATTACAAATGTGAACGCTTTATTTTTTCGTCTCCAAATAGGAATTTAATCTATATATAGAAACCAAAAATAGCTTTTAAAATGATTTTGACAAGGATTTCAGCTTAAATTGATGCCGGCAAGACCCTTAATTAACAATACAGATACCGATTACATCCTCAATTATTTACAGCGAAAACCTTTTATATTAGCGACACCCAAAAGCTATGTCACAATGCGGCTTAGTCACTTTATAAAAAATACATTTACGCCTGCTATCAGCTGCCTGTTATTTTCATCGTGCGCTACGATGCTTGAGGAGCGTACCAAAACCTTTACTGTACATACAGTAAAGCCTGCAACTGTTATTGTAAACAAAACATTGGTTACCACCAAGCGTAACAAAGCAAAATTTACGGTTGAAAAAGCCAACAAGCCATTAAGGATAACCGTGATTACGGATAGCAGCAAACAAGCGATAAATATTCAACCTGCAACATCTTTTGCTTATTATGCCGATATGGCTTTTTTAGGATCGGGCCTGCTGGTAAAAAACAATCCTAAACGATATACTTACCCATCCAATATATACATTGAACCGGGAGATACCTCATTAAGGTATACTACCTTACCGCCCCCATCCAGGAAAGGGGACTTGCTGCTGCATTTTTCTTTACCCTACGTAAACATATTTAGGTTGCAGCCAAAAAACGAAGGCGTAAAATCAAACACCGGCTTTATAGGAATCTCACTCGGGCTTGATTATTACCATAGCCAAAAGCAGTTTATCAGCCTCACAGCAGGCGGCGCAATAGATTTCATGGCACCTGTACCTGCAGCAATTCGAAGGGGCAGCGGGTATCGGGATATGCGAACACTATGGATCGGGCTGGATAATAACCACAAGATCAACCGCTTTTCGTTGGGATATGGCTTATCATACAGCAAAAATATGTGGATACAATACCAGGGGAGAGATTCGACAAGTACGGCACTACCACATATAAATAAAACCAATTATGCTTTGGGCCTATTATTTACAGGCTACTGGCAAATTGGCAAAACATTCAATTTAGGCCTTATATACCGACCAAGCTTTATAGGCATAGGCGCGCACAACACAAGCAAGTATGAGCACCTCATCAGCCTCGACCTGGCCTGGAAAATACCTTTATAGTATTTATCTCCTACCCGAATAACTCGCTGCTTAAATATCGGTCGCCACGATCGCAGGCTATAAATACGATGGTGCCTTCGGTTAGCTCTTTAGCAAGGCGGATAGCTGCCGAACATGCGCCGCCGGTACTCATCCCGGCAAATACGCCTTCTACTTTGGCTAATTCGCGAGCCATTAGGGTTGCTTCGGTTTCGGAAATGTCCATCACCCTGTCGACCCTTGCCGGATCATATATTTTAGGCAGATAAGCCTCCGGCCAGCGGCGGATACCCGGGATGGATGAGTTTTCTTCGGGCTGGCAGCCCACTATTTGAATATCGCTGTTTTGTTCTTTCAGGTATTTTGAAGTACCCATTATAGTACCGGTAGTACCCATTGCGCTTACAAAGTGGGTGATGCCACCCTGTGTGTCGTTCCATATCTCCGGACCGGTTGTTTTGTAGTGCGCCAGGTAATTATCTTCGTTGGCAAACTGGTTGAGCAGGAAATAGCCATCGGTAGCGCCTTTTTCTTCAGCATAATCGCGACAAACTTCCATGTTCTCCAGCAATGTCACCTTAGCGCCGAAAGCTTCCATAGTAAGTGTACGCTCACGGGTTGAGCTTGATGGCATAATCAACTCTATCTCCAGATCGAACAAGCGGGCTATCATGGCCAGCGCTATGCCGGTATTGCCACTGGTAGCTTCGATGAGGCGCATGCCCGGTTTTATTTCGCCCCTTTCAATAGCGCTGCGGATCATGTTCAGCGATGCCCTGTCCTTAACACTGCCGCCGGGGTTATTACCTTCCAGCTTAGCATAAATATGCACGTTGGGGTTAGGGTTAAGCTTGGTGATCTCCACCATTGGGGTATTGCCTATCAGATCGATTATTCCGGCCATACTATTATCGTATTAATGGGTTTCAGTTGTATTTTTTACGGTGATCATGGGGGTATGGTATACCGTTGCAAAGGGATCAACACTTTCGGTAAGCCAAACGTTGCCACCGATGATGCTATCATGCCCTATCACGGTGTCGCCGCCCAAAATGGTAGCCCCGGAGTAGATCACCACACGATCTTGCACCGTAGGGTGACGTTTAGTGCCCGCCATATTTTTACGCACGCTAAGCGCGCCAAGGGTTACGCCCTGGTACAGTTTTACATAACGGCCAATGGTGCAGGTTTCGCCGATAACAATGCCCGTACCGTGATCTATATGGAAATACTCGCCTATGATAGCGGCGGGGTGAATATCGATACCTGTTTTGGAATGCGCGTGCTCGGTGAGGATCCGCGGCACAAAAGGCACATTTAAATCATGCAACAAATGCGCTATGCGGTAAAAGCAAATTGCATAAAAACCGGGATAAGTACGTATTACTTCAAACTCGCTGCGCGCGGCGGGGTCGCCGTTATAAATGGCTTGTATATCAGTATTCAGTAAACGGTAAAGCTCTTCCAGTCCTTCAAAAAACTGTGTGGCTAAACTGCGGCATGGCTCGTCGGTTTGTTTGTTGCAGGTTAATATAAACCCGGCAAGCTCGTTTTCTAACGCAGCCACATGCTGTTTTACATCGTCGACAGAGTTGAACACCTGCCCGGCATGTTCCGGATATAAAAGATGAATGATGCTTTGCGCCCAGGCAGCAATAACCGCGTTAGGCGGAATTACCTTAGTACCGGGTGCCTTTTCAACTAACTGACTGTAAAAATCGTCATTCATTATGTATACCTTTTTATCTATAATATCTACCGTGTTGACAGGCAAAAGTACATATTAGGTTTTGTACCCCGAACAAATTGCCAAACTGTAATATATTTTGATTGGATGATGACTTTGTTTAAGTCCGATTTACCTCGTTTTCCCCACCTCATAAATTTAAAAAGCCGGTCCCTTAATTAAAGAACCGGCTTTTTAAACAATATTTAAAGCACCTGGTATTGTACCACGTGCGCTTCATTAGGGCCGGGCACTTCCAGCTTATCTATGAGTTTTTCTAATGCATTCAACGGTATTGCTGCCTCACGGCTGCCGTTTTGCAGTAGTAGTTTCGTATAGGGTACTTCAATATAAACAATACGCACACTTACTTTATAAGTAGTAAATAGCTCTATTAATTGCGTACGCATTTGTCGGGTAGTATTGGTCGCGTTCCAAATAAAGCGCTGGTGTTTCCGCAGAAAAACCCTTGCCTGTTCTTTAGCTTCCTGTATTACCCTGCCGTTGCCTGCTTTATCAGTCGGCGATATTCCATACCGGTTACGGATATCATCCAAACAAATCACCGGCATATCCGGGTAATGTTTGCTGATAAATGTATTTTTACCAGCACCCGGCAAACCGCTCATCAAAATAACTTCGGCCGCCGACTTATCAAAAGGCACATAATCAAGGTATACATCCTGATGTTGCAGGTAATACATACCGTGCATCATCAGATGAAAATGCACGCGGAACGCCCCAGCAACCCTGTTCCTGGCAAAATGCTTCAAAACAATCAACCTTAAATAACAGGTCATCCATATCGTTACAGATACGCCCTTTTACATCGGCACGGGCCAATAGCGCCAGCCATTGTGTATTTACTTCGGCGGCAGCCATTACCAGCGCTTTTGCAGGATCGGGCTTTTCAAAAACCCAAAGCGGCAAACCGTGATAACGCACCAGGCCAACTATCTGCTCGCGTATGGCAAACGGAGCAGGCACGTCACGATAAAGCACGCGCCGCACCGTATCTGCTCCTTTGCGTGCATGCCCATTTGAGGTTATGCGCCCATCGGCTTCCATTACCGTGGTACTGTATTTCTCTACGTCGTGCAGTAAAGCGGCCGCCCAAAGTATTTCCTGCGCTTGCACATTAAGCTGCTGAAAGGCAGGTTCGGTCAGTAAAGCAGCCAGCACCATTTGTGTATGTATGGCCACATCACCTTCGGCATGGTAAATGGCATCTTGCGGTACACCATCCATGCGGGCAACCCAATTAAAACGCTGCTGCAAAAAATCCCAATTTTTATTTTCACTTACCGTCCACATAAACCCTCCCTTCGTTGTTTAGCGGGGCACGTTTCCAGTTACGTGTCCAATGCTGATCGGTTTTCACATGCCCTTTGCGTACATACTTGAATACGTTATGTGCAAAATCGTCAACATGGTAACCATCGGCGTTCCGGCTCACAATACCTTCCATAGTTACCGGCGCCCCGGTAATTGCATCATGCGGTTGCAATAAACCAATGCTTTGTGCCAAAGTCAATGCGTTCTTTTCAAAAGCAATTTTATCATTGTCGGGCTTTACAATACCCAATTGCGGTACTGTTGGCAAATCGAGCATCGCGGCGTAAAACCTGGTTTCTTCCCAGCTTAGCCACCTATCGTTCTCGCGGATACCGAACACGTAAAAATGATGTGCGAGGTTGCGGTATTCAATAGAATGTATAGCGTACAGGTTTTCCAGAAAGATTTCCAGCTCACCCAGATCGTGCCTTACAAGTTGCCAGTAGCGGCGTAAACTTTCCGTCCATGGGGATGTAGTTGGTTCCGCGTGCGAACGGGCGAATACACCGTGTTTAGACAGGCAATTATTTTCACCGTCGAGTTTTTCTGTATGTATTAATGTGGGTATTTTTTGTAAATGCTCCCAATAGTCGTGTTGTATACGATCGTCGCTGGTTGTACCGGGCGAAAACGGATAATGATACGTACGACCATATTTTTGCGATATAGCCATGTTATAAAAATTAAAATAAAAGATAATAAGCGTCACAGCCTCCCCGGGGATGGGGAAGTTTCATTTAAAAATGAATTATTGACACGATTACATGGCGCAAATGATTGAGCGTTTTATTGTTATGCCCGCAAATGTAAGCAACCGGAAGCTATAAATGCAAATACATAAAACAATTGGTAGCTTATCTTTCCGATTCGGAATAGTCGGCTCTTAAGGTAAGGGCTATCAACGCCTCGAAGTTTTATTTTAGCTAACTATTTATTTACATTTTGCGCTGTTTTGTTGACAGATAACTATATTACCACCATGACAGATCATAAACTGGAAGCTGCCAAAGCAGCGTTGAAATTGATAAAACCAAATCAAACCATAGGTTTAGGGGCAGGTACTACCATTGCTCACCTCGTTAATTTATTAGCTGCGGATAGCGAACTGTCGGGTACGCTTAGTTTTACCTCTTCATCGTTTAAAACTACGGTGTTGCTGGCCGGGCATGGTTTAAATGTTAAATCGCCGGGATTGGTTAACAGCCTTGATATTTATTTTGACGGCTGCGACCAGTTCGATACCCAATTGAATGCCCTGAAATGCGGCGGCGGTATCCACACTACCGAAAAGATACTGGCCTCCATGGCCCGCGAGTTTATCATCATCGGTGATAACTCCAAATTTGTTCCGGAATTAGACACCACTTACCCATTGGTGATAGAGGTAATACCTGCTGCCCTGCAAGTGGTAATTAAGCGATTGACCAACGATTTCGCGGATATTACCATCAACCTGCGTACCGGAACCCAAAAGGATGGCGCAGTAATGTCTGACAATGGCAATATGCTGCTCGACGTGCATTTTAAACAATTGCCCGCCCTGAGCCAACTGAACACACACATTAAGATGCTGCCCGGCGTGGTTGAGCATTCGTTGTTTTACCAAATGGCATCAAAAGCGATAATTGCAGGCGAAGAGGGGATTAATATAGTTGAACCTGTGAGGCGATAATCAACGCCATCAAAATGGTTACTATACTCGATAAATCAGCATAATGGTCAGCGATACTATTTATGAGAAAAACCCATTAAATAGATTATAGAACCACTTTTCAGGGTAAAACGACACGATAATACTGCCTATTGTCAACCATTGGTCAGGTTTTAATTTGCTGCTCACAAATGCCGGTAGTTTGGCGTTAGATATGTATTCTCAAGCTACCCCGTATGAAAAACATTTTCGTTATCAATGATAACTCTGCGCATGCGCAGCAGGTTATCCGTTTTGCCCGGAATATGGCCGCCCGGATAGAGGCCAATCTGCTTATCGCTAACGTTAACCCCGTTAGCGTTGCCGGTACAGTACAGGAAAAAGTACTGGTGGCAGGCAGACCTCAACGTGATATTACCGAGACTTTGCATCCGGTACATTATCATTCCGAAGTTACTCCGCACACGTTTCAACCCTCAACGGAATACATTGACGCCCACAATATTTCTGAGCAGGAATTATCACAGCTCATTATTCAGCATGATAGTTGGATGATAGTTAACGCGCTTAATGTTGATAACGCTATCCCCCAATTAAACATACATACCATTCTTAACAAAGTACGGTGCCCGCTGATGCTTATCCCAGAGGACTGCCATACTACCGATTTTTCAACGGTAAGCTATCTCGCCGACCTCCGTTATTGCCAACTGCCCGTTGTCAGGTACCTTTCGGCCCTGGCGAAACCTTACCAGGCAGGTATCCAAATAGCCCATTTACCTGCCGATGGATTGCCCGATATGGATCAGCAATATGCCACTGAGGTTTTCAGCGATGGTGTAAGCCGCTATGTTAAATACGATAATTTATTCTTCAATAATATTAAAGAACGCGATATACATAAAGCGGTAGATATTATGGTACATGCCATGGATACCAACCTGATCGCTTTAGTGAATCATCAATACCATTTCAGGGAGTTATTGAACGGAACGATCAAACACATACTGCCTGCTCACGTGCATGTGCCGGTATTGGTGTTCCCTAATTGAACCGGGCATAAAGCACTATTTAAAACTGATAATCGAGGGCATATCGGCAAGAACTTCGTTGAGAGATAACAATACGGCTTTCTTGCCGGATATGTGCCACACCACCGTAAGCGTATCCTGATCTTTGCTTACCTGCAAGCGATCTGCAATCAGTTGTTTATTGCTCAACATTTCTTCAAGGTTTTTTACCTGCTCAAAGTCGGCCGTGCGGAAGGTAACGTTCAATCGCCGCTGCTTTTGCAACAGGCTCACCATCTTTTCAACACGATTCATCAGCAGTAATATGCACATGGTAACAACGGTTAACAGCAACGCCAGGGCATGGTAACCTATACCCACCGTCATGCCGATGGCGGCCGATGTCCAGATAACGGCGGCAGTTGTTAACCCTCTTACAGAGAATTGATCTTTAAAGATCACACCGGCACCAATAAAACCTATACCTGTAATAATATTTGCCGCTATCCGATCATCCGACTTTAAGCCATGCCGCGACGCGATAGTAAATATGGTGGAACCCAGCGTGATAAGTACAATAGTGCGAAACCCCGCCGATTTATGCTTGTACTCCCGCTCTAAACCTATTATACCACCACATATTACCGACATTAATATGCTGATAAGATCCTTTGTTTCTATTGTAAAATCCATGTTTATAAAATGATCGCCCTCCTATGGCATGCGAGGTTCATATACATTAAGAGATGCGGATATTATTGTAACATGAATTTGAGAAGATGGTTTTGAAGACAATCATCTAAGCACTCGTTTACGTATTTATTATGGAATACGGGCATCATCGCGCCTGCCTGTTTCTACCCTTACACCTACCGGCGGAACAGGCCCTGTTGGAGGTGTGTTCATATTAATTACCCCATCGGATGCCGCTATGATAATGCGCGCTATGGTTTGGCTCGCATCAAAATAAGGCCCTCCTGCCGTTTGCCCGGGTTGTGTTGGTGCAGCATCCCAGCCTGCCCGTATTTCGGCCATTGTTTTGCCGGGCATTTCAATATGTACCTCAACATGTGTATAACCATGTGCCTGCGCGGCCGAATAAGCCTGTTCCGCCGCCCATCGCGCATAATTGGCGCCTGCTTCCATCGCCCCGGCTTTTAATGATAACGGCCTTGGCGGGTTACCGATAGTCCCATCAATACCGGGATAATTAATACCGCTTGCGGTATCGCCAAATAAACGTATTGGCTCTCCGGTACGGTCAAATATAGCCTGCGCCTGCCTTATTTCCGCAGCCGATGGCGGCGTTTCATTATAAGAGATGTCAATGTTCCCTACTCTGCGATTGTTAGGCAATTCCGGGTTCAGCGGGTTATCCATAGCTCTTACCCGTTGGGTTTCTAACCGCGCGGCTTCCGCTACCTGTGCAGTAAAGCCTTGAGCCCTTGTTGTTGCTATGTTAATACGGCGTGCAGCAGGCATCCGCCCTAAAACATTCTGCGGATCGCCGCCATTGGTTATGATCTCTTCCATCCATATATCAAACCCAACCCTTATATCTTGCGGCAGGGCGTTGCGTACCTGCTCAACCAGGCCGCCCATTCTGGCACTTGATTGCGGAATAACAGGCCGGGCAGCGGTAGCTCTCCCCGGAAACCTTACATTACCTTCAGGTCCCGATGGCAGCGTTGCAGGTGTGCTTAATCGCGGAGGAACACCAATTCGCTCGCCCATGCTATGCCCCAGGCTGCGCCCTCCCCTGAAGGCCCTGCTCCCGGCCAGTAATAACACCGCGCTACCGCCGCCTACACCCAACTGATCCGACCGTTCAATACTGCTGAGCCTCCTGCCCGAGTCTATTCTTTCGCCGGTAATACCTTCTATTAGCTGCGATAAACCTACAATATCGCCTACCGAAGCAAGCATAGTCATGGGGATAGGTACTTCATAATGCGATCTTTCAATTTCTTCGCGGCGTTCGAGGTATGAACTTACACCGGCATAAGCGGCAATGCCCCCTATTACAACCAAAGCCGCGCCGCCCGTAATTATACCTAAACCAACCGCGGCACCTATCAAGCCTACTACCAGCAACCCTGTACCAATCGTTTGTCCAAATGATGCAAAAACCCTCGAACCGATAATTTCGTGCCTGTCGATAGATTCGTGTACTAAAGGCTGTGTTGAAGCCTGGCGCAAGCGGGCTTCAAAATCACCACCCCGTAAAATATCACTCAAAACAACCGTTGGAATAGTTGAGGTATAGTTATCATCAAACATATGAGCGGTAGCCCAATTCATTAACTGATTGGCCACGTCGCTAAAAACAGCCTGGCGGCCATCATCCCATACCAAAATATCGCGCCCTTCTGATGGAATAGGGATCCTGTAAGGAAAGGTACGCGCGCGATATCCCCATAATTGCTGAGCCAGCTCATAAAACTCTTGAAATTTGGCCTCCCGGCGGCGTTGTGCTTCCGGTGAATCGCGCCGTTCCTGTTCACGCTCCTGCAAATATCTTTCACGTTCGGTATGTACCCTTAGTTGAAACGATTGTGAGTACATGCTTGTCCATATAGCAACAGGATCAAACCGGGTTATCTGCGGATCGGCCATGTGCGCGTCCAACCAGGCTATATACCTGCTTAACGAATCATTGAGCGTTTGCCGTTCGGCGGCGTCAGTAGCAGCATGCGCACGGGCCGACATGCGGTGCATCATATCCAAAAACGGCTGTAGTGGCGAAGCCGGCGGCGGTGTTAAAGCTTGCCTTAAGGCGAGGCTCCAGGCTTCAGGTGGCTCTATCGTAAAAAAATCGGGTTGGTTAATATGCTGTTCTATCCAGTGGTAGTAATGCAGCCTGGCATTTACCGAAAGCTCATCACTTAACGATGAAAGATTAATGTAATTCATGAAAGCCCGTTGCCTGTCGCGCCGCCTTACTTCTATCGAATTTCTATCGATTGTAATATTAGAACTTACCCACAGGCTTTGGCTGGTACTGCCCATACGTGGCGCGTAGGCCGCGCCACGCCTTGTGACCAATAACCTTACTATGGGTTCAAAAAATATCTGGCCATCAATATAAGCCCTTGCAATTCTGTTAGCGGCTTCCTGCGGCAATAAGCCCGCTATTTCAACTGGCTGATTGACATATACAAGCTCTACACCGGCACGTGTAACGTTATAATCTAAAGAAAAATCTCTGTCGATATGCCCGTTTGTTGATATCTCTAAACGGATATCGTCTCCCGGTAAAATATACCCGCCGTTAAAATCAACATTTTGAAACAGCTCCTGTAAAGCGGGGTGATCCTCTTCCGGTAATTCCTCTACAAATGTGCGCCAATCGCCCCGCATTTGCATAGCCATTCTTACCCATAAAAAAGCCTCGGGGTGCAACCTTTGCATAATATGCAATACCTCACGTGCCTCGCTATCCGTTACCGCCCAATCAAAAAACGACCTCGACAATAACTCGCGGCTTCGCCTGCCAGCATTCATCTGTTGCTGGCTAATGCTATCTGCCGATGGATAAGGCGTACGCTGTATGGTTTGATTATCAATACCTGCACTACCCGTTTGCTGCACCACGTGGGTCAGCTCATGTGCCAGCAGGCGCTTGCCGGTATCGGTTTCGGGTTGATATTCGCCTTCGTTAAAATAAATATGATTGCTTACGGTGAATGCCCTGGCATTAAGTTGCCTGTTTAATTGGGTCGATTCACCATTGTTATGGATTTTCACATCGCTGAAGTCGGTGCCAAAGCGGTTCTCCATAAAGCTTTTGCCCTCACCTGATAGTGAGTTGCCACCTCCCATGCCCGACTCTATTTGCCCTGAAAGTGAACTACCTACAGTCTTTGAATCACCATTGCCTTTTGCCTGTATAAATGGTGTAATTTGACCGGCCAGTGGTTTAAGCCTAACCATCTCGTCATCATAGCCTTCTTTTGTTTCAGATGATTTGCGTCGTATAAACGGTGTGTCGGGCATGCGCATCACCTTGTCGGCCATGCTATCGGCTTCCTGCTCCAGCGGGTCATCGGGCGCGCCAACGGCAAGCTTTAGCTGTACAGGTAGTAACTGCATTAAATTCGGCTCCTGTTCTACCTGTTCCTGCACGGGCACAACCTGGTTAGCCACAGCAGCGGGTGTGCTTTGGGGTGTTTTGGCGAGGGTGGCGTTTTCGTGCATTTGCTTGCTGTTGAACGGTTAACTTAGATTATTTTATTTTACATCCGGCTATCTTATGCTCTTACTTATGGCGCTTTGCCGCTGGTGCTTAAAGTTTCAAACCAGGTATACATAGCCGGTATATTAGTCTTCATCCAGTTGGGATCTAAATGAAACAACGCGTAAGCTTCGGGGAATGATTCTGAATTTACCTTAGTACCTGCATAAGCGGTAACAGCAGGAATGTTATTCTTTTTCACAAAAGCATTAAACGCGGCTTCAACCCCTGTTTGACCAAAACTTACGGCATGACCCATTTCGTGCACTATAGTCATCAGGCTGGTATTATGCACTTTCGACTTATCGCCAACGAACATGATATTTTCAGAAAGATTGAACCTGTCGTAAATAGTTATTGTCCGTTCGCTGGTATTACCGGCGGTAAACCCTGCGGTATCGCTATTGGTTGATGTCCCTTTTTTATCGCGCTCATTGTTTTGCCGGGTAAACTTCACGCCTTTTAAGGCAGTTAACATAGGCTGGCTTTGTGCTTGCAGGGCCTGCTCTAAAAGCATTAATTCGGCAGTGGTAAAATCTTTCATACCCCAAGTTTGCGGCTCTGTCCAGCCATGGGTTTTCTGCCACCTATCGGCCCCCTCCGTACCGTCGAGTACAGACATGCCATAGTTTTTGTTGAACCATGCTGCGGTTCCTGCCTCTTTTTGCAATTGGGTATCGGCCTCTTTAATAATATCAGCCTGAGTGTTACCCTTAATAGTTAAGCCCTTGTAGCGTTGCCCCAGCCATGTTTTTAGGGTAGCCGCATCAGTATTGGCTGCCGCGAAACCGGCCGCGTTTTGGATAGATACACCGCTAAAACTTACATCCTTACCCAGTTCGCCAATCCGTTCTACCTCAACATCGTTGGTTTTATTAATGTACCTGAAAGTGTAAAGTACTTTTTTTGTATCGATAGGTATTATTACATCAACTTCGGCATTGTTTAATCCCTTTTTGGCATAAGTAGCCGCCATATATTTTACAAAAACACGCTCTGCCGCAGGCACTTTACTTACATCAACGGCACCCAGTTTATACTCTTTGTTTTTTTGCGCTTTTTCTATTTCGAGATCGCCATAATCTTTATCGTTATAACCTACCGATACAGGTGCATCAGTTACATTTTCACCTAAATAAGTTATGGTGCCATCAAAAACACCTTTACCGTTTTTAGTACCCGTTATGTTAAATTTGATCAGCTTCCTTTTTGCCTTCACCGTAGTTTCTACCGTGAGTACGCTGCTTAGATCAGTGGCCTTATTGCTTTCTATCCAGTATAAAATTTGCTGCTTGGCATCCGGAAACTTATCAAAATAGTCTTCGGGTAAATCATTAAATGCAATATTGTGATTCTTAGTATTGTAACCCTGCGGTAATGCTTGCGCAGCCTCGGCAGTACCTACTTCACTAATGAATGTAAAACTCAACTTCGGTTTATCATCCTTTATCGTGGCATCTTTAGGTTTAAATACAGCCTTATACATCAGCGTTTTTGATCCCGCGGCGCGGTTTGTACCCGGAATTAACAGGATCATCTCCGACGCGGCGGCAACACTACCGGGTTGCTTAGCCCATGCAGCACTTAGTACCGCGTGTTTTTCCTCCACATTGGTATTCATCCTCGGGGCAAAGGTTACATCATACTTTTCACCAACTACATACAGCCAGTAATCTTTACCGGCAATGGTGTCAATACCCGGGGTATCAATTCCTTCGGTGCGATAGGTATCAACCTTGCGGTTAACCGTGTTTGCGCCTCCTTTTTGCTGTACTACGTGCGTTAACTCATGCGCCAGCAAATGTTTACCGCTCTCGGTTTCGGGCTGATATTGGCTTTCGTTAAAATAAATATTGTTGCCTACCGTAAAGGCTTTTGCGTTGAGCGACCGGTTAAGCTGAGTTGATTCTTCGCCGTTATGAATATTTACATCGCTAAAGCCGGTGCCGAACCTGCTTTCCATAAAGCTCTTAGTGCCATCGGCCATTTGACTGCCGCCACCCATGCTGCTCCTGATACGGCCTGATACGGCATCGCTCACGGTACTTTCGCCCTTACTTTTTGTTTGTATGAATGGGGTGATCTGGCTGGCTAATGGTTTAAGGCGAACCCGCTCATCATCATAATCGGGCCCGGGCCCTGAAGCCGACTTACGCTGTATGGCAGCCGTATTGGGCATGCGCATTACCTTGTCGGCCATGGCATCGGCTTCGTGCTCCAGCGGGTCGTTCTCGGCACCTACCGATAGTTTACGCTGAATATTTGATGCGTTGCTGCCTCCGGCTTTTTCGGCGGAAGTTTCTGTAGCGATGTTTTTATCGGTTTGCATAGCGTTTATTTTATAGCCGGTTACATGGTTTTGCCTTCTTTTTTCAATTCCTTTTTAATACCGAGGGTAATGTCATCCACCGATATTTTTTTATCACCACGGTTTAAGGCCATCAACGAAGCATATTGAACCACATTCATGATAGAGCCGCCCGAAAGCTCGTGCTGATGGGCAATTTGCTGCATGTTGTTCTTATCCGGCGGATTACTTTGCGCGCTGAATGCCGAATCCCAAATGCGCAATCGTTCGCGCCCCTGTGGCTTTTGAAAGTGGATAATAGCGTTGAGGCGGCGGGTAAAGGCTTCGTCAACATTGTTACGCATGTTGCTGGCCAGTATCACTAAACCGGGATAATCCTCCAGCCGCTGCAACAGGTAGGCAATCTCCTGGTTGGCGTATTTATCATTAGCGTCAGATATGCCGGTGCGTTTGCCAAACAGGGCGTCCGCTTCGTCAAAGAATAAGATCCAGCCTTTGTTCTCGGCCTTTTTAAATACTTTTTCGAGATTTTTTTCGGTTTCGCCTATGTATTTGGATACCACCATGGAGAGGTCAATACGGTATACATCCAACTTGAACAGCTTACCCAACAGCATAGCCGTAAGTGTTTTACCCGTACCCGGCGAACCATGGAACAGGGCTTTGAAACCCGGTTTTATCTTTTTAGCCATACCCCAATCGGTATGCAGGGTTTGGCCATGTTGCAGCCATACCCGTATCTCATCCAGTTGTTCCATAGTAAATTCATCTACCACCAAATCGCTCCACTCCATACTGGTGGTAAGTCGTTTAGCTGGAAAATCGGGACTGAACTGTGGTTTGCGCAGCTTGCCTGTGGTAAAAAAGTCAATGTATTCTTCGGTAATGGTAAGTGTGCTGCAATAGAACGGCTCGTTGTTGCCAGCCGGGTCTATTTGCAAAATATTATGGGCGAAGAAAACATGGTCGGGTTCAAAGAGCTGGTATAGCTTAAAGCGGTTGCCGAGGTCATTACCGCTCAATAAAAACAACGCGGTTTCAATAGTGGGGATAAAGCCGCCATGCCGATTACCCTTAACACCGCCAAACTCGGTATAGCCGCGCACCAATGGTTTATTGATGGCGAAAAAAGCGTCGAGCAAGTGAGGCTGCACATAAGGCACCAGCGCCAGCATCAGTAATAATCTTTCATCGGTGGTAAGCTGGTAATAGGCTACAAAATCGCTGTAAATGGAATGATCTTCGGTGAGATCGGGCGCGTTAATGAGCGCATGATCTAAGGTACTACTGCTTTCTGTTTTTGTAGCTACAGATGGCGTGTCTGCAGTGGCAGACAATATTTCATCAGAAAAGAAATCGCGCAGCCGGGCATTTATTACCTCCACAAACCAGTTGAGCTCTTTGGTGAGGGTGACCGCGTTGCTGTTGAGCGCGTTTACTGTTGAATTTGTGGTTATATTATTTTCTGTTTCCATTATCGTTTATCATTACCATTCAACATAGAGGAGGTACTTGTTCCAGGGCAGGCTGATGGTGGCGTATCCCCAGGGGATCATATCCAGCAGCACATCAAAAGTTTTTTGTTCTACCTGTAAAAGCCAGCTGTTTTCTTTTTTGGTGATGAGGCCATCGCGTTTCAAAAAGGTTTCGCGCAGGGCATCAACCGAACTATTTTTCAATGCCGACCAATGACTGATCACATCCGTTAAAAGCATGGTAGCCTGTTCGGTTTCATCGGGAGTTAGTTGAACATTAAGCGGGATAGGCGTATTTACCGATAAACCACATAGTATCTTCTCAAACACAAGCGAATACTCCGGCACTTCCTGCTCGCCGTTACTTAAATATTTAAGCAGGTGCACGGCCCTGAAAGCCGCATCCATATTCTTCCAGTTATTATCATCGAGCAAATTGAGCCTTGTAAAAAATGTTTTCAAAAAGGGATGCAGCAGCACAATACCGGCATACTTAACCGCGTACTTCTCTCTCTCATCTGCCGTTTCAGATTCAAGCGCGAATGTGGAAGAAACGCTTGATTCGGCATTGGCAATGGCTGCTTTTATCAGTTCATCTGCCTGCTCTTTGCTTGTTGGTGATGCTGTATGCGTTGAACCATTTTCGGCAATGATGCCGGTAAGTTCGGTCTTTAAGCGGATTACTAAAACGGCATCTGACTTAAATATTTCCTCTATATGCTTTTCAAATACCTGCTGCAATAACTGAACATCATCAGGCTGCTTAAACAGGAGTTGCGCGTTGTTGAGCACTACATTGCTAACATCTGCGAGTTGCTGCTGTAAGATCGTACTGCTGCTTAGCCCCGTCACTTTATTAGTTAAAGCGGTTACCCATGCGGTAAATAATTCTTCTGCCTTTTTCAAATCAGGCGCGAGATGGATCACCAACTGCTTTGAAGCAGGATTGAGTTGAAACAATACCCGTTGCCAAACCCAGGCTTTGAACCTGTTCTGGTAAAAAAAATGCCTGAACATATTGGCCTGGTTAACCAATACCTTTTGGGCTATTTCATTGATATCGATGCCATCCTCATTGGCAAACCAGGGTAGCGTGCCGTTCAGTAAAAAGTATGCCAACGTTTCCGCTTGCGATAATTGCGTTTGCTGCTGCCGTTTGGCCGGTTCTGATTTTGACAGGTATTGGCTTAGTTGTTTCTCGAAGGTAGCGCGCAGCACACTCTTAAAATCGGTGCCCAGGGTATGGGTACTAAACACACCCAGATCAAGTTCCAGCTTATCAATTTGGATCACCTCATCATCAGTAACATATTGTGAGCACACCTCATCAATCACCTCGGTTATTTGCTGCTGATAGGTTTGCGCGAAGTTATAGCGCAGGTTGAACGACAGCGTTTCATCGGGGCAACGGGTTTCAAACAATAAACTATTGATAACGTGTGTCATCTTTTACCGGCTTTACAGGTTGGTAGGTATTATCGTGGTCGCAATCATCATTACATACACCGCACGGGGTAAGCGTATTCAGGGCGTCAACCAGCGGGTTTACCTTATCGTAATCGGGCACTTCGGTTTGGGCCATTTCCAGCAGCCAGTCTTTATACACCTTTTCAAAGCGCTGCATTTCCTGTATGCCTATCCATACTACCCGTGTTTGCACATGGGCAGGCGATTCGGCCAGTATCGTTTTCTCAACCAGGTTACGGAACGATGGATTGCGCAGGCGTTTTGGCCAGCAAGGCAGTACCACGGTTGTTTTGAACGAATACGGATCGGTATTACCATCGCAAGCCAGCGGACTGCAATACCAGTCCATCTCATGGCCAAAGTATTTTAGCAGGCGTTCTATTTCGTTCTCAATATCGTAAGGGTCGTTATCGGCACCCTCCTTATTTTCAGTCAGGTTGAACATGAAGATGCTTTGTGCCAGTACAGCGCCTTTATCGCCATGAATGATGAAGCCATATTTACCCGACACTTCCTTATCGGCTACTATCTCAAAGTTTTTCCGTTCCGAACCAAATTCATTAAGGTCGGCCACACGTTGCACCATATCCTCGTACTTCCTGAACTTCAAAACTGTTGGGTTAGGATCGCCGGGAATCACCTTTTGAAACAGCACCGATTTATCATACAGTTCTGTTTCGGGCGATAAGCGCAGGTATTGCAATATCCACGGCAGTTCATCATAGCATTTCTCTGCCGGGGTGCGCGATATTTTCTTTTTGTAGGGAGGCTCCTGTACATCCTCATCCAGTACTGATTCCAGGTCGCAAGCATCCAGGCAGATGTCCAGAAAGCTTACCGGTTCGGTAGTGTCGTTCTCATCCAATACTTCATCCAGTTTAGGGCGCAGTAAAATGTGCTCCACTATGTGCAAACCTTCGTTACTGTTTACCTGCTCCATTATTTTTTGCAGCTTTTCAAAGGCGGCATCGCGCTCTTCTACCTTGCCAAACTGGTCGCTGGTACCCAATAGCACGGCTTCCGCCGGATCAGCACTGTCATAAAGTTCAAACCAGAATTTGCCTATCAACCCGGCTGCTTTACGGCTGCGGGCCTTTACCTCATCGCTAAATTTAAAGTAGATGCGGTCGTCGGCATGTTGCAGTATATCTTCCATCAGCAACTCGGTGCAGCAACCATCTACCACCTCTACGCTGGTAAACAGCACTTTGGTTTTATCCTCCGGGTCGAGAATTTTAACCACGTTAAGCGGCGAACCTTTTTTAGATATCTTTTGTACCGGCGGTTTAGTCGGGTCGTCCTGCTCCATTAAGGGCTCGCATATTAAAAACTCGGGGGCAAGCGAGCGCTGCTGGTTGTTGTTGAAACCCAGCAAACGACCAATCCGGCGTTCGGCACCGGCTACGTTATCGCTGTTCCAGGTATCAATGAGGGTATAGTTATAAGCACGGCCACGGTCGCTGCTGATGAGTTGGTATTCACCATCTTTCAGGATCCGTACCTTATCGCCAATCAGGCGTTCGGCGGCTCCGGCGGGGCTAAGCAGTTTGGTCAGCGCTTCGTACTCCGACAAATCTTCCCCGAAACGGGCCAGCATGTGGTTAAGGAAAGCGTTACGGCGCTCATTATATGTAGCAGGTGTTTCGGCAAGGTTTTGTACCACTTTGGCGAAATCACTTAAAATTTGATCAAAATTACCCGCCCCGTGATTGCCTTTATCAATTAACAAGTTTTGAAGGTTCTCAATTTCGGTAAGAGGGCGGGTAAAATAAGTTTGCTTAACGGTATCGTCAAAACTGAATAGCTCGCGCAAATTGTTCAATTGCACCTGGTAATCGGCCAGTATCTGCTCAAAGAACAGCATATAGCCACCTAATTGCAAAGCCTGTGTTTTGCGTTCTTCGGTAGCGTTGGCGGGTAAACCGGCCCGCTCGCTTACGCCGTAGGTCATGGGCAGGGAGTAGGTAACCGGGTAATAATCTTCCAGTTCCATGTACTCACCATTGGGTACTTCAAAATCATCGGGCGTACCAATTAGTTTGTATTTGCGCTCAATGGCTTTCAGATCCTTAAACTGTTTCAGCATTTTTTCGGGGCGACGGTCATCATCCCTCCCGGTAAAATAGCTGATAAAATCGCGCTCCTTACAAAACACCACCTGCGACATGGCCGGCTGAATACGTGCCACCATACCGGCATTACGTAAGTAACTCACCCACTCAAAAAAGTAGTTCTTCACTGCTTTATCCTCGCTTACACCATCAAATGGCAGGTGCAGGTAAGTAATGCCTTTAATGCCTTTTATGTTAGATATTTCGGCAATGATGGATGATAGGGTAATATCGCGGTACAGATCGGTACGTTCCAGATCGGTGGTTTCAATAAAGCCGTGCTCCAGCGCGGGGCCTTCAAAAATCTCATCAACCTGGTAACCTTTATCCAGCATTTGCTGAATGGTGTAAAAAGGGATTGATGGGGTGAAGTACTTGTAAATAGTGAAAAAGATTTGCGCCAGCACCTGGTCGGGATCGGCATATTCTTCCAATACGATGGATGCGCCTATCCCGAAATCAAGGTATTCAACCGCGTTGATGCTTAAAAAATCTTCGCACAGGTTACGGTTATCCGCCAGCCGATCTATCACCTGCTGCCTTATCTCTTCGCGGCGTGCGCCGTCAATAATATCTTCTTCATACTCCACCATTACGTTGTACAGGCCCTCAATCTCCACAATTTCGGGTTCAACATAATTAGTGCCCGACGCGGCGGTTTGCTCATCCGTCAGATCATCAATTTGCTCCTGCAAATGGCTAATGATTGATTTTAGCTTTTCAATAATGGTAACATCGGCATCAGAGGGCACTTTTTCCAGTTCCTCTTTTTTGCCTTGCAGCCTTTTGTTGAGTGCTTCCAGTTCGGTATTTATTTTGGCCAGCTTTTCTTCTCGCAGTTTTTTGGCATCGGCTACGCTTACCGGGTTTATGCCCAGTTTGCCATAGCACAGTTCTTCTTCCTCATCCTCGCAGGCACAGTCGTGGTCTTGCCGTTTTTCAAAAAAGTTAAAGTCTATCCAGATTGGCACTTCGTAATCCTTACTCGGGCTTAGCCATGCATTGCGCACACCCTCAATATCAATAATGAGCTTACGGTAATCGTTAACGGTGAGGGCGCGATTATGCAGTATTTGTTTGGCAGTATAAAACACCTGTTTCCAGGTATCGGGTGTAAGTTGCTCGGGCGCCAGCAGGTCTTTCACCTCGAAACCGGTACGATAGGCCAGATCGGTAATAGCATAACTTACCGCCTCAAGTATGGTGATGCCCGGGTCAGAATTGTTATATTCTGTCCAGATGTCGCTGCCTGTTTCTTCAATAAGGTTAATACCTTTTGAACGGAGCGCGGTATAATCCTCGGCAGGGAGCAGCGGGTTGGCTTTTGATAATGAAACTGGATTTGGCATAGCAGTAGTTTTTTATAGAGATGCGCTGTTTTGAATTGGTTTGGTTTCTCAGGGTTTGCCTGTGGTATCGTTATTGGTATCGGTGGTTTTGTCCGCGTCTGTTTTTTTGGCAGGCGCTTCCTTAGCCTTTTCGGTTTTCACTACCGGTGTTCTGGCTTTGGCCACCTTATCATCGGCAATGGTTTTTACCACTATCTTTTTGTTGTCGAGCAGCTTATCAACCGTTTTTACATCTTTCAGGATGTTGTCGCCTTTTACCACGTCAGTACCTTTTACAATGTCGGTTGGTTGCTTTACCACTTCAATTTTATCTTCCTTTACCTCGTTGACAGGTTCTATAATATCTTTTTTAGGTTTGGGTGATGGATTCCATGTGGGTTGTTCCGGATTCACTGTATCCTTTGGCGGCGTGGTATCTTTTGGCTCTTCTTTAGGTGCTTCGGGCGCGGGTTGCGCGGGCACTTCCCTTGCCTTACGTTTTTCGCAAGGAGTAAGCTGTACCGGTTTATCCTCAAAAGGCAAAATAATATGGTGCGGTGCCGATACCAGCAGCGATAACTGGGTAGATGGCTGCGCGATAACATCGCCAACAAAGTAGCCCTGCCCGTTCAGGAAATGCTCAATATCGTTACAGCCGGTTACCTGATCTAACGATTCGATAAAGCCTGTTTTGGTTACCTCGCCGGGTTTGGCTTTGGCCGATCCGCAGCATTCATCGCGGCAAACGCCCATCAAAAAGTCGGTTATAAAATCAACATAAGGGCGCTGCTCAATAAAGGTAATAATGGCCGAGGCATAGATCTTCTGCCCGAAATCGGCTTCTATCTTTTCGTCAAAGGCCCATGGGGTGAGGTATTCTACAATTTCCTGGTTTAGTTTTTTGAGGTGATAACCTTTATCAACCCCGCTTAAAAACTTCACCCTGAAAAACACCAGCACCTGCTCGTAAACCGGGTTTTTGGCATGCACCTTTACAAACGGCGAACTTACCGTTCTTAAATATTTAGCTATTTCAATTAAGGTTAACCTGCTGGTTTTAGGTTGCAGCGGATTGGCCGCGTTATTATTTTTAAGGTTAGGCACAGGCACCACCAGTACATGGCCCGATGCACGCACCGGTCCGCAGCAATCAGCTTGCGGAGCACCTGTGGTACTGTGGGTTGTTTTTTTACGGCAAAAGCAACGCGGATCTGTATTTGGGATACATTTTACCTTGAACACGCTCGGGAATTTATCCAGCACAAGGTGCTCATAATCCCATGCGGTAATGGCTCGGCCTTTATGCCTTAGCCTTTCGCTTACGCGGGTATAGTATTCTTTACCAACCTCCTTGTGTTTGCCATCAAACGAGGCGAATGGCTGCTGCACCTTACTCACTTGCGATACCGCTACCGACAATTTGCTGATAGAACCGGCAGGCAAAGCGTTATCATAATGCGCAGGGCTGTTACCCTGATCAAAAAACTCAGCTTCGGTGGCTTGCGCTATTACATCTATCAATTGCGGAATACGGTCGGCATTGGCAGTTACACTGGCGCAGAACCAGTACAGGCCATCGGTAATAATGGTGTGGCTATCATTGGCATCGGCTGGTATATCCAGCTTTACAATACCGGTGGTTTGAAAACCGTAGGTACTATCAGATACCAGGTTCTCCACATTCAAAGGCCGCCACTCGTTATAAGTAAGGTACGCCCAATTGATCGCCGGCGGTTCGTCATCTTCGTTAACGGCACTGCCGGGCGCAAATTCAAACAGTAATGATAATGTTTGCAGCGGCACCAGTTTCTCCAGCCCGATGAACAGCATCCCTTCTTCCTGTATGGTGCCCGAGTACTGGTTGTTTTTACCGGTGAGCCTGTCGTTGAGGCCGCTGGCATCGTACATCAGTTTGGCCAGTATCCTGTCGCCAATATTTTTACCCGGTGTGGCGGTGTTGGCATCGTACACCACCAGGTCACCCAATTTTTTACCGCCCTTTATCCCCGCATCCTGATAAGTTACATCGCTGTAATCGTCAACAGTATCTGATACCTCGGTTTTGTATATATTGGTTGGATTTACCCAGGTAAACTGCGGCAGCAGCAAGTTATTGGCGTTAACGATCAGCTTATCGATGATCGTGTCTTCAATTTTTCTTCGCCCTAATACGATCTTGTCCCCGGCTAATATGGCGTCTTTCTTGCTTGGTTTAACGGTGATGCCGGTTTCGACCGTGCCGAAAGGATAGATATGAAATACCTGATCAATACCCTGTTCAAGCGTTCTTAATACAGACAGATAACTTACCGATATTTCTTTTATTTGAAACTCTGGCGCACGGTTTAAGCGGTCTTGTATTTCGCCGCCTGTCCATACAAGGTTATCAATTTTCAGGAAGCCTTTATCGGCATTTATTTCAAGGCTATCGAAGTACTCTATCGGTTTCCGGGCCAGGCTTACTTCCTTAACTTCGCCATTATCGCCGTTAACAAATGTATATTCGTTTAAAATATTGATGGTAAGGGTTTCCTGCCTAAAGTCTGATCCATAACTGTTGCACAGGCGTTTCCAGGTTCTGTTATACAGTACGCTTACCCCATATTCATACCCCTCTGAAGAGGTCATTGCAAGCTGCGTGTTAGCAGTGCTTTGTGTTTTATTGATGTTTACCGATAAATAGCCCAGCGGTTTATTAAACACCTCATCGCTACCCACGTAAAACGACGAGCCTTGCACGGGTATGGCACTAAACGGATCGAACGGTTTGCCTGCGGGTAAAACACCGGCATCGGTTTGTATAATGAGGTTCTTTAAACCATCGAAATTGCCATTGTAGTTAGGCTGTTTTTCATCTCCCGGCAGCGGATTAATGGAGCCTACTTTTACTATCAAAGCCACATCGTTAACCCGTAATGTATTGTACACCGTAGCCGGGATATCAACCTCCGGACCGATCAAAAACTCCATTACCGGGTAGTTGGTTTTATAAGTATTCCCGGTGTGCACCTTCGCATCAAAACCCACAATACCGGCTTCGGCTATTGATATATACAGGTAGATGCCTTGTATCTTTTCATCTACAAAAAAACCGCTTTCGGTATAGGCCGGGTCAAATATGCCCTCGCCTATAGCCCTTGTAAAACTTTCTTTTTCGGTAGCATCGGTAATTTGCCTGTCAATGGTAAGCCAGCCTTTTTCGCCGCTCAACGCTATCTGCACATTGGCAAGCATATCCGGTTGTTTTAACAGTAGTTCGGATAGTGCAGGCATGCTGAAACCCACAAGCCTGTTACCGCCCTGCAACAGCAATTGCGGCGAGGCCAGCGCGAAACCTACGGTAGCTTCATTCCTGCTGTTCAGCTCAATTTGCGCGTTATTAATATAATCGCACATATTGGCCGGTGTTGGTTTGCTAAGGCTGTTGCCAAAGGTTGGCCATTTAGCGCCGGGTTCGGTAAACTTTTCGCCGTAGCCATCTTTTGAGTTGGCTACCGGTTTGGCATATATGATGCTTATGGTCTTTTGCTCTTCGGTAGCTTCAGCAGGTGTTTTCTCAATAAATATATTTTTAAGTTCCTTTACCTTAGCCTGGTTTATTACAAAGCCGTCTTCGGTTTTGTATACCTGCTCTTTGCCTGTGTTATCTTTACCGGCGCTGAGGGCTGTGCCTTTAGCCAAGTCATACTTCGCTACGTTTTTAGCCAGCTCAAACACCACGAATACCTTATCGGGCACGGCAGGTTTTTCTGCCAGGTGCAGCACATCGCGGTAGTAAAAATTCAGCATTTTATCGGTAAGGCCGTTCATTTGCTGCTGCGCCAAACTGAACAGTTTTATAAACGCGATGAACAAGGTCATGTAAGGCTGATGCGCTGGGTACTGCGTTAAAGCATACTCCACATAACTTGCCGATTGCTCTACAATATTGCTGATAGCGCCATAAAACGCATGGAAAATATCATCAACATACAGGGCGGCATTTAGTATGCGTTCTTCGGCGGTTAAGCCCTGGTATATTTCAAAATCAGGGTCGGCATCGTCATTCAATCCCCATAGGTTTTTGTTAGCAATGCGACCGTAATCAATATTCAAAACTGTTTTAGAATCAACTATAATAAAGCCTTCTTCATACGAGATAGCCTTTTTCAACTGCGACCGCAGCGATGAGTTGATGGCCAGATCCAAATCTTCAAACAGCGGGTTCTGCGGTAAGGCCACAGTGTACCAGTTATCAATTTTGGCGGCTATTTTAATTACCTCATCAAACAGGGCTGTAAACAATTCGGGGCTTGGTTCATCTTGCAACTGGTTGCTGATCGCGTCATAATCTGCCTTGATCTGCGCCAGGTTAACCTGCGCTATCGAAGCTGCTATTACTGCCATATCACGCTTAAAAAACTCGGCCCAGCTTACCTTTTCGGGCTTGGCACCATCGTCTGGCGCGGGGCTGTCGGGCATATCGTAAAACCTGATCTGCTCCGCGTAACCCGCGGCAAAGTTCAGCAGGTCTTCGGTACTTCTACCATCAATTGATACGTAAGCAGGGTCGAGCGCTTTCAGGTAGCGTTCTAACTGGCCCGAACCTTTAAGATTTATCTCGTTATGGCAATTACAGTTTTCCATTTCAGCATATATTTTGATGTTCCGGCCTATAAAACCGGTTTGGATAATGGTTTATTAATTGATCAGCATTGCCGATCATCAGGTAGCTATATTGGTGGCTTCTTTTATATAAAATGGATATACATAGTTATAGCGCGTATTGGTGGTTATAATTTTGTATTTCACGTTGATCTCCAGTATGCCTTCGTTTTGCAAGGCTGTTGAAGTAATTTCTTCTACAATAATGCGCGGCTCGTTATAAATAAGCGCGTCTTTCACTATCTTCTCTATCATGGCTATTGACGGGGTATCCATCTGATCGAAAACATGGGGCTGCAAATTGCAACCGAAGGTGGGCAGCATTACACGCTCGCCGTTGATGGTGGAGAGGATAATGCCTATACTGCTGTATACATCGGCCTCGTTCACCAGCATATCTACGGTAGTGTTATCCCTGCGGAAGGTTGGCGGAAAACTCCACCCTGTTCCTAAAAATGATCTGTCTGTAATTGCCATTGCTGTAGTATTTCTTTGTTTTTAAAATCAACCTCCAATTAATACGGTGGGGCACCCTGCCATTATGCTGCCGCCATGTGCCGTCATATCGCCCATACGCGCGGCAGGGCTTCCGCCAATAATTACCGTTGCCGACCCCTTGGTGATGCTATCGGGCGGACCGGCACAGGTACACATGTTGCCCACCATTGCGGCCGGCGAACCGCCGATAAGCACCGTTGGCGCGCCGGGCGGTAAAATTGGGCCGCCGGTATGCGGGCTGCCGTTGGGGTTAGCCATTGGGCATACATGGTTATCGCTTACGCGGGCTGCTGGTGGCATTTGCTTGTGTATTAATGTTGGTTATATAATTTCTTTTCAGGTGATCAGTTAATCATTACCTGCACGCCTTTGATGGTTACGTTACCACGGCCTGCCTGTATGGTAATACCACTGGCTTCCATTTTTATACTGTTCTGGTTCTCATCCGTCATGCTGAATGCTCCCGAACTATCATTCAGCACGATAGTTTTGTCGCCGCTCGGTGTTGTTACCGATAGCGTGAGGCGTTTGTTGGTATCGTCAAATACCAGCTTCACCCCTTCTTTGGTTACAAAGCCATATTGTTCGGCACCGGTATCAATTGGCAGCGGGGCTTCGTTGGTGCTGCTGCTGTGCAGGTAGCCCAAAATGATAGGCTCGCGCGGATCATCATTTAAAAAACCCAGCACTACTTCGTCTTTCTCCTGCGGCCTGAAGTATACGCCCCGTTTAGGCCCAGCATCCAGCGTGGCCACACGTGCCCAAATCCCTTCATCGCCCGATGCAATGGTGGGTACTTTTACTTTCACCCTGTACTGCCCGCCTTCGGGGTCTGTTACTTCTGCAACAGTGCCTATCAGCAAACCGTTAACGCCCGGCAATAAGCCCGACGCGGGTTTATCCATTACATTTTCGCTTTTATAAAACCAGTCTTCCTGCCAGCCAAATTGTACGTCGGTGAGCCATGTTCCGTCAAAAACATGCACTATACCGCTCACAAATACATCGCCGTTAAAGCGGTCGCCAACACCGGCCAGGGTGATGAGGGTACCGGGTTTTATAGCGGCATTGCCCTGCACACGCACACGGCCTACGTTTTTAGACAGGTGATTACGCAACGCATAAGCATCGGCCCAATTTTGTAACTGGGGTTGGGTAAGATGGCCGCTATGATTCAGCAATACTTCGGCACCCAGCACATCGCCCATGGCAGATGCCGGGATATTCCCGTTATCACTGAACGACGAATCGCCCGGATCAGATTGCTCCACCTGCTGCTGCGTATAATCCCATGATATACCCGATACGCTGGCCACATGCCTGCGGGCATCCATTTCGGCTTCCAGTTCAAACACATTCATGCCATAGGTGGCTGTTAATACCGATATACCTGTGGTAGTTGGTTTTTTCACCACCAGCTTACCATCATCGGTAAGTACCAGCATGCCATTGGCTTCGGCACGGGTAAGTATAAAATCCCAGTCGGTGGTATCAAATTGTACCAGTTGCGGGTGCGTTACCGTTGTACTTTCTATATCAGGCTGATAGGCAGCCGCTAATGTTTCGATGATCTCGCTGTCTGTTTTTTTACTGTAGTAGGCGCTTTTACGGGCAGCAGTTAATTTAATGGCCTCGTCTTTAGCCTCTATCATTAACAGCGAAGCTCCGTTTTGCCTTATTTTGATGGCATGTTTTATAATAATGCCCTTAAATACGGTTTCTACATTACTGTGGTAGCCCAATTGTACCTCAATCTGGTTGCCCGGCTTGTAGGTATCATCGGCGCTCAGGGTAAAATCGGCTTCGGATGCCGAGCCATCAATAAAAACAATTTTGGCATAAGCCACCTTGTTAAATGTTTTGTTTACCATTATCCGCGATAGCAAAACTTCATTGCTCAGCACCGTTCCGTTTATCAGAACCTTCTGGCTAACTACATCGGCTGCCGGCTGTGTGCCCGGTGGTAGACTATCTAACATATCTGTATCAGTTATTATTGATGATTATTTTTTTACCTCTATCGGCGGGAAAATGAGCGTGGAACCGGCCTTCAGCTTCCTGAAGTTTTTAAGCTTGTTTACCCTGGCCACCTGTAAGTAATAGCTTTGATCTTTATAGATCTGGTGGGTAAGCAGGGGCAGTATATCCCACTCCTTTACCTGTACCGAGTGTGTAAGATCGGGCGAGGACAACATGCTCAGGATACTGCCGTACGAATTTGGCGTACGCTCAACAAACGTGGCGCTTATTTTAGCCCTGATGGGCAGCCCCGTCATATCAAACATGGTATAGGTAACCGTTGACGAAGTGAGCGCGCAATTGCACAAGAACAAGCCATACTGTACCAGCAGGTAATGCGGCCGGTGCTTGGTGCCATCAACCGTAGTAGTTGCCGCCCTGAACAGCAGTATTTGCACCGTTACGGGTATCTTAACGCCATTGGTGTTCACGCCCGTTCCGTCAAGTATCAGCTCAAGCGTAAACTTGCGTGGCTGCACACCTAAAAACCCCGGATCGGCACCGGCCTGGCCGGGCGTTTTGCTCAGGCTCCATACTACATCCTCGGTAATGGCAATATTTTCCGGGTTAAACATAGCCAGGAAGGGTACCCCTAAAACGGGGATGCCATTTTCGTCGGTTTGCAGTATTTTGAGGTTGAAGGGCAATTTTGCCGCACTTTGAGTATCCATCAGCGTTCCTTTTTTTCTTTAATTATTTCCAATACCTTTTCTATGGCATCTAATTCGGCATCGTTGCCGCCTGCGGGTGTACTGGCCTGCGCGCCATTATTTGTGGGCGCGGGGTCAACTACTGTTCTTATAATGAGTTCGTTTATCTGTACCGGCATGGTTGCTACATTTTACGTTCAAAATACTGGTAGGCCAGTTCAATGGTTTCTACCACCACAGAGTTATCGGTCGCTTTAAAATCAGAGGTTGACCACTTGAGCGGGTAAGCCTGCACCACGTTCCACACGGCATAAGGTTCGCCCGCGTCGTTCAGCAGGGTGATCATCAGGTCGGCAGGTTTAAAATCATAAACAGGTACAAAAAAGTAAGTGTTCATGGCCGATTTAAACCAATCCAGCAAAGCTGTACCCTTTAATAAACCCCGTTTAAGCACCAGGTTAGGGTATTTTGCCCGTTTCGGGAACTTATATACAAACCTGTTTTCGCCGCCTTCGCGTACCTCTTCTGTTTCAATCTCTACCGATAGGCCGCTTACTTCCTGAAAGCGCTGCTCGGTATCGCTATCGGCACCACTTACCCCAATAAATTCAACCTTAAAGTAAAAGCTTGCCGGTGGGTAGTAGGTTGCCATTGCTTACGCGGTTTTTAGGGTGATGCCTTCGTGTACCAGCTCAATTGATTCGATAGCGGTTTCGTTACCGGTGGCCTTTAAACCCGGGCCCTCAATTTTTACCGGCCATGCCTGGGCTATGCTCCATACAAAAACAGGGTTGTTCTCGTCGTTAAGCAGGGTGATGGTAATATCGCGGCGCTCAACACCAGGGTTACCTTTGTTGTTCAACCAATCGTAAAACTCGTTATTGGCGGTTAGCATCCCTCTTTTGAGGGTGATGTTGCCTGCCTTTTTAAGACCCGGACTTTTCAGCGGCAGCGTGGTTGACGACATGAGGCCGTCCCTGTATTCAATTGCCTGAACTTCCTGCGAAAGTCCGCTTACTTCTGAAAAACCTATAGGTGCCCCGCCGCCCAATGAAACACTGAAATGGAAGACCGGTAATGGATAATTTGCCATTGTTGTAGTTTTTTATGTTTACAATATTTTTAATACGATTATTTAGGTTGATTACGAGGTTTGCAGCATTTGCTCAAACTTCAGCACGATGAACTCGGCCGGCCGCGCAACCGCCATACCTATCTCAATAATGAGGCGGCCTTCCAGTATATCAACGGATGTCATGGTACTGCCTATGCCTACGTTCACAAAGTAAGCTTGCTCGGGCTTAGCGCCTGCAAGGGCACCATCGCGCCATTTGGTGAACAGGTAATTTTCTATCATGGCCTGCACCTTAACCCATGTTGACGAGGTATTAGGCTCGAAAACGAACATGGCAGTTGAGTTTTTGATAGATTGCTCAACTGTGATAAAGAAGCGGCGTACGTTGATGTATTTCCACTCGTTATCGTTACCGTTAAGTGTACGGGCACCCATTACCAGCGTGCCGAAGCCCGGTGAGTTAAGGATAGCGTTTACTGATTTACCGGTTTGGTCGTTAATATTGAGCAGATCCTGATCGGCACGTGCTACTGATACAGTTGGCTTTACCACATCATTGATGGATACATTGGCAGGCGCTTTCCAAACCCCGCGAGAGGCATCAACCCGGCAATAAATACCGGCAACAGCTGCCGATGGCGGCAATACGATATGCTGGTTTTTATACTGGCCAAGTACGTAGTTGTATAATACCGACGATGTATTTTTCAGCGCCGAAAAAGTTTGTCCCTGCTTGTCATCCGCCGCGGCAGGTGCTGCACCGTTAACGGTATAATCGGTAATGGTAAGCGCGTCAAAATCAAACTCATAATTGTAAGTGGTTTCGAGGTGCGGATAGTATACCGCGCCGTATTGCCTTATCAGCGGATCGGCATTTACCGAATCAATGGTTCCGGCCACATCAGTACCTATCGAGCTGGTTGATTTTGGCACGGTTGATAGGCGGGTATCCAGTATAGCGAAACGGTCTTTAAGGTTTGCTGCCTGGCCTATCAGGGCCTGGTTAAGCGAGTTAAATTCACTTTCGCTGGTGTACACGGCTTCAGGGCTTAACAAGAGGGTCGGGCCATCCTGTGCGCCTGCAATGGTGATACCTGCTTCAAGGTCATCAGCATCAACAGTACCGGTATACAAAGCCACCGATACAATATAACAGCGGCTGCCGCCATTGGCAAAGTAATGTTTTACAGCATGGTACAAGTTGTGCTTGCCCATGGCATCCTTATTAGGGGTAATCACCGCGCTGTAACCGGTTGTTTTGGTACCTGTTCTTTTTTCGTCAACAACTATGCTGATATTGGCCGCAGCCTGTACAAACGGACCGCCAAAGTATTGCACGTAATCGGCCATACTGTTAATGGGGGTTGGTACCTTCAAAAGATCGTTCGCGGCCAGGTTGGTAGCTATTTTGGTATAGCCAATAAAAACCGGTACGGCAGATTCTACTTCTGCAATTGAAGGCGGTAAGGTGGATACTTCCTCTACATATACACCGGGTGATCTGTAATTTGCCATTGTTTATTGTTTTTTAAAGTGTTATGAATACATCTGAATAAATAGTGGGGAGGCTGCCCTCATCGATACTACCCATTGAGGGATAAGGCAGGCTGGATTTTATAATGGTTTCTTTTGGTGTTTTAACATATTTCGACAGCGAGATGATGAGGTCCTTAGCCACATTGGTTGATAGGGCGTAACGCTCTTGCAGGGCAATGTTTTTGGTGGATACGAACACGAAATTGCTATCGGTATTACTGGCCAGTTTAAACTTAATGGCGGTATCATTGGTAGCCACGGTAAGCTGTTTTATAAAGTCGGCCTTTTGCACGGCTGTAAGCTTGGCCATTTCAATATAAAGCGGACTGGTGGGCTGCAATTGAATATTATAGCGCCACGTAGTTTGCCTGTTTTTAAATAAAACCGTATATTTAGGTCGCTTTACGGTTAAGGACAGATCGGGCTCAACAACCCGGTAATTTGCCGACAGCAGCTTTGACAACGAAAGCTCAATAACCCCAAACATTGGCTGATCGGCCATGTTGCCCAAATAGTAAAATTCATCGCTTACTACATTGCTGATAAGCAACTGGCAGCAGCCCGATGGCAATGCCGACAGATCAACATATATTTCAGATTTGCCATTTTGCGAGGTAACCAGTTTGGCGTTCACCTTTGCCCCGGTTAAAAGGTGTTTTACCTTAACGGCAGCCGTAGTGGTAACGCCCGCAAAATGGAAGTTATAGTTTTTTGATACCTTTTTGAGCTGATCTGCAGCACCGTCAACCCCGGTAATATTTTTCGACAGGTGAAGGTCGTCGCGCAAAGCGGTTTTATCAGCTACCTGGTTGCCAAAGTAGTAGATCTTGTTAGCCTCTTTCGAGATTGGCAGTACGTTAAAATTGATCAGGTCGGGGTTTTTAAGCAGCATAACAAAAGTCAGTTTATCTGCAACCGTAACAGGGTAACCCAATAACTCGTTACCGCCCGGTGTTTTACCCTTTGTTTGCACCAGTACGGTAAAGCCACCACTGTTATCGGTATTTTTAAATACCATTTTTTTGGCCTTCATAAAGGCTAAGGTTTCGGGTGTTGGCACGATGTTGAAATCGAGTATCGGTGTGGCCTGGTATCCGCGGCATACCTTGTTGTTATAAAAAGGCTGCTTTACAGATAAGCTCAAGAGTTCGGTATATTTTATGGTGATGGTTGCCATGGCGATTATCAGTTTTCAACAAAGTTTAGTTCATTAATAGCTGCCACCTTTTCGTCGCTGCGGGTTTCAAATACGGTAAGCATTTTAACCCTGTACACCGCGCTCGGTATATATTTTGAGCTAAGCATGCCCCATAGGTTGTTTTGCTGTTCAAAAGTGAGGCTTACCAGTTTTACGCTCAAACGCTCAATAACCTGCCAGGCCTTATTAACCGGATCAACCACCGATTGATTCAAAGACGGATATTTTTGCGCATCAAACACGGTATGCGATTGAAAGAAAGCGATGATATTCGACAGGTCGCGCAGGGCGGTTGGGTAGTCGGAATTATTAGCTACCAGCAGCAGGTACAGGTCGAGCTCAACAGGCGGATTTAGCTGGATGAACTTTTTATCATCAGTAGGTACAAAATACGGTTGTTTGCCTTCCCTCCGCTCCTCTTCAATATTTACCAGCGATAGGGTAACATGCGTACTATCCCTAACATTGATATCGCCGTTAGGCAACACAATTGATTTAAGATCAACCACGTTGCCAATACTATAGTTGGCAGGATCCTGCTCCCGTTCAACTATGTAGGCTTCCAGTTCTTTTTTAATAAATTCAAGCGTAGTGCGAATCATATTTTTATCCTGTTAATAAAAATTATTACTCTTACGGTTAGTTAATTGGTTGTTGATAAATACCGGGCAATGCCATCGCCTAAGTATTTATACTATATCATATTGCGCTGCGGGCAATACCTTATTTTAGTTTTTCTTTCAGATCAGGGGGTAGATGTAACCTTCAAAAAAATGCTTTATCTTTCTAAACATTACGGTTGTAAAAGTAGATGCTAACACATTGTACAACAATCGTATATACACTATATTAAATAGGTGTTTTAACGGTATATTAGTAGTGATTTAACTCGTGTATTCTTGCCCGAAAAATCCAATTATTGTATAACAGGTGTTGAGATAAACCTGCCTGTACGCGCTTAAAACAAACTTTATACTTACTATTTATTTCGGCAGGGTGTTAACCCGGCCACGCATAACACATACGGATGGTATCACCCCGCGCAGCTTATTACAGGCCGGTGCATATTTTTCGGGGCTTTACGCCATCTGCTACAAAAAGAATTTGAACCTATAAATTATAATTTTTTATGAAAATCGTTAATCACTTATTGTTTGATGACAACGGAAACCAGGTTGCTTTCAAACCTACCCCTAACAAAAAAGGGCCTTACACCCCGCAGTATTTAGTAATACATTACACCGCCGCCACATCAGCATCGGGCGCTATTGATTGGTTAACCGATCCTGCGGCCAAGGCATCAGCTCATTTGGTTATTGCCCGCGATGGCAAGGTTACCCAGCTGGCGCCATTCAACATTGTTACCTGGCATGCCGGTAAAAGCACATGGAAAGGCCTCGTTGGCCTCAACCAATTTTCGATAGGGATTGAAATCGTAAACGCCGGTCGCCTGGTGAAAAAAGGTGCCAAATGGGTATGCCCCGTTGATGGTGCCGAAGTACCTGCCGACCAGGTTGTGGTTGCCGCCCACAAAAACGATGGTATTTCTGCCGGTTGGCAAACTTACACGCCACAGCAAATAGATGTAACGCAAAAAATTGCCGACCTGCTGGTTAAAACCTACGCGCTGAAAGATATTATAGGGCACGATGATATTTCGCCTATCCGTAAATCAGATCCTGGTCCGGCTTTTCCAATGACCAACTTTCGTGCCCATGCCTTTGGTACAAGTGCCGTGAACGCGCTAAAAACTTCGGCAACCGTGAATATCCGTGCCGGCGCGGGCGCAAGCTTTGCCACTCTTGCCAAACCGCTACCGCAAGGCACCGTAGTAAACGGCCTTACCACCAACGGCGACTGGACTAATGTAAAGATACCTGGCCTGTACGATGGCAAAACCGATCTGCAAGGCTGGATCAGCACTAAGTTTTTGGTAAAGAGCTAAAAAGGTATGCTACAGTACGGCAGGGTTTATAGCGCCGCCGTACTGTAGAAATATTAAGCGGGCTCGATTGCGAGGCAGAGATTGTTCTGTTATATTTATGCCGATAAAGCATTATATCTATGTCGTTTCAAGCTTATTTAGATAACATCAAGATCAAAACAGGTAAAGGCCCCGAAGATTTTAAGCAATTAGCTACCGAAAAGGGATTTTTAACCGGCAATCAAATTACACCCGGCGTTAAAGCTGGCACCATAACCGACTGGCTGAAACAGGATTTCGACCTGGGGCATGGCCATGCCATGGCTATTTACGCGCTGTTTAAAGGTAAAACAGCGTAATATACTTTATTATTGCTTTGCGTATATTCGGCACAACAGGGATATACAACACACGGGCAAATGGCTATTCAACTATTATATTGTTTTAATAACGAAGTGGATGGCCTTGTGGTAGATGAATATTTACAGCTACTGCCAGTCAGCATACATACCGAAATAACCCGGTACCGCAGCGTTAACGACCAACGGGTAAGGCTATTAGCCCGACTGATGATACACCACGCCCTAAAACGCGATAACGCGCTTCAGCTTTTTAATAAATGGGAAAGGGATAGTTTTAACAAGCCGCAGATAGCGGGTTGGAAGTATTTCAATATCTCGCACTCAAAAACCCTGGTTACAGTAGCTTTTGGCGATTCGCCGGTAGGGATTGACGTTGAAAAAATAAGAGAGATCAATATTGATGACCTGATCGGTCAGTTTCATCCCGAAGAAAGGGAATACATACAACAGTCGGGCGACCGCTTAACGACTTTTTATCAAATTTGGGCAAAAAAAGAAGCGCTGCTTAAAGCCACCGGCAAAGGTTTACTGGATGATCTAACAGCGTTCAGCTGTGTTGATGATACCCTGTTGTATAATGGCCAGCAATGGTTTTTACAGCGTATAGCTATTCACCCGGAGTATATGTGTTACGTGTGTAAGGCTTTGGAGGATGAAGAGGTGGTGGTTGAGGAATTTGCGTTAAGCAGATTTTGATCCTTTTGCGAGTGGCGCTTATGCTAAACTCGTAACTGCTATGAAAGCAAGCGGCCGGAGGCCGCGAAATAGTTGCCACTCGGCTGAAGCCGTAGCGGCTGTTGCTTTTTTTATTTTAAACAAAAGTACTGCCCTAACATACTCGAAAAAATGCGGCATCGTAAGGAACGGATAGCACAGTCCCTGCCCAAGCACAACCCAAACATAGTTCCTTGCGCAGCCGCGACTTTTCTTTTTTGGTACTTTTTTCTTTTGAGAGAAAAGAAAAAAGCACATCCACTAACGTTCAATTACAGCACAATCATTCCTAACGAAGAACTGATAAAATACTTCCGTTTAAATCCGTTAAGCTGAAAGCTTACACCATGCTGTGTCACGAGTTACGCTATGCTAAACTCGCGACAGCGATGACTGTTGTTTTCCCCTTTACAAAACCCCACCACTCTCTTTAGCAGTACTCCCAAATCGAAAACCCAACATAATTTCGTGAATGCCGTTACCAAAACCTGCTATGCGGCTGGTGCCTACCTGGTAACTATAGCCAATTTGTACCGCGTTAACATTGAAAGATAATATCCCCGCTATTGAACCCCGGGTATTATAATTAGCGCCTACACCGAATACTTCCTTGGTGTAAAGTATGGCGGATATATCGGCTTCTACCGGTATAGATGGGGTATAATTAACGAGTGTGGCAGGTTTGAGTTTAATATCGTCGGACAGGTCGAACACATAAGCTCCCGTCAGGTAATAACTGTTACGAAAATTGGCATCCGTTTGCTGTGAGCCCGTACCTAAGCTGCGGATAGTTAAGCGCGGTAGCGATAGGCCGAGATAAAATTTATCCGAATAATACATCACCCCAAAACCAATATTGGGCTTGTTATCATCTATATTATTGCGGAAGTTAGGATCGGATCCGGTAGGGTCGAGCGAAGTGTAGTTGGCACGATAAAAACGGTAACCCGCGTTAATAGATACCCCTAAATGTTGCGTACCTGCCAATTGTATCGATTTGGCGAAGAATGCGTTCAGTTCCGTAAGCCGCTCAATGGCTACCTGGTCGTTTTGTATCATTAAACCGGCCGTTGCCCCTATTGAGCTTAGTGGCAAGTATCCATTTACCATAACCGTGGTAGGCGCGCCTTCAATACCTGTAAACTGCTTACGCAGCAATGAATTAACCGCGCCATTATCGCCGTGTACCAAGGAGTATGCCGGGTTAAAAGGCACCAGATTATTAGAATACTGGTTAAAATTTTTAAACTGCTGCGCTCGGGTGCCGACCGATAAAACCAGCAGGCTCAGCAACAAACTAACGGCGACGTATAAGCGGCTACTTGTTTTATAACTAATGTATCTTTTCATGTTCTGTTATTGTAATACTGCTATTCCGGCATTTTAATCTTCGGCCGGAAGATCTTCTCATTGTGAAAAGCGGTTTAACAATTGAACAGGCGGTGTTATTATTGTGAAAAGCAGATTCAAACATTTGCAGTGCCCGAAGCAAACATCCTGAAGTGGTTATATTGAAGCTATACTTCGCAGGCTTTTACGCATTCAAAATAAAATAGTTTCCTTACAGGGTGGCAAAGTGTGGTACAGCAGGTGAGCAAAGTGTGATAACTTTTCGGAAACGCAATATTTAAAGCATTAAAAAACAAAAAATTAACAAATAACAAGTAGATGTTCAACCACACTTTTTCTCATAATAATGTAGGCATATTGTATAATATTAGTTAAAAGTGCATCGGTATATTTGATATGAGTTTTTTTCAAAATCGTTATTAGTTATGATTTTTAAACAAGTCCTTTGTCACGAAAGGGCTTGTTTGTTTTATCACAATATTTTGCCTTTATTTTAAGCGCCATTAGCTGCTGAATATAAGGTAACAGGCGCTAAAGTTGTAACCTTGTGCCGTGCATGCATGTTAAGTAACCGTAAAAAAATGGGCCGAAAGCAGGTTAAATAATATGCACCGATAATATTTGAAGTCACCAATTAAATTTAGCTTTATGAAATATGCTGCGGCAGGTTTTCGTGGCAGATAAAGAAGTTTTAATTATAAGTTTTTATTGAAAATATGGGTGGGAATGATTTATATGTTAACATTTTCTGTATAGACGACAATCAACTGAACCATTATATATTTGAAAAGTTTGCCCACAAATTAATGGTAAACGCGCAGATCACCAATTTTTTAGATTGCAGAGATGCATTAACTAAACTTTACAGCATTAACAATTTAAAGGATTTACCCGACTATATTTTTTTGGATATCAACATGCCCATTATGAGTGGTTGGGACTTTTTAGATGAGCTTAACAACCTGCATATCGCCACCTGGAATAAAATAGCAATTTACATTGTAAGCTCATCAACCTTTGCGCACGATAAGGAAAAATCACTGCAATATTCTATTGTAAGGGAGTTTATATCGAAACCCCTGCAACAGGAAAAATTAAAAGAAATATTTAATATTGATCAGCCATTTGGCTAAATGGCCGCAAGAGAAGAGAAGCAGATCCGGCTTATTTGAGTTGCAGATCGCTGTATACGGGGTAATGGTCAGAAATTCTTTCGGGAGTGATACGGTAACTTAGCACATTAAAATGCGGGCTTGCCAAAATATAGTCTATTTGAAAAGCCGCGAAACCACCGTTGAAAGTTTTGCCTAATCCCCGGCCTTTATGTTTAAAGGTATTTTGCATACCCGAGGCCATTTGGTTAAAGGTATAAGAATTGGGCGTATCGTTAAAATCGCCCAAAAACACATAAGGATACGGGCAGCGGGCAGCATGGTTACGGATAATATCAACCTGCATACTGCGCAAAATAAAACCACGCTTTAGCTTTTGCATTATTTTTAAAGAACCCGCCCTTCTTTGCGCATTAAAATTCTTTAACAGGTAATAATCATAATAATCCAACTCGATGGATTGCAGGTGAAAATCGTAAACACGTATTACTCGGTTTTTATATTTCACATCAATAAAGATGCACTGGTTCTCATTTTTAAGTTTAGATAGCCTGACTACCCCTTTGTTAACTATCGGGTATTTTGAAAAAATAGCAAGACCCGTTGAGTCGTTCGGAGTGGTTATAAATGGCTCAAAATAATATTGATCAGTACCTAATGTTTTCTTTAGAGAATCGCATATCCTAAAAACAGCTACTCGTGAATTAAATTCTTCCATGCCGATAATATCCGGCTGTAGTTCATTAATCAAATGCAATATACGCCTGTGTGCCTGCTCTCCTTTAGGGAGCTCATCAATCGGGTTAAAATTACGCACATTATAAGTCATCAACCTTATGTGCTCACTTTTGGGGTTAGGCTCCGCAAAAAAATGCAGACCAATGATATTCAGTAAAATACCCAGCCCCAATAATATACTTACGCCTGAAACCAGCGAATAACGCCATTTCAACCGTAGCATCCAGTAAACTACAAAAACAAGGTTTACTGCCACCAGCACCGGGTAGCCAAGGCCCAATATCGCCAAAGGCCAAAACACCTGCGGACTGATAACTGCCGACAGGTAACTAACCAGCAGCACAGCGGCAGCCAGCCAGTTAGCGTAAAACAGCAGCTTTTCGGCCTTAAGTAAAATTGTTCTGAAACTCACGTATCTCTATTTCTTGTACTCGGCAACGTACTGGTCAATAAGTACCTTTTCGCAAAAAGTTTCTTCTATGGTATCCCTGCCTATGTTACGTATCAGCGTGCGTTTGGCTGTATCCAGATATGCCGCTTTCAGTTGCGCGACAATGCTGTCCACATCAAGGGTACATGTCCAGCCCATATCTTTTTCCTTTACAAAATCGGCCAGGCCAACATCTTCAGATATTAAAACCGGGGTACCCATGTGCAGCGATTCTACAACCACGTTGGCAAAATTCTCATTCAATGAGGTTAACACAAACAGATCAGAGCGGTTCAATTCTTTAAACTTCTCCTCGCGGTTCACCCAGCCCAGCCATTCTACCTTATCTTCAATATTTAATTCGGCAGTCAGCTTTTTCAGTTCGGCCATATAGTCGTCATCCCCGCTGCCGGCTATTTTAAGCTTCACCTTAAAATCAAGCTTAGCTATCGCCCTGAACAAATTTTCAAGTCCTTTTTTAGGGTGCACCCTCGACAGGAAGATCAGCATAAAGGTATCGTTTACCCATTCTGTAATAGGCGCATCGGGCAGGGTGATAATATTGGGCAGCACAAAGCCTTCCCAGCCGGGTATAATTTCGCGGCACTCTACGTATTCAGATGCCGCGGTGGCATGCAAAACACACCTCTTTAAAATACCGCGACCAATAAAATTATGTATAGCCTTTTTAAATATGCTTTTACCCGACGAAAATATGTAAGGACTAAGCATCCCTCTTGGGGCAACAATTACTTTGGCTTTGCTTTTAAGCGCTATACGTGCGGCCATTACCACCAAAACATTCCACCAGGAATGTACATGTATCACATCATAATTACCGGCTGTTTTTTTCAGGTGCGACCATAGATCGGGGCTTACATGGGTAGGGTCGCCGGTTATACGTTTAAAATAAATAACATTAACGCCGTCCACATCAACAGCAACACCGGGTACCACATCAAGTTCTTTATCGCCGTTGGCTGTGGTTGCAAATACATCTACACTGTGCCCGGCTGCGGCAAGGCCTTCGCACAGGCGCGATACTGATTCTGTTGGACCACCATACCCGTAAGCAGGTTTATACGCGGGTATAATGTGTAATATTTTCATAAGGTGTATTAGGAGTGATTATTATAAATATAGAAGCGCTGCATTTCGGAGCGAAATTATTGATTTTGCAGCACCTTTTTAGGCTGTTCTTCTACCAGTTTTGATAGTTTTTCGTCCTCAATTAAGCGTAGCGCCAGTATTATTTCAACCATGGTTCTTTGCAGGGTATAGTGCCAGCCTACCCAGCCGTTAAAAATTAAGCGCTTAACAAACAGGCAATGGAAGAACACCAGGAAAGGAGCCAGTACCTTTGTTTTACGCAGTTTAGCGCTCAATGGCAATTTCTCGGTTGTTGGGGCTATCAATTTTTTGCTCTCTTTAATGGCATAACCATCCTGGTTTGATAACCAGCGAGACAGCGACTTACGGTCGTCATGCAAAATATAAGACTTATAATTGCCCGATTCGCCGTTGATAGCCAAACGTTGAGTATGGCCGTCATCAAAATAGTTACACTTGGCCAAATCAAATAAAACCGGTCGTGGCGTGGTGTTATCCCCATAAAGTTTTTGCCCGAAAACCAAAAATTTAAAAGTGGTTAGGTAAGCTACATATTTAGGGGCGGCGATAATGCTTTTTGTTTCGGCGATAAATTCGTCGGTTAAAACATAATCAGCATCAAGCGTAAGCGCCCATTTGCTTTTCAATAGTGAAAGGCCGTAGTTCCACTGGTTGCCATGCGTATCAAAGCCACGTTGGTAAACCTCAACGTTAGGATACGAAGCCGCAATTTCTAAGGTAGTATCGGTACTGTAGCTATCTAATATAACAACCCGTTCAAGCCAGGTTAATTTATCCAGAACGCGGGCTAAGTTAGGCTCTTCGTTCTTGGTTAAAATTAATGCGGTTAAAGAGGTGGATGCCGTTAATTCCATAAGTAAGTTTTATTGCTTTATATTCTGTTTTCTTTTAATCTGATGATGTATTTGATCTTTTGGGGATGAAGTAATCCCCGCGAATACTATTTGTATCCTAATGCCTGTAGTTCAAACAATTCGGCATATCTGCCTTCCTGTTGTAAAAGCTCTTCATGGCTGCCAATCTCGATGATCTCGCCGCGTTCAAGCACTACAATACGATCTGCCATGCGAACGGTTGAAAAACGGTGCGATATCAATACCGCTGTTTTCTTTTCGGTAATTGACGAAAAACGCTGAAACACTTCGTATTCTGATCGTGCATCTAATGCCGCTGTGGGCTCATCCAATATTACTATCTGCGAATCGCGCATGTAGGCCCTTGCAAGCGCCACCTTTTGCCACTCACCGCCCGATAGCTCAAAGCCTTTATCAAAATAATGGCCGAGTATCTGGTCGTATTTTTCGGGTAGGCGTTCAATTATCGTATCGGCCAAACTTTGGCGTGCCGCCTGCTCAATCAGTTCGCGGTTCTTCAGTTCGGCCAAATTACCTACGGCTATATTTTCAGCAGCGGTAAGCTGGTAACGGATAAAATCCTGGAAGATGATCCCCATTTGCGCCCTGATATCGTTGATGTTGTATTCCTTCAAATCGTAACCATCCAGCAGAATACGGCCTTCGGTGGGGTCGTAAAGGCGTACCAGCAGTTTAACCAACGTGGTTTTACCTGCACCGTTCTCTCCTACTAACGCCAATTTCTCGCCCGGTCGAAGGGTGAAATTCAAATGCCTATTTGCCCATCTATCCGAATTAATGTACTTAAACCCAACATTTTCAAAGGTAAACCCGGTAACTATCGGACTTGGAAATGGCCGCGGGTTTGGCGGAACCACTATGGAATGCTTTATCTCAAAGAAATCGAAAAAATCCGTTAAATAAATTGCCCCTTGTGCAACAGCGCTTAAGCGTTTGGCACTGCCCTGCACCAATGAACCCAACTGCCTTATGGTACCTAACAGCAGGGTAAGATCGCCCACGGATAGCTTGCCTACCAGTACCTGCTCAACAATATAGATAAATACGCTGTAAAAGCCTAATGCCCCCGGTATGTTTATCAACGAACTGATGATAGATTTTTTTACCCCGAACCTTCGTTTAGCTTTATAAAGGTTAACCGATATTTTTTTGAAGCGCTGTATAAAGAAACCCGACAGGCTAAATAAACGCACTTCTTTAGCGGTATTATCGCTGGTGCCCGCGAGGGTCAGGTAATCCAGTTCGCGGCGGCCCTGGGTTTGACTGCGTATAAGCGAATAATTTTTGGCGTTAAAATAAAATTCACCAAACAGCGATGGCAGTATGGATATAGCCAGTACCGGAATGATCCATACACTGAACATTACCAGCACCGCCAGTAGTGAAAGAATAGTGATGGTATCTTGTATTTGGCTAAAAACATGGGTTAAAAGTATAGCCCTCCCGGTGGTTTGCTGCCGGGCACGCTCCAGTTTATCATAAAACAAGGAATTTTCAAACTGAACCAGGTCGAGCGTTGCCGCGTGCGCCATGATCATGTTGGTGGTATTATTGGTAAGCTTTTCGCCCAATAATTCATCAATCAACGAGGTGGCCTTGCTCATCACAATCAGCAATATCACCATGGCAAACTCAATAACAATGAGTTCCCACAGGTAATCGTGCGATATGCTTTGATCGTGCGTGATCTTAATAGCCTCGTCGATAATTTGTTTACCAACGGTAAGCATAATCAGCGGAATAGCGGCCTGCAATATCCGGATAAACAGGTTAATAAAAGTTAACCTTGGGCTTACCTTCCAAACCAGTTTAAAAAAACGCGGCAGGTTACGGTACGATATCAGCCTATCCCGCATGGTTAGCCTGCCTGCCTTTTTACCCGGCGTATTTTTAGTATCAGGGGTATCCCCCTGCTCTTTCGTTTTCATAATACTAAACTGATAAATACACTTTTAATAAATTAAGCCTTAGCACTTTCATCTAAATGCTGCTGTAATATCCGGCTAAATTCAAGTGCATTAATTTGCTCAAAAATAGTGGAGTGTTCTCCTTTTACTTCGTAAATCTCTACACCTGCCGCATATTTTTTCCAGGCATGCTTATTGGTGTAATCAATAGCTATCTCTTTGTATATCACCTTATTTATCTTATCAATAAAGAAATATTGCTGCAAAGCGTTAAACAATATAATGTTACCATTGAATGGCTTGATCACATAACCCTCAGCTGCCTTCTGAATTTTTGACGACATCTTATCAAACACTTCCTGATCCAGATTTTCAGGTTTCATGTCGGCATCTTTCAGTAAAGACCTAACCTTGCGGGCTTTGTACATAACTGCCTGCCTTGGGTGTTTTGTTAAAAGGAAGAGCTCAAATTTTATTTTTAATGAGAGTCCTAAAAACGATCTTTTAATTTTGGCGGGCAGGCCATAAAACTCGCTCAATTTTGGTTGCGCGGTTACTGCTATTTCCTTCGCGTCAGCATCAAACATGGCCAGCATGGTTACCTCCTTGCCCATCGCCTGCAATTGGTTTGCGGCTTCAATAGCAATTAAACCACCCAAACAATGGCCTGATAAAGCATATTTACCGTCGGGGTTTTCGGCCAGTATGGCTTCAACATAACGTGCCGCGATGCCCTCTATCGTCTCCGGAAATTCATCCAGCTCCTTGATATTAGTTGGCTGCTGTAACCCATATACCGGTTGTTCCGAATCGAGCATCCCCGCAAATTCCTTAAACTTAAAGGCCGTACCACCCGCACCGCAAATAATATACAGCGGTATTTTACTACCCGATTTTTTGATCGGGATGAGCGATTCGGATACTTTGGCGCTTTGCGTTTGTATTTTTTGGTAGATACCTTTGATGGTAGGATAAGTAAACAAATCCCTGATGGTAAACTCGATACCCAGCTCCTGCCTTATCAGTGATATTACACGCATAGCCAGCAGCGAGTGCCCGCCCAGTTCAAAGAAATTATCGTTAATACCAATTTTTTCAACACCTAACAGTTCGCTCCAAATGGCGGCCAGTTTTTCTTCTATTTCATTTTCCGGCGCGCTGTAAGCATCTGTTTGCAAGGTACTCATATCCGGCGCACTTAAAGCACGCTTATCTACTTTACCATTGGTGGTGAGTTTAAAGCTTTCCTGCTCAACCCATAACTGCGGTACCATGTGTTCAGGTAAATGTATTTGCAGGTAAGCGATCAGCTTTTCTTTGCTGTAACCATCTGCCGGTATGGCATAACCTATCAGGCGTTTATTGCCTTGTACATCGGCAGCGGCTATTACAATGGTATGTTTCACCAGTCCGCTTTGCATTACGGCACTTTCAATTTCGCCCAATTCAATACGGAACCCTCGGATCTTCACCTGGTTATCAATACGGCCTGCGTATTCAATATTACCATCGGGCAGCCAGCGGCACATATCGCCGGTGCGGTATAGCTTAGCGCCTTTTGTGGTATCAAACGGGTTATCAATAAATTTTTCGGCAGTTAAGTCGGCGCGATTAAAATAACCTCGCCCTACCTGTATACCGCCCACGCATAATTCGCCATATATGCCTACAGGCGTTAAACTTGAACCTTCGTTCAGTATATAAACCTGCACATTATCAATAGGCTTGCCTATTACAACGGTACCATCTTCTTTAATGGGATCATCAGACAAGGTGGCGCACACCGTAATCTCCGTTGGGCCGTAGCCATTGATCAACCTGATACCCTGCGACTGAATATGTCTGCCGGTACGCTCGTTCAAGGCTTCGCCTGCCGATATGATAGTTTTCAGCGTTCCCGATTTATTCTCAATAATTTGCTGGAATGATGGCGGGATGATGGCCAGTTCCACTTTATGCTTTTCGATGATGTTCTTAAATCCATCTACCGACAACAAAGTGTCCTTACTGCAAAGCACCAGGCTACCACCGTTAGATAGCGTAGTGAAAATCTCCACACAGGATGCATCGAAACTAAAAGACGCGAACTGAAACACCGGAGTGCCATGCCCAACATTTAGTATAACACCCTGCCCTAAAGCGAGGTTAACCAAACCTTTATGCTCTATCATAACGCCCTTTGGCTTACCGGTAGAGCCCGATGTATAGATCACATAAGCCAGGTTGTTAGCCGCAGGTTTGGCGCTTAAGTTAGCACTGCTTTCTTTTTGCAGTTCTTTGTCAAGCTCTTTGCTGCCAATTTCAACGATAGTACCGTTAAACGCGCTTAGCTTATCCCTGCTTTCCTTGCTGCTGACAATCAGGTTGGCGTTAGTATCTTCCAGCATGTAAGCGATGCGGTCTTCAGGATATTCCGGATCGATAGGTACATAAGCGGCACCGGCCTTTTGTATAGCCAGTATGCTGATGATCATTTCCATACCACGCTCAATGCACAAAGGCACCAGCGTTTCTGTAGTTACCCCATGCTTATTCAAGTAGCGCGCCAATTGGTTCGCTTTACTGTTCAGCTCGGCATAGGTCAACGTTTTCCCTTCAAATATCAGTGCTGTTGCACCCGGATATTTTTGTACCTGCGCTTCAAACAGTTCAGTAACGCTTTTATCTGTCGGATAATTTGCCTCAGTAGCGTTGAAAGCTTCAAGCTGTTCGGTTTTTTCAGCCGCTGTTAACAGGTTCAGTTTGCTAACCTGTTGTGAAGGATCGCTGATGATAGACGCGGCCAATTCTTCATAATGGCCTATCATTCTCGCTATCGTCGCGGCCTCGTACAGGTCGGTATTGTATTCGATGCCCCCGTAAATCTCACCGTTATGTTCGGTAAGTACCATTGTAAGGTCGAATTTTGTGGTACCGTTGGCTTCCTCCCTGTATTCCAGTTGCAATTCGTTCAATTCCAATGCAGGTATTTCAGGTGTATTTTGTAGCACCAACATCACCTGGAACAATGGGCTCCGGCTCATATCCCTGTCTTTCACCACGGCTTCTACCACTTTTTCAAATGGTACATCCTGATGTTCGTAAGCCGCTAAGGTGGTTTGTTTTACCTTGCCCAATAATTGAGTGAAAGATTCATTGCCTTTTACTTCATCTCGCAGGGCCAGCGTATTTACAAAGAAGCCTATCAGCCCTTCCAGTTCGCCCTGGTTACGGCCTGCTACCGGTGTACCCACGCAAATATCATCCTGCCCGCTATAACGGTGCAGTAATACTTTGAATATCGACAGCGCTGTCATGTACAGCGTTACCCCTTGTTCACGGCTCAAGTCATGCAGGCTTTTACCCATACCACTTTTCAGGCGGAAGGATTGGCTTTGCCCTTTGGTGCTTTGCATCGCGGGGCGCTTATGGTCTGTTGGTAATTGAAGCGGAGCTACATCGTCCAGCTTTTCTCTCCAATAGTTCAGCTTTTGCTCCAGCGTTTCGCCCTGCAAATAATTCCTTTGCCATAAGGCATAGTCGGCGTATTGGATAGGCAGAACCGGCAGATCAGGTGCGGTTTGAGTGATCTCACTCCTGTAAAACTCCACAAATTCTTTTACCAGTACCGAACCCGACCAGCCATCCGAAGCGATGTGGTGCATGGTTACGATCAGCATGTATTCGTCAGCGCCTATTTCCAGCAGGTCGGCACGCAGCATGCTATCACGGCCAAGATCAAATGGCCTGCTGATCAACATCTGTATCAATGCGGTCAATTCGGCCTCGTTGGTAATATCGTCGCTGGCGCTGATTTCGTTTATGGTATAATAGCCTAACGACCAGTTGCCTTCGGGCAGTATTTGCTGATATCCCTTACCGTCAACCTCTGTGATCACGGTACGCAATACTTCATGGCGGTTCACTATCCCCCTGAAAGTATTTTCCAGGGCGGTTCTGTTAACTGTGCCTTTCAGGCGTAATACTGTTGGTAAATGGTATTGTACACTGCCTTGCAGCTTATCAATAAACCATAAACGTTCCTGGCTGAACGATAAAGGTATTTCAGCCGGGCGATCATCTACCGCTGTAATTTGCGGCAACAATGTTTTATTGCTTACCTGGGTATTATCGTTATTGGTATCGTCGTTTTCTGTTGTTGCTGTAAGAATATCAGCCGCTTCAATTTCCTGTAGTCTTGCGCTTAGCTCAGCTACGGTGGGGTAATCGAACACGTCGCTTATCGGCAATTCTGCCTGAAACGCGCGGCGCACCGCCGAGATCAAGCGTACTGCCAGTAGCGAGTGACCACCTAACTCAAAGAAGTTATCGGTACGGCCAATTTTTTCAATTTCGAGGATATCTTCCCAAATAGCGGTCAGTTCTACCTCTGTTTCGTTTTCGGGGGCCTGATAACCACCGGTTTGCTGCTCTCCTTCCGGATCGGGCAATGCCTTGCGGTCTACCTTGCCGCTTGCTGTAAGCGGAATTTTTTCTATGGCTTGCAAGTATGCAGGCACCATGTAATCCGGCAATTGTTCCCTCAAATAATCTAATACCCTGCTCCGGTCGAAAGCACCTTCGGCTACCACATAACCTGCCAGTTGCAGGTTGCCCTGCCTGTCTTCGCGACTGATAACTACGGCTTGTTTCACCAGCGGACTACCCTCCAGTATCCGGCTGATCTCGCCCGGCTCTACACGGTAGCCACGTATCTTTACCTGGTCGTCAATACGACCAAGGTATTCTACATTGCCCTCCGCGTCAAAGCGTACCCTATCACCGGTTTGGTATAGTTTTGGACCCGAATTTTCTGCAAATGGGTTATCTATGAATTTCTCTTTGGTAAGTTCCGTTCTGTTCAGGTAGCCTTTCGCTACACCTGTGCCACCTATAAGCAGCTGACCGGGAATACCCACAGGACATAGTTCGCCCTCTTTGCTTAATATATATATTTCGGTATTTGAAAATGGTTTTCCTATCGGGATAACACCACTTTTTTGACCGGTATATGTTGCCTCATAAAGTAGCTTACCAATGGTTGTTTCGGTTGGGCCGTAGTGATTCACCACCCTGCAATCACTGTAATTTTGTATGCGTTGTACCGCCTCTGCTGGTAAAGCTTCACCACCAAATATGATTAACCTCGACGGCAGCAAAGGCGCGCCCGGTTCAGGTGACAATGCTTTCCAGTGCGATGGAACAATCTTGATACAATCTATCCGGTTATCTTCCACGTAGGCGTGCATATCTTCGATATGGCTTGCTTTCGCTTTTGAAAACACGTGCAGCTCGCCACCGTACAGCAATGAGCCGTATAATACCGTATTACCCAAATCGGTTGACATACTGCTTACTATACCGAACCTGCGGCAACTGCTGATGTTTATCTGCGCGTCCAGTCCGTATACATAATCTGTAAGGTTGCGATGGCTAATTTCTACTCCTTTAGGTTTGCCTGTTGAACCCGATGTATAGATCACATAGGCCAGGTTATCCAGATTGATCACGGCTTCAGGGTTAGCATCGCTTTCCAGCGATAACTCCCAATCCAGTTCGTCCAAAGCGGCTACTTTCAACCTGTCATCTAAGTCTGCCAATTGCTCGGAATACCTACCCTGACTTACCGCGTGTTTAGCGCCCGTATCTTCCAGCAGGTAGCTTAGCCTGTCCTGCGGGGTATCGGCATCAACAGGCACATAAGCGCCACCGGCCTTTAAAATACCGAGGATACCGGTTACCTGATCAATGCCCCTATCCATATATAACAATACCGGCTGATCGGCTTTTACACGTTGCCTTTTCAGGTAATGGGCCAACTGATTGGCTTTAGCATTAAGTTCGGCATAAGTAAGTTTCTTTCCTTCAAATACAACAGCAGTAGCGGTTGGGTTCTTAACTACCTGCGCCTCGAAAAGATCTGTTACTGTCAGCGTATCCGGGTAGCTTACCGTGCTTTTACCTTGTGTAAGCAGTTGTTGTTCTTCTGCTTCGCTCAGCAATTGCAGTTTGCCTACCAAAGCGGTTGGGCTTTGCAATACCGATCTGATCAGTTGTTGGAAATGTTCCGTCATGCGGGCTATGCGCGCATGCTCGTAAACATCTGTATTGTATTGTACCGCGAAGCGCAGTCCGTCTTTCGTTTCGGTTACAAAAAATGTAAGGTCGAACTTTACCGTAGTTTGCTCATAGCTATAGCCCGACAGTTCCAAACCGCCAAGCTTTACTTCGGGCACTTCAGGCGTGTTGCCCAAAACCAGCATTACCTGGAACAGCGGGCTCCTACTTTTATCTCTTTCTTTTACTACCGTTTCTACTACTTTTTCAAACGGCACATCCTGGTGCTCATAAGCACCCAGTGTGGTTTGTTTTACTTTTTTCAGTAAGTCCGTAAAGCTTTCTTCGCCTTTTACTTCGTCACGGAGAGCCAGTGTATTTACGAAGAAGCCGATCAGTCCTTCCAGTTCCTGTCTTGGCCTGCCTGCTATCGATGTACCTACGCAGATGTCTTCCTGTCCGCTATAACGGTACAGCAATGCTTTGAATACTGAAAGCAAGGTCATGTAAAGCGTTACGCCTTGTTCCCTGCTTAGGGTTTGCAGTCCTTTGCCTATTTCGGTATCCATGCTGAACAGCAATGTGCTGCCTTTGGTGCCTTGTACGGCCGGGCGTGTATGATCTGCCGGTAGTTGCAACGGGGCTACATCGTCCAGTTTTTCTTTCCAGTAGTTCAGCTTTTCTTCCAGCAGTTCTTCCTTCAGGTAGCCTCTCTGCCACAGGGCATAGTCGGCATATTGTACCGGTAGCTCCGGCAGGTTGGCTTGCTCGCCCGTGGTATATTCTTTGTACAGCGCTGCCACTTCGTTTACCACTACCGGCATCGACCAGGCATCCGACGCGATATGATGCATCGTTACTACTAAAATATGTTCCGTTTCGCTGATCTCCAGCAATGCCGCGCGCAGCATGTGGTCTTCGGTCAGCGTAAACGGTTTATTGATCAGCGACTGGATGGTTTCCCTTAGTTCCGCTTCGCTTTGATCTGCTGCTTGAAGTTCTTCTATCGTCCAGTTGTTCTCCGCTTTGATCTCCTGGTAGCCTCTGCCGCCTTTTTCGGTCATCACCGTACGCAATACTTCGTGACGGTTAACGATGGTTTGGAAAGTTTTTGCTAATGCAGGTTTGTTTACCTCGCCTTTCAGGCGGAATACTGCCGGCACGTGGTATTGTACGCTGCCTTCCAGCCTGTCTATAAACCATAAGCGATCCTGCGCAAAGGATAAGGGAAGGTCGTCGGGGCGATTGTTCGCCAAAATTTCGGGCAGGTTCGCCGTCGCTTCTATACCCGATGCCTTGGCTACCAACATATTGCTCAACGCGGCAATGGTTGGGTTTGTAAACAGTTCACGCACGCTAAGATCGATACCTGTTTGTGTACGGATCTGCGAGAGCAAACGCATGGCCAGTAAGGAATGCCCACCCAGCTCAAAGAAATTATCGGTAGTACCTATTTTGTCTCTGCCTAAAAGTTTAGTCCATATCGCTGCCAGCTTTTCTTCGGTTTCGTTTTCCGGAGCATGGTATTGCGCGGATTGAACATCGCTCATATCCGGCGCTTTCAACACGCGTTTATCTACCTTTCCGCTTGGGGTAAGGGTAAAACTTTCTTGCTCAACCCATAGCTGCGGCACCATATATTCGGGCAGTACGCTATGCAGGTATGCTGTTACTTTTTCTTTAACGTAGCCATCTTGCGGAATCACATACGCTATCAGGCGTTTGCTCCCACGTTCGTCGGTACCGGCAATTACAACGACTTGTTTTACCAGGCCGCTTTGCTGTATAGCAGTTTCTACCTCTCCCGGCTCAATCCTGTAACCACGAATTTTCACCTGGTCATCTTTACGACCGGCGTATTCTATATTGCCATCGGGTATTAAACGGCACAAGTCACCGGTGCGGTACAGCCTCGCAGCAGGATCATCACTGAACGGATCGGCTATGAATTTTTCGGCAGTCAATTCAGGCCGGTTAAAATAACCGCGTGCTACCTGCGCGCCGCCAATGCAAAGCTCGCCCAATACCCCTGCCGGGGCTAAGGCTGCCGTGTCATTTAATATGTAAACCTGCGTATTGCTTACCGGTTTACCTATAAGCGAGGCCTTATTAACATCGTCAATTTTATAGTAAGTAGCGCATACTGTAGTTTCGCTCGGGCCATAGGTGTTTACCACCTGCACGTCCGGGAAAATATTGTTGATATAAGCTGGTGGCAATATCTCGCCCCCGCTGATGATATAACGCAGGTTTGGGGCAGATACCCATTCGCGGTTCAGCCATTCTATTACGCTTGGCGTGGTGCTGAGTATGCTTACTTTTTCGTTTTGCAGAAAATACTGTATAGCTTCGACATCCTTACCGCCTTCTTTAACAATGATGAGTTTGGCACCCGAAATTAAGGCCGGGTAAACTTCCTCACACATGGTATCAAACGAGATAGACGATTGCTGCAAAACAACATCGGCGGCAGTTACATCGAAATAAGCTTTGAAACCTAAGCTATAGTTCAGCAAGTTTTGATGTTCTATCATCACCCCTTTCGGTTTCCCGGTTGAGCCTGATGTGTAGATCACATACACCAAATCATCCAACTTTGCTGATACCGGCAGGTTCTCCTTGCTTTCTGCCAATAGCTCATCGCTGGTGTTTTTATTGTTCAGGTCGATGACAGTTCCCTCAAAACCAACCAGCTTGCTGCTTTCAACATTGCTGATCAGCAGTTTCGCGTTGGTATCGGTCAGCATGTAGGCAATACGGTCTTCGGGATATTCGGCATCAACCGGCACATAAGCCCCGCCTGATTTTAATACAGCCAAAATGCTGACAATCATCCCGAAACCACGCTCCACACATATAGGTACCAAAGTTTCGGCAGTTACACCTTGCTTTTGCAGGTAACGGGCTAATTGGTTAGCGCTTTCGTTGAGTTGCTTGTAGCTTAATTCTTCACCCTTAAATACCAGCGCTGTGGCATCCGGTGTTTGGCCTGTCTGTATTTCAAACAGTTGTGCTATATTTTTATCGGTAGCGTAAGCGGCTTCGGTCGAATTAAGTTCAGTCAATTGCTGACCGACCTCCATCTCGCTTAATAAGCTTAGCTTCCCTACCAGTTCTTCAGGGTTTAATACTACCGAGCTGATCAGTTCCTGGTAATGGCCTATCATTTTCTCAATCGTATCCCGGTTGTACAGGTCGGTATTATATTCTATACCACCATAGATCTCGTCGCCACGTTCGGCAAGGAACATCGAAAGATCGTAGTTGGCTGTGCTGCGGGTTTCAGCGATAGGCTCCAGTTCAAGGTCTCCCAGTTGAAGCGCAGGCACATCGGGTGTGTTCTGCAACACCATCATCACCTGGAACAGCGGACTACGGCTCATATCCCTGTCTTTCACCACCGCTTCCACTACCTTTTCAAACGGTACATCCTGGTGCTCGTAAGCTTCCAGCGTGGTTTGTTTTACCGCGTTGAGCAATTGCACAAAGCTCATTTCGCTCTTTACCTCATCGCGCAGTGCCAATGTATTGATAAAGAAACCGATCAGGCCTTCCAGTTCGCTTTGGCTACGGCCTGCCACCGGTGTACCCACACAAATATCCTGCTGACCACTATAGCGATGCAGCAATACTTTGAGTACCGATAGCAAGGTCATGTACAGGGTAGCACCCTGCTTGCGGCCTAACTCATGGAGGGCTTTACTCAATTCGGCATCTAACTGAAAATTAACCGAACTGCCATTAGTGCTTTGCACCGCCGGGCGCGGGCGATCAGTAATGATTTGCAGCGGGGCTACATCATCCAGTTTTTCTTTCCAGTAGCTTAGTTTATTATCCAGCACTTCGCCTTGCAGGTACGCGCGTTGCCACAAAGCATAATCCGCATATTGCACCGGCAATGAAGGTAGCTGGGCTATGGTGCCGTTTATTTCGCTACGATATAGTTCTACAAATTCGCGCACCATAACCGAAACCGACCACCCATCCGAGGCGATGTGGTGCATGGTTACGATCAGGATATTCTCTTCGTCGCTTATTTCGATCAACCCGGCCCGCAGCATGCTGTCGGTACCCAGATCGAATGGCGCGTTGATGGCGTTTTGTATGTCTTCTTTCAGTTCGGTTTCGCTGATGCCGCTTGCCTTGCTGGTGGTTAGTTTCCAGTTACCCGGTGCTTGTATCTGCTGATAACCAAGTCCGTCTTTTTCGGCAATTACGGTACGCAATACTTCGTGGCGATTTACTATCGCTTTAAAAGTATTTTCCAGCGCGGTTTTGTTCAGGGTGCCTTTCAGGCGAAAAACAGCCGGTATATGGTATTGCAGGCTGCCTTCCAGTTTATCAATAAACCACAGGCGTTCCTGCGCGAAAGACAACGAAATTTCAGCCGGGCGAGATACCACGGTTATCGGCGGCAATACATCAGCTTGCGCTTCTTCGTTTTGGTTAAGGATCCTTTTGCTTAGTGTAGCAACGGTAGGGTGCGTAAACAATTCACGAACAACCAGTTCCTTACCTAATTGAAGCCTGATCTGCGAGATAACACGAATGGCCAGCAACGAATGCCCGCCCAAATCGAAAAAATTATCATCAATACCGATTTGCTTAACGCCTAAAAGCTCGCTCCATATCGCAGCAAGCTTTTCTTCGGTTTCGTTCGACGGGGCACGGTAAATACCCGATTGACTACCCGTTAAATCCGGCGCTTTCAGCGCGCGTTTATCTATCTTACCGTTTGGGGTAAGTTTAAATACTGTTTCCTCAACCCATAATTGCGGCACCATGTATTCGGGCAGCACGCTTTGCAGGTAGGCTATCAGTTCATCTTTACTATAATCAGCATCGGGCACGGCATAGCCGATAAGGCGTTTACTGCCCTGTGCATCGTTAGCGGCAATTACCACGGCTTGTTTCACCAAACCGCTTTGCTGCGCCACGCTTTCAATCTCACCCAGCTCGATACGGTAACCGCGAATCTTTATCTGGTCATCCTTACGGCCCGAGTATTCGATATTTCCATCGGGCAACCAGCGGCAAAGGTCGCCGGTGCGGTATAGTTTGGTACTACCACTTTCATCAAACGGATTGGCGATAAATCTTTCGGCAGTAAGTTCGGCACGGTTGAGGTAACCACGGGCTACTTGTACGCCGCCAATGCATAGTTCACCAAATACACCTACAGGTGTTACCTCAAAACTATCGTTAAGTATAAAAAGCTGCGTATTGCTTACCGGTTTACCAATAGGCACCAGGTCAATAGCTTCGCTTTTATCAGTATCGCTCCAATAAGTTACGTCGATAGCGGCCTCGGTTGGGCCGTATAAATTATGGATGGTAGCATTCGGCAGTTTAGTACGGAACAATTGTACCTGCGCGGCATTTAAAGCCTCGCCACTGCACAATACATTTTTAAGGCTTTGGCAATCACCTGCCTCTACATCGGGTAAAAAAGCGCTCAACATTGATGGCACAAAGTGCATCAGTGTAATCTGCTCGTTATCAATAATCTCTTTCAAGTAAGCGCTATCAGCCTGACCGCCCGGTTTGGCGAATACCAGTTTAGCACCGGTGATTATTGGCCATAAAAGTTCCCATACCGATACGTCGAAACAAAAGGTGGTCTTTTGCAGAACGGCATCCGCGGCTGTCAGCTTAAAATAATCCTGGGTCCATTTTAAGCGGTTCACCACACCTTTATGCTCGTTCATTACGCCCTTGGGCTTACCTGTTGAGCCTGATGTATAAATCACATAAGCCAGGTTATCAGGTGCTGCTTTTTCGGGCAGGTCTTCAGTGCTTTCGGTATTGAGTACCGCATTAAGTTCACTATTATCCAGTTCAATGACTGTACCAGTAAAGCCGCTTATTTTAGTGCTGCTTTCGCCATTGGTTAACAGCAATGCCGCGCCGGTATCTTCCAGCATATAGTTGATACGCTCCTGCGGATATTCGGGATCGATAGGCACATACGCACCACCGGCTTTTAGTATAGCCAGTATCGCGGTGATCATATCGAAACCACGCTCTAAACAAAGCGGCACCAATGTTTCGGCCTTTACGCCCTGCTTTTGCAGATGGCGGGCCAGTTGGTTAGCACGTTTATTAAGTTCGGTATAGCTTAATTGCTCCCCTTCAAATACTATCGCGGTAGCATCGGGGCTTTGTTTTACCTGCTCTTCAAACAGTTCGGCAAGGTTTTTTGTCAGATCATAATCTACCGCCGTATTATTAAAATCTTCAAATACGGTGGTGTACTGGGCAGGTGTAAGCAGTGCTACATCGCTCCAGTTTGTTACGGCATTGCCGGTAATTTGGTGTAAAACATGCACGAACTGCGCCAATACATTTTCTGTATAGGCAGTATCAAACAGGTTGGCATTATAATTAAAAGTAATTGTTATATCATCGGCATCGGCTATTAAAATACTTAACGGGTAGTTGGTTTGTTCGTGAACGTGAATATTGCTTACCTGTAACGACCACGCGCGTGAAGCTACCAGTTTGCTCACCGGGTAATTTTCGAATACAAGTATACTGTCGAACAGGTCGGCTTTGATGCCTGTCCACTGTTTTATTTGTTGCAGGGAGGTGTATTGATGATCGCGCGCGGTAATTTGCTCGGCCTGTAGTTGTTGCAGGTAGCTTACCACCCCGGCGCTATTATTCAATTCCGACCGGAAAGGCAGGGTATTGATATACATCCCCACACGCTGCTCAACATGAGGCAATGAATCGGGCCGCCCGGATACAACAACGCCGTATACGATAGCGGGATCGTTAGTGTACTGATGCAACAAAAACGCCCAAACGCCCTGCATGAGGGTATTGACCGTTAAGCGATGCCTTTTAGCAAAATCATGAATTTGTGCCGAATGCGCGGCATCCAGCACCTCAATTAACGAACTGAAACCGCCCGCCGTATCATTTACCCGCTTTACAGCGCTAATGAAAGGCAGGTTGGTACCCTGCGTAATATTTTGCAGATAGGTACGCCAGTATTGCTCTTCGGCTTCTTTATCGCGGCGTTCTAAAAAGCGGATGTAATCTTCGTACTTGTCTTCGGGCTGCACCTCCATACGCTGATCGTTGATGATCATTTCGTAGGTGTTTAAAAACTCGCCCATCAGCACCGGTAACGACCAGCCATCAAATAAAATATGGTGCGAGCTCCACAGCATGCGGTACCGGCCTTCTCCCAAACGGAAAATTGCCAGGCGCATAAGCGGCGGCTTTTTAAAGTCGAAACCTTTCTTCCTGTCGGCGGCTACGTAGTTATCAAAAGTTTCCTGCGCGGTGGTGGCATCCAGTTCGCGGTAATCCAATACCTCAACCGGAAGCGTTACCTCGTTGTACACGCATTGTACAGGGATGCTAAACTCATCGTAAAAGAAACCACTGCGCAATATGCTGTGCTGTTTAATAATAGCAGCCCAGCTCGCGGTAAGCACATCCACATCCAGATCGACAAGATCACAGGTGAACTGCTCAATGTAGTTACCCGAGCCATTATCGTAAAGGCTGTGAAATAACATCCCCTCCTGCAAACCGCTTAAACGGTATATGGCAGAAATATCTTTTGACTTTACCGCCGATGGTAATTTAGACAGTGCAGATATATATTCAACTAATGCATCCCTATGAGTTTTGATATAATTAATAACATCTTTGTTACTTGTTATTAATTTGATTTCATCTTCAGTAACTTTACTTTTATTAGCCCTTAAATTGAGTTTTCCATTATCAACAGATAATGAAAAGTTCTTTTCCCCAAGGTTTGATAAAAACTCCTTTATTTCCATAAACCCAATAGTTAAAAACTCATAATATTATCGCTGTTATCATCTTCCAGGAATTTATCCAGTTCCTCGTGCTTAATTTCAGCACTTAATCCAAAATCGGCAGGGGTATATACCTTTCCTAATTTACCCTTTTCCATACAATAACTAATAATTGTGGCCAAGTTTTTTATATAAGTTTCGCCTAACGTTTTAATTGTTTCGGCACGATAATGTTTGGTACTGTACCCCCAGTTCATCACCAGTTCGCCCTGTACTATAAAACAGTTAACAGAGAGTTTTGCATCCGAATAATTCGCCGCGCTAACCGACTGCCCTATCTCCTCATCGGCCCGGCTAAGCCAGTTGCCTGCTGAAACAGCCTTGTCTAACTGCCCAAGGTAGTTAAATACGATATCCCATGGATCACGGCTTTGCAAAGCATCGATTTTATTGATATATTTTAGTACGCCAAAGCCAAGTCCTTTTTCCGGAATACGCCTCAACTCTTCCTTAACCCCTTTTATCAGGCCGTCGGTATCGTTTTCAGCTGCTAACATTACCGGGTATAAGCTTGTAAACCAACCCACTGTGCGGCTGCTGTCAATACTCTCGCTGATGGCTTCGCGGCCGTGGCCTTCTAAACCGATGATCACTTTTTGCTGCCCAGCCCAATCACATAAAGTTTTGCTTAAGGCCGCCAGCAGTATATCGTTAATTTCGGTATGGTATACTTTAGGCACTTCCTGTAGCAGGTGCATGGTGTTAATGGCATCGAGCTTTACACGGCTGGCTGCCACATCGCTCATCATAACGTCGCCGTTAAATGCCCAATCATCGGGTAGTGGTTCAAACCTGCTGGCCACCCCGTTCCAGTATGCTTTTTGCGCTTCAATCTTCTTGCTTAAACCATATTCGGTTAATGCGGTATGCCATTGCCTGTACGAACTTGTTTTGGCGCCCATTGAAGGTTGCTGAAGCCCGATCATGCTATCAAGCAATTGGTTCAAATCTTCCAAGATAATACGCCATGATACCCCATCGATAGCCAAATGGTGCACTACGATGAGCAAGCGGTTATCGTTTTCGTAACCCGGCATTTGCATCAGTACCGCGCGCATCAGTTTACCTTCGGTTATTGATAAAGATTGCTGATGTTTTTTTGCACTTGCTGTAATTAGTTCAGGCAGATGATTCTTTTCTTCATCCTGCAAATCCTCTACAAGTAATTGCGCATGTTCGTTACCGTAGCGTTGCTCCCATTCCGTACCCTCTTTGGTATACACAAATCGTAAGGCATCGTGCTGCATAGTGATGAGGCTTAATGCCGATTGCAGCATACCCGACGATATGTTTTTGTTCAGTTTAAAAAATACAGCCTGGTTGTAATACGATATTTCGGGCTGATTTTTTTGCAGGTACCATTGCTGTATAGGCAGTAACCCGGCATTGCCTGTTAACACGCCTTGTTCGCCCAGTAAAACATCGTCGCCGCGTTGTATGATCACTTCGGCCAGCGAGGCTATCATTTGGTGGTAGAAAATATCTTTTGGCTGCAAGCGTAAACCTACCCGGCGCGCCTGACTCACTATCTGAATAGTAAGGATAGAATCGCCGCCCAGCTCAAAGAAGTTATCATAAATGCCCACATGAGGTACACTTAACAAGTCGCCCCAGATGTTGCATAACTTTTCTTCAACCTCGTTACGCGGCGCGGCGTAAGTATGGCTGATAATTTCGGTAAAATCCGGATCGGGCAATGCACGTTTGTCCAGCTTTCCGTTAGAGGTAAGCGGGAATTCTTCCAGCTTCAGCCAAATACCGGGCACCATATAATCGGGCAGATAAGCCTGTAAATATTGTACTATCTGGTCGCGGTTAAATGTGGTGTTGGTGGTTACGTAGCCAATCAGTCGTTTCGCGCCCTGCTTATCAGGCCTTGCCAATACTACGGCTTGTTGTACCAAACCGCTTTGCATCAGCACCTGCTCAATTTCGCCCAGTTCGATACGATAACCACGAATTTTCACCTGATCGTCCTTACGACCCAGATATTCTATATTACCATCGGGCAACCAACGGCCTAAATCGCCGGTGCGGTATAGTTTGGCATCGACAACCTTACTAAACGGATCGCTGATGAATCTTTCGGCAGTTAGTTTGGGGCGATTCAGATAACCACGGGCAATACCCGCTCCGCCAATGAATATTTCGCCGGTAATACCTAATGGATTAATACCTTCCTCAACCTTATTACATATATAAATATTGGTGTTGGCAATAGGTTTACCAATTAATACCGGCTCACCATTTCGCATTACATATTGTGTACTGTAGGTGGTATCTTCAGTTGGGCCATACAGGTTGCGCACCTCTATAGCAGCGGTATCTAAACCTTCCAATACGTGTACCGGCACCGGTTCGCCTGCCATGTTGATGATGTTAACGTGGTGCAGGTCTGCCTTATCTTTCAGCAGGCTTTCTATTACCGATGGTACGGTGTTGATCAGTATGGCTTCGTCAACATTCAGGTAGTTTTTAATATCCAACCCATTCTCCAGTATCCGCAATTTTTTGCCTGTACTTAGCGGGTAGAACATTTCAAATACCGAAAGGTCAAAACACATGGAAGTTGAGGCGTAAACGATATCAAAATCGCTATTCGCGAACTCCTGTATGCTCCAGTTGATGAACGACGCGGTATTGCGATGCTCAACCATTACACCCTTAGGCTTACCTGTTGAACCTGAAGTATAAATTAGATAAGCCAGGTTATTAGGCGAAGCAGTCGCGGCCAGATCCGTATCATTTTCTGCCTGTAGTTTCGTTTCGATATCGGCATTGCTGATATCGATAATAGTGCCACCAAAATCGCCCAATTTATCGCTGCTTGCAGCACTGCTGATCACAAAACCGGCTTGGGTATCTTGCAGCATATAGCTGATCCTGTCCTGCGGATATTCAGGATCGATAGGCACGTAAGCGCCGCCCGCCTTTAATATCGCCAATATGCTGATGAGCATTTTTGGCTCGCGCTCGATACACAAAGGCACCAGTGTTTCGGCTTGCACACCCTGTTTTTGCAGGTAACGCGCCAGTTGATTAGCCTTTTTGTTTAGCTCATCGTAGGTCAGCGTATGCTCTCCAAACACTACGGCTATAGCATCAGGGTTTTGTTTTACCTGTTGCTCAAACAGCTGAGTAACAACTTTATCTTTTGGATAATCGAGCTGATTATCATTAAACTCATTTAACTGCTGTGTTTCTTCCGCTTCGCTTAACAGGTTCAGTTTACCTACCAGTTCGGCCGGGTTAGCGATAATAGCTGCGATCAGGTGTTCGTAATGACTGATCAGCCTGTCGATAGTAGCGGCCTCGTACAAGTCGGTATTGTATTCAACACCGCCGTGGATCTCACCGTTACGTTCGGTAAGGAACATGGTAATATCGAACTTGGAGGTACCATGCGCTTCGGGCAGGTATTCCAGTTCCAGTTCGTCCAGTTTAAGTTCGGGCACATCGGGCGTGTTTTGCAACACCAGCATCACCTGGAACAAGGGGCTACGGCTCAAATCGCGCTCTTTTACCACTGTTTCCACTACCTTTTCAAACGGTACATCCTGGTGCTCGTAAGCGGCCAGCGTGGTTTGTTTTACTTTGTGCAGTAATTCGGTGAATGGTTCGTCGCCTTTTACCTCATCGCGCAGCGCGAGTGTATTTACAAAGAAACCGATGAGGCCTTCCAGTTCGTTTTGGTTACGGCCTGCTACCGGGCTACCCACGCAAATATCTTCCTGCCCGCTATAGCGATACAGTAATACTTTGAATGCTGCCAGCGCGGCCATGTATAACGATACGCCCTGCTGTTTGCTCAACTCGCTGATGCCCTTGCTCAATGGCGTTGGCAATTGGAACATTTTGGTTTTACCATTAGTCCCTTGCACTGCCGGGCGTGCATGGTCGGCAGGTAATTGCAGCGGACTAACATCGCCCAGTTTCTCTTTCCAGTAGCTTAGTTTATTGCTTAGCACCTCGCCTTGCAGGTAACCGCGTTGCCATAGGGCATAATCCGCGTATTGTACCGGCAGGGTTGGCAGGTCGGCAAGGGTTTGCGTTACTTCGCTTCTGTACAGTTCAACAAATTCCTTCACCAATACCGAACCGCTCCAACCATCCGAAGCGATGTGGTGCATGGTTATTACCAGTACATGGTCGTTCTCTGTTATGGCCAGCAGTTCGGCACGCAGCATGGCATCCGTTGTTAAATCGAATGGCTGGCTGATGCTTACCTGTATATATTCTTTTATTTCGGCTTCGGTTTTACCTACTAAGTTCTGATAGCCAAGCGTCCAGTCGTCCTTGGCTTTAACCTGTTGGTAACCTCTACCGTTTTCTTCTTTAATAATGGTACGCAATGCCTCGTGGCGGTTCACTACAGCCTGGAAGGTATTGCGCAGCGCCACTTTGTTAAGCGTACCTTTTAACCGGAATACAGCAGGTATGTGGTACTGCACGCTGCCTTCCATCTTATCGATAAACCAAAGGCGTTCTTGCGAGAACGACAATGGAATTTCTTCAGGACGCTCTCCTACAATGATCTCCGGCAATGCTACCGTGATATCAATATTAAGCAGCAGGTGATTGCTCAACTCCGCAATGGTTGGGTGGCTGAACAGCTCCCTAACGGTTAGCTCCTGCCCGGTTTGCTGCCTGATCTGCGAAATGGCACGCATGGCCAGCAATGAGTGCCCGCCCAGTTCAAAGAAGTTATCTGTTGTACCTACCTTTTCTATCCCCAATAATACCGACCATATTGCAGCCAACATTTCTTCTGTTTCGTTTTCGGGAGCTTTGTATTCGTTGGTGTAAACCGCGCCCATATCAGGGGCTTTAAGCGCCCTTTTATCTACCTTACCACTGTTGTTTAGTTTAAAGCTTTCTTCTTCTACCCAAATTTGCGGTACCATGTAGTCGGGCAATACGCTGTTGAGGTAAGCCACCAGTTTTTCTTTGGTGTAGCCTTCATCAGGTATTACATAACCTATCAGCCTTTTGCTGCCCTGCATATCGGCGGCGGCTATAACTACGGTTTGTTTTACCAAGCCGCTTTGGTGTACGGCGCTTTCAATTTCGCCCGGCTCAATACGGAAACCACGGATCTTTACCTGGTCATCCTTACGGCCTACGTAATCAATATTGCCATCGGGCCACCAGCGGCATAAGTCGCCGGTACGGTATAGTTTCGCGCCTTCGGTGGTATCAAACGGGTTATCGATAAATTTTTCGGCCGTTAGTTCCGGGCGGTTCAGGTAACCACGAGATACCCCTGCGCCGCCAACATAAATTTCGCCTATCGCGCCTATCGGCGTTAACTGTTGATAATCGTTCAGGATATAAGCGGTACGGTTGCTGAATGGCTTACCAATTGGTATCAGGCTTTCGTTCCCTTGTATCAGGTATGTTAACGAGTAAGTAGTGTTTTCTGTAGGGCCGTAGCAATGTATCAGTTTTATTGCCGGAGACACGTGCTTAACCTTTAAGGCCAGGCGCTCCGATATTTTTTCGCCACCAAACAGTACGGCATCCAGGCCGACAAATATTTCGGGGTGATCTTCTGACAATTGGTTGAACAAGCCCGAAGTGAACCACATAATGTTCACCTTAAATTCGATCAGGTATTTTTTAAGCTTCGCGATATCGAACAGTTCATCATTTTTAACAATGATGAGCTTGGCGCCGTTCAGCAGGAACCCCCAGAACTCAAATGTAGCGGCATCAAAAGTTGGCGACGCGGTGATCAATAAAATATCATCGCTGCCGATGTTGATGTAGTTTACATTTTTAACAAGGCTAACCACATTACGCTGCTCCACCAGCACACCTTTAGGCTTACCGGTTGAACCCGATGTATAAATTACATAAGCGAGGTTACTTGCCGATACCGTAACCGTAAGGTTTTCGTCGCTTTCGGTTTCAAAAATATGGTTTGCGCCCAACTCTATCACCTTGCCTTTAAAGGCAGGCAGTTTATCCCTGCTTTGCGCGCTGCTTAGTAAAATTTCGGCATTGATATCCTCCAGCATGTAATTGATACGCTCTTCGGGATACTCGGCATCGATAGGCACATACGCCCCGCCTGCCTTTAATATCGCCAGCGTGCCGATGATCATTTCCAACCCGCGCTCGGCGCAGATCGGCACCATAGTTTCGGCTTTTACACCCTGCTTTTGCAGGTAACGCGCCAGGCGGTTAGCCCTCGCGTTAAGTGCCGAATAGGTTACTTCTTCACCCTCAAAAACCAAAGCAACGGCATCCGGTGTTTGGGCAGCCTGTTCCTCAAAAATTTCGGCAATGCTTTTATCTGCCGGGTATTCTGTGGCGGTATTATTAAACCCGATCAATTGCTGATCAATCTCCGCATCCGTTAGTAAACGTAAGCGGCCTATCTTTTCTTCGCGGTTTAAAAGTACCGAATTGATGAGCTCTTTATAATTACCGATCATACGGACTATAGTATCCTCATGATACAGATCGGTATTGTATTGCACCGCAAACTGCAAGCCACCTGCCAGTTCTGTCACCACAAATGTAAGCTCAAACTTTACGGTGGTAAGCTCAAATTCGTAGGTAGAAAGATTTAGTCCGCCCAATTTAAGTTCGGGCACTTCCGGCGTGTTCTGCAATACCAGCATGGCCTGAAATAGTGGGCTGCGGCTTTGGTCGCGCTCTTTTACTACAGTTTCAACCACCTTCTCAAACGGCACATCCTGGTGTTCGTAAGCTTCGAGTGTTGTTTGCTTAACGGCGTTTAACAGTTCAACAAAACTATGTTCGCCTTTTACCTCATCGCGTAAGGCCAGTGTGTTTACAAAAAAGCCTATCAGGTTATCTAGTTCCTGCTGGCTGCGACCTGCTATTGATGTACCTACGCAAACATCTTCCTGTCCGCTGTAGCGGTACAGCAACACCTTAAATACCGAAAGCAGGGTCATGTATAATGTTACACCCTGTTCTCTGCTTAGTTCCTGTATCGCCTTGCTTATTTGCGCGTCAAGCTTAAATGTTGTTGTACTACCGTTGGTGCCCTGTATTGCCGGGCGGGCGTAATCTGTTGGTAATTGCAGCGGCGCTACATCGTCCAGCTTTTCTTTCCAGTAGTTAAGTTTTTTATCGAGTGTTTCCCCTTGCAGGTAACCGTGTTGCCATAAAGCGTAATCGGCGTATTGTACGGGCAGCTCCGGCAAATCAGCAGCAGTGCCGTTTACTTCATTTTGGTACAAAGCCACAAACTCTTTAGCCATTACCGAACCGCTCCAACCGTCAGACGCGATGTGGTGCATGGTTACCACCAATACATGATCGTTGGCATCGAGTTCGAGCAAGTCGGCTCTTAGCATGCTATCGGCACCTAAGTTAAATGGCCTGGAAACAAGGGTTTGAATATGCTGTTTAAGCACAGCTTCGCTATTTCCGGTTACATTGGTATAGCCCAATGCCCAGTCATTTTCGTGGTTTATTTGCTGATAACTGTAACCGTCTTTTTCAACGATCACGGTACGCAACACCTCGTGGCGATCAATAATTGCCCGAAATGTACGCTGTAAAGCTAACTTATTTAATTCGCCTTTCAAACTAAAAACAGCAGGTACATGATATTGTGTACTACCTTCCAGCTGATCTATAAACCAAAGGCGCTCCTGGCTAAACGAAAGCGGTATTTGAGCCGGGCGTACTGCGGGAATAATTTTTGGCAATAATGCCGCTGTATCCCCGCTTGTCAGTAAATGAGCGCTTAATTCACTAACTGTAGGGTGTGTAAACAGTTCGCGAACGGAAAGTTCTTTACCTGTTTGTACCCTAATTTGCGCTATAACACGCATAGCCAGTAAGGAGTGCCCACCCAACTCAAAGAAGTTATCGTTGGTGCTTACCTTATCCAGCCCTAAAAGTTCGCCCCAAATTTTGGCCAGTATCGCTTCTGTTTCGTTTTCAGGTGCCTGGTATTTTGCCGATTGAATTTCGCTCATATCGGGCGCTTTCAACGCGCGTTTATCCACCTTACCATTTAAGGTAACCTTAAATGCAGTTTCCTCCACCCACAGTTGCGGCACCATGTAATCGGGCAGTATACCATTAAGGTAGGCAACCAGTTTTTCTTTGGTATAACCTTCTTCGGGCACAACATACCCTATCAGGCGTTTGTTGCCATGGGCATCAGCAGCAGCTATAATTACTGTTTGCCTTACCAAGCCGCTTTGCTGTACCACGCTTTCAATTTCGCCCGGTTCCACCCGGAAACCACGGATCTTCACCTGGTCGTCCCTGCGGCCTATGTATTCAATATTGCCATCAGGCATCCAGCGGCAAAGGTCGCCGGTGCGGTATAGTTTGGCCGATGCATCTTCGCTGAACGGATCGTTGATAAACTTTTCGGCGGTGAGTTCGGGGCGGTTCAAATAGCCACGGGCTACCTGCACCCCGCCAATGCACAGTTCGCCGTATACCCCTACAGGGGCCAAAGCCATGGCTTCGTTCACTATATAGATCTGCGTATTGCTTATAGGGCGACCGATTGGCGGCAGCGGCGGCAACGCGGCATTATCCACATCGAACCAGCTTACCACGTGGGCTTCGGTTGGGCCGTATTGGTTGATGATCCTTGTTCCGGTTTTATGTACCAGTTTTGCAATATCGTCGGTGATCTTCAGCTGCTCGCCTGCTATAATTACCTCCTCGGCAAAGTGCATACCCTCCGGTAACGACACGATGAATTCGGCCAGGTTTTGCAGAACGATGAACGGGAAAAACAAATGAGTGATCTTGTACTTATCAACATCGCGCATTAACTCGTTCACATCGCGGCGGCGTTCTCCATTAATTAAATAAAGCGTACCACCGAAACAAAGCGTTGAAAAAATTCCCTGAAAGCTTACATCAAAAGTAAACGCGGCGAATTGCAATACACGCCTCGCTTTATTTTTAAACTGATCTTCCTGCCAAAATAGCAAGTTAACCAGGTTTGAGCCCGGCATCATTACGCCTTTAGGTTTTCCTGTTGAGCCCGATGTATAGATCACGTAGGCCAGGTTATCCGACGCGGTTTCAGTGAATACGTTTGCTTCGCTCTCATTGTTCAATTGGGCTTGAATCGCTTCGCTACCCAGCTCTATTACTTTGCCGGTATAATCGCTTAGTTTTTCTTTGCCCGTTGTACTGGTGATAATTAAAGCGGCGTTGGTATCCTCCAGCATGTACGCTATTCTATCCTGCGGGTATTCCGGGTCGATAGGTACATAAGCGCCGCCTGCTTTCAGTATCGCCAGTATGGCAATGATCATCTCGGTACTGCGCTCTATGCAAAGCGGTACCAGTGTTTCTGCCTTTACACCTTGTTTTTTAAGGAGATTGGCCAGTTGGTTCGCTTGCTTATTAAGCGTAGCATAAGTTAGCTCTTTACCTTCAAACACCAATGCGGTTGCAAATGGTGTTTTCTCTGCCTGCGCTTCAAACAGCTGCGCCAGGTTTTTATCTGTTGGGTAAGCTGTTTTTGTATTATTGAATTCATTAAGCTGTTGTTCCTTCTCGGTGTTTGTAAGGATGTTCAGCTGACCTATTTTTTCTGTTGGATTGCTGTTAATAGCCGCGATCAGTTCTTCATAATGACCTATCAGTCTTGCTATCGTCGCTTCGTTATACAGGGCGGTATTATATTCCACCGCGCCACGGATTCCGCCGTTATGCTCTGTCAGGAACATGGTGATATCGAACTTCGATGTGCCGTGCGCTTCGGGCAGGTAGTCCAGCTCCAGATCGTTCAATTGCAGCTTTGGTATTTCGGGCGTGTTCTGCAATACCAGCATCACCTGAAACAGCGGACTGCGGCTTAGGTCGCGTTCTTTTACTACCGTTTCTACCACTTTTTCAAATGGCACATCCTGGTGCGCATAAGCTTCCAGCGTGGTTTGTTTTACTTTGCTCAATAACTGGTTAAAGGTTTCCTCGCCTTTTACCTCGTTGCGTAAAGCCAGTGTATTTACAAAGAACCCGATAAGGCCTTCCAACTCGCTTTGGTTACGGCCGGCCACCGGGCTGCCTACGCAGATATCTTCCTGCCCGCTATAGCGATACAGCAATACCTTTAGTACGGCCAGCGCCGTCATGTACAGGGTGACGCCTTGTTCTTTGCTGATCTGGTGAAGTGCTTTGCTTAGATGATCCGGCAGTTGAAATACGGTTGTACTACCCTGTGTGCCTTGCACCGATGGCCTTGCGTAGTCGGTAGGCAGTTGCAGCGGGGCTACATCATCCAGTTTTGTTTTCCAGTAATTAAGCTTTTCATTCAGCGTTTCGCCCTGCAAGTAATTCCTCTGCCACAGCGCGTAATCCGCGTATTGTACCGGCAGGGTTTGCAGGTTAGGCGCAGTTTGGGTAACCTCGCTCCGGTAAAGCTCTATAAATTCTTTTACCAATATAGACCCCGACCAACCATCTGAAGCGATGTGGTGCATGGTTACCACCAGTATATATTCGGCAGGACTAAGCGTTAACAGCGTGGCCCTTAACAACGTATCTTCTGCCAGATCGAACGGCACGCTGATCAGCGTTTGAATTGCCTGCTTTACCTGCTCTTCTGAATGGTTGGTTAAATCTTGTTGGCTTAGGCTCCAGTTGTCCTTCGCTTTTACCTGTTGATAGCCTGTACCGTTATGCTCTTTGATAACCGTCCGCAATACTTCATGGCGGTTAACTATCCCTTTAAAGGTATTTTCTAAGGCGCTTATGTTCAGCGTGCCCTTAAGGCGCAGTACCGCGGGTACATGGTATTGTACACTGCCTTCCAGCCTGTCAATAAACCACAAACGCTCTTGCGAGAACGACAATGGTATTTCATCAGGTCGTTCGCTCACCGCTATCTGCGGAAGCAATGCTGCCGGAACAGCTTCTTCTTTATTTTCAGTTTGATCGCCTTGCAGCCTTTCGCTTAGTTCGGCAATGGTCGGATAATCGAACACGTCGCTTATCGGCAACTCCGCTTTAAATGCACGGCGTACTGCCGAGATCAAACGTACTGCCAGCAGCGAATGACCGCCCAGTTCAAAGAAGTTATCCGTAGTTCCTACCGTGTCCAGTTCAAGGATATCGGCCCAAATCTCCGCCAGAATTTCTTCGGTTTCGTTCTTAGGCGCCTGGTAACCGCCTTGTATATGTTCGCCTTCCGGATCGGGCAGCGATTTGCGGTCTACCTTGCCATTGGCGGTTAATGGTACTTTCTCTATTTCTTGCAGATAGACCGGTACCATATAGTCCGGCAGTTGGGCTTTCAGGTAATCCAGTATCGCGCCGCGGTCAAACTTACCTTCGGCTACCACATAACCTGCCAGTTGCAGGTTGCCCTGCCTGTCTTCACGGCTGATGACTACCGCCTGTTTTACCTTCTCGCTGGCTTCCAGCACACGACTGATCTCGCCCGGCTCTACACGGTAACCACGTATCTTCACCTGATCGTCAATACGGCCAAGATATTCGATATTACCTTCGGCGTTGTAGCGTACCTTATCGCCGGTTTGGTATAATTTATCTGTTCCGAATGGATTGTCGATAAATTTTTCGGCAGTCAGTTCTGCACGGTTCAAATAGCCCCCGGCTACACCCGAACCGCCAATTAGCAGCTGCCCCGGTACGCCCACAGGGCACACTTCGCCCTCTTTAGTTAATATGTATACTTCAGTATTTGAAAATGGTTTCCCTATCGGGATGATGTTGCCTGTGATATCTTCCTCTGCGGGAATTTCGTACAGCAGCTTACCAATCGTAGTTTCGGTAGGGCCATAGTGGTTTACTACCCTGCAATCGCCATATAAACGAATGCGCTCCACCGATGATTTCGGCAAGGCCTCGCCACCAAATATCAACAGTTTCGACGGCAGCAAAGGCGCACCCGATTCGGGCGATAAAGCCTTCCAATGCGATGGCACTATCTTGATACAGTCGATGCGGTTATCTTCCACATATTCCTGCATCGCCTCTATGTGGCTCGCCATCGCTTTGCTTATCACGTGCAGCTCGCCGCCGTATAGCAATGAACCATAAAGCACGGTGTTACCCAAATCGGTTGCAATGGTGGTCACCATAGCAAACCTGCGGCAACAGCTGATCTGAATCTTTTCATCCAGCCCGTAAACATAGTCAACCAAGTTACGGTGGCTAACTTTTACACCCTTCGGTTTACCTGTTGAACCCGATGTGTAGATCACATAGGCTATATCGTAAGCATTGTGGGTTATGGCCGGGTTGCTTTCACTTTCCAACGACAGCTCCCAATCCAGTTCGTCAAGTTCCGCTACTTTCAGGTTGTCGTTTTCGTCGGTAAGGCGTTCGGCGTATTTGCTTTCGCTTACCGCTATTTTTGCGCCTGTATCTTCCAATAAGTGACCAATTCGCTCCTGCGGCATATCGGTATCCAGTGGCACATACGCCCCACCGGCTTTTAATATGCCCAGCATACCGGTCAGCTGCGCTATGCCCCTATCCATATACAGCGGCACCAAAGTACCTGCCTTTACACCATGCCTTTGCAGGTAATGCGCCAGCTGATTGGCCTTTTGGTTCAGTTCGGCATAGGTGAGCGATTTCCCTTCAAACACCAGCGCTTTCGCATCGGGTGTTTTCACTGCCTGTGCTTCAAATAAGCTAACCACCGTTGCCGTTTCCGGATAAGCAGCGGTGCTTTTGCCCTGGTTGAGCAGGTTTGTTTTTTCCGCTGCTGTCAGTATCTGCAAATGGCCTATTGTTCCCTGCGGATTAGCCAGCACCGATCTGATCAGTTGCTGGAAATGTTCCGTCATGCGGGCTATGCGTGCATGCTCGTAAACATCTGTATTGTATTGTACCGCGAAGCGTAACCCATCTTTCGTTTCGGTTACAAAGAATGTCAAATCGAACTTTACCGTGGTTTGCTCATAGCTATAGCCCGACAGTTCCAGACCGCCAAGCTTTACTTCAGGTACTTCAGGGGTATTGCCCAGCACCAGCATTACCTGGAACAGCGGGCTTCTGCTTTTATCTCTTTCTTTTACTACCGTTTCTACTACTTTTTCAAACGGTACATCCTGGTGCTCATAAGCGCCCAGCGTGGTTTGTTTTACTTTCTTCAGGAGATCGGTAAAGCTTTCTTCGCCTTTCACTTCGTCACGAAGTGCCAGTGTATTTACGAAAAAGCCGATCAGCCCTTCCAGTTCCTGACGTGGCCTGCCTGCTATCGAGGTGCCTACGCAGATGTCTTCCTGTCCGCTGTAACGGTACAGCAATACTTTGAATATCGAAAGCAAGGTCATGTAAAGTGTTACGCCTTGTTCCCTGCTTAGGGCTTGCAGTCCTTTGCCTATTTCGGTATCCATGCTGAACAGCAATGTGCTGCCTTTGGTGCCTTGTACGGCCGGGCGTGTATGATCTGCCGGTAGTTGCAACGGGGCTACATCGTCCAGTTTTTCTTTCCAGTAGTTCAGCTTTTCTTCCAGCAGTTCTTCCTTCAGGTAGCCTCTCTGCCACAGGGCATAGTCGGCATATTGTACCGGTAGCTCCGGCAGGTTGGCTTGCTCGCCCGTGGTATATTCTTTGTACAGCGCTGCCACTTCGTTTACCACTACCGGCATCGACCAGGCATCCGACGCGATATGATGCATCGTTACTACTAAAATATGTTCCGTTTCGCTGATCTCCAGCAATGCCGCGCGCAGCATGTGGTCTTCGGTCAGCGTAAACGGTTTATTGATCAGCGACTGGATGGTTTCCCTTAGTTCCGCTTCGCTTTGATCTGCTGCTTGAAGTTCTTCTATTGCCCAGTTGTTCTCTGCTTTTATCTCCTGGTAACCCCTGCCGCCTTTTTCGGTCATCACCGTACGCAATACTTCGTGACGGTTAACGATAGTTTGGAAGGTTTTTGCCAGCGCCGCCTTGTTCACTTCGCCTTTCAGGCGAAATACTGCCGGTACGTGGTATTGTACGCTGCCTTCCAGCCTGTCTATAAACCATATGCGTTCCTGAGCGAAAGATAAAGGCAGGTCGATAGGTGCAGCCCTGTCAAATATGGCTATTTTATCAGTATCATTTATGCTTTTTGATTTCCAGCTTTCATTGCTTAAAAAATCAATTATCAGTTGCTTATTAGCCCTTATATCATTTAAAAGTTGCTCATCTATTTCCTGATCTTCAGGGACTTTAAGTTGCAGGCGATCGCCATTCAGAATGATTTCTACATCATTTTGCTTCGCCTTGTACAGTATATCAATTACCTTATTAAAAAAATCTTCCATGTAATAAGTCAGGCTTAGCTTTTGTTCTTAAATATCTGTTTAAGGTAATATCGTTATGTTAAATATCCATTACCTTGAATGCTCTTTTTTGATCAACAGGTTCCCTGTGTGTTTGCGTTTCAATATACCTGCCTAATTCTTTAATAGTGGTAAACCTGAACAGCATATTCACCGGGATGGAGATGGATAAACCCGTTTCAATACGATGGATAAGCCTCATGGCCAGCAACGAGTGCCCGCCCAATTCAAAGAAGCTGTCTTCCGTACCTATCTTTTCTATCCCCAATAATTCGCTCCAGATCTGCACCAGTTTCTCTTCGGTTTCGTTCTCCGGCGCGCGGTACGCTGCCGACTGGATGCCGCTCATATCCGGTGCCTTGAGTGCTCTTTTATCGATTTTTCCGTTAGCGGTCAGTTTAAAATTTTCTTCTTCAACCCATAACTGCGGTACCATATAATCGGGCAGCACGCTGTTGAGGTATTGCAGCAGGTTTTCTTTACTGTAGCCCTCATCGGGGATAACATAACCGATGAGCCTTTTACTGCCCTGCGCATCGGTACCTACAATTACCACGGCCTGTTTTACCAGTCCGCTTTGTTTAACCACGCTTTCAATCTCACCCGGCTCTATCCGGAACCCTCTGATTTTCACCTGGTCGTCCTTGCGGCCAATGTATTCAATACTGCCATCGGGCAGCCATTTGCCTAAGTCGCCGGTGCTGTATAACCTGCCGCCGGTATCGTATGGATTACTGATGAATTTTTCGCGGGTTAATTCCTCGCGGTTCAAATACCCTCTTGATAAACCCGCGCCTCCAAGATAAATTTCGCCGATCGCGCCGACGGGCACCAATTGATAGCTGCTGTTAAGTACGTAAGCGGTGCGATTATTTAAAGGTTTCCCTATCGGGATAGGATTGCTGACCGGGTTTGTTATCGGGTAAGTTAACGAGAAGGTGGTATTCTCGGTAGGACCATAACCGTTAATTAAGTTCAGTGCCGGGTATACTGTGCTGATCTTTTGAATATGGTGTTCCGATAATTTTTCGCCGCCTACCAGTATGGTTTTCAACCCGCTAAATACTTCCGGACTGTCCTCTGTTAACTGGTTAAACCAGCTTGAGGTGAACCACATGGTGGTCACCCTATATTTTGTAATTAATGCTTTAAGCGACGACGCGATGAACAGATCCTCATTTTTACACAGGATAAGTTTGCCGCCGTTCAGCAACATGCTCCAGTACTCAAAAGTAGTGGCATCAAAGGTTGGCGCTCCGGTTACCAGTACCACATCATCACTGCTGATATCAACGTAGCTAACATTTTTCACCAGGCTCACCACATTCCCCTGCTCCACCAAAACACCTTTAGGTTTACCGGTAGAACCCGAAGTGTATATCACATAAGCAAGGTTGTTAGTCGATGCTTTTACAGCCAGATCTTCTTCACTTTCATTACTTAACAAGGCTTGTGTCGCCTCGTTATCCAGCTCGATCACCTTACCGGTAAAGCCATTTAATTTATCCCGGCTTGCCACGCTGCTTAGTATCAACTTGGCATTGGTATCTTCCAGCATGTAAGCGATACGGTCCTGCGGATATTCAGGATCGATAGGCACATAAGCACCGCCTGCTTTCAGGATAGCCAGAATCGCTATCATCATCTCCACTCCACGCTCAACACATAGTGGCACCAGTGTTTCTTCAGTTACACCTTGTTGGGCGAGGTAGCCGGCCAGTTGATTAGCCTTTTTATTAAGCTCCTCGTAAGTCAGCTCGGCGTTTTCAAACACCAACGCAGTTGCTGATGGTGTTGCCTGTACCTGTTGCTCAAATAATTCGGCAATGCTTTTATCTGCCTGGTAAGCTGTTTGAGTATTGTTGAATTGAGTAAGCTGCTGTTCTTTTTCTGCTTCGGTAAGGATGTTCAGCTTACCTATCTCTTCGGCCGGGTTAGTAATTACCGCACCGATCAATTCTTCATAATGGCAGATCATCCTTGCTATTGTAGCAGCCTGGTACAGATCGGTGTTGTATTCTATTTCGCCGTTGATCTCGCCGTTTTGCTCTGTCAAAAACATCGTTAAATCAAACTTCGAGGTGCCGTGCGCTTCTTGTTTGTATTCGAGTTGCAGGTCGTTCAGTTCCAGTGCAGGTGTTTCGGGCGTGTTCTGTAATACCATCATCACCTGGAACAGCGGACTACGGCTCGTGTCCCTCTCCTTCACTACCGCTTCTACCACCTTTTCAAATGGCACGTCCTGGTGTTCGTACGCGGCTAAAGTGGTTTGTTTTACTTTGCCGAGTAACTGGGTAAATGTATCATTGCCTCGCACTTCATCGCACAGGGCTAAAGTATTTACAAAGAACCCGATCAAGCTTTCCAGTTCGCCCTGGTTGCGGCCTGCAACCGCTGTACCTACACAAATATCTTCTTGTCCGCTGTAGCGGTGCAGTAATACTTTAAATACCGATAGCAGGGTCATATACAAGGTTACCCCTTGCTCCCTGCTTAAATCTTGCAGCTTTTTGCCCACACCGCTTTTCAATTGAAAAGTTTGGGTAGCGCCTTTGGTGCTTTGTACCGCCGGGCGGGCATGGTCTGTTGGTAATTGCAGCGGGGCTACATCATCCAGTTTCTCTTTCCAGTAGTTGAGTTTTTGCTCCAGTGTTTCACCTTGCAGGTAGCCGCGTTGCCACAGGGCATAATCTGCATATTGTACTGGTAAGTCGGTTAAGTTTGGTGCTGTTTGAGTGACCTCGCTTCTGTATAATTCTACAAACTCTTTTACCAATACCGAACCCGACCAGCCATCCGACGCGATATGGTGCATGGTGATCACAAGCATATACTCGTCAGTACCGGTTTCCAGCAGGTCTGCGCGCAGCATGCTATCAGCACTTAGGTCGAAAGGTTTGCTTATAAGGGTAGTTATCAGGCTGCGAAGTTCTGCCTCGTTGTTTTGTTCTGTTTTGTGATAACCCAGTGCCCAGTTATCTTTAGGCTGTACCTGCTGATAACCTATGCCTCCGGCCGCTGTGATCACCGTGCGTAATGCTTCGTGGCGGTTCACAATAGCCTTAAAAGTATTTTCAAGCGCCGTTCTATTTACCGTTCCTTCCAGTTTAAATACCGCCGGGATATGATACTGAACGCTGCCTTCCATTTGATCGATAAACCACAAACGCTCCTGGCTGAATGATAGTGGAATCTCCGCCGGGCGTTCGCCTGCTGCTAATACCGGTTGGTTAGCAATTGCTTTTTCATCGTTTATTTTGGCAGAAAGTAAGGCGATAGTAGGATTATTAAACAGATCACGAACCGATAGCTCCTTCCCTGTTTGCAGCCTGATCTGCGAGATGACGCGCATGGCCAGTAATGAATGCCCGCCCAGTTCGAAAAAGTTATCGTCAATACCTATCTTTTCAATACCCAATAACTCGCTCCATACCTGCACAAGGTTTTGCTCGGTTTCATTTTGAGGCGCACGGTACGCTACGGATTGTAAATCACTCAGATCCGGCGCTTTCAACGCTTTCTTGTCTATCTTACCATTGGTGGTAAGTTTAAAGCTTTCTTCTTCTATCCACAGTTGCGGCACCATGTATTCGGGCAGTAAACCGTTAAGGTATTTTACCAAACCCTCTTTGGTATAACCTTCGGCAGGCACTACATAACCTATCAGGCGTTTATTGCCCTGCGCATCGGTATTGGCTACCACTACAGATAGTTTTACCAGGCCGCTTTGTTGTACCGCGCTTTCAATTTCGCCCGGTTCAATGCGGTAGCCCCTTATTTTTACCTGGTCATCTTTACGACCGGCATATTCTATATTACCATCGGGCAGCCAGCGGCACAAGTCGCCTGTGCGGTAAAGCTTTGCACCTTCGGTAGTATCAAACGGATTATCAATAAATTTTTCGGCAGTAAGTTCCGCACGGTTCAAGTAACCGCGGGCTACCTGTATGCCACCAATGCACAGCTCGCCGTAAGCGCCAATTGGCACCGGCGAAGTATCATCATTTAATAAGTATACCTGTACATTATCAATAGGTTTGCCAATAACGATAGTGCCATCGGGGCGGATAGGATCAACCGACAGCGTAGCGCAAACGGTGCCCTCTGTAGGCCCGTAACCATTGATCAGCCTCACACCTTTCGATTGGATATGCCTTCCCAAACGCTCGTTCAGGGCTTCGCCGGCAGATATTATGCTGCGCAGCGTACCCAGATCGTTCTCAATAATTTGCTGGAATGATGGCGGTATAATAGCTACCTCCACCTTGTAGGTATCAATCAGGTTCTTAAAACCATCGGCCGATAACAGCACTTCTTTGCGGCATAGTACCAATGTACCTCCGCCGGCCAATGCCGTAAATATTTCATTGCACGATGCATCAAAGCTAAACGACGCGAACTGCAATATGCGCGTACCCACCTGTACATCAAACAGAATATCGTGATAAACAGCCAAATTCACCAGGCCTTTGTGCTCTACCATTACCCCTTTAGGTTTCCCGGTAGAGCCCGATGTGTAGATTACATAGGCCAGGTTATCGGGGACTGATTCAGCATCTAAGTTATCCGTACTTTCTGCCTGTAATGCATCTTCTATACCATCTAACTCAATGATAGTACCGGTAAAACCAGCCAGTTTTTCACGGGTTTGCGCGCTACCGATCACCAGTTTGGCACCCGAATCTTCCAGCATGTAGTTAATCCTGTCCTGCGGATATTCAGGGTCGACAGGCACATAAGCACCGCCCGCCTTTAAAACCGTCAGTATGCTCACGATCATCCCGAAACCACGCTCAATGCAAATGGGCACCAATGTTTCGGTCTGTACACCTTGCTTTTGCAGGTAATATGCCAGTTGATTGGCCTTCGCGTTAAGGTCGGCGTAGCTAAGTTCCTTGCCTTCAAACAACAATGCTATAGCATCAGGGTGCTGCTGCACTTTTGCCTCGAACAGGTCGATGATCGTTTTCCCTTCGGGATAGCTTTCGGTATTGGCTTCCGATTGCATATAAGTGCTGAATGCCAATAACGTTTCGCGTTCGGCAGCAGGTAAAATATCTATATCTCCTACGCTTTTATCAAGCGCCTGCGGAAACTGCGCTATAATATAAAGGATACGTTTACCTAAAAGATCAATCTCTTCTGCCGTAAAGTATTCGTTTCTGAATTGTATTTGTAATTGCAGCGGCTGGTTTTTGCCGTAATCGCGCCAGCATAATTGCAATGGCGTGCGCTCTTCATCATTACCCAGGCGGATAATGCGGGCTTCAATTTCGTCGCCGAAATCAAGGCCAAAATCAAGCGGTTCGTAGTTTACCACCACCTCGCACAAATAACCATCAGCAATATTCAGCTTAAGGTTGCGGCTAAGGTCGGCAATGGGGTAGTTATAATGGCGGTAATCTTTTTTCTGCGTGTTGGTAACATCAGCCAATAAACCGGCCAAAGTTTGCTCTTTATCAAAGCTGCCTTTAAACGGCAAAACCCCGCTGAACATACCCACCATATTACGCAGCTTTTTTGAGCCCCGTTTATGCACCGGGATGCCAAATACAAAGTCAGTATCTGCCGATACATTGCCAAAGTATATCAGCAATGCCGCTAAAGTAAGTTGTTGAAAACCGGCCCCGCTTACCTGCTGAATATACTCCAGAGAGAGCCTTTGCTCCGCCGGAATATCAATATTGTAAGTGGTGCTTGCTTTTTGCGCTGCCGATAAGGTATATTTCGGGGTAAGCAACTTTTGCGGTTTGGCAGCGATCTTCTCATTCCAGTACTGCTCGTCATCTTTATAACGTTCAGATTGGTTGTATTCGCCTGCGTTGGCAATTTCTTCGCTGTAGGCCGGGTAGTTAAATACCGTATCGTCGCCGTTAGCCAGGGCCTTATATTTTTGCGCTACGTATTGTACGTAAACAATAAAGCCGTAACCATCGGTAATGAGGTGATGGTATTTACCAAAGAACCAATGCTCATCATCGGCAATTTTCACCAGGTATTGATCAAAAGGCAGTGTTTGCGCGCTTAGCGCGAAAGGAATATTGAACTGTCCCTGCATCCATTTGATGACCTCTTCACTGGCATCCTCCTGATCGCTGAAATCAACCTCAACCAGTTCGCATTTGCCGAAGCTGTCATCATATTGATAACCTAATTCGGCAAGGGCCAAATCAAACCTGAACTTGAACGCGTCAAACACCACCGGGGCCGAGCCCACGGCCTCATGGAATTTCTCCTTATCCAACGCTCCTTTCAATACGATGTACCCGCCAATATTATATTGGGCGCTATCGATGTTCAGAAGCTGATCAACAAACACTTCCTGCTGGGCAGGGTGTAAAGGAAAAAACGGTTTGTGCATAAGGTTATTAAATGTTCAAAAAAGGTGCGCCAGCTATTCTTGTTCCGCTAAGCTGCCTGCATTCATTTCGTATAAAAGCTCCTTTTCGCCATATAAGCGTTCGGCTATAATGCCGCGTTCGGTGCATAGTTTCACCAATTTGTTCGATTGTACAATCGGGTTCGATTCATCGGTGTATTTAATACTGCTGATAAACTCCACCCAAGGCTCCTGCCCCATGGCGTATACATAAATCTCTTTCGGATTAAAGATATCTACCAGTGCCATGCCCTTATCACAATCAGAACCGGCAAGCCGGCGGCTGCCGTCCATATCACGTGGCAATTTCTTAGTAAGCAGCGGGCCATATAACCAGGTCAAAGGCGCGCCGTCGCATTCCATGCCTATAAACAGCACATCGGCATCGCCAATATGTTTATGAATAAGTTCGTATAATCTTGGCTCAACAATGCGTGAATCGGCCAGGAAAAGGAGCTTAAAATCGCCCACTTTTACCAGGTAGCAGCATTTGGTCAATATATTCATATCGCTGTGCTCGCCAATAAATGGCAGGGCAGTAATAATGGCATCGTTGAAATGAACAGGTTCCATCTCGTCCATACCTATCACGTTTTTGAAACCGATATTGCTGAACATCAGCTTCAGGTCGGGATCTTCCAGCTTGCCGCTTGATGTACGCGGAACAATCAGGTTCTTTATTTTATGCCTCAAGGGCAGCAAAGTTTCAAACAGGATGTGATCTTGATGATTGTGAGTGATCAACACATAATCAATAGTATCAGGCAAATCGATATCCGAAAAGCGTGTTACGTCAGAATCATAACCATAATAGCTGATCAGCGGATCAACCAGTATGCTGATGTCTTTGGTTTCAACCAGGATACAGGCATGGCCAAAGTAGCGCATGCGTATTTTATCGCCGGTATATTTTTCGTACGGAGGCGGAACGGTTTCGGTAAAGAAGGTTTCAAACAAGGCTTCCTGATCGGGCTTAATACCGCATAGATTTTTGATGTACTCGTAGCTTTGCGGTACACGTTTCATTTTCGAAAGCTCATCTATACACTCATGCTCAAAAGGCACCTGTAAGTCTAACACATGCGATTCTTCAAGGCGTGGTGTGCTCAAACAAAACGGGCGCTCATCGTTATCAGTTAACCATAAGGCTATGCTTTGCGAACTTTTGTTATAAAACTCGCTTTGGTATAATAAGGCTTCAAAAAATCTGAAACCCGGGTTGTTATTACGGTCGTAATACAGTTCTACAAATCCCCTCAAAATATCGGGGACTTTAGGATAAAGGTCTTCCAAACCGTAACCGGTGGCTTCAGCAGTTAGTAACCTATCAAGCGATTTAATGGCTTTGGCAAACTCAATTACCCGATCTTGTTTTTTGTATGATTGCGCTTCCAGCTCGCGAACTTCATCTACACGGCCTCCGCCAAAATCCATAAACGGACCGCCCTTCATTTTAGGGTTAAGCACCGCGCTGGCGTGAATGGCCGGCGCCGACAAATACGACTCGATGATAGCCAAATGCCTGCCTACAATATTCATTGCTGCCGTTGCCGGCGATATTAAATGGCTCCAGGCATACCATTTATCTACCAATGGTTCAAATACCACGTTTGGTTTAAGATATACTTGTTTATTATCCATGATAGGGCGATTTAATAAGTTTACTGATAGTGTTTTGTATGGTTTGCAGTATAGCTGCCTGGTGCTGTAGTATAAAGAAGTGGTTGCCCTCCATCTCTATAAATTCAACGCCGCTGTTGCTTTCTTTTTCCCAAAGCAATATTTCTTCTTTTTCCAGGTCTTCATCAGTACCGGTAATAACCGTTAACGGGATGTTGAGTGCTGGTTTATCGATATAATTATAGGTTTCGCTGAGTTTAAAATCGTTACGCAGTATAGGTTCCAGAAAGTCGAGCATGTCTTCGCTCTCCAAAATTTCATCGGGCATACCACCCAGCGATTTCACCTCTGCTATAAATTCTTTTTTAGGTAACAGATGCCGCTTCTTAGTTGTTCGTGAAGGGGCTGATGGACCGGGCGTACCTGTAATGAAAATATGTACAGGCAGTGGTTGGTTGTTCTCTACCAGTTTTAAGGCTAACAGGTAGGCCAGCATTCCGCCTAAGCTATGCCCGTAAATAGCGTATTCGCCTTTATGAATAATGGTTTGCGCCTGTTTGTAAAGATCATCAACAATAGCACCGGCATCGGCACATAAATCTTCATTTATTCTTGTTCCCCTGCCCGGATACTCAAAAACCATCACATTAAAAATGGATGGTATAGTATTAAATAACTCACGATAAGCATATTTACTGCCACCTGCGAAAGGCAGGCACAGTAAATTTATTTTTTTTTCCATTCAGGATGCAAAAGCCTAAAAACGGCAAGGTAAATTGGATGAAAGAAATTCTTAATAAACTCGACCCGACGGATCGCATAGGTAGTTTATAAAGATATTATTTATACCGTAATACTGCAAGCCCTTTTTAAACACTTGCTACAACCATTGGTTTGGGTTTTCGTATAAAACGGTTCTTTTGGTTCAAAAATGGCATTTCGATAAGATAATATGATATATGGGCTATCACAATTACCAGGCAAATATTTTGCGGAAACTGGTTAAACCAGTAATTGATCTTATTATTTAAAAATAGTTGCTGCCATATATATAGCGAGTACGATAACACACCGATATGTGTAATTATTTTGCTGTTAAGAAATACAGCTACTTTTGAAGGCACATAAATGCTCCAGAATATCAGGATCATGATCAACAAGCTCTCCAGATTGGCACCAATGGGTAACTTATAAGCCCCCTGAAAACGGTGATCTAACATCGGCGAAATAACAAAAACGAACAGACCGATGAACGCGATAAGCGCGGTGTTGTTAACCAGTTTCATTACTTTATCTCTGAAGAAAGCGGTGTTCTCTATCAACGCGCCAAGGCAGCCCATCAATATGATGCTCCCACCCGAGTGCAGCATCATCTCTATTTGTCCGCGGCTATCGGGCATAAAATAATAAGTAGCCAGCCTCACCACCGGTGCGGCAATTATAATACCGATAACCAATTTTTTTAATGTGCTTACATTTAATTTGATAAAGGTTATTGGCCATAAAAGATAAAACTGCTCTTCCATGGATAGCGTCCAGAAGTGACCAAAAAACCATACCACGTTGCCGTTTGTGGCTTTAGGCACAATAAACCAATGCGCGTAATTCCACAAAAAAACCGATGCGAAACCAATCCACTCATAACTTTCAAAAAGCTCCGGAATGAAAAAGTTTTTAAGTACGATAAGGGTTATAATATACAGGTAAAATACCGGAAATATACGGAAAGCCCTGCGGATGTAGAAGTTCCTTAAATTGATGCCCCCTGTTTTATCTCTTTCGGTGATGAGTATTTTAGTGATGAGGTAACCGCTTATCACAAAGAAGATACGCACCCCTAAACGGGCATTGGCAAAAAACGGAAATGCACTGTTATCGGTTACAATTGGGCCTATGGTATCGGCACAATGACCAAGTAAAACCATAAAAATTGAAATCGCGCGTATCCCGTCGAGGCTTTTAATTCGATGCATGTGTAACTTAATTGTGAAAGATTGTTCGAGTAAATATGCTTGTTATCTTTTAATAAATAAAATAACAAGTAGTACAGGTATAAGTAAAGGTTACAGATAGAGAAGGTATATTACAGATCCGAAAATGAATCAACAGAAATTGAAATGAGTGGCTTAATCTTCAAATTTTCGCGTACGTGCAAACGTAGCGGGGTTGCCTGAGTAAATGCTCCAGGCATCCAGGTTTTTATTAGCAACAGAGTTTACCGTTAAAATAGCGTGCGACTTGCAAACCACTCCGGGGCATACGGTACTTTTGGCACCAATCCAAACCCCATCTTCCAGTTCAATGCCACCTAAACGGTACGGAAAATCGCTCTTTGTATAATCGTGGTTACCGGTAAGCAGCAGCGCCTCCTGCGATATGCAAACGTTATTGCCTATGGTTACATTTTCCAGGTTATCTATCCATACCGATTCGCCTATCCAGCAATGATTGCCAATAGTTAATCGCCATGGGTTTTTGATACGTACGCGGGTTTTAATCACCAGCCCATCGCCCACTTTTGCGCCGAAAGCGCGTAACAAGAAAATTTTAAACTTATAAGGCCACGGAAACGAGCTGTTAAAAATATAGTAATTGATAAAGTACCATACGAGTACTTTTATTTTACTACCATTTTTATAATCGCCGATGGTAAAGGTGGAAAGGTTGGTTGGCATAGAGCAACAGATATAAATGCAGCAGTTAATATCCGGCCAAAGCCGAATTTACCACATTGTAAATTTAGAAAAAAGTGTATTACGCGGTCATAAATGATTATCTATTCCGCCTGAAGGTATTATTAAAACAGTAAGCAGGTGCGTGATGCACCTGCTTACTGTTTGCAATATTTTTATCAGCCTATAAGGCTATGTGTGTATTCTTTTCGATACCGGCTACTGTAAATGCTTGTTTAACAGAAGGGGCCGGTTTGTATGCCGAGTTACCTAATTGTGATGCGTTAACTACCACATCACCTTCGCCTGTTATGGTAACGGTGTTTTTATCAATTACCGCCGGGCCTGATACTAAGCTAAAGCTAACCGGCATGTTGTTGGTTGATGACGCGATGAGGTTAAATGGCGCATCGCCCAGGCTTTTGATGCCTACCGGTTCAAACGTAATTGCTTGTGGTGTAGCGGTATTAACAAAACGCATATCTTTAAAACCAAAGTTACGCCCTGTTGGGTTAACGCCGCCTGTAATATATGCTCGCATTGTTTTTGGCGATGATACATTGGCCGTGGCATCAAAAGGTGGAACCGTTACTGAATAACCGGCATATTTAATAATTACCGATCCTTTGCTTCCTCTTATTTCCAAAGGTTGCAGTTTTTGCATTAAGGGGGCAATAAAGCTATCGTTTAAACCGGTTACCAGTACTTTACTGTTACCGTAAATGGTATTTTTAGTTTGACCGGGAGTTGATGAATGCGCCCAAACATTACTGATACGTACAATGATCTTCCCGGTGTTATCCAGTACATCAAAATATTGTTTCATTACGCCTTGCTGATCAGTAAGGTAATACGATATTTCGCCGTTGAGTGCCCAATATTCCAGTTTGTTATTATTACCCAGGTCGCGGTTAACGCTAAAAGTACCCGTTTCTGATTTACAAACTATATATACATCCGGGTTATCCCGTTTATCAGATACAAGCGCGTTAGTTCTCACATTCCAGCCTGTTTGCTGAGTTGCGGGGCTCATGGTCCAGCCTGCTGTGTTATTTACCAACGGCTGATCATAAGGTAAGCCCACCATCAAATCGGTACCGGGTGCTACAATGGCCGCCACTTTATCCGAAGGATATTTTATAGGCACATTCAGCAGCTTAACAGTAGTTAAACCACTTATAGTCCATTTGTGCATGCCGCCATGAAAGCTCTCATCGCCATGGAACAGGTATGCTTCATCAGCACTGTTACCTTTTACCAATTGAGGCGACAACGCGTTACCCGCCATCATTGCCGGGGCTTGTTCGCCATTGTGCTGGCCAACGGTACCAAATTGCCCTATAGCTAAACCATTATCAAAATAATGGTTGTACATATTGGTTTGTGTACCTTTCCAAAACTCGCCATGGTAACCGGTAATAATATTGTTGTTTAACACCATGGCAGAACTGCCTGCATTATTGTTAACCTGGTTACCTATATCGTATAGGTCGGGCTCGGGATAAGCGCCCTTATAACTTATATGTGTTGCTTTGGCGGTTTTCCATAAATAATCTTTACCGCCTTTTTGCATGGCACCTAAATGGAAGCCTGTATTGATCACTACAGTTGGGCGGATACTCAGCTCAATACCATAATCGTAAAACACAACCTTGCCCGATGAGGTAAGATATGTGTTTCTAAACCCTTGTTTAGGCAATGGCGACTTGTCGTTCAACATTACCGTACTGCCTAATGATTCGGGCACGGTGTTCCATATAGGATTATTTTGCGCGTCGAAACCTTTAAAGGTATAACGGGTTAAATCATCCATATATAAAGAACCGTCTTTATCCAAGTTACAGTGCTTTTTAACTATACCGGTAAAGCGTAATGTATTGTCTGATTTAAACTCTACCAAATGGTAGTTATCCATTATTCGCAGGAAAGCGAATGTTCTGTTTACACTTCCTGATTTAAGAGTGACCACATTAGTGAACTTGGTAGTACGGTCATAAGCGGTTGATACGTTAGCACCCCAGTTCCTTACCAATTGCCAGCCTGTTTTACCCGTTAAAGGTACAGTGTTATCAACCTTAAATTCGAGGTACTCGGCACCTACTCTTGTATTATCATTTTTATCGGCCCAGGTTGAATAACTTGGCCCCATAGCCATAATAGTTTCAATATGCTGTAATTGAGCCGAGTAGTGTTGCACCCTGTAATTCCCCGGATCATTAACCCAAAAGGAACCATCGGGCTGAAAAGCGATGAACAGGAAGAAACCTGCCGCGCCGGCCGCGTACATTTTACCCCTTATATCGTTAAAATAAAACTTATTGTTATTTACTAAAGAGTTAGGGATGTAGCCGCCTGCTGTACCCAGTATCCATAGCTTGGCGCCTGTGGTGGGGTTAAAGGCCTTTACTTGCTGGCTTGTAAGGGCGCCATCGGCAATGGCAAGCGTATTATTATCTGGCGAAACCGCCATAGCTATCGGCGCAAGTACACTTGATATGGTTAAAACCGGTGCTGATAGTGTTCCGTTAGTATTAACAACGTATTTTGCAACCTTGTTACTATCGGTTACCATCCACAGGTTATCATTGCCATCAACACATAAAAACTTGGGCGCGCTAACAGTTAGATTGGTTATTGCAGCGCCTGTTGTTTTATTTAAAATGGTAAGCCTGTTTAAACCCTGCCTGGCTATAAATAAAAAGTTGCCTTTCTTTTGTACTGCAAGGCCGGTTATGGTTGCTTTTGCCTGGTTAATATAACTAATGGCATTATAGCCCCTGCCGTGTTTTTGGTTGTATTGAACACCTGCGGTAAAAATAACATCGCTATCGTCGGCTATTTTATTGGCAAAAACCCAGGTGTTGGTATTATCATAAGCATCATAACCCGACCAATATACCAGTTTGCCATCACTTGCAACATAATCAATATTGGCGGTGGTAGTACCGGGATTTTTTTCAACATTGATTTTCTTTTGCGGCTGCGATGTAACAAATTTTGCAACAGTTGGGCGACCTTCACTGTAACCGCTGCTGTAGTAAGCAGTATTGTTTATAATGGTCATACCGGTCATAAAGTAGTATGAGCCACGGTGCACGGTGCTGCCGGTATTACTGTCAGACGAGTTTCCGATAATGCCGTTCCATGTATATTTTACATTGTTGGCCAATACTTTGGCTACGTAATCGCCGGCAGGTGCCGGGTTGCCCAAATCATCTTTACCATCCCACTCAATGCGGTAGGTGCCGGTTTCATAATTTTTAGCTGTCCACAGGGTACGTACCAGTATGCTATCTTTGGTATAAATACCTGCACTGGTTTTGGCCGGCTGGGTTAAAGTGTAAGTATTTGCAGCCGGACTGGTTAAATAATTTGCAGATTGGCCAAGAACGGCATTCGGCTTTAAACAAATAACTATAGGTAGCAGATATCCTAAAAATGCTACAACAAGCCTCCAAAACAGCTTTTTTCCTGTTTTTTGAGTGGAGGCGATATGGGTCAGTGGTAATTTACTCATAAACGCTCTTAAAAATCAATTGATTTTCAACCCTTTCTACGTTACAAAGCCACTTAGGTTACTCCGCAAAGTGTAATTTTGACACAATGACCAAAATGACCACCATAAATTAACCTTTATTTTACGTTAGGGGCGGGTTTTAGGTAGGTAATTATTTTTTTAAGCTGATTAAACAGGTTCCTGAAGAGGTTAATCCATATATATCGCTGTTTTTCTAAAAGAAAACCAATAATAGCTGTTACTGCCAATACCGAAAGTGTTGGCTGCCATAACTGCGATACATCTTTTATATGGTTTATAAATATCGCGTCCCAAAGTATCAGTATCGGGTTATGCAGCACATATATCGGAAAGGTAAGATCGGCCGCTATACGGATACCGTTTATCCAGCCGGATGTTTTAGCAGTGGTATCTTTAGGCATTATCCACAAGGCGAAGCCTATGCAAAAGCCAATTATCCAATCGGTAAAAAACTGTGCCGAAAAATACCATGGCGGTGTACCCAGTTTATAAGGTAATGGCGAAATGGATGTAATTAAAAAGAACGCCATAAAAAACATCAGCACAAATAGCAACCAGGCCACCGTGTTGTTAATATTAACACGCTGTACACGGAAAGCCAGGTAACCCATCAGCCATACCGGCATCATCAGCAAAATTTTGGGTCCAGCAATAAGGCAGCCTATTATTGGTATTATGTACGATAGGATGCCTTTCTTTTTATACATCCACAAACCGAAGATAACATAGTACCAAAACTCAAAACTTAACGACCACAGCGGCCCGTTCATTGGCGGAGCAGCCGAAAAGAACCAGATCTCGTTCATGAACAAGCCTGATATGATATATCTTGGTAATGATGCTCCCCTGGTAAACGAAGCATATATTTCGGGCTGAATGGCTTTTAAAACCAGTTCGCATAGCGCGGTTACAATTAAGGCCGGCACAACTACCGAATATAAACGGCTAAAGCGTGCCTGAAAATATTTTGAGCTCCCCCTGTTATTGGTAGTGGTAGTATATGAAATTAAATAACCCGACAGCACAAAGAAGATGATCACCGCGGCATGCGCGATATCATCAAGCTTGTAAGCCATGGTTAATGGGTGAAACCAGTGATAGAACATGTGGAAAACAAGTACTATCAGGGCAGCCAATATCCGCAGGCTATCTAAAATAATGCTGGTATACCCGGCAATTTTTACAGGTTTATTCATGTTTGTTTAGGTTTAAAGCAAGCTACGCAACGTTGGCCGATATTTTTTTGTAGATGCTTTCTATTTTATTCAATGATACTTCAGTGTCAAAACGTTCGGCATTTTTGAGGCCTGCGTTTATTACGTCGGTAAGTTCTGCTGCGGTGAGGCTGGCCACGTGCTCAACCACTTTAGCCGATTCTTTTGCCCAGGCATTTTCGTCTTCCGCAACTTCAGGTTTCCGGTCAATGTAGAAAGCGGCATCCGCGGCAACCTCCGTCATGGGGGCATGATTGGTAGTGATCACCGGGCAACCCGAAGCCATAGCCTCTGCAATTGGCCAGCCAAAACCTTCAGCCAGTGAAGGAAACAATAACATGGTAGCCCCTGAATAGGCCAATTGCAATTGCTCGTCGATTACGGCGGTTAAAAGGTATATATCATTCGCGTAGGCCGATGCCGCTTTTTTACTGTTCAATTCGGCATTAGGCGCTTTACCTACAAGCACTAATGGTAAATTTTTATCGCTTACACTACGCCATGCATCATAAATTGCAATAACACCCGCGCGGTTCTTATACCATTGGTTACCGCCTATGTGCATTATAAACCCATTATTAAGGTTGAGGCCTGTTAAGGTTGATAATGTTGCCCTTGCCTCAGCTTTATCAATTAAATTGAATGATTGATTAAGCCCGTTATATACTACCTCGCTCAACGCGGGTTTAGCGGGTAAAAATTGCTGAAGCAACTCGTTTGTTTTTTCAGATACCGAAATAAAATTCTTCCCTTTGGTATAACCACCCCTGATATATTTTTGATAGATACGCCCGGTGAAACCGGTAGGATTTTCTGGTATATGGTTAAGGGCCGATAGCTGGGCTAAAAAATCGTGGCAGTGTACCACGTGCGCCCTGTTGCTTACCAAAGGCACCCAGGGGCCTAAAGCATGATCGGTAAATACAAATACGGTATCGTTGCCGTAGTTTTTAAGCTTTTTGTTAACCTCCGACGGGAAAACCACAAACTGATCAATATATCCCAGCCATTTTTTTAACGACCCAATTTTAGACCAGTTGAAGAACTTTGGTTTAGGCTGCCATACCTCTACATCGTGGCCGCGTTGTATCATGCCGTCGGCAAGCATTTTTGCAAAGCGGGGCATACTCGCCGATCCCAAAAAATCGGGATGCGTAAAGAAGATAATTTTCAAAATAGTAATGCTTAAGTAACTAAGAATCTTCGTAATCGGTATCTGTGTCCGGTTCTGGTTCCGGCTTAAGTGATGCTACTAATAACCCGGCTATCACAATACCAAAACCAAGTGCCGTAGGTTGTGCCCACGAGCCCATAATAATATTGATAAAAGCGAAGCTGAGCAGCAGCCAGGGCAGAAAATCGTTTTGAGCTAATTTTTTATATGCTCCCCAGGTTAACTTAAGCGCCAAACCTACCCGCATAAATACAATAGTTAAACCAAGTAAGGGGCCAACCTCGCCGATAAGCCTGCCCCACTCGCCTTCTGACAGCAGGAACATACGGGTATTTGACAGCAGCATACTGCCCACATTTGTACCCAGGCCAACACCATAACCCCAAAAAGGCTGATCAGACGATTCTTCCAGCGCGGTAAATAAACCACCGAAGAACCTGTCGCCAATTACCCCTTTAACTAAACCGCCTTCCTGCTCATTAGCCGTATCAAAACGATCAAAGAACGCACCGGTGGCTGTGGTAAAATATTCTGTTTGGCTTAATATGCCCAGTACTATAATACCGGCGATACCGGCAATTACAACTTTGGTAAAGTTTTCAGGTTTGCGCACACTGGCTATTACCGCGAAGGCAACTGTTAAGCTTACCTCAAAAAACAAGGTACGGCTAATAGAGAATGGTATGGCGATAAGCATGGCGCCCGAAGCGGAAATGAGCAGCCATATATTAACTTTTTTTAGATGGAACCAAAAGTATAATACAAAAGGTGCCAGCCAGCCAAAGTACAATGCTGTACCGTTTGTGAAAGAAAAGGTGCCCGGCGGGCGTTTAAAATCGCCCGAACCACTAAAGCCTGCTCCTTCCATATCCCCACCGATACCACGGTTTACCCAAGCCGATTGCGGGCTGTAGAACTGCATACTAATGAGTATGAGCATAGGTAAGGCTATATATAAGGTAACCCTGCCCATCTGTAAAATATCTTCGCGGTCAAACACCCGCCCAATTAAAAATATGAGCGGAAAGTGTATCAAAAATATGCGCGCCCCATATATAGCAACTATTACGTTGCCATGGCCGGCAACCACTGCCAGATAAATACTGATCAACCCTATGATCACCATACCCTTCAGGTAAATGGTAGATGGAAAAAGATTGCGTTGCCAGCCTTCGTATACCAGCCACATGGCTATTGGGTCGCGCACGATAAGCAAGGGAGTGGCCAAACCGGGCAGGAACCATTTACGCAAAGCCCCTTCAAAAATGAGGAGCAAAAAGTAGGCCCATATCGCTTTCTTTAACCACTTAAAATCTGCTGCTGTATCCATACGAGAAACTATGTGCGTATTATTTGCTTCGTAACCGATTGCTTTCATTTCCGGATATCCCCGCAATTTAACGCCCTGAAAAGGTACAATTAAACTGCTGCATTTTTAAAGTATAAATTCTTTTAGCTCGTTAATTATGGTTGAGCCGTATTTTTCCCATGAGTAATTAGCCGCGTGCAGGCGGGCTTGTTCACCCATTGCTGCCACTTTATCGCGGTTGCTTAAAAACCAGTTCAGCTTTTCGGCTATGGCCTGCGGCGAACGTATAGGCACTAAAAAGCCGGTTTCGCCTTCTATAATCAAATCCGCGCCGCCTGTGTTTGCCGTAATAATAAGCGGCAACCCTTGCGACATGGCTTCCTGCATTACCAGCGCGCGTCCCTCTACTATCGAGGGCAGGCAAAACACGTCGCAGCTGCGCATCAGCTCCAGAACCGCGGCATGTGAACGCCCCGGCTCATAAGTAAAACCGGCAAATTCGCTGCGGTAAAACTCCGGTGTTTCGAGCATGCTGCCCATTACCACCAACTCGATGTTTTTGCTGTTTACAAGATTCAATGCGGCAAACAGATCCCCTAATCCTTTGCGTTGCCCCATTGATCCTGCAAACAATACTCTTAACGGCTTGTCGGTTTTTTTGTGGTTTATAACGGGCGTGTTAGCTGTTGAAGGTGAACCGAACGGGGATACGATCATCTTCTTTGTTTTTGCCCAGGCCGGTACCGAATCCATTACAAATGAACCCGGACCAACTACTACGTCGGCAAGTTCCATTTCCTGGGTCTTGCGTTCAAGTTTCTTTTCAGAGTCGAGTATACCACCGCCAAGGGTTTTGGCCCATTGCGGCAGGCGGTCGGCCTCTTCGGTCATCAGCTTACGGCCTGTTTCCCAGTAAGCGATGGGTAAATCATATATACAGGTTAAACCTAATTGTTTAGCCCTTTTAAATTGCTCTAAAGCGCCATCTTCATAAGCATAAACTGCGTTTAGCTTGCTTTGGCCTGCATATTTGGCCAGGCGTTTTGAAGCAGCCTTATCAAAATCTTTATATACCGAGTAGGTACTGGCAAAAGCATTTTCGTGATTGGTATACCTTTTTAGTTTCAGTTTTGGCAAAACCATGCGGGCTATTTCCAATCCCTCGTGCGACCATATTTTGTCTTTTGATACATCGTATGAGCGGCGGAGCAATTCTTTTTGCATGCCCTTTGGCAATACTTTTAGCCATGCCGAAGCGGGGTCAATGGCAAGGGTAGTTTCAAACTCGGCCAGGAAATTGCCACGTAATAAACCATCAAGCACGGCACGTACGTTACGGTTGCCTGTTGGATGTGTAAGAATGATCTTCATTTATTTTGCCCTGCTGGTTTGAAGTTTTAAAACAGACCTTTTTATAATTGATTTAGGTACTGATTTTAAGTTTGAGAATAATTTGAACAAGCCGCCCATCTTGTTAGAATGCAGCCACACAAAAAACTTAACTTTTGGCGCTGACGATAATTTATATATAGCGGTAACCAATTCTTCTTTCTCGGGTTCGGAGTAAATATCCCAACCCAAACAGTCGGATTGGCGAACGGCGAAGTTTACGCGGGTTTGGTTAACTTTAGCGAGCCCCCATCCATTCCTTTGAAAGGCAGGTGCCAGTACATCGTCAAAAACACGTCTTATCCCGTCAATTTCAGATAGCTTACGTTTTTGCCTTACATTCCCTACATCAACCCATACACGGTAATAACCCAAAATTTCGTTCAAATAAACATTACCGTACCCTGCAGCAGATATAGCTGAAGCCATGTGATAATCTTCGCCAAAATTTGGCCTGCCTGCAAGGTAGTTCACCGCTACTAAAGCCTCACGACGAAACATGATCAAATTTGCCGCAACACGGTAGCCTTTTAAGGCTTCCATCAAGGCAGTTTCGCCGGTTACAAAACCTGTTTTTCTGAACAGGCGGCGCTCATTTAAAAAATTGTTCGATTGATCAACTTCCTGTATGGCAGCGTGCGCGTAACCCGCGTTTGGATATTCACTGATCAGTGCCGATAGCTTTTCAACGTATTCGGGAAAAAGTTGATCGTCAGAATCTAACCTGACTACCAGATCGCCGGTGGCGGCACGCAGGCACGAATCAACATTGCCCGCTATTCCAAGGTTATGTGGCTGCCTGAATACTTTTAATATAGGTATCTCCAGCGCCAGCTTTTCAAGTATCTGCGGTGTTTGATCGGTACTGCAATCATCAAATACAATTATTTCAAACGGCTTTACTGTTTGGTTATACACACTGCGTACAGCCAGTTCAATATATGGCGCCTGATTATAGGTTGGTATGCAAATAGAAACCATCAGATTTTCGATGTTTTTAAATTCCCTTTAAACAGGGAGCTGAATAAATTGAATGTGCGTTCCATTACTGATCTCCAAAAATCCACCTTCCACTCGGTGTACCGGGCTATAATGAATACTGATAACAGGGTAGCAGCTATCAAACCGGTTGGGTACAGGTAATTAGTTCTGTCGTAAGGTAAAAGCGATGCGAACAGGAACAACAAAGGCAAATGGAACAGATAAAGTGTATAAGTACAATTACCTACCAACCTTAAAATATCATGCAGTTTAGTAATTACCTTTTGCTCGCCTTTAAACAAATTACTATCAGCTACGGAGAATAAGAAATAAATATTGGCAGCTATAAGTAATGAGTAAACAAAATCGGCCAGGTAATTCCATGAGAATAAAAGGTTGAAACCCAAAAACTGGTTATCGCTTTCGTTTTTAGTAAATGGCACCAGTTCGGGATTGATGATAACCGCGATAATACCGGCTAATGAAAGCACGAACAATACCGCTGAAACACCTTTATTGACACTTACCTTTTTACTAACAAAATACAGCAACGAGCCGGCCAGCCAGGCAGGGAACAAAAGAATAACCTTTGGAAAACCTACCAGTACTATAAAGCCTAAAACCAACCATTTAAATACTGAGTTTTTAACGAGTGTGATCACTGCGATAAGCGCGTAGTAAATAAACTCGTAGGTTACCGACCAAAACGGGTCATTGAGCGGCGGGGTGCTGCAAAGTGTCCAGCTTTGTGTTAAAAACAACAGGTTCATAAAAAACCGTATCACGAGGTGCTCATTATTTTTGATCAGCTCGGCAGGGATGCTGCCACTGTAAATAATTACAAAGCTTACCACAAACGAAAATATAAGCGCCGGTATCAATACCGAATAAAGGCGACCCAACCTTGCAATAAAAAAGCTTTTGATGGTTACCCCCGGCTTATTTACCGACATGGTGATAAGAAAGCCGGACAGTACAAAGAACACCACCACAAAATAATGCGCGCCAAGATTGCTTAAACCCAGACTATCATTAAAATCGGTAGTGGCAAAGTAACGCTCGCCGCCTATGGTTACTGACCCTACGTGGAAGATGAAAACATAAAACGCTGCCGAAATACGCAGGATCTCCAAATACAAGGACTTTAATTTATTCATTACTCGAATGTAATTTTAAACGGCTATAGATTGGATGAGATCGTTTGTGTAAATGCTGCTTACCCAGTTTTGACATTCCGAAAAACCGGCCGCGCAAAGCGGGTGGTTTTTACGATCGAGGTGCAAACATGGGTGGCATTTTACCTGGGCATCAATCACCTTCCCTTTAAAAACGGGCGATATGATTCTTGATCTTAATACTTCGGTGATGGTGATGCTACAGGTTTCTGAAGCGTATTGCAATAAATGCGATGGAAAGCTATCGGTACTCACCGTCCACTTAGCGGCTTTTGAAAGCGCTATAATGTCACCGGCTTCTTTATAAAAAGGCACTACCTTAAGGCCTGCTTCTTTAAATTTCTCACCCTCGGCATCTTTATGGAAGAATGCGTAATAAGCATTGGGCAGGTTTTGTTTTGCCCACCACACCGGGATAAATTGCCTGCTGGTACCTGTAGGGAATATTACCGTACTCTCGTGCAAATCGGCCGGAAACTCCAGTTCAGGAGATACAGGCAGATCGGGACCATTAAGTTTGTTGTAGAGCAACTCATAATCGGCCTGCATTTTATTGATGTACTGATCGTAATCAACACTTCTCAGTTTTTTAATGCCGATGATATCCAGGTAGCCCTGGTAAGTTTTTATCCATCGCCACTGCGGTACCTGCACCACACCTAAAACATCGGCAATGGTAAACAACAGCAAATTGACAGAATCTTTAAGCTGCTTTTTCTTTTTATCGTTTATTACCGACCGTTGATAAGGGCTGATGTATTTATTGCCTTTGCTGATGCCACGAATCAGATCTTTCATACCCAAATTTGAGTAGCTAAGTTCTATGTGGCCTATGGTAGCTTCGTCGGCAATAACTATCCTGTCGCCAAAGGCGTACTGTGCAAGGTTGCGTAAAAACTTTGGGATCAGTAAATGGATCTCCAGATCGGTTAAAATACCGGCGATGGCGTAAAAGCTCACCAATCGCATCCAGATATCACCATTGCCGCCCTTAGAGGAGTCGATGGTTAATTTTCGCTTAGCCATTAAGTTGCTGTTCTCGTTTATACAATTCGGGATTCAAACTTGGGTCGTTGTACATTTTAAACTGGCGGTAAACCTTAAATTTCAACTCGCCTACCTGCAAACTGATCAGTAATAATCTAAGACAGTTTGAAAGATCGCTTATTTGCTCATCCAATACCTTTACTTTGTTACCGCACAATAATTTATGTTCGGCAGAGGCATCTTCACGTAAAGTTTCCTCGTTCATGTGGTATCTTTTTAACGACATGATAGACAAACGATCGATGATCATACCCGGTGTTTCAGAGTGCATTTTTTCGCCCGGTACGGTACCGGCTACTTCCAGGTATGATAATATCCACTCGTCAATTTTTTCGATAGCGTTGTTACGGGCCTGGTTATACTTGTCGATATTGCGTTTTGCTTCCACAATACGTAAAGGATCAATGTCTTTTATCCTCGCTATATCTTCTTCGTGCCATAAAGAGAAGTTCCACATGTGGTTTTCCTCAATAAATTTCCACGGAAGTTTTTCTTCTTTTACGATCAGCTCATTGTGCCATTCAATAACAGTATCTGCTTGTAACTGTAAAATATTATCTACGTTAATCATATTATTGTTTTGTTAAGGTTAACTGTGTACTTATTTATTGTAAGAGTGAGTGTGTTATTTACCGGTGTATTATTGCAGCAGGCCTAAAAACTTTTTAGCCACATTGGTTACATCCCATTGCGACGCGTCTTGCTTTACAAAGCCATTCACATAAGTCTTCACCTTGGCGTCAAACTGCGGAAACATGGCTTCTTCAGGGATGAATACATCAACATTGTGCAGTTTCATGGCAGCGAATACGCCGCTTTTACCTATGTAATGTAATGGGGTTGATGATATGCCTTTGTTGAGCAACTGCATGGTATTTGATATTTCTGCTTCGCTTAATTCGCCCAGGTTCAGAAATCTGATAGCAGGCGCCAATGATTTTTCTAACCTGTTAAACTCTTGCTGCCCTTCGTCGCCTATTTTACCGAAAGCTATAAAAGCCACATCCAGATCGAGCTTTTGCGAGGCGCTTAGTTCCTGTATCAGTATCGGCTCTATTTTGGTATCGGGGTGAAGCTTGCCGAAAGCGCCCACTATGTTCCAGCGTGTTAATTCCCTTTCGTTCTTTATACCCAACTGGTTTAAAACCGATATGGTATAAGCTTCGTCTTTAGGCGCTACCGGTATATTGCTAAACAGTGGCAGCAGTACCGATGAGGTGTGTATGCGCTCTAAAATATAGCGGTACAATATATTTGAGGTAGATATTACTTTTGGTTTTACCGCCTCAATTACTGATGCGATGATGCGCCTTTGAAAATATCCGTAAATTTTGTGTTTTAACGGCGAGTACTCGCTTATACCTATCCACAACTCGTGGAACATAATGTGTACCCGTATATTTTTGCTCAGCCCGCCAAGCAATCTGTGCAAACCAAAAGGCAAACCCTTTGGATGGTAGTTATATATCACAAACTGAATGCTGATCCAGTCGGGCTTAAAGTCTTTTATTTTGCTGGAAGCGTATTCGCATTTCCTGCTATTTTTCCAATTGTGTGGTATCCTTATAATGTTTGCCTCGGCGCTATCTTCAAATAGTTGCTCTTCGGCAATATCTTCGGTAAACCTGTCGGCAATGGCTATCAGCAAAACCTTATGGCCTGTAATACTTAATTGATGGGCCAGGTTGCGAGTGTAGTCGCCTACCCCATCGCGCCCGGGCGCTAAAGAGCCACATATAAAAACAATTCTCATGCTGCGTGTTGCTGGTATGCCTTTGTGTTACGACGCGTCGATCCACTGTTTAACAGCGGGCTCCGCCGAAAGGCAAACTCAATATTGTGTAAGGTATAGGTATGTTGTTGGGTAAATGCCGGCTTAGTGAAAAAGCCTCATGTACTCGCTTGAGTAATTGTAAACAGGGTTACGGTGTTTTTTTAACCTTGCAGGTATCCCGAAATAGATCCCGTCGGCCTCGGCAGATTGGGTGAGTAATGATCGTGCGCCTAATACTGCGCCCCGCTTGAGAGTGCAATCTTTAAGTATAATGGCATTATAGCCTACAAATACATAATCTTCCAGTACTATCGGGCCAACCCGGCCTATGCATTCCTCATCGTTCACGTCATGATCTGCCGAAACGAGGCTGCATTTTGGTGATATTGATACGTTGTTACCTATAAATATACTGCCACGGTTATCTATGTGGCAAAATTGATTGATCGTGCTGTTATCCTGCATTTCAAACAAACCCGGCGTATTAAACACACAACCCAGGTTAATGCTTGAGTTTTTACCTATTTTAAAATTCATGATATGCCGGTAATAAGCCAGCCTTATAAAATGAAAAGGAATGTAGGCAATTACAAAATTGCAGAACCATATTCTAAACTCAGTGATAAAATTTCTGATGCGTCCCATATAAGATTTTCAGATTGTCGATTTAACTTTTTTTGTAAAACCTACCGATCAACCCGGCCACAGACATTGACAGTCTTTTCTTCTTGATAGTATTAACACTATAACTCGATATCGGCGACTGCATATTTGCCCAAAACTCCTTATCGGCCAATGATGGGGCAATCCCTTTAAAAGTCGACTGAAGATAGTTCTTTTTCCACGGTTTTGGCGAACCAATTGCATGCGACATGGTAAAACCGCCATAAGTAAGGTCCATACCTTCGGGGCCCATCTCGCTTAGCGGCGATTCGCAGCACATGGCAGCTATATTCATCGCGTCCTGATCGCCTGCAAAAAAAGGATCGGTACGGTTAGTGAACTGGAAGTTCTCACTTACAAAACCATAATCTCTAACGGCGGTCTTAATAATGATCGACCATTTTTCGAGAAACTCAATACAGTTTCTGTTAATGCCGCAAAAACCCGCGTTAATATATGATGTTAGTTGCCTTGTAACCGTTAAACCACTTTTTTCAATCACCTTTATCCATTCTTGGCGTATAGGGTGCGATGCCGGCATATCGTTCGCCGTAATTTCGTGTACTACAGCAACACCGTGGGTTATCCAGTTTTCGTAAAAGTCCCATTTACATTTAATTACAATATCCGGATCAAAGTACATTAAGCCCTGGGCATCCTTTGCCGGACCGGCCCAGAGCTGTAACATATAATCGGGTTTATAATTGGTAAAGTGAGTTTTTGTTACTACAGGCAAAAAATGTATTTGTACGCCATCGGCCAAAGTAAGTGTTTTGGCATCAGGCCAACCAAGGTCATTATTGGCCACACTTTTTGCAGCCCAATCGGGCAGCTGCCCTTTGTAACCTGCATATATATGCCCGCGAAATCCGTTTTTATGCAGGGAGTTTGTTAAGCCTGCCAAGCCATGATGATAATGCCCTTCAAATAAGGTACAAATTGCTGATTGCATAAGGTTTTGTTATCTGTTCTTTATAAAACGGGCCGGGGTACCTGCCCATATCTGATTTTCAGGAATTGATTTGTTTACTAATGATCCTGCACCAATTATGCTGCCCCTACCTATCGTTACTCCCGCTAAAATGATGCACTGTGTACCTATCCAAACATCGTCGGCAATGGTAATCTCGCCGTTGGTTACCGGTTGTTTGTTAATATTGGTGCCCAAGGCAAATTCATGGCCCGAATCAACCAATGTTGTTTTACTGGCTATAAGGCAGTCATTGCCTATGGTTACCCTGGTAGTACAGTTAATTTCGCAGCCGTAACCTAAAAAAACACGTTCACCAATATCAATGCGGTTAGTTGGGTTAAAAGGGTGCGATAGCTTTAAAACAACCGCGTCTTCAACATAGCCTTCTTTGCCAATACTCACTTTGTTTGGCCAGTAACACTCAATTTTACCAAGCGTTACACCGTTAAAAATTTGCATACCCAAAAACTTATAATAGGCTACACGTATTGATGCCCTTGTTTTAAGATATTTAAAGCGGATCAGGGCCGGATAATTTTGTTTCATAACGCGGCAGCCTCCTCTTTTTTAAGTTTGCCCATTTGGTAAAAGAAAAAGATGAGCACAATGATATAACTTACCAAAAAGTCGACAATTGAAAACATCAGTACGTTTTTGGTTTTTGAAAGATCCATGGTGAATACCAGTATCAGTTGGAAAAGGATATTGATGGTGATGTTAACCACCGGCCTCAAGATCCAGCCGCGGGCTACTAAAGCCGAGTAGGTACTTCCTAATATCATGGCCAGGCAGCTTGATATGGAGATCAGGATAACTTCGGTAGTTAAACCGGCGTATTCTTTACCCAGTACAAAAAGCACCTGGGTTGGAAACAGCACCACTATACCTACAATTAATACACTGACGAATATCAGCGCGGCCTCCATTTGGAAGAACCTCGCGATGATCAGCTTTCTATCAGGCTGCAGCCTTGCAAAGCGCGGAATAACCAGTGTGCTGAACAGCGTAGTAAAAATAGTAAGCACAGTTGATAAACGCCCCAAAGCCCCTATATGCGCAACCGACTGTGTAGAGCCGAATATGGAGATCAACCATACCGTTATTTGCCCCGATACACAGTAATAAATTGCCCCCGGAAGTGTGCGTTTTACAATAGCGAGTATTTCCTTTTCAATAATAGGATCGGCAACCTGTTCCGGATCGGCATATTCGGCTGATATTTTGCGGAGTTGCAGGTTAGCCCACATACGCGGGATACCGTTACCCAATATAGCGATGAACGTCCAAGGGAAAATTATCAGCGAACCGGTCATCATTACAAAACGGCCAACGGCGGCAAACAGCTGATTTTTTTGCAGTTTGTGAATGCCTTGGTGCAGTTTTGAAGCAGTCTCCAGCAGGTTATCGCTTAAAGCCGCGAAAAACGACGGGATAATTGACAGCACGATAAGTGTTGACGTAAGTAAGCTGGCTCCGTGGCTAAACAGCAGGTAAAAAAGTATAGGTGAGGATAGCATTAAGCTAAACAAACCAAACTTTCTGCGCAGTTTAAGCCCGGTGGCAACTACCACGCCCAGTTTTTGCCTGTCTTGCCAAACCTTACCGCCCTGCGCCATTACACCCGATGAAATACCGCCGTCGGCAAGTACCGTCATGGTGCCCAACATAGTGTTGGCCAAGGTGTAAAAGGCGTATTCGGTAGTTGGCAGTAACCTAACTATCAATATACCGGTAAGTAAACCCAGCAGTTGAATAATAGCCTGGGCCGAAAACGTTACAGCGATAAGCTTGGTCCATTTACTAAACTTCTCAAACCGCACACTGTTACCGGCAACATAAGTAGCAGAATCTTTCATAATCAATTAAAATCTGCTAAAGAATTTTTTAAGCCTGCTTTTAAATGGCTTACGCGCTTCTTTAATGTAGCTGTTATTTTGATAGCCGTAATTGCTGCCTGTTTTATCGCTTTGTACACCATTGAAAATAAGGTTAAGGCGCGGCAGCTTTTTCTCGGCATTCAGTTCTTTAATAAATTCAAGCTCTTGTTTCGGTGTGTAATCTTGTCTTATTACGTACATGCTTACATCGCACAGGTGCGCTATGATCATGGCATCAGTTAACAAGTGTACAGGCGGCGTATCAATCAATACGTTAGCGTATTCCTTTTTAAGCTCGGTTATTAGCTGCACCAATTCGGTACTCTCCAACAACTCCGATGGGTTTGGAGGTATAATACCTGCCGGTATCACAAACAGGTTTTCGGAGATGCCAGATGGCTGAATAACATCACTCTTGGTAGCATTACCTATCAAATACTCGGTTAAGCCCGGTCTTTTATCATCAAGCTTAAAGCGTGTAGCAAAAGTAGGCCTGCGTAAATCGAGCTCAAGCAATACCGTTTTTTTACCGGCAACGCTAAGTACAGTACCTAAGTTACTTAGTATAAAACTCTTTCCTTCACCGGCTATGCTTGATGTGAAGAGCGTTGTACGCCCATCACTGCGGCCACCATGTAAATAATTCAACTTGGTACGCAGGTCACGAAACTGCTCGCCAATGAATGTTTTTTGGTGAAGTACCACAATCGGGTCCGGATCATCAGAATGTACAATTTCGCTTAATACATTTAAGCCCGTGGCTGATATAATAGAATTTTTGCTTTGGATACGGTTCTTAAAGGCATCGCGGCCGTATATTAAAGCCGTTGGTATCAACAAGCCAAACATAAGCGCTATACCATAAACCGATTTAGGGATAGGTGCTTTTTGATTACCATTGTGCGCGTAATCAATTATTACGGCATCAGATATGGTTGATGCATAATCCAAACTCAGCTCTTCTTTCTTCTGCAGCAGGTATACATACAGGTTTTCTTTAATGCCCTGCATACGTTTAATATCAACCAGCTCGCGTTCCTGACCGGGTATATTACGTATTGACGACTGGTAACCTGAACCTAAATTTTGCAACGACCGTTTAGTGGTTTGCAAACCGCTTTTAAAACTTTTAAGGTTTTGTTTAAGCGCGTTCCGGGTTGAGCTGATCTGCTGATTAAGCGGGTTAAACAACGGATTAGTTTCGGGTAGGGTTGCCAACAGCTTGGTATGCTCTAACTGTAAAGTGTTAAGCTTTTCAACCAGGCTCGATAAACCCTGGTTATCCAGGCCACTGGTTGAAGGGGCGCTCATTGCACCTTCGTCTGAATTTACGTATACTTCGATACCGTCAATTAAACTTAATTGGATGTTGATGGCGTTAAGGTTCTTTTGGTTATCCTGGGCATTACCCTGAAACAGCGATGATTGATCGGCAATTTCCGTTATCCCCTGGTTACTTTTATAACCCTCGTACTTGCGCTCAACATTGTTCAGCTCGCCGGTTAACGATGCCAGCCTTTGGTCAACAAATTTTAGTGTATTGTGGGTTGATTCGCGTTTTTCCTGTACCGATGCATCCATGTACGAGATCAGCAGGTTATCAACAATATCACGCCCTCTTTGCGGCACCTCATCATCCATACTTACATCAACATTGGTGCTTTTAGGGATGGGTGTTTCGTGAATCTGGTATTGATACCATTTTACGGCTTCATCAGGATCTACCAGTTTAATGCGTATTGTTCTGCCGATGTAGTTTGCAAAGCTTTCGGTTTTATCAAGCCTCCATACACCAAAGCTGGTTTTTATATTGCTTGAAAAATCGAACCGGGTTGTTTTATCGCCCGATTGTTTGATCAGGAATGATTTATCATCAGCGATAATAATATCGAACACGTGATCTAACTGGCCTTCCCCAGCCTTTATCATGCTGAAATCAACCGGTGAATCTTTATACAGATCGCGGTATGAATAGTATTTGGTTGGCTCAAAATAGCTTACCCAAAGTTTAAGGCTCTCTACCACCCTTTTAGTAACCGGAATAGAGCTCATCAGCCCCATTTCAGCTTCGAGGTTATTGGTTGATCCTGTTAGGTTCAGCTCTTCAAGCGCCGTTTTCTTTCCTTCCGACTGATTATCCTTAATCAAAAGCTTGGCGTGTATTTCGTAAACAGGCCTTTTATATCTTACATAAAATGCACCTATACCAAAGCATATCACACAAAATACAAGGTACAATGGCCAATGATACAGCAGCTTATTTAAGAACTCGCGAATGTTAAAAGACTTTGCCTCGGCAACTTTAGAAGAACCAAAAAAATCTTGATTGGATTGTTTGCTCATTTAGTGTTTTATTAACGAATACTATCTACCTAATTGAATACTAACTATTACCAATGAAGCTACAGATAGTATGATAGGGATTATTTTCAGGATAGGGCTATCAGCCTTAAATTTAGATTTACCTGCCTCAACGTATAATACGTCGTTATTTTTTAAGTAATAATAAGGAGAGTCAAATAACTGTGCCGATGTAAGATCGATGTTCACAAACTTGCGCTCACCTTCAATTTCGCGGATAAGTAATACATTGTTACGTTTAGCAGTAGAAGTAAGATCGCCCGCTAAAGTAATAGCCTGCGGTATGGTTATACGGTCGCTGTTAACGCTATATACATCCGGGTGCGATACATCGCCCATAACCGAAACTTTGAAATTTACCAGGCTTACGGTAACTAACGGCTCTTTCAGGTATGGGGTTATGGCCTTTTGAATGGTGGCTTGCGCTTGCGAAAGTGTAAGGCCGCTTACTTTAAGGCTATGTACTAAAGGCAGTTCAATTTCGCCTTTGTCGCTTACCAGGTAACCGGAAGCGCCTGATGCGCTTTTTGCATCGCCTGCGCCTGCAGCTGCGGCTGTATTAAACACGGCAGAACCTTCAGAATTTAAGCTTTTAATATTTAACGATAGTATATCGCCCGATTGTATGGTTAATGGTGTGTAATTGTTGATTTTATAACTAAGCTCCGAGTTACGTTTAATACCCTGAAAATAGCTGGTATCTTTTTGTGCAGTACATGCAGACAGCACTGCTATTATCACGAATAGCAATCCTTTATACAAATGGTTTTTCATCATCACGTTTTTGAGTTTTTATGAATATTAATTTTTGATTTTTATATTGTTATGGTAGAAGCGCCGTAGCGCTGTTGAGTAGTTTTTGTAAGCAGTTTGCAGTGAGCGTGCATATTTTTAAGCAGTGTTGGCAAACTTTTTTTTAAAAAAAGTTGTACTGGGACCTGCAAATGAACAAAATGGCTTCGAACTAACTATATATCAGGTTGTTATTTCTTAACTTATAATAAACAACTATTGATAGTATTTAAATTAAAAGTTTCTTTTTTTTCGAAGTTATTGTTAGTGGATTTGCAATGATCGGGATGTTTTATTGCTGTTTTTTCAAAATAAACAGCATTTTATAACCATCTCATTTACAGGGTAAAGCAACTCATTTATTCACCGTTAGCCATAGTATTTCCAATTACTTTTAGTACCTTATTTTACTTGTTTAAACACAGTTAAATTATCGTTTTAATTAAATTAAAGTCTTTCACTTAAAAAAATTAATCCCTTACATAACTTTTTTAGTAAAATAAGCGTAAAAGCACTCATTACCATTGGCTTCACAAGCTGTTATTGATTTTGAAAAAGCATTTATTATTTGGATTCGTTATTGTAATCGGACTGTGGGATAATAATGTAAATGCTCAAGCACAAACATCGCCGGCAATTACGTACCCCGCATCAGGCACCTTCACGGTAGGGAAGGTCATTACTCCGATATCCCCCGTTAATTCGGGTGGCGCCGTTTATCCGGCAAAATACGCTGACCCTGTTTTGTTGTCATCGTACCAAACACCTTTTAGTTTGGCAATTGATGGCCATGGCAGTGTTTATACAACCAGTATTGCCAGCGGCGATCTCACCAAGCTCGATAACACCGGGAAATTACTTGGTGTGGTGAGCACAGGTGATAACCAGGCATCAGGCGTTGGTATTGATAAGGCCGGGAATATTTACATTTCCCAGTTTACTCAAAACTGCATTTTAAAGTATAACCAGGGGGGCACATTATTAGCCAAAATAAAAGGCTTCAGTGACCCGTACGGTATTGCTTTTGATGCCGACGATAACGCGTATGTTACTAACTATTTTACGGGTACCATATTTCAAATTAAAGCTGGTACCACTGTGCCTGTTACCTACTTAACTGGTTTTACAAAACCCTACGGGATTGTATTTGATTCGGGTGGTAACATGTATGTAAGCCAGCAAGGATCAGGCAATATCATCAAAGTTGCTGCCGGTACTTTAGCACGTACCACTTTTGCAACCGGCTTTAATGGCCCCCGCCATTTAAGCAGAGACAAGTTTGATAATATTTACGTTGCCGATTATGGCAACAACCAAATCAGGCGTATAGGCCCTACGGGTAAAATTGCTACCACTTTATCAACCGGGCTACACTCGCCAAGGCAGGTGGCTATTGATGAATCGGGCAACTTACTTATTGCCGATTTTGGTACAAATTCAATCCTTAAATCGGTACCTGCCTGCTACAGTATCAGTAAACCATTGCCGGCCGGTTTAATATTTGATACCACCACCGGGCAAATTAGCGGGCAACCAACCGAGGTAAGCGCCGCAAGCAAGTATGTTATTACCGCTTATAATATCAGCGGTACCAGCATTGCCGGTATTACCATTGCTGTAAACCCTGCAACACAAACAACATCACTTTTAAAAACATCAAGCCTTACTGCCACAGCCGCTGTTGATAGCAGCCAAACCGCTGAGAGTAATAAGATCACCGTTAACCAGGCGCTTTCGCCAAACGGTGATGGTGTGAACGATGTTTTTGTGATTGATGGTATAGAAAACTATCTTAAAAATAAGGTTACTATTTACGACCGTAATGGCCTGCCTGTTTACAACACAACTGATTACAATAATAAAGACCGTGTTTTTGATGGCCGATCGAGCACCGACGGGCGCTTGCAACAGGCCGGTACCTATTATTATGTAATTGAATACACGGCCAATGATGGCGGTAAAAAAAGCAAAACGGGCTATCTCTTAATTAAGTAGGCCGGGTTGCCGGGCTTCAGGTCATTTTAAAATGTCCTGAAGCTTGTTTTTAGTTATGGGCTTAATAATATAATCGTGTACAAAATTGTACTCTTTTGAACGGTGTATATCAACAGGGTCAATTGATGATGATACCACATAAACCCAAACCGGTTTGCTTAGCGTTCCGCGGATATTTTTAAATATCTCCAGAAACTGCCAGCCGCTCATGAGGGGCATGTGAATATCAAGCAGTATGATATCAGGCAATTCATCGGCATTATTTTTATTCTCTGCCAAAAATTGCAAGGCTTTACCGCCCTCCTGAAGATACTGTACTGTTGGTGCAGACGGAACATACACATCAATCATTTTACGCATTATAAAATGATAAATGGGCTCATCGTCAATGATTATTAATTTCACGCTGAATAGTATTAATAAATTATGATACTGCTTATTAGATCAATTATTACATTCCTTTTCAGGAAAATTACATTCATTATCAATGCCCCTTCAATGTCAAATCCGGGGCGGTTCATTTTGTTCAATTATTCAAAATAATGTTTTGGCTCTATAACTATTTTACCCTTTAACCGTACAAATAATAATGCTGACAATTAATCGTTATCGCTCCAAACAACTTACTATGACTAAACCGGCCCAGCGGAAAATTTATTTGACTGACGTAGAACTCGATTTAACTTTTTTTGGGGTGGTAAAATTCATTAAAGAAACTGATGCTGAAATTAACGTTACCTTAACTGATGTTAAGGTGTATGAATATTCGTCATCAAATTATTTGTATGCTATGGAAGAGTTTTCGTTAAAGAAACCTAAAGCGGTTATCCATATCGAAGAAGCTTCGTAAACCGGCATACACACCAATTTTAAACGGCTACCATTTACTAACCACATAAATGGTACTGCTATCTGTTCAACTCAAACTTTAATGCCGACTCTTTTGATGATGGCGGTACTGGTTTTAACTTGGTCATTGTTTTATCGATAATATTATTCTTATTCAAATATTGCTCGGCATACTTGCGGCCATTATTTTTTATAGATGAATTATCGCGGATACAGCAATCGTAAATAGCATTTTTAAGGCTATCGGTATCTTCGGGTGGTATAACCACGCCCATTTCGTTATCATTTAACAGTTCAAATAAGGCAGTACCAGGCTCGGCAGTTACCAATGATAAACCACCAACAGCTAATATGGTAGTAAGTTTTGATGGCATCATTAAATCGCTCGCATTACGCTTTTGCAATATCAGGTGCACATCGGCCATATTCAGAAAACTGTTAAACAAATGCGCTTCCTGTAACGGGAAAAACTTCACATTAGTAAGGCCGTGTTCTTCGGCGCTGGCAATCAAAGTTGCTTTGTGAGGACCGGTTCCGCAAATAATAAACTTGATAAATTTTAGCGGGTGTAATTCTTTAGCTACCGTTATAATAGCCTCCAAGCCTTGTTTCTCACCAATACTGCCCGAGTATAATACCACTTTGTCATCGGCCTCAAAACCCCAGGTTTTCTTCAGGTCTTCGCGGCTATCATTTAAAGGGTAGTACATTTTGGTATCAACCCAGTTAGGGAAAAAGGTGATCTCCTTATTGGTTTTAAGCGCTATCTTTTTAAGCATACCGCCCGATATTGAACTGATTACGTTCACCCTTTGCATAATAAAGCGCTCAAGGGCAAATAATATGGTGAATACTTTTTTCGATTTTAGTATCTGAAGGTCGCGGGCGGCTTCAATTTGCAAATCCTGTATATGGTATACTATTTTACCACCTCTGAATAAACGGTAAAACAAACCCAAAAAACCAAGGTGAAAAGGCGGCGCTATACAAAATATATAATCGGCCTTTGGTTTAAACAGCAAATAGAAGGTCATTACGAATGCCGAAATGAAGAAACTGGCATCGTGTATCAGCCTTTTTAAGCCGCTTGGTTTTTGCGGTACATATAAAGGACACCTGTAAACGGTAAGCATACCATCGTTAGATACTTCTTTTTTGTAGAACTTATTAGTATATGGTGCCTGTACCTTCCAAAACGGATAATAAGGGAATGAAGTTACCACACGACATTTATAGTCGTTCTTAACCAACCAATCAGCCATTTCGCCCGTATATTTTCCAATTCCTGTTAATTCCGGCGAAAAGTTGATACCTATTATTAGTACACTTTTACCTGACGTCTCTGGCTTTTTCATTTTATTGTGTAATTATTGGGGCATTATTAACACCCAATTAAGGGTGTGATAATAATTTCACTTTATTTCAAGCTGTATCACATACGTTCCTTCACACTTTGGTAATATTGAGATAACCAATAATGAAGAAATTTTAATGTTAAAGTGCTAAAAAAGTGTTTGCCGGTTATATGATTGTAACTGTGGGTTTGTGGCGAAAAAGGCGTTTTAGAGCCTGTATGTGTAATTTTTGCTGTAAATGAGTGATCTTCAATATCTGGCGGTATTTCAAAGCTTCGCCATTTCACTTACATGATTACTTTTTTTGTAATTACTGATATAGTTCTTTGTAGTTTCAAAAAGAAACAACCAAATCAATAATTTATTTGCATAAAATTACGCACTTCGTTCAATTTTTGTTAACGGAAATCCCGCTTGTTTGAAAATCGAGAAAAAACGAGACGCATTTCTCACGTGGGTGCGTAAAGTGATCAATCGGCTTGCGAAATGTGTAAATCGCCTACACGACATCCTACTTTCACCTGTATCGGCAAATAGTATTAAAACAGCCTTCTGAACCGGCTGATTTTCATCGCCGGGCAAATAGCTATGTAAAGGAATACTCAGTAATGGGTATATAAATTGGTTTAAACGGCAATATCATTAATAATCAGTATATTACTAATGCATACAATTCCATAAATTATAGTGTAAAGTAAACAGATTTATGCTTCACATTATTTCACAATTTTAAAACAAGTTGATTTTCAGTGTATAAAATCTTGCTTTAAAACGTGATTTTTATAAAAATTTTAATTGAAACCTGTTTCACACGATCATTATTATAATTATTAATAATAATTGCAATAAATCTGCTAAACAAAGTTTACGATGAACAACCTAACAAATACATATGTATGGATAATAAAGTGATCAAACTCAATAAAACTTCACATCAGCAATGGATGGTTGTTTATACGCGTTCGAGATTTGAAAAAAAAATTGACCGTAGCTTAAAAGAAATAGGTATTACATCCTTTTGCCCTACTATTAAAACAAAAAATAAATGGGCCGACAGGATCAAGGTAGTTGAATCGCCGCTTTTCCCTTCGTATTTATTTGTGAAGGTTAATTTGAGCGAGCAAACTAAAATTAGGCAAACAGCCGGCGTTTTGAACTTTGTATTTCATTGCGGTAAAGCCGTAACTTTAAAAGATTCAGAGATAGAACGCATCAGCGCCATAGTAAACAACTATGAAAACGTTGAAGTAAACAGCACGCAAAGTTTAAATATAGGAGATAAGGTAAAGATAAAAGATGGCTTATTACTGAACTACCAGGGCGTTGTGCGCCAGGTTATGGGCAAATCAGTACTGATGGCTATCGAGCAGCTTGATTGTGTGCTAACTGTTAAGGTAGGCTTTGATCAGGTATCTTTAAACGTAGCCAGTTAAATGTAAAAGAAAGTTCCTTTCAATTTTTTTAACTCAATTTAAATAATGTCACCAATAAAATAGCAAGAAACTGTATAGTTAGTATAAGACGTGTATGGATCTACATTATGGTCAAATAGTTGAAAAGGTAATAAGGCGTAAGGGCTTTAGCATTAGTGAAGTAGCAAGATTCACTAAGGTTAACAGACGGTCGGTTTACTATTGGTTTAATCAAAAGAATTTAAAGTTGGAGATCATCCACCGCATAGGTGTGTGCCTGCAGCACGATTTTTCTGTAGAGTTTCCGCACTTATTTACAGGAGAAGAGTTCAAAAACAATAAAGACTTTAAAAACGCCGATAGCGACCATGACCACGTAACGGAGCAGTCGGAAGATTCATATTGGAAAGATAAATACATCGATCTTTTAGAGCGATACAATGAAATATTAATAAAAAACGCCGAGAAAAACCAACTAAAGATCTCGGGAAGCAACGGTACTTAAACAATCACTTGGTTTGCAAATACTTGTGATACTATTTCAGTTGTTAAGTATTAAATTCAGTGTTTTCGTTGAACGCTTGTAACATTTAAGCATTCCATCACAATAATTACAATATGAAGAAAAAGGCACTTATCACAGGTATTACCGGTCAGGATGGCGCATACCTTACCGAACTACTATTATCAAAAGGCTACGAAGTACACGGCATTAAACGCCGCAGCTCTTTATTCAACACCGACAGGATAGATCATTTATACCAGGATCCGCACGATGAAGATCAGCGTTTGGTATTACACTATGGCGATCTGAGCGATTCTACCAATCTGATCCGTATTATTCAGCAGGTACAACCCGACGAAATTTACAACTTGGGCGCGATGTCGCACGTTAAGGTAAGTTTTGATACACCGGAGTACACCGCTAACGCCGATGGTATAGGTACACTGCGTTTGCTGGAAGCTATACGTATTTTAGGTTTAGAGAAAAAAACCAAGATCTACCAGGCATCAACATCAGAGCTTTACGGTTTGGTACAAGCTGTGCCGCAATCAGAAACTACACCTTTCTACCCGCGCTCGCCTTATGCTGTAGCTAAAATGTACGCTTACTGGATCACCGTTAACTATCGCGAAGCTTATGGCATTTACGCTTGTAACGGCATCCTTTTCAACCACGAAAGCCCATTACGCGGCGAAACCTTTGTAACCCGCAAAATTACCCGCGGTGTGGCCAAAATAGCCATGAGCCTGCAAGAAAAATTATACTTAGGTAACCTTGATGCGCAACGCGACTGGGGCCACGCTAAAGATTATGTAGAGGCCATGTACCTGATATTACAACAGGAAGTACCTGAAGACTACGTAATTGCAACCGGTGTAACTACCCGCGTGCGCGAATTTGTACGCATGGCTTTTGCCGAAGTAGGTATCACTATTGAGTTTAAAGGTGAAGGCGTGGATGAAAAAGGTTATGTAACACATTGTGCTCATCCTGATTTTCAGTTAGAAGAAGGCACTGAAGTAGTAGCGGTAGATCCTAAATATTTTCGCCCTACTGAGGTTGAACTTTTAATTGGCGATCCTACAAAATCAAAAACAAAACTGGGCTGGGAGCCTAAATATGACCTGCAAGGTCTGGTAAAAGAAATGGTAGCTGCCGATGTTGAGCTTTTCCAAAGAGAGAAATTGCTTAAAAATTCGGGTTACCAGATTAAAAACCAGTACGAATAAGCGGCATGGACAAGAACGCGAAAATTTACATTGCAGGGCATCGCGGTATGGTAGGTTCGGCTATTTACCGCAAACTGCAAAACGAGGGCTACACCAACCTGGTAACCCGAACGTCGGACCAGGTTGACCTGCGCGACCAGCAGCAGGTAAAAGCTTTTTTTGAACAGGAAAAACCCGAGTACGTTTTTTTGGCAGCAGCTAAAGTAGGCGGCATAGTTGCCAACAATACTTACCGTGCCGAGTTTTTGTATGATAACTTACAAATACAGAACAACATCATCCACAACGCTTACTTAAACGGTGTTGAAAAGCTGATGTTCTTAGGCTCAAGCTGCATATATCCTAAAATGGCGCCGCAGCCTTTAAAGGAGGATTACCTGCTTACCGGTACGCTTGAACCTACCAACGAGCCTTATGCCATTGCCAAAATTGCAGGTATCAAAATGTGCGATGCTTACCGCGATCAGTATGGCTGTAACTTTATATCGGTAATGCCTACTAACCTTTATGGCTATAATGATAATTACCATCCGCAAAATTCGCATGTACTGCCCGCGTTGATCCGCAGGTTTCATGAGGCTAAGGAGCAAAATTTGCCCGAGGTAGCTATATGGGGATCGGGTTCGCCTAAGCGTGAATTTTTATTTGCAGATGATTTGGCAGAGGCCTGCTATTATTTAATGCAAAACTACAATGAGCCGGGCCTGGTTAACATAGGCACAGGCGAAGATATTTCCATCAAAGATTTGGCTTTGCTGGTAAAAAAAGTGGTGGGTTATGAAGGCGCAATAACGTTTGATGCCTCAAAACCCGATGGTACACCACGCAAATTAATGGACGTAAGCAAACTGCACAGCCAGGGGTGGAAGCACACGATAGAACTGGAAGAAGGCATTACCCTCGCTTACAGCGATTTTCTGAAAAAGTACTGATGCTATAAAACACTGCATCACAGTTAAGATCAACTATTAAATAAACACAAACCTGTTGTCATGAATAAGAATTACTATGCCATAATTATGGCCGGTGGAATAGGAAGCCGCTTTTGGCCAATAAGCCGTACATCGCACCCAAAGCAATTTATAGATATACTGGGTACAGGTAAAACCCTCATTCAAAACACCTACGACCGTTTTTTGAGCGTATGCCCTAAAGAGAACATCTACGTAGTTACCAACGAAATATATACCGACCTGGTAAAAGCGCAATTGCCTGATATGGCCGATCATCAGATACTCACCGAGCCTGTTATGCGTAACACAGCACCGTGCGTGGCCTATGGCTGTTATAAAATAGAAAGCCAAAATCCCGATGCTGCCATAGTAGTAGCCCCTTCAGATCACCTGATACTTAACGAAGCCGCTTTTATAGCTACTATAGAAAAGTCGTTAAAAACAGCATCAGAGAATAATTGCCTTATTACGCTGGGTATTAAACCATCAAGGCCCGATACCGGTTATGGCTACATTCAATATAGTGACGATACGCTTAACGATGAGTTTCATAAAGTAAAGAACTTTACCGAAAAACCCAGCCTTGACGTAGCCAAAACTTTTGTAGAAAGCGGCGACTTTTTATGGAATGCGGGGATATTTGTATGGTCGGGTAAGGCTATCGTAGACGAATTTAGCAAGCACCTGCCGGATATGCACACCATATTTGCCGATGCCCGCACAGTATACAACACCGAAAGTGAGAAATCACATGTGCATACTGTGTACTCTGATTGCGCCAATATCTCTATAGATTATGGTATTATGGAGAAGGCCGAGAACGTATACGTGCTGCCATCGGAGTTCGGATGGTCTGATTTAGGCACATGGGCCTCTATTTACGACCTCACCAATAAAGACGAGGCCGGTAACGCGCTGATCCCTGCCGAAAAAGTGATCATGTACAACTCTACCAACTGCATGGTTAACGTACCCGAAGATAAACTGGTGATACTAAAAGGCCTGCACGATTTTATAGTTGTAGAATCAAACAACACCCTGCTGATCTGTCCGCGCAGCGAAGAGCAAAATGTAAAACAAGTAGTGGCCGATGTAAAACAACGTTTCGGCGTAGCTTATATATAGTAATTATTTGGCCCTCTTTGCTCACAAAGAGGGCTTTTTGCAATAAACCCGATAAGGGCAACCTTAACTATCTGTTCACAAGATTAAAAATATTATGTCGAGAAAACGTATACTGATCACCGGGGCCGCGGGCTTCTTAGGGTCGCACCTGTGCGACAGGTTTATCAAAGAAGATTACCATGTAATTGGTATGGACAACCTGATTACAGGCGACCTGCGTAACATTGAGCACCTGTTTAAACTGGAGAACTTCGAGTTTTATAACCACGATGTATCCAGCTTTGTACACGTACACGGCGATCTGCACTACATCCTGCACTTCGCATCACCGGCCAGCCCGATAGATTACCTGAAGATCCCTATCCAAACTTTGAAGGTAGGCTCATTAGGTACGCATAACCTGTTGGGTTTAGCCAAAGTAAAAGGCGCGAGAATGCTGATCGCTTCTACCTCAGAAGTATATGGCGACCCGAACATTAACCCACAACCTGAAGAATACTGGGGTAACGTAAACCCGGTTGGTCCGCGTGGTGTATATGATGAAGCCAAGCGTTTCCAGGAAGCTATTACCATGGCTTACCATACTTTTCATGGATTGGAAACCCGCATCATCCGTATTTTCAACACTTACGGCCCAAGGATGCGATTGAATGACGGCCGTGTATTGCCTGCATTCATCGGTCAGGCCTTGAGAGGCGAATCATTAACCATGTTTGGTGATGGTTCACAAACCCGTTCGTTCTGCTATGTAGATGATTTGGTTGAAGGTATTTATCGCTTATTATTCAGCGATTATGCACAGCCGATGAACATTGGTAACCCAGATGAGATCACCATCCGCCAGTTTGGTGAGGAGATCATTAAACTAACGGGAACAGATCAGGAACTGATCAGCTTGCCATTGCCGGTTGACGATCCGAAACAACGCCGTCCGGATATCACCAAAGCCAAAGCCATACTGGGCTGGGAGCCGAAGGTATCGCGTAGCGAAGGTTTAAAGATCACGCTTGACTACTTTAAGTCATTGCCTGATGCCGAGATCCGTCACAAAGATTTCGCATACTATAACAAGTAATAGAAGAGCTAATAATTAGGGTGTTTAAACTTCGCCGGTTAGGAACGACCACAACCTGACCGGCGGGTTTGAACTATAATGGTGACGCGCCCGATATTTATATGAGGCCGATGGCACTATAATTAGCTAACTTTTATAATTATATCTATTTTAGTGAGCCATTAAATAATCCTCAATGAAGCTTTTAAAAGCCAGCCTGTCACTTGCCGTAACCGTTGCATTGCTTTGGGCGTTACAAACCAAATTTGGTGATATCCCCGCGTTAGGTAACCTGCTTAACCCGGTATCGGGCTTTTGGCAAAATGCCGAGAGCAAAAACGCCAAAACTAACGACGAGCTAAGTTTACCCGGTTTACAGGGAGCGGTTACTATTCAGTTTGATGAGCGCCGCATTCCGCATATTTTCGCGGGCAATGATCATGATTTGTATTATGCGCAGGGCTACATTACCGCCCGCGACCGCCTGTGGCAAATGGATATCCAAACCCGCAGCGCATCGGGCCGCTTGGCAGAGGTAATTGGCAATAAGGCCTTAGAAACCGACCGTTACAATCGCCGCATGGGTATGGTTTACGGTGCAGAAAACACGCTGCGCGGTATCATGAAAGACCCTGTAATGAAGCAGGTGATTGAGGCCTATACCGATGGTGTGAACGCTTACATAAAATCCCTCGCTCCGAAGGATTACCCGATAGAATATAAACTACTCGATTATAAACCTGAATTATGGAAGCCCATTAACTGCGCTTTCCTGTTAAAATTGATGTCGCAAACACTGGCCGGCGGATCAGACCAGTTTGCCATGACCAACACCCTCAACAAGTTTGGCGCGTCGATAGTAAAAGACCTCTTTCCGGATTACCCCATGTTTGAGTCGCCTATTATACCGGCAGGCACCAAATGGAATTTTAAACCGGTTGCCATTCCGCAGCCGTCAAAAAGCTTTTTAGCGCAAACATCCGATGTCAACACGCGCCAAAAGGTAGAAGGTATTGGCAGCAACAACTGGGCTATCAGCGGCAGCAAATCGGCCAGCGGCTACCCTATTTTAGCTAACGACCCTCACCTTAACCTCTCCTATCCATCTATTTGGTACCAGGCACAGCTATCGGCACCGGGTGTAAATGTTTACGGGGTATCCTTACCCGGCGCACCGGGCATAGTGATAGGTTATAACCAAAAAATAAGCTGGGGAGTTACCAATGTTGATGCCTCCGTGCTTGATTGGTACCAGATAAAATTTAAGGATGCCGCCAAAACCGAATACTGGTACAATAACCGCTGGAACAAAGTTACCCGCCGTATAGAAGTGATCGGCATCCGCGGTAAAAAACCTTTGTATGATACCGTGCTGTACACCCACCATGGCCCGGTAGTATATGAAAGCGCCGATAAAAAAACGGAAGATGCACCTGATAATATCCCGGTAGGCAATGCCCTGCGCTGGGTGGCGCATGATGAGTCGGACGAGTTTAAGACCTTTTACCTGCTCAATCGCGGCAGCAATTATAACGACTATCGCGAAGCATTGAAATATTACACCGCCCCGGCGCAAAACTTCATATTTGCCGATGCTGATAAAGACATTGCCATAACACCAAATGGTAAATTCCCGCTTAAATATAAAGAGCAGGGCAAGTTTATAATGGACGGCAGCGACCCTGGAAACGACTGGCATGGCTTTATCCCATACGAGCAAAATCCAACGGTTAAAAATCCGGCTCAGGGTTATTTGAGTTCGGCTAACCAGTCATCAACAGATCCAACGTACCCTTACTATATCAACTGGCATTTTGGTGGTTATGAACGCGGCAAACGTATAAATGACAGGTTGGCTGCCATGCAAAACGCTACCGTAGATAGTTTGCGCGTTTTACAAACCGACGATTACAGCATTGGCGCGCAGGATGTTTTACCTACCCTGCTACGCTATGTTGACGCCACTAAACTGGACGCGCCACAAACCGACGCGTTAAAAACAGTAAGCGTGTGGAACAAACATTTCGCGGCGAACGCCATAGGCGCTACCATTTTTGACCTTTGGTGGAGAAAGTTTTACGAGCTAACCTGGGACAAAGCCTTCAGCGATAAAAAGGCCCCCCTTGCGGCACCATCAAGAGACAGGACAGAGAAGCTCCTGTTAAAAGAACCAACATCAAAATGGTTCGATGATAAACAGACCCCGGCCATAGAAACTGCGAGCGACATAGTGAATAAGGCATTTATTGCCGCTATTGATCAGCTGATACGTGAACACGGCGATCAGGGGCAGGACTGGGAATGGGGCCGCATAAAAAGAATGTCGGTAACGCACCTTACAAGGCAGGCGGCATTCAGCTCGGGCAATTTTATTTCGGGCGGAACGGGTTCAACCGTTAACGCGCTTATTGGCGGGCACGGGCCTTCATGGCGCATGGTGGTACAATTAGGTCCGCAGGTAAAAGGCTACGGCATTTTGCCGGGCGGCGAATCGGGCAATCCGGGTAGTTTTTATTACGACGATATGCTGCCCACCTGGAAAGATGGCAAACTCGACGAATTGTTATACCTGCAATCCGCCGACGAAAAGTCGTCACGGATAAAAAGCACACTTAAACTAAAAGGTAAATAAACTTAAATACCCAAGCGATGATATTATTTGCAGCCATACTGGCACTTACTTTTATTAGCGGTTTCTTTTTACCCTGGTGGCTGGCCGCTTTAATTGGCCTTGTGCTTGCCTTTTTAATAAAAACAAACGGCAGCGCTTTTTGGTCGGGTGGTGTGGCTGTGGCATTGGCCTGGCTGGCATTGGCCTTACTTAAGAGTTTCCCCAACCAGCATATACTGGCCAACAGGGTGGCAAAATTATTCCACCTGCCTAACTGGGTATTTATTTTAGGAGTTACCGTGGTAATTGGTGGCCTGATAGGAGGTTTTTCGGCCTTATCGGGCAGTTTGTTAAGGGCAGCGGTTGGCCCGAGCAATCAACCAAAAGCGGCTACAGCAAAGTAAAAAACAGTTATATTATCAACTTACAGCAAAGCTTTCAACTCAAAAATATCCGGGTAGCGTAAGGCTGCCTTCAATATAAAATTGAGTGAATCCGTTACCCATATTTCACCGTTTATGGCCTGGCGTAATACCTCGGGCGCGGGCATTAAAACTACTTCTATCTCCTCGGTTTCATCCAGCTTCTGCACGGTGTTGATCTCGGCATCAAACAATAAAAAACCGTATGTGACCTGGTTAAGCTTTGTAGGATTGTTGGCTATCTTACCCAACGGGATCAGCTTTTCTGCCGTTGTTTTTATACCGGTTTCTTCCTCCAGCTCGTTTACTGCCGATTCGATAATGCTCTTATTTTTTTGCTGCATGCCACCCGGCAATTCAAGCAGCACCTGCCCTAAGGCATGCTTGTATTGCTTTACCAATACCACCTCATTGTTAGCGGTAATAGCCAATACCTGAGCCACATCGCCCAGCGGCGAAAAATAGTAATCATCGATCACCTTGCCATTGGCCAACCTCACGGTATGCTTTACAAGCGGAAACCAATGGCTGGGCGATACATCTTCTTCGTTCAGTAAAGTCCATACTTTTCCCGCAGTATCAAATGGCATACTTCAGCTTTTTTAATAATGTTAAAATGTAAATCACTGTTGCCTAAGCTACGAAACAGCTTAGCATGTACAAACAGTTAAAAAACGGCATTCGCAATAACGAAATTATCGCAAGCCAATATCAATCATAGGTGTTGCCAAAAAGGCGATTAATAAACAGCTCTTTCAGTTAGTAACTGGCTGTATTTTTCGAGCAGGAACAGGTATTTATCTTTCCATACCTTAGCATCCGACTGCTCCTGTGGTGCCCTTAACGTAGGTCTTTGCCTGCGATAACTTTCGGGGTTATTAAAATCGTTCTTGGTAAAAAATTCAGGAAAATCCACCGAAAAATCGTGCTCAAGCACACATCCAATCTGGAAAATGATATCTGCTTTCAGATATTTTTGATTAAACCAATGGTATACCATGCCCCTGTTTACAGACGTTTGCCTGGCCAGGTCGGTAATACTGTAATTTTTTCTTCTAACTAATCGTTCTACAATTTGACCGTGATGCTTTATCATAATTCCGCTCCAATTACAAAAGGGTTATTAAATATGCCGGGGGTATATAATTATTAACGCATTTTAATTAGGGGTATTAATGCAATATTAACTGTTCAATTTTCGTGCCTTTTAACCTTTTTATTAGCAAAAACGAAAAAAACCACTATTTGAGTTAATACATTGACATTTAATGCCTTGATTATTGCTACTAATGTTAAATTAATAATTCGGGGCGACTAATAGGGGAAATTAGAGATAACATAACGGGTAATAAATTCTACAATGGGTAAATAATTGCCCAAATAATTCTTGGCGTGTTATTTGGTATAAGTCGATCTGTTATACATTTTTGACCACATTTATTACTCAATATTTATTCACAAAAACTTCACAGTTATTATAAGATAACTATCGCTTTAACTACATTTTCGCTTGGGGAAAGCAGCGACGAGAATTTTGAAACTACTTCGACAAAATTTAACCTATGGGTAATAAAACTGTGCAATTGTACGCTACCCGACACAACTGATGCCAAAACCTGATCGAAATCGGCACGCAAAGCATTCCTGCTGCTCATCAATGTTCCCTCACGCTTATGAAACTCTGGGTGACTAAAGCTGATATCGCCACCCTGCAAGCCAACCAACACATATTTACCGCCATGCGCCATATAACGAAAGCCGGTATTAATTGCCGCAAGGTTTCCGGTAGCATCCATTACTACCGAAGGCATACTGCCATTTGTATAGTCGTTCAGTATAGCAAACGCATCTTCAGTTTCAATATTGATAACAGCATCGATACCTAACACTGTAGTGCAAAAATTTAAACGGAAGCTATTCCTGTCGGCCACTATTACTTTGGCGCCGCTTTGTTTTGCAAACGTTATACATGCCATACCGATTGGCCCCGCGCCCATTACCAAAACGGTATCATCTCCGCTAATACCTGCCCTGTTAACCGCATGCGCGCCAATGGCAAATGGTTCTATCAAAACCAGTTCATCGTAACCCAGGCCTTGCCCATGCACCAGCGAGGATATGGGCACCACAAGATATTCGGCAAGGCCGCCATCCTGGTGCACACCGCATACTTTAAGCCGCACGCAGCAGTTGTATTTACCTATGTTGCAAGCCCGGCAATTACCGCAATTAAAATATGGGATTATGGTAACGGCTTCGCCAGGTTTAAAATCAGATACGCCATTCAATTCTGCAACATCGCCCGATAGCTCGTGCCCCAAAACCCTGGGGTAATTAAAATATGGCTGTTTACCTTCAAAAGCATGCAGATCGGTACCGCAAACACCAACACGTTTTATCTTAATTAACGCATGCCCAGGCGGTACCTGCGGAACAGGGCTTTCGAGGTAACGCAATTCATAAGGTTTTACGCAGCTTAATATTTTCATTTATTTATCGGGGAAGAATGGTTTTTCGATAACTCAAATTAAGCTACCAACACGTGGGTAATGTTACAGGTAATTAACCAGCTATTAAGTCAATTTAACCCGCTATTGATCATTTGTAATCTTTTAATGTAAATTAGCCATATAAACCAATAATGAAACCGCAATTATTAAAAGTAAACAGCCAGCCCGAATACTCATTTAATGTGAGGCAAGACATGCTGCCCAACGTTAATAACAACTGGCATTACCATCCTGAGATAGAACTGATCCATTTTCACAGAGGGCGCGGAACACAGTTTGTTGGCGACAACATGAAGCGTTTTAGCGCAGGAGACATGGTTTTGGTGGGCAAAAACCTGCCTCATTACTGGAAATATGATGAAGACACTACTCCCGCTGATGAAACTAATAACGGCCCCTACTCTACCGTTATCCACTTTTACGATAATTTTTGGAGCGATCAGTTTTTAAACCTGCCCGAAAACAGGTGCATAAAACAAGTGCTTGAAGCCGCGGGCAGGGGTTTGCAAATACACGGAGAAACAGCCAAACGGGTAGCCTGCATTATGGATAAGCTTGTACACAGCCACGGCCCTATGCGCATATTATTATTGATAGAGGCGCTGATAGAGATAAGCGGCAACGAAAAAGCATGGCTCTCCTCCGCAGGGTTTAGGCCGGTGTTTGACGAGGCCGATAAAGCACGTATCAATCTTATTTATGCTTATTCGTTCGCGCATTTTAGGGAGAAGATAGCGTTGGATACCATTGCGGATGTAGCCAGTGTAAGGCCGCAATCGTTTTGCCGGTATTTTAAATCGAAAACCAGCAAAACCTACTCGCAATTTATTAACGAACTGCGAATAGGCTATGCCTGCAAATTACTGATGGAAAACCGCATCAGTGTAAAACAGATTTGCTTTGAGAGCGGCTTTAACAATTTTTCAAGTTTCCATACCTGTTTTAAAAACATCACGGGTAAAAGTCCGCTGAATTACAGGCTTGGTATTGCCGGGTAAGTTAAACTTACACTACGCCGCTTATACTAAAAACCACGGCATGCTGTGCAGCAACAGGTAACGCCGGGAATTTGATAGTTAAACCTTCGGACTGCTGTTTCCACTCTAACTTACCATTATAACCCAGTAAGGTAACTTTAGTTACGCTCGCCGTATTACCGTCTTTTTTAGCTAATGAAGTGATAGATACTTCGCCGCCTACCGGTATCCCCAATAATATAGCGTACAGCTTACCTTTTTTGGTGGTAAAGCGAATATCCTCAGCGGTGAATGGTTTGCCTTTACCCTCGTTAAAGCCCTGCGCGCTCAATGGCGCTGCCGATGCCAGTGCCGGTCCCTCGCCAAACGTTTTCCACGGCCGTGTACCGAATATGCATTCTTCGTTGATCTTCATCCAGGCGGCAATGCCGGTAAGCACCTCGCGCTCCTGCTCATCTATGCTACCATCGCCCCGCAAAGGGATATTAAGTAAAAGGTTGCCATTTTTACTTACTACATCGGCAAGCGTGTGGATCACCGTTTTGGCATTCTTATATCCCTTTTGTTCAAATATGCGCCTGTCGTAATGCCAGCTGCCTATGCAGGTATCGGTTTGCCAGGCAAACTCCTCTATTTTATTGCTTTGGCCGCGCTCAATATCCCATACCATGCACTTGCGCTGCTGCTCATCCAGTATTTTGCCAAACACCGTAGCCTTTAGCTTGCCATTGCGTTTTATACTTTGGTTGTACATGTGGGCAGCTATCTTCAAACCCGCGTCGCTTATTGGCCACAAGGGTAACGCGGTATCATCAAAGTAGATTAGTTCGGGCTGGTATTTGTCTATCAATTCCACCGTCCTGTTCAGGAATTTATTGATATAGGCATCAGTTGGTTGCGAAGCCCCATCGCCCCAATTCCACTGACTATGTATAGAACCATTATTATGACTTTCGGCACTTAAAGCATGTTGCTGGGCGTACAAATCCTGCGGATCAAAACCATCCCACCATTTACCCTTACCATCTGCCGCGGTAAGCTTACCATCATAAGGTATACCGGCATAAGGTCCGTTTTTATCAGCCCTTTGGGCAGTTTCCATCCAGGTCCAGGTGTGGGCGGCATGCACCGTTACGCCAAAAGGCAAGCCTTGTTTTTTGGCGGCTTTGGCCCAGCCTGCTATCAGGTCTTTCTTGGGCCCTAATTTTACGGAGTTCCAGGGTTGGTGCGAGCTATCGTACAGATCGAAATTATCGTGATGATTAGCTAATGCCATAAAGTATTTAGCCCCGGCACTTTTATATAAAGCCATTAACTCCTCGGGTTGCCAGTTTTCGGCCTTCCACTCATTAATAACATCTTTAAATCCAAACTTTGAAGGATGCCCGTATTTTTGTACATGGTATTTATACTGATCGCTCCCCTCCTCGTACATGCCGCGGGCATACCAGTCGCCACGTTCGGGTTGGCATTGCGGCCCCCAGTGCGCCCATATACCAAACTTGGCATCCCTAAACCAATCGGGCACCTTATATGCACTTAATGAAGCCCATGTAGGTTCAAATACATTAGCCCCGGCAAGCATAGCGCTGTTACCTGCCGCCAACACCTTTGAAAACTGAAAGGCCGCCGCTGCCACGGCCAAACTGCGTATTGCTTCTCTTCTTTTCATAAAAATTTCTTCGGTATAAAAATCAATCGATTGCCGTTGCTTTAGTTAAGTTTATTTAACTACCTGTTGTGTGAAATTAACGAGGGGGACCATAGACGATAGTCGATAGTCCATGGTTAGTGGTCAGTAATCAGTATAAAAATATGATTTTAGATTTAACCGCGGAGGTAACGGAGTTTTGCACGGAGTTTCGCGGAGGTTTTGATGACGTATAATGAGTTTTTAACGGCGGGCAGCATCTTATAGTAGCTTTGACAACTTTTAAAAAGTTGTCAAAACTACTACACAAATACCTGCAAGAGCATAAGACTACTGTGCACCCGCAAATACATCTGTCACTACAAAACACTCAAACCCGAAACCCCGAACCTGAAACCTCATCTGCAACATTATTTTATCTTTTCCCGAAGAATTTGCTTAATATAGTCGGTTATTTAACCGATGGCTTTTGCCGGTTGTATTGTCAATTATCTCACAATTCAATTTTTAATATGCGCGCTATTTCCTGGGCCGACCTTTTGGTGTTCTTCGTTTACTTTATTATAGTAGCTGTTTATGGTTACATGGTATACCGCCGCAAAAAAGCGGAAACCAATTCAAGTTCACACAGCTTCTTTTTGGCCGAAGGGTCGTTAACGTGGTGGGCCATCGGTGCATCTATCATCGCATCAAATATTTCGGCCGAGCAATTTATCGGCATGAGCGGCGATGGTTTCTTTGCCGGTATTGCGGTGGCTATTTACGAGTGGGTTGGCGCGGCCGCGCTTATTATTGTGGCGGTGTTTTTTATGCCGGTATATATCAAAAACCGCATCTATACCATGCCGCAGTTCCTGCAAGACAGGTATAACAGCGGCGTGGCATTGGTAATGTCTATCTTTTGGCTGTTCCTGTATGTGTTTATCAACCTTACGGCCATTTTATACCTGGGGGCGCTGGCTATTAACAGCTTACTTGGCGGGCAATATTTCCACGAGATACTGATTGCGCTGGCTATTTTCGGGGTGATCATCGCGCTGGGCGGGATGCAGGTGGTTGGCTATACTGATGTAATACAGGTAGCGGTGCTCATCATCGGCGGACTGGCAATTACCTACCTGTCGCTTACAATTGTGAGCGATAAGTTCGGCTTTGGCAGCAACGCGTTCATCGGTTTCAAAATGCTATTGAAAGATGCGCCCGATCACTTCCACCTCATCTTTAAAAAACCCGCGCCGGGTGCTTCTATGGAAACCATCAGCAAGTACCTTATACTGCCCGGTTTTGCCATGTATGCAGGCGGTCAGTGGATAAGTAACCTCAACTATTGGGGCTGTAACCAGTACATAACACAACGTGCATTAGGTGCCAATATCCATACGGCGCGTACCGGTATTTTATTCGCCAGTTTTTTAAAAATACTGATGCCGGTAATTGTAATGCTACCGGGTATTGTAGCTTTCGTACTATATAAAAACGGACATCTGCCCCAACTTGCCAACGGCAAAGACGGCGCTTATTCGGCCATATTATCTTTCCTTCCATCGGGCTTAAAAGGCCTTTCACTGGCAGTATTAACGGCTGCTATCGTGGCGTCATTAGCGGGTAAAGTGAACAGTATAGCTACCATTTTCACGCTTGATGTTTACAAAAAATACCTGAATGTACAAGCCCCCGAACGTAAAATGGTTTGGACTGGCAGGATAGCCATTATAGCGAGTTTACTGATCTCGGTTATACTTACATGGAACGATACATTGGGCATAGGCCGGGCCGGTGGTTATACCTTCGTGCAAAAATATTCGAGCTTTGTTAGTCCGGGAGTACTGGCTACCTTTTTGTTGGGTATGTTTTGGAAACGCACTACGGGTGAAGCAGCCGTTATCGGTATTATTACAGGCTTCGCGGCTTCGGTATTCTTTAACCAGTTTGCCGTAAGCGTATTGGGCAGCGAAACATGGCTGTACACCGCCTTTAAAAACCCTGCCGGGGAAATGGAGATCCCATTCTTTATATCGCTGAGCTGGTCGTTCTTGCTTACATTTTTTGTGATGATAGGCATCAGTTTAGCCCGACCGCAGGCACAGGTTAAAACCATACAGGTTGATGCCGGCATGTTTAAACTGAAAGGCTCATCAATAATTGGTATCGCTATTATATTGCTGTTGCTATCGGTTATTTATGTGCGCTTTTGGTAGTTGTTTGAGGGGAAAGGATAAAGCGGAAAGGTAAAAGCAGAAAGCAATTTCGCCGACGCTTGGCTGCGGCCAAGTGTCAGTTATTACCCGGCCTCCGGCCGTTCGTAAAGCATAGTTGATATAAAACTGCGGCGGGACGCCGCGGGATAGCTGACACTCGGCAAGAGCCGAGCGTCGGCATTTTTTAATGATCTAAATTTTTTAAGCTCCTGATTCCTGACTCTTATCTCTTGCTTCTAACTACGGCCTCAGGCAGGTCTTTTTCAAAACGATCGTATCGTTCCATTGCTGTTGCTTTTCGGGGCTGAAAAAGCGTGCCGGGGTTTCCAGTTTGCAGATCCGGATGTTCTTTTGCTTGCAGTGCGCAGCTATCGCGTTAACCTGCACACGCATATTAGGGATACCGTTAAATGTTTTGCGGGTAAAGTAAATCGCTTTTAAATTGGGCAGGGTATCTATCAGACTTACAATATCTTTCCATTGCTGCACGTGGCTGTCAATAAAATCGTCGTCAATATTGGTTTCTTCACCATCGGGTACATCAAGGGCATGTATCAGGTCGGCAAAATCAATTTTGTGCCTGGCCATAAATACCTGCTTTTCTGCGAGCGATGCTTCTTTTAGTACCGGCTCATTAAAACATTCGGGCAGTAAGTGCCACAGGAAATTACGTGCCCTACCATAAAAAAAATCAGGACTGCCCGGGATATCCGGATTAAAAGTACCGAGTATCAGTGTTTCTGTTTTCGCGCTTACCTCGTGCTCCCTGAATTTATGCAATACTACTCCCATGCCTTATGTTCCGTTTCTGTTTATACAGCGGGCAAATTAGCAAAAATTAAATTGGCATAGTATAAAGTAGAAAACGGGAGATATTATACGCCAACTTTTGTGAAAAATATTTGTTTAATTTTTGGCCGACAGAACTAAACCATTTGAGTTGAAAAGCGTCTAAAAACATGTAATTTTATATTAAAATAAAACCGGTATGAAAAAGCTCCTTTTTGCAGCACTGCTGATCGCATTTACATCATATCAAACCATAGCGCAGGTACTGCCCCGCCTTGATAAATATAACCTCGAAACTGAAGAAGGCGCTATTGATGCCGATAGTGTAGCCCTAAAAGTTGCAGATTTCCTTTTCAAAACACCACTGATACGCGACGATAACAGCCGCTTACGTGCCGGTGTATTTTTAAATAAATGGATGGAGGCCACGCCTACCTATACCTTTATGATAGACGAAGACATACTGGATAACTTTGAAGGCGATTTCGACCTGAAAGACCTTTATATGGCAGCCCTTACCCGTTTCACCCTGCAAAACCCTAACGAAAAGAACGAAGACAAAATATCAGTTGAAGCCATGAAACAAGTTTTGGCCTATGCCAATAATGATGACAATATGGTGCTCCTATCCAAACGAATGGAGAAACTGATAGCCGCCAACGAAAAAGGGAAACTGGAAAAGGCACTGTAGTTTGAAATTCAAAAGTAAAAATTCAAAAAAGTCATACTGGGTAGGGTTAGGATGACAATCGACCTGCTTATGCCGTATTGCTGCTATTAATAATCCAACTTTAATGCCCATATTGTGGCATGAAGAAGTACTATATCCTTATCATACTTTTCTTTGCAGGGCTCATTGTATCGGGTATAAACCCGCACGATTATTTCACCTGGCTGCTGGAAGTTTTTCCGGCTATTATTGGCTTAGTGGTATTGGCGCTTACCTTTAAACGTTTCCGGTTCACCATGCTCACCTATACCATGATACTGTTACATAGCTATATTTTATTTACCGGCGGGCATTATACCTATGCCGAAGTGCCGCTGTTTGATTGGATAAGAGACGTTTTTCACCAAAGCCGTAATAATTACGATAAAGTAGGCCACTTTACCCAAGGCTTTGTACCTGCCATGATAACGCGTGAGATATTTGTACGCGGCAAGGTGATACAAAGCAAAGCATGGATGGCGTTTTTAACCGTATGCGTGTGTACTACCATTAGTGTACTATATGAGTTTCTGGAATGGGGCGTATCCTTACTATCGGGTCAATCCGGCGATTCATTTTTAGGTACGCAGGGATATGTTTGGGATACCCAGTCGGATATGCTTTACGCCATGATAGGCGCTATATGCATGGTACTATTGTTAAGTAAGGTACAGGATAAGGCAATAGAACGCAGCAAAGAACTCCCTGCCTAAAGGTCACATCCCTTTTTTTGAATTTTTACTTTTTAATTTTGACTTACCTTACGGTAAAGCCGGACTTACCTTTTGTACCGATATCACGCTATCCACTACAAATTCGCTTACGCCGCGCCACGGGAGGGCATGCAGGTATTCTTTGTAGTGTACTTCTATAAAAGCTCCTGCACTACTGTTTAGTACCTGGGCTACTTTGGGGTCGGTAACCGAAAACATAAACTCGTTTGATTGTATAGAACCCTGCACCTGCGAGCGGATGCCACTTTGTATCAGCCTGCCTTCGTAAGTTTTAAAGATGTAGCCTTTATGCACAAAATAATTCATGGTGCCGGCCTTGGTGCCATCGCCAAATACAAAATAATAGCGGTAATAGCCAAAGCCAATTACAAGCAGTATTACTACGATTGAAATAATGGTGAGGGTACGTCTTTTCATGCGGGTTGATTGTTGGTCTAAATATAATAACAATAGGCCATTATTGTTTGAAAATGCACCGTCTCGTTACAGCATTATTTTTTAACCAGTTTACCCTTTATCATCCATACCGCGTTACGGTTGTTGTATGCGTTGGTAGATGTTATGGCGATTACTGTATCATCATTAAGTACGCATAACGAGTTCCACAATCCATGCTTATCATTAGGGACACTGAACGGTGTATCTACCTGCTGAAAGTTCATCGCTTTGCTATCGCCTACGGCTACCTGCATGCAGGCCTGTTCCCAATTATGCCCGCGGCCCTGGGTACTTTGGTAGGCGAGAATGGTTTGTCCGCTATGTAATTGGCGCAAATATGGCGCGCCCGCGTAAACGCTATCGGGCAATGGTACAGCAAGCGCGTAATTACGTTCGGCATCGTTTGCGCCTACGGGTTTCTTCCAGTTTTTCTTAAAGGTGTTGCGGATGATGGATGGCTTGAATTGCCCAACCGCGTTATCTTCTATTGAAAACGCTATCGTTTTTTCACCCTTCAAAATGATGGGTACAGGCATCCCATCCCTATGACCGGACCGAAAGGAAGCTATTTCGGGTTGCTTAGTCCACGTTAAGCCATTATCTGCCGAACGGAATATGGAGATATTTTGTTCGTTTGATTTTCTGTAAACGCCTTCATCCGAAAAGTATAACTGCACCTCGCCCGATGGTAGCTGTATTTGCGCGGGTTCCCAGCAGCCGTTCTCAAACTCGGCACCGGCTTCGTAGATCAGGCGTTCATCCTGCCAGGTTTTACCACCATCGTAACTTTTTTTGGTACGGATGCCAAAGTGTTTGGTAGTATCGGTAACGCCCTTCACCTTATAAGGGCGCGGATTGTATGATGCCAGCAACGAATGGTCTTTTAGCTCCAGTATTTCGGGCACGGCCATGTTAACGCCCTCTACCCTCACGGCGATCACTGCAGGTGCAAGCCATGTTTTACCTAAATCCTTACTGGTACTGCACTCTACCCCGCCCCTGCTTTCGTAAATACAAAGCAGGTCGCCATTGTGCAGTTGTATCATGCGGCCATAATTAGCGCCGGCATTATCAGTTAAAGGAGCAACTTGTTTCAAGGTTGATTGATCCCACACGATGTTGTAAGCCGCCTTTTGTACCTTATTTTGCGCCAGGGTAATACATGGCAAAATGCTAAAAACAAGCCGGATCCATTTACTGTTCATACAGGTAAATATAGACCAATAGCGTGTTGTTACTGCCTTTAAAAGCTTGTAATATTTTGTTTACCGACTAAAGGATTAGAATACCCGGTATTCTAATCACCCACAATTTGGACACAACTAAATACGGTTTGGAAACACCGCGCTACGGCACTTGCCTCATCTTTGTACTGTTAATTTAAAACAACAAGAAAATGCAAAAGACAATATTTATAACAGGAGCATCTACAGGTTTAGGAAAGGCAACCGCCAAATTATTTCAGGCAAAAGGCTGGAATGTTATCGCTACCATGCGCGATCCGGAGAAGGAAACAGAACTGACCCAATTAGCGAACGTTACACTTTTACCGCTCGACGTTACCAACCCCGAACAAATTAAAACTACTGTAGCAAAAGCCATTTCCTTACACACTATTGATGTAGTATTCAACAACGCGGGCTACGGACTTGTTGGCGCATTGGAAGCCCTTAGCGACGAGCAAATTGTAAAACAGATAAACACCAATTTATTAGGCGTTTTGCGTGTTACCAAAGAGTTTATCCCGAACTTCAGGGAAAAGAAAAGCGGTTTATTTATCAGCACCACCTCTATCGGCGGCCTGTTCACATTTCCGCTGAACTCTATTTATCACGCGGCCAAATTCGCTATAGAAGGCTGGTCGGAAGGGATGTCGTTTGAACTGGGTTTGCACAATATCGGTATCAAAACCATTGCGCCGGGTGGTATCGTTACCGATTTTATCAGCAGGTCGCTTGATCAGGGTACACATCCCGCATACCAGGAGTTGCAGGATAAGTTATTCGGGGTAATGGATACGATGATGGAATCGGCCTCCACTGCCGAGTATATAGCCGAAATAGTATACGAAGCCGCTACTGATGGCAAAGACCAGGTGCGCTACGTGGCCGGTGAAGACGCGAATGCTTTATACAAAAGACGCCTGGAAATTGGTACCGAAGAATTCAGGAAAGAGATAAGAACGCAAATAATTGGCTAATAATTAAAACAACGGGCAGGGTAGGTAAACTACTTTGCCTGTTGTAAGTTTGTAAAACAAGTAAGCACATGAAGATCATCAATTCCATAACCGAATTTCATCGTTTGGTATCCTTACCCGAGCCTTTGCACCCGCTGGTAAGTGTAGTGCGTGTTTCGGATATGAACTTTGCTGATAATGATATATGGAATCAGTTTTCGCTCAATTTTTATTGCGTATCACTAAAGAGGGGCATTATGGGGAAAGTGAAATACGGGCAACAGTATTATGATTTTGATAAGGGCCTCATGACCTTTGTTGCGCCCAAACAAGTACAAGCGCTTGATGCACCGCATATTGATGTATTGGGGCCTGATTTCGGGATGGGATATGCCTTGATGTTTCATCCTGATTTTCTGTACAAACACCCGCTTGCCACTACTATAAAAAGCTACGGGTTCTTTTCTTACGCGGTTAACGAGGCGCTGCACCTTTCGGAAAAGGAAGAGAAGAACGTTGCCGAGATCTTTCAGAAAATCGCCGACGAATACCAATACATCGACCGCCATACACAGGATATCATACTTTCACAGATAGACCTGTTATTAAACTACAGCAACCGGTTTTACGAACGGCAATTTATTACCCGCAAAGCGGTGAACCACGATGTGCTCACCAAAATGGAGAATTTATTAGCTGATTATTTCGACAATAAAGAAACATTGAAAAGCGGCCCGCCTACGGTTGAGCTCCTGGCTAATCAGCTCAATCTTTCGCCTCATTACCTGAGCGACTTGTTACGTTCCCTTACCGGCCAAAGCGCCCAGCAGCACATTCAGGACAAACTGATAGATAAAGCCAAAGAATATCTTTCAATAACCAACCTTTCCGTTGCCGAAATTGCCTATCAGCTGGGCTTTGAATATCCGCAGTCGTTCAATAAACTCTTTAAAAAGAAAACGAATAGCTCACCGCTGGAGTTTAGGCAAACGTTTAATTAAAGCGGGTGTAAGAGAGTCAAAAGCTGACACCTAACTGTAACCCGGTGCTTAGTGAAGCAGGAAGATCATTACCAAACCTCACCGGAAATGGTACTGATAGAAACAAACTGGCATCTTTTCCTTTTTTTATCACCTGATTAAATACAGGCGTAAAACCAAAGCGCCCGTTACTTTCAAATGCCATTCTGCCTATAAAAGTAAACCCGTGCTTAAAGCGAAACATAGCCCCGGGGTGGAATAGTATTGTGCTAACCTTTGAGATATTCTTTTCCGTCCGGATGGTTGGCGCCACCTCAAAACTGATCCCGAACCTGTCACTTTTTATAATGTTCATACCAAAGGGGAAGCCAATGTTGTATACGTCGCCAAAGTTGCTGTGAAAGCTCCCCTGCGTTAAAGTGCCAATTGGGTTGAGCACGCTAAAATAGCCGGTAACTCTCGGGTACGATACCGGTTGCTGGCTGTGGGCCACTTTTACAGTAGTGCTAAATAATATAAAGAAAAGCAGATAGCTTTTTAGCCCGCTTAATTTGAGCAGTTTAAAAAATTGTGTGTTTGGGTGCATGGCATATTGCTGTTATGCTGCAATACTACCTAATGCCGGTACTGAAAAATTGTACGGATTTATCTACTTGTATCCTTTTTACTTTTGAGGAGACTTTTTTTGTAGGCGGATGGATTTTGACCGGTTTGCTTTTTAAATATGCGGTTAAAATGGCTTTGATCTGAAAAGCCTGTGAGGTAAGCGATCTCGGTTAATGAATAGTTGGTATTAGTCATAAAGCTGATCGCTTTTTCAATCCTCATCTTACGTATATAGTCGCCAAACGAAAGGTTATCGAAGTATTTTGAGAACTCGCGCGACAGATACGTTGGGTTGATATCCAGCTCATCAGAGGCCTGCTGCAAACTTAAACTCAAGTTAGTGTCCATTTGATCCTGAATCATGTTCTTAAGCTCCTTTGCCCATTCAGGTGCTTTTTTTAACCCGGCTTCTTTAAGGTATTTATAATATACTTCTAACAGCAGTTGCTCTGCCGGCCCCGCCTGCGTATGCTTTAATTTGTACAAATGCGTTGCCCAACTGTACAAACCATCGTAAATAACCATCCCTAATTGCAGCAGTTCTTCATCACTCTTAATGTTATAAGCTAAACCCGAAAATATGGCTTCGAGTCCGGCCGACTGCGCAGCAATTTCATGATGATCGGTATCGGCTCCCCTAACAATGGCGGCAATACGATCAAGTGCGGCATCTTTAAGGCGATGCTTTTTCAGAAAATAATCAAAAGTACACTGATCTGCATAATGGGTATATTCTATATCGGGCAGGTCGAACGGAATGGCGCCCAGTTCGGCAGCCTTTTCCATAACCTTATCAAAAGTTTCAAAAAATATCTCCGCATCCTTATCAATAAATCTTTTTATGAGCCACGGGCAGGCAATACGATCAATTTTAGGGCGATGACGGGTTATCCACTTCATATATTTCACAAAGATATATTGAATTTAGCACTACTTTCATAACCGGCGCCTTATCATACAATACCATTTCTATACAAACCACCATGTTATCTAAAAAAACTTCACAAAAAATTTGCACAACCAAATAGTTGCATTATATTTGAGCAACCAAATGGTTGTATTATGATTGAGAGAAGAGATGTTTTCCAGGCAATTGCCGATCCTACCCGCAGAATGATCATCCAAAAACTATCACAAGGCCCATTAAACATAGGCCAAATAGTTGAGGATTTTGGCATGACCCGGCAAGGCATCGCTAAACATATTAAGGTTTTGAGTGAATGCGGCATGATCTCGATAACTCAAAAAGGCAGGGAGCAGTTTTGCGAAGCCCGGCTAAACCAACTGGATGAGGTGATCGATTGGGTTCAGGCATCGCGCAAGGTGTGGAACCAGCGTTTCGAAAAACTGGATCAATTTCTTAAAGAAACAAAGCAATAAAATATCATGTATTCAAGCAAAAAAGAACTTCTTATCAGCCACCTGTTTGATGCGCCACAGGCAATTGTATTCCGCGCGTGGACAGATGCCGAACAATTAAAACACTGGTATGCCCCCGATGGCTGTACTATTGAATTTAAAGCCATTGATACCACACAGGGTGGCAGTTTCCATTCCTGTATTCACGACCCGGTACATGGCGATTGCTGGATCACCGGCACTTACCTCGAAGTTTTACCGCCTCAAAAATTGGTTTTCACCATGGCGCTTTCTGATGCGAGCGGACAATCTGTTACCTCACTTAAAGCAGGCAAACCCGAAGACTGGCCCGAAGAACTGATCACAACCGTTACCTTCGAGCCCTACGGCAATCAAACCAAGGTAACCATCCATCAAACTGTTTTAGAGGAAGAAGCCAAGAAGACCGGTGCTTATCAAAGCTGGGTCAAAATGTTCAATAAGCTTAACGCGTTATTGAACCCCGAGAAAAACTGATCACTGTTATTGCTGCAATATCACTTTCCATTCATCCAGCTTTTCATCAAACGTTTTCCATGTGTTGGCACCGCTTGGCGAGGGTAGCCTATGGTAGGTGATACCGGTTTGTTTTAAAGCGTGTTTGTTATAAAATTGTTCGGCGGCTGTGCTGGCAAAATAAACGCGTTTTATATTGGGGTATTGCTTGTGAAAGGCTTCAAAATCGTTAGGCACTTCATTTTTGATATTGCTGTCGGCGCTGCCTATGCACTCGCAATTTTGCAGTACATCCCAAAGGGCAATGTGGTTATCTAACAATAGTTTGGTTTTAACGTTATAGTCGGTAGTGAAGGGCCCCTGCAACAGCGCGAACATGATCTTCCAGAAGTGATTGCCCGCATGCCCGTAATATTGTTGTAGCCTGAGCGAACGTTCGCCGGGCATGGTTCCTAATATGAGTATTGTAGATTGCCGATTAACTATCGGTAAAAAGGCTGTTTTCATGTATCGGTATACAAATAACGAAAATAGTGAGATATCATTGTTCGATTATCCCCTTATATTCGGGAGAAAAGAGTGGGAATTTTGCGCTGTACTATTGCCTTGGCGGGTCTGGCTCAACGGCAAAAGCAAACCGTATAGTTAACTCACCCGGTCTACGCTTCGCTGGACCTGCCCTCTCTGCGCGAGCGCAAAGAGGGCATGAACAAACAAGAAATATGCAAAGCCCCTTGTTACGCTTGGGTAGAGAGGCGCGACGAGCGAAGCAATGTCGGGGTGAGTCGATATTGATCAACTGATACCTACCTCACAACCAGCACCCAGCCCGAAAGCTTTTCGCCGGGTTTAACATCTATCACATAATAATAAGTGCCCGCGGGTACGGGTTGCCCCATGTATCTGCCATCCCAGGCTTTGGTGTAGCCGGTGCTGTTAAAAAGCATTTGTCCGTAACGGTTAAATATGCGGGTTTGTGATGTTGGGTAGGTATCCAGCGCGGTAACCGTCCAGGTATCGTTAACGCCATCGCCATTGGGGCTAAATGTATTGGGAACGATCACTTTTTTATAAACGCGCACATTCACGTCGTCGGTAGCAATACCGCAGCCATCGGCAGATATTACGTGCAGGGTATAGGTAATATCGCTTTGCGGATCGGCAACCGGGTTAAGCGCCGTGGTGCTGCTGAGGTAGGTGGCGGGTGTCCAAAACCAGGTGACGTTAGTTCCCGTTGCTTTACCGTTTAGGGTGACGGATTGGCCTTCCATCATTTCAAGGTCGGCCCCGGCCTGCGCGCCTGCCTTTTTCAATACGTTCACGGTTACGGTACCCGTAGCGCTACAGCCCGAACTATTGCTTACCATAACGGTATAGGTGGTATTATCTGTAGGATTAGCAATGGGATTTGCCACCGTAACGTCCGACAAACCCGTTACCGGCGACCATAAATATGATGTACCACCAAACGCACTCAACGGCGTATTATCGCCCTCGCAAATAGTTGCATTGCCGCTTACAACAGCCGCAACCGCGGGGTTTACAAGTACGCTCACCTTTGCAGTTGATTTACAACCGCTGGATGATGTTACCGTAACCTCATAATCGCCGGAGTTAGCGGTAGTAGCCTGCTGTATGGTGGGGTTTTGCAGGGCTGATGTAAAACCGTTAGGCCCTGTCCAATTATAAGTAGTCCCGCTGGATGCGCTTAACGTTAGCGGACTGCCTTCGCAAACCGGTGAACTTACCATGGCTACAGATTCGGGCGCTACCTCAATATTCAGCGTAAGTTCGTTAGATACCACCTGGCAACTTGCCGAACCGATATTGGTAGCCTCGGCACTGGCCAAACGATAGCGGTAGGTTCCGGCTATGGCGGGTTCAAATTTCACCGTGTAGGTTTTAGCTGTAGCACCGGGAATATCGGTATAACCGCTGCCGCTGTTCACCTGCCATTGGTAAGCCGGGTTAATGTAACCGGTAGATACATCGGCGCTTAAAGTATATGTTTGATTGGTATTGGCACATGCCGCCAATGTAGTTACTGCCGCTGTATTGCTGAAACTGGCCTGCATTACCGGGCCGCAAGGCCTGAAGGTAATATCATCCAAACCCAAATCATTAGCCGGGGCGCCGCCATTACTGTTGTTGGTGATCTGTATGGTAATGTCGGCCACATCGTTCGGCATGGTGAAATAAAAACCCTTTTGTACCCAAACCGGACCACCACTTGTGCGCGGCACGGTACCGGTGGCCTGTGTTTTAATAACGCTGCCATCGTTCTTCAATATCGAAAATGTAAGATCAGGCGGACTGATGTCATTACTGCGCAGCAGGTTAACCACCCAGGCCGAAAACTCATAGGTAGTGCCGGGGCATAAGCCGGTGATTTGCGCCTTGTAAAAATAATCTGTTTTGGTAAAGCTGGCATTCACCACCATCATGTAACCGCCGCTGTCGCCGGTATGGTCGGTGGTTGACCACCATACGCTGCCCGAGCCGGCTGTTGTATTTTCAATGGTGTACGAGCCATCGGTAGGGAAATCTGCCGATGAGTAAGTATAACTGGTAAAGGCAGAACCCAAAGCCCCGCTATGTGTTGCCGAGCCCGCGCCGAAATCAATTTTACGCACCGGGTCGCCCAGGCTGCCGGTACACAACTGAGCCATGCCCGCACGCGGTATAAACAGCATAGTGATACTTAAAATAAAGCTGTAAAGCCCATACCATTTAAGCCGCGACGGTGATATCCTGTACATTTTTAAGCGTTAAAAAAGCGCCTGCATAATACAGGCGCTAATATTTATATAACATGCATGCCGATAATTAGGGGAAGATCCGCGGCATGTTTGGTTAAAGATGCCGCGGATATGTTAATGCCGGTAATGTGTATCGTTAAACAAGATAGATGTATCGACGAACAGCCGTACCCGCTTCTCCCCCAAATTAATCCACCCTTATTTTCCGGATTCGCTGGTTGGCATAATCGGCCACGTAAATATTGCCTTCCGCATCGGTAGCTATACCCTGCGGACTGTTGAATGCAGCGGTACTTCCGTCGCCATCGGCAAAACCTGCTACGCCTGCCGTGCCCGCTACTACGCTTAATACCTTATCGGTACCTATCCGCAAAATGCGGCCGCCCGAATCGGCTATGTACAAATTGCCTGTGCCATTAATACTCAAAGCCACCGGGCTGCCTACCAAACCTGTGGCCGATTGACCGCCCGCGTAAGTACTCACCAAAAGGTTAGCATCTATTTTGCGGATAACGTTGTTAAGCGCCTCGGCCACAAAAATATTGCCCTTATTATCAACGGCTATACCTGTTGGCTTATTGAAATAAGCGGCCGTGCCTGTAGCGTTAACATACCCGGCAGTTCTGATACCCGCAAGCGTTGTTACCACACCCTCCGGGGTAATTTTGCGGATGAGGTTGTTACCTGTATCGGCCACGTATAAATTGCCTGCCGCGTCAATTGCAATGCCCGATGGCGTATTAAAATAGGCGTTAACACCTGTACCATCACCATACCCGGCAATGCCGTAGCCTGCAAATGTGCTAACCGTGCCATCAGTAGCTATTTTACGGATGAGGTTATTACCGCGGTCGGTTACATAAATATTGCCTGCCGCGTCGGCAACCGATGCCGAGGCCGCGTAAAACTGGGCCGAAGCCGCATCGCCGTTTACAAAGCCAAGCGTACCTGTACCGGCCAGTGTAGTTACATCGCCCGCCGGGGTAACCTTGCGGATAGCGCTATTGTAGGAATCGGCTACATAAACATTTCCGGCGGCATCGGTGCTTACCCCCATCGGGTAATTAAAATACGCCGCCGAACCCTGTCCGTTAATAAAACCGGCAGTGCCATTACCTGCTAATGTGGTTACCGTGCTGCTTACCGTTGCCGCATCGTTACTCACGCTAAAGCTGATAACAGCACCATAACCCGTGCCTGCGCTATTGGTAGCATAAGCCCGTAAATAATAGGTAGTACCCGTAGTAAGCCCGGTTAGGGTACTGCTGAAATTCATGAGGCTTACCGTTTCAGATGTTTTTGAATCGGCAATGGTAGGCTCCTGGTTGCTGGTGCTGTAGCATACCCCGTAGGCGCTGATGCCATATTCGGTATTGGCGGTTAAAAAGCCACCCGTCCATACATTCTTTGTAGCGCCGTCAATCACCACATCGGTAGTGGTTAACTCGGGGATAACAGTTACGGTGTCGCTTTTATTGCAACCCATTAAACCGGCAGTCATCAATAGTATTACAGTTAATAGTTTTGGAAGATATTTTTTCATGGTGTTGATTTTTATATAAGGGTTCATTATTGGCTTAGTTCCAGCTTAATGGTATCGGCCTGCATGGCGGTAAAAATGCCGTAGCCGTTAGTGATGTTACCGGGCGGATTAGTGAGCTGCTGCGATGATGTATTGGCATTGCTCTCCAGTATATCGGCATATTCTTTATTCACCGTAAATAGTATGGCGCGATAGGTACCTATGTAGTTAAAGGTGCGATAATACATTTCGTAAGCGGCTGTTTGCTTGGCATTGATACTGAAGTTTACCGGGGCATTATTACGTGCACCCACTACCGTGAACGGACTGATCTCGTCATTTTTAAAAGTGAGTATATGGTAAAGCGAGTCGGGGTTGTTCCACCTGAAAACAATAGCTACTGAATCTTCAGAACCCGGCCCGGTTACTGCCCTTGGTATTACCAGTGTAGTTTTTGATGCCGTGTAGCCTGTTGATTTAACCGGCATAGTGGTAGTTGCCGATACCTGTTCGTTATTGTAGGCAAACTGTAAAGTATAAGTCTTACCGGTTTGCAGATAGGCCGCATTGGCGTAGGTATACGTACCGGCAGCGGTTTCCTGTAGCTCAATACGCTCTGTACCGTCCGAAATTTGGGGTTTTAGACCGGTGATGAGCGCTCCGTACGATGCTGTATCGTCAAAGGCCTTTTGCTGGTAAACCTTCATGCTTAAGGGTTGGCCTGCTACCAGGTAGGCTACGATAACGGCACGGTTGCCAATATCTACAGTTGCCTCTTTTTTGCAGGATGTGTAAACTGCAACCACGATGAACAACAGGCTATATATTAATCTTTTGATCATTATTTTATTTTTAGGCTAAGGGTGATGTTTGGCGTAAAGCCGAGGTATTTCACAGTAGTGGTGATCACCTGGTTATTGCGGATGTAGTATTCGTTATACCAGGTATTAACATGGTTGTACACGTTAAAGAAAGAGAAGCCTATACTGCCGCGCTTGCTGCCGTCGGTCTTCAGCAGGTCGTAAGTTGCCGAAAGGTCTAAACGGTGATAGGCGGGCAGGCGTTCCGCGTTCTTTTCGCTTACCGAGAGGTAATTGATCTTGCCGCCATCAAGCGTGGTTAGCGTGTAGGTACCTATAGGCGCGGTGTACGGGTGCCCGGTACTGAAAATAAAGGTGGCGGCAAAACTCCAGCGCTGCCAGTGGTACATGTTGATTGATTTAAACTCGTGGCGGATATCCTGGTTGGCCGCGAAATAATCGGTGCCATAGTTATCAAACTTGTTTTTTGCTTCGGCAAGGGTATAGCTGATCCAGCCGGTGTACATGCCCGCCTTTTTTTGCAGCAAAAACTCTATCCCCTTTGCATAGCCCGATCCATTATAGAAGTTTTCGGTAACAGTAGTGGTCTGCGCGGCGCCAAAACCGCCGCCCATAAATGGCGCTCCACCGCCGCCGCCACCTTGCTGCCTTATGGAGTATTCGGTTAGGCCGTTAAGCTTTTTGTAGTAGCCTTCCACATCAAACAAGTAATCGTTGGTTTCGTAGCTAAAGCCGCCAATAAAATGATCTGCCGTACCTACCGGGATGTTGCTATTATTGGCCAACACCCAAAAGTTCCTGTCGCCCCCGGCCACATCCTCGCGTATTACCCTGTTGGTAAACTGGTAGAACCTGCCGGTTGCTCCCTTTACATTAAACTTGTCGGTAAGTTTATAGGTGAATGATAAGCGTGGTTCGGTATACAGCTTACCCGTTGGCGAAAAATAAGTAGCGCGCACACCTGGCTGTACATGCAGGTTATCAGTGGGGTTGATATCCAGCTCGGTAAAGCCACCCGCGGTGATGCCGGTATTATGCTGATCTATCAGTGTAGTAGTATCGTTTTGGGTGAAGGTATAATCAATAGCCTGGCGCGTAGCGAAGCCGCCGAAAAGTACCTTCATTTTTGAACCCGTTTGCCATTCCCAGTCCGATTTCAGGCTAAAATCTTTCAACCTGTTATTCTCCAGTATCCCGTTGTTGATAGTTGTGGTGGTGCTGCTATCCACAATGGTACCGGTTGTGCCCCGGTTACGATCGCTAAAGAAACCAGAATAACTGGCTACCGTGTTACCAAATAGTTTTCGGCCGGGCGAGGTAGTCCATTTGATACTGGTACCCAGGTTACCGTAATGCGTATCGTCGTTGATATTGAGGCTGCCGCCCGATGAGGTCTGGAACGATGGCAGCGTCATTTCGCGGCTGTTATCCAGCCTGTCGGTACCATTATACAAACTCCAGGTAATGGTATTTGATGATGAAGGCGTGTAAGTATACTTCGCGTTCATATCATAAAAATAAGACGAAGGCGTGGTTTGGTTGGCGAACCCTCCACGGCCGCCCCCCATCCCTCCGCCCAGTCCCCCGGCAGGTCCACCACGGCCCCCGGGGTTTGTATTGGTAGTGGCCGTATTAAACTGGCCAAACAATTTATCGTATAATGGCCCCTGGTATGAGCGCCTAAAGGCCACCAATGCCGACGATTTACTACCTATAGGCGCTTCGGCGTATACGTTGGTACTTAGCAAACTCAAATCGCCGCCTATACTGGTTTCCTTTTTATTGCCATCCTTACCACGAATTTCGGTAACGCTCGACAGGCGACCGCCATATTTGGCCGAATAGCCACCTTTGTACAACTCCACATCGCGCACGGCATTACTGTTGAACGCGCTGAAGAAACCATACAGGTGATCAACCTGGTAAACGGTAAAACCATCAAAGGTTACAAGATTTTGGTCGGGCGTGCCGCCACGTACATAAGCGCCGGATGATGACTCGTTAGTAGCGCTGATGCCGGGCATCAACTGAAAGGCCCGCATAATATCGCGTTCGCCAATGTTGGGCAGCTTATCCAGCATGGCGGGGCTTAATTGCAGCACACTCACCTTTTTACTATCGGTATTTAATACCCCGCTCTTTTTGCCCGCTATGTTTACCTCGTTCAGGGTATTGTTCATGGCCGGGAACAGCGAGAATGATACGCCGCCTTTTACGCTATTGCTATCCAGCCTGAAAATATCCGATTGATAACCCACGTAGGATACCTCTACCACCGATGTATCTGAAGGGATATTAAGTATAGTAAAATTACCGCTGGTATTGGTTTGACTTATCAGGTTTGCTCCGCGAATTTTAACAGTAGCGCCGGGCAGCGATTCGCCGGTATTTTGGTCGGTAATGCGTCCCGTTAGGGCAAACATAAAATGCTTTGGCGGATGTTTGGGTTCGGGTAGCTTTGCCGGTTTAAAGTTGCGGCTTAGCTGTTGCAGCTGGTATTGCCTTTTTAAACGGGGCAGGTCATCGGGCTGCTGTAGTATATAAACGGTGCCGTCGTTCTCTATCCAGTATTGCAGGCGGTTTTCTCGGCAAACCTGCTGTAAAACATTTTTTAACGATTCTACAAAGAAATGCTCGTTCACATCCATGGTGTGCAGCGAGTCGCGCTCAAACACTATGGGGATATTATAGCGGGTGGCCAGCGTATCCATCAGCTGATCGAGCGCGCAGGTAAAAAAATGATCGATAGTGATCGATTTCAGTTTCTCCCGCGTGGTTTGCTGCCCATAGCTAAGGCTGCAAACAAAGGAACATGCCACAAAAACAAAAAGTACTTTTTTCTTCATCAACTTAAGGGGAATGCCCTAAGTTGCATGTAAGCCTACCTGTTATAAAATAAATGAGATAAGCACCCGTAATATGTAGACCAAAACGCTACTTGTGCCGAAGTTTTTAAACGGCTTTGCCGATCATACGGTCAATTACCTCTTTATAATTTTCGCTGTAAGGCACCTCGGCACCCTCCAGTTTAATACGCCCCTTGCGGATAGATTGGATATAACCCAGGTTTACGATGTATGACTTGTGCGTACGGAAAAACTGGTTGGCCGGCAGTTGCTCTTCCAAAGCCTTAATAGTAATGCGCGACAGCAGCGGCTTTGGTTGGTCTTTACGGAACAGCTTCACGTAATCTTTCAAACCTTCTATATAAGTGATCTCATCATGACTTATGCGGATAAGGTTATAGTCGGCATGCACAAACAGGTGGCCGCGTGTTTTACCGGTTTCGGTTACCTGTGTGCGGCTTTGCATATCAAATAAATGCAGGGCTTTGTTGCAGGCTTTTAAAAAGCGTTCCAGCGGTACGGGCTTCAGCAGGTAATCAACCACGTCAAGCTCAAAGCCATCCATGGCAAACTCCTGGTAGGCCGTTATAAAAATGATCATGGGTTTTTGCGACAGGCTTTTCACCAATTGCAGGCCGGTAATGCCCGGCATCTGTATATCGCAAAAAATAAGATCAACCTGTTGCTCGTGCATTACCTGCATGGCCTGCGCTGCCGAGCGGCAACTGGCTACCAATTCAAGGCGGTCAATTTTTTTAATGTTATCTTCCAGTAACTCAAGCGCCAGTGGCTCATCATCAATAATTATACAACGCATATCGGCCTCCAAAAAAAGGGTGTGGTGTTTGCAATCAAAGTAACAGGGTTTGCTTTACATTAACAGGTATTTTAACATTATTTAACGCGTTCGTCGCCACAATGTGCTCACTCGTCGAGTGTTTTGGTTTTTGGCTTGTTTAATTCATTCCTTTGTTATATGAATAAATTAGTGTTCAGGCCGTGGTTCTATAACATCATTCCGTTGCTGGTTTGGTTCCTGCTGCTGGTGCTGCCTTTTGTAAGCGGCCCGGCAAACATACCCGATGCCATGCGCCATCATTTTATTACGCAAATACTCATCTCCAATACATTGTTGCTGGTGATGTTTTACATACATACTTATTTTGTATACCCCTTACTCACCAATAAAGGCTGGGCTGTATATACCATTGGTTTGGCGGCCCTGTTAAGCGCTTACTGGCTATGGTGGTTCTTTTTACGCACCGAACCACCGCACCCTCCGCATGAGTTTGCACGCGGCTTTCGCGATAGTTTACAAGGGCCGGGATACGCACCTAACGGCAAACCCGGCTTCGGCAGGCGCATGGGTGGCGGCCCGGGAGCTTTCATCCCCGTATTTTCGCCCATGATAGCTATACTGTGCAGCTTTTGCTATCGCATTTTAATGGAGAACGCATCGCGCCAGCAAATGCTGAAAGAACGCGAAACCATTCACCTGCGTACCGAACTTAACTTTTTACGCTCGCAGATCAACCCGCATTTCCTGTTCAATATATTGAATAACCTTACCTCGCTGGCCCGCAAAAAATCGGACCATCTGGAACCCGCCATCGTTAACCTGTCGCAACTGATGCGCTACATGCTTTACGAGAGCGATGACAACAAAGTGGCTTTGACCAAAGAGGTAGATTACCTGAAAAGCTACATCGACCTGCAAATGCTGCGTTTTGGCAACGAGGTAATTGTAAAGCTCGATTTTGACGACAAGTATGATGGTATTCAAATTGGCCCGATGCTGCTTATCTCGTTAGTGGAGAACGCCTTTAAACACGGCACCGGTTCGGCCGATATGGTATCGATATTTATCATGCTCAGAATATTGCCCGGCAATAAATTATGCTTCAGGGTGATGAACAATATTAATAACGACGACAGGAATACCGACAATACATCGGGCATAGGGCTAAAGAACATGCAGCGACGGCTGGCCATACTTTATCCCGATAAACACGAACTGAAAATAACAAACGACGGCATACTGTTTACCGCCGAACTCACCATCGATATCACCTGATCTATGGTTGCATAATTAGATAACACACAATTTTCCGATCACCCTTTAAAATATATTTATGAAAATATACAGGCTTTTTTGTGCCCTTATTTTGCTCGCCTTAACGGCGGGGGGCACATACGCGCAATCAAATTATATAGTTACCGGCACGGTAAAAGATTCTACCGGCACTACCCTGCCGGGCTCTACAGTAAAGCTTATTTCGGCGAAGGATACCGTGCTGACGGCTGCCGATATAAACGGCCAGTTCAGCATTAAGGCGACAGCTACAGGCACTTATAATTTGCAAATACAATCCATAGGTTACCAAACTTTAAAGAAAAGCATAGTTATCAGCAGCGGGCAAACCGCGCTGGGCAACATGGTACTGGCCACCGAAAGCAAGCTGCTTGCCGGGGTAAATATTGTTGAAGTAACACCCGTTAAAATAAAGGAAGATACGGTAGAGTACAATGCCGCAGCCTACAAAGTACGCGATGGCGCGCCGGTTGAAGATGTACTGAAAAAGCTGCCCGGTGTAGAGGTGGATAAAAGCGGCAACGTTACCGCGCAGGGCAAAAGCGTTACCAAAGTAAGGGTAAACGGTAAGGATTTTTTTGGCGGCGATGTTAAAACCGCTACCCAAAACCTGCCTGCCGATATTATACAGAATATACAGATCATTGATGATTACGGCGACCAGGCCAACCTGACAGGGCTAAAAACCGGGGAATCTGAAAAGGTGCTGAACATTACCGTTAAAGCCGATAAAAACTACGGTTACTTTGGCCAAACCAGTTTTGGCGAAGGTGCCGACGCGCAGCAGGGTGTATTAAGTAAGGATGAAGCCAATCGTTACGTGGCATCGGCCAATGTGTTCAGTTTTAATGGCGACAGGCAGCTGGCCTTTTTGGGTAATCTCAACAACACCAATACCAACCTGTTTACCTTTGGCGGAGGCGGGCCACGCTCCGGCGGACCGGGCGGGCGTCAGCAGGATGGCGCGAGTGCATCTTCGGGTGGTATTACCACAGCGCGTTCATTAGGCTTTAACTACCGCGATCAATGGAGTAAAACCGTGAGTGCCTATGGCAGCTACAGCTTTTCGGACAATACGGTGAATACGCTAAGTTCAACTATACAAACCAACACCTCGTTAACCGACCCAAGCGTAAACAACATTGGCAGCAACCAAACCGACAGCAAAAAGAACCACCGCTTCAACTTTAACATTGAGTACAAACCCGATGCTGCCAACTATTTAAAGTTTACCCCAACGGTAACTTATGCCGGTGTAAATACCGACCAAAGCGGATCGAGCAATTTGATACGCAACGGTGAAACCATTACCGATTATAATTTCAACTCCATCAGTAATTCATCATCGCCAAATTACGGCGCTAACCTGTTGTACAACCATAAATTTAATACCACCGGCCGTAACTTCAGCGTAAACATCAGCGGTGGCCGTGCCGATGTAAACAAGTACCAAAACCCGGTTTATACTTATACATCGGGCATAGCAAACACCCCGCTGAACCAGCAGATCAACACCGATGTTAAGTTGGACAGCGTAGGCGCGGCATTATCATACATGGAACCGTTAAGCACAAAATCTTTTTTGGAGGCCAACTATGCTTATCATTACGCCTACACCACATCTGACAAGGCTACGGATACGCTTAACCTCGCGACCAACCAGTTAGACCGTTACGGTTTGCTGAGTAACAATTATAATTTCGCTTTCATTACCAACCGTTTCGGGCTTAATTATCGCTTCATAGATAAAAAGTACAACTATACTTTGGGCATAGCCGCGCAACCCACCACGCTTAACGGCAACTCGGTTACCACAGGTGTGCAAACCCACGTAACTACTTTTAACATAGCGCCAAGCGCGAGGTTCATCTATAATTTTTCGCGGAGCCAGTCGCTTGGTTTAAACTACAGCGGGGCAAGTAACCAACCATCGTACTCGGTATTACAGCCCGTTACTGATTTCTCCAATGCATCGTACCCAACACAGGGTAATGCCGACCTGAAACCGGAGTTTAACAACAATCTTTCTATCCGGTACAATAAATTCAATTTTGAAAGCGGGAATGTGTTGTTCACCAACCTGTCGTTTACCAAAACGGACAACAAGATAGTGGCCAACACGATCACCTATCCAAAACTTTATGCGCCGGATAGCAAGCTGGCAGGTACCATATTAACACAGTACCTCAATGCAGATGGCTTTTACAGCGGATCGGGATCGTACACTTACTCAAAACCTTTTGAAAAGCGTAAGTACACCCTGTCTTTCAACGGTAATGTGAGTTATAACAACAACATATCGTACATCAGTAATATTGATGCCGATACTTACGCCATGACCTCGCAAAAAAATATTGCCAAAAGTTTGGTGCTAACACAAGGCCTGCGTTTCCGTACCGACCTTACCGATATTATTGATGCCGAGCTTAACGGCAGCTACAGCCTTACCAATACCAGCAACTCCATAGCCCAGGCCAATGTGAACAACAGGTTCAGTACCATAAATTTAGGGGTTAACGGCAAAAACTACTTATGGAAAGACTGGACATTGAGCTATGATTATACCAAGATCATATACAAAGGCTACACAGGGGCAACTAATCCAAACGTGTTAAACGCTTATGTAGAACGCCGCTTTCTTAAACAAAACACCGGGACAATACGCTTGGCGGCCTACGACTTGTTTAACCAGAATACAGCATTTAGCAATACCCCATCGGGCAGTTACATTACCCAAACAAACAGCAACAAGTTAGGCCGATACTTTTTGTTAAGTTTCACCCTGCGCCTGCAAAAATTTGCAGGTAAAAGACCCGGCCCACCGGATGGTGGCCCGGGCGGACCGGGTGGTGGCGGCATGCGCCCAGAGGGTGGCCCGCCACCGGGAGTATAATGTTTTGATAAGCTTTTGTTTAAGTTGGCTTTGTTATATTTGCGGGAGGCGGTCGTTACAACACAGCAGCTGTTAGAAAGATAAAAGGTGTCATTTCGAACGAGGAACGAGGAGAAATCTTCTACTCCAAGTATGTAGCAGACATGCATGGCGAAGAAGATCTCTCCCTACGGTCGAGATGACACATGGTCTTTCCAACACCTGTCGTTACAACACCGTCTCCCTTTTTTATTTACTGATCACTACCAAACAAACATAATGGCCTTACCCAATATTTTTACAAAACCTGTAGCCGATGGCGTTATCGAGCGCATTAACCGGCTTACCCCTACCACTCAACCACAATGGGGTAAAATGAGTGTTTCGCAAATGCTGGCGCACTGTTGTGTTGCGTACGAAATGGTTTATGAGCCCGAAAAACATCCAAAACCAGGTGCTTTAATGAGGTTTATTATAAAGGCGATGGCAAAAAACATGGTGGTAAGCGAAACGCCCTACAAACGGAACAGCAAAACCGCGCCCGCGTTTGTAATTACCGGCTATGTAAACTTTGATAAAGAAAAGAGCCGCTTGATAAGTTATATCCAAAAAACACAGGAACTCGGCGAAAGCCATTTCGACGGCCGCGAATCACATTCGTTCGGCCCCTTGAGCATACAGGAATGGAACAATATGTTTTATAAGCACATCAACCACCACCTTACTCAATTCGGGCAGTAATTATAGTTCGATGATCAGCGGGTGATCACTCAAAGTAAGCGGTACCGAAGCTGTATTTTTCAGGGTTTGCGTGGCATTAATGCCAATTGTAGGGTCAAATACTTTTACAACGGCAAAGGTTTTGCCTAACACTACAGTCACCTCATCGGTACCCTTTACCTTTTCGCCCCAAACAATGAGGTTGAATTTCCCATTGCTTTTTTGCAGCAGCAGGTGATGTACAGTTTCGGGCAAGTTGGGGATGGCATAACCTAACGTTGCGGGTTTGGCAACGGATTTATTATCGGCAAGTATAGTGGAAAAGTTGTGCATATAAAGCGCCGCTTTGCGCGGCGTATAATCAGGCTTGTAAAACCCGAACTGCTGGTTACCGGCTTCATCGCTGCGATCGCGGAGCAGGTACAAAGCCGTATAGCTCCAGCCGCGGGCAAACTGCGCCAGGTAAAGGTTCATGAACATGCAAGCCTGCTTTTCTTCGGTGAAGTCGCCGCCTATAGCAGCACCGGTCTCGGTAGTTACTTTGGGCAGCTTGGCTAATTGCTCCTCTTTATAACCTGCAAATTTACCGCGCCATGTATTGCCATAATTACCATACAGGCCATCTACCTTACACAGTTTGGATGGATCGGCAGCATTCCAGGTTTGGTTATCGTACAGGCCGGGATTGGATGGATGAATGAAATAGTTGTGGCAATTTGCAAAATCGGCATACCGGGTACCATCGGGCATTAATGCCTTTGCGCCTTTGGGGATCTCTAAATATTGGAGCCCTACATTATCGGTTTGCGCGCCGTTTTCACTGATGCTCCATACAGGGTATGCTTTGAGGGTAGCGTCTTTCTTTACGGCTGCGTACAGGTCCCGGTGCAATTCGGCTACGGGCAACCACGATTCATCCCTCCCACCTTTTTTGCCTTTGTAAGTTAAACCCCAGTTATTGGGCTCGTTAGCGCCCTCGAACGCCAATAATGCACCGGTCGCGGCCAGTTTCCGGCCACCTTCCAACAATAATGGAATGTCGGCACCGCCACTTAGTAATCCGTAGCTGAATTTTATACCGTTTTGTTGATGCAAGGCTATCATATCCTTAAGCGGAACATTTCCCTCATACCCCGACCTGATCCACCGCACGCCTAAATACCTGGTGATCTCTATGGTTTTGTTCAACGATTCGCCACGGGTGGAGATAGCCGAATTCACCCCAATACTATTCAAAAAACTAACCGCGCTTACCGCCTTTACAGGTTGAGGAGGCATCGCCTTTTTATCTACCTGGAAGGCATTGATAAAAAAGCTGATGGCAATAAGAAACACTGCGATTATTAACGACCGGGTTTTAGTTTGCATGATAATGGCTTGTTAGTCAACATTAAAAATAATGATAAAACCATTGGGATGCGGTATGTAAGGAAATATTTACGGAGGGGGAACTTTTTAGCTTTTACAACTTTTAAAAAGTTGTAAAAGATTTTCTTACAACGAGTTCCTCAGCGTTACCCTGAAAGGTATAGCGATATGCTCGGTAGAGCTATTAAGTACTAACTCGGCCGTCTTCTCACCCATTTGTTTAAAATCGGTGGAGATGGTGGTGATGCCGTTGAGGATGATCTTTTTAACCGGGGTTTCGTTGTAGGAGATTACGCCCACATCCACACCTACTTCCAGTTTGTCGTGCATTATTTTTTCTATCAGCTGCACCAAATGGTCTTCAATAAGGTTGATGTATACGTTGCCCTTGCTGATGGTTTCGTTCTCTAAAGAGTTGATCACTTCGTAATCGAACGCGTAGCGGGTACAAAATTTGGTAAAGCCGGTAAGTATCTCCTTTGAATAATAAGAATGCTCGGGGAAGATGATCTTGACGGTACTATACTTGCTCAACTGCGGAAGCAGTTCTTTAAGGGCGTTATAAATATCCAGCTCAAAATCTTCATACACCGCGCCAAATTCGCCGGTTACGCCTTTTTCCAGCTTATCCATCAGTATCAGTTTATCCTTCGGGAAGGCATTGATCACACTGTAGGCATTCTCAGGCTTATCAATAAAATGGGGTATTACTACCAGTTTATTGTAGTCGTTTATTTTATCCTGAATCAGCTTTTTAAACAGCAGCAGGTCGCTGTTATAAATGTAGAAATCGATAGCGGCGTTGTTGCCCAATGTAGATGCAAAAGCATCATACATGATCTTTTTATGGCTGCTTAACTTGTTAAATAACAGTAGCACTTTTATGGGCTGATTGAACTGTGTTTCGGCGATAAAGTACCCCTTGCCGGTTACCGATTTAACGATATTGAGCTTTTTAAGTTCTTTATAAGCGCGCTCGATGGTATTGCGCGAGGTTTCTAAAGCGATGCTGAAATCATAAATGGACGGCAGTATCTCGTCCTTTTCTATTTTGCCCGCCTCAATAGCCCGCAGTATAGAATTTACAATCTGAATGTATTTAGGGGTAATAGAGTTTTCATCTATCGATACTATCTTTAAGTAATTCTTCATTCGTTTAATGCTATTGTTATTTTATCTCCCTCCTCATTCGCCAAAGCCCAATTCCGTTAAGCTTCTGCAATAATTTCACTCATCCGGTCTTAGCTTCGCCCGACCACCTTCTCTGCTACGCAAAGAAGGTTTTTTGCTTTTTTCACCCTCTTTGCGTAGCAGAGAGGGTCGACCAGCGTAGCGCTGTCGGGGTGAGTTGATTAAATTAATGGCATTGCGCCAAACGATAAAGTTAAATTAATTTACAATAGCTCCGCTTGCTTTTTACCTGATTACTTTTACTTCTTTAGGTGCCTGTATATCGGTTTTGATGGTGCCGTTGGCCAGTTTGGTGTGTTTAATTTTCACCGCGCCATAAGGTGTAGGGAAGCTACCCTCCACAAATTTCAGATCGGCAAGGTGCGGTGTTATTTTGATCACCTTGCAGCCCGGCGCCATTACCTGCACGCCCAAAACATGCTCGGTCAGCCACGAAGTTGGCCCCGACGACCAGCCATGCGACAGGCTATGTCTCAACTTGGTATAACTGAAATTGCCATAACGGGCATGCACATCCACTTTTCCGGGAGGAACAAGCTCATCTATACGGGCGGCGTTCTTCATCCAGTCGAGATCAAAATCTTCCCAAAAGGTGGTAGCGCCTAAGTCGAGCATGGCTCCCCAGTAGTCACGTATATTATCCACCGCGCCCTGGTAATCGCCGGCTTTGGCTTTTGCCTGTAGCATGTAGTAGCCGTAAAAAGTAGAAAAACCTTTGGTACCATTCACAGCTATTACTTCCTTATTCGCTTTTTCGGCGGGCATTAAACCGGCCATAGCCAGCAAGGCCGCGGCTTCTTTATTACCGGCTGCATCAGGTACACTTTGGCGAAGTTTGGCTACAGCGTCCAGGCATTTTTTGGCGGTTTCGGCATCGTTCAACACCTTGCAAAGTTCGGCGCCGTTAGTGAGGGCCATTACCATCATGGCCTGTAAACCGGCATGTATGGCGGGTTTGTTGCTGTAAGTTGGCCAGTCTAAAAAGCGCCAGCCGTCTAAATTTTCTTCGTTACCTTTTATTTTGCTGATCATTTGGTTAAGCAGCCCCACCAAGTATGGCTTTTGCTGCTTTAAATAATCGAGGTTGCCATGGTAATAATACCAATCGCGCTGAATCATCACCCACCACATGGAGTATGAACTGATGCCGTTCATCCAATCGGGCAGCGGAGTTTCGCCTTTTACCAGGTCCAAACTTTTTGTCACTACCTCGTTATACCCGAATACCGAATTAACGGTCATCACTTCGGGGTGCATATCCCCTATCCATACCAGCCTGTCGCGTTTTATACCGTCCCAAAGGTATTGCTGCATGTTGAGGTGCACCGTGTATGCACCCGTAGCCCATATTTTGTTTAAGCGTTCGTCGCTGCTTTTAAATGAGCCCACATAGGGTATATCCCGATACATCAGTATCGCTCTTGCTTCTTTCAAAAACAGTTCGGTGTTGGGGTCAACCAGGTCTATCCGCACAAAACGGAAACCAGTATTGCCGTATTCCATCATACCACCCCTCGCTATTTCAATTACAAAATCACGCACGGCGTGGTCGTTGGTTGCACCGGTAACAGTATCAACATTCGCCATCGCTTCGCTGGCCGATTCACCAAAACGTATACGCACCTTTACCCCGCCTTCGCGTGGCATCATGCCGGTTACCAGTTGAATCCCACCATGGAGTTCCTTGCCATAGTCAAGCAGGATGCTGGATTGATTTGTACCATTATTCTTTAAAACCGTCATGTGGCTGTTCACCAGTTCAGCCTGCCCAATGCCCGGCAATAGCAGGTTTTTGGCACCCGTTACCCATTTACCGGTAGTATCCGATTGCCAAAGCACCCTTTGTGGGGTAAGGTAAACACGTACCCGGCTTTCCTTATCGGCCACACGATTGGGCTGATCGTTAAATATGGGCGGCAATTGCGCCATGGCGTTCAGGCCGGTTAATAAAACTGATAACAGTATATAAATATGTTTCATGCGCTTGATGCTGGGGCTAATTAATAATTGATGGCAGTAACGGTAACCGGGCCTTTCAATCCCGATGGTTCTAAGTTACTATTCGGATTGTAAGGGTTATTGCTTGTCCACGTTTTGCGTTGCGCTTCGGGCAGTTTGCTATCGCCTATGAGGCGGTTAACCCAAGTATTCACTACCGAAATTTCCACCGTGTTATCACCATTCTTTATCGCGTTGCTAATATCCACGCGAAGCGGGTAAGTCCACACCCCGCCTACATTAACTCCGTTCACTTTTATTTTGGCCATTACTTTTACATCGGTAAGGTTTAAGTAGATCTGTTCGCCCTTTTTAGGTTTTTTGATCTTAAAGCTATTTTTGTACACTGCCGTACCCGAGTAATATTTAATGTTTTCGTCTGCCGATTCTGTCCAGTCGGTCAATGTTTTAAACTCAACCGTTTTTTCAGGGCCGCGCATTTTAGCGTCAAAGGTTACCTGCCATGGGGTAGTAATTTCGGCAAGTGTTTGTTCCTGCGGGAAATTCACAGGATTAACGTTTAAGGCCTCTACCGGTTTACGGAACACGATGAACGCGCTTTGCAGCGACGCTAACTTTAACGGTACCGTAGTAGCATTATCGCTTTGTGAAAACTCGGGCAATACACGCGTGGTTCCTGTTACGGGATCCCATAGTTCGGGTTGTTTGCCTGTAAGCCTGAATGCCGGGTTTATGCTGATCGTTTTTTCGCTTTGATTGCTCACAAAATAAATTTCACCATCGGCAGTGGTACGGTGAATGTACAGCACAGGCGGCTCGGCAGGTAAGTTAAAATCGGGGATGATCTTCAGCATAGCCAAAGCGGCAGGCATATCCATACCGGCCATTACCAAACCCTTGCCCACCCTGCGCGATTTTACGGTAGTACCATTCACGCTGCCCCATAACGCGGCGGCCAATTTTTTTACCTGCGCATCGGCCTGCGGGTATCCCTGCAAACTTGGCGAGCGCTCGGGTGCCGGGCCTAATATATTAGCACCTTCGTTTACCAGTTCGGTTATTTTGGCCAGCAGTTCGGGGCGCATGGTTTCCAGTTTTGGTAAAACCAACAGGTTATAGGTCATGCCATCGGGCAGTACCATTTTGCCATCCACTATCTTAACACGGTTGTGTATCACTTCGGCATTAATGTAATCATAGGCATAACCTATGGGCAGTTTAGGGTCGGTGATGCCTGTCATTTTAGGGGCATCTTCTCCTATAAAGTAAGCTACATCGGCCACGTATTTGCCTTGCTGCAGCATCATGTTGCTGCGTTTCAGGTAGCCTGTAAACAGATCGAGGTAGCTGAACCATACATTATGGCGGTTAAACTCGCTGCCAAAATTGGCATTAATGCCGGGTACAATATCATCGGTAGGCTGCTCAATAAAAACGTGCAGCAGGGTATTGTTAATGCCCTCGGTAAAAAAGCGGTCGCCCCGTTGTTTCATCATGTACGGGTAGCGCACATAAGCACGGCCACCGGCTGTAAATGATTCGGCCGAAACCTTGGTTTTACCGTAAATGTGCGCTGCTGACGAAGCCGCCCTGTTCTCGATATTACCCAGTTCGCCCTCGCTCCAAAACTCGCCACCAATCTCGTCCGACTGACCACCATATTGCAAAAACTCTCCCGGGAAACCCCAGTGACCGTAATTTTCCAACCAGGTATGCAAACCGTATTTATGGCTTATATTGCGCAAGCCACCTACATAATCATAGGCTACCCTATCGGCAATAAAGCGGCGTAAATCCCACAAAAAGCGGTCGCTCTGATCCTGGCTGCCTACCACGTAGCCTTTTATAACCGGCATGTAGGGCATAGGGTCGTAACCGTAGTTCGCTTTAAACTTACTGATCATCCCGTCGGTCCAGTTTTGGCCGCCGGTTTCGTAGCTGTCTTCTACCGTTACACGCCATGTTTTGCGGTCTTCTGCCGGTACACGCTTCATTATCTCGCCCAAAAAACCGTGGAAATGGCTTTCCACATGTTCCTTGCTCATTTTATCAACTTCCAAACCTGTGCCTTCCGGCGATGCAGGCCCATTTTTTACGCCTGTAGGCAACATCCCCATGCGCAAAATTGTCCAGTCGCCTTGCGGGGCTTTCCACTTGAGTGTACCATCGGCAGCCATAAACTGGCTCACATCAATTACCGAAGCCGGGTCGATAACTAATGATTTATCCTGCACCACAGGCTGTGCCGGCCATTGATACTCGTTCCAGTAAGGCAGCGGGGTTTGAAACATTTTGCCCAGTGTTTTTTCAACAAAACGCTCAACCACCGGCGTTCCCGACAGTTGCAGTTCGGTAATGCCCAGGCCCGAATTGTTGTTAAGCACCAGCCTGAATTTCTTTGATGTAGTAGCCGGAATTGATATAGCCACCGGACCATAAGGATCAAAACCTACGTTAAGGCTTTCGTTACTACGATCGATCAAAAAGCTTTTGATGGTTTTGTAGGTGCCGTTTTCGTTAACCTGCAACTCGGCATCGGCCCGCATCCAGCGTTTGGCAAAGTTGATCACCAGGCTGCGGGCGGTAAAATCTTTCTTCCTTTCAAGATCAATAGTAAACGATTTTGATTCGGGGATGATGGCCGAACTGAATAAGTTGCCATCAACAATATTGGCGATATCTTTTACCGGTACCGATGTGGTAACGGTAGGCTTGAGTGCCGATATACTATTATCTTTAATTGTTTTGAACGCTAAAACCTTCACATCCTGAAAATCACCTTCAGGCTTATTAAGCATTACGCTGATATTTTTTCCACCAATAGCGTGGGTTTCTGACGAGGTCAGATAACGCATGGCCTGCGTAGGTTTTATCCATGGCCCGCCCGACTGGCTCCAACCCGGGCTATTGAAAATACCGATCTCGATATTCAATTCGGTAGCGGTTTTTAAAGCCGTATGCAAAATATCCCACCACTCATCGGTAAATATTTTCACCTTGCCGTAGGGCGTGGTTTCGTAACCTATGTTGCCGATAAACGCACGGTTGATCCCTACCGATTTCATGGCATGCAAATCTTTGATCACACCTTCTTTTGATAGATTGTCTGACATCCAGTACCAGTAAATACTGGTTTGGATAGAATCCGGAGGTGTTGCAAAGCCTTTTTCTAAGGGGGTATAAACCTTAGCGCCCGGAACCAAAACCTTCCTTTGCTGGCCTTTACAGACTATAGATACCGAAAAGATAGCCAATAGCAGGCAGATGCGTTTTGCCATAATTATAATTGTATAAGTGGTTAGTACCGGCGGCTATACGGTTACAGCTTTGCCCGGCGAATAATGTTTTAGTTCGATGATATCTCCGGGCAGTGCCTTGGTGTTCCACGATGAATGGATGGCTAATGCCGCGCCAATGGCCGTAGCCTGCGCCATTGATGCCGCGAAAACTTCCACACCCGGAAAAACAGCCGACAGCAGGTTCATATACACAGCATTCTTGCTGAAGCCGCCATCTACAAAAATGCGTTTTACGGCTGTGCCTTGCAGTACCAGATTGGTAGAGTGTACTTGTTGATGCATAATATCCAGCATCAGCTGATGATAGGCTTCCGTTTCGTTCTCAAAAATATGGAGGTCGCGGGTTTTAAATATGGATTCTTTTTGCAGCGGATCAGAAGCCTTGCTTTGCGGGATGTGATGTTGCAGTTTACCGATCACCTGCGGATCGTACGGAATAGACCGGAACCTGATCACATCTGCACCGAAATGTTCGGCAATGCGTTTTACCTGTTGCTCGTGCTCGTAACCGGCAAACAGGCGCGAGGCTTTTACGGGCTTGCCCTGGTATTGCAAATAGCACAGGCAATCGTCCTTCAGTTCATCACCGGTTAATGGCGACTGGTTAAAAGGGTTCATGCTGATGCACCACGTACCGGTAGAGATCAATATAAAGGGTTCACTAAAACTTACGAGGTAAGGGATAAGCGCTGCCGAACTATCGTGCAGGCCAATGCCCACTTTGTAATCATTACCGGGGAAGATGGCATCCAGCACCTCTTCTGTATCCTTTAAGGGAGCCAGCTTTGGAGCTATGCCTTCCTTTTTTATCCATTGATGGTAATCGTTATCATCAAAGTTCCATAAAGCGGTATGGCAGCCTATGCTGGTAATATCCGAATAGTAACTGCCCGATAGTAAAAAGCTCAAATACTGCGGCAAATGCAGCGCGTATTTTAACTGCGCAAACTTTTCGGGTTGCTCATTCTTCAGTCGGAACAATTGCAGGCCCGAATTAAGGCTGCCCAAAACGGGCGAAGCGGTATCTGCCGCGAATTGGCTTTCGCCGCCATAAGTATCGTACAGATACTTGCTTAGGTGTTCAGGGTATTCTTTAAGGTAATTGTATAGCGGGGTTAGCGGGCGGCCGTTTTCATCCACATACACAAAACTGGCGCCATAGGTGCTGAAATTTACGGCCATCACCTTAAATTGCTTCAACCTGAAAATTTCGCTCAACGAATCAAAAACCGATAAGCGCAGGCTTTCGAGGTTTTCGCAAGGGAAACCATCCTCATCAACAGTTTCTATAAAGCGTGCCGATTTTTCGTACACAATTCTATAGTTCTCGTCGAAAAGGAACAGTTTCTTGTTCGTTTTTCCTGCATCAAATATGGCTATAACCGGTGTTACCTGCATGCTATAAACCCGTTGAAACCGCTTTTAAACCACGTTCCTGTATCAACTGATTACGTGCCGCCGCGCCACGGAACAAGGCCAGTGGCTGTATAGCGCCGCCTGCACGTAAACGTGCTTCGGCCAGTATAGGGCGCACATCAGTGCGGTAGGCCTGTTGTAAAATCTCTTGTGCCTGCACTACATCATTATCCTGCTGGGCCTGCACCAAAGCAGGCTGATCAACCAGTAATGCCTGCGCGTAGGCGATCTTGATAGCCTCTACTGATTGCAGCAGGTCTTCAATTGGATCTTTCACGTTGTGCGATGCATCTATCATCCACCCGATGGCTGTAGCATGGTCCATGCCGCGGGCATCCATACCTTCTACCAGTTCGTTAAAGATCAGGAACAATTGGTAGGGGTTAATGCTGCCTACGGTAAGGTCATCATCGCCGTATTTTGAATCGTTAAAATGGAACCCGGCCAGTTTGCCTTCCATCAGCAATAGAGATACAATTTGCTCAATGTTGGTACTGCCTAAATGGTGACCCAAATCAACCAGTGTTTGCGCTTTTTCGCCCAGTTTTGACGATAGCAGGTACGATTGTCCCCAATCGCCAATGGTGGTCGAGTAAAAATTAGGCTCGTAAGGTTTGTACTCTACCCAAACTTTCCAATCGTTAGGCAGGGCTTCGTAAATATGTTGCAGGCTATCCAGCGTACGTTCAAAAGCGCCGCGCATATTCAGTTGACCGGGGAAGTTTGAACCATCAGATAACCAAACCGAAAGGGCCTTTGAATCGAGCTCGGCACCATATTTTATTACTTCGATATTGTGTTCTATAGCTTGCTGACGAACGGCTTTATCTACATGATGCAGCGAGCCGTATTTATAGCTGTGTGCCTGTGAAGGCTGATCTTGAAAAGTATTGGAATTTACCGCGTCGAAATGTAAACCGAAGTGGCTTGCATAAGCTTTTATTTCAGCGGCATTCTCCGGGATATCCCACGGAATGTGCAGCGAAATGGAATTGCTTGACTTATTGAGCGCATGGATCAGGCCAACATCGGCGATCTTCTCTTCCAGGCTACGCGGCTCGCCGCCACCCGAAAAACGACCGAAACGTGTACCACCCGTGCCTAATGCCCAGCTGGGTATAGCTATCTGAAAATCTATTAGTTTTTTAATTACACCCTCAACATCACTTACACCTTCGGCCACAAAATCAAATTTGCGTTTATGGGTATTTAATAATGATTGATTGTGTTCTTCTATTAAGTGCTTCCCTAATTCCATTTAAAGTGTATTTATTGGTAAAGCAGCAGGCATCCCATCATTTACGCCTGCTGCTGTATTTTAATTATCGTACAAAGGCCATGGCCACGCCGCCATCAACATTGAGGGCGTTACCGGTTGATTTGCTTAACAAACCGCCTACAAAAACGAAGCAGGCATTGGCAATATCTTCCGGCAGTATAATTTGGTTAAGCAGGGTGCGTTTAGCATAATATGCAGGTAGCTCCTCCACTGTAACACCGTAAGCCTTGGCACGACCTTCGGCCCAGCCACCGGCCCAAATATTACTGTCGCTGATCACCGCGTCTGGGTTTACCACGTTAACACGGATACCATCGGCACCCAGTTCGGCAGCGTTTAACCTGCTCAGGTGCAGCTGCGCGGCTTTCGCACTACCGTAACCGGCATTGTTAGGCCCGCTAACTAAGGCATTTTTACTTACAATATTCAATACATCGCCACCAATGGCTTGTTTTTTAAGTATGGCTACGGCTGCCTGCGTTACAAAGAACTGGCCTTTCACCAATACATCATACAACAGATCCCAATCTTTTTCGGTATGATCCAGTATTGATTTTGATATAGACAGACCGGCGTTGTTCACCACAATATCTACCCCGCCAAAGGCCAGCGCGGCAGCACTCAAAGCATCTTCTATCTGCTCTTGCTTGGTTACATCTAATATAGCGGTAGCGTAAGCATCTTTGCCGTATAATTTTTTAAACTCTTCGCCCGCGCTTTCCAGTCGCTCGGCGTTCATATCGTTTAACACCACTACAGCGCCTTCTTCTACAAACTTTTTGGCAATGGCTTTACCAATACCACCCGCGCTGCCGGTTATCAAAGCGATTTTACCTGATAAGGCTTTCGGTTTAGGCATGCGTTGCAGCTTGGCCTCTTCCAACAACCAGTACTCGATATTGAAAGCTTCCTGACGTGGCAATGAAGTATATTCAGAGATAGCCTCGGCACCCTTCATCACGTTAATAGCGTTGATGTAAAACTCGGCCGCTACCCTCGTTGTTTGTTTATCTTTTGAAAAAGAGAACAAGCCCACACCCGGGTAAAGTATAATTACGGGGTTGGTATCGCGTATGGCAGGGCTGTTTGGATGCTTGCAGGTTTCGTAATAATCGGTATACATTTTACGGTATGCCTCAAAAGCAGGTGCCAGTCTTTCTTTGATAGATTGGATATCCGACAGGTCCTCACCCGGCGCTAACTCCAATACCAGCGGACTGATCTTTGTCCTCAAAAAGTGATCGGGGCAGCTGGTGCCTAATGGTGCCAGGCGATCAAGATCATTAGAGTTGATAAATTCCAATACACGGGTATCATCGGTAAAATGACCGATCATGTGTTTTTGGCTTGAGCAGAAACCACGCAAGATAGGCGCTATAGCAGCAGCCTGCTTTTTACGGTCAGCTTCGGGCAGGCTCTCTATTTTTTGTCCGCCGAAAACAGGGCCTTTTTTACCGTAGTTTTCTTCGAGATACTCGGCACAACGCTCAATAACTTCCAGCGTGTTGATGTAGCTTTCATAAGCGGTATCGCCCCAGGTAAACAACCCGTGCGAGCCCAACATAATGCCCCTGATACCCGGATTTTCATCCAAACACTGGCGCAATTGTAAACCAAGATCGAAACCCGGTTTTTGCCACTCAACCCAGCCTATGGTACCGCCAAAAAGTTCCTGTGTTATTTTTTTACCGTCTTTTGCTGCCGCTATAGCAATTGCAGCATCGGGATGCAGGTGATCAATATGTTTGAACGGAAGGAAACCATGCAAAGGTGTATCGATAGACGGTGCTTTTGAGTTAAGATCGTAAATGCAATGGTTAAACAGTTCTACCATTTCATCCTCATAATCAAGGCCTCGGTATACATTCTTCAGGCTGCGCAGGCGATCAACATATAATGCCGCCAGTCCGCTTTTTTTAAGCGTACCAATATCACCGCCCGAACCTTTGATCCACATTACCTCAACCTCCTGCCCGGTAAGCGGATCTTTAGTGATGGCCTTGCACGAGGTATTGCCACCGCCATAATTGGTAAGCCTTAAATCGGCCCCCAGCAAATTAGACCTGTAGATCAGCAGGCCTACTTCATCGCCCTTTAGTTTTTCGGCTTCAGCCTCATCCCAAAGGTAACTCACATATTTAAAATCGACGTTTGATTCCGGATTTGACATATTGTATTTTCAATTTTTATTTAAGGTTTTATAGAGTTACCATAACCTACTATCAACACCGATAGCACAATGGTAGCAATGCCTGCAATTACCGTTGCATAAGTTTTTTTGTTTACACCTTTCCACTCTTTTAGTATTATGCCCCATACATTGGCTATCAGCATAATAAAGGCCATGTGCAGTATCCACGAGCTTGGGCCATTGCCCAGTTTACTTTCGCCCATGCCGTAAAAAAAGAACTGCAAAAACCACGTAGTACCCGCCAGTGCCGAAAACAGGTAATTAGCCAGCAGCGGCGTACTCTTGTCGGTGTAATTGCCAAAGGTTTTATTGCGGGCGTTCAATATCATACACCATATAAAGTTGGTGGTTAAACCGCCCCACAGTATTATTATGTAAGTAACGTTATTTTGAAAAAGGAACTCACCCTCACCCGGATGCGATGCCTTCCATATAGCGTTTGCCTCATTGGCCATATCCTTACCGGCATCAATACCGAAAGCGAAACAGGCGCTCAATATCCCCGATACTATAGCTACGATAATACCGAGCTTAAACTTATATTCGGTATTACCCGGACTTACTTCTTTATCCTGCGATAATTCTTTTTCTTTCATGGTACCTGCCTTACCGCAAATTATAATACCGATAACGCATACCAATATGCCCAGCAAAACCATTTGCCCCCAATGGGTAGTAAACAGAGTATTAAGGCTATCCTTACCCTCTTTAGGGTAAATATTATAATATACCGATGGTATAAGCGCACCAAAAACCGAGCATAAGCCCAAAATAATGGAGCTACCCAGCGCTACCCCGAGGTACCGCACACCCAAACCATAAGTTAACCCGCCGATGCCCCAAAGCACACCGAAAAAGTAGGTCAATAAAATAATGCTGCCGTTGGTATGGCTAATAATTTCGGCAAAACCGGGTATGGTTAGCCAGGCAGCAAAAGGTGGCACAATAAGCCACGAAAATAATCCGCCTACAATCCAAAAGCTTTCCCAGGCCCACCCTTTAACTTTTTTGTAGGGGATATAAAAACTGCCGGAAGCAAAGCCGCCGACGAAATGAAAGATAACTCCCAAAATTACTTGCATCAGGTATATTTAATTGGTTTGTAAAATATATTCGCTAAAATATGTTCCCCCGTGTAATTAACCTTCCCTATCTGTCTTCGTTGATGTTTTTTCGCGACAGATCTTGAATATTACAGGCAACACAAATTTAAGACAATGTACAACCTTCCGCGGTTCGACTACAAATGCCCTCAATTAGGCTACAAGTAAAAAAGCGTTGCTGCTCACCTTTGGGGTATCATAAATTGAAAGATAAACATCATGGAACATCAACAGGAAAATTCATCAAATAAAGTTTGGTTCATTACAGGCGCGTCACGCGGCTTTGGCCGTGTTTGGGCCGATGCGGCGCTTAAACGCGGCGACAAGGTAGCTGCCACAGCACGTAACCTGGCAAGCATTGCCGAACTAAAAGAAAAGTACGGCGACAACGTGCTGACCTTAGAACTCGACGTAACTAATGCCAACCAGGTACAAGCCGTGGTTGCACAGGCGCATCAGCATTTCGGCAGGCTCGATATTGTACTCAACAATGCCGGTTATTCGCTGGTAAGTACTATTGAAGAGGCCAGCGCCGACGATGTTAAGGCATTATATGATACCAATATTTTCGGCACACTGGCTGTTATTAAAGCGGCATTGCCTTTATTGCGCCAGCAAGGCGGCGGCCACATACTGGGCACATCGAGCGGTTTGGGCCATGTAACATTGCCGGTTATCGGTTATTACTGTTCGTCAAAATGGGCGTTTGAGGCCATCCACGAAAGTTTGGCGGCAGAGGTTAAATCATTCGGCATCAAGGTAACAATTATTGAACCGGGTGCATACGCTACCGAATTTGGCAGCCAGGACTCGTTAAAATTCGCGGCGGGGCTTGATATTTACGCTGATTTTAAAGCGCAATTTGTTGATAGCTTAAAAGACATGGAAAGAGGCGATCCGGAAGCTACACCGCAGGCACTCTTCCAGATAGTTGATACCGAAAACCCGCCGCTGAGGTTTAACCTGGGCAAACATAACCTGGCATGGGCACGTGCGGCCTATGCAGAGCGCCTGGCCACCTGGGAAGCCTGGCAGCAGGTTTCAGAATCGGCACAAGGGCAGCCAAAGTAATTGGTTAGTAAACAATTGAATGATAGCCGGTAATTAAAAACATTATCGGCTATCATTGTATTTAATTTTCAGCATGAAAAAGGAAGATATCCATCATAAGTTCGATTCTTTATCAGAAGCGCACCGGGCTTTGGGTTTACCACAGCCCAGGCACCCGCTCATCAGTTTGATCAACAATGCCACAACCCAAATTCAGGCAAGCCAGCCGCGGGGGGCGCATGTGCTTAAATTTTATAAAATATCCTATCGCCCAAGGCTTAGCGGCAAGATCAGATATGGCCAGGGTCATTATGATTTTGACGAAGGCGGTTTATTATTCGCAGCACCCAATCAACTGATCGGCAGCAATAATGATGAAAATGCCAACGAATGCTCATTGTACACATTGCTCATTCACCCCGATTTTTTGTGGAACTACCCTTTGGCTAAAAAGATCAAACAGTATGGCTTTTTTTCGTATGCCGCTAATGAAGGTTTGCACCTATCCGAAGAGGAAAAGGCAACTATAATTGCCGTATTCCGGATGATTGATGAAGAGCTGAACAGCCGGATGGACGATCTTAGCCAGGATGTGATCATCTCGCAGATAGAATTATTGCTAACCTATGCCGATCGTTTTTACAAACGCCAGTTTATTACCCGCAAAGCCGTAAGCAGCAATTTATTACAACAATTGGAAAGTATTTTGGAAACATATTTTGCTGATGAAAGATCGTTAAGTGAGGGTATACCCACCGTGCAATACCTTGCCGACCAGGTACACCTCTCGCCCAGCTATTTGAGCGATATGCTGCGTTCGCTCACCGGGCAAAACGCGCAGCAGCACATACACGATAAGCTGATAGAAAAAGCCAAAGAAAAGCTATCCACAACCAGCTTATCAGTTAGTGAGGTGGCTTACGCATTAGGCTTTGAGCATTCGCAATCGTTTAGTAAATTATTCAAAACAAAAACGAGCCTTTCGCCATTGGAGTTCAGGCGGTCTTTTAATTGAGGATAGGACACGCGTAACTCTCATCCAGTTGCCATACTTCAAACCATAGTAAGAACGCGACGAGATTGCTTCATTCTTCGCAATAACAAAAGTGACAAATACTATAGCCCTTAATCTTCAAAAGCAACGATTATAAAATATACTGTAAGGTTTAACTACCTCAACCGACTAAACCGGTAAACATCAAAAACTCAGATCATGAAATCACTTTTAGCTGTAGTAAAACCTTACCGATTCATTTTAACAATTACGTTGCTTATCGGTTCGTTAAGCACATTCGCACAAACGGGCTTAGACAAAGGCGTAACTGCACCTGTCTTTAAGGCAAAAGATAACAGCGGCAAAACTATAGAACTGAAAGCATTGCTTAAATCACATAAATCTGTAGTGGTGTTCTTTTACCGGGGCGAGTGGTGCCCGTATTGCAATAAGCATATTAAGGAGTTACAGGATTCATTACAATTGCTGAGCGACAAAGGCGCTTATGTTATTGGCGTTACACCCGAAACCAGCGAAAACATCAATAAAACCAAAGAAAAAACTAAAGCCTCTTTTTCTATTGTGCAGGATAAAGGCTACCAAATAATGAAAAATTATAAAGTGGATTATGTGATGGATGCTGCCACCGTGACCAAATACCTTGGTTATGGGATTGATCTTAATAAAAGCAATGGTAATACCGACCATATTTTACCCGTACCCGCCACTTACGTTATAAACAAAACAGGTAAGATCATTTTTGTACAATTTGATAAGGATTATACTAAACGAGCTTCTATTGCCGATTTATTAAAGGTGATTTAAAGTAAACCACAGCACTAACATTAATGCTTATAATTCCGTTTCCAAACTTTAAACCAATGTTTATTGCGGGGATATTGTCTGTGCGATGTGGCGTTGTTGCAAATTATAGCCACCAGCAACAGTATCATCACTCCACTGAATACCGGGCTTAGCACATACCAGTACCCAAGCACCATAATTTTTGGCGAACCAATATTGGCTATCAATGCCGTTGCACCACCGGGCGGGTGCAGCGTTTTGGTGATCTGCATTAAAACAATAGCGACTGAAACCGAAAGGGCCGCTGTAAACCAAATTTCGCCGGGTACAAATTTGTGGATAGTAACGCCCACCAACGCGCTGATGACGTGTCCGCCAATTAAGTTGCGCGGTTGCGCCAGCGGACTGTTAATGATACCATATATAAGTACTGATGAAGCGCCGAAAGAGCCGATAAGGAACAGGTTATCGTTAGCATTAAGATGCCTGCTGTTAAGAAAACCGATAATACCGATACCTAAAAACGAACCGATGAACGTCCACAAATGCTCTTTAAAATCGATCAGCGTTTCTTTGTAAAAGATGTGTTTAGCGGTAGTAACGTGTCTGCGTATTTTTGCTCTCATTTCGGAATACAATATTACGCAATCTGCATTTTACTGAAACACAGAAATTAAAAAGACTGATTTATATTACATAAATCAGTCTTTTTAATAAACAACCTATCTTATTTACCCTGCAATAAAGCTATATACTTTACCTGCTTGGGTTTTAAAACCATAAGTAAAATTGCCGGTTGATTTGCCTGGGTTTGCTTTAAAAGCTGCTTTCAAACTATTAGGTACACGCAGGTTACAATCGCCGCCGGATAGTGATTTGATGCTGAGCTTAACTATTTTACCGTCCTTCCAAACCAGATCTGTTATTTCAAAATTGCCGCGGGCGCGTAAACCTTTTACGCTGCCTGTAGCCCATGTTTTTGGCAGGGCGGGCAGTAGCTGAATTTCGCCGGTTTGGCTTTGCAGCAGCATTTCGGCCACACCTGCGGTATAACCAAAGTTGCCATCAATTTGAAACGGCGGGTGCGCGCAGAAAAGGTTGGCGTACATACCGCCGCCGTTATCATAATTAACGCCATCGCCGCCAACCAGGGTAATAAAGTTTTTGAGGATGAGATAGGCATGGTCGCCATCTTGCAGGCGTGCCCAAAAGTTCATCTTCCAGGCCATCGACCAGCCTGTTGATTCGTCGCCACGGGCGGTTAAGCTCACTTTGGCGGCCTTAGCCAGACCGGGGGTTTGTGTAATGCTTATTTGCCTGCCCGGATGCAGGCCAAACAGGTGCGATGCATGGCGGTGCGTATCTTTCGGATCGTCGCGGTCGGTTTCCCATTCCTGCAATTGTCCCCATTTGCCAATTTTTGGTTTAAGCAGGTGCTCGCGCATATCGGCTACGTGGTCGCGGTAGGTTTTATCCAACCCTAAAACATCGGCAGCTTCAATGTAATTGGTAAACAGGTCGTATACAATTTCCTGATCATAAGTTACGCCATCTTCGGTTGGCCCATGCTCGGGCGACCAGCCCATCGGCGATACCAAAGTACCATCCGAGCGGCGTTTCAGGTGATCATCCCAAAACTCGGTGATCTCTTTCAGTATAGGGTAACCGAAGTTTTTGAGGTACATCTTATCCTTAGTGAAAGCGTAATGTTCCCATATATTTTGCACGTACCAGGCGCTGCCGGGCGTGTTCCATAAAAAGCTTTCGCCACCGAAGATGTTATTCTCGGTCTTCACCGTCCACCCGCGTACGCCGGGATATTCTTTTTTGGTATTCTCCTTTTTCACCTCGCGCATACTGTTAATATAATCGAGATAAGGGAAATGGCACTCGGCCAAATTGGTTGGCTCGGCCAGCCAATAGTTCATTTGTATGTTGATATTGGAGTGATAATCGCAACGCCAAGGCGGATTGTTGCTATCGTTCCAAAGCCCCTGTAAATTGGCCGGTAAACCGCCTTTACGTGATGAGCTGATGAGCAAATACCTACCGAACTGAAATATTAAAGCCTCCAGTTGCGGGTCCTGCGCCTGTTTGTAAGCGATGAGTCGTTTATAAGTAGGCAATGCCTGTACCGAAGCTGAAGTGCTACCCAGGTTGATAGCCACGCGTCCAAACAATGCCTGGTAGTCTTTAACATGAGCGGCAAGCAATTGCGGGTATGTTTTAGCCGTGGCTGCGGTTATAGCGCGTTTTACTTTTACAGCCGGGTCTTCACCTTTCCAGTGTTGATCGCGTTTGTTGCTGTAATCTGTAGCGGCGGTGAGCAGTATAGTAAAGCCATCCGCCTTTTTAATATTGAGTTGAGAACCGCCTTTCCCGTCAGATTCAACTGTTGCTGTGCCACCTTCTGTTTTTACCTGGACAAGGGCATCGTATGCCATGCCGTTTTCCAGTTTACCGGTGATTTGCAAAGCGGCGCCATTAGCCGTTACTGTAGCGCCATGGGCATCCTTTAATTGTATAATGGCCGAATAAGCGCCTTTTTTATTAGCTGTAAAATGAAGCGCCATCACTTTATCGGGGAAGCTGCAAAAATATTCGCGCTGGTAAGTGATCCCGTTTTCGGTATAGCTGATGTTTTGAGTTGATGTATTCAGGTCCAGTTGCCTGCGGTAATTTGCAGGGGCAGCGGCCGAAGTATCTTTACCTTTCAGGTAAACAAACAGGTCGCCGAAGGCCTGGTACGCGCCGGTATTGGTTTCGTCGCCTGTCCACAGGCTGATCTCGTTGAACTGGATATGTTCGAGAGCTACACCACCGAAAACCATGCCGCCTATACGGCCATTACCCATAGGGTAGGCATCGGTCATCCAGGCTTTGGCGGATTTATCATCCCACAGTTTTAAACTTTGTGCAGGCGTACTTACCTTCTGCGCGTTGGCGGCTACGGGCAGTATCGAAATAAATAAGATAGATAAATAACTGAGCTTTTTTATCATATAACAGGCGTATAATTGACCAAGCGTAAAAGTATAGCACAAAGCATACATTACAAATGGACTATACGCCTATTGAGTATAATACATGCCGCCTGCATTTCTATTGTAGCAATCTTCCTATTTAAAAGTTAAACCATTCAATATGGTATTGAACGTAGTGGTAACTGTAGTTTCATTTGCTGTAGAACATTCCAAATATCCATTAATACAAGCCATATTGGTATTTTTCATGGCGTAAAAATATATTATACACAAGGAATCTTCAACATGTCTTATAATAACAATTTTGTAATTATTTATTGTTTTAAGAGTGATAGTGTACATGGGTTGATCGTACTCTTTATTCAATCCCTCAAACCCCTTCTTCATGTCTTCTATACGAGTAGACGGAGCGTTGCCTGTTAAGCAAACAAATTGATAAGGCGTATTATTTACTTTGTAAAATACGCCTTTTAAGGTTGTTGCATTTTTATAGTCACTGGTTAAAAGTGCTCGAAAATCAGCTTCGGTTAAACTTGTAGATCCTGTGGGCAATGTGAAATTAGCTATAGCCGTTAATGTAGTGTGCGTTGCGGTTTGGCTAAATACATTTAAGCTAATTATAAGGCCTATAATAGAAAGGTATAATACTTTAGTGTTTTTCATTTTTAAATGCGGTTTTAGTTTCAGCATTTTAAATTAAAAAAATCGTTATGCATATTGCACAATATATTACATTGTCTACCGCAATAATATTCAATAAAAATTAATAATAATATTTAACAATTTAGCCGAAAGGGCAAAGAAAAACCACAGTAGTTGACAACTGTGGTTGAATGCTCAAATAACCGGGCACTTATCTATGTGCGTATCCGTTTAGGATTGTAGGCTACAATATATTTCAGATCGCTGTTTAAAACGGTTTTAACGTCCAGCAATACTTCTTCTTTGTTTAATGCCTGCTTAAGTTTGGCCTTAACTTCAATATATACCTGCAACAGTATCTCGGGGATTATTTTAACGGCAATGGCCGGGTAATAATCTTTTTCAATTTGTGCCCTATCGGTAAATGAGACCAGGCTAAGGTTCCAGATATCATCGGCATGAAAGCCGTGCTCGTGGCGGCTGTTCATCAAATCGTACAGGAATATCCTTGCCTGATTTTCTATCGCTTGCTCGTCCATATTACTTGCCCTTTTTACCAATTGGGGCTTCAGATTTTGAAGATTTATCTGTTTGGTAAGAAGATTGTTTTTTATTCACGTTCTCACTTGGCGCTTTCTTGGCCTCTTTAGTGCTTTTTTTCTCTTTGCTCATAATTTATTTAATATAGAGTGCTTGTTATAGTATTGTAATGTTGTTTGCGGATAAGAAAGTTAATGCGGTGATGCCGTTGTTACGTTTACGATAAACGCGGTGAATTTTGCAGTGGCTATTTTTGCATGATATTACGGTGTTATTGTATTAGCAGAAGCTTAACTATCACCGTATCATAAATTGGCAACGCCTAAGGGTAGAATTTACTAAAGGTAATTATTCTTTATTGGATAATGGGTGGTTTTAAATAATAATTAAATGGGAGATTGAAATACCTTGTGCATTTGCAAGGCGTTGAGGACTCACCCGATCGTCGCTACGCTCGATCACCCTCTCTTTGCAAGCAAAAAGAGGGTTTTGTATTTATTTATTTTTTCTTCCTTACCCTCTTTGCGCAGCGCGCAGAGAGGATCAACCAGCGCAACGTCGTCGGGGTGAGTTGGCTATACGATTTATTTTTGCAGCCTGATTCCAGCCGGATGACTGTGTTACGCATTGTTCCCTTATCTATCTGTTTGATATTAATCGCATAGAAACCCCTTCCTCCTCCTTCCCCAAGGAAGGAATCGCACATGGCCTCACGCCTTCAGGCTCTACCTTATTCCATTTAACCAATGCCTAAAATTTAAAACAGCATTAAATAATTTCACCAAAAAGAAAATTCGCCGATATTAATGACTACATTGCAACTTATTCAAATATTAAATAATGCAAAAAGAAGGAACTGTAAAGTTTTTCGATACCACTAAAGGTTTCGGATTTATTACACAAAGTGATAGCAGAAACGATGTTTTTGTTCACTCAACTGGTCTGATCGATGAAATTCGTGAAAACGATACTGTATCATTCGATGTAGAAGAAGGCAGAAAAGGCCTTGCAGCGGTAAATGTAAAAGTAATCTAAAAAATCACTATAAATTTAGTCGTAAAGCACCTTCCTTGTGGGAGGTGCTTTTTTGCATTTTTTAATAATTTATTTATTTAAACCCTACTAATAATTATGGCAAAATCTCAGGCATCCTTCATGAAGAAGCAACTTGAAAATAATCGTTTAAAAAAGAAAAAAGAAAAAGCGGAACGCAGAGAAGAGCGTCAGCAAAATTCACCGGGCGGTGGTTTAGAAAACATGATGGCTTATGTAAATGAATTTGGCGAAATAAGCGACACGCCACCCGAAAAGCCGAAGCACTAAAACTACATAACAGCAGGCATTCAACATTAAAACAGCTAACAAACATGTGCGAATTTTTATTACCCGCAAATGTTTGTTAACGCGCTGCTGCCACCATTATTTAGCTGTAATCATCAGCCAAACATCATTACCTTCATAATATTCTAAGGCGATACCGCCATCCATAGTAACATCGGGGTGGCGCATAAGTTCGTCAAATACGGTTGCTATACGCGGGATGTTCTCCATCCAGTTACCTAACTTATTGGCTATATAAATTCCCTTCGGGATGGTATAGTAACCCGCTCCTATTTGTTCGCCTTCACCGGGATAGCTTTCGCTTACGCAGGCATGATAAATATAACGGCCGTCAACATTTTCGGTTACGCCATAACAGCCGCGCCCTGTAAAGCCACCCGTTTTGGCCGACAAGGCTACATAAGCATCCTGTATACCTGCCGGGAAGGTTTTGGCCTCCTCACAAATAGTGAGGATGTCGTCTTTGATCTCAAATTTTTTGGTTTCCATTGGTCTGTGTCTTTTAGGTTTCAAAAATTATCCGCAACAGCATTGGTTAGTCGCGGTGTCCTCATATTTATCATGATGGCGCAGCCAGTCTATAGGTTTGCCGTTCTCATCGGTTTCGTTTCGGCCTTTAGGCACCAGGTCTAAAAAGGCAAGGGTACCCAACAGCGGCTCACCACCACGTGCATAGGTAGAATAAGTATGAAAGATATCGCCGTTCTCATCTTTATAAAATACACTTACGCCATGCAACTCTTCTAAAAAGTACTTGCCCATTTCGTAGTTGTAATACACCTCACCCTTTTCTTTTTCTTCGGGGGTGAATGATACATGGTAATCAAAATTGAAATCGCTTTCATTTGATGATACCCAGTTGAATGTCCAGCCCATGCGCTTTTTAAATGGCGCGAACTCAGCATAAGGAGCACGCGATACGGTTACGAAAGATACATCCGCATGTTCAAAATGACGGCGGGCGCAGTCTACGTGATCTGCAAGGTACGAGCAGCCAATGCAACCTTCCTCCCATCCGGGGCCAAACATAAAATGCTGCACAATAAGCTGGCTGCGGCAATCAAACAAGTCGGCAAGGCTCACTTTACCATCGGGGCCATCAAAAGTATACTGCTTATCTACCTTTACCCAGGGCAATGCGCGGCGTAGTTTATTTACCTCGTCTTTCAGGTGCAGCAGTTCTTTTTCTTTGGCAAGCAGTTGCTTACGTTGGGTAACCCAGTCGCTTTCGTTTACAATTTTATTGTGGCCAATTGGCTGTGTTATAGCCGAATTGATTTTGGATGCTTCTTCTTTCATGGCTAATGTTTTTATATTTATTCAAATTTCTGCAAATTTATAACACCAAATCATGTGTATAGCTGTCATACTGAGGGGGTATTCAGGACATCTCCCTTACCGTTATACCTAAAACAAGTTTTATACCATAACCTATGAAAATTTCTCTGCTTGTATACGAAGGCGCTATTTCTTCATCCATTTCGGGTGTTACCGATATTTTTGGCGGCGTTAACGGTTTTTTGCGAATGCAAGGCAGACCCGAAGCCTTTGAGCTGGAGCTGGTTTGCCGCGATGTGAACAATACGCATTTGTACCTGCCTGCCGGCGATTTGAAAAAGGTGGCCTTAAAAGATGTGGTGAGTACCGATCTTATTATCGTACCTGCCTTTCAGGGCGATGCCGATGCCGCGCTTACCCAAAATGCTGACCTGATAGCGTGGCTGAAAGAAATGAGCGCCAAAGGGACAGAAATTGCCAGTCTTTGTTTTGGCAGTTACTTTTTGGCAGAAGCCGGGCTGCTTGGCGATAAACCCTGCACCTCGCATTGGGCTGCCATGCAGGATATGCGCCAGCGCTACCCGCAGCTGAATATACAGCCCGATATGGTGATCACCGATCAGGATGGTATTTACACCAGCGGCGGGGCGTTTTTATCGCTCAATCTGGTGCTGTACCTCATCGAAAAGTTTTGCGGCAAGGAAGTTACCGTTTGGGCCAGTAAAATGTTCTCGATAGATATTGACAAGGTGAACCAGGCGCATTTCGCTATTTTTCAGAGCCAGCGCAGGCACGAGGATAAGGTGATATTGAAGGCACAGGATATTATTGAAAAGAACTTTCAACAGCAACTGTCTATAGATCAAATTGCCGAACAAAGCAACATGAGCACCCGCAACTTCATCAGGCGGTTTAAAAGCGCTACCAACAATACGCCTATAGAGTACCTGCAACGGGTAAAGATAGAAGCAGCCAAAAAAGCCCTGGAACGCAATGACCAGGATATAAACGGGCTGATGTACGATGCCGGGTATAACGATGTAAAAACCTTCCGAATGATATTTAAACGTATTACCGGCCTTACACCGCAGGAGTACCGTAAAAAATACAGTCGTACAATTACGCTTGCCGACAGGTTAAACTGACCTTCAGCTTACAATAGGCTATTGCATTAACCGGTTTGAATTATGTAATTTGCTTTTTATGACCACTGAAACCCTTCAAGACTTTTACAAGCAAAAATTCAACTGGATGCCCGATAACCTTCAGCAGGGCATCGGCCATTTTAATGTTTTCCGTTTGGAAGATTGTATGGGTGATGGCGCGGTTAAAATTACCTACAGCAGGCGCGATTATTACAAGGTAACCCTGCTGCGCGGCAACAGTCGTTACCACTATGCCGATAAAAGCATTGAAACATCGGGTTCAACACTGATGTTCTTTAACCCCAATGTGCCTTATAAATGGGAGTCGTTATCAGAAAATGTAACGGGGTACTTCTGCATATTTACAGAGGCTTTCTTTACCGAAAAAATTCGCGGCAGCCTTAGCGAACTGCCCATGTTTGCCATTGGCGGCAAACCAGCTTACCTGCTGAATGAGGCACAGGACGAACTTATCAGCAACATATTCAACAAGATGCTTGATGAGATCCAATCAGACTATGCCTATAAATATGATCTGTTGCGTAATTACGCTACCGAGCTTACCCACTACGCTTTAAAAGCGCAGCCAACCGATACCCTGTACCAGCACCCGGATGCAGGTTCGCGCATTACATCGGTATTTACCGAATTACTGGAGCGCCAGTTCCCGATAGAAACACCCGCGCAACGGTTCAGGTTGCGGTCGGCTAAGGACTTCGCGCACAACCTGTCGGTACACGTGAACCACCTTAACAGGGCCATTAAACAAACCACCGGTAAAACCACTACCGAGCACATCAGCGAGCGCTTGTTGAGCGAAGCAAAATCACTATTAAGGCATACCGACTGGAACATCGCCGAAATTGGCTATTGCCTGGGTTTTGAAGAAGCCAGCCATTTCAATAACTTTTTTAAAAAACAAACCAATATCACCCCTACTTCTTTCCGTATTGTTTGAATTTCGTAACCATTGGTTTGATTAGCGCAAACGCTCCCCTTGCCTGCCGCTATACCTTTGTGCTATCAAAAAATACAAAATTATGGATAGCAAAAAAGTATGGTTCATTACCGGGGCATCAAAAGGTTTAGGCCTCAGCCTTGTTAAACAACTGCTGGAAGCCGGCCAATACGTTGCAGGTACATCCAGAAACACTGCCGAACTGCACAGCGCGGTTGGCGAAAACCTCAATTTTTTACCCTTGCAGGTTGACCTGGCCAACGAAACCAGCGTTAGCGCTGCAATTAAAACCACTGTTGATACCTTTAAAAGTATTGATGTGGTAATTAACAACGCGGGCTACGGCATTGGTGGCAGCATTGAAGAGTTAACCGATAAAGAAACCCGCGACAGCTTTGATATTAACGTATTCGGTACGCTCAATGTAGTACGCCACGTGTTACCGTATATGCGTGCGCAGTTATCGGGCCATATCATTAACATTTCGTCGATAGCAGGTATTGCCCCGGCGACTGGCTGGGCGGTTTACGGCGCTACAAAATTCGCGGTGGCCGGTTTAACCGAAGTACTGGCGGCAGATGTAAAAGCTTTCGGTATAAAAGTAACCCTGGTAGCGCCGGGCGCGTTCCGCACCAGTTTCTTAACCCCCGATTCATTAAGCATTGCGGCAAATTCGATTGACGCTTATAAAGATGTGCACGAAACACATGCCCGTTATCTTAAAATGAACGGCACCCAAATTGGCGATCCGGAAAAGGCTGCCAAGGCGATGATAGCCGTAGTTGATGAACCAAACCCGCCATTATACCTGTTGCTGGGCAGCGATGCCTACAACCGAGCCATCACCAAGGTAGAAAACATGGTGAACGAGTTCCGCAAATGGGAAGGGCTTACCAAATCAACAGATTATCAAACAGTTTAATCTACCCAAAAACTTAAAAACTAAAACATGAGCAATAACAAAACATGGTTTATAACCGGCGCCTCAAAAGGACTGGGCCTGGTTATGGTAAACCAATTATTAAAACAAGGCTACAATGTAGTAGCTACATCGCGTAAGTTAACCGACCTTACCGACGCAGTTGGCAGCAATGCCGCTAATTTTTTACCGCTTGCCGTTGATATTACCAGCGAAGCCAGCGTAAAAGAAGCTATTGATGCCACCATTAACACTTTTGGCCGTATTGATGTAGTGGTGAACAATGCCGGTTACGGCATGGTAGGCGGCCTGGAAGAGGTTAGCGATGCCGAAGCACGCGCCAATTTCGATGTGAACGTATTCGGTTCGCTCAACGTGATCCGCGAGGCTATGCCGCATTTGCGCGGGCAAGGTTCGGGGCATATTTTTAACATCGCGTCAATTGGTGGGTTTAACGGCAATTTTCCGGGATGGGGAATTTACTGCGCTACCAAATTCGCGGTACATGGCTTTACCGAATCATTAGCTGCCGAAGCCAAACCATTCGGGGTGAACGTTACCGTGGTATCGCCGGGTTATTTTCGTACCAACTTTTTAGACAGCGGTTCGCTTATCGTGCCTAAAAACCCTAACGATGCTTACCAAAACGTACGCGATTCGCAGGCAGCTCACCAAAACGAGATAAACGGTAACCAACCCGGCGACCCGGAAAAAGGTGTTGCGGCCATCATCGCGACAGCAAACGAAAGCAACCCGCCGCTACATTTGTTTTTGGGGCAGGATGCCTACGATATGGCCTACGTGAAAATGGATGCCGTAAAAAGCGACCTGGAAACATGGAAAGAACTAAGCACCTCAACCGGTTTTTAATTAATGGAGAACAATAAATACGCCGGTATGTGGGTTACACGCGATGGCTATATCCGCCATCACCTGCTACCTAACGGCCGCTACGATGAGGGTCGCGGCGAACGCAAAAGCGCCTATCGCGGCAGCTACACCATCACCGGCGACCATATCGAATATGTTGACGATACAGGCTTCACCGCCGATGGCGATTTCCGCAACGGTATACTGTACCATGCAGGTATGGTGCTGTATCGTGAAGATTAAAAATCAACCACCCCTATATATAATAACCCCAAAGTGTAAGCGGTACAGCTTGTGCTTTGGGGTTTGGTGTAATATTTACACTCAGTTTAATCACGTAAAATTTGCTGATAATATGATAGTTATCGCAAATCCATAGCAAGTTCATCTTAAATAAAAACAAATTCTCTTTTGATACTTGGATAATTTTCAGTTGTTTTGTGGCATTATTTTTATTTAGTCTAAATAAGTTACAGCATGAAGAAAATCCTTACTTACACAATTATGCTGATGCTGATACCGGCATTTCTATTTGCCCAGCAAACAGGCAGTATCAAAACCATTGTAAAAACATCCGACGGTCAGGCGGCCGAAGCTGTATCCGTTTACATAAAAGGCACAAAAAGAGGTGGCACCACCAACGAAAATGGTGAGCACACTATCTCAAACCTTAAAGCAGGCGATTATACAATACTCATCAGCGCGGTAGGCCTGGTAAGCCAGGAAAAAAGTGTTTCGGTAGGTGCGGGCCAGTCCAGCATTATTGAGGTAACCCTTTCCGAAAGCCTTAGCCAATTGGTTGAGGTAAATATTAAAGGCAGCAAGGTGAACAAGTTCGCTCAAAAATCAAGCGATTATGTTGCCCGTATGCCCTTAAGCAACCTCGAAAATCCGCAGGTATACAATACCGTATCATCTGAACTGATAAAAGAGCAGGTAATTACCAACTTTAACGATGCATTGAAAAATGTACCAGGTATTGATAAGTTATGGACATCAACCGGTCGTGGTGGTGATGGCGCAGGTTATTTCTCACTAAGAGGATTCGCGGTACAGCCAACATTGGTTAACGGCCTTGCCGGTTTAACCACAGGCGGACTTGATCTTGCTAATACCGAACGTATTGAAGTATTAAAAGGCCCATCGGGTACCTTATTCGGCAGTTCAATAATATCGTATGGTGGTTTAATCAACATCATTACCAAAAAACCTTTTAAAACCTTCGCTACCGAGGTAACTTATACCGCGGGCAGCTTTGGTTTAAACCGTATTACTGCCGATGTTAATACCCCGCTTGATAAAGAAGGCAATGTATTGCTGAGAATCAACGCCGCTTATCACGACGAAAACAGCTTTCAGGATCAGGGCTTTAAGAAAACACGTTTTTTCGCCCCTACCTTATCTTACAAGATTGATGATAAACTATCATTCTTATTTAACGCCGAGGTGTTAAGTGCAGAGAGTACCAACCCTACCATGTTATTTTTTGATCGTGATATAGCCTTAAGGGTAAATAACCTGAAAGATTTAGGTTACGATTATAAAAAATCATACACCAGTAATAACCTTACCATTAAAAACCCTACTACCAACATACAGGCGCAAATGAACTACCAGCTATCGCCCGAGTGGAGATCGCAAACAGTGGTATCTCGCAGTACCGCGAAATCTGATGGCTATTATTCATACCTGTATGAAACTTCGCAGTATTTCCCGGGCTATCCGAATATCCCATCGGTATTTGGCCGCTATATTAACAAGCAAAACGCAACTATTACTACTACCGATCTACAACAAAACTTTATCGGCGATTTCAGCATAGCTGGTATGCGCAACAGGATAGTAGCTGGTGTTGACTACTTTAGCCGTGTAAATATTGATAACGGTACAGGTTACGCCGGTGTAGGTATGGTTACCATTGGCGGTGACGACACCGGTATACTATCAGTACCGCAGGTGGATAGCTTGTTGGCCGGTCAGCCGGTTAGTTATAGCAACCTGGAGCAAAAAACTTACAGCGCATACGTGTCTGATGTGTTTAACTTTACGCCAAGCTTATCGGCTATGGTGAGCGCGCGTATTGACCACTTTGTTAACGGTGGTTTAGATGCAGGTGACAGTAAATATTCGCAAACCCACATCTCACCAAAATTCGGTTTGGTTTATCAGCCAATAAAAGATCAGCTTTCGTTATTTGCCAACTACATGAACGGTTTTACCAATGTTGCACCAGCAACTGACGGCTCGGGCCGCAGGGTAACCTTTAACCCACAGCAAGCAAATCAGCTTGAGTTTGGTACAAAATTGAACATTTGGGATAATAAAATTGCAGCCAGCTTTAGCTACTACGATATTAAGGTTACTGATGTAGTACGTTCAATTGGTGCAAACGTTAACCAAACTTACGTACAGGATGGCGAAAACAACAGCAAGGGTTTTGAGGCCGATATAACCGCTAACCCGGTAAAAGGGCTGAATATTATTGCAGGTTATAGCCGCAACATCAGCAAAACAACCAAAACAAGCCAGGAAGACTTTTTAGGCAGACGCCCGGAAGAAGCCGGTCCTAAAAATATGATAAATGCCTGGATCAGCTACCGCTTTGATGAGGGCGTAGTAAAAGGTTTAGGATTAGGCTTCGGCGGAAATTACGCCAGCGAAAACCAGATACTGAACAGGCTAACCACCGGCGTATTCGCTTTACCTGCTTACACCGTGTTAAACGCTTCCGCATCTTACGCGGCTAAGGCTTTTACGTTTACTTTTAAAGTAGATAACCTTACCAATAAAGAATATTACAAAGGCTGGTCAACCCTTGAGGCACAACGCCCAAGGGCATATATAGGCAGCATTGCTTATAAATTTTAAAATACATCCATCTACCTAATAAACAAACCGAAGCCGCTCCTTACAAGGAGCGGCTTTTCTATGACCTGTACCCAATAAAAAGCGGCAAACTTCACAGGCTGCCGCTTAATGGTTAAAGGTGATTATTTAAATGTTTTTATAATTCTTCCTGGTTTGTTTGCACGTTAAAGCAAATAGCCAGCAGGCTTTTATCGGCAGTGTATTCCTTTTGGTTTACCAATACGGCAAGCAATTGATTAAGCTTGGTTTGCACTTTTTTATCGCTTACTTTCAGTTTTTTGTTCACTGTTTCTTCGTAAATAAGTTGCTTTTCTTCATTATAAAATTTAACGGTATTGCGTTTTTTATTGTAGGTGCTACCCTCAACTACCCAAAAGCCTTGTTGCGGCTGTTCGGCTTTTAAACTTGTTTGTGCTATGCCATTTACTATGGTTACGGCAATAATTGCTAAGGTTAAGATGATCTTTTTCATTGTGATATGTTTTAAATTATACACCAAAAGTATTTGGTGCCCGGTACATATATTACGCATGCCTACGCAAAACGCTACAGTGGTATTAAAATGCCGTTACCTTATGATGAACACCTTTAGTCATGCGCAAAACCGCTTAAGTGGGTGCTATTATGCAGTTGGTATGCAAATAGATGCCGTTCATCTACTTATGGCATTTAAAATATTGGTTTATTGTAAATTAGCTATATGAAAGCGATGGTAAATATTTCGGCACGATGGCCGCGTACACGGGTGATACAACATGTGGCATTCTGGGTATTGGCTATAATATTTACCGATCTTATTTATGCGCCTAAAAGCAGCTTTTGGATAGCCGCCCGCAATAACGTTTTTTACATACCACTACACCTCATCTTCTTTTACGCGACGGCTTATTGGCTGGCGCCTAAATACTTGCTTAAAAACAAGTATGCCTGGTTTATCCTGCTAACCTTGGCTTTGAATTTACTACTTGCCGTGGCATCCCGGTTTATCGACATATTAATTACCTATCCTTATATCATAAAATATGCCCCCAAGGGAGATTTTTGGCCCGATAGCCGTCCGCTTAAAATACAATTAACGGACATTAACGGCTATATCAGTGCTTTTAAGGGCATTAACTTTATTGTTTGGGTTGCCTTTGGTATTAAGCTGTTTAAAATGTGGTACGAGCGCAAGCAGGCAGCCGTAAAAGCCGAACTCAGTGCTTTGAAAGGGCAGCTGCATCCGCATTTTCTGTTCAATACACTGAATAATTTATACTCGCTTACTTTGCAAAATTCGGATAAGTCGCCGGGTGTGGTGTTGGGCCTATCGGAAATGCTGCGTTATATGCTGTACGAATGCAGTGACGAATATGTACCGCTGAGTAAGGAAATACTGATGCTGAAGAACTATACCGACCTGGAGAAACTGCGCTACGAAGACCGCCTCGACCTTACCTTTAATATCAGCGGAGATCTGCAAAATAAACTGATAGCGCCCCTTTTGTTATTACCCATTATAGAGAATGCTTTTAAACACGGCACCAGCGAAAACATTGGCCAGGCATGGATCAACATTAATATTGAGGTGAGCGGTAACGTTTTAAAATTAAAGGCGTCTAATAGTAAGGCAGATGTAGTACAGCCTGATGCTGATAAGCACTTTGGCAACATCGGGCTGCAAAATGTAACCAAACGATTGGATTACCTGTATCCCGGCCCGCACCAACTGAAAATACTCAACGATGATGAGGCTTTTTTAGTAGTGATGGAAGTACCGCTGAAAGCCTTACTAACACCCTTAACACAGTTGAAACAACATGAAGATACGCGTACTTATAGCTGATGATGAACCGCATGCCATTGAAGTAATCAGTACTTATCTGCAAAATTTTGATGATATAGAAATAGCGGGTAAATGCAGCAATGCCATACAGGCTTTTCAATTGCTGCAACAAAAACCTATCGACCTTATATTTCTGGATATTAAAATGCCGGGCCTTAGCGGTATTGATTTTGTACGAAGCCTTAAAAATCCTCCCCATATTATTTTCACCACGGCATACAGCGAATACGCTTTAGAAGGTTTTGAACTGAACGCGGTTGACTACCTGCTTAAGCCTATCTCGTTCGAACGTTTTTTAAGGGCGATGGATAAGGTATACCAGCGTTATGATAATAAGGCTACCGTGCGGATTGCCAACGAAGTACCTGTGGGCGATAAAGACACCTTTCTATACATAAAGGTAGACCGTAAAACCATCAAGCTGAATATCAACAGTATTTTATGGATAGAGAGCCTGCGCGATTATGTGAAAGTGGTTACCCAGCAGGAAGTATACATCAGCAAGCAAAAGATCAGCTTTTTAGAGGAAATGCTGCCCGAAAGACAATTCGTGCGTATTCACCGTTCATTTATTGTAGCCCTGGCGAAGATCAATTCCTTCTACTCCTACAGCCTCGAAATTAACGGACACGAGCTGCCCATTGGCCGTAATTATAAGCTGGAAGTACAAAAAAAACTGAAGCTTGAACAAATGTTTGTGAATTAAATCTACAAGCCAATCTCATAGTTAACTCACCCGGTCTACGCTTCGCTGGACCGCCCTCTCTCCGGCTTTGCCGTAAAGAGGGCTTGATGAAAAATAAAAACTCCTCTTTCCGCTCGCGGAGAGAGGGGTGACGAGCGAAGCGATGTCGGGGTGAGTCGATATTGTACAACCTATTAATTTAACTGCCCCGAATCCCCCTATAACAAAAGAAGCGGGGAGCAAATGAATGCCCCACCGCTTCGGGTTGAATTATTATTAGAATTAGAACTTAGTTCGTTTTAAAAGGAACGGCTTTGTCTTTTGAAATTACCGATATACCGGCGTCAATATACTGGCCGCCGCCTGTTTGGTTACAGTGAATAGCAATTACGTTTTTACCGTTTGATACCAATGCAGCCTGGGCTTCCTTGCTCATGGTGGAGATAACGTAGCCTGATGTAATATCTTCTTTAAAAGCAGCTTTTACACCGTTAATATACACCTCGCATTTTTCATCGTGGTGGATGTATAGTACAAGGTCTTCACGCTTGATGTCTTTCAGGTCGCCAAGAGTAAATTCCTGACGGATCCAAATATCTTTACCGTCCCAAACAGTTTTAACGTTGGCACCCGGCGTAAAGCTGGTACCAAAACCTGCCTGGCCCGATTTCCATGCCGCATCCGCGAACTTAGTGGCAAACCAGCTATCGGCAGGTTTATCAAAAGTATATTTCCAGGTGCGCGGGTTAACCTGCGACGATGGCAATATCTCTGTAAGGTAAAGATCATCGTGGATAGCTTTATGATTTGATGCCGCTATCTTTTCTACAGGGCCTTTGATCACTTCACGATCGTACGTTAATAAACCGTTCAACTCAATTTCAACGTCAGTAATTTCGGTGTATACTGCCGCGCTCAGGCCTTTGTTGGTTTTGTACATTACCAGGTCGTTAGCGTAAGTATCGTACAGGTCGGTGTATTTCTTTTCGTTATCTATCATGATATACGTTGGCCCCGTAGCCCAGGTATGGTTAGGGATGATGTAACCGATACCGCCATACTCGCCGCAAGCCAAAATTTGTTTATCGCTTGCCGGTACTGCCGGAGGCGGGTAGCTGTGGATATCAAGGTAATCGCCTGCGTCAAAATGACCACCGCCACTGGCCTGGTTAACCAAACGCGATGGATCTAAGGTTTTAACCATATCTACCAGGTTTTTGGTATTATGCTGCGCCTGGCCTTCGTTAAATACCACCCAGGTAATAATTGACGGTGAGTTCCAGTGGGTTTTGATCATGCGTACCAGTTCCGAACGGAAAGCGGCAGTATCAACCGGCGGGACATGCTCGGTGTACGAGTTTGGCGACGGCATATCCTGCCATACCAGTAAGCCCAGCTTATCGGCCCAGTAATACCAGCGGTAAGGCTCCACCTTAATGTGCTTGCGCACCATGTTGTAACCAAACTTCTTGATCATTTCCAGATCGTATTTCAATGCCGCGTCAGTAGGCGCTGTATATAAACCATCAGGCCAGAAACCCTGATCTAACGGACCAATCTGGAACAAAAATTTATTGTTCAGGTATAGTTTTTTATACTCACCCTCCTGCCCTACTGATATTTTACGCATACCAAAGTAGCTGCCAACCGCGTCAACAGTTTTACCTTGTTTGGTCAGGCTGATATCCAAATCGTAAAGAAAAGGCGCATCCGGCGACCATAGTTTGGCATTTTCTACCGGCACGCTAATCACGGTATTAGCACCACCTGTTGTGGTTTTAATTACCTTGCCGCCATCTTTCACCTTAATATCTACCGTGTAACCATCGGCAACACCGGCAGTATTTACAGTAAGGTTTACCACACCTTTATCAATATCAGGCACAATTTTAATATTATCGATACTGGTTACCGGCACAGGCTCCAACCATACGGTTTGCCATATACCTGTAGTTGAGGTATACATGATACCCTGCGGATTCAGCGTTTGTTTACCGCGCGGGAAACCGCCTTTATCAGTAGGATCGTAAACGCGAACGGTAATTTCCTGCTCGCCCGATTTGGCAATGGCCGAGGTAACATCATAAGTGAACGGATCATAACCACCGGTGTGCACACCCAGGCTTTTACCGTTTACAAATACTTCTGATTCGTAATCAACCGCGCCGAAGTGTAATAATACTTTCTGGCCTTTCCAATCTGCCGGAACGGTGAATTTACGGCGATACCAAACACGTTCGTGCTGCTCCATTACGCCCGAAAGCGCCGACTCAACCGGGAACGGTACCAATATTGTTTTCGACAGGTTGCCTTTTGGCTGGGCTTCGGCTGCGCCGCTGCTTGCCTGAAACTGCCATACACCATTAAGGTTGAGCCATTTGGTACGGGTAAGCTGCGGACGAGGGTACTCGGGCAATACGCTTTTAGGGTTTACATCCTTGGCAAACTTGCTCATAAGCACAGCTTTTTTAGGCTGCCACTCCTGCGCAAACAGTAGCGAGGGCGCTATAGCGAACGCTAAGGCTACAATCTTTTTAAAATTCATTGTTCAGGGTAAATAATTATTATTTTGGTTAAATTGATATATGTTTAAATATTAATCAGTGCCTAAAAATATATTAAAATAGCTTGCCCCCTGCATGCTCGCGGCGGATTGATTGGATATGAAGAAAGAATGAGAAGATTTGTGGAAAGCCCTGTTTAACAGCATGTACCTAAGCGGCAAACATTTTATTTTATTTATAAAGCTGCTTTAACATCTGCAAAATTGGCTATTGTTATTACTTTAGCGGCAATTTTTACACGGCATAATTATGAGTTACAAATTGACGAGGACGTAGTATTTAAAAATAGCAAACCGGCAGATATTGAGGGCCATAAACGGGTATTTGAACGCTGCGAGTTCTTGAACTGCGATCTGTCGTACGCTAACCTGTCGCACATTACTTTTATCGATTGTGTTTTTAAAACCTGTAACCTATCCCTCGTACAATTAACCGATACGGGCCTGCAAAATGTGAGCTTTCAGGAATGCAAACTCGCGGGAGCCCATTTTGATAAATCTAACCATTTCTCGTTCGAGGTTAACTTTACGGGTTGCAATATGACGAACAGCATCTTCTACAAAAAGCGGTTGAAAGGCACTAAGTTTAACGATTGCATTTTAAATGAATCTGACTTTAGCGAAGCCGACCTCACCTCCGCCGTATTTGACAATTGCGACCTCAACCGTGTAATATTTGATAACACCATACTTAAAGGCGCCGACTTCAGTTCGGCCTATAATTTTGTGATAGACCCTGAAAACAACTCCATAGCCAAAGCGAAATTCAGTATACATGGCTTGAGTGGCTTGCTGGCTAAGTATAAGATAACAATTACGGGGTAGTAGGAAGCTGAAAGGTGAAAGCTGAAAGGAGAAAGCGAAAAGCTCTTTAAAATCGTAGTTTAATTAACTCACCCCGACTTCGCTTCGCTGGTCGACCCTCTCTGCGCGAGCGCAAAGAGGGTGAAAAGACTTAAAAAACAAAAATCCCTCTCTGCTACGCAAAGAGGGATGTCGAGCGTAGCGATGACAGGGTGAGTCAGCTTACTTTTCGTAAACAAACGTAACACCATCTTTAACCACTAAGCCACTCATGTTTTGGCCTACGTAAGTGGCGGTATACTTGCCCGGCTTGGTAATATCATAACCTTTCAGCAGGTTAACCGTTACCGATAAGCTGTCTTTAGGTTTTACCTTGATGTAGCTATCAGCAGGAGGCGGCATTATGCGTTTGGCCATAGCGCCTTTGTAATTGGCTTCCTGTCCGCTTTCATCTTTAACATCGAGGTATTTGCTCATTAAAGGCTCAAACGGGGTATGCCATTTGCAAAATTGCTGCGCGGTATCGGCAGGGTTATAAACAGTAAACTTAAGTTGTACCGAATCGCTGCCTTTAACAGCATCGCTGATGGTCATTTTTGCAAAAAGGGCTTTACTTTCGGTGCTATCAGCGGTTTGTGCTGCACCGGCAGAATCGGTTTGGCCTTGTGATGTTTTTGAACCAACGCTACAGGCAGAAAGCGCCAGCACAGCAGCGGCAGATAATATCAGTTTATAGTTTTTCATACGGCAAAGTTATTTCTTTTAATTGCTTTACTTGTTTAAACACTGTTAAGTTACAGTATCCTCTATTCAAAGGTTACACGTGTAATAGTGTATAAAAGCAACAGGGTTTAGAAAGTTTTTAAAAACTTTCTAAACCCTGTTTTTGAGAAGCATAATTTATTTCCCTCCCTCGGGAGGGCAGGGAGGGGTTATGCATTATATAAGAAACATTTAAGCCGATGAAACCCCTTCCTCCTCCTTCCCGAGGGAAGGAATCGCACAAGGCCCGGCACTGTTTCCTGGCTGCTCTTTAATAACCCAACGTAAAACGTTGTTTTACAAATTGCTTGTTCTCTACCTCATCCAATAAAGCCACTGCGAGGTCAGCTACGCTGATGTCGTTTTTACCATGCTCATTAAATACAGGGCTTTCGGTGCCTAACCTGAATTGGCCGGTACGTTCGCCGGGGTGCAGGTTGATGGCCGGGCTCAGGAAGGTCCAGTCCAGTTCTTCTTCTTTGCGTAGTTCGGTCAGGAAATCGCGTGCTGCTGTAGCACCGGCTTTCCATTCTGCCGGGAACTGCGGACTATCAACCAACTGATTGCCGTCAATATATAAACTACCCGCGCCGCCAATTACTATCAGTCTTTTTACACCGGCGGCTTTAGTAGCCTCTTGTATCGAGGTTGATCCTTTTATAAAGTCGTCATAAATTTCGGGATTGCCCCAGCCCGGGTTATATGAGCTGATCACTACATCATTACCTGCAAGTATGGCTGTCAGTTTCTCTGTTTCAAAAATATCGGCACCTGTTACGGTAAGGTTATCGTTTTGTACAGTAATTTTTTCGGGGTTACGTACTATAGCGGTTACCAGGTGACCGCGGTTTAATGCTTCTGTTAATACGCTGGCTCCTACAAAGCCCGATGCGCCAATAATTGCTACTTTCATTTTGTTTGGTTTATTGTAATTAAAATTATTACAGTTTATGTTAAAAAAATATTAATAAAATTTCTCACTAAAATCGGCCAGGTTAAAGTCATACAGTTTTTTTATCACCGCGTCTTCAATCTCCTTGTCCATATCTTTTAAATGCTGGTTGATTTGCCTGCCTACCGGGCATTTCGGGTTGGGCTCATTCCTGGCCTGCCCCAAAATTGCCGTTTGTTTAACGGCCTCGTACACATCGGCAAACCGGATCTGCTCCGGCGATTTTGCCAGCATATAACCGCCTGCCTTGCCTTCCTTGCTAATGATCAATCCGTGCTTGCGCAGGTTGCTTAGCTCCTTACGTACCAGTGCCGGGTTTGTATTGATGCTGCCCGCCAAATAATCAGACGATACCAACTCGCCCTTCGCTGCATCCAGCAGGGTAAGTATGTGTACTGATATATGAAAGCGTCCGTTCATCTTTACTGTAATTATAAATATTACAGTACAAAGGTGCGCAACATTTTTCAATAAAAAAAGGCACCCGCAAAAGGTGCCTTGTATTTTACTTTATGCCGACAAATAGATGTTCAGCTATTTACTTAACGGCTGTCTTCTTTTTCCCTTCAATATCAGGTAATAAACCTGTAATAATACCAATCAGCGGTAGGTAAGCGCACAGGTTAAATACGTGCGTAATACTGGTATGGTCGGCCAGGCGGCCCAATAATGCCGAGCCTAACCCGCCCATCCCGAAGGCGAAACCGAAGAACAAGCCCGATACCATGCCCACCTTGCCCGGCAGAAGCTCGGTAGCGTAAACCAATATGGCCGAAAATGCCGAGGCGATAATAACGCCGATAAATACAGATAGTACACCCGTCCAAAATAAACTGGCATAAGGCAATAGCAACGTGAATGGCGCCACACCTAATATCGAGATCCAAATGATGTATTTACGGCCAAACTTATCGCCCAGCGGACCGCCAATTAAGGTACCCGCAGCTACTGCCGCCAAAAAAACGAACAAATACATTTGTGATTGCTGTACCGACAAATGGAACTTACCAATGAGGTAGAAGGTGAAATAACTCGTCATGCTGGCCATGTAAAAATATTTGGAGAAGATGAGCAGCAGCAAGATCACTACCGACGTAATGATGCGGCCTTTTGATAATGCCGGGCGGCTCTCTTCAACAGCAACCTTTTTACGTGCCCTTAATGCAAGGTGGCCTTTATACCAACCGGCCACTTTTAACAATACAAAAATAGCCAGTACAGCCGCCAGCGCGAACCATCTGATATTGCCCTGCCCGAACGGAATGATAATAAGCGCGGCCAGCAAAGGCCCGATAGCGCTGCCCGCATTACCGCCCAGCTGGAAAATTGATTGTGCCAAACCACGTTTACCGCCCGATGCCATATAGGCCACCTTTGACGATTCGGGGTGAAACACCGATGAGCCGGTACCGATCAAAGCTACCGAAACCAGTATAAATATAAAACTTGATGCTATTGAAAGGCTCAACAAACCTATCAGCGTAAAACCCATACCAATAGCTAGCGAATACGGGCTTGGCTTTTTATCAGTATAGTTGCCTACAAAGGGCTGCAGTAAAGATGCGGCCAGTTGAAAAGTAAGTGTGATGAGTCCGATCTGCGTGAACGACAGGTGGAAGTTGGTTTTGATCATGGGGTATACCGATGGGATGACCGATTGCATCATATCATTCAGTAAGTGCGAAAAGCTGATGGCGAACAAAATAGGATACACCGTTTGCTGTACCGCCTGTTTGGTTTCGGTACTGATGATACTGCCCGGAGCGGTAGAGTCGGTAGTAATTTCTGCGGATGGTTTCATTTTAGATATATATTTTATCCTTACGGATAGATGGATAAGTAATTTATTGCGAAACGTGGCCAATGATGCGGGCGGCACAGTTCCAGGCTTTTTTGGCATCGCCTTCAATAATGCTGTTCATGAGTTGTTCGTGCAGATGGGTGGTGCTCACAAATATCTGCGTATCGGGGTAGCTCTCCATAAACCAGCTTTTGAGGTGTGTAGCAACTGATTTGTACAGATCGGCCAGGATATCATTCCCGGATGCCTCAGCTATAGCGGTGTGGAAACTTACATCGGCCTCCACGCAATCGGCCATCAGGCCTGCACGGGCAGCATCGGTACGGCGAATAAACATGGCTTTTATTTGGGCTATGTCGTTATCAGTACGGTTAACAGCTGCTTTTTCGGCTATTTTCATTTCCAGCAGTTGCCTCACTTCGTCCAAATTTTGCGCGCTGGCCCGTTTAAAACGCTGTGCCAGAGGCTCTCGGATGCCCGAGGTATCCTCAACAAAGGTACCCAGCCCCTGCTGCACCCTCAACAAGCCCGAGTTGGTAAGCAGTTTTATCGCTTCGCGGATGGTGGAGCGCCCAACGCCAAAGTTTTTCATCAGCTCTGGCTCAATAGGCAGCTTCTCACCGATCTGATATTTCCCGGCTTTAACCTGGTGCTGTATAGCGGCGGCTACTTCATCGGCCAGTGAACTACGTTTTAATATTGTCATTTAATTATATCATCATATCATCTGATGATTGCAAACTTGAGGATATAATTTTACAATTACAACCTCTTTTTAATATTTTATAGAATGGATTAATCCTGCGGCTTTTCACCCGGACCGAATGGCGGCCTGCCGGTGAGCTGCTTGTACAGCGGCAAATCTTCGCGGGTTTCTTTGGTTACGTGGAAGTTTTTACAGTAATAAACCTGCATGTGCAGTTCAGTTACACCGCTGCGGATTATTTTGATCTCCGGCAGCTCGGTAATACTGTCAAAAAACGGTTTGGCATCCTGGGTAACGCTCTCGTACTCGCCCTGCGAAACAATAATGGCATCATGCCCAATGAGTTTGTTAGGGTCAACAAGGTAAGCCATGTTACGCGGGTCGTGGTTAAAGCAAATGATCTCCTTTTTACCTTTCAGCGCCCAATCTACCTTACCGGTAAGCCACCAGCGCGGCGTACCTACAAACAGATTTTTATTATTGAACCAGCCTTCTTTTTCAAAGCGGGTGTTAACGTCGTTATAGTCGATACCCTGTACGGTAGGGTCGTCGGTATCGCCTGCGAGGCCTACCGCCCATTTCGGGCCGTACCATGTCCAAAAACCGGTTACCATGTGCAGGCTCAGTACGGTAATCGTGATAACGGTAAACCATATTGAAAAATTCATCCACCTGCGTGTGCCCCGTGCGGTTTCGGTATTACTTAGCTTTTTATCGATAGCGTAGCCCAGCGGTGCGAAAAGCATCATGTAGCCGGGTGCCTGCCAGTGAAAGTGATATTGAAGATCGGCCCAAAGGGTAACCACGGTGAAGAAAACGATAGGTAAAACGGCTATCCAAAACACGTAGCTGTATGATAATGAAGTAACCCTTTGCTTGAACGATACGAATAACTGCCTGAAGGTAGGTACCCATATCCATGGCAACAACCAAAGTGCCTGCCCGCCAAGGCTTCGCAAAAACCAATCGATATGCAGTTGAAACTTTTGCCCCGTACCTGCGCGCGATCCCTGGAAAACAAAGGAAGCCCAGTTGTTCTGATAATTCCACCAAATGATAGGAAACGCCATGATCAGCGTGATCAAAACCGCCAAATACGGCCCCGGGTGCCTCAACCAATGCCTTTGCGATTTATTGGCTACTATGAACAAGAACACACCTGCAAATAAAAACAATACGTGGTATTTGCTAAGCGTAGCCAGCCCCATCAGCAAGCCTATATTTACCCACCACAGGTAGGTTTTACGTTTATTAAAAGTGATAGTACCCCTGTTTTCGCCAACCTGCATTACCTGTAGTATGCAGTACGCGGCGGCCAGCCAAAAGAACATCAGCGGCGCATCAGGCTGAAACCAGCAGGCTATGGCCACGGTGAATACCGCGCTCAAATTCATCACTACTACCGCCCAAAAACCGGCCTTGGCGTTAAATAACTGGCGGGTGAGTAAGAAAAGCATCCAACTGGTACCTGCAAACAACAATACCGCCGGGAAACGCAGCCCCAGTGTAGTTAAGCCGAATATTTTTGTACTTAACCAGCTCAACCAAAAAAACAATGGCGGCTGATCGAAATAGCTTAGTTCAAGTGTAATGGCACCACGAAAGTAGTACGACTCGCCGATACCCAAGCCTGTATAAGCGGCTATCAGTATGCGAATGATGAATGTGATAATGATCAACGTTAACGCGTACCGCGCTGCATTACTTTCAGTGAGTTTTTTCACTATGTGGGCTAATTAAAATTAGGATTAGGGCGAGTATTTCACCCCATTTTCAGTCGACAAAACTAAAAAATATCCGGCACATATTTATAAGCAGGCCGGGTCATTAGTTTGTAGTTTTAAAGATGTGTTGATAAACCAAAGCACGGTTTAAAACAGCAACACCACACAACCTGCAATAAGCGTATTTAAAAAGTTAACCGCGTTATTGCCGATCAGGTTTCTGCGTTCGAGACTTGCGCCGAGTACAGAATCGGTAAGGTTACCAATGGTTCCGGCTATGATGATCTTCAAAATAACCCAACTCCAGCCAAAACCAATGGCGTATATCAGCGCGATAAGACTGCTGCCCGCCACACCGATCAGCAAACCCTCTATACTGATCACGCCGTTTTCGCCTCGGGTATCAGTTTTCAGGGCGAGGATATTGAAGAACCGCCTGCCGTAAAGCATCCCCAGTTCAGATGCCAAAGTATCGGCCATTGCCGAGGCGAAGGATGCCGCCAGCATTAATTGAAATACTTCCCGGTAATCCGGATAGATCAGCGTGACGATACCTGTTAACCCGGCCACTCCCGCGTTGGCCAGTACCTGCCCTGCCGTGCGCCTGCCTCCGTTGGCTTCGGCGGCGTTGATGCTTTGTTTGAGTTCGCGTTGCCATAATGTGGCTAAAGTACCCGCCAAAAAGAAGGTAGTTATAATGGCTATGCCCGTAAAATCAGCACATATATAAATGAGGATGCTTACTAAACCACCTGTAATAGCCGCCGTGAGTGTGAGCTTCTTGCTTTTTACGCTGCCTATCATACCGGCAGTAATTATGATAATGAGTAAAAAGTGGGCGATGGTCATAATTGGGCAATTGCCCAAATATATTGATTTGATACCTTTGTAACCACATGAAGGATATTTTAGGTCAAGCCATTTACGACCGCTACCATAAATTGGGCAAGCATAAACTTTGGATCCATAACCAATATGGCCCGAAAGAGGAGATGCCGGTATCAACCTATTTCCGTAAGGAAGATGATATGCCCGACCTGGAATGGCATGCCCTGAACGAATGCCGGGGCAAAACGCTCGACATAGGTGCCGGAGCAGGCAGCCACAGCCTCGAACTGCAAAACCGGGGAATGGATATTACCGCGCTGGATATTTCGCCGCTGGCTGTTGAGGTGATGCGCAAGCGTGGCTTGCAGCAGGCAATTGAGGCCGATATATTTACCTATACCGGACCTAAATATGATACCCTGCTTTTACTGATGAACGGCATAGGGCTTACCGGTTCGCTGGAAAACCTGGCTAATTTTCTGCAATACGTTAAAACACTGCTGGCGCCGGGAGGGCAATTACTGTTCGATTCGTCGGACATTGCTTACCTGTACGAGGGCAACCCGCCGCAGCACAGGTATTATGGCGAGATCAAATATCAATATGAATATAAAGGCAAAAAAACAGATTGGTTCAACTGGTTATATGTGGACGAACACACGCTAACCGATGTGGCAAAAAAGGCCGGCTGGAGCACCGATATTCTGGTGGACGACGAATACGGCCAGTACCTTGCACGCCTGCAACCAATAGCCGAATAAATAAGCAAATTTATTATTCGTTTTAAAAACTTTATGTGGTAAGCCTGCGTATATCCATTAGTTTTGACGAACTAAAAGACCTTACACTACCCAAAAGAACTTAAGGTAAATTATGATGCGATATTATAATTTATTTTCAACCTAAATCGCGATGCCCAAAAGCATCGCGATATTTGTTTACAGGTATGTTTACTGTTGCTCTTTATTAGCAGGAAATGCCTCGGCGCTACGCATTTCGTAGCTGTAGTTATTGGCCGGTTGCGGTACAATAAAAGTGTATTTAACCCTATTAGATTTGATGAAATAAGGTATACATATAGCACCCATCACTATCGAAAATATAAGATCGTTATATAAATTTTTATCCGGCAATGTACCTGAAGAAACTATATAGGTGACAGCGTTTACCACCACTACGGATATAAAGAATCCTATAATGTATTTTGGTAAAATATCCCTGCGGTTTAAAAATAAGATGAGGCAAAAAATGGAGTATCCGGTTAAAATAATGTGCCCTATCGCCTTGATGGTTATCAATGTTTTATTTTGATTACTTAAGGCAGCTGTGCCGTATTTATTCCACTTATCTAAATCAAAATAACCTTCGGAGAATAAGGAAAAGAAACCGGCTATTGTTATAAAGAAAAATACAACCAGTATCAATATCAGCCATCCGCCTAAGGGTTCAAATCCTGAGCCGAATGAAAACACGATACCCGGCGTTTCCCTGCGGTAGATCAATACGCCGCCTACCGCGATAACAATACCTAATAAAGTAATACAAAGCACCATGTACACATTCACGTGCATGGGCTTCAAATTCAACGGCTTTGTTTCGTTACCTGGATTGTAGGTAAATGTATAGGCCAACTCGTCGTCGCTTATCTTTTTAACATCCTTGCGGTATTCGTCGAGTTTATTCACCGGGATATGATCCTGCAAATAAGAGAACTTATAATTCAAGGTGAGCATATCGCCATCTGCAGAGGTAGAAGTATTTAGCCTGTAAGCATCGCGCTCAATATCGGTATGGCTTGCATCTATGCTCCAGCCGCCGGGCAGGTTCACTTTTATGGAATAATCAATATTATAGGGGTAATTTACCGACACCGGCGTTTTCAACCTGCTGTTGATCTCTGATAACTGGTCGCTGATGTAATTGGCATAAAAGCCGCGTACGTAACCACCCTCAACCGAATCCTTTTTAAAGAAATCAGGGATCTTATAACTTTCAATAGTTACGATCTTATTTTCCTGCTCATCATCAGTCACCGTAACAGAATCTGTCGATTCAATTTTGGGGTAGATCTTGGCGTAATAATCAATATAAGTCTTTTCTGTTTCGGCCATGCTTGATGAGGCCAGCTTATCGCGCATGTAATCTGCCTCTGAACCTGTATAAGCCGTGTACACCGTTAAGGTAGCAGGCGTTACGGCATCCATAACGTTGTATGTTTCGGTCAGTTCCATTTTGCCGCCTGTCTTTACCGGGATGGTGGTTAACGCATTTGTTCCATCCTTCAATATCAAGCCTTTGCCATACGGCGGAAAATAAATATCAGTACCCGAACCACGCTGATAAGCTATAGTGGCATCAACCCAAACCTGCTTGCCATCTACCACGGCGGTAACCACGGCATGGTTAAAGGCATTGGCTGTAGGCAAATACTGATCTACCCGGCCACGCATACTGGTGTTTACCAGCACCATCCAGGCATCAATACCGTTTGCACGCAGCAGCGAAGTAAGCAGCAAGGCTTTATCCTTACAATCGCCGTAACGCTGTGCAAACACTTTTGCGGGGTTATTAGCCCGGTGCGAGTATTCGCCAATTTCGATACCCATATAGCGTACTTCATCCTGCACGGCTTTTACCGCGTTCCTGAAATATTTCTCTTTACTATTGCCCGATTGCTTTTTTAGCTGGGCTACTTCATCGGCCAACTCACCGGTAAATTTGGTGGTAACCGGGTTGATGGATAATGCCCATTTGGCTACCTCGTTCCAGTTACTATATTCGCTTACCTGTACGTAGGGGAAGGAATTGTACCAGGCGGGCTGCTTATCTTCATAAGTACCGGCGGCAACCATAAAAGCTTCCCACTCATATTTTTTCAGCCCGGCAGCTTGTGTCACTACCGCTTTAGGCACCGCGTTGAACGATTTGATATTCAAAGCCCTTTTATCAGCCGCAATTAAGGCGGTGTACTGGTGGGCTATAGGCTGGTAACTTTGAAAATAAAAGTTACCCATAAATTTATTGGCAAATATGGGGTTGCTGCCTGTTACCGTGTACGAATATTCTATCCTATCACCCTTGCGGATATCGGTTAGGATATACAAGGCCGAGTAGCTGCCCTGGTAAATAAAGCTGGATAGTTCCTGCTCATCGGCCAATACTTTAAAGGCCGAAGCGTTAAGTTTGTTAATGGGTTTATTGTTGCGCCACACAATGATCTCGTGGAAATCGACCCGCTCGAAAGACGGCTCAAAGCTTACCGAAATTTGCGATCCGTTTTGGATACCCGCCCCGGATACGATTTCGCGGATGATGTGGTTATAATCGGCATGCTGTTCTACATTTACCTGCCGTTCAATTAAGGCATAGAAATACCCGTTTTGCACCGTACGGGCAGGCGGTTTTTTATCATAAGGTTTAACAGTGCTTAACCAGGCAGGCTTAGCCGAAACATGAACTACAGGATTGGCTGCCTGCACAAAACCCGGTTGCAGCCACAATAAAATAAAAACAAACAATGCAGTACTAACTGCGGATAAGGCCTTTCGCATACTGCCATGAAAATAAATAATGGCAACGGATTTAGTGATAATTATTTACAAATAATGAAAATGTTACGGAGGTGGCTAAGATAGGTTGTCATTGCGAGGTACGAAGCAATCTCGTCGCGTTCTTTTTTACTTTTAAGGCTTGTGCTGTGATTTACGTTAGTCTGCTCTTGGCCGCAGGGGCCCATTACTTTTGAGGGCAAAAGTAACAAAACCCTTTGTCCAGCAAAAGGCTTCTTTGCCGCACAAGGCCATACCCTGCAAAACGGTCAGAACTTGGGCTGGAACTTTTGCCCCTCCGCTCGTTTCCGACCCACATGCAACAAGTTCGCTATGCCCGCCTTTGCGCTCCTGGCCAACAACGTTCTGCCCGTTTTCGCCCGAAGCTCTTTGCTGACGGAGAAGCTTAACCTAAGTATAACAAGCACCTTTATTACCTTATTTCTCCTATTACCTCACTTCAACACCCATTCCCATAAACTTGGCATAGCGTTTTACGCTCTTTTCAACAGCGGCTTGCTGCGCGGGTTTCAGTGCGTCGAAAGGGTTTAAATTAACTGTAATGTTTTTTGTGCCGATGCTGCGTTTCCAGTTGCCGGCAATGCTACCACCAAGCATAATGGCCGGGTCGAAAATTAGGTAGCCGCCTTGTTCGGCATGTTTTGTATTGATGACGGCGCTGCGGTCTTTGTAGGCGATGGTGTATTCATCAAACGGGGGCAACAGGCACGATATGGCCGCGGGTAGTTTGGTATCGGGCAGGTGTTGCGGCAGGTAATACGTTTGGTTGTCAAGGGTGATATTGGTCAGCTTATCCTTAATTTCTTCCAGCCCGGTTTTGGCATCGGTTACGGTGAGGCCGCTCCACCATACAAAATCGTGCAGGGTTGCCGGTCCTCGGCTGTTGAAGTAAGTGAGCGCCAACCGCACGATGGATTCATCCCTGGGCAGCGATTTTGCCTTTGGTGCCCGCTCATCAAAGGATGCATACGTAAACTGTTTGCCCTGCCTTGCGCCGCTGGTAATTACACAATCGAGTTCGGCGGTAAACAGCAGATGGATCAAGCGCTGGGTATCAGTGGCAATGCCGCCCTGCTCCAATATTGCTGCAATTTCAGTACGGGTGAGTTGTTTGTCGCCGTGCAAGGCCTTCGCCAGTATATCATTACTTTTTGCGAAGGTTTTGGCATCCAGCTTTAGCTGCCGGTTGCGCCCCGCGCTTTGCTGATTAAGGCGCGGCGCGGTAAGTTCTATCATCCAGCGAATGGCTGCCGGGTTTACAAAATGCCAGGTAGGCCGCAACACGTGGGTGCGCAATACTTCCCCGGCATTTATCTGTTTTTCGAGTTTGTTATCGGTAGCGTTATTTAAACGCAAGCCCAATGCCCATTTCGCCCCGGCATAATCCTGCGCCTGTATAGCACCCATGTAGCTTACCAGTTCGCCCGCGTTTTTAAAACGCGACTTTGATAATTGCTGGTTATACAGGCGGTATTGCAGTAGCTGCCGGGCATTCATGGTGTGTTATTTTAATATGGCCTTTGTAGCGCCATAGCCAAACTTCTCTTTACGGGCATCCATAAAAGTTTGCACTTTGGGGTGCTTGCTCAACAGCTTATGCAGTTCGTGGCGTAATATGCCGTTGCCTGCGCCGTGTATAAAGGTAATTTCGGGCAGTTGGTGCACAATGGCGGCATCAAGCGTTTTGTTAAAATGGGTAAGCTGTATCTTCAATATCTCGTTACTGTTGATAAACTGATGATCATCGCGCAGTTTTTCAATATGCAGGTCAACCTCAGTTACCGGTTTAACAGGTATGGCTGTTTTTTCTTCGGCTGTTTTAAAGAAGCTTTCCTTGAGTTTATCGGCATCAATTACCAGCTCGGGTTCATCTACACGAATCACCCAACCTTGTAAACCATTAACGGGCAGTTTCTTTTTCGCCCCGGCAAAATCTTTAGCCTTAAATTTTTCGGTGAACACCAACGGCTCTTCGGGCTTTACGTTTTGCTTGGTATGATAAACCACGTTCAGGCTAAACTTTGGCCATACCTGCAGATCGGCCAGTTGGGCCGAATAGATCTGCACCGAAGTATTTGGCGCTAAAATGCCCGCGTACTCGCCCTTGTACTTGCCGCCGGTATCGGTAGTAAATGATGCCAGCAACTGGAAAGAGGTTTCGTTCAGCAAATGAAAATGTACTACCGAACCCGCCTTAGCATCATTAACCACACCAATATATATGCCCTTGCTTATAAATTCGCTTGCCGGTATGGCAGCTTCTTCGGTACCTGTTTTTATTTCGGCTTTTTTACCTCCCTCGTAGCCATGTACCGTGGTTACCTTGCTGGCCAGTACAGGTATCTCAAAATCATCGTCGCCGGTTACGCCTATCATTTGCTCATCAATAATGCGGGTTACGTAACCCTCCATTTTCTCGTCTACAAAGCGCACAAAATCGCCTAATTTATATTTCATAGTATAGCAAATATAGGGTTTTGTGTGGCGATGCGTTGTTATTTACCGGGTAAATTACGCCAGACGACCGTCATATAACCATTAAAAAAATACACCTTATGTATAAGTTTTTAACTTAAGCGGCGGCGCGAATTAGTTTATAATTAAAATTCAAAATTATCCGCTTTTATAATGGTATTTTTGAAACAAGGCTCACAACCACGTGTTGTTAAACTTTTTATTATCACCTCATTAACATTTACACAAAAAACAGGTATGTCACCCAAAACGTCAGATCCGCAATTTGTAAAACAAGTATTTCTGCATCACCTTAACAGGCTTTACTTTGGCAAGCAATATATCAGCAAAACTATAGGCAGCCTTATTGAACTGGCTTCATTCAACTCGTTAAAACTGGCCTTACAGGAGTTTGGCGATGATATTAACAGCCAGATAAAACGCATGGCAGTAATATACGAACTGATAGAAGAAACCCCTTCAGATGCCAATTGCAACCCCATTAAAGCTATTGTAAAAGATAAATTTTGTTTGGATGATGCCCAGCCGGTGTCGGTTTTACTTGATACCGATGTTTTGCTTTACGTGCAGATGCTGGAGCACATTAATATCATATCCTGCCGGATGCTGAAAGCGCTATCGGTACAGTTGGACGATAAAGAAGTAGAACAGTTGCTGATAGAGTGCTTTGATGAGTCGATAGATAACGACCAGTTGTTTTTACTGATCACCAAGGAGTATATCAATGTGGACTAAAACAAAAAAACCAGGCACAAGCCCGGTTTAGGTTTTCAGTTATCTAATACCCCTATTAAAATAACTTAGTACAAACGTAAATAAATTTAACATAGTCGCACCTTTTGTAACACAATTGTTATAAAGCTGAACTAAAGGCGTTTACCCCCTATAGGCTATTTGTATTTTATAACTATCTTCGGCCTTATTTTTCTACGACCTCATGTATAAAAAACTAATTGTAGCAGCGCTGCTCGCGGCTGCTTTTACGCAAACCCGGGCGCAAAGCCTGTATATGCCCCGCGATATTCAAAAGGCATTTAAAAAGGGCACCCGCTCGCCCGATGGTAAACCCGGCGCCAAATACTGGCAAAATACCGGTAATTACAACATCAGCATTACTGCCCTGCCGCCAAGCCGCGATATTAAGGGTACCGAAACCATTACCTATTTCAATAACAGCCCCGATACCCTGAAAAGGCTGAACATGAAAATGATATTGAACATACATAAACCGGGCGCGGCAAGGTTTTATGGTGCCAATAAAGATTATTTAACACCCGGCGCGCAAATAGATAAACTTTTGGCCAACGGCGAAAGTTTAACTTACAACAACGAAGCCGCTACCACCAACATGGGTATCGTGCTTAAAAAGCCGTTGTTGCCTAAAGATTCGGTTAAGCTGGATATTGACTGGCACTACCAGATCTCATTGGAAAGCGGCCGCGAAGGGATGATTGATTCTACCACTTACTTCCTGGCATATTTTTATCCAAGGGTATCAGTTTATGATGATTATAATGGTTGGGATCGCCTCGATTTTACAGATGCGCAGGAGTTTTATAACGACTTTAACAACTATACCCTTAATGTAACCGTACCTAAAAACTATATAGTTTGGGCTACCGGTACCTTGCAAAATACCAAACAGGTGCTGCAGCCAGAATACGCTAAACGCCTGCAAAAATCATACACCAGCGATTCTACCATCCACGTAGCTACCGCGCAGGATCTGGCGAAAAAGAATATTACCACCCAAAACGCTACCAATACCTGGACATGGACCGCTAACGACATCAGCGATATGGCCGTGGGTATAAGCGACCATTATGTATGGGACGCGGCCAGCGTTATCGTCGACCCTAAAACCAAACGCCGTGCAAGTATGCAGGCTGCCTTTGCCGATGCTTCGGCAGATTTTCACCAGGCGGTACAGTTTGGCCGCAATACGCTGGGTTGGTTGTCACACAACTGGCCGGGCGTACCGTATCCGTTCCCTAAAATGACCTCGTTCCAGGGCTTTGCCGATATGGAGTACCCGATGATGTGTAACGACAGCCATACCGACGACCCTCACTTTACTCAGTTTGTACAAGATCACGAGGTAGCGCATACTTACTTTCCTTTTTATATGGGCATTAACGAAAGCCGCTATGCTTTTATGGATGAAGGTTGGGCCACTACTTTTGAATTGCTGATAGGCACATCAGAAGTGGGTAAAGAAAAAGCTGAAGCCCTGTTTAAACAATTCCGTGTAGATGGCTGGATCCATAACCCTGCTACCGCGCAGGATCTGCCGATCATCACCCCATCGAGCGAATTGAAAGCCGGTTATGGTAACAACGCTTACGGCAAACCGGCATTAAGCCACTTCGCGCTGAAAGATATGCTTGGCGACGAGCTGTTTAAGAAAGCGCTGCATGGTTATATGGATCGCTGGCATGGCAAGCACCCTATTCCGTGGGATTACTTTAACTCGATGAGCAATGTATCGGGCCAGGATTTGAATTGGTTCTTTAACAACTGGTACTTCACCAATTACTACATTGATTTGGCTATTGATAAAGTAACCAAAAGCGCGGATGGCTATGCCGTATCGGTACAAAACATAGGCGGCTTTGTTGTTCCGTTTGATGTGAAATTAACTTATGCCGATGGCACAACCGAAAGTGTACACCAAACCCCGGTTGTTTGGAAAACGAACCAAAAACAGGCCACTATCAACATAAAAACAGGCAAAACGGTTAAAACCGTAAAACTGGATGGCGGCATATTTATGGACGCTACCGAAAGCGATAACAGCTTTACATTGTAAGGCTGACAAATAGTATATAACAAGAAAAGGCCTGCTGTGAAGCGGGCCTTTTCTTATTTTCAGTAAATGCTTAATTAAGCGTTTTGTACCGAATTGTTCCAGTTATCGGCAGTAGCTTTCACTTCATCTTTAGCGCCTTCTACTTTTTCTTGTCCGTAAGTTTTAGCTTTATCGCTAAGCTCTGATGCTTTTGATTTTACAGCGTCAACAGCTTTATCGCGGTATTCGCCGGCTTCGTCAACCACGCTACCAAATTTAGCTTTCGCTTTATCTACTATATGTGATCCGTACTCTTTTGCATCGGCAGCAGCAGTACGTGCTTTTTCTTTAGTTGTATCTAACAAATCGTTGAAATAATCAGCGATTTCGTCTCTTGTAGCTTTACCGCTATCAGGCGCTAATAACAAAGCCGCAGCGGCTCCTGCAGCAGCACCTATTAAAAGTGCAGCAACTAATTTTGATTGATCTTTCATGTTTTTTTACTTTTATATAGATGTTTTACTGTACTGATAACAAATAGTATGCCGTGGTGTTTAAGTTATTTTATAATAAGTTAAACCGGGGGGCTCATCTTGTCATCGCTTCGCTGGACATCCCTCTCTGCTACGCAAAGAGGGAGTTCTCAGCTTTTGATTTCAGCTTATCTTTCAGCTTTAACCTTTTTCCTTTCAGCTTTAGCCTCGAAGCTCAGAAGCTACAAACGGCGCTTTACCTGTATATCCGGCATCTGCAATCTGCTGTACCAAAAATGCGGCGAGGTCGGCTGTGCTGATACTTTCGCCGGGGCAATCGTGCAGATCGACCAGCAACTTACCCCGTTCATCCATTTGTTTGATGACCGGCAGGCGCACAATCGTCCAATCGGTATCGCTATCGTTTAAAAGATCCAGCACGTGCTGCTTATCGGCTACTATTTCGGGATATGATTTTTTCATAAAATCCGTCATGGCTTGGGTATGTGTGTTTTTGGTGTCGCCTGGTACATCCATAGTGATGCCGGTGATCAGGATGTAACGCTTTATACCGTACTCCTTCATTGCCGCTATTATATTGGTGGTAGCAAGGGTGCTTATCAGTGGTTCATCCTGCCGCTGGCCTATGGCGCTGATCACCGCGGTGCAATCCTTAATTAACGCGCGGGCTGTTTCGGCATCGGCCATGTTACCCTCTGTAAATTGTATTTGCGGGTGCTCAAATTGCGCACGCAAATGCGGCCGTTTAAGGAGCATTTTGATGCTATACCCCTTACTGATTAACTCTTTTATAATGTATTTTCCGGCTTTACCGGTGCCGCCAATAACCGCGACCTTAATATGCTGATTCATTTGATGTGTGTCTTTTTTATAAATTTTGATAGAAATTTGAAGGCAATAATTGCCTGTGCGGATAGCCGTGGAGGCAAATCCGATCATCGGGAATGGATGATATTTATTAAGACAGTAAGATGTTGTAAAAATAGTAAATAACGACAGCCTGTCAACAATAGTGAACAATTTGTCGCGTATGCCCTTCTTTATTACGCGTTTGCCCTCATAGGCAATTACAAAAGCTTTTATATTTACGGCAAACTAAAAACACACATTATGGCAAGTTTAGTAACAGGTTTTGGCGGCTTCTTTTTCAGGGCGGCAGATCCATCGGCGCTTAGCGCATGGTATGAACAACATTTTGGTATTAACTCGATGATGAGCGGCGAACCATGGCTGCAACAAGGTGGGCCAACCGTGTTTGCGCCATTTAAGGCCACAACCAATTATTTTGGCAGGCCCGATCAGCAATTTATGCTCAATCTGCGCGTTAGCGATCTGGATACGTTGCTGGAACAGCTGCAAGCTGCCGGTGTGCGTATTGACGAAAGCCGTCATAACGACGAGATAGGCAAATTTGCATGGGTGTATGATCCTGAAGACAATAAAATTGAGCTTTGGGAACCGGGGGATGAAAGCTAATAGCCCAATGCTTTTTATTACAATTTTTGAAAGGCTTGTAACAAAAAAGAGTAGTTTTCGTCTTAACCTGCGATAATTTTATTACATACATCATTCACATCTATTGATTTACATGCAGAAACGAAACATCTACCTTACTCCCCTGCTATTACTGATCACCCTTTTTTGTACCACACCTACCTTTGCTCAAAAACGTTATACCATAAGCGGTACCGTACGCGACGCGGCCACCGGCGAAACGCTCATAGGCGCTACTGTTAAATTACAGGGCACCAGCGGGCAAACTGCCGCGGCAACCAACGCGTACGGCTTTTACTCGTTAACCGGTAACGAGGGCGAATATGAGTTTACCGTAACCTACACCGGTTACACTACCACCACTCAAAAAGTTACCCTTGATAAAAGCATAAAGCTGAATGTCGAGCTGCAATCGGGCAGTGAGTTAAAGGAGGTTACCATTACAGCTACCGACCGTAAGAACGAGAACGTGCGCAGCCCACAAATGGGTTTGGATAAGATCAACATGAAAGACCTCGACAATATACCTGTGATATTTGGCGAGAAGGATGTGCTGAAGACCATCCAGTTGCTGCCGGGTGTAAAATCGGGCGGTGAGGGTAATACCGGTTTCTTTGTACGCGGTGGCGCGGCCGATCAGAACCTGATACTGTTGGATGAGGCCACGGTTTACAACTCATCACACTTGCTGGGCTTCTTCTCTACCTTTAATGCCGACGCGGTAAAAGATGTTGGCCTGTACAAAGGCGGTATGCCCGCGCAATACGGCGGCAGGCTGTCATCAGTACTGGATGTTAAGATGCAGGATGGTAACAATAAAGAGTTTGGTGCCGAAGGTGGTATAGGCTTAATTGCTTCGCGATTAAAGGTGGAAGGGCCAATTGTTAAAAACAAGGGGTCGTTCATGATCAGCGCGAGACGTACTTATATAGATTTCCTGCTGAAAGCTTCGCCGGATTCGGCCACGCGTGGCAATACCCTCAACTTTTACGACATCAACGCTAAAGTAAATTACAAGTTTGATGACAAGAACACGCTGTTTGTATCCGGCTATTTCGGGCAGGATAACATCGGCATAAAAAACCTTTTTGATAATGATTGGGGCAATACTACCGCTACCATTCGCCTCAACCATGTGTTTAACAGCCGGTTGTTCAGCAACACATCACTCATTTACAATAAATACAGCTACAGCATTAAGTTGCTTGATGAGGATAATAATGCCGATGTAACTTCGCTTATTCGTGATTTCAACTTTAAGGAAGACCTGCAATATTTTAGCGATAAGCATACCTTACGCTTTGGTTTACAGGCAACGCACCACCGCATTGCTCCATCGGATATTACCACTTCGGGCAGTTCGAGCTTTAACGATCTGTCGATTGAAAACCGTTATGGCGTTGAGCTGGCCACCTACCTGTCCGACGAGTGGAAGGTGACCGATAAGCTAAGCTTTTTGTATGGGTTAAGGTTTAGCGGTTTCTCTTTATTAGGCCCGGGCACTTTCAATACCTACAATGCCGATGGCGAAGTAGCATCAGAAGCGACCTACAAAAGCGGCGAATTTGCCAAAAGCTATTTCAATATTGAGCCACGCTTTTCTGCAAGCTACAGCCTTGATGATGAAAACTCTATTAAGGCATCGTACAACCGCAATACACAGAATATACACATTCTTACCAATGCCAATTCAAGCTCACCTACCGATCAATATGTGATGAGCAGCAACAATATTAAACCCGAGCTTGCCGACCAGATAGCTTTCGGCTATTTTAAAAACGCAGCTAACAATGCTTACGAGTTTTCGGGCGAGGTATATTATAAATGGCTGCAAAACCAAATTGAATACAAAAATGGCGCGCAGCTGATTGCCAACGCCAATGTAGAGTCTGAACTGATCTATGGTAGCGGTCGTGCTTATGGCTTTGAGCTGTACGCTAAAAAAACTAAGGGCAGGCTTACCGGCTGGTTGAGCTACACGCTGTCGCGCACCGAACGTAAATTTGATCAGTTGAACAACGGTAATTATTTCCCGGCAAGACAGGATCGCACGCACGACCTGGCGCTGGTAGGTATTTACAACCTGAACAAACGCTGGACCTTTGCCGCCAATTATGTATACAGTACAGGTAACGCGGTGACATACCCCGCCGGAAAATATAACATAGGCGGCCTTACTACTTATTATTACACTGATCGTAATGCCAGCCGTATGCCTTATACCGGCAGGCTTGATATCAGCGCTACGCTGAAGGGGAAAGAAACCAAGAAATTTAAATCGAGCTGGTCGTTTGGGTTATATAACGCGCTTAACCGCCAAAACCCTTACGCCATCAACTTCAGGGATAAAAAGGATGATGCTACCCGTACCGAGGCCGTGCAGATATCCCTTTTCGGCGTAATACCATCAGTAACCTGGAACTTTAAATTTTAACATCATGCTTAATAAAATATATACTCTACTACTCCTTGCCATCGGCAGCCTCTTATTAGCATCGTGCGAAAAGGTAATTGATGTTGATATTAAAACCCCGCCCAACCAGCTGGTTATTGAGGGTAATATTACCGATCAATTTGGCGTACAAACTATCAGGATCAGTCAATCAGTACCATATACCGATAGTAATATATACCCACCTGTACAGGGTGCTAATGTAACCGTAACCACTAATAATGGCCTTGTACTGCATTTTCAGGAAACCTCGCCGGGCAGTTACACCTTTGGCCCGTATAAAGGCGTACCGGGCAGAATTTATACTATGACTGTAGTAACTGACAACAATACATACATTGCCAGCTCAACCATGCCTGAACCGGTAACAGCCGATTCGTTGAGCATTGTAAACCTGAAATTTGGCAGCAGCCTGCGTAAAATAGTAGCGGTTCATTACCAGGATCCGGAAGCTATTACTAACCAGTACCGCTTTATTATGAAGGTGAACAACACACTCACCAGGCGCGTATATGCCGATAACGACCGCCTTACCAACGGCAACAACGTTAAAGAACAGCTATTTTACGGCAGCGATGATGACAATGAAGAGCTGGACACCAACGATGAAGTAGAAGTGGAGATGCAGTGTATAGATAAAGATGTTTTTAAATACTGGTATACCCTGAGCCAGCAAACCCAAAACGGACCGGGTGGCGGCGTAACGCCGGGTAATCCGCCATCAAATATCAACAATAACGCTTTAGGCTATTTTAGCGCGCATACTACGCAAACGAAGAGTATAACGGTGCAGTAGGTTTAGAGAAACAAGAATAAAGAATCAGGAGACAGGAGGAAAAGCAAAAAATCACGTCATTGCGAGGTACGAAGCAATCTTTAAACTATACAGAGCGGTTCTGCTTAAGTAGAGATTGCTTCGTTCCTCGCAAGGACGTGAATTATTATTTCATACGTGTTACGTATTTGATGCTTACGATTTAACGCGTTCTTTTACGGTTTCGAGTGCTTCTTCGCCGTATTTTTTTGCTTTACCAAACCATTCGGGAGCTTTATCAACCAGTTCATCAGCTAATGATGTACCGTCGGCTCTTTTTTTAGTAATATAGCTTACTCCGTAAGCCACAGCTGCACCAATTGCAATAGATCTTAACAGGCCCATAGTTTTGAATTTTAATGTTTTATTCTGTTTAGATGCAACTATGGTGCCAGTGTTACATGTTGTGAATAGAAATAAGAGTTAAGAGTCAGGAATCAGGATAGGCATTGGTGGGAGGAGATTTTAACTCACCCTGTCATCGCTGCGCTCGACATCCCTCTCTGCTGCGCAAAGAGGGAGTTTTTTTTGGCTTTCAGCTTTTGCTTTGCGCTTTCTCCTTTCAACAGCAGCTGACTCACCCTGTCATCGCTGCGCTCGACATCCCTCTCTGCTACGCAAAGAGGGAGTTTTTTTGGCTTTGAGCTTTACCTTTCTCCTTTTACCTTTCAGCTTTCTCCTCTCCCTAAACCAACACTCCTCCCCCATCAACAACAATGCATTGGCCGGTGCTGTATTGCTGTTCCATGAGATATAGGTAGGTTTTGGCAATGTCTTCGGCTTCGCCTACGCGTTTTACCAGTAGGGTATCACCAAAATTACTGAACATGGCTTCGCGGTCGGCGGGGCTCATTTCGTTCCATAGGTCGGTTTTTACTATGCCTGGCGCTACCAGGTTTACACGTACCGGGGCCAGTTCAACGGCCAGTGCACGGGTGAGGCCTTCCATCGCGCTGCAAATACTTGATGCCACAGCCCAGCCTTTGCCCGGTCTGCTGCCTGCAATTCCGCCGGTTAATGTCATCGAACCACCTGTGTTAATATACGAGGCGGCATGCTTAACGGCGGTGAAAGCACCCCAGTAGCGGGTGTAAAAAAAGCGGCGGGCATTGTCCATATTGGTATCGGCTACATTACTTAGTTTAAGGTTTTCGCCCGCAGTGTACACCAAATGATCGAAGCCGCCTATTTTAGCGAACAAGGCCTTGATCTGTTCTTCGTCTGATAGGTCGGCTGTAAGCCCTGTGGCCGTGGCGGGCAGGCTTTTAAGCGCGCTATTTACCTTATCGATGTTTCTCGAAACTATTACTAATTGCGCGCCTGCCGCTGCGGCGGCTTGTGCTGTAGCCAGGCCAATACCCGCGCTGCCGCCAAGTATAACTACTTTTTTACCGGTTAATGAGTTGCCTGATGTTTGTTGTGCTGTTTGTGCTTTCATTGTATTGAATATTTAACAGCACAAATCTCAGCACCAGCCGGCGCCTGCCACTTACCATTTGGTAAAAAGCGATCACCTGATACTTTTACGGATACGGCTTAACGACTGCGGAGTAATACCAAGATACGAGGCCACATCGGTAAGGGAAACACGAAGGGCTACTTCGGGCTGACGTGTCATGAATTTGAGGTAGCGGCTGGTGGAGTCTTCGCCGAGATATGAATTTCGCAGGGCTATCTTGTCCAGCAAACCCTGTGTTATAATACCGGTGATGAGTTTTTTGAGATAAGGCAGCTTTTCGTAAAGCCCATCGAGCGCGGCGCGCGATATGGATAGCACCTCACTGTCACAGGCAGCTTGTATACCTTCTTCAGCAGGTACTTTATTATTAAAGCTATTGAGGATGCAGCAAAACTGGTTCTCTTTTAAAAAGAAATAAGTTACCTGGTTGCCTTTATCATTCAGCTTTACAATGCGTAATATGCCGTTGCAAATAAAGAACAGCTCTTTGCAAACACGCCCTTCATCTAAAAGCACATCTCCTTCTTTTAGGTTTCTGCTGCGCATCGCTGCCTCAATTAGTTGCCGGTCGGTCTCAGGGATATCCCCGAAAAGTTGCAGGAAGTTAATAAATACCGAAACCATATCCCGATAATTAATGTGCCGACGATTTAGACCACAGGTTGATAACGAGTACACCGGCCAGTATCAGCGCGATACCTAAAATGGCGGGCATATCCAGCTTTTGATTATACAGCACCCAGGCAATAACCGATACCAATACGATACCCACACCCGACCATATAGCATAAGCTATACCAACCGGCAATGCTTTAAGCGTGAGGTTAAGGCAGTAAAACGCTATTAAATAGCCCACAATTACAATTACCGTTGGCCAAAGTTTGGTGAACTGTGCCGATGCCTTTAAGGCGCTGGTGGCTATTACCTCGGCAATAATGGCGATAGCCAGATACAGATATTTCATTTATTCGGCAGTTTCGGAGATAGGTTCTGTTACTGTGGTTTCTTTGGGCTTGGTGCGATAACGGTCGCGGTGCTGCATACCCCACTCGCGCAATGCGCCCACTACATTATCAAGCGTGGCACTATAGGGCGTTAACTCGTATGATACGGTTACCGGCGTGGTGGCGAATACTTTACGCTCAATAAAGCCGTTGATCTCCAGCTCCTTCAATTCTTTGGAGAGTATTTTGGGCGTGATATCTTCCAGCGCACGCTGAATATCCTTAAAACGCAGCGGGCCCGATGAAAGCGCCACTATCAGCGGGAGCTTCCATTTACCGCTCAATACATACAAGGCATCGCGCACCGCTACGATACTTTGCATGCAGGTTTCACTATTATGGTTATACTTTAAATAGGTCATAAGCTTGTTACTATCCTTTAGGATACCGGTATCCTAAAGGATAGTAGTATCTTTTTGATAGTAAAGTTAAATAGGTTTGTGTCAAATAACAAATAATTAAACACAAACAAATGAAAAAGATCTTGCACATTATTTCGAGTCCAAGGGGTGCCGAATCATACAGTATCAAATTGGGTAACGCCATTATTGATAAACTAAAGGAAGAATCGCCGGAGAGCGAGGTAAAGGTTCACGACCTTACTACGGAGCTTTTTCCGCACCTGGAGGAATCGCACATTACCTCATTTTATACCTCGGCCGAACAGCGCAGCCCTGAAAGCGCCGAAGCGGTAAAACATTCGGATACGGCCATTCAGGAAATACAGGATGCCGATACCATTGTTATTGGCGCGCCGCTGTACAACTTCGGTATACACTCTACCCTTAAAGCGTGGATAGACCATATTTCGCGGGCGGGTGTAACGTTTAGCTATTCAGATAAAGGCGTTGAAGGTTTGGTGAAGAACAAGAAGGTTTACCTGGCTGTATCAAGCGGCGGCGTTTACAGCGAAGGCCCTATGCAGAGCTATGATTTTGTAGTGCCTTACCTAACCAAGTTTTTAGGCTTTATCGGCATGACGGATGTTACCGCCGTACGTGTGGAAGGTACTAACATACCTGCTTTAAAAGAGAACGCGCTGCAAAAAGCGATAGACGAAATTGCCGTGTAAATGGCACAAAAAAAAGCATCAGCCTAATAAGGCTGATGCTTGTACGATTTAATGATATATTATAATTATATAACTTTTACATTTACCGCGTTAAGGCCTTTTCTGCCGTTTTCCACTTCGAACTCTACTTTGTCGTTCTCGCGGATCTCGTCAATTAAGCCTGATGCATGAACAAATACGTCCTGGCCACCATTGCTTGGTGTAATAAAACCAAAACCTTTTGTTTCATTAAAAAATTTTACTGTTCCTTCTTTTTGCATTGTATTTTTTATTAAAGGCCGCAAGGTAGGTATAATTTATCGGTAAAATGCAAATATAATTTAAAAGGAATCTAAACTGTAAATACTATTCTGAGTATACACTCGCTACCCTATCGCGTAAATTATAGCCCGATGCCATTACTTCGCCGTAAGCCCCGGCAGTACGCACAGCTATCAGATCGCCCCTAAATGATTCGGGCAAGTCAACATCCTTACGGAAACAATCGGTACTTTCACATATAGGGCCTACTACGTCGTATTTAGTACTTTGGGTTGTATGTTGCGAGTTGTGAGTTGTGGGGGCTGCTTCCGGACTTTCGGACTTCCCGACTTCCGGACTCAAAGACTTACTCAAATTCTCTATCTGATGGTAGGCCTGGTATAGCATCGGACGAATCAGTTCGGTCATGCCGGCATCTAATACCAGGAAATTCTTTTTCAGGCCGTTCTTTACGTATAACACCTTTGATATCAGCGAAGCGCTTTGGGCTACCAGCACTCGGCCAAGTTCAAAATGTACTTCCTGGCCGGGTTTTATGTTCAGGAAATCTTTAAATACCTTAAAGTAGCTGTCGAAGTCGGCAACATTGTTATTGTCGGGGTTGTAGTAATCAACACCAAGTCCGCCGCCTGCGTTAAGTACTTTTACGGTGAAACCATGTTCATCAAACCATTGGTGAATCTCGTTGATCTTTACGCAAAGGCTTTTGAAAACATCCATATCGGTAATTTGCGAACCCACGTGGAAGTGGATACCAATAAACTGGATATTCTTGTGTTTACGCAAAGCATCGGCTACATCGTTCAGTTGCCAGGTGTTTACGCCGAATTTGTTTTCATCTAAACCGGTGGTGATGTAGTGGTGGGTATGCGCGTCAACATTGGGGTTAATGCGGATTGCCACCCGGGCTGTTTTACCTTTGGCTGCCGCTAATTCGTTGATCACCTCCAGCTCCTGTACCGATTCTACATTGAAGCAGAAGATATCGGCATCCAAAGCGGCGTTGATCTCCCTGTCGGATTTGCCTACGCCTGCGAAAACTACCTTGCCTTTATCAAAACCGTACTCAATAGCAGCCTTCACTTCGTTACCGCTTACGCAATCGGCACCAAAACCGAACGACTGTACCGCCTCCAGCACCTTCGGGTTAAAATTGGCCTTCATGGCGTAATGCACATGAAAACCGTATTTATCCGATGCCTCGCGACAAGCTCTAAGAGTTTGGCGCAGCAAGTTCAGATCGTAATAGTAAAAAGGTGTTTCTAACTGCTGAAAACGGGTTATAGTATCGTTATTGAACATGATGTAATTTTTTGTTTGCCGGGTTTCCCCGCCTGTGCCACACCCGGAGGTGCGGTTTGTTTTTTCAAAATTGTCATTGCGAGGAACGAAGCAATCTCGTAGCTATGCAATTCCGTGCTGCATACGACGGGATTGCTTTGTCGTTCCTCCTCGCAATGACATAATACGTACGCTTAAAACAACCTGCTGTGCAGGCTTCTTAACGCTTCTACTTTATCATCGGTACGTACCAGTAACGACAGGTTATGATCGCTGCCGCCGTAAGATATCATACGGATAGGAATATGTTTTAATGATTCGAGCACGCGGGCAGCGTAACCATGCTTTTCGGCGCCAAAATCGCCTACTACGCAAATAATGGTGTGGTTAACGTCCAGCTCAACCGAACCGAAAGAGTTTAGTTCTTTGGTGATCTCGCCCAGGTTGGTTACGTCATCAATGGTTAACGATACGGCCACTTCTGATGTGGTGATCATATCGATAGATGTTTTATAACGCTCAAACACCTCGAACACCCTGCGCAAAAAGCCATAGGCCAGCAGCATGCGGCTCGATTGGATCTTGATGGCCGTAATGCCATCTTTAGCCGCTATCGATTTTATTTTATTCTTCTCGCTGTCGTTAGTAATAAGTGTACCCTGTGCCTGCGGATCCATAGTATTGAGCAGGCGTACCGGGATCTTATATTTTTGCGCCGGGAACACGCTTTGCGGGTGCAGTATTTTCGCCCCAAAGTAAGCCAGCTCGGCAGCTTCATCAAATGATAACTGGGCAATGGGCTGTGTACCCTTTACAATCCGAGGATCATTGTTGTGCATGCCATCAATATCGGTCCATATCTGCACCTCTTCGCTGCGGATGCCCGCGCCTATTAACGAGGCTGTATAATCACTGCCGCCGCGGCGCAGGTTATCAATTTCGCCAAAGCTGTTACGGCAAATATAGCCCTGCGTAATAAACAGGTTATTAGTTGGGTATTTATCCAACAGGGGGGTTAAATGCGTAGTGATGTGGTCAACGATTGGCTCGTTGTCTTCATCTATCTTCATAAAATCTAAAGCGGGCAGCAGTACAGATGGTACGCCAATCTCTTTCAGATATACATGGTATAACGTGGTTGACAGCAATTCGCCTTGCGCCACTATGATCTTATCTTCAATAGAAGTAAAAAGATCATTAGCGAGGTTGCTCAGCAAGTTGAAATGGTAATCGATCACCTCTTTACCTTCGGCCAAAAACTCAGGCTTGGCAAAAAGTTCCTTAATAAATACTTCGTACTTATCCTTCAGGGTATTGATGAGCGAAACGGCCTTAGGCTTATCGCCGGCAAGGTACGCCTGACCAATTTCAACCAAACTATTGGTAGTGCCCGATACTGCAGACAGCACTACAATTTGCCTTTGCGAAGCATCAATAATATCAAGCAGTTTTTTCATCCTTTCGGGACTGCCTACTGATGTTCCGCCAAATTTTAAAACTTTCATTTATGTGTTTTTATTTAGCATCAATAATTGATATTGCTGTATCAATTTCGGGCGCTAAAAATAGGATTTTAAAAGGGTTATAGCTAATAAGGGGCCGAAATAATTTTCTATCACACAGGTGTATTATCCGCCTAATCCATCACCCTGTAAGCGGGGTCTTCAAGTATGTTTACGTCGATAACGTCTGCCGCATTTTCAAGCAACAGGCGGCAATCATCGCTCAGGTGTTTCAGGTGTAATGTTTTGCCCGCTTTATGGTAACGTTCGGTAAGTTTATTAAGCGCCTCAATGCCCGACATATCTGCCACGCGGCTATCCTTAAAATCAATAACTACTGCGGCAGGATCGCCGTTTACATCAAATTTTTCGTTAAATGCCGTTACCGAACCAAAGAACAGCGGCCCGTATATTTCATAATGCTTTACACCATTAGCATCAATATACTTTTTAGCCCTGATGCGTTTGGCGCTTTCCCAGGCAAATACCAATGCCGATATAATTACGCCAATTAAAACCGCTAATGCCAAATTATGCAGCCAAACGGTAATTACGGCTACGAGTATCCCTACAAATACATCCTGCCGGGGCATTTTATTAATAATGCGGAAGCTGATCCACTCAAAAGTACCTATCGCTACCATGATCATTACACCGGTGAGCGCTGCCATGGGTACCCGTTCAATTACCGGCGCACCAATTAATATAATAAGCAATATGGTTAACGACGCGATAATGCCCGACAACCGCGCCCTTGCACCTGCCGATAAGTTAACCAGCGTTTGCGCTATCATGGGGCAACCGCCCATACCAAAAAAGAAACCGTTAAGTATGTTGGCGCTTCCCTGCGCTATGCTTTCGCGGTTGCTGTTACCGCGTGTAGCCGTAATTTCATCAACCAGGTTGAGGGTAAGCAAGCCTTCAGTTAACCCAACACCGGCCATTATCAGCGCATACGGAAATATGATCTTTAAGGTATCAGCGCTCAGTGGCACCGCCGGGATATGAAATGGCGGCAATCCGCCGCTAACAGCGGCAATATCGCGCACGGTTTTGGTAGGTATGCCAAATATCAGCACCAGCAAAAACACCACCACAATAGCTACCAGCGAGGGCGGAATTGCCCTGGTGATACGCGGCACTATAAACACAATACCTATAGTAAGCGCTACCAAAGCAGCCATAATATACAACGCCGGTCCGCTTAGCCATACCTGCTGCCCGCCAACTACCGTTTTAAACTGCTCCAGCTGCGCCATAAAAATAATTACAGCCAGGCCGTTTACAAAGCCATACATTACCGGTTGTGGCACCAGCCTGATGAATTTGCCCAGTTTAAACACGCCAACCAGTATTTGTATAATACCGGCCACTATTACGGCAGCAAAAACATATTCAATTCCGTGCGATTTCATGAGCGCTATCAACACTACCACCGTAGCCCCGGCACCTCCCGAAATCAATCCTGGCCGGCCGCCGAAAACAGCTGTAACCAGCCCCATTATAAATGCCGCGTACAAGCCAACCAGCGGCGGCAAGCCTGCCAGTATAGCGAACGATAATGATTCGGGCATCATGGTCATGGCAACTGTTAAACCGGCCAGCACCTCATTTTTATAATTTATTTTTTGCGAAAAATCAAAAAGACGTAAATAAGGCTTCATCCCTTATCAATTAAAAGTTAAACAACATTGTTATCGGGCATATAATACTTACCTATGAAAAGTAGTTTGAAACGAAACTCAGTAGAGTGTAACAGGGTTGCTTAACTTATTATATTTTACCATAGCGCAAAGGTAACAAAATAAGCAGTTGAGTTTGAGGTGAAGGTTATTACATACTTATCCCAACATTATTTTTCCCTGATATTTACTTTAAGGGATATTTTATTTTTACTTTTAAGCATTATAAAATACACCGAAATCTTATCATGAAAAAGAACTTATCCCTTATTGCCTTTACTGCTTTACTATTGCTGCTGCAAGCCTGTGCTACCACCAGGGTAGAATCAGACAAACAGAGTGCACACACGGCAAAACTTCAAAAAATATACATTCTCTTTAATAACGACGGAAAAGCATCGGAGTTTACGCAAGGTATGCTGACAGCTGTAAGCAAAAAGCTGGTTGAACGTAAGGTACAAGCCGATGGCTCAATACGTGCCACCCCGACTAAAGAAACCGAAGAGGATATCAATGACAAAATTACCGGGTATGCCCCCGACGCGTTGATGGTAATTAAGCAAAGCCAGATAACTTACGTGAGCAACGCCCTCACCAGCGGCAAATTAGAGATCACACTGATTAACACCAAAAACAATAAGCCCTTTTGGAAAAGCTCCATGTTTGTAGTCGGCGAAATGGGTCTGAAAGATGCAATTATCGTCAGCGCAAACAACCTGGTAAAGAAGCTTGCACAAGACAAGTTGATCTAAAATAAAGGCCTCGGCTTCTGTTTACTTTTTCTTTTCCGACAGATCCAATATCTCTACCTTACGGAAATCAACCGGCTGGCCTTCGCTTTGCAGGGCGACAAATCCTTGGGTGAGACGTTTGCCGTCAATCTTTATATTCTTGTCGTAGTTATTTACCACTCCGCCGCCTATTTGGGGTTTTGAGTATTGCAGTACGGTATCGCCGTTGATGATGTGGGTAACAAGTGAATCGCCAAGTACAATCAGTTCGGCATTTACCCATTCTTCTTTCTTATAAGTTTTTGAGGATGATTCGATACAGTGCCTATCGTCGATAATGCCTTTGTATACAATATCGGTACCCGGCGAGCACATGTTACCTGTTGGGCGGGGCTTGCCGTCATCTAAACCACAAAGCAATTGAAATTCAACCGATATTGGCCAATCCTGATCTTTTAGCATCGTTTTAGGATCTTGCGAGTGGTACATGATACCACTGTTACCAATGGTGTAGCCGGGCGCGTCGGTTTTCCAATCGCCGGTAATGCGGTACTCTACACGCAGTTTAAAATGCGAAAAAGGCTTTTTGTAATACAAGTGACCATACTGGTTATCAAACGCGCCATATTTATCGTAACGCACTTTTATAATGCCATCCTCCACCCGGAAGGTATTGCCAAAGTTATCGTTATAATCGTGGTGATTGATCTTAACGTTCCAGTCCTTAATATCCTTACCGTTGAAAAGCTGCACCCAATGTTCTTTTTTAGGTTTGTTGTTTATAGTAGCAAAACCCATGCAAATCAGGCAGCCTATCAGTAACGCAGCTCCGGCAAAGTATCCTTTATGTTTCATTATCAATATGGTTTGTTGGTATGGCTAAACCGCTGCATACTACAAATTATATTGCTGATGTCAAAGAGATTTTAATCAGAAAACCAAGGGAAGTAAACAAGCAGCACATTAAACTAAGTAACCCTGCTTACAACCCACAACCTATCACTCACAACTTTCAACTCACAACCCTACTGTAGTTTCTTCAGCAGCTCGGTACCCAAACCATCGGTACTTTCGGCGGCGTTTGATAGTACTACTACGGCGAGGTTCTTTTCGGTATTGAAAGCCATGAAGCTGCTGCTGCCGTAGGTGCCCCCGTTATGAAAAATGTAATTAACGCCATCTACAAAAATGATATGCCAGCCCAGGCCCATTTTAGCATCTTTTTCAAAAGTAATATGGTGGGTAAGCTCCATGGCTTTGGCTGGTTTGCTTGTTCCGGTTGCGCTTTGCATATTGGCTTTGGCGTAGGCCAGCAAATCGTTTACGGTTGAACGTAGGGCACCGCACGAGGCAAGGGCATCAAAATCCCAGGCCGGGGTGGCTTTACCTTCGGCATTGTATACGGTTACAAAACGCGGGGCAAGTTCGGGTGTAATATGCTGTACCGTGCTTTTTAAGCCAAGTGGCTTTGCTATCAGTTCTTTTACCATTACCTCGTAACTTTTGCCGCTTATTTTTTCGAGGGCTATACCTAACAAGCCAACACCAAGGTTAGTATAGGCATATTTTTCACCGGGTTTGGTTTCAAGCTTACAATTTTTCAGGTAAGCGAAAAGCAATTGCTTGTTGTAGTTTTTATAAGGATTAAGTGGTTCGAAAGCCTGTTTCTCCCAGTTATCCGGCATACGTGCCAGTCCTGATGTATGGTTGCTCAGGCTAAGCAATGTAATTTGTTGCAGTTCAGGATTGGCAGCCACGCTATCGGGCAGGTATTTCGTTACCGGGTCGCTTAGTTTCACTTTGCCCTCGTTAACATAGTAAGCAAGCAATACAGCGGTAAAGGTTTTAGAAATGGAACCAATTTCAAACAGCGTATTGGCATCGGGTAATTTCTTGTTGCCGATGGTAGTTTCACCGTAGCCATAAGTGTTTATTTGTCCGTTTTTAAGTATGCCGATGCTTAGGCCAACGGTATTGCCTTTTTTTATGTATTTACGGGCTATCGAGTCGATGGCTTTATCGGCAGGTGTTTTTAAGGGGTTTGAAGTAGCGGCCTCTGTCAGTTTTTCCGGCGAAGTTTCTTTGTAAGGTTGAAAGAGAAACATAGCCAGTTTATCCTTGTCATCCAAAGTCATGAGTAACTGCAGAGTAACCGTGCCGAATTCAAGCTTGTAAGTGCTTAACTGGTTATTTACAAAGCTTATTAATGTTGATGAATTGATTTTACCTATCGGGAAAAGCTGCGTAGTGGCAATGGTTTTAAAAGCATCCGCACTTAGCTCTTTCCTGAAGCTTTCACCTGTCAAACTATAAATCCCCTCTGCATCCTGCGTATTAAAAAACTCTTTAACCTTTACAAATACCGAATCATTTTTGCGTTGCTGTAAGCTTTGGGCCGATACAGGTATAGCGAAAAGGATCATTAACAACAGGGAATATATACGGTTATTGATGGTGTGCAGCATGCCTGTATAATTAAAGGGTTATGGTATAAAGGTAGTTAACCGGGTAAATTTGCGCTCGTTATAAGTCCACCTTAAGCTGTATAATATACAACCGGCCACATAACATATTATTATGTTTTGGCCTATAAACAAGGTTAAATCTTTAAACTCATCAAATAACCTGTTTGAGGGCGCAACAACCGAAAACATTATAAAAGATACCGGGATGAGTAACAACATACCCGCTATAAGGCCGCCATCGTATAAGCAATAGGCAACCGCGCCTTTCTTTCTTGTTTCGGCCCAGTTTTTTGTGAACGCTATTCTCTTGATGTCTTCTTCGGTGAGGTTTCTTTGCTTTAGCTTTTGGTCGTTGTTAAGCCGCTCTACAGCGTCATCATAAAAATGCCACGACATGTAACCCGCATAAACAAGTACAAAGTAGTTCAACAGCTCGTTCGTCTGGATCTCCTGTAAAAGGTCGGCCCCGGTAAAAAAGCTTGATATTACTGCAAAAATGGTGTTAACTAAAGCGTAGATGGTAATGATGAATATGAAATAAAAAACGCATGCTTTGACTTTACCAAAACGCAGAAACCACAGCAGCTTTTTTTTATCTCGTATTATCATGGGGTTTGACCGGCAAGCAGGTAGAGTACCGCCATGCGGATGGCAACGCCATTCTCCACCTGATCTAATATAATTGATTGTTTACTGTCTGCTACATCGCTCGTGATCTCCACGCCACGATTGATAGGGCCCGGGTGCATTACCGTGATCTCTTTATCAAGGCTATCCAATATCTGCTTATTTAAGCCGTAAAGCATCGTGTATTCGCGCAGCGAAGGGAAGTATTTAATATCCTGACGCTCCAGCTGGATGCGCAGCATATTGGCCACATCGCACCAGTTAAGGGCTTTTATCAGGTTGTGCTCTACCTTTACACCTAACGAGCCAATATATTTAGGGATCAGCGTGGTTGGACCGCATACCATTACTTCGGCACCCAATTGTTTCAGGCAAAGAATGTTTGAAAGGGCCACGCGTGAATGCAATATATCGCCCACTATCACTATTTTCTTTCCGGCTACATCGCCATATTTTTCGCGGATAGAGAAGGCATCAAGCAAAGCCTGGGTAGGGTGCTCATGCGCGCCATCGCCCGCGTTTACTATCTGTGCCTTTACATGTTTCGACAGGAAGATACCGGCACCCGCGTAAGGGTGGCGCATTACCACCATATCCACTTTCATGGCCAGTATGTTGTTTACGGTATCTATCAGGGTTTCGCCCTTGCTTACCGATGATGAAGAGGCGGCAAAGTTTACCACATCTGCCGAAAGGCGCTTTTCGGCCAGTTCGAACGATAAACGGGTGCGGGTTGAATTCTCGAAAAAGATATTGGCAATGGTTACATCACGCAGCGAAGGCACTTTCTTGATCGGTCGGTTCAATACAGATTTAAAGGTATCGGCCGTTTCAAAAATCAATTGAATATCTGCCGCGTTTAAATCTTTAATTCCTAATAGATGCCTTGTGCTTAGTCCTGCCATAATTTGATTTCGGATTTCGGATGTTCAATTTCGAATTTACTGATGCCGGTTTCCCTTTTAATTTATTTACTTCTTTTTATCTATTCGTTGATTTCTTTCCAAATCCGAAATCGCAATTCCGAAATCCGAAATATCAAATTTATTTCACTTCAGATAGTAATACTATCTTATCTTCTCCGTCGGTTTCTTTCCAGCTCACCACTACTTTTTGCGATGCGATGGAATCTACCTCGATGCCTACATAATCTGCCGCTACGGGGATGTGGCGCGAGTAACGCCTGTCAACCAGGGTAAGCAGTTCTACCTTTTCGGGGCGGCCAAAGGCCAGCATGGCATCCATGGCGGCGCGTATGGTACGACCTGTCCACAACACATCGTCCATCATGATCACTTTTTTACCTTCAATAATAAAATCTATCTTGGTTTGATTAGGCACCAGCTGCGATTCGCGTCTGCGGAAATCGTCGCGGTAAAAGGTGATATCGAGGTCGCCCTGTAGTATGGTTTTGTCGGGTAATATCTTGCGGAGTTCTTCGGCAACACGTTTGGCTAAATAAATACCTCGCGGCTGTATACCTATCAGTACAGAGCCGGAAAAGTCGTTATGGTTTTCAATTAACTGACGACATAAACGTTGAATAGTTACCTGGAATTTTTGTCCGTCGAGCAATGTGAGATTAAGCATCGTTGGGTTGGATTTGGGCAAAGTTAGAAATTTTAGTGATTTGTTGAATAATGATTTGTGATTAGTTTTTATCGCTTATTCATATTCAAGTTCAAGTTCTCAGTCATCACCGTCGCTAATAACACACCAATTTTCAAGTATTTTAATTATATCATCTTCATTTATAGCCGCTATACTGGATAAGGCTTCGCCTGTATTTTTCCAATAATTATTGAAATATTACCAATTTTTATCAAACAATTTCATGATGGATTAAAAGCGAATTAAACAAAACAACCCGGTACAAAATTGCCCGGGCTGCTTAAATAAATCAGTTTTATCTTACAAAGAAGACAATGTAGCTTTCAGCTTATTAACGGCTTCATCGGCACTTGTACCTGTATCGAATATAGTTTGCGAGGTAACACCTTCGCCATAAAAATTAGCGTTAGATGATTTATCTATCGACAGGTTTGAACCATTGATACTGATACCCGCGAAGAGGCCTTTACTGCGTGAGTAAGAGTAAATTTCAGCTTCCAGTTCATGGTCGGTGCTGGCACTTGAGTTGCGCCCTACCGGACCGGCCGTAGCAGATACATCACCGCCGATGGTGAAGTCGCCGTTTTTAACCTTGGTAAGCACGCCTTTGTTTTTGAATACCAAAACCAGGTCTACCGATTGTACACCAATTTGAAAACCGATGCTGCCACCTGTTAAAGTAATAAAAACCGGGTTGCTCCATTTGCCGTTAGCCAGCTTTACCAGCCCTACGCCTTTACCGCGTTTGCCGCCAATACCAAAGCCTGCGTTAATCAGCTTAGGTATCACTACTACGCCTTCATATTCGGCCAATAGGTCGTGTGGTATGCTTTCTTTCATTTTGCTGAAGGCTACCAGCACATCTGATGATTTGTTGATACGCTCTGTTTCTTTTTCTTTACCTGCATCAGTAGCCGAGGTAAGTATGAAAAATACGCTCAGTAAAAGAGGTAATTTCCAAAATTTCAATGCTTTCATGGGGTCTTTTATTTTAATTATTGTTTATTAAATTGTCGTTATCATTACAACCATTAAATACACGTGTTGTTTCTTAAAATGATGCAATGATAAAACGGTGGCAAAAATGTCTTTTTGTTATCATATTACCCGCATAGTAACGCAGAAATTGGCATATCTGTACATCTTCCTATCTTTGCCCCAATGAAGAAACCGGACAAACAACAGGTGTTTTCTGTAAGCAATGCTGCCAGTTTCACCAAAACGGCACTGCAAGTATTTAAATACCAGGCCGCTCACTGTTTAGTGTATAAAGAATTTATACAGGGGCTCAACATAAACCCTGCTTCAATAAAAAATATAAACGATATCCCTTTCTTGCCTATCGAGTTCTTTAAATCGCAGGCGGTAGTAACCTCGCACGATGATATTGAGGTTACCTTCACCAGTTCGGGCACTACAGGCATGATCACCAGCCGCCACCACGTTACCGATGCAAGCTGGTATACCGAAAGTTTCCGCAAGGCATTCAAACTGTTTTATGGCGATATAGAAAACTATACCGTACTGGCCCTGCTGCCGTCGTACCTGGAGCGTGATGGTTCGTCGCTTATTTACATGGTTGACGACCTGATAAAAACCTCTGATAATCCCGATAGCGGCTTTTACCTGTATAACCATACCGATCTTTTCCACCAGTTGAAAATACAGCAGGAGCAAAAGAAACCCACCTTATTGATAGGGGTTACTTTTGCGCTGCTCAATTTTATTGAACTGTTCGATATTGATTTTCCGGAGCTGATAGTGATGGAAACCGGGGGCATGAAAGGCCGCCGAAAAGAGATGATCCGCGAGGAATTGCACGAGGTATTACGCAAAGGCTTTGGCGTAAATGCCATTCACTCCGAATACGGGATGACGGAGCTACTTTCGCAGGCCTATTCGAAAGGCGAAGGTATATTCAATTGCCCGCCATGGATACGTGTACTTACCCGCGATACCAACGACCCCTTCGCTATGCTGACTACCGATAAAACAGGCGGCATTAATGTGATCGACCTGGCTAATATCAATTCGTGCTCGTTCATAGCCACGCAAGATCTGGGGCGTATTTATGCCGATGGCTCTTTCGAGATACTGGGCCGTTTTGATAATGCCGACATACGCGGCTGTAATTTATTGATAGCTTAAATCTTAACTTGCAACTAACAGATTATTGTTACTTTTGCGTATAGCATAATCGCATTGATATGATCGATAAGTTTTTAAATGAACAGCAGGATCCTGCTACAGTAGAAAAAGTTTACTCACGCCTGGTTGACCTGTTAACCACCGGCGAAGAGATATTATATATAGCCGTACAAAAAAAGCCGCTGGTAAACCTGCTGCCCGATTGTATTGCCATTACCAATAAACGTATTTTATTCTTTACACCAGCCAACCTTGGCCTGTCTATCAAGTTTGTTGATTTTGTATGGAAGGATGTAGTTGACGTAACTACCAAAGAAGAGATCATTGGCGCGGTGTTCAGCGTAAAAACTGTAAACGGTGCCGAAATGGGTGTAGATTACCTGCCTAAAGTACAGGCCCGTAAACTATACCAATACGCGCAGGAACGTAAAGAATCTGAACGTGAGGCACGCCGTCAGCGTGAGCTGGAAGAAAAACGCGCCGAATCAGGTTCGTTCCAGTTTGAAAGGCCGAATAATGTGGTAGTACAGGCCCCGCCTGCCAAACCATACTTATCGCAACCCGAGCCGATAGCCATACCGGTATACGAACCCGAGCCTGAACCGGTACAAGTACAGCATCCGGAGCCCGTTCGCGCGCCTGAACCGGTAGCAGCAGCACCTGCTCCTGAACCAGCCCCGGCACCGTCAGCGGCCGACCAACTTACCGAGAAACTCAAAAAACTAAAAATGTTGTTCGACAACAACCTGATATCACAAGAAGACTACAACCAGAAAAAGCAGCAATTACTTAGTGACTTGTAATAGTCATTTTTGCTTCGCGGCAGTGGCTCCGCGTCATTTAGTCATTGGGGCATAAGGTCATTTTTGATTTTCATGCATTAGATGCATATCCAACAATAAGGAAAAAATGACTAATGACGCAACGCAAAATGACCTAATGACTAATGACCAGAATAAATGACGCGAAGCAAACACCTAACTAAGCCTTTCGTCGAAAGTAAAGGGCTGGCGGTTTACTACTTTTACTTTATTGATATCCGGATGGGCTGGATTAATTAGATAGTTGTATTCGGCGGGTACAATTACCGATGGTACTTTCATTAACAGGTATTCCTCTTTCTTCAAAAAAGCGTCTCCTATTTGCCGTAAGGCCATGGGCGATGATACATCTTGCCAGTTAAGTGGCAGGTCATCAACGGTTACTTCAGTTACGCTGTTGTCGGGTGCTTCAATAGTTGCCAGGCAAAAGTTATTGGGGAGCATTAAAGGCGGCAGGTGTACCAACACCTCTAATACACACAAGGCACGGGTTGAGGCCAGATAAAGCATGGCACGGCCTTCGCTATTCCAACGCCCGCCATATAAACGCGCGCCGGTACCGCTAAGGTCCTCAATATATTTACAGTTACTGATACGGTAAAGTATCATATTATCAGGCAAAAATACCGTACTCAATACGGCCAAGCTCTTTAAAAACCATATCAAAGCCGGCAGAAGTATCCAGTATAGTAACCGGCGCCTCGCCACGGAACACGCGCGATGGTGTTTTTATCCATGATTTAAACTTATCCATAGAGCCGAACACTTCCTCGCCGCGGGTATACAGGCGGGCAAGCTCAACGGCCTTTTCGGCGTATTCTGTTTTTATAATGGCATCATCATCATAGCGTTGTAAGGTACGCTCAGATATATGAAGGATGTTTGATAACTCCTGGATGTTAAGGGAGATCTTTTTAGCTAATGATAACAGCACACGCTTAGGGAAGCCCTGCCTTGCCAGTTTAATGATGTCAAAATCATTGGATACCGTTATTGATTTGGTATTGCCCAATAAACTGTAAAAAGAAACTACAGGCTGCGCCATGTAAGCTACCGCAGGTTCCTGTAGTTCATTTTTTATATCATTATGTTTAGTTTTATACGACATATATACAAATATAATTACCATTTGTCGTATTTACAAATTTTATTTCGCAATTATCAGGAAGTAATTCCGCTTTCCTTTTTGTGCTACAAGGTATTTGCCACCAATTAAGTTTTCAGTATTAAATACGTCATCAGGGGTAGCAATTTTGTTTTTATTGATGGCTACACCGCCGCCTTGTATCATCTTTTTAGCTTCGCCTTTTGAGGCGAAAACCGCTGTTTTTGCAGCCAGCAACTCGGTCGCATTAATACCTTCACGCAATTCGTCGGCACTGATGGTATAATTTGGTACGCCTTCAAACAAACCTTTTACCTCGGCATCATTCAGTTCATTTAAAAACTCAATATTAACATTACCAAACAAAAACTCTGACGATTTAATGGCTTTTTCATATTCAGCCTCGCCATGCACACGTATGGTAATATCCTTAGCTAAGGCTTTCTGCAAAACACGTAAATGCGGGGCTGCATCCTGCTCTGTTTCCAAAGCCTCAATAACATCCTTTTCAAACAAAGTAAAAATACGGATGTAGCTTTTGGCATCCACATCGGTAGTGTTCAGCCAAAACTGGTAAAATTGGTATGGCGATGTACGCGCAGGATCAAGCCATACCGCGCCGCTTTCGGTTTTACCGAATTTGGTACCATCGGCCTTTTTAATCAGCTGGGTGGTTAAAGCGTATGCCTCACCTGCATCCTTACGGCGGATAAACTCGGTACCGGTAACAATATTACCCCACTGATCGCTGCCGCCCATTTGCAGTACGCAGTTATGGTTTTTCCATAAGTAGTAAAAATCATAGCCCTGCACCAACTGGTAAGTAAACTCCGTGAACGACATACCAGTGTCGCCCTCCAAACGTTTCTTTACCGAATCTTTAGCCATCATGTAATTAACGGTAATGTGCTTACCTACATCGCGAATAAAATCTAAAAAAGTAAAGTTCTTAAACCAATCGTAGTTGTTTACCATTTGGGCGCTGTTGGCACCTGCGCTAAAATCAAGGAATTGCTCCAGTTGTTTTTGAACCGATTCAAGGTTATGTTGCAGCACATCTTCCGACAGCAGGTTACGCTCCTGTGATTTACCCGACGGATCGCCAACCATACCGGTAGCGCCGCCAACCAAAGCATAAGGCTTGTGGCCCGCGCGCTGAAAGTGGATCAGCGTCATGATCTGGGTAAGGTGGCCTACGTGCAGCGAATCGGCAGTAGGGTCAAAACCAATATATCCTGATGCCATGCCTTTATTCAGCAGTTCTTCAGTTCCGGGCATTATATCGTGCAGCATGCCGCGCCAGCGTAATTCTTCTACAAAGTTCATTGTGTAATATTTCAAAGCTTGCAAAGATAAAATAATAAGGTAAAATCCTTTTTTTTAGTGAAATGAACCTTATATATCATATTACTTTAGTACATTACGTTATATACTATCATTAACAGGCCGGGTATCTATGAACTTTTTGTCGCACTATTACTTTGACCGCAGCACCACCAGTTGTTACTTTGTATTGGGCACCGTACTGCCCGATCTGCTAAAGAACGCCGACAAAAACATCATACTGCACCCCGAAAAGCTACACCATACCAACAGCCAAGTTAACGATATTATAAAAGGCTGGAACAAACACCTTGAGGTAGATCGTTACTTCCATTCCTCCCAATTTTTTACGCATCATTCGCACAATTTAAAGCTGAAGCTGTTGCCCGCCATTGAAGGTTCGACGGTAAAACCTTTCTTTTTAGGCCATGTGGCACTGGAGCTGATATTGGATAACCTGTTGCTCACCACGGGGCAAATACAGGTAGATGAATTTTACAATCACTTAGGCTCATGCGATGAAAAAGTGATTGCCGAGTTTCTGCATTTCGGCGGGATGGCTAACAGTACCATCTTCTTTAACTTTTTTGATGTGTTTAAAAACGAAGGCTATTTGCACACCTACGCCGATACGCAAAAAATAGCTTACGCGTTAAAGCGGATATGTATGCGCATCTGGAAAAATCCCTTTACCCCGGCGCAGGAAGCCGCTATGGACAATGTAATTATAGCCTACCGCGAAGAGTTGCTGGAAAGCTACCTCTCTATATTTAACGATATAGAAAAACAGCTGAGCCATTCTTAGGCAGCGAACTACAGCAATTCATTTTCTATAAAATATAAAAAAGGCTTAAAAATCAGCATTTAACATTAAATAAATTTTTTTGTACCAAAAATATATCCGTACCTTTGCAGTCCCAATTATTGTTGGGAAAAAGGAGAAAATTTATTTAATGGCAAAAAAACAAGAAGCAGAAAAAGAATTAAAAGCTAAAGAGGCTGAACTGGGTACGGTTCAGGCTTCAGCAGAAAAAGAAACAATTGAATCAGAAGCTGATTCATTCTCAATCGACGACATCAAACTTCAATTGGCTACTCCAAGTGCCGATTTTGACTGGGATGCTGACGAGAAAAAATTTGGTAACTACAGCGATAGCGACCGTGAAAAATTCGAAAAACTTTATGATGGCACTTTCAGCTCTATCACTAAAGGCGAAATCATCACCGGTACTGTTGTAAGTGTTAACAACAAAGATGTGGTATTAAACGTAGGTTTTAAATCTGACGGTTTAGTATCAGTTTCTGAATTCCGTGATACACCTGATCTTAAAGTAGGTGACAAAGTTGAAGTTTTTGTTGAATCACAAGAAGATGCTAACGGTCAGTTAGTACTTTCACGTAAACGCGCTAAAACTCAACAATCATGGGAGCGCATTAATTCAGCTTTAGATAACGACGAGATCATTACCGGTTTTGTTAAGAGCAGAACTAAAGGTGGTTTGATCGTTGATATAATGGGCGTTGAAGCCTTCTTACCAGGTTCACAAATCGATATCAAACCTATCCGTGATTACGATGTGTACGTTGGTAAAACAATGGAATTCAAAGTTGTTAAAATCAACCACGAATTCAAGAACGTTGTGGTATCGCACAAAGTGCTTATCGAAGACGATCTTGAAAACCAAAAAACTGAAATTGTTGCACGCCTTGAAAAAGGTCAGGTATTGGAAGGTACCGTTAAAAACATTACCGACTTCGGTGTATTCATCGATTTGGGTGGCGTTGACGGTTTATTGCACATTACCGATATCTCTTGGGGTCGTATCGAGCATCCGCGTGAAGTATTGGCACTTGATCAGAAGATCAACGTGGTTGTACTTGACTTTGATGACGAGAAAAAACGTATCGCCCTTGGTTTAAAACAACTTACTCCACACCCTTGGCAAAACCTTGATGAAGCTATCCAGATAGGTTCAAAGGTTAAAGGTAAAATTGTTACCGTTGCTGATTACGGCGCATTCCTTGAAATCACTTCAGGTGTTGAAGGTTTGATCCACGTATCAGAAATGTCATGGTCACAAAACCTGCGTAACCCACAAGAATTCCTGAAAGTTGGCGACGAAATCGAAGCTCAGGTGTTAACACTTGATCGCGAAGAACGCAAAATGAGCTTAGGTATCAAACAACTGACTCCTGATCCATGGCAACAAGCTGCTGAGCGTTACGCTGTTGGTACACAACACGTTGCTACAGTTAAAAACATGACCAACTTTGGTGTGTTTGTTGAACTGGAAGACGGTATCGATGGTTTGATCCACATCTCTGACCTTTCATGGTCTAAAAAGATCAACCACCCTAACGAATTCACTAAAGTAGGTGAGAAATTAGACGTGGTAGTTCTGGAACTTGATGTTGAGAACCGCAAACTGAGCTTAGGTCACAAACAACTGGAAGAAAACCCTTGGGATACTTTCGAAACCATCTTTACTGTTGATTCAGTACATGAAGGTACCGTATTAAAAGTAACCGACAAAGGTGCTATAGTTGCATTACCTTACGGTGTTGAAGGCTTCGCGCCAACTAAACACCTGGTTAAAGAAGACGGTACCAGCCTGAAAGCTGAAGAAACTGCCGACTTCAAGATCATCGAGTTTGGTAAAGACAACAAACGTATCGTTATTTCACACTCACGTATATGGGAAGAAGCCCGTGCTGATGCTCGTGTACAAGAATTCGAAAACCGCAAGAAAGAAGCAAAATCTGCAAGCAACGCGGTTAAGAAAGTGAAAGATTCAGTTGAAAAATCAACTTTAGGCGATCTTAGCGTTCTTGCTCAATTAAAAGAGCAAATGGAAGGTGCAGAAAGCAAAGCTAAAAAAGCTGCTGCTGCTAAATCTGAAGAAGAAGCTAAATAAGCTTACAGATAAACTATTTTTAAAGCCTCCCGGTGCAAACCAGGGAGGCTTTTTTGTTTATACAGCAGAGATACAGGATTTTCCGCAGAGTTAAACAGAGAGAAGATCCCGATACAATTCAATAATATTTCAACCTCTGCGTATACAAAAAAAGCTACGCAAAGAGTCTTTATCCTCTGCGTAGCTCCGTGAAAACCTTTGCGTTCTCCTATGTATAAAAAAAACTTACATCAACTCCGAATCATTCTTTTCATGCCATACTTTATAGGCCAGGTAAAAGAATATAAGGGCTGGCACCACGCCTGCAAGCACCGTTACAGCACTCACCGCAGGATATGTACCCACCACATCATATATCATGAGCAGTAAGGCCACAACACCGGCAATAATGTACAGATAAAAGAACTTGCTGCTCATAATAATTAGCTTACGCGTTTAAATACTACAGCACCCAAAGGCGGTATAACGATATTGATCGAATCTTCTTTAACATGCCATGTCACTTTTTCGGTGTTGATCACCGCGCCGTTTCCTTTGCCGCTCCCCCAAAACTGGGTGGCATCCGAGTTGAAGATCTCTTTCCAGGCTCCGGCGGCAGGTACACCTATGCGGTAGTTTTCGCGCGGTACGGGCGTCATGTTCAGGGCGATCACCAGGTCGTTGGCCGGGTCGTTGCCTTTGCGGCTGAATACGAGGATAGAATCGTTGGCATTGCCACCGTCAACCCATTCAAAACCGGTCCAGTCGAAAGCCTTTTCATAAAGGGCGGGCTCGCTTCTGTACAGCTTGTTCAGCGCTTTAACGGTTTCTTTTATACCCTGATGGTTAGGGTATTCGAGCACATGCCAGTCTAACGAGTATTGATAATTCCACTCGCTGCCCTGCCCAAACTCGGCACCCATAAACAATAATTTAGTACCGGGGTGGGTAAACATATAACTGTATAACAAGCGCAGGTTGGCAAATTTTTGCCACTCATCGCCCGGCATTTTATTTAATATGGATTGCTTGCCGTATACCACCTCATCATGCGAGAAAGGCAGCATAAAGTTTTCGGTAAAGGCGTATATGGTACTGAAGGTAATTTGTCCGTGGTGATATTTACGGTAAACCGGATCATTCTGGAAATACTTCAGCGTATCGTGCATCCAACCCATCATCCATTTCATACCAAAACCTAAACCACCTGCAAATACCGGCCTGCTTACGCCTGTAAACGCAGTTGATTCCTCGGCAATAGTTTGCGTATCGGGGAAGTGGCCGTATACGGCCGTATTAAATTCTTTCAGGAAAGATACCGCTTCGAGGTTTTCATTACCACCGTAAATGTTGGCCTCCCATTCGCCATGCTTGCGAGAGTAATCGAGATATAGCATTGAGGCCACAGCATCAACACGTAAGCCATCGATATGATAACGATCTAACCAAAATAGCGCGTTACTGATCAGGAATGCCCTCACCTCGTTACGGCCGTAGTTAAATATGTATGATTTCCAATCGGGATGATAGCCTTTGCGGGTATCGGCATGCTCGTACAAATGTGTACCATCAAAACGGTACAGCGCGTGTACATCGCCCGGGAAGTGCGAAGGCACCCAATCCATAATAACACCTATACTGGCATTGTGCAGGCGCTCTATCAGCTCCATTAACTGCTGTGGCGTACCATAGCGCGATGATGCGGCGAAGTAACCGCTCACCTGGTAACCCCAGCTTGGGTAATAAGGGTGTTCGGCAACCGGCATAAACTCTACATGGGTAAAACCCATTTCAACCAGGTACGGCACCAGCTTATCGGCCAGTTGGGTATAACTCAAAAACTCATCCGGACTTTCAGGGCTACGCGCCCACGAGCCTACGTGCATTTCATAAACCGAATAAGGTTTATCCAGCGCGTTGTGCTGGTAGCGGTCGGCCATCCATTTTTGGTCTTTCCACTCGTAATAAGTATCGGCAACTATGGATGCCGTATGCGGGGGAAGTTCCCAGCGAAGCGCGAAAGGATCGCTCTTCTCCAGTTCCTCGCCCGATGATGATTTGATAAAGTATTTATAAGTTTCGCCTACGCCAACATTCGGGATAAAACCTTCCCAAATACCGGAGCCATCCCAGCGTACAAACAGCTTGTGCGAACCACGGTTCCAGCCGTTAAAGTTACCTATAACCGAAATGTACTGCGCGTTTGGCGCCCATACGGCAAAGTAAGTACCTACTACCCCATGGTATTCTACCACGTGCGAACCAAAGTTTTCGTACAGTTTATAATGCTTACCCGAACGGAACAGCGAAACATCAAAATCAGTAAAGCGGCTGTATGGCTCAACAGCCTGCAAGTTTACAGGCGCTGTTTCTGTTACCACCGGTGCCGGTGCTGTCTCCTTTTTAGCCTTTTTGCTTTTTACAGGCTCAACAATAGCCTCTGTAGTTACAGGCACTTTTTTAGCTTTAACTGCCTTTGCTTGTTTAACTACCTCAACAGCAGTTTCGGCAACGGCTTTTTTGCTTTTAGCGGCTTTTGCGGGCTTGGCTACCTCGACCTTGGTTTCGGCTACCTTTTTGCCTTTGGCGGCTTTTGCCGGGGGGGCTTCAGTAGTTTCCGTTACCGGGACTTCGGGTTTTGATTTAGCTTTTGATTTTGTTGCCTTTTTAACTTTTTCAGGTTGAATTTCGGTTACTTCGGGTGCGGTTTTTTTGGTTTGCTTTGCCATAGTGGATAGCCCTTTAAGGCGATATAGCTCATGACATCATGAGGTTGTGATTATGCTCAAATATATCATAATTGAACATATACAATCACTTTTTTGTTTGAGGTGAATAAGGTAAACTTAATTAAAAAAGAAAGGCAGCTTTTCAAAAGCTGCCTCCCATATAATTACTTGTGTATCTGTATGGTTTTGAATGTTTTGCTGAATTTAAATTCGAGCACTTTTTCATCACTCACACTAAAATCGGTTACTTCTTTACTGTCAACCGTAATTTTCGACGGGGTGAACGGCAGACCGATCACGTTGAAATGATAGTTATCATAACGCGGGGTATATAAACCCTCCATACTTTGCTGTATGTGCAGGCTGCGTTCGTCGCCGTTTACCACAAATTTCTTTTCAGAGTAAATGTCCTGCTCGTAAGCGAACGATTCGCCATGATCTTCAAAGAAGAATGAGTTGGCTTCGTAATCGCTGTAGTAAACATTCAGCTTTACCTCTTCAATGGCAAATTCGCCGGTGTATTGCATTACAGGGTATTCGGGTATTACCGAACCTGCCTTAATAAATACCGGGATAGTTTCCAGCGGCGTAGGTACGTTTACTTCTTCGCCCCCTGTTACAACTTCCTGTGTCCAGAAGTTGTACCAGTTGCCATGCGGCAGGTATACCATACGGCTTTTTTGTCCTGGTTCCAGCACAGGGCAAATCAATATTTTATCGCCGTAGGTAAATTCATCCTGGCGGAAATGGTTCTTTAATACATGCTGTTCCTGCATTACTACCGGCCTCAAAATAGGGAAACCGTAACGGTGATGCTCCCAAAAGGTTGAGTACAGGTAAGGTAACAGGCGGTAACGCAGTTCAATAAACTTGCGGTTGATGGTAGTATACGGTTCGCCAAAACTCCATGGTTCGCGCTCTTTGGTATCACCCGCCGAGTGTGCACGCATAAACGGAGAGAAAGCTCCGGCCTGGATCCAGCGGGTAAACAGTTCGCCATCGGGCTCGCCGCTAAAACCGCCAATATCAGTACCGCAAAAAGGAATACCCGACATTGACAAACGCTGGCATTGTATGTTACCCAGTTTCAGGTGTTCCCATGAGGCCACGTTATCACCCGTCCATACCGAAGCATAGCGTTGCAAGCCAGAATAGCCGGCCCTGGTGATAGTGAACGGACGTTTATTTTTACGGATGTTGCGCAGGCCCTCGTACGTAGCCCTCACCATTTGCATACCGTAAACGTTGTGCGCCTTACGGTGCGAACCGCGGTAACCATCGTACTGGTGGCGTACATCATCGGGGAAAGTGCCCGAACCAAATACGGCAGGTTCGTTCATATCGTTCCAAACACCGGCAACGCCCATTTCTACCAGTTCGTCAAACAAACCGCCCCACCATTCGCGAACCTCGGGGTTAGTAAAATCAGGAAACTGGCAACGGCCCGGCCATACGTGACCCTCCATAAAGTAGTCATCGCTACGGCGGCAGAAATAGTTATTTTGTTTACCCTCTTTAAATACAGGGTAATTATCATCCACACGGATACCCGGATCAATGATCACCACGGTTTTAAAACCATCGGCGGCCAACTCCTGTATCATCTTTTTAGGCTCGGGGAAATACTTGCGGTTCCAGGTGAAACAGCGGTAACCATCCATATAATCAATATCGAGGTACAGCGCGTCGCAAGGGATCTTGTTCGCCCTGAAACCTTTGGCCACTGCCCTTAATTTTGCTTCGGGATAATAGCTCCAGCGGCATTGGTGGTAACCCAGCGCCCATATTGGCGGCATAGGGTGCGTGCCGGTAAGTATGTGGTAGCTTTTTACCACATCCATCATGTGCGGCCCGTGTATATAGTAATATTGCAGTTCGCCGCCATCAGCCCAAAAACTGGTTTTGGTTTTATCTTCCGATCCGAAATCGAAATAGGCCTTGAAGGTATTATCAAAGAAAATACCGTGTGCTATACCCTCGTTTACGCTGATATAGAACGGGATACTGCGGTAAAGCGGGTCCTGGTTCCAGCCGAAAGAATACGCGTCGGTGTTCCAGTTGGTAAGGCGTTTGCCGCGCAGGTTAAGTTCGGTAGGTTTATCGCCCAGGCCAAAAAAGTTCTCATCGGCATGGCACTCCTTGGTGCTGAAAACGTAGTAACCGCCAAACTTTGTATTCTCTTCCCAGTGCATAGCCTTGGCATCGCTGCTGGTAACTACGTTATTGCTATCTGAAAAAGAAATAAAGAAATCGGCCTTGCGGATATGACAGTTTACTTTGCCTGTAGAAACAATAAACTCGGTATCATTTTCTATCAGTTCAACCGGGACATGCTTATGTTTTAATTCGGGAACGGCGTACGAAAAATCGGGTAAAAATACACCATGTGGGGCAAGCCTTACACGAATTATCTCGATGTTTACCACCACAATTTCCACTTTGGCATCGCCATCGGTAAAGTAAAACTTGTTGCCTATCTTATCAACATGGGTTGGTACACCCAAATATTTTTTGGTAATGGGCTTAATTCCGTCGGCAGGGTTATTTAAATGCCTGAAATCTTCTTCTTCCTTTACAATTTCGTTAGCTACTATCTTAGGGTTAAGTATGTTATCTTCCATTTAACTTAATTAGTGGTAATTAAAATGCGTTTAATTAGAATAACTATGATGCAATATAATGTTTTAGCACGTACAATAGTCCATAATCTGTGCCATTTTGCGTTTTTTGGAGGACTTATTAAAAAATGATTAAATGAAGGTTAAGCTGCAATTTACGCTTGTTACCTCAACACAATAGTCCATGCCGCAGGTACGATCAACCCACGGCAATGGCTTCTACGTCGGTAAGCTTTCGGGTGTTTCAAAACTCCAGCAAATAACCACCTGTGGCGGTTAGTTTTATCCAAACGCCGTCGGCAATATTATCCGTAGCGAATTTAGCATCGGTAAGCAGGTCGTTAAACGCATACGCGCCCGATAATTTCAGCCTGTTCAATAATTCTTCGGACAGTTTAACGGTAATATCCCGCTCGTGCCTGCTGAAGTTAACTATCACCAGTACCCGTGCGTTTTCGGTATACCTTAGATAGATATACAAACGCTGATCGAAACCATGCTGACGTTCGTTATCTATCATCAACTCATAAAATTCGCCATCGCGCAGGGCTTCGTTATGGCGCACGGCGTTGAGTAACCGTACATAAAAAGTACGAAGTTGCTGCTGGCTGCCAGATAGTTGACCGCCATCGTAAGCGTGATTGTTCACCCACTTTTGATGATCGGGCACACCCCAGTAATCAAATATGGTGGTGCGGCCATCGTTACCGCTAAAGCCTTCGGAGCCATTGGCGGGTTCACCTACCTCTTGCCCAAAATAGATCATTACGGGCCCGGTTGAAAGCGTAGCCGTGATGATCATCCCCGGAATTCCGTACCAGGCATTGCCCGCGAAACCCGGCGAAGCGATACGCTGCTCATCGTGGTTTTCCATAAAGCGGAGCATACGCTCGTCGAAACCTTTGGTTTGGTGGTTCCATACCCCATTGATATTCCAGGTAGAGGCATGGTGTTCGTTGCGTACTAATTGCTTTATAGCATCGTACAGGCCTACCTTATCGTACAAATAATCGAACTTGCCGTTAAAAAGGTAGTTATAGTATTCGTTAGGGTTGTAGGCTTCGCCGATGAAGATGAGGTGCGGGTATTTCTCTTTCAGCTTTGGTATCAGCCATCCCCAAAATTCAAAAGGCACGTATTCCACCATATCGCAGCGGAAACCGTCGATACCTTTTTCCGTCCAGTAGGACAATATATCCACCATCTTATTCCATAGCGGCGGCACGGGGTTAAAGTGGGTAATGTAGCCGCCCTGGTAATCAACCCCGTAATTCAGCTTAATGGTTTCGAACCAGTTATTGATAGATGGGTAGGCGTTAAACACATTATCGCCCGTGGCCTTGGCCGGGTTTTCGTCGAACTTGCCATCCTTTAGCGGATGCGCAAAGCCATCGCCGCCGGGGTTGTATCCGCCCGGAATAGTTAATGGCTGACCGGGGATATAATAGAAATCGTTTTGCGGAGAAAAGGCTTTGGTATTATCATCATCCTCGCCAAAATCGCGCACTCCGGCCGGTTTTACATCCGAACTATAGGTACGGGCAACATGGTTGGGCACGAAGTCGATAATTACCTTTAATCCTTCGGCATGGGTGCGCTGTATTAGGGCTTCAAACTCGGTCATACGGTTAGGCACATCTACCGCCAAATCAGGGTCTACATCGTAATAATCTTTTATAGCATACGGCGAACCCGCGCGCCCTTTCACCACATCCGGATCATCGGGCGTAATGCCTTGAGATGAATAGTCCGTCATGGTGGCGTGTTCAATGATGCCGGTGTACCAAACATGGGTAAAACCGATGGCTTTTATGGCTTGTAATGCCTGCGTATTAATATTGTTGAACTTGCCCGAGCCGTTCTCTTCTATAGAGCCGTAATATTTATTGGTGGTGTTTACATTGCCGAATAAACGCGGGAGTAACTGGTATATAGTGAGTTTATGGTCTGCTTTGTTGCTCATATTTGCATTTGCTGCTGTTGTTGCTAATATAGTTTTAAGTTGTTGATAAAGCACAAGGCTGTATGCAATACTTTGTTTTTACAGATGCTTACCTTAGCCGCAAATTTATATTGCCATGAATAAGCTGAGGCTGCTACTGATCTTCTTTTTAATTGCTGTTGCCGGATGTAACCAAATGCCCGAAGACGTTTACAAAGTAGTAAAGATAAAAGACGGCGATACCATTGAACTGCTCAGCAGCGATTTTAAGAACATTACCGTTCGCCTTGCCGAAATTGACTGCCCCGAAAAAGCCCAGGCGTACGGACAAGCCGCCCGCCAGTTTACCGCTCAACTATGCTTTGGCAAAGAAGTGCGCATACAAGGCGGCACGCAAGATCGCTATGGCCGCACCGTGGCCACGGTGCTGTTGACTGATGGCACCAACATCAACCACGAACTGGTAAAGAACGGTTATGCCTGGCAGTACAAAGCCTACTCCAAAAACAACCCCGAACTGGCGGCCTTGGAGCAACAGGCGCGCGAAGCACACCTGGGCTTATGGCAAGATGCCAACCCTACCGAACCATGGAACTTCCGCAGGCATAAAACCGCGGGCAGCACCACCCAAAAAGCCGAAAAGAAACCCACCAAAAAGCCACGCAAAAAACGCCGCAAAAAGAAACCGGTTGAGGAAGAACTGGAAACTACGATGATATTTCCGTGGGAAGGGTTTTGGTTGAGGGCGTGTTAATGTCAGCAAACATTATAAGCATGTTGTCATTTCGAACGAGGAACGAGGAGAAATCTTCTTCATTATGCATGTCTGCGACTTGTATACAGAAGAAGATCTCTCCCTACGGTCGAGATGACAAGAAAATCACACCCGAGGCTGTCATCCCGAGCCTGTCGAAGGATCGTGCGCAGAGGCCATTACCCACGCACCCTTCGACAGGCTCAGGGTGACAGGCCATGCCTACCATGACAGTAGAAAATCCCACAAAAAAGCCCCGTTGATTACTCAACGGGGCTTGATATATAAATTTCTTTTTCTCTTATAATTGGCTTGGCGCAAGGTCAAGGTGGAATTTCACCAGGTCATCTATAGGTGAGCGGATGATCTTACCAACGGTCATACCGTTTTCAGTAACCACTTCTTCTAACACGTTACGGAAGTTATAACCTACCGAACCGATACAGTTGAAAGTGTATTTCTGATAATCAGGGTAACGTACTACCACATTGCGGAAGAAATCTTCGAACGAGGTACGAACCAGGTTACGTGAGTACTCCAAATGCACGTTGTTATCATAAACAAACTTGCTGAAGCTCGCGCAAAAACGGTTAGCTAAAGGTTTAGTGTACACCTGCTCGTTAACATCATCAGGTGTAAGTTTAAAGGTTTCCCAAAAGTTGTTACGTACAGCCTCGGGCATGTAACCACGCAGGTAATCAATCAGTAATTTTTTACCGATATGGCAACCGCTGCCTTCGTCGCCCAGGATATAAGCGCCCGAATCAATATTTTGCAGAATGTTTTTACCATCATAAGTACAGGTATTCATACCCGTGCCCAAAATAGCGGCAAAGCCTTCAGTGTGGCCAAGCAACGCGCGTGCAGCAGCCAGCAAATCATGACCGATGTTCACTTTTGATGATGTAAACACAGCTTCCATTGCAACCCTGATCTGCGTACGCTTCTCATCTGTAGAACAGCCTGCACCATAATAATTAACCTCGGTGATCTTGTCTAACTGAAGGTCAGTAGGCAGGTTATCACGTAAAGATTGTATGATGTATTCTTTACTTACAAAGTAGGGGTTGTAACCCTCTGTATTAAAATATACTTTTTTGCCCTCTTCATTAACCAGGCACCAGTTTGTTTTAGTTGAGCCACCGTCGGCAATAATGATCATAGTGTTATTCTAATTATAATAATTCGGATAAAAGTATGATTTACTTATTGTAATAAGAACACTTTAGTTGCTAAAAATCGATTTTTTTTCAAAAAAGTGGCGATTTTTAAACATAGCCCCTATACTTTGTGCCATATATTGTATCGGCTGGCCTCTTAAAACCAATACGAATATGGCATAAATGATGATATTTCGCCCTTGAGGTTATAAATCAGGCGGTTAACTGTTAATTGAACAATTCTTTTCAACAATTGACAACATGGCATCCGGCAGTTTACAACCTGTGCATTTGCCCTGTTTGCTAACAGACAAAACAACGCTTACCCGTTTTAGCACTTTTGCTGTTTTCGGGTATAAAATGGCGTGTAAAACCGGATCAAAAAGAGGGTGTAAAATTTAGGCAAAATCGGTATTGTCATTCCCGTTCAATTTTCGCATATTTGCACCGCGAAAAATATTCGCAATGGTTCCATAGCTCAGCTGGATAGAGCAACTGCCTTCTAAGCAGTAGGTCTCAGGTTCGAATCCTGATGGAATCACACTTCAAACACAAAGCCTTTCTGTATCAGCATGAAAGGCTTTTTTTATTATATCAGTTACTTGCTACCTTGCCCCATTATTTCATTTATAAGTTTACTATATTTGATTTAAATAACACGAACAACCTAAATCAACATGCGCCTATTCGCCTTGCTATTTACCATTATTTGTTTATCAGCATGTAAACAAAAAGTGGCAAAAACAACAATCGTTGCAATAGATACATCAAGAATAACTACATCAAATGTAGCGGCCAAAAAAGACACGACATCACCTTTAGATACCCCCACGACCCATAATTTACCTGACTATAATGCTAAATATCCCGTTACCGTACTGCTACCCGGCGGTGTTTTTCATCATGATGAGGTGAATCCCAAGTCGGCTAACTTGCAATGGAAGGGCTTGTTTAAAAAGGGTGACGAATACTATGTATCGTGGACAGGAGTTAAGTTTACGAGAGCGGAAGATGCCGTCTTAGATGAAAATGGTCAAAAAACAGGATGGCTTGTTACCCCTGCCATTAAAGACAGCGCTATATTACTTTTTTCCGGCCTTGATAACTTATCAGATACTACTGTAACTACAGTATCTATCAAGAAACAATCGTTTATGCCGGGCAAAAAAGAACAATTTAATTTTAAGGGCAACACCTTTACACTATACGCCACAGGTAAAACCAAGCCTGAAATACCGGGCAGCATGCATCTCGCAGTATCTGATTACTCTTTACGTGTAAAAGCTACCATTGATGGTAAAATTTATGACCAGCTATTAACCTACGAATGGAGCTTTGATGATGCCCTTACACGCATCATTTTTATTGGTGATATAGATGCTGATGGCTTGCCCGATTTTATTATCAATACAGCCAATCATTATAATTCGGAGGTACACACTCTTTACCTATCCAAACCAGCACCTGCGGGTTCTCTTTTAAAAGTAATGGGATTGTTTACAATAGTAGGTTGCTAATAAAATCGACAATAAAAATATCACTCAGGCCTGCAACTATTCTCAACCATATATCGTCTTCCTATAAATTTCCCCATTCCATAATTTATAGAAAATCTGTCATGAAGAAACCCATATTGCTTATTGCCCTCCTGTTGATTACCGGGACACTGTTTAGTTTTACTGTTAAGGATGAGATAAAAAGCTGCTACCTGTCGTTCAAAAATGCGAACCACTTAAAAGCGACCGAAGCAGTACACTTGCCCGATCCTAACGCCAAAACCCGTACCATAATTACCGAAACCGGCGAAGTGCCTTTTGTTATTACCGATGCTTACCGCATACAATACAACAACAAGTATAAGGTTGAATTTGCGAACATAAAAGTTGAGCAATCATCGCCCGAAAGTTATGCCGCTAACAAAACCAACCTGCTTAATAGCCTGAAGTTCATCAATAAAAACTCTACAGGTATGGAAACTACCGATCTGATAGAGTTGAGCTACAACGGCTATAAAATATATGGCATCAACCGCGAAAGCATTGATGAGGGCAGCAACCTGGGTACTTTCGTTTTCTTCCCCGGAGATAACACCATCGTATACGTTTACTTCACCAATCAGCCGAAAAATAAGCGCAGCTTTAAAACACGGGAAGAATATCTTGATCAGCGTAATACGTTTTTAGGTGAGTATACTGCGCATTTGATGAATTGCAAATAGCAGGGGCTACGTAAAAAGCGCACCATTAGGATTTTCATTCCCTCCTGGAGGAGGGGTGTGTTGGGAACTGCGTTGGCAGGGAGGTGTTTATACAGCATTTCATAGGATAAACAATTGCGAAACCCCTCCCTACACCCTCCCGAGGGAGGGAATCGCACATTGCCCCTACTCTTTTTCAAATCACTTATAGGAACACCAACCTATTAGTAAAGCTTGGATTCGGCACTAAAAACGCGTCATTGCGAGGCACGAAGCAATCTCTAAGCTATACAGAGCCGCTCTGTAAACTCGGGGATTGCTTCACTACGTTCGCAGTGATGTGATTTAAATATGCTATAAATGGGGCCCTGAACTTGTTTAAGGATTAAACTTGTACGATTTTCATTCCCTCCTTGAGGAGAGGTGTGTTGGGAACTGTGGTGGCAGGGAGGTGTTTATGCGGCATCTCATAGAATAAACAACTATGAAACCCCTCCCTACACCCTCCCAAGGGAGAGAATCGCACAATGCCCCTACTCTTTTATATTCAAACCACCTGAAGCTACAACATCGGTAAAAAAACCTCATAAACACACAAAGCCGACTAAAAGTCGGCTTTGTGTGTTTATGCAGAGAATTGGGTATTATAATTTACCTAATTCCTGAACAAGGTCAATCAGTTTGTTTGAGTAACCCCACTCGTTATCGTACCAAGATACTACTTTAACGAAGTGGTCATTCAATGATATACCTGCTTTGGCATCAAAGATAGATGTACGTGAATCACCTTTAAAGTCTTCAGATACTACTTCATCTTCGGTATAACCAAGGATACCTTTTAAATCACCTTCTGAAGCTTCTTTCATAGCAGCTTTAACTTGCTCGTAAGATGCAGCAGTTTTCAATTTTACAGTTAAATCAACTACTGATACGTCGGCAACCGGAACACGGAATGACATACCTGTTAATTTACCTTTCAGTTCCGGAAGAACCAAACCTACCGCTTTAGCAGCACCTGTTGATGAAGGGATGATGTTTTGGTAAGCACCACGGCCACCTCTCCAGTCTTTTGCAGACGGACCATCAACTGTTTTTTGAGTAGCAGTTACCGCGTGGATAGTGCTCATCAAACCTTCTTCAATACCGAATTTATCATTCAATACTTTAGCTATTGGCGCTAAACAGTTAGTAGTACATGAAGCGTTTGAAACGATGTTTTGATCAGCTTTTAATTGTTTGTGGTTAACACCCATTACGAAAGTAGGGGTATCATCTTTAGCCGGAGCAGAAAGAACAACTTTTTTAGCACCTGCATCAATGTGTTTTTGAGCAGTATCCTGAGTTAAGAATAAACCGGTTGATTCGATGATCACTTCAGCGCCTACATCACTCCATTTAAGGTTTGCAGGATCTTTTTCAGCAGTTACACGGATAGTTTTACCGTTTACTACAAGGTTACCACCTTCAACAGTAACAGTACCGTTAAATTTACCATGAGTTGAATCATATTTCAACATGTAAGCCATATAATCTGGCTCAATAAGGTCATTAATGCCAACTACCTCGATGTCCGGGCGATCAATTGCTACCCTGAAAGCAAGGCGGCCGATACGGCCAAAGCCGTTAATTCCTATTTTCATAATTTTTAATTTTTGTTTGTATAGTACGTTAGTAAATTATTTATGGGGGTTCTTACAATACTCTCAATCTCTAAACCGGCATTACCCGCCACTTCCTGTAAGTTATCCTGAAAGTGCATGGCTACCGAGCCCGAAAAATGTAGCCCTACACCGGGGTGCTGTTTGTGTAAGGGCAATACGTAAGTGCTGATCAGTTTATCAAATCCTGTATTAATCAATTGCTTTATATGGGCATCGTCGCGGTTTTCAATAAAAAAATCGTTGAACGAGCTCAAAAATAACGCCGGTTGCTTTTGCCTGTATACCTTATCCAGTATGGCATTGCGGTCGAACGTGTATTTCTTAGCAAATTTTTTGCTGATGCTATCCGGCAGGGTTTTACTCATAAATCCTTTTAGCAGCTGCTTTCCTAACCAATTACCTGAACCTTCGTCGGCCATAATGTACCCCAATCCAAAATTGTTAGGAGCAATTTTCCGGCCATCATACCAGGCAGCGTTGCTGCCGCTGCCGCATATACATACAATGCCGGGTTTCTCTTTACAACAGCCCAAAGCAACGGCATCAATGTCATGCCCAACTGTCACTTTGGCAAACTTAAAGAAAGCGAAGAACGCGTTGCGCACTGTTGCCTTAAGCTCGTCTGTTGATACACCTGCGCCGTAAAAATATATTTTCTTAATTTCTTCGGCGTGGTGAATGAGGTTTATGTTTTTGTTGAAGAGTTGTATAATGTGCTTTTCATCATTAAAGTAAGGATTGATACCCGTGGTTCTGAAAGACGCCACAGTTCTCCCCTTATCTGCCAAACGCCAGTGCGCATAATGTGAGCCGCTATATACAACTGCTATCATTAATTATATCGATAGTATTTCCATCATCGCCATCAAATCGTCTTCCAGTTTAAATTCGTGTTGATTAAGCGCTTCTTCCAAATCTGTAAGTACGATGTGATTTGCCTGCAAACCTACCATTTTTTGCGATTCTCCGGCTATCAGCGCGTTTACCGCCGCGTAACCCAGCCTGCTGCCCAGTATACGGTCGAAACTGCTTGGGCTGCCACCGCGTTGCAGGTGCCCCAGTATGGTTACCTTAATATCGTAGTTCTTCACTTCCTTCTCTACTGCCTTGGCAATGTCATACACACCGCCATGCTTATCGCCTTCAGCTACTATAACTATACTTGATGATTTTTTATTGTAATGACCGGCTTTCAGGCTCACGATAAGCTCTTCGATAGCGGTTTCTTTTTCGGGCAGTAAAATAGCTTCTGCTCCGCATGATATACCTGCACGCAGGGCTATGGCGCCCGAGTCGCGGCCCATTACTTCGATAAAGAATAAACGGTCGTGCGCGTCGGCAGTATCACGTATTTTATCGATAGCCTCAATAACGGTATTGGTAGCGGTATCAAAGCCTAAAGTATAGGTAGAGCCGTACAGGTCGTTATCAATAGTACCCGGTACGCCAATTACAGCGATATCCGGAAACTTGCGCGAAAAACGCAGCGCGCCGGTAAAAGTACCATCGCCGCCTATTACTACTAAAGCATCGATACCCTGCGCTTTAAGGTTTTTATAGGCGAGCTCCATACCTTCATCGGTACGGAAAGCTAAACAACGTGCTGTTTTCAGAATAGTACCACCCAGGTTAAGTATATTACTTACCGAACGGTTATTCATGTCATACATGTTATTATCGATAAGACCCTGATAACCTTGCCTTACCCCGGTAACCTGCAAGCCATGATAAAGGGCGGTTCTTACCACTGCCCTAATACAGGGATTCATTCCCGGCGCGTCGCCGCCGGAGGTAAGAACAGCAAGTTTTGAGATTTTTTGCATCTGATGTAAGCTATTCAAATTATGCCACGAAGATACTGTGTCTAAATTACACCATTAAATTTATTTTTAATTTTTTTGTTACGATATATGGCATATATTTAACTTTTTACTAAATACCAACGATTTGGAACAAGATTTACCTAAGTTCGACTCGGCGTTTTCGATTGACTGTGTGATATTTGGCTTTGAAGCCGGGGAACTGAAAATACTACTGATTGAGAGAAGCGCAGAACCTTTTAAAGACTGGTTTGCGCTGCCCGGCAACATAGTTGGGCACGATGAAAGCATTGATGATGGCGCGAAACGTATATTATATGAGCTTACCGGCCTGCGCAACATGCCTATACAACAGCTGCACACCTTTGGCGGCGTAAACCGTCACCCGCTGGGCCGCGTAGTTACTGTGGCCTACTTCGCGCTGATACGTTTAACCGGCCAAAAAGAGCTTACTCCTATTACCGAATATGCCCGCAAAGCCTTTTGGCACCCGGTAAAAGAACTGCCTACACTGGCGTTTGACCATACCGAAATTTTCCAGACAGCCTTCCGCCGCATCCGCCGCAGGCTTAACTATCAGCCTATAGCATTTGATTTGCTGCCCGAGAAATTTACGCTTACCCAGCTGCAATCGCTCTACGAAGTGATACTGGATAAGCAGCTCGATAAACGTAACTTCCGTAAGAAGATGCTGAGTTATGGCTTTTTAAAAGAGTTGCCCGAAAAGCAAAAAGGCGTATCATACCGCGCAGCCAAACTATACAAGTTTGATCGCCGCAAATACAACAAGATATTCCAAAACGAGCTCAACCTCGACGCAGGCGGCCCGAAAGCATAAAACACCAAAGCCACTCTGAAAAGGGTGGCTTTGTCATTATAGATAGCACAACACTGTGGAAAACTCCATACACGCGGCAGTTGATATAAAATTTACTTTTACCGCATGGGCCTGCTAAAAGATCTTTACTCCGAACACTTTTATAATACACTTTCTGTCGCCGTCGGTGCGGTGCTGCCATCGTTTGATAAGGCCGAATTTAAACGGCAGATCTACACACCTGATTTTGAAAGCAAAGAACTAAAGGAACGCATGAAGCACACTACCCGCGTGCTTCACGGGTTTTTACCGGCGGGTTATCCTGAGGCGGTAAAAACTATCCTTAATATTGTTAAGCAACTCCAAAAAACCGGCATCGGCGAAGATGGGCTGGCCTATATGTTCATCCCCGATTATATAGAAACTTACGGACTTGACGATTTTGACACATCAATAAATGCTCTTGAAAGCATTACCCAGTTTGTAAGTTGCGAATTCGCCGTTCGACCTTTTCTGTTAAAATATGGGCAACAGATGATAGACCAGATGCAGGCCTGGTCGCTTCACCCGAATTATAAGGTACGCCGTTTCGCCAGTGAGGGGAGCCGTCCACGTTTACCCTGGGCTATGGCTATTCCGGCCTTAAAGAAAGATCCGGCGCCGATACTGCCATTGCTTGAAAACCTGAAGAATGATCCTTCCGAATGGGTGCGCCGAAGTGTAGCTAACAATATCAATGATATAGCTAAAGATCATCCTGCCATTGTAATTGACCTTGCCACACGCTGGAAAGGTTTCAGCAAGGAAACCGATGCCATTATTAAGCATGGCTGCCGCACGCTGTTAAAGCAGGGCCATACAGAGATATTGAGTCATTACGGTTTAAAGAGTGAAAGTATCCACTTGTCGGCTTTTGAGGTGCTAACGCCCAAAGTAAAGATCGGCGATAGCCTGGAGTTTAGTTTTACAGTGGTTAACGACAATCCCGAACCGCATACCGTACGCCTGGAATATGGTATCTATTACAAAAAAGCAAACGGGCAACTTAATAGAAAGGTATTCAAGATCAGTGAAAAGAGTTATGAACCCTATGCGAAAGTGAATATTGTCCGAAAACAATCCTTCCGCCTTATCACTACCCGAGTATTTTATACCGGCGGGCACCAGCTTTCTATTATCATTAATGGGGAAGAGAAAGAGGTAAGGGATTTTGAAGTGATTGCTTGATTTTTTTAATGCCTTGTTGTAACCCTAAGTAGAGTGAAGGAGTTGTTATATGATTGTAGTTCTTCGTTAGGAATGGGTCTGCTTTATTGAACGTTAGTGGATGTACTTTTTTCTTTTCTCTCAAAAGAAAAAAGTACCAAAAAAGAAAAGTCGCGGCTGCGCAAGGAGCTTTGAAAGATTGTGCTTAGGCAGGGCTTGTGCTATCCGTTACTTACGATGCCGCATTTTATGGGTATGTTAGGTTTGTGCTTTTGTTTGGCGATAACCCAAAGCCCTTCTCCCTTGCTCCAATTCCTCCCTTACCTCACGCTATAAAATCCTCCGCGTAACTCTATGAAAAACTCCGCGCACTCTGCGGTAAAATCTAAACCAAGCTTAAACCCATATTAAAAACCTACAGGAAATCCTCATCTATCAAATCCTTATTCAACATAGCGCCTGTTTTATTGCCTGCCGCGGTAGCCGTGGCAACCGATCGCATTGGGGTAGTATTATCGCCGGCCGCGTATATACCCCGTATGTTGGTGTGCCCCATTTCGTCAACTTGTAGGTAGCCCATTTCGGTGAGTGCGCAGCCTAAAGCTTGCGGCAATTCGCAGTGCTGTTTAAAGGGTACGCGGGCAAACAGGGCATCGAGGGTTAACGTACTACCATCCGAAAGGTGGATATCGCTCATGTAGCCGCTGTCGTGCTCAATTTGCTTTATATGCTCGTGCCTTACGGTTACTTTGCGTTTGGCAAAAAGGGAGTATTGCTCTTCGGTAAGTTTGGCACCGTTGGTAAACAGGGTGATGATGGGGCTCCAGTGACGGATCAGTTTGTAAAAATCGGTAGCGGTGCCGGCATCTACCAATAGCCCTAAATTATTATTACGCACCTCATAGCCGTGGCAGTACGGGCAATGCAAAACCGAAATCCCCCAGCATTCGGCAAAGCCGGGTATGGCAGGCATGGTATCGGCAATGCCTGTAGCGAATATCACCTTGCGTGTGGTAAAATCTCCGCCCTCTTTAGTAGTTAAACGGAAGCCTTCGGGTATGGTTTCAATACCGGTTGCCAGGCCGGTTTGGTAGGTGATATCAGGGTATTTCATTACCTGGGTCATGGCCTTTGCGGCAATCATGGCCGGTGCATCGCCATCTTGTGTAATAAAATTATGCGAACGCGGGGTTTGCCGGTTGCAGGGCTTACCGCTATTGATGATGAGCGTTTTTCTGAGCGAACGCCCTAACGTCATAGCGGCAGAAAGACCGGCATAACTTCCGCCTATAATAATTACTTCGTAGTCTAAATTCATTTTTATATGCAACTATGTTGCAATTATAAAAATTAAAAAAGCCAATCACAACATAATTAAAACAACCAAAAGGTGTGAGCGTTTAATTATCAGAATATTAATATCTTAGTTTTATGAAAACGCTCCTTTACCTCGCATTTGCCGTACTTCTTGCGGGTTTATTATCCTGCAATAACCAGGGGACAACCGTGGCCACTTACTTTGCCCCTGTTGACAGCGGCGTACAGGCCGGTGGTATTAAAATGGTGACTATTGAAACGCCTGTGGGTAAATTCAAGGTGTGGACTAAGCGCATTGGCAACAATCCTCGTATTAAAATTTTGCTGTTGCACGGTGGTCCGGCTACTACGCACGAATATATGGAGTGCTTTGAAAGCTTCTTCCCTAAGGAGGGTTTTGAGATGATAGAATACGATCAGCTGGGATCATACTACAGCGATCAGCCCCGCGACAGCAGCTTGTGGACACTGCCCCGCTTTGTTGACGAGGTAGAGCAGGTGCGCAAAGCACTGAAACTGGATAACAGCAACTTCTACATTTTAGGTCACTCCTGGGGCAGTATACTGGGTATGGAGTACGCGCTTAAATATCCCAACAACCTGAAAGGCCTTATAGTTGGCAACATGATGGCCAGCATACCGGCTTATGCCGACTATAATAAACTGTTGCGCAAGCAAATGCGCCCATCGCTGGTGGATAGTTTGGAAGGTTACGAAGCAAAAGGACTATACCAGGACAGCACCTACCAGGCCTTGGTGGCCGAACACTTTTACAGTCAGCATCTTTGCCGCCTGCCCGAATTGCCCGAGCCTGTGGCGCGAACCTTTAAACACATCAACAACGAAATATATGTGATGATGCAGGGGCCAAGCGAATTTAAAACAGGCGGCAGGCTCGTTAACTGGGATATAACCTCCAGGCTGAAAGACATTAAGGTGCGCACCCTAACCGTAGGCGCAAAATATGATACCATGGATCCCGGTTATATGGAATGGATGAGCAAGCAAATGTCCCATGCCAACTACTTATATTGCCCTAACGGCAGCCATTTAGCTATGTGGGATGATCAGCAGGTATATATGAACGGGATAATTAAATTTATAAAAGATGTAGATGCCGGTAAATAGGCATGCTACAGTTTAAAACCCTTTTTCCAGTTTACAGTATAGGTGAGGCCTATGTGCATATTAAGTAACGCGTCGCCCGAAACACTGCTTACATAGGTTCTTTTATGTTTATAAATACCGAACTGATAATCAATCTTTAAATTTTCAAACCCTAAGCGCATGCCCAAAAAAGGCTCGGCGGTAAACATGTTACCCGGGTTTTTGCGGCTGGTTTCGTTACTGTCATACGCGTAGGTATTAATAAACGACGAACGTAAGCCGGTATAAAAATCAATATGTTCGCCTGCTTTAACATTCATGTAAGGCTGTAGCTGGTAATCTTTATACTTTACGCCGGTATGGTGATATATTTTGTTGCCCTCGTTTTCGTCGATACTATTATCGCGGCTTTTGCCAAAGCCGTATATGAACAGCGTACCAAACTGCACTTTAGCCGGGCTGGTTAAATAGCCTATACCAAAAGTAGTATGATTATAAATATTCCCCTTTAAAGTATGGTGTATGTTATTGCTGTAGGCTGATGTAAGCAGTAAATGCTTTACAGGCACCACCGCTGCCTGTACATTTAATGCCGATATACCGGTAGCTACTGTAAGATTAACATCACCCTGTTCTTTTACATTTGGTACCTGGTATGCAGATGGTACCACCAGCGGTGAACAGCCTGATGCCAAGATGGCCAATAGTATTATAAGTAAGGCGTAATGCTTTAATGTGGTTAACATAAACAGTTTAGGGTTTTTCTATCCCTTAAAGATGCTTAATTTCAGCGGAATTGCAACAATTGGATATTTTATTTAATTGATTTAAACAACCTCAGTGTTTAAATGTTAAGGTATGTGTAAAATATAGATAAACCCAAACTACAAGTTACCAAATTTACGTAGGTTAGCTTTAATTAAAACTATTGACCGTACCCCTCTTATGCCGCTATTCCCAGTAATTGCTAATGAAGATGAAAGATTAGCTGCGCTCAATTCTTATGGTATTTTAGATACCGCCGCAGAAATTGACTTCGACGAAATTACAACCCTCGCTTCGGCAATTTGCCATACACCTGTAGCGCTTATCAGTTTAGTTGATGCCGACAGGCAATGGTTTAAATCGCACCCTGGAGTCGATGTTTCTGAAACCCCGAAAGACCAGTCTTTTTGCGCGCATGCTATCGCTAAGCCTGCCGATATAATGGAGATCAGCGATGCCCGAAGCGATGTGCGCTTTGCCAACAATCCGCTGGTAACCGGCGATACCAATATTGTTTTTTACGCGGGAGTGCCTTTAGTTAATGAGGATGGTTTTGCGTTAGGTACGCTTTGTATCATTGATCATCAGCAAAAAAAACTGACAGCCGAGCAGGCCAACGCTTTAAGGATACTGGCTAAGCAGGTGATGGATAAGCTGGAACTCCGGCGCAAAATGGCTGCCCTTGAAGCAACCAATCAGGAATTAGTGGATAGCAATGTGTTCATCAAAAAATTCGCTTCGATGGCGGCGCATGATATTAAAAATCCGCTGAGCAGTATCCTGCTTACTTCGCAGGCGCTTAAAATCCGTCTGCACAAACTGCAGGACGAAGGCTGCGGCAAACTGGTTGATCTTAATATCACATCAACCAATCGGCTTATTACCATGCTTGATGAAATGCTCACCTACTCGCAAACGCCTGCTACTTTGCTGGCCAAAAAGCAACGCGCAAGCCTGGAAGATTTGTTGCAGCGGGTGCTTTGTATGGTGGTAATTCCGCATAGTTTTGAGGTGAAGCTGCCCGAAGGCGATCACATGCTCAATATATCAACAGTTGCTTTTGAGCAGATCTTTTTGAACCTGATAAGTAATGCCATCCGTTACAATGATAAAGAACAGGGGGTGTTACAGATCCGCTTTGATCAGGATGATGACTATTACCGTTTCGAGGTGCAAGACAACGGTATGGGCATAGCCGAGCAATACCACGAAAAAATATTTGCCAATAATTTCACCCTTAAAATAACCGACCGCTACAATAAAAAGGGCAACGGCATAGGCCTCTCCACAGTTAAAGATCTGGTGAAGGCTTTGAAGGGCAGTATCCATGTAAAATCGGCAGTTGGCGAAGGCGCTACTTTCTATATCACCATCAAAAAATAACAGCATTCATCAGCCTAAAAGCTTTTTGCAATTTTTAAGTGCTCATGCACAGGTTTTTTCTTTATTTTGGGATGTATGAAAATTGCTAAGTTACTGCTGCTGCTAATAATTCCTGCCGTTTATATTTCATGTAACCAAAAAGGTAAACCCGGTACCCTTGCCGACGATGGCAAACCATCTTTCGCACCCATAGTAGGTGTAAAATATACCGAGGTACGGCGTGCTTATGCCAATGGTTTAAAATTTGATAGCCAGGGCTTTCAACTGGTGCCCTCTTACAAATTGCATTTCCTGACGGAAGATTCGGTGAGCATGTATAGTCCGCAGCGCGATAAGTACTTCAATTTTAAGGTATACTTTGATCACGATTCTATCTTCAACATGGCCAATGCCTGGTACAAACTGAAAACGGCCAACAGGGATAGCATGGTATTGCAGGTAATGAATGTAGACGGCAAAACGATATACAATCTGCGCTCAAACATTTACGTATTACTCTATTCCGAAGAATACCTGAAAAAACAGCCTGCCAGTAAGATCGCCCGCATGGGGCAATCGTCAAAACAAGATACCGATTACATCCGCAGCAGAGCCCAACTTGCCGTTAAGGTGCCCGATAGTTCGTTTGCCGCGCTTCAGCCCGCTACGGTAAAAAGCAAAAGTCCGCTGGTGAAGGTTGAACGTAATTACATGAAGATAGATTCGGCCAATAGCCTGGATGCCGTTGCCGATTATTTGCTGCCCGAATACAACATTACCATCAATAAGGCTTATGCTAATTTTGGCTACGCGTTCACCGTTTACGTGGATGATAAGGGCGTGCTGCACTTCCGTAAACCTAAACTTTTTATTTATCCCGAAAATTATAAAGCCACCGTACGTGTAATGAGCGGCATTGTTGACGGCTATTTAAAACTCTACCTCAACGTTACGCCCGGTACAACCCTGGGTATACCCCACAGCAGCGTAATTGTAATTAACGTGCGGGGCATAAAGGGCTGATATTTTTAATAAAACTTTTTTTATATTGCAGGTGTTCTGTTATATATGGACACCAATTTAAGCTACTTCAGATATTATAATAAAGCCGATAACAGCACCATATATACTTATACCTTAAGGCTTGACCCCGACCTTAATATTGACGACCAATTAACCGATAAGCTTGCAGAACTGGCGCGTGAACACCATTTACCGCAACAAAATATAGGCTGTGAAGCTGTAAACGAAGATTTTTAACCTAAGCATAATATTTTGTAATACATGACAAGCGCAATATTGCTGTGGCAATAGCGTGTGCATTTAGTAACAATTTTATTATATAGGTGTTAATATTATTGCCAAAACCTAAATATTGTATTAACAAATTGTTAATTTGTAGCGTAATCAATTGTACTAACCAATTATATGAGCGATGAGAAGCCAGATTTGCGGTGCTATAAGTGCGGCACCCCATATCATTATCCAAAAAAACGAAATTGGATTGGAAGGAACTTTTTGTTCTTTTTACCGATACGCCGTTTTTTTTGTGCCCGATGCCTTAAAAGCAGGGACATTTGGATAACCGACAAAGAATACCGGAAGTATAAAAGGGTATTGTAGTTTACACATTTAAACAAGCCGATATTGAGAAAAAATTACTTTCAGATTTAGCGAAACCAGGTTTACGTAACACTACATGCCATGCATAATTGCTAACTTAGTGTTATGAAAAACTATGATACCGTAAGCGAAGCCGTTAATGACCTTGTTGAACGCGGATATACTGCCAATTTTAATGTAGATGCCCAAAATGACTTTCTGAACTGCCCCGAGCAGCAGGTAAGCCTTTCGCCGGAAGACTTTGAGATTGATGAAACCCATCGTTTTGAAGGTGAAACTGATCCGGGTGATGAGATGGTGGTTTATGCGGTATCATCACCAAACTATGGCATTAAAGGCGTAGTGGTAAACGCCTTTGGAACGTATTCAGATTCGGGCGCTTCGAAACTGGTGCAACGTTTGAAGGAACATTTGGATTAATTTACCCCCGATACCAGCAAATCCAAAGCAGCTTTATCGCCGCAATGCTGATATTTAGCATAAGCCATAGCTGCCTTTTTGCGCACTATGGCTGCGTTATCGTCTTTAACATAAGCCGATAGTGCATCGTGCAGGGTATAAGCCTCGGGACACATGAGTCCGGTGGTCCACACCAAGGGCCGGGTATTGCTCGATCGCATATAGGGCGCAAAATATTGCTGACTGATGCAGGCTAAAATAATAGCGTCGCGTTGTTGCCGGTCAACATTCATGTACTCATCGTTCAGCTTAAAGTCCATCAATCCATCGTGCCCAATGTAAGCCAGTAATTTGGCATTACCGTTTATGCCGATGGTATTATTCAGTGTGAGCGTATCTTTACTTTTACCCGCGCAGCTGTTTAAAAAATCGGCAGTGCAACGTTTTATGTATTTGCCGTTATAGGCATCGGCCACTAAATAAAAATTGGCGGTTTTGTGTTTATAAATTAGGCGCTGTAAAATAAGCGTATCAATATTGTAGCTTTTTAATAATTCCCACTCGCGGCTTTTGTTGAAAAAGGTACGTACACCCCATAATCCGCCCCAATATAAATTAGTTTCAGCATCTTGCCCATTACCTATTTTAGCAGGTACGGGTACTATGCCCTGGTATTTATTATCGCACAGAGCTACAAATACATGTATGGTTTTACTTCCCGAATTAAAAGGGATGTACCGGTTACCATCAATTGCTTTATTATTATCGGCATCGCTTTTTTGAGCACCCACATTGCATGATGTGGTTAACACAACCATTGCTGCCAACAGGCATAATATTGAACAGGTTAATGATCTCACGGTTTATAATGGCGCGCTAAGCAGCGTAGTATAAAAATACAATTTTAAAAACTGGTTTATGAAAAGGCTGATAATAATTTAATATAAATTTACTTAGGCAACTGCGCGGCGTTTACATACGTATGTATAGTACAGGCACGCTTACCGGCAATTTATACTTTAGCGCGGCCGAAACAATTTGCAGCAGATGTAAATTATACTATTACCCCCGGCGGCTTCAATAATGCTGCTGTAAAACTTATTTATGCCATTTATAGCAGCAGTATCAAAAATAGATCTACCCTATCGCGCCGATCAGCAGGAAGTAAAGGAACAGGCCCGGGCCATGTTCGCGGCCAATTTTCCGCAGGTTGACAGGCTGATATACGCTTTTGATAATACCGAAATTATCACCCGTAATTTTTGCAAGCCTTTAAGTTACTACAAAGAGGAGCATACGTTTGAGGAGCGTAACGCCGACTATATTGAAACCACGCTCGCCTACTCGGTACAGGCTGTGGAAGAATGCCTTGCCAAAGCAGGCGTTACCGGAAGTGAGCTTACCGATATCATCTTCGTATCTACCAGCGGACTGGCCACCCCCAGTATGGACGCGCTCATTATCAATAAAATTCGGCTTAATCCGCACATTAACCGCACACCCATTTGGGGGCTGGGTTGCGGCGGAGGGGTATCGGGCATGGCAAAGGCCAACACGGCCGCGCAGGCTAACCCGAACGCCGTGGTGCTGTTGGTTTCGGCCGAATTATGTTCGCTTACGCTGATCCGTAATGATTACAGCAAGAGCAATTTTATAGGATCGAGCTTGTTTAGCGATGGAATAGCCGCCTGCATTATCAAAGGCGATAACCACGTTGACGATACCGGGGTGCAATACCTCGCATCGGGCAGTAAGTTGTATTATGATTCGCTGGAAGTAATGGGCTGGGATTTTCAGGATACCGGTTTTAAGGTGCTGTTCTCTAAAGATATCCCTACATTTATCAACAATAACATTAAGGCCGATATTGCCGCTTTTTTAAGTAAACATCAGTTACAACTAAGCGATATTAAAAACTTCATCTTTCATCCCGGAGGGAAAAAAGTACTGGATGCCTATACCACCGCTCTTGAACTTGAACCACAGGCACTCACCTTTACCCGCGGGGTAATGGCCGACTATGGCAACATGTCGAGCTGTACGGTGTTGTATGTGCTGGAAAAGTTTATAAACGCAGGCTTTAATGATGGCTACGGATTAATGCTGGCTATGGGGCCGGGGTTCTCCAGCGAAATGGTATTATTAAAAATGGAAAACAACTAAGCCTAATGTATTTCGCCATATTCATCAGTCTGTTTATTGTACAACGCTTGTCCGAATTATGGATAGCCAAACGCAACCAACACTTTTTGCTGCAACAAGGCGCTATTGAATACGGCCGGGAGCATTACCCTTTTATGGTGACTATGCATACCCTATTCATCGTATCGCTCATTGCCGAATACCTGTGGCGTGGCGGCACACCAATCAACTCGCTTTTCCTGGTTATTTTTATTGGGCTGTTGTTGTTTAAATTCTGGGTGATCTCATCGCTCGGCAAATACTGGAACACGCGGATCTTCCGCATCCCCAATTTCCAGCCCGTTACCAAAGGACCTTTCAAATACTTCAAACACCCCAACTATATGGAGGTGATCTGCGAAATTGCCATCATTCCGCTGGTATTTCACCTGTATTATACTGCTGTGATATTCACTTTGCTCAACGCGGCTATGCTTACTGTTAGGATAAGGGTAGAGAACAGGGTTTGGCGGGGTGAGGTGTAGACTTTCTAATTGCACGGGTTTATAATTTAACCGCGGAGATAGCAGAGGTTTTCGCTGAGGATTTGAATTCATGTAGAAAAAATCGTGCGAGAATAGCCAGAGCCAGCTTTATATTTTTTTCAAATCTACTATCTCATAACCAACGACTTACAACACACAATCTACCACTCCACTCCCACTGCTCAAGGCGGCTTCTACAGTACCTATGGCGGCACCATCATACAAATATTCTCCGGCGAAGAATAGTTTGTTTTCTACGGGTGAGTTCATGATCTTCCTTGCTTCGGAGCTGTATATCGTATCGTAGGAGTATGATCCCCGGGTTAGCGGGTCGGCTGTCCAGTTGGCTACATACCAGGCAATCAGTTTATCTTTCAGCGTATCGGCATCTATCTTAAATATATTGGCTAATGAGGTTAAGGCAAGTTTCAGTATATCTTCTGCGGATGCATCCTTTTTGTCAAATGCCGCAGGCCCTCCAAGCCAACCGGTAAGCAAGGTTGACTGCTGCGGAATCTGTGTCCACCAGGTGGGAATAGCCTCCTTCGAAAACAGGTAGCCCATATTCTTCAGGCTTGTACCAGCCATTGCTGTTACCGCTTCGCTCTCCCAAAAAGCCTCGTCAAATTCTAATAACACCTTTATTATGGCGCCAAATCCTAACTGCTGTATGGCTTTGCTGTATTCGGGGATTGGGGGATCAAAAACTATCGCGCCCTGTTCGCCCCCGGCAGCTTTTAAAACACCCAGCGGAACGGCTACGATTACCTTATCAGCCTCATAAGCAACCTCATCTGTAGTGAATACTTTAATGCCGTTGGGTAACAGCTGGATCTTGTTCACTACGGCGTTCAGTACTACAGCGTTACCGGCTGCTTTACAGGTATCGGCCAGATATTTTATCATGGTGCAGTAGCCCCCGGCAATACGGTGCTGCGCCTCCATATCTTCATTTTTCCATTCGTTACGTAGGGCGAATGTGCTGGCATCCCGCGGATCGGCCGTATCATAGCCCGATACAAAATCCCATATATTACTCCGTAGCCGGACATATTTATCTCCCGGGAATGCCTGCTCCATAAACTCATTGATAGGTATATCGTGCTGTAACTCTTCAAGGCGAGCCAGCAATTCATCCCACTCATCAATAAACTGCATATTTTCTTCAAACTGCCCGTTATGATAACGCCACATGGCGGCATTGGCCGAATGATAAGGAATGCCAGCTTCCTGCAACAGGCTGAGCGTAACCGGCAAATTGCCATGTACAAACTCGGCGCCTTGCTCAGCATGCTGAAAAAACAATTGATTATTGAGGGTATGGATACGGCCGCCGGTATGGTTACGCGCTTCGAGCACCGTTACCGTTTTACCGGCCTTAACCAGCTTATAAGCAGCCATTAAACCGGCAGCACCCGCGCCGATAATGAGTACATCAGTTTTTTTCATAGTGGTATGTGAAGGAAAGGTAATTTAAAATATCGACTTTCAAATTTTCAATATCAAATTTAACCTTCGCCTTACAAAGGTTTAGAACGGCAATCTTAATTCGTAACCTTAACTGGCTTAATCTTTGCGTATTTAGCCTAAACCAATATTATGCCCGAAGGTCCGTCGATAATTATTGCCAAAGAAAAGCTGGAACATTTTGTGCACCACAGGGTAATGGCCGCCGATGGTTATACCAAGAGCATGGACCCGCAACTGCTGGAAGGTAAAACCCTAACCGATATTAAAACCTGGGGTAAGCACCTGTTATTGTGTTTTCATCAACTTACGGTAAGGGTACATTTTATGCTCTTTGGCTCTTATAAAATTGATGAGCGTGGTAAAAATAACGCCGTGCTTCAACTGGAATTTACCAATGGCATACTTTATTTTTATATAGCTAAAATTGAACTGATAGAAAAACCGCTGGACGAAGTGTACGATTGGCAGGCCGATATCATGACCGATAAATGGAGCACAGCAAAGGCCATTAAAAAGATCCGCTCAAAACCCGACAGGCTGATTTGTGATATACTGATGGATCAGCGGATTTTTTCGGGTGTCGGTAACATCATCAAAAACGAAGTACTTTTCAGGTGCAAGATCCACCCGGAAAGCAAGGCTTCGGGCATTAGTGATAAAAAGCTGAAAGAACTGATCAACGAAACTATTAAATACAGCTTTGAGTTTTTAGAGCAGAAGAAAGCCAATACCCTAAGCAAGCACTGGCAGGCTTATGAACAGGAAGAATGTCCGCGCAACCATATCCCCTTTCATAAAAAGGAATTAGGCAAAACCAAGCGATGGTGCTATTACTGTAATAAATGCCAAAAGGTGTATTGATCAAAGTTCCAGTATTGCGGCTATATCATTAAAGCCTTTTTCATTGGCGAGGTCGGCGGGGAGTTTGCCGCCCTCCATGCGGGTATTTACTTCGGCACCGTGTTCAAGCAGCATTATCAACAGTTCGATATTGCCATTTTGCGCGGCCGAATGCAATGGGGTTACCCCTGCCTGCTGTTTAATATTCACCGCGGCACCGTTCTCAATCAGCATCACCGCGATATTGGTAAAGTTACCTGCCGCGGCCGAGTGCAGCGGGAAAACGCGGTAACCATTATCAGATGGCAAGTTAACATCGGCACCTTTGGCAACCAAATATTTGGCTACTTCATACTGCCCGAAATAGCTGGCCAACCCCAACGGGGTAAAGCCATCATCGGAGTAACTATCTATCGCATCGGGGTAATCAGTAAGCAGTTGGATTACCACATCATGCTTACCAACGGCAGCGGCTTCAAACAGGTTGATCTCCTCTAAATAATTAAGCAGCAAGCCGGTAACAGCCGGTTTTTTGTAGTAACACGACAGCATTAACGGCGAAATATTAAGGCTGGTTGAAGCCTTCGCCAGCGCGGGATTTGCGGCAAGCAGGTTGGTTAAACCGTGCAGGTCGGCATCAGCAATAAACTGTTCCAGTTGGTCGGTACTCATAAACTCAATATTACTAAAAATTAAAAAAATGCACCAAATTAGTTGTTAACTATTAACTTTATATTTGCACATTATTAGTGATTTTACAGATGCCGCCAAAAGGGAACCAGTTCAGGTCAAATACTTTAAAGGATGAAAATCAACCGCGCCAATCTGCTGCCAAAGGAGAAAAAGCACGTTTACTGAAGGATAAGGGAATAAAAATGCCGGTGTTTGATTTAAAGGATGGCCGCATTGCCAAGGTGCTGGGGCTGTTTTTTTTAATTATATCCATCTTCTTTTTAACCGCTTTCACCTCGTACCTGTTCACCTGGCAGGAAGATCAAAGTTATGTATCAAAGGCTAACGGCGGTTGGGGCAACCTGCTTAAAACCACGCAGGAACTCGCCCTCAAAAACATCGACCCTATTGTTGATAACTGGCTGGGTAAATTTGGCGCGCTGCTGGCAAACCAGTTTATTTACCAGTGGTTTGGCATAGCATCGTTCATATTTGTGTTTGTATTTTTTGTGATAGGCTATCGCCTGTTGTTTAAAGTACGCCTGCTTTCGTTAAGTAAAACCATTGCTTACGCCTTGTTCGGTATTGTATTTTTATCCGTAACGATGGGCTTTTTTCATGCCTTTATCAGCGATACGCCGCACTTTTTAGAGGGCGAGTTCGGCTTTTGGAGCAACCGCCTTTTAGATGCGCAAATAGGCCATACCGGTGTTGCCGGTGTATTAGTTTTCGCGGGCTTAACGGTGCTCATCATCGCTTATAATATCGACTTTAAAATACCCGAACGTAAAAAGGTTACCCTTGCCGATACCGTGCCGAATGTGGTGCCTGAACCGGTTGACCTGCTTGACGAAGAGCCATCTTTACCTGTAGAGTGGCCCCGCGGCGGCGCTAATACCGTACGCGACAGGCTGGCTAACAACCCTGCAAACCTCGAAGAAGAAATGGTACGCCCCGAGCCGCTTAAACAGCAGCCGCTGGTACAAAATCCTGTTTTTCATGAGCCATTGGTGCTAACGCCCGATGTATCTGCCGTGCACGAACCTGAAACTGAAGACGAGATACCTTTAACCGTTGAAACCACTCGCCCAACGGCTATACTCAATATAGAGAAGACCGACAATGAAAAAGCGAATGATTTAGTAGCCCAGTTTGGCACCTACGATCCTACGCTTGATCTGGCATCATACAAATATCCGCCGCTTGAATTACTGGAAAATTACGGTTCAAACAAGATCAGTGTAAATACCGAGGAACTGGAGGCCAACAAGAATAAGATTGTTGAAACGCTTAATCATTACAACATTGAGATTGATAAGATAAAAGCGACCATTGGCCCAACAGTTACCCTTTACGAAATTATACCTGCACCGGGTGTGCGGATCTCTAAGATCAAAAACCTGGAGGACGATATAGCGCTGAGCCTTGCCGCCCTGGGCATACGTATCATCGCCCCGATGCCGGGTAAGGGTACAATTGGTATAGAGGTGCCTAATCAGCATCCCGAAATGGTATCGATGCGCAGTGTACTGGCTACCGAAAAGTTCCAGAACACGCCGATGGACCTGCCCATCGCGCTGGGTAAAACCATATCGAACGAAGTATTTATTGCCGATTTGGCCAAAATGCCCCACTTACTGGTTGCAGGTGCTACCGGCCAGGGTAAATCGGTTGGTATCAACGCCATCCTGGTATCGCTGTTGTACAAACGCCACCCTGCCGAACTAAAATTTGTACTGGTTGACCCTAAAAAGGTGGAGCTAACGCTGTTCCGTAAAATTGAGCGTCACTTTTTGGCCAAGCTTCCGGGCGAGGCCGATGCCATTATTACCGATACCAAAAAGGTGATCAACACCCTCAATTCGCTTTGTATTGAGATGGACCAGCGGTACGACTTGCTGAAAGACGCGCAGGTACGTAACCTGAAAGAGTACAATGCCAAATTCATCAACCGTAAAATACCTAACCCGGAGAAACACCGCTTTTTACCATTCATCGTACTGATTGTGGATGAGTTTGCCGACCTGATGATGACCGCCGGTAAAGAGGTAGAAATGCCTATTGCCCGTTTGGCGCAGCTGGCGCGCGCGGTGGGTATTCACCTGGTTATCGCTACGCAAAGGCCGTCGGTTAATATTATTACAGGTACTATTAAGGCCAACTTCCCGGCAAGGCTTGCTTTCAGGGTATTGTCTAAGATAGATTCGCGTACGATATTGGATGCCGGTGGTGCCGATCAGTTGATCGGTCGTGGTGATATGCTGCTGTCAACTGGCAGCGATCTTATCCGTCTGCAATGCGCCTTTGTGGATACTCCGGAGGTAGAAAAAATATCCGACTTTATAGGTGAACAACGCGGCTACCCGTCAGCATTTATGCTGCCCGAATATGAGGGCGATGGCGCGGAAGGCAGCAGTCCAAAAGATTTTGACCCGGATGACCGCGACCCGATGTTTGAAGATGCCGCGCGCCTTATTGTGCTACACCAGCAAGGTTCAACCTCGCTGATACAACGTAAGCTTAAACTGGGCTATAACCGTGCAGGCCGTATCATCGATCAGCTGGAAGCCGCAGGCATTGTTGGCCCATTTGAAGGTAGCAAAGCCCGCGATGTACTTTATCCTGATGAATATAGTCTGGAGCGCCATTTGGAATCGTTGTCGCAAAAGGGGGAATTGTAAGGACAAGGTTGTGCGGTTAAATAAACCGCATACTACTCACCCGGTCTACGCTTCGCTGGACCTCCCTCTCTCCGGCTTTGCCGCAAAGAGGGTAGGAAAAAAATAAAAAACAAAGCCCCTCTTTACGCTTGCGTAGAGAGGGGCGACGAGCGAAGCAATGTCGGGGTGAGTCGATACAACATTACAGTTACCTACTCCATTAAACCAATCCCCACAATACCACTCTAAAATAAAACCCTGCAACAAATACGTTGTTTAGAGGTTTATTACACAAAATGAAAAACATGAAAAAAGTACTCATATATATTTTGCTGCTATCGGGTGCTGCTACGCAGGCGTATGCACAAAAGGATGCCGATGCCAAAACGATATTAAGCGACCTGAGCAAAAAGTACCGCTCGTACACATCGGTTAAAACCGATTTCTCGCTGAACATCAACAATCAGCAGGCGGGCATTAACGAAACCCAAACGGGCAGCATCATTAGCAAAACAAAAGATAATAAGTTTCATTTGAGTTTGTACCGCCCGCAGGGGCCGGCAAAATCGGTGATAGACCAAGAAATTATCAGCGATGGTAAAACCCAGTGGACCTACAATATCCCCGACAAAGAGGTACAGGTAGCTGATGCCGGGCAAGGCAAGGATGGTTTTAACCCCGCGCAAATTTTCACCCTTTATGAGAACGGATATAAGTATGTATTCACAGGTACGCAAAAGCTGAACGGCAAGGTATACCAGGTGGTTGATCTTAGTCCGGAGGATGCTAAATCACCTTTCTTTAAAATAAGGATGATGGTTGATAAGGTTAAAAAACAGCTGTATAGCATTTTGGTGTTCGACCGTAATGGCAGCAAATACAACTATACTTTTAAAACGATAACCCCCAACGTATCAGTTGCCGATGGCTACTTCAGCTTCGACCCAAAATCGCACCCGGGTGTTGAAGTAGTTGATTTGAGGTAATCGATCATTAACAGTATCAATAAAAAAGGACTGGTCGCTCTAAGTGATCAGTCCTTTTTTGTTAATATTAATTAAACCTTTCATGTATAAACCAATCCTACCTAAAACAACACGTTGTTGTTTGTGTGTAATTGCATAAATTACGGCACCAAAAAAATCACCTAAAAAACATCTTTATCATGAAGAAATTATTTTCTCTCGCCCTCCTTTTATTAAGTACTGTCAGCTTTTCATTCGCGCAGCAAAACAACGCGGCGGCAAACCTTAATTTTAAAGATCTTTCGCAATTACAGTACCTGCCTAAGACAACCCGCGACAGCCTGAAAATTGTACTCAAAAAAGCCAACAAGGTTTTTTCGGCCCCGGTAAATGGCAAAAATGCTATTACACCGGTACCTGCATCGGGTGCAAAATTCTTCAAGGCCATGTCTGAACTGATGATTCAGATTTTGGATAACCCTGATCCGGCATTGATAGCTAAGAACCAGGCCAAGTGCGACCGCCTGCAAGCCGACATGGAGTTTGACCTTCAAATGGTCGCCGAAAAAATGACTTACGAGCAGGATCGTAAAAGTATTATTGACGAATACAAAAACGGCGATTATGATGATGCCGAAGAAAGACGCGATGCCCGCAAAGAAATGAACGAAGACCTGAAAGACCTCAAAGAAGATTACGACGATACAATAAAAGAATTTCGTGAAGAACGCAAAGAACGCCTTCAGGAACTCGCAGAGCAGGAAAAAGACGCTTAACTAAAACATTTACAAATAGTTGCTTTTAACAGGCAACTATTTGTATTTTTATAGTATAAACCAATAACCATGAAAAACCTCTTCGCCCTTATTTTTATTGCATTTGCTTTTGTTTCGAGCACACAGGCACAAAGCCATAGCGATAACGCTGCTAAACCAGCTTATTATCTTGATTCGGTAAAGTTTGGTAACTCGCTTGAAACATTTGTGTTTGACATGGATAAGATCGCGGAGATTTCAGTAATGAAAAACGAAGGACCTGCGGGCGCAGTGTACATCAAATCAAAAAATCCTGCCGACTTTAATTTTTTATCGTTGCCGCAGGTGGCTCTTTACTATACCGGCAAGAAAGGCCCCTACCTGTTTATGCTCAACGGTAAAATACTAACAGATATCAGTCAGATAAAAATAGACGCGAGTTTTATAGCCACCTGCCAAAAAACAAACACTAAAGATATAGCCTACCTTAAAGGCACGCCCGCAATGAGCATCCTCAATATTCAAACAAGGGATAAAGTTAAAAAGGAAACATTTATACGCGGGCAAGGGAACGAATCATCGGCCGGGCGCTAATACTTATGCCGAGGCCGCTCTTAACCTGTCAATCCTGGCATGTACCTGTTTCAAACGATCGGCAACGCTGGTATCGCCTACAATTTCAAGCACCGGGCATTTCAGGCTTTGCAACCATTCGTGCTGCCTGTGTAATGTGCGCGAGGTTGTTGTAGTTTTAGGATCATCATAACTGGCAGCAAATGCCAAAAAGTCGACATACTGCTTATGCCGCGCTCCGTTGTAAATGGCATCACCATAGCGTTCAAACTCGCGTTTTTTTACACGGGCCATCCGTATAGCGGGCGGCACAAACAAAAATACCACCAAATCAACTTCAGGGTATGGCTGTAAACCCCAGCCCATTACCGGGCCGCCTAATATCCATTGCTCTTGTCCGGCCAATGCGTCGCTGAGCATGGCGTTGCGCAAATTAATTTCGCGCCTCACAGTGAACGGATTGGTGGTAGGCTCCCAAAAGTATTTGTCGCTATCAAAATAAGGATATTCAATTTCTTTAGCGAGCGCTTCGCCCAGCGTAGTAACCCCCGAACCGGACGCGCCCATGATATTGATACGCATAATAGTATAAGTATTTATTGAAACTATCGGCAGGCAAAACTAAATATATTGCCACAGGCTACAACGTCTATTTTTACTTTTTAATTGTATTTGAGCCTTATAATAAGCCCCCGTTTTAGTATTTTTGGATTAATGCTACCCTTAACCAACCATTCGCTGGAGAAATTGGAACTGCTGCTTAAAAGCGGCGGCTACAAGGTACGTTATGAAAAAGGCAACTTTAAAACCGGCGCCTGTTTGCTGCAACACAGCAAAATGATAGTGGTAAACAGGTTTTCGAACCTCGAAAGCCGCATACAGGCATTGGTAGAGCTAACTCATCAACTGGAAATTGATCACAAACTGCTGGACGAAAAACAAATTGCGTTTTTGCAGCAATTACAACAAACTAACCTGCAACTGTGACCATTACTTTTTTAGGAACCGGAACTTCACAGGGCGTACCTGTAATAGCCTGCGATTGCGAGGTATGCACCTCTGCCGATCCGCATGATAAACGCCTGCGTTCGTCTATTTTGGTTGAGGCGGCCGGTAAAGTGGTGGTGATTGATTCGGGGCCCGATTTCAGGTACCAGATGCTGCGCGCCTGCGTAAAACATTTGGATGCCATTGTTTTTACCCACGAACATAAAGACCACGTAGCCGGGCTGGATGATGTACGCGCCTTTAACTACAAGCAACAAGCCGCCATTGATGTATATGCTGTTGAGCGTGTGCATGAGGCATTGAAAAGGGAGTTTTCCTACATTTTTAGTGATTCGCCTTACCCGGGTATACCGCAGGTGAACATGCACACTATTAATAAGGATACCCCTTTTGATATTGGCGGTATTCATTTTATACCCATCGAGGTGTTGCATTATAAACTACCCGTACTCGGTTTCAGGATAGGCGATTTCACCTATATCACCGATGCCAAAACCATATCGGCGCAGGAGCGTGAAAAAATAAAGGGCACTAAGGTACTGGTGATTAACGCGCTGCAAAAGCAAACCCACATTTCGCACTTTACGCTTGATGAGGCCATTTCCTTCGCGCAGGAAATTGGCGCCGAAAAAACATATCTTACACACATAAGCCACCGGTTGGGCAAGCATCATGATATATCGCAGGAGCTGCCACCCAACATTGAACTTGCTTACGATAGCCTTACTATTGAGGTTTAAGTGAAAATATTTTTCAAAAAATGTGCCTTTGTAAAATCTAAATGCACTTTTTTTCGTTTATATGGTTATTACCACGTTAATTAAACTATGTATTACCTGATCTATATGAGCACGGCCACACGCCTGCTTAATGATGATGACCTAAAAGAAGTTTTGGCCACAAGCCGAACTTACAACCTCACCTACAATATTACGGGCATACTCCTTTACTCCGATGGTATTTTTATTCAGCTGCTTGAAGGCGACGAACAGGCGGTTACTGAGCTCTTTGTAAAGAAAATAAAAAACGACACAAGGCACAAGAACATTATAGAAGTGGTGACCGGTGATACCGATGCGCGCAGCTTTCCGGATTGGTCGATGGGTTTTATGGCGCCAAAAGCCGAAGAACTTAAAACCCTGCAAGGTTATATCAACCCGCAGCAAATAAATTTAGAGCGCGATGAAGCGCCGCCGCTGCCGCTAACTATACTAAAAACCTTTGTTGAAAATAACAGCTTTACGGCTTAATTAATTTTTAATATATAATTAAGGATATTACTCCAAACGGGAATATTTTTCTACCTTTATTTGAAAGTTTGCCGTTTTTTATGTCCTGAAATATTCCCTAAGAAATGAACTACTTGATTTATGTAAGTACGGCTACCAAATTGTTAAGTGAGTATGAATTAACAGACCTGCTTACCGAAAGCAGGGACCTTAACGCCCGCGACAACATTACAGGTATGCTTCTTTACGCTGAAGGTACTTTTATACAGGTACTGGAAGGCGAGCAACATGTGGTATCCGCAACTTTTAACCGCATTGAGCAAGACTCCCGACACAAGAACATCATATTACTTACCGTAGGCACTATATCAAACCGCAACTTCCCCAGCTGGACAATGGGTTTCATGTCAGCCAATGCCGATATACTATCTGCGTTTAGCGGTTACATTAACCCGGCGCAAATAGGTTTCTTAAATGGCCCCGATGGCAGCAAGGTGATCAAGCTATTGAAGAGCTTCGCGCAAGATAATAAAATGAATACCGGCGATCTAAGTGTTTAAGATCCTGTAGTACGCTATTAGTTAATCAAAGAGGCCCTTTGCTTTATTTAAAAACTGCGGCCGCATCAAATTAAGGCCGAGTACTTTGTTCAGTTCTTCCGATACATAATCGCTTAACTCGGGCGAGTGGCGTTCATCGTGCTGGTGCATAAAAAACCATAGGCTTTGCAGGCCTATATCTGCCCATTGCTTTATCCGCGCCACCCATTCATCTATCCGTTGCTTGTCTGAATCGCCTCCTTCGGGGCCGTTACCTACAAACCTGATAAAGGCGTGCGGTGTAGGCAACATCATGTGCACGCAATCGCGGCGGCCGGTGGCATCGGTAAGTACCGCGCCAATGTTCAGCTCCTTAAACAAACCGAATACTTTATCGCGATTTTCGGCAACGCCAAACCAGTCTTTATGCCTTAGCTCTACAAATACGGGCACATCGGTAGGTAAATGTTCCAGGTAGGCTTTTAGTTCAGGATAACTCTTGGGTGTAAAATTATCGCTCAATTGCAAAAACAGCGGACCAAGCTTATCGCCAAAGGCGGCTATACCTTCGTAAAAAGTAGTGGTAATATCTTCGGCATTTTTGAGGCGACGAATATGGCTGATGCTTTGCGAAAATTTAGGGCAAAATTTAAAACCGGGATTGGTTTCGGCTTTCTCTTTCCATTTGCTGATGGTTGCCGGGCCATATACCTGGTAAAAGGTAGCGTTGAGTTCAATACAATCGAAATGCTTAACGTATTCATCCAAAAAATTGGCATCCTTTGTTTTAGGCGGATAGATCATCCCTACCCACTCCTTACGTCCCCATTTGGCACAACCCACATGCACAGCAAGCGCTTGCTTACCCTTTGCTGCCGCAAGCGTATCAATTGTAAATTGCGGATCATCTTCTAACTTGAAATCAATTGTTACAATCTCTTGTGGAGCCACCTTTCCAAATTCCATATCGGTATATAATTACAGGCAAAAGTTAATTAAAAAGCCCGCATAAACAACAGGCAAAGTATTAATTTTGTGTGCATCTTTTATCTATGAATAACTTATTAAAAACAATTGGCTTCGCCATAATTTGCCTGGTATTACCTGTATTTGCCTTAAAAGCCCAGCAAAAAACACTCAGGCAACAGATACAACAGGTTGCCGCCACCATTGACGGCAAAGTAGGCGTATCGGTAATAAACCTCAAAACAAACGATACGCTAACGCTGAATGGTTATAGCCCCGTGGTAATGCACAGCGTAATGAAACTACCAATAGCCATGGCCGTTTTACATGAAGTAGATAAAGGCAAGCTACAACTAAACCAACAACTATACATCACCAAAGCCGAACTGCTTAAAGATACCTGGAGTCCGCTGCGCGACAAGTATCCAAACGGTAATGTGAAGGTACCGCTAAGCACCTTGTTGAGTTACATGGTATCGCAAAGTGATAATAATGCCTGCGATATTTTGCTGGCCCGCATTGGCGGCCCTGCCGTGGTAGAACGCTACATACATAGCCTCGGTATTAAAAACATAGCCATAAAAGCTTCAGAAGCGCAAATGGCAACCGCGTGGAACGTTCAGTATAGCAATTGGTGTTACGCTACGGCTGTTACAGGTTTATTAAAATTGATAGACAAAGGCAGTGTATTATCAAAAACGAGCAACGCCTTTTTATACAAAATACTGCGGGAAACCACTACCGGACCTAAACGCTTAAGAGGGTTATTACCTGCGGATGCTATAGTTGCACATAAAACAGGTTCATCAGGTACTAATGATAAGGGCCTCTCTCCGGCCACTAATGATGCAGGCATTATTACCTTACTCAACGGCCAACGAATAGCCATAGCTGTATTGATTACCGATACCCATGCCGATGAAGCCAAACGCGAAGGGGTAATTGCCAAAATAAGCCGTTTGGTTTGGGATTATTACAACAAGTAATTAATCTTTAAAGTAATCGGGCTGTTTAGGTTCGGGAATAATAAGGTCTTTGTTAAAGTCGGGGAAGAGTTGGGGTACTTTGTTGTAGGTACTGGAGTTGATATCGAGGAAAGTCCACTTTTTACCCCCATCGCCACTGATAGCCAGCAGGTAATTGTGCATTACTATGCGACCGGTGGTCATTCTAAGTGTTGTGGTTTCGGGTATCAGGCAATGGATCTCCTTACCTGCATTATAAAACTTACCCGGCGAGCCGATTGATGCCGCTTCAATTTTGATTAATCCCTTGGTTTTGAGATCAGTTATCGATGCGGTTAATACTTGCAGCATTTTCTCTTTTGTACCCGCCAGCTGTATCCCTTTGGCATGCATATTATCAACCACAACCTTATAATTGCCTGTAACCAAAGCCTGCGCAACTTTGCTGGCCTGTGCCTTAACTACAGTAGTATCCTGCGCCATTAGCATGGCAGGAAAACAAGTAATGAGGAATATTTTAAGCAGTAGTTTCATCAATATTATTTTTTAAGCAACACCTTATCGGCCAGTTTGTTGTCGCCATCTATTTTCTCGGTGTTCTTCAAATCTAAAATTTTACTGATGAGATTGAATACGCTTACGTTTTTAAAGGGCGCGATGGTGAGGTGCTTTTTAAATTGCGGCCCCCAGGCAAAAAAGGTAGCATGCATATCCTTTATCACATACGGATCATAGCCGTGCCAGCCGGGGTTCAGCTTCTTTTTGTTGTTCAGATTGAAAACCTTTGGATAGCGCGGGATCAGCAATATATCGCCAATACGGTTATGCCAGTCATCGGATGCACGGTAATTGAGTCGCTTAGGTACGTTAGTAGCCAGATAGACATCATAATCTTTCGCTTCCTTTTTTAGTTCGGTATAAGTATGCTTAACATCGGCTTTGTTCCGGGCATATAGTTCTACCAAAATACCATCGCCTGATACTACAAATTTTGAGGTATCAATAGCGTCCGGAACAGGTAGCGGGTTTTGGTTATCAACCCTGGTCATTCCGTGGTCGGCCACAAAGATAAAGTTAACATCGAGGCCGGTAGTTTTAACAGCCTTGTTCAACTCATATACAGCCGAATCAACAAAGTGTACCTTTTCGGCAGTTTCAGGCGCATCGGGGCCGTACACATGGCCGTCGTGATCTACCTGCGGGAAATAGAAAGTAATCAAATGCGGACGTTGTTCGGCGGGCAAATTAAGCCATTTTACTACCGTTTCAATACGGTCATGAATAGGGATCTGCTCGTTATAGGTATAGTAGTAAGTTTGGCGCATATCTTTTATTGCCGCCTCTGATGCTACCCAGTAAAAACTTGCAGCCAGCATTTGCTGCTGTTCGGCTAATATCCAAAGCGGGGTGCCACCATACCATGTGCCATCGCCAACTTTGGCTTTATTGCTCATGTTGTAAAAATCTTTGCGGTCGCGGTCGTAAAAGGTATTGTTCACTAAGCCACTGTGTGATGGATACAAGCCCGTAACCATGGCGTAATGGTTTGGAAAGGTAACCGAAGGATACGAAGGGATCATCGATTCAGCGCGTACACCGCTATCGGCAAAGGCCAGCAGGTGGTCGGCGTGGTGTTTAACCGCGTAATCGTACCGGAAACCATCGGCAGAAATCAGTATAACGTAGGGCTTTTTTTGTTGCTCGGGGCTATTTTTTCTTCCGGGGGTAATCTTTTGAATGGTATCTTCCTGACTAAAAGCAGGTAATGAAAAAATGATCAGCAGCAAATAGAGGCAGTATTTCATGCCGCAAATTTATCGATTTTAAATTACGGCTATGTTAAATTGCGGTGCTGTATAAAAGATGATACAGTGGTGATGACCTTAACCCGGCACTTAATACTCCCACCCTTTGTATTTTGTAAAAGGCTCTTCCAATACAGAAGTTCTGCGGATGTAACGATTACGCTGTTTTTTCAGCCATTTCCTGTCGCCTGCTTTTGGTTTAGCAGAAATATTATGGAGATTTTCAATCTGTATAATTCGTAAAGCCATTTGTATTAATTAATTAACCCGATACCAGACCCGATATCACATTGATACTCAAAGCCACAATAGCGGTGTTAAAAGCGAAGGAAACCAAGCCGTGCATCAGCGTTAAACGTCGGATGGGGCGTGAAGTGATTTCCACATCCGATACCTGGAAAGTCATCCCTACTACAAAGCCAAAGTATACAAAGTCGAGATAGTCAGGGTCTTCTTTCCCCGGGAAATCAAGACCGCCAACTACCGTTTTTTTACCATCATCGGTAATCTCCTGGTAGTATAAATGCGCATACCGCATACTGAACAAAGTATGCACCAGCCACCACGAAACCAATACGGCTGTCATCGACAGGAAGATGTTGGTAGTGATCTCATCATCGGCATGGCCCTTTGATGATTTGAGCAGCAGGTATATAGCCAGCAGGCTAATGAGCGATGCCCCTATTACGAAAAGAAAGATGGCCGTCCGGCTGGAATCTTCCAGACTGGCAATCCTGCGGATCTCGTGCGGATGCGCCCAAATAATGATGATCCAATCGAGCACTATAACGGTAAAGGCAAACGCTATCCAGGTGACCAATGCCACCGCCGGAACCGTTAAATGCCTGAAACAAAAGAAAGCGCCGATAGCCACCGCCAGTGAAACGTATACCCTAAAGTGCGCGTCGAGACGAAAGAAAAAGCTTTTGGGTAACTGGGGTTTTACGGCAGGCATTATTTTGATAACAGATGTATGATCAAATATGCAGATTTTAAATCAGATAGCTATTAGAGGCTTCGTTAATCTTCCTCTATAATTTCGGCTACGCGGCCTACCTGTCCGTCCTCTAAACGTACCTTAATACCACGTGAGTGAAAAGCCGAACTGGTAAGCAAATCTTTAACAATCCCGCGGGTAAATTTACCGCTGCGCTGATCTTTTTTCAGGATGATATCAACCTCTAAACCGGGATATATATCGCTTCTGTTTTGTCCGTTCATGAGTAAAATTAGTGTGAGGTGGATACAAACTTAAGCCCTATAATTGAGCTGATAAGCGTTACTATGAAAAATAAGCGCCAAAACGTGGCAGGTTCTTTAAAAAAGATAATGCCGATGATCACCGTACCCACAGCGCCGATGCCCGTCCACACTGCATAAGCCGTACCTAATGGCAGTGTTTGGGTAGCTTTGTACAGCAACACCATACTCACCGTTAAAAAAACAAGGAAGCCGCCTATCCACCCATAATACGCGTTACCTGCGGCCTCTTTAGCTTTGCCAAGGCAGGTGGTAAAACCTACTTCGCACAGGCCGGCAATAAATAACAAGATCCAGTTCATACCGGCAAATATCAGTTTTTTGCAAGGTAATCTCTTATAAAAGTTTTCATCACCGCTTCGTTATCCTCGCTAAAACCCATCACTTTTTTAACAATGTGGTTTTTATTTGAAACCAAATAGATCTGCGGAATAGAACCTAAATTGTACCTTGCTTCAGCGGTACTAAAATCAGCCTTCGGCACAATAAGCTGCTGCCAGCTCATATTCTCCTGCTCCATAGCCTTTAACCATGCAGCCTTATCTTTATCAATGGATACACTTACCAAACGTAGGCCCGTATCATTAAATTCGCTTGCTATTTTTTTTAATGCCGGTATTTCAAGCCTGCACGGGCCGCACCAGCTGGCCCAAAATACTACCATGTTGAGCTTCTTGGTGCTATCAACTACGTTCACCTGCCTGCCATCCTTATCAGCAAATACGCTATCGGAAAATTGATCTTCCGTTGCAGGGCGTTCATCCAAAAACAGCTTAAGCTTACGGCCTTCATAAGATTGTTTAAGTCCATCATCAAACCCGTTGTATATTGCCGAAACCTGGCTTTTGTTAAAACTATACTTAAGGTTACCCATCGCATACATCACCCAATAGGCATCGGGCTTATCTGCCACAAGTTTTTTAATACGGTTAAATTGTGTAGCACGCCTGTTGGTATCGCCGCTGATGCGGATATAGGGTAGAGTTATATTTTTAAAAGCGAAGTCGTTTTGGGCACCGTTTGTTAAAGTAACGCCGCCCCGTTTTTTGGCAAGATCGCCGGTTAACGTAATTTCTCCTTTTTCTAACAAAAAGTCGGCATAAAGATGAACCTCCTCTCCTTTGGTTTCATAAGGATTAATAACCGCAAGATTTTGTTGTTTATTCTTTTCATCGGCATAAGTAATATATACCAGAAAGGAACTAAAAGCGGTATCCGGGTGCAAACTGAACTCAAACTTACCATCAGTTGCCCGTACCGAATCAATAGGCTTATGATCTGAGAAGTTACGGTACAGGTACACATACCTGTCGCCAATGCCTTTTACGTCGCCTTTAATATAAATGCCGTCGTCGTGCTTGCACGATAAGAAACAGCAGCAAAAAAGCAGCAGGGATACGGAGAGAATGCGTTTCATAGGTTTAGTGTTTAACAGCTTATAAAGCTAATAAACCATTAAACACTAAACAACTTATTTTACCAGCTTACTTACAGCTTCTTCAGTTTTAGTAAAATTGAAATTGCCCAGTAGCTGGTCAAAAGCGGCGGCGATGTGTTCGTTGCCCAAATTACCTATGCTGCCCTCGTGGGTATGGTTCACGGTTTTATCGGGGTTAAAGTTTCCTTCTTCAATGGCCAGTCCTACTTGCTTGTACGCATCGCGGAAAGGCACGCCGTTCAATACCTGCCTGTTCACCTCTTCTACACTAAACAGGTAAGCGTATTTGGCATCGTTCAGGATATCTTCTTTAACGGTGATATTTTGCAGCATAAAGGTTGCCATGTGCAGGCAGCTCTTCAACTCGGTAAATGCAGGGAATAATAGTTCTTTTAGCAATTGCAGCTCGCGGTGGTAGCCTGATGGCAGGTTGGTGGTCATCATGGCTACATCGTTTGGCAGCGCCTGCAGACGGTTGCATTTACCACGCATAATTTCCCAAACATCGGGGTTCTTTTTATGCGGCATAATACTGCTGCCGGTGGTGAGTGTATCGGGATAGCTTACAAAAGCGAAGTTTTGGCTTAAGTAAAGCGCTTGATCCATAGCCATCTTAGCCAGGGTTGCCGCTATCGACGATAATGCCTGCGCAATAATCCGTTCGGTTTTACCACGCCCCATTTGCGCGTAAACAACGTTATAATTCAGGCTCTCGAAGCCAAGTAACTCCGTAGTTAAAGTGCGGTTAAGCGGGAACGACGAGCCATAACCGGCCGCCGAACCCAATGGATTTTTGTTGGTGATCTTATAAGCGGCCAATACCAGTTCCAGGTCATCGGCCAGGCTTTCAGCATAAGCGCCAAACCACAAACCGAATGATGACGGCATGGCTACTTGCAAATGCGTGTAGCCGGGTAACAGCACATCTTTATGTTTCTCACTTAGTTCTATTAACTGGCGAAACAGTATTTCGGTTTCGTTAACTACCTGTTGCAGTTCGTGCCTGAAAAACAGTTTCAGGTCGACTAAAACCTGGTCGTTACGTGAACGACCGCTGTGTATCTTTTTACCGGCATCGCCAATGCTGCGGGTAAGCAGCAGCTCAACCTGCGAGTGTACATCTTCTACATTATCTTCAATAACGAAGCTGCCATCCTCAATGGTTTTATATATTCCTTTCAACTCACGCTGAACCAATGCCAAATCATCGGCACTAAGCAAACCAATGCTTTGCAGCATTTGGGTATGCGCCAGCGATCCCAGTACATCAAAAGCGGCCATCTGGCTGTCGAACTCACGGTCGCGACCTACGGTGAAACTTTCTACCAGTTCATTTACATTGGTTGTTTTTTGCCAAAGCTTACTCATGGTGCAAATATAAAATTATATTACAATGCAGATGGCAAGCAATTGCGCGAGATTATTTATCAGCAGAAAGCGCATATATTACTTCAGGACTATCACCCTGTGGGTTAGGGATCTTTTCGAATCCGAACTTATTCAACAAGCTAAGCGAACGTGCATTTGCAGGAATAGTGTAAGCTTCAATGGTTTTAATTTTCAATTGATTAAAGGCGTAAGCTATCACCGCCGCGAGTGCTTCCTGCATAATGCCTATGCCCTGGTATTCGGGTAATAATTCGTATCCAATTTCGGCAATGTGGTTTGCTTTATTAATGTTCCAGTAAAGTACAGTACCTATCAGTTTATCTTCGCCTTTAAAAGTTATCGCCCAAAAAACAGTTTCATTACTTTGCGTAACCTCCGAAATTTTTTGAATATGGGCGATGGCGTCGTCTACCGACGCGGCTTTTTTGCGGCCGATGTACTTGTTCACTTCATCATCAGATCGTAAGGCAAAAATTGCATCACTATCAGTCATTCTTAATTGACGAAGGATTAGCCGTTCGGTTTGCAATTCGGGAAAAGTGGATAGATCAATTTGAAGCATAAAGCAAGTTAGTCAGTTTTAAAACGATTGGCAAATTACTACGTGATTGAAACTTGTATATTAGCATGCATCGATATGGATGCCAATTAATATGAAACAAGTACTTTCTTATACCATAAAAGTAGGGCTTACCACCCTGCTAATACCTGTGCCGCTTACGCTTGCTATAGGCTTAGCCTATATTAAATACTTGACGGTAACTGCAACCGGCGATTGGATTTTTAACTTTAATGTAAAGTACGTCGATACTATTGTGCTCACCCTCATTTTTGTGGTAACGCTGTTTTTCACCACACGCCACGTGCTGAAGCTTGGATTATCGAACCGGGATATGAAAATACGGATAGCGCTAAGAACAACCTCGCTCACACTGTTTATTTTTGCTTTTTATTATATTATCGTATCTGCGCCCGATACCCTAACCAACTTCCTGCTCACTATTGTGCCTACAGTAATTATTGGTTTGTTGTCTATTTGGTTTTATAAACTAAGGCCGGTGATAGTAGATGAGCAAGCTGAAGTGGAAAGTGCGATTGATCATAGTTCGTAACCATAACGTTAAAAACGAGTCACTTAAAAGCGAGAGGCCGTGTGAAATCAGGTAAAGGTATGGATTGTCACCCTGAGCTTGTCGAAGGGTGCGTGGGTGAAGGCCTCTGCGCACGATCCTTCGACAAGCTCAGGATGACCCGTTTATAAGCACTTTTAAAAACGCGTCATTGCGAGGAACGAAGCAATCTCTACGTGTACAAATTAGCTCTGTATAGCTTAAAGATTGCTTCGCTGCTTTCGCGATGACTATAATCTTATTAATTAGCTCGCTTCTAATTGATCTGTTCCAGCATTTTAACGTACAGTTCTATACCTTCCCGTATTTCATCTACATAAACAAACTCGTCGGCGGTATGTGAGCGGGCCGAATCGCCGGGACCGACCTTGATCGACGGGATATCCAACAATGACTGATCTGACGTGGTTGGCGAACCGTAGGTGATACGGCCTAAAGCTATACCGGCCTGTACTATGGGGTGATTTTTATCTATTGATGATGGCTTTAAACGGATAGAACGTGGTTTTACTTCGCATTTTACATGCTCGCGAATAATTTCCAGTACTTCTTCGTTGCGGTACGCGTCGGTCACACGTACATCTACCGTAAATACACAGCTTGCCGGCACCACGTTATGCTGCGACCCCGCGTTGATAATGGTAACCGACATTTTTATCGGCCCGAAAACTTCTGATTCCTTCGGGAACCTGAACGTGCGGAACCACTCGATATCTGTAAGGGCACGGTAAATAGCGTTATCGCCTTCTTCGCGGGCGGCATGGCCTGCTTTACCATAACTGGTACAATCAAGCACCATCAAACCGCGTTCGGCTATGGCCAGTTGCATCAGGGTTGGTTCGCCTACTATGCCGAAATCCAATTTGCCCAAGTCGGGAATAATCAACTCCAGGCCATTAACGCCCGAAATTTCCTCTTCGGCCGTAGTAGCCAGGCAGAAGTTATATTTAAGACCTTCCTTCTCGAAAAAGTACAGGAACACCGCTATCAGCGATACTAAACAGCCCCCGGCATCATTACTGCCAAGTCCGTAAAGTTTGCCATCTTCAATTTTAGCGTCGTAAGGATCGCGGCTGTAACCCGAGTTGGGCTTTACCGTATCATGGTGCGAGTTGAGCAGAATGGTAGGCTTAGCAGGATCAAAGTGTTTGTTCCAGGCCCATATATTATTAAGCTTGCGGTGGGTTTCCACACCATGTTGTTGTAAAAATTGTTCTATCAGGTCGGCAGTGCGGTCTTCTTCCCTGCTGAATGATGGTATTGATATGAGTTGCTGTAGCAGTTGAACTGCTTGCTGAAACAGATGTTGTATATCGGCCATATTAAATGGGGTATCCCCCTAAGGTTTTTTGCAAATGCAAAAATAAGTTTTTTTATCAAGTATACTTTGAGCCAACGTTTAATTAAATGTTTAGTAATTTTGATTTAACAGTACTTTAAAAAATCAGCATGCAAGCATTTGAGGTTGAACGGCTTATAAAAATAAGTAAAGAACGCCCTTTACTGCCCGAAACTTATGTACCCTGGCAGCTTAACCCGGCAGAACAGGATATTTACCTGCCCGAAATACTCCATTCGCTCGAAGGACTTGACCTATACAACACCTTAAGCACCCAACAAAAGCTTGACCTTGGCAGGCACGAAGCCGTGCAGGTAATGTACTCATATGGCTGGGGCGAAGGTTTGTTTTGCGTGTTTATGTCGCGCTATATGCTTACGCTTAAACCTACCGATGTGGAGTACCGTTTTTTGCTGCGCGAACTTATTGAAGAGTACCGCCACCAGGAAATGTTTGCCCAGGCCGTAGCGCGCCTGCAAGGCGATCCTTTGCCGCCTACCCGCTTCCATAAATTTATTGGGCAGTTCAGCACCAAATACTTTGCTGCCGATTACCTGTTTATGGGCAGCGTAGCCATTGAGTTGGTTACCGATACCTATGGCAATTACAGCCGCCGCGAACCACGGATTTATCCTGTACTGAAAAAAGTGTTCGACCTGCATAATATTGAGGAAGGCAGGCACATTCATTTTACCAAATGGTTGCTGGAGCGCTATACAGCCAAGGCCGGATACATCAAACGATCTGCCTATAGTTTCGTGATATTGTTCAATATTTACTTTTTGCGGACGCTGTACGTGAAGAAAGAGATTTTTGAGCGAATAGGAATAGAGAACGCCGATGCGGTTTACCAATTAGCATTCAACAATTACAAAAAGAAATTTGCCGATACCTGCCTGCAAAACATAACCGAATTTGTGGAGAGCTGGGGCGGCTTTAACCGTACCACACGCTGGGCGTGGCGCTGGTTATTGAATGCCAAAGTTTAGTTTGGCAATGTAATTATCGGCACATATATTAGTGCATAAATAAACGCGATGAACGCTCAATCAAAAAAACGCTTAAAGATTACCGTACTGGCTTTTGCAGTAGTTATTATAATCAACAACTGGCCCGCTATTAAACGCGGCTTTACCGATGGTTTTAATGAAGGATGGAATAGTATTCCTGCTAAGTAATAGTCTGCATTTTTAAATTAACTCACCCCGACTACGCTGCGCTGGTCGACTCTCTCTGCTACGCAAAGAGGGTGAAAAAAAAGCATTAAAAAAAACCTTCTGTGCGTGGCAGAGAAGGTGGGTTGGGCTAAGCGAAGACCGGATGAGTAAAATTCGATATTACTTAGTCACCGCTTTACACGTACTGCTGTATAATTTGCTGGAGCTGCCCGGCCTGTACCACGCCTGATTGCCTCCATTTGGTTTGGCTGTTTTGAAATAAGATGAGCGTGGGCACACTTTGTATATGATAGGCATTGGCTACCTGCGGGTTCTTATCCACATCTATCTTTAAAATAGTTACGGCATCGCCCATTGCTTTCTTCAATTGTTCCAGTATTGGCGGCATCATTTTACATGGACCGCACCACTCTGCCGAAAAATCAATCAGCACCGGTTTTTCTGAAGCTATTATTTCCTGAAAGTTTGCCATTATCGTATCTCCTTATCTATCTAAAAATTAAACATCGGTTTTGCCGGTATGGGGTTCCAGGTTTTTGCTGAGGTTATAACGCAGGTGCCCTTCTTCTTCTACCGCTTTTAACAAGCCTTTGTCATACAAACCTATCAATATCTTTTGAGTATTTTGGGTGATAACGGCCATCTCCGTGTCAGGTTCTAACTCGTGCAGTTTTTCGCTTACTTCGGCAATGGTTCCGTTGTTTAGTTCGGCCAGCGAAAATATAACTTTATCCTGCCAGCTTTCGGCGGCCTCATATTTATGAGGTACGTGCACAGGCTTAAACTCTTCTATAAATGATTCATCAACCGGATCCATGATCTTAATATTTTAAAGGGTGATTGAAATTATGAATTAACGGTAGCATCTCTCAATGCCTTAACCGAATCATGCGCGGTTTTTAACGCATCTAACTGACCGGTGAGCAGGGCTACCACCTTGTCGTCTTCCCATATCAGTTCTTTATCATCAAGCGCTTTGCGGTAGCCTGCCTTGATCACATCCTCGCCCGATTCTACACCTGCTAATACCGAATGCCTGCCGGGCGTACCGAAAACAGATTTAACATCCGTCCAGGTGTTCGATAATTTACCGGCAAGGGTAGTACCGTCGGCAGGTTCGCCGCCTAAAACGTGAATGTAATCTTTCAGCTCGTTTACATTGGCCTTGCTTTGGTCAATATATTCGGCAAACAGGGTTTTAAGCCCGGTATCATCGGTATTTTCGGTCGCTTTTTCTAAACCTGCAATACGATCGTTATTGGCCTTAATCAATTCGTTAAGACCAACTATCTGGTGTTGTATATGCTGTAATGTGCCCATTTTAGTATCTATTGGTTATATAGATAGTAACAGGGCCGCGGGCTTTATGTTTTTTATTTTAGCTACGCCGATTTTTGGGTAAGCGTTTCTATCTTTTGCAGCAGATCGTTCATTTCGAAAGGTTTAGCCAAAAAATCATTGGCGCCGGCATCCAGTGCCGATTCGCGCACATCCTTGCTGGCCGATATCATCAGCACGGGCATGTGTCTCTTTGATTCATCCTCTTTCAGCTTACGGCATATATCGCGCCCGTCTTCGCCGCTCATCCAAATATCGAGCAACAGCAAGTCGGGCAGTTCTCCGCTTAAATTTAATACTGATGAGCCATCACCGGTAGATGTTACCGCATATCCCTCAAACTCCAATAGCATTTCAACCGCGTCAACAATTCCGGGGTCGTCATCTGCAATCATTATCCTCTTTTGGCCTGTCATGTTAATGTTAATTGATCAAATTTATTATATTCCTATAAGCTATAAAAGCTATATACAAAATTTAGTTGAGTGTGGTTACGGGCAGCGAAAAACAAAAGGTAGAGCCTTTGCCTTCAATGCTGTTTACCCATATACGCCCGCCCTCTCGTTTTATAATTTCTGATGAGATGTATAAGCCCAGCCCAAGACCGGGGAAAGTATGTTGTTTGCTGCCGCTAACGCGATAAAATTGCTCAAACACCTTATCCTGTTTATTATCTGCTATTCCGATGCCAAAATCCTGTACGCAAACAACAATTTCCTGTTTTTCGCGCCGGGTGCTTACAATTATCCTATCGGCCTGCGGCGAATACTTAATTGCGTTGGTAATAAGGTTGGTGATCACCTGGCCTATGCGGTCTTTATCGGTGTAAATTTTCCCGGTTTCGGTAAAATCTTCAACAAGTTTGTGGCGGTGTGTGGTGTGCTGCAAATCAACCATGGTTTCGCGCACCACTTTATTAATATCAAACCATACCTTATTAAACTGCAAACGGCCCGAATTTATTTTAGTAACATCCAGTAAATCACCAATTAAATTGGTGAGGCGGTTTACCTGGGCATCCATACGGCTTACCATTTCGGCTTTGCGCTGTTCGCCCTCTTTTTCGAGCATGGCGCCAAGCACCTGGGCGTAGGCTTTTATACTGGTAACCGGGGTTTTCAATTCGTGACTGGCGATACCCAAAAAGTCGTCTTTTTGGCGCTGCATCTGCTTTTGCTCGTCAATATCGGTATTGGTGCCAAACCATTTTACAATTTTACCATCGCGCGTAAAAGGCAGCGCCCGGGCCAAATGCCAGCGATAAATGCCGTCGCTTCCCTTCAGCCTGAATTCTACCTGAAACGGACTACCGCTTTGTATAGAGTGCAGCCAGGCCTTTGTGGTTGGCAGCATATCATCGGGGTGTACAAAGTTTTGCCATATATCGGCAAGCTCGCCCTCGTTGTTACCAAAATAGTCGATAGCGCGCTGGTTTACATAATCGAGGTCTCCGTTTACGGTAGCCGTCCATAACTGTACGGGCATAAAATTGTTCACAAACTCAAACTGGCCAACCTGTACATTCAGCTCTATATTGCGCTCCTGCAATTGCTGCTCAATGAGGGTATATTCGGTAACATCGGTACATGAGCCTATATAACCGGCAAAAGTACCGTCACTATGGTATTGCGGGTTGCCGGTAGCCACACACCAGCGGATCTCACCATCCTTACGGATCAACCTGAATGAAACCTCATAATGCCTGCGTGCCGCCAGATCGCCGATGAATTTTTTCGCGGCTATCGCCCTGTCTTCTGCTACTAAAGGCTGTAGCCAGCCATCGCCCATTACTTCGTCGTTGGTTTGGCCTGTCCAGTCGAGCCAGGTTTGGTTGGTATAAATTATCCTGCCCTCCCTGTCCGACATCCACAGCGCCGTTGGCGATGCGGTGGTAATATTGTGCAGCAGGTGCTGACTATCCTGCAAAGCTTTCTTATCAGCAATCTCCTGCCGCAAATCGCGCGCAATAGATGCCCTGCCCTGCGCCTTTCCGGTCAGACTATCGTACACCAGCATGCTGCTACCCTCAACAGGTATAGCTTCGCCGGTTTTGAAGTGACGATAATCAACACGACCTGTCCACCGGCCTTCTTCCAGCAGTTGTTTGTTTATTTCATCCTTCAGCCTCTTTATTTCATAAGGCATAATAAACTGGCTGTTATGTCCCAAATTAGTAGTGTTGGCATCAATACCCAACATGGCTCTGCCGGTGGCGTTAACATAAGTAACGGTACCATCCAGTTCGGAAAGGCTTACAAAGCCGCTGCTGCTATCAATCAGCGCGAGCAGTTTATTACGTTCGTTATTGGCGGCAAGCTCGGGCCTAAGATCGCGGTTTACCGATGCCAGTGCTATAGGCGTGCCCGAAATAGGCCCATCTATCCGGAATGAGTTAATAAACACCGGAATGGCTTCGCCGGTAACAAGGTTACGGTACCGCATCCTGCCCGACCATTTACCCTTACTCATCAGCGCGGGTATGATCTCCTGCTCCAAAACAGGCACATCCTCCGGAAAGTAGATTTTACTGGCATGCAAGGGGGCGTAGTTTTCCTCATCGGCTATGCCTAATAGCTGCAAACCTGCTTTGTTTATATAATTGATATTGCCATCTAAATCGGCGGTGCAAATAATGTCGTCGGTATTTTCAACCAGCGCGGTTAGGCGGCGCTGCTGTTTTTGTTCGTTTACTTCGGTGCTGATATCGCGGGCTGTACCTGCAAAACGATAGGCAATGCCATCACTGTTAAAATAGGCTTTACCCTCGCAACGCAACCAGCGGATCTTCCCATCGGCAGCACCTATAGTACGAAACTCCACCTTGTAATCACCACCCGAAGCAATATCGAGCGCGTTTAGCACCGCTTTGTTTACCCGCTCTACATCGGCAGGGTGCATGTGTTTTAAAACGCCTTCATAACTAATATGATCGCCCTTGGGGAAACCGTACAGCTCTTTGCATTTTTCATCCCAGGTAACTATATTATTGATAGGGTCGAGATCCCAGGTGCCCAGTTCTCCGGCCCTTAACGCTACACGGGTACTTTGCTCACTTTCGGCAAGTTTTCTGCGGGTAATTGCCAGTTCGGTAACATCGGTAGCGGTATTTAAAATGGCCCATACCCTGCCCTCTTTATTTTTAAGGCCTTTGTAGGTAAAGCTGAAGTAAAAGCGTTGCAGTTGGCCGTCAATTAAAAAATCAACCGCGTCTTCGCCGGATTGGTAGGGAATGCCGGTAGTATAAACATCATCAAGCAGCTGATGAAAGGGTTGGCCTTCCAGCTCGGGCAGTGCCTCGCGTAAAGTTTGGCCAATAATGTTGCCCTTGCCCCATATTTGCAGCATGGCATCGTTGGCCAGCTGTATACGCATTTCGCGCCCTACATACAGGCCCACAGCCGTAGGCGATTCCTCAATTAACGTACGGAAAATGCTATCGTTATTTAGCAGATCAAAGTCCCGTTCGTTATCCATCAGCAAGTAAAATTAACCCCATAAAAATCTACCCTTGAATAATTTTTGTTAACAATGTATAATACCTGAAACAGCAAATTGTTTTAAGTTTTTCAAATTATATTTTAACGACAAAAACAGAACGTTATACCTAAATAATTTACATTAAAATCTATCAATTGGCTGCAAACAGCAAATAAATAAAAATAGGCTTACCGGCACATCCGCATTTTATTCAACATTACGTGGAATACCTTTTAGGTTGTTTACTATTAACCATACAATAATAAAATTAACCAATATAACATTTAAGTATTACCCATCGTATAAATTGTAATATCAGTTAACCAACCTCTCCTAATTTCAATTGTAACATTTTTGTTAATATTCTTTAGTACATTTGGGAGTGATCCCCCTATTTAACCAATAACTATAAAAAATGAGAACCGCCGGTTTTCCGAGTAACGAGCAGAAACGCCTGCAAGAACTTTATAATATTGAACTGTTAGACACCCCGCACGAAAAGGAGTTTGACGACATAGTACAGCTGGCATCTGACCTGTGCGATATGCCCATATCGCTCATTAGTTTGGTTGATGCCAACAGGCAATGGTTTAAAGCACGTGTAGGGCTCGATGTTGATGAAACCAACCGCGATATTTCTTTTTGCAGTCACGCTATTTTGCAGGATCATTTATTTGAAGTGCCCGATGCTAAAGAGGATATCCGCTTTAACGATAACCCGTTGGTAATTGATAACCCGGCAATAAGGTATTATGCCGGTGTTCCGCTGGTTACCAAGGCCGGGAACAGGCTGGGCACGCTATGCGTTATTGATAAAATGCCCCGCATGCTTACCGAAAAACAACGCAACGGTTTAAAGGTATTGGCCGATAACGTGATCAAGATAGCGGAACTACGCATCAAGAATAAACACCTTAATTATCTTACCCAAACGCAAAAACGCATTATATCTATACTGGCGCATGATGTGCGCAATCCGCTGGCCTCTATTAAATCGGTGATTGAATTCAGGCGGTCCGACATGCTCGATGAATACGAGGCCGCCGAAATGATGGGGCTGGTTGAGGTACAACTGGACAGTACCATTGATATGATTGAGAATGTAGTGAACTGGGGCGAGATGCAGCTTAAGTTCGATATTCTGAACTTCGAAAACATTCTACTGCACGACCTGATCTGTAACATAGCCGATTCGCTTACCCTGAACAGCCATAGCAAGCATAACCTGATAGTGAACGATATTCCGCAGGAGTTTACTGTGCGTACTGATAAGCGGGTGATTGAGTTTATTTTGCGCAACCTCATCAGCAACGCCAATAAGTTTACCGAGAACGGCACCGTTACCATTACCGCTAAAACCGATGCCCACCTAACCACTATTGAAGTAGCCGATACAGGCGTAGGTATGCTGCCCGAAAAAGCAGCCGGTTTGCTCAACGGAACCAACAGCAATACTACCGAGGGTACCCGTAACGAAAAAGGAAATGGATTGGGCCTGATGCTGGTAAAAGAATTTGTTGACCGAATGGGCGGCAGCATGACCATAGAAAGCACCGTTGGCATAGGCACAAAGTTCACCCTAACGGTATAAAACCCTTGCAAAAATTGTCGCGATAAAACTGAACAGATTGTTTTTTAGAAATCGGTTAAACGGGTACGTTTGCGTTTAACGTAGTTGCGGATATCAAGCACAATACCGGCAAAGAAATAAAAGATAAGCGGGAAACCAACCGCCAAAAAAGATGAGTAGATAAAGAACAGCCTGATCTTAGCTATTGATACATTAAAACGCTCACCAAGGTAAGTGCATACCCCAAAAGAGTACCGTTCAAAAAATGTAATTATCCGCTGTAGCATATCAGGCCAACTTTAGTATTTTATTACCAACGCCGCAATCGAGGCATTTCTTATAATTGCAGTAACTATTTTTTAGTTCCAGCAAACCCTGCGATTCAAAGGCGTTGTTTATTTTCACCCCTAAGGTAGCAAAATCCCCTGTAATATTGTTCTTTTCGGCAGGTAAACTTTCCAACAACTTTATGGCGCGGCTAATATAGTAGCCCTGCTGATGGTGCCTGCCATAACTGAACAAAAATAACACCACCGTATTCAGTAACAATAAGTTAACCGATGCCTGCCCCAATTGTTTTGATGAAGGTGCAGATTCGGCATCGAACCGGTAATGGGTTTCCCAGTACTCGTTTACCGTTACATCGGCAAACAGCTTGCGCAGGCTACCCACCTCCTTTATTTCTAAAACCTTGCTCAATAAATGGTTCGAGCGGATGATGAACGCCGCGAACTGCGCCAGCCTGATGGTAGGAAAATTTTGAGGGCGAAGGCGCATAAACTTCCAAAGGTGGTTTTCTATAGGTTTTAGTTTGTGTTTCTTTTGCAGAAAGCTGTATTCTGCCTTTAGTTTTAGTGGGTATTCATCTTTAAAATCGCCCTCTAAAAAACCGGCCTGTCCAAAAATGAGCGCCTCTATTTGCAGCGCGTAATTCTTATGCTTCGCGAGGATGATCTGCGGCAATGATTTCGCCATCAGTTCAAACGGCAGCGCGTTAATTTTGAACCCGAAGTTGGCCGCCAAAAAACGATAAAAGGTTTCTTCCCAATCGCCACGGTTAAGCGTTAGTGCTGAAATAACCGTTTCCGAGCGCTTCTCCAAACGTTCAATCATAATACGCGATAGCCAGTTGTGCATGGTTAAACCATCAACCAAACCAATGCTGGCTTCGCAAGGGATCACCTGTTGATTACCGTATACCAAATGATGATAGCGATTGTACAGCACCTCCGGGATACGGTCTTGCAGTTCGAGCGTTGGGATGCGGCGCCCGTTGGGTAATATAACAGGCTCATCGTCGCGGTACACCACGTGCAGTATCACATTGTCATAAGCATTATCGCCAACATGGCCATGTTTTTGCCAGTCGGACGATTTAAGGTGCAGTTCTACATTGCCCGCCCAAACGGTATCGCCAATGCGGATGCGGGCGGTTTGAAAATCGGGCCCGGCATCCTTATTATGCAGCCCGGCCGAAAACACCTCTATCTCTTCGCCATCAACAGTTCGCAGATCGGCACGTTCAAACAACCTGAATTTCCATACGTAATGCAAAAAGTCTTCGGTGAAAAGCATGAAGCAAGATAATTATTTTTTGAGATGCGAGGGTATGTGTTTTAAGTTAGATTTTATATTATCCTTTTCATATTTTCGGTTATCAATTCGGAGTTTTTAAGTTCATTGGGGCTTTGAAGGTGAAATAGTATTTGATGCGTCACAAACTCTCTACTTAGGCTGTGCCTGTGCTGTGATTAATGTTGGTCTGCTCTTGGGCGCAGTGCCCCATTACTTTTGAGGGCAAAAGTAACAAAACCCTTGTCCAGCAAAAGGCTTCTTTGCCGCACGAGGCCATGCCCTGCAAATCGTGCAGAACTTGGGGCTGGAACTTTTGCCCCGCCGCTCATTTCCTCCCCACATGCAACAAGTTCGCTATGCCCGCCTTTGCGCTCTTGGCCAACGCAGTTCTGCCCGCTTTCGCCCGAAGCTGTTTGCTGACGGTGAACTTCGCATATACTTGGGTTTGCGCAGGTCTTAGAAAGACGTGTCATTGCTGTGAGGCACGAAGCAATCGCGAACTATACAAAGCGCCTCTGTAGGTCGGGGATTGCTTCACTGCGTTCGCAATGACGATGTTTTTACATTTACGCCCTCGCGTTAGTGATGGTAGCGGATACCGGCCTTGCGCCTAATGCCTTGTGCGCGTATGAGCGTACAGCACGGGCCGAAGGCAACGCCAAAAAACAAAAATTAAAACCCGTCGACAACACCATCCCTTAATACCGGGAACTTAATCAAAACATTTATTTTTATCTTGCTCCAAATAAACCAACTCTATGAGCAACATAACCCACACACCTACCACTACTGCCGACAGGATACGATCTATCATCGGTGGCTCTATGGGCAACCTGGTAGAATGGTACGATTGGTATATATACTCGGCTTTTTCGTTGTACTTCGCAAAGTCGTTCTTTCCTAAGGGTGATGAAACCGCGCAATTACTTGATACGGCCGGTGTATTTGCCATCGGCTTTTTAATGCGGCCTATAGGCGGCTGGCTCATGGGTACTTTTGCCGATCGCCGGGGACGCAAAACAGCGCTCACCTTTTCGGTATTGCTGATGAGTGTTGGCTCCCTTATTATTGCCGTTATACCATCGTACGAAAAGATTGGCGTAGCGGCGCCTTTACTGCTGGTTATCGCCCGTATACTTCAAGGGCTTAGCGTAGGCGGCGAATATGGCACCAGCGCTACTTACCTAAGCGAAATGGCCAGCAAAAAGCATCGCGGTTTCTACTCCAGCTTTCAATACGTAACGCTGATTATGGGGCAGCTACTCGCATTGGGTGTACTGGTGCTTTTGCAACGTGTATTTTTAACCGAAGAGCAACTGCATAGCTGGGGTTGGCGTATTCCATTTGGTATTGGTGCTATGCTGGCCGTAATTACCATGTATCTGCGACGCAGTTTGCACGAATCGGCATCGTTCTCAAAAACGGAGGGCAAAAGCAAATCGATGCAGGGTACCTTACGGGCTTTGGCGCAGCATCCGAAAGCGGTGTTCACCGTTATTGGTTTAACATTGGGCGGCACAGTAGCTTTTTATACATTCACTACCTATATGCAAAAGTTTTTGGTGAACACCAGCGGTTTCAGCAAAAGCAACTCCACGCTGATATCAACCTTAACATTAGTTGTTTTTATGCTGATACAGCCTTTGTTCGGGTGGATATCTGACAAGGTGGGCCGCAAGCCATTGCTCATTACCTTCGGTGTGCTGGGGACGCTTACTACCGTACCTATATTGACAGAACTTACCGATACGCATAGCGACTGGGCTGCCTTTTGGCTGATCATGCTGGCATTGGTGGTGGTGAGCAATTACACCTCTATTAACGCGGTGGTAAAGGCCGAACTTTTCCCGGCGCACATACGGGCATTGGGCGTGGGCTTTCCGTATGCTATAGCGGTATCGGTTTTTGGTGGTACTGCCGAGCTTATCGCGCTTAAATGTAAAGACCTGCATCACCCCGAATGGTTCTTTTGGTATGTTACCGCCTGTATACTGGTATCGTTAATTATATACAGCACCATGAGCGATACACGGAAATTTTCAAAAATTGAGGAAGAAGATCTGCTTGAACCTTAATGAGATATACGTTAAAGCAAATTGTAACTGATCAATTACAATAACAGCGGTTAAACCCTGTGTGGCCTGGCAGCGTCATAGATGTATAATTTAATACTTATACAATGGACGCGAAACTAAACACTATAAAGGCCGATCTTTACAACGTATTTGTAGAGGGTAATGCCGACAGGCAACAATTAGCCAGGATATTTTTGTTATTATTTATACCCCTAATGAGTTTATACATTGCGGTAGGCAAAATGCCCAACTAATAACCAAACTCATGGCGATGGTTCATAGCTATAGATTTACCCCTAACTATAATACGCTATGAACCATCTGATAAAAGAAAAACTGTGCCATGAGTAATCAACTATAAACATAAACACTTAGCAAAACTCTTTAGTTTGTTTTTATAACACGTTTTACGGTAACCTTGTCATCTTGTTTTATCACCACCAGGCAAACACCCATTGGCACCTGGCTTATATCGATGGTTTGCGAAAAATCTTCACCGGCCTTGGTGTATTTATGGCTGCTGTAAACCCTGCCTACCGATACATCTGACACGGTAATATTTACACTCTTGAAGTTCTTATTATTGAACGACACATTTACATAACGCGCCGATGGGTTAGGGAACAGTTTAATAGCATCAACCGCCAATGTATTGGCAATGGTATCAACCATAGCGGTAGCGGCCCTGTTATTATTACCTATCACCTTTTTGTTCGACATGATGGCGTTCATACGCAAACCGATCTTATTACCGGCAGGCATTACAATGATCGGCGTTTCGCTAACAGCGCGGGTTAGTATACCGTCGGTTATTTTTACCTTGCCCGATACGATGGTGTTTTTACCAATAGTTGGTACGCATATTAAAGCAGAGTCGGTACCGAGGTTAAAGTTATAAGTGCCGGTGCGGCCTTTTTCATCCGGGATCCAGGCGATATAGGCTTGTTGTCCGTCGAGCTCGTAACGATCTACAATAGGATCGCTATTCAGGGTTTCCTTGTAGCTGTATTTACCCATCAGTTTTTTCACCTGGCCAATAAAGTCGGCGGCAGGCTTGCGGCTGCGGTCCTGGTTCATTAAACCCGACGAACCGTATTGAATAGGGTTTTCGTAGTTATCATCATACATCTGGTAAAAGAAGATCCGCTCTACACCTGCACGTGCATATAATAACGACGAGCGCAATATCCAGTCGGCCTGTGTTTGAAGTATGGTTTTCTTACCTATCGGGATAGCACGCATAGGGCTGTTAGGATTGGCATCGTAACCAACCTCGGTAACCCAAACCGGCATATCGTTAGCGTAATCGTGCGCTGCTTTTAAAAATTGCTTGGCTTTTTCAAAGGTACCACCCACTTCGGGTGCTACGCCCCTTGTTGGTACCGAGTTAGGGATCATTTGCGCATCATGACTGTACCAGTGATAATTGATCACATCCCAGCAAAGGTTTACGGTACCATCGGCTTTGTAACCGCGGTTTACCTTACACCACTCTACCATCGCATGCAAATACTCCGGCGAAGCCGATGCCAAACCGGCCATTACTACTTTCATAGCAGGGTCGGCATTTTTTATACCTACACCAGGGCCCATGGTATTCTTATGCCCATCGTAAAAGGCCGACATATTAGCGGCATACTCAAACGCGGTTTGATAACCTTTACGGCCTTTCCACCATTTATCGCGTTCGTTATCGCACTCAATATATTTAATGTAGCCTAAACCAACCCTTACCTTATTAACCGGGTCGGCATTCCAACGTGGTGTTGAGTTAACGCTCAACAGTGATTTATCTACCTTGGTATTATAACCATAGCGTGCCGCGAACTGAAAACCAACCTTTGCCTGATCGATATAGGAGGCCGGAAGCGAAAAATCGGCACCATACCTTACCGGTACGTTCTCGGCATCGCGCTCAGCTTCGGGGTATGTTCTCAGCATCCAGTCGGGCAGGGTTTTTAAATCGGCCAGTACTTCTATGCTTGAGTTTTTACAGGCCAGGTACATGGCATCATAGCTCCAGCCGCCGCTGCGGGTTGGGCTGTAGGTATAACTGTCTTCTTCCGATTCCAGCTTTTGCCAGTCCATATAATGGCGCACGGCCGAAAAGGTTTTCACAGCGGTCATCCTATTGGTTTCCACGTTATCAGGATTGGCACCGTCTTCAAAATCCCACTCAAAGGCATTTACACCAAAGTAATTGTTCAGCGGGTATGATTTATCGGCAACCGGGTCATCAGGCGGCGGCGTTGTTTCGGGGCGCGATACACGCACATCGTACGCGCCGTAAAATTCTATCTCGGTAGGGAACTGGTACCAGCAGTTGAGCACTATGTATTTAATGTTCTTAAATACGCTGTCGGTATAAAAATTGCCAACGTTATCAGGATTAGGGCCTAACCATTTCTGATAGTAGCCGCCCCTGTAAATACCCACTACACTGCGCTTACCGGTGCTATCAATTACCGATACCGTAAGCGGGAACGTACCCAAACCACCTGTACGATTGTAGAATTTGAGCTTATAGATATCTATCTTTTCATTTTCCTTTACAGGATAGTAAGCATCGTAGTTGTTAAATATTTTACCCCAGCCGGTGTATACCTCATTTTCGGTATTACCATCGAACATACCTTGTAAACCGTCGCTCACGTTGTTCAACTGGTACCACCTGTCAGACTCGATAGGGATCTTCACCAAACCATCCGGTATTTCGGTAGGGATTGTAGGGTTATTAGGTACTTGCACGGGTGCTTCGGGCTGTACGTCAACAGTAGTTGGCGCGTTTGTATCCTCGGTACCAAAGGCAAATATTTTTTGGGGGATGTTATTGCTGTATTTGTGGATCACTACACCATCGGCCTCAACAGGAGTTTGCAGGTTGATGTACTGGAATATTTTATACCCCGGCCCGGTGAATATACCGAGGAAGGTTTTAGTGGTATCTTTTATGGCGTAAATTTCAGCAGGCTTATCATCAAATACGCCGGTATAATCGTAAAACTTTAACTGGCTTATTTTGCTGCGGTACTTAAAACGCAGTTTAACATCAACGTATACAAAGTTATTTTGCCATGCTTCCTGTACCAGGGTATCCAGATTATCATCTAACCATGGCGAGTAATCCTGCCCGGTGTTTTGACTTGGGGTTATCTGTACAAACTTCAGCCTGTTTTGAGCATCGGCGGTACCAAATGCAATTACTGCCAGGATAAGTAAAACAGCCTTTTTAAGCGAAGCTGAAGAATAAGTAAAGCACTGTCCCATACATCGATAGTTACGGACCCAATAATTTGCAGTTCAATTTATGGTAGCATGTAAACCAATATTGAGTACGGTAGTATTGAGCCTCTTGATTAATTAGAGTGATTGTTATACGGCTCATGCAATAGCTTTGTTACAAAGCTGCCAAACTCGCATCTAATATATTGGTTTGTTGCAATTTAAGTAATAGGTTATTGTAATTAGTACACTATTTGTATAACAGTGTGTGAAGTAAAATAAAAACGATTTACCACTTATGGCCTAAAAATTGTTAGGGTACTACTCCTTTAAAGAATATATATTTAGTGCGATTTGTGATAAACTGTGTAAAGCCTCACCCAACCCTCTCCGGTGGAGAGGGCAGTTAAAACAATACTTTCAACCAGAATACGGTGAAGTCCTCTCCTTTGAAGAGGACTTAGGTGAGGTAATAAACGCCGCCATCAGCAATGTTCATAATATTTCTTAATAGCCTAAGCATCAAAACAAAACTTACAAAATGACTATCCGGATACTTTAAAAGCCAATAAAAGTCGATAGGTTTGGTAGCATTTCTCATAATTTCGTCAAAATAGATGTTTAAACAACTATTTTTATTTGATATATAAATCAGTTAGATACCTTTGCAGCATTAAACAATACAAAAGTTAAACACAAACAAAAAACAAAAGAAGATGAAGAAGACAATCATGCTATTAGCAGCCGCCATTTTAGTAAACACGGCCGTTTTCGCGCAAACCACCTGGAACCTTGATAAGGCTCACGCTAACCTTAAATTTACTGTTACCCACTTATTGGTATCAGATGTTGATGGTAGCTTTAAAGATTTTGACGCTACAATTGTTAGCAGCAAACCAGATTTTAGCGATGCTAAATTCAGCTTTACAGCACAAACTGCTTCAGTAAACACTGAAAACGAAAAAAGAGATGGTCACTTAAAAAGCGCTGACTTTTTCGATGTAGAAAAATTCCCTACAATTACTTTCGCAAGCACAAGCATTAAAAAAGTTGCCGATAAAAAATACAAAGTAACAGGTAACTTAACCTTACATGGTACAACTAAAGTGGTTACTTTAGATTTATGGTACCGCGGTACTATTGTTAATCCAATGAGCAAAGCTGACGATGCAGGTTTCCAGGTAACCGGTACTATCAAACGTTCTGATTTCGCGTTCGGTACTAAATTCCCTGCTGCTGTAGTTAGCGACGAAGTTGAAATTAAAGCTAACGGCGAGTTCGGTAAAGCTAAATAAGCCAAAAACTACAATAATCATAACAAAAACGCCCGGGCATTCCCCCGGGCGTTTTTTTGTTTGTGCTGAATTGCATACCGCCGTCTTATTAAATCCGGGGCATATTAATAATACAATTGAGATAAACCTTTTATCTTTGTTAACCTATAAAAACAAACCAATGCCCGAACTACCAGACCTACAGGCTTTCAGCCATAACTTAGATAAACGCTTAGCCGGCAAAACCGTAAAAGATGTTAAGGTTACCAGCTCAAAACTTAATGTATCGCCCGAAGAATTAAAGGATACGCTTGACGGACAAAAGATCAAAAAAATATATCGCGAAGGCAAAGAACTCCACATTGAGTTTTCAAAAGGTGATGTGTTAGGTTTGCACCTGATGCTGCATGGTAAACTTTTTTTATTTGAAGGCGATAACGAAAACAAATACAGTATTATAGATATCCACTTTACTGATGATACCGGGCTTACGCTGACCGATTTTCAGAAGATGGCTACCCCTACCCTCAATCCCGAAAAAAAGGAAGCGCCGGATGCCCTGGCCGATAGTGCCGATGCTGATTTTTATAAAGAAACGCTGGGCAAAACAAAAACCAATGTAAAAACCATCCTGCTCGATCAGCATATCATCAGAGGAATTGGTAACGCTTATGCTGATGAAATTTTATGGCATGCCGGGATATCGCCGTTTTCCGTTGGCAATAAAATACCGGCCGATAAAGTAAAAGCATTGGCCAAAGCGATTAAGGAGGTACTTACCGATGCCGAAAAACAGATCCTGAAAAAGCATCCGGATATTATTAATGGCGAAGTGCGCGATTTTATGCTGATCCATAACTCAAAAAAAACGCACAGCCCCAATGGCGCCGAAATACAGGTTAAAGCAGGCAGCCGCAAAACATATTATACCGACGAGCAGGAGTTGTACAAATAGTATAGCTAAAAAAGCTGTCATTGCGAGGAACGAAGCAATCGCGAACTATACAGAGTGGCTCTGCAAGTAGGAGATTGCTTCGTTCCTCGCAATGACGCGATCTATGAATAATGTTATTCCATACCATCGCCAAGTACAGTACAATTAAAATGAACACCTTTGTGTAATTTTGGTTACTTAAATATTTATCTTGTCCCAATAATTATTGCGCATGCAAAAAACTTACGCTAAAAACCTATGCAAGTTGGCTTTAGCGAGTGCGGCCTTATTGCTAACAGCAAAACAAGGCTACTCGCAAACAGAACAATTGCCCTATCAATACCAGCTTTATCAAAAATTTAACGCCGATGTTTATTCGGTAAAAAATACGGCGCATACTGCGTTAAAGCCTTTGTTTATTGATAGCACCCTGCAACAACGCTATAATGAGTTGATGGACCTTAATAAGCGCCACGAGAAATGGTTTGCCGAGGGCATTTTCACCATGCACAAGAGCTGGGCAGGCCGTAAGCTTTTTGATGAACACCTGATACAGGTGAATGATAAGGATTACACTTTTTACTTCGATGTATTAAGCGAAAACATACTGGGCCACGATTTGAAAGAAAGCGCGGCCGAAGCTCATTCCGCTTATCCTAATGATAAAACCATCACCTTTGCACCGTTCGGGGCCATCCTTAAATCGCGCATTGGTTTAAATACCCGTGGTTTTCAACTGGGTGGTACCATTGGCAAAAAGTTTGCTTTTTACACCAGTGGTTACGAAAACCAGGCGAAGTTCGCCCGCTATTACGACCAAGAGATCAATGGTACCGGCATAGTACCGGGCCAAGCGTTCGATCGTAAATTCGGCCGTGCGCGCACAAAAGATTGGTCGTACGTAACGGCGGTAATGTCATACATGCCTATTAAAGAGCTTACCCTAACATTAGGGCAGGATAAAACCTTTATCGGTGATGGTTACCGCTCCCTCTTCCTTTCAGACTATGCTTCAAACTACCCCCTCTTCAGGGCTACTGTAAACCTTGGGCCGTTCCAATACATGGCCATGTGGGCTTACATGCAAGATTATAAGGCTACCCGTTTCGATAGCTTTGGCGCTACCCGCCGCAAGTGGGCCGCTTTCCATTACCTCGACTGGAACATCACCAACCGTGTATCACTCGGCCTATTTAATGCCTATATGGCTGCCGAGGCTGATGTAAATGGCGAGGGTGCAGGCTTTGATGTAAACTACTTTAACCCATTGTTTTTCTCAAGTTCAATCGGCCCATCAAAACAACCGGGAAACTCCATAGCGGGTATCAGCGGAAAATATAAGTTTATTGATAAGAATGCTATTTACGGGCAGTTAGTGATAGACCGTTTTAAGGCCAGCGACTTTTTCAACAGCAAAAACGGCGACAATACCAATGGTTGGCAATTAGGCGTTCGCGGAGCCGATCTGTTCGGGGTGCGTAACCTTAATTACCTTGCGGAATACAATACCGTTAAGCCATATACCTATAGCCACCCGGATGGGTTTACCACCTTTACCCAATTGGGCGAGCCACTGGCGCATCCTTACGGAGCAAACTTTAGGGAGATATTGGGAATACTGAACTATACCATAGGCAACTTTGATTTTCAGGGCCAGGTGATCCACGCCAAGTACGGACTTGATGCAAGCGGTACAGACGCGCTCAATTACGGTAAGGATATTAACAAGCCGTTTACACCGGCACAAGGTGCAACTACCTCAGTTGGCCAGGGTATCAGCACAACCATGCAATATGCAGAGGGAACGATATCTTACATGGTGAACCCTAAGTATAACCTTCGTTTAGAGGTTGGCGCGCTTTACCGCCACGAGAAGAACGCTTTGGCTACCAACAACACCATGCTGCTTACTTTAGGTATCAGAAGCAGCTTCAGAAACCTATATCACGACTTTTAATCAGTCTTGGCATCGCCGCATAAAAGAAAAACCCTGCACAGCGCTGTGCAGGGTTTTTCTTTTTTAAAGACACACTAAGCTGTAAATCAGTCTGGATGACTTACAACCAAGTAATTTAAATTACCTGTTCTTTTTGGTAGTGTCTTTTTTAACAGTGTCTGTTTTAGTTGTAGTCTTAGTTGTGTCTTTTTTAGGAGTTGTCTGTGCAAATGTTCCTACTGTAAAAGCTGATAGTATCAGCACGCTCATTAACTTCTTCATAGTTTCTGAATTTAGTTTTTGTGTTAATTATAGATAAACAATTCATAACTATAACGCAACAGAAAGCATGTTGTTGTAAATATTTTTCACTTTACCGATTTACCCCTGCCGCCTTACAACTTAACTCTCTAAAAAAGAGAAACTTATGACCTTTAATTTTTTTTGAAAAAAAACCTCATTTGCAGCTTAAAAAGGCACTTTTATAATTCATCGGGTATTAAAAAAGGCTGAACAAGCTGAATAAAAGCTCTGATTAACCTTAAATTAATCGCCACTTATTATCCTCAGCAAAAACAAAAAAAGCGGCACTTAAAGTACCGCTTCCTGTTATATTTTTATCACCTTGCCATTGGGCTTAGGCTTTTCATCGCCGCCCGGCTTGGGGATGGCTTTAACAATTGCTATGAGCGCGCCTGCCATAATACCTAATGTTTTAAGGCCAAACTTTACAAAGGGTTTCATCTCGTGCCAAAGCGTTCCGCTTTTATCTTTTTCAACCTCAATTGGGTTGCCATGCTGATCAATATATTTAGTTGCCATAATTTTAAATAGTTTATAACTAAATAAGCATCAAAGCATACTATTGTTTTAACGGAGCCAATTATGCCTGCCGGCGAAGTTCAATAACGGTGATCTCGGGCCATATCCCCAACCTGCCCGAAAAGGCCAGGAAGCCGAAACCACGGTTAACATATAAGTTACGGTCGTTAATGGTCATGAGGCCTGCCCAATCGAGGTAGCGGTTTTGCACCGGGCTCCAGCGGAAACCTGCTGTTTCCACCCCGAACTGCGCGCCATGCGTATGGCCCGATAGGGTAAGCTGTACCTTCTTTTTGTGATAACGTACTTTCTCTTCCCAATGTGTAGGATCGTGCGAGAGCAGTATCGTAAAGGCATCCTCATCCACGCCATGCAGCGCCTTATCCAGGTCGCCTACCTGTATAAAACCACGCCCCCAGTTTTCTACCCCGGCCAATACAATTTTTTGTCCGCCTTTTTCCAGTTCTATATGTTCGTTAAGCAACAGGCGATAGTCCATTGCCTTATGGTGTTGCTTTAACTTATCCAGGTTGGCGTTTTTTGCCGCTTCGCTTTCCCACTCAATATAGGTGGCATAGTCGTGGTTCCCTAATATGGAGAATTGCCCGTAAGGCGCTTTGATCTGCTTAAAGTGGTCAATGTAGGGTTCAATTTCGTCGGCAATGTTGTTTACAATATCGCCGGTGAAAACAAACAGGTCGCTTTTTTGCGCTATGGCCATATCTATCCCCTTTTGCATGGCTTTGGTATTATCAAAACTCCCCGAATGGATATCAGATAATTGCGTAATGGTAAAACCATCAAAAGCTTCGGGCAAATCTTTAAAATAGACGGTATGCCTGTGCAGTTTATAATCATACTTCCCCCTGAACATAGCGTAAAAGAAACCGCTGAAAGGTATTGCGGCTAAAAACACCGCCAACTCGCTGATAAATTTACGCCTGGCCGGGAAATAAGGCCGCGTTTGCTGCCCTTCCGGCTGACCGGCATTGCGGGCTACACCTGTTACAAAGCGCCCCAGATCGCCCAGTGAAAGCACTATGATAAATACCAGTTTAGTTACAAAAAAGGTAAGGAAAATACTTAACGACCACTCGTGAAAATGATTAAGGCCGTGGTTAAGATCGGTAAAGCTAAAGCCACCGATGAACACCAGCGTAACCGATATAGATACAATGAGATAGCCCCATAGCACTAATTTGCGTGCCCAACCGGCTTTCCAGCCTGTAGTTATAGTTTTAAGGCCATTATATATATACCAATCAAGCACTAAGCTGATGGCTGCCAGTATTAAGAACATTTTAAAGAAACCGCCTCTGCGCATATAGTAGGGTTAATGTTGCAATTTAATTAACAAAAAATAATTAGAGCGTAAAAATTGCCCGCTGTTACATCCCATAAAAATAATGCCCCGATCACTTAACGTGCCGGGGCATTACGAATTATTGAAAAATTATCGATCTGTTACTTGTTTAGTCACGGTAACGGCCGTGATTGTTGTGGCCGTGGCCATGATATTTTACCTGGTGATAGTTACCCCTGTAATAAGCCGGACGGTTAACCACTACCGTTCTTGGACGGTAATAATTAGGGCGACCGTAATACACCGGACGATTTACCACTACTACCCTACGCTCGTAAACCGGGCGGTGATATACTATAGGGCGGTTAACCACTACTACCGGTGCGGGCTCTTCGTAATAAACCGGCGCAGGTTCATAATAACGTACCGGGGTACCTATGGTAGCGCTGATTCTTATTTGGGCGCTGGCTTGTTGTATGGCACCCAAGGCTAAAACCACTGTTGCAATTGTTAATACTTTTAAAGTTTTCATAGTGTTATCAGTTTAATAAAAAAAGCAACTACCGGCACACCTCACATCAATCAACCGGGCCTCTTAAACTCTCAAACCCTACCGGTAGCTGCTTTATTATTAAACTATAAAAACACGCCAGGGTTTAATTGCTATTTTTTTTGTTGTGAGTTGTGGGTTGTAAGTTGTAGGTGAGGAAGGTAAAAGCAGAAAGGCGAAAGCTGAAAGGTAAAGCGCCACTCACTCACTCACTCACTCACTCACTCACTCACTCACTCACTCACTCACTCACTCACTCACTCACTCACTCACTCACAACATACAACCCACAACTCACAACTTCCTCCCTCCTCATTCTGTTAAAATTTGTTAACAAAAATCCTTTTAAGTTAAAAAAGATGATATTTACGGCATTGGAAAAACTTTTACTCTTATTACAATGCCTTACAATAAAATTAACAACCTTTTGGGTTGGTTATGCTTCGTAATAGCAACGCTAACGTATACGTTAACATTAGAACAATCGGTTAGCTTTTGGGATTGCGGCGAGTTTATCTCCTGCGCTTATAAGCTGGAAGTATCGCACCAACCCGGTTACCCGCTGTTCGCTATGATAGGCAAGGTTTTTTCTTTATTGTCATTCGGCGATGTAACTAAAGTAGCATATTTCACAAATCTGTGTTCGGCAATTGCCAGCGGTGCGACGGTGATGTTCCTCTTTTGGACCATCACTGCGCTGGCCAAAAAACTCACCACCAATCGCGGCGAAGCTGTTGAAAGTTCCAAACTGATCAGCATTATGGGTGCCGGTTTGGTTGGCGCGCTTGCCTTCGCTTTTTCCGACACGTTTTGGTTCTCGGCGGTTGAAACCATCGTTTTCGCCTTATCGGCCTTATGTATCTCGCTGGTGTTTTGGGCCATTTTAAAATGGGATGCCCACGCCGATGAAGCTGGCTCGGATAAATGGCTGGTATTCATCGCTTATGTAATGGGGTTATCTATAGGTATCCACCTGCTAAACTTGCTTACCATACCGGCCTTAACTATGGTTTACTTCTTCCGTAAATCGAAAAGCATCAGCGTAAAAAGTGGTTTACTGGCATTCCTTACAGGTGTAATTCTGCTGGTATTTGTGCAGTATGGTATTATACAATATACAGTAAAATTTAGTGGCTGGTTCGATTTCTTTTTTGTGAACACACTGGGCATGGGCTTCGGCACCGGGGCCATCGTGTTTTTCGCCCTGCTGATCGGTTTTGTGGTTTGGGGCATTCTGTATAGCATTCGCAAACGCAAATACTTTATGAACCTGGCCTTTTTGTGCCTTACCTTTCTATATGTAGGTTACAGCTGCTTTTCGTACGTACCCATCAGGGCTACGGCAAACACTACGCTTAACAACAGCCACCCCGACAATGCCTTTACTTTGGCCGGGTATCTTAACCGTATACAGTATGTGCCAAGTCCGTTATTGTACGGCCCGTATTACGATGGTAAAGCCATAGATCAAAAGGAGGGCGAAACCCTGTACCGTAAAGGCGATAAGAAATACGAGGAAACAGGTAAAAAGCAGATACTGGTTTATGATCATAATACCATATTCCCGCGTATGTTCAGTAACGACGGGCAGGATCCGCTGTTTTATCAGCAATGGATGCAGATGCCCGAGGGCCATACGCCAAACTTTGTTGATAACATGGGCTTTATGTTCAGCTGGCAAATATACCAGATGTATTTCAGGTACTTTTTATGGAACTTTGTCGGTCGCTACAATGAAATGGATGGCCAAACCAGCATGGCCGGAATCGACGGCAACTGGACATCGGGAATATTTGACAGCGGCAAGCATCTGCCTAAAACCGTTACCCATAATGTAAACTACATGCCGCTTTATGCCCTGCCGCTTATTATCGGTTTAATAGGCATGGTGTATCATTATAAACGCAGAAAGCGCGATGCACTGGTAGTAACCCTGCTATGGTTCTTTTTGGGGATTGCTATTGTACTATATGTAAACCAGCCCTCCATACAGCCGCGCGAACGTGATTACTCGTACGTAGGTTCTTTTTATGCTTTCGCGATATGGGTTGGCTTGGGTGTGGTAGCCATTGCTGATGCCATTAAAAAATGGCTTAATGCCAAAAACGCGGCTATTGTGGCTACGTCGATCAGTTTGCTGGCGGCGCCTGCGCTAATGGCTAAGCAGGAATGGGGCGGTCACGACCGTTCAACCAAACTTACCGCGCACGATATGGCTTATAACTACCTTATATCGTGCCCGCCGAATGCTATTTTATTTACTTATGGTGATAACGACACCTACTCGCTTTGGTACCTGCAAGAGGTAGAGGGTGTTAGGCTTGATGTACGCCTGGTGAACCTGAGCCTCTTTACCGCCGACTGGAGCGTAAGGCAAATGCAGCGCAAGCTCAATAAATCTGAGCCATTGCCTATTACCATGCCTTACAGCAAATACAAAGATGGCACCCGCGATATTTTGGCTTTCAGCGATGCAGGCATACCAGGCTCGGTAGAGGTGAAGGATGTGTTTGACTTTGTAACGTCGGACGATCCGCGTACGCATGTGGAATACCAAAGCGGCGCTTCATCAAACTACTTGCCTACCAAGCATTTTAAGCTTACCGTTAATAAAGATGATGTGATTAAAAACGGTGTGGTATCGCCCGAGCAGCAAAGCATGATCACCGATACCATTAAGTGGACCTACAACTCTAACATTATGCTGAAGAACAATTTGGCGATGATAGATATTTTGGCCCACAACAACTGGAAAAGACCTTTCTGCCTGGCCGTTACTTCGGGTTTATCAAACATTATCGGGTTGGATCAATACATGTATAAAGAAGGTTTTGTGTATCGTTTACTGCCTTTAAAGCCTGATACTTCGGTTAAGCATCAATCTACCAAAACCAATAGCCTGGTGATGTATAATACCATCATGAACAAGTTTAAGTTCGGTAATTTTAAACACGCGAAATACCTGGATCAGCAGTCAATCACGCAGTTTTACTCGGCCATGACGGTTACATTTTTCGACCTGGCCACGAACCTGCAAGCCGAAGGACGTAACGATATGGTGGTTAAGCTGCTGCACAAATATGATGATGAAATGCCTGAAGCACAGTTTCCGTACGTGGATATAGCAGCCAATAAATCGTACATGGCCGAAATTGCTTACCGCGCTAAAGATTTTAAACTGGGTAATAAAATGATCAACACCATTGATGATTACCTTACCGACCAGATAGACTATAACCACTACCTGCTGCAAAACAACAGTTCGACATTTGATTTACGTACGGTACGCTTCGGTGTGCACATCATCGACAAAATGGCCGAGCTTGCCCGCGCCGGTAACCAACTCGCCTTAGCCGATAAACTGGATAAGCAAAGCAAAGATTACCATACCAAATTTGCCGGTGTTATAAGTAACATTAATGAAGATGACGGTGACGCGCCGGTGGAGGAGTAATTTGAGTTGAAGGTTGTGTGTTGTAGGAAATAAAACACTTATCGATGACCAATTTAGACTTACGAAGTTTTAAAAACTTCGTAAGTCTTTATCATGCAAAGAGGAGCAAAATTCTGTTAATTCTTAAATTCTATAAATTCAAGTTCAGACAATCCAGGTTCAGACAAATAACCCGACTATTACTTTTTCACCAACACATTAAAATCAACACCGGCTACGGGCATCTTTTTCCAGGTGTCTATTTCGTAATGATAGGTACCGCCGTTGAAAAGCCCGATGGAGAAACTCATTTCGGCACCGCCACGGTTGTTTAACCACTCTATGGCTACCAGTATATCGCCGCTGGCGGTAATGTTGTATGGTTCAAGGTTAACCTCAACCCTTTGTTTGCCGGGGATTATTTGGCCTATAATTTCTTGCGTTACCAGGTTTTTGCCGGGTGTTACATCTTTAAACGGGTACACGTTCACTTTAAACTTTACGGTATCGCTACGGGTATTGTTAGCGCCGAAATCAAGCTTCAGCAACTGAACAGGCTTTTTGCCTGCATCCATCTTAATGGCCACCTGATCGCCTTTTTTAACAGCAAAGGTGCTATTGCTCGATCCGTTGCGTGGCTTATTGCCAATACGTTTGGTTTTATATTGTGCCTGCGCGCCAAATGCTAAAAACAACATTGCGGCGACCAGCAAAAGCTTTGTATTGGTTTTGAAAGATAATAGTGTATTCATGGGTAATAATTAAAGGGTTTGTACATTGGGTAGACGATAGCCAACGCTCATTGGTTGCAAACAACATTAATTATTTTTTACAACAAAGGCGCTTGAGGATGATTTTGCTCATCCGCAAAACGCCTTTAGTTTCTTGTTCTATAACTGCTTATTAGGCCTGTGCCAATTTACTATTGGCAGTATTATCAGGGGTATGATCGTGAGATAACTCAGGCCTGTAATGCAAACCGGGGGTTAACCAGTACAACAGCACCACGCGCGAATACCTGTAATTAAATGGTGATAACACCAATATCGATCCTAATAGAATAGCTACATACAACCACGGAGAATTAGAACCGGTAAGTATATAGGTGCCCACAGCCAGTGTAACCATTTGCGCAACGTTCATCGCGTAGCTTACAAACATGGCTACATAAAAATATCCCGGCTCACGTTCGTAGGTCATGCCGCAATGCGGACAGGTTTTGTGCATTTGCTGACCGCTTAGGCTATAGGTACTGTTTGCAAACATATCGCCCTTGCGGCAACGCGGGCATTTTGCCTGTATTGCTGCTTTTAATACCGGTACACGATCTTCGTTGTGGTGATGAGCTTGAGTTTCCATTATTTATAAATTAAGTTGTTCTTTCTAAATTCGTCAGGTGTTAAGCTTACTTGCTTCCTGAAAAAGCGGGTGAAATAGGAGTTATCAGTAAAGTTGAGCTGCCCCGCTATATCAGCAATTGTAAGGTTTTGATTGATGAGCAAACGCTTGGCCTCCAATACCACCCGGTTGCGGATCACCTCCCCTGCCGACATCCCCAAAATATCATTACATAAAGCATTTAAATGATTGGGAGTGATATACAATAATTCGGCATAATCTTTTGGCAGTTTTAATTTGCTGAAATTCTGCTCAATTAGTCGCTGAAAGTTTTTCAGTAGGGTTTGATTATAACTTGGCGCGGTGGCTTTAGCGGTACCTGTATGCAGGCGTGTGAGTTGTGTAAATAGCTGAACCATCAGCACCCGTACCATATCCAAACTCAGATTATCGGGCTTATCATTCTCTTTTACAATAGCCTCCATAATGGCGCGTACAGCTGCCAGCTCTGCTTCGGTTAAGTTAATTACCGCGTCGTCAATGTTTCCGCTAAAAAAGGGCAACGTTTCAGGGTAATCAGCTCTTAGCAGGTACGAGTTAAAAAAGGCCGGCGAAAAGTTGATGATATAACCATCCATAGCCCCCTCAAAATCCCAGCTGTGTACCTGACCGGGAATCATAAAATAGATTTGCCCGGTTTGAATCTCAAATCGTTTAAAATCTATAGCGTGGCTACCCTTGCCTTCGGTAAAAAGTACCAGGTGATAAAAGTTATGCTTATGCGGAAAGTGCAGGTTCTTATGCTCGTCGAGATAATGCCCGAAACGGTCTATCTGAAGGTCGTGCTGTTGCTGTTCAGACAGGGTGCATATATCATAAACCGGAAATCCCTTTTTCATACTACAAAAATAGATGGTATTTACCATTATCAATGGTAGTAAACAGGGCCGTTGTGGTACTTTTTATCGATTAATGATATTTATGCCGACAAAATCAGCATATTCCTAAAAGGAGTTGTCAGATAGTTACACTATCACCAACCTTGTATATTTCATGAAACTGAATCCCCTGCTGCTCAAAGTGCCTCTTATAATTTTGATAGCGTTGTTTAACAAAAAACTCTTTAGCGTAGCCGTCATGTACAGGGAGAATCTGTTTGGGCTGAATTTTATCGGCAAAGGAGGCTATCTTCAATTCGTTGGCGAAGGGAGCCATGGTTACCAATAACAACAGTTCAACACCTTTATAAGGCATCAGTTCATCATTCAGCGAATCAACGCCGTGCAGCACCTTATCATTGATCAGGAAACCGGTCATCTGCGGGATCGGGTTATCCAGCAATGGCTCGTGCGTTACCGGAAATGCTTTCAACTTAAACGGACCAATGTTCAGATCGCCTTCCCTTATCAACTCAAACGGCAAACCGGCCTTTGTTAGCTGTTCGCCTACCTGCGCGTTGGTGTATACTTTCGCATTATTTAGCTCAACAATACTTTTGAGTATTTCGAGGTCGAAATGATCGGGGTGGATATGGGTAATGATGATGCTTTGCACATCGGCAAACATGGAGGCCGTAACCTCGCCACCGGCAAAAGAAAACTTACCCGGATCAAACAACAGCTTATAGCCATCCTGCTCAAACACAAGGCAGGAATGCAGGTATTTTGATATCTTCATCATGTTTTTTTTACTATGTAAAAAAGAGAGGCAAGAGTTAAGATGCAAGCGTCAGGACGCAAATTCTATCTTATCTCCTGGCTCTTACATCTTAATTCTTGATTCTCAACTCTTGCATCCTGATTCTTGACTCTTGCTTCTAATTTAAAGTATCTCTATCAACTCGTCCAGTCCGTCAATAGTAGCAATTTGTCCTTCTTCTACCTTGCCAAAACCGTATGAGGCAAAAATGAAAGGTACGCCTGCTTTTACAGTAGCTTCGTAATCGCCTTGGGTATCGCCTATATATACGGGGGCTTTCAGGTTGAAATCGGCCACAACATCTTTAATATTTTCGTGCTTGGGCTGCCCTTTTGTGCCAAAGCATTGGTAGCCCGTAAAATACTTTTGCATTTTACTGTGCTCAAAAAACACTTCGGAGTAACCGCTTTGACAATTGCTTACCAAAAACAACTGATATTTACCTGCAAGGTAGCTCAGCGCTTCTTCCAGGTGCGGATACAGATCGCCGCCTAAATTATTCAGCGTATCAATTTCATATACCGCGCATTTACTCCTGAAATCGGCCCGAAGTTCATCGTTCAGGTACGGAAACAGTTTTTCAAATATGCTGGTATACGTAAGCCCTGTTATGGAGCGAACGTGTTGCTGGGTAATATCGTCGTTAATATAATCAACCTGCTGCTTTGCATTTTGCCATGCTACGGCAACGGTAGCGGTGCTATCCCAAAGGGTACCATCAAGATCAAAAATTATACTATCGAACTTATTTTTTAATGAAGTAGCCATAATGTGTAAAAGCTGCAAAAGTAGCCTTTTAAAGCGCAATCATCATTATTACGCGCATACATACCATGTAATTTTTAACTATGGCAGCTTAAACTCCGGATTGTAAATAAGCCCAATGCTGTTTCCCCAGGGGTCTTTTACTTCGGCCACTACAATTTCGCCGCCTACATTTTGCGGACTTTCCACTTCTTCGGCACCAAGGGAGATCAACCTGTCGTATTCGCTTTGTATATCGGTTACTCCCCAATAGGTTACCACATTATTGCCTTTATCTTCTGCCGGTTGTTCATCGGGCTGCAAGCCCAGCTCATAACCTGCTATATTGAAGCCCACATAAAAAGGCTCGTCAAAATATGGTTCGGTATTAAAAGCATCTGCATACCACTTTTTGGCGGCATCAACATCGGTTACTTTATAAATAGTGGTTCGTAGGCCTAAAAATGAAGTTGGCATAATAGCGATAGATTTTTGTTTAACACAAATATATTAATACTGCCACATTCCCGGCGATTCGCGATAATGATTTATATGATCAACAATCTCACGGATCTCTTTCAATTCAAGTTCGCGGCTGCCATCGGCTACATAGCTAAATACGCGCCCCGGCGTTTCTACAGTAATATGACCAAGGTAACTCGGGTCAATCTTTTTTTCGAGCAGCAGTTCGCTCTCTTTATCTGTTTGGTTATTGTTGCCTTCGAGGCCTTCATCAATATAAATATTATACGTATAAGTTAAAACCGGGTGCCCATCTACGTGTGCCTCTGTATCCGGAATTATCATAACCGGCAATGAGCCGCCAACGGTGAAATAAATGGGTACCATGTTACTTATCAATAGGTTGAGTGAACTATTACAATATGGCCAACAGCTAAAATGTTTGCGCCGGGTTAAAATTTTTAATCGGTATTTTGTACCTTTGCACCGCTTTATCATAATTACAATACCAACATGCGCAAGTTTATCCTTTTCATTGTTTTTGCCACTGCATTTACAGCCTGTAAAACTGATGAACTGGTTGATTTGAGCCAAAAACCACCGGTTGATACACAACCGCCCCCACCCGACGATAATACCAATACAGGTGCAAAGTTTTTAGTTACTACCATAGCAGCCTTTGACGATGTCGCTAAAACCGGCCCCAATGACACCGCCTGGGTATACCATTACCAGTACGACCGCAACAGGAATATCACCAAGCAGGTACACTACAGCGCCAAGGATAATTTAACTACCATACACGTTTTTATTTACGATACCGATGACAACCTGGTAAGGATAGATCTGCTTGACCATGATGTAGCTACCGTAGTTTACGAGATAGCCTACCAAAACGGCAAACCCAATTCATCAACTTTTTATGATGAGGCCATAATGCAACCCGCCACCAGTTATGAGGTTGACGGCAATAATGTAACTGCTGTAACTAATGATAAGGGGGAGAAACTGAATTTCACCTACAGTGCGGGCAATTTGGTTAAAAGGCAAAATAAATCGGCTAACCTCTCTTTAGTATATGGCTTCGGGACCAAAAACGGACCATTCTCTGCTTCGCCTTTTAAATGGGGCGTACTGGAAAGCATGAACATAATGCCTGCCCATAATAAAAACGAAATTACTGAAGAAACTACCATTGATGCCTCGGGCACGCACGTAACCAAATACACCTATAAATACAGCAAAGCTAATTACCCATTAACACGTAGTGTTGTAGGCGATAGCAAAAAGACGGTTGTATACGCTTACGAGGAAGCTAAGTAAGGGCTTGGTGAGCTCCTGATATTGGAATTATATGGCAGTAACGGAAATGTTACATATTTTAACTACACCGAAAAGAAGCCCGATCTGCTGTTATTACAAGGAAACCATAATAACAGTGTTTTACAGATAAAACTCCGAAAATATGATCTAAACAATTTCATACTATTAAGAAGAGGTTTCCAATGGGTTAACGAATATCCTTACAACCGGTAGCTATATTAACTTATACTTCATATACCATAAATATATACCGTGAAAACACGGTGTACAAAGCGGGGACAATCACCCATTTTAAGCAAAGTGAAATTTTATTGTATTAATTTCAACAATTTATTGTATATATTTGTAATGTAATAACAAACACTATTGTTTATGGAAGATATAGCAAAATTCAGAATATTTTTGAGCTTCCCTTTAATAGGCCTGCTTATACCAAATTTAGGTTTGTTTTTAACCGGTTCCCCAGCGGGGAGCATTCATCCAAGCCACATCACTATCGCTGTTACATTATTAATTTGCATTGGCGTTTTAACGGTTGGCATGGAATTGCACAAACGCAAACACGGTGTTACCACCAATACTGATGGTACCCCTGCTTTCGATTTGTAAGCCGTAAAAACAATTACGATACTAACAACGGGATAAACCGATAAAGTTTATCCCGCATAATAACCTGTGGTATATATAGCTTTATATTATACCTATGCAACATCACCTGCAAAAGCTGTTGCTAAGAAACCTAAGTAAACACAATAAAAATATTGATTAGGTACAAAATGCCTGATCGGGAGGGCGGTAACAATACAACAAGACCGGGGCAGGCCGCCTTTTGCTCATAATTTCAAATTACCTTTCCGACACAAAAACCATTTCCGTAATAGTATTAAGCACGTTATCAGCATTGATCTTTGCAATAAGATGATTGTAGTAATAATCTTTCTCCTCCGTCAGCAAAGAAGCTTCGGGTGAAAACGGGCAGAACTTTGGTGGCCAAGAGCGTAAAGGCGGGCATAGCGAACTTGTTGCATGTGGGATGGGAATGAGCGGCGAAGCATGGGGCAAAAGTTCCAGCCCCAAGTTCTGCACGTTTTGCAGCGCAGAGGCCTTGTGAGGCAAAGAAGCCTTTTGCTGGACAAAGGTTTATTCGCTGTTTGTTTGTTTTTTATAGGTGCTCATGAGATCGCTTCGCTTAGTATGTTACTTTTGCCCTCAAAAGTAATGGGCCACTGCGGCCAAGAGCAGACTAACGTTAATTACAGTACAAGCCCAGCCTAAGTAGAGATTGCTTCGTACCTCGCAATGACGCGTTTTTTATAAACTTCAGGAAAAACAGAAGCCCATTAAACACTATCCTGCTTTTTGCTCTTCCAGCCTGCCATTCTTTATTTCGCCAAGCTCAATTTCGTAGGCACGCATGCGGGCGTGTAAAATATCGATCTCGGTACGCAGCATTTGTATTTCGGTGATGAGCTTGGCGCCTTCGGGTTTGTTGATATTTTTTTCGCCTGTGCCCAGTATCAGCCACTCGGGAGAGTATTTAAGCTGAAAGCAGAGTTTACGAATGAGGTAATAGCTCATTTCCTGCTTGCGGTTGATCACTTTGCTGATGAAACCCTGGTCGACGCCAATGGCAGCGGCAAGGCCAACCTGCCCGCCATTTTCCTTTACAATTACTTTCAGTCTTTTTACAATTGCATCATCAGACATGGGTGCAAGTATAATAAATAGTTGGGATTAGTAAACATTTTACCAAAATAAGGCGAATAAAAAAGCCCGCGGGTGGCGGATCCGCAGGCGCATGGTCAGTTAATTAGAAAAATCTTCAATAGCCACGCATTTTGTGTGGCTTTATACTTATAGGCCTACCGCTACTTTGGCCATTAGGTAAGCTTTTTGGGAGTGATGGCGTATACTAAATCTATACGGACAAATCTCCATATATAAACTTACTAATTTTACTCAATAATTAATAATGATACTTAGGTTAAAGCAAATTGTACATAGTTGTACGAGAGTTTTAACCGGCAGGTTTCAGCTTTTTAATAATAATTGCCTGCTTACGTGGAATTCTGAAAGCATAAAAAAGCAGCAATGCACACACTGCACATTGCTGCTAATTAACTGATCACCTTTTATCAATAATTCATCACCTGATCGGGCTGTGTGCCTATCAGCTTATCAAGCAACGCGTTATAGCTATTTAATGAAATTTCGCCCGACTCATAACGCTGGGTTATTAGCCTGAGCTGTTGTTGAATGTAGCGGGCCTCACTTTCATCTTTGCTACTTTTGCTTTTACTGTATTTTTCTATTGCCACTATTAACGCGTGTATTTTGCATTCGGCATTAATAAGCAGGGGTATCGTATCGCTGTTAAAAAAACTGGTGCGCTTTGCTTGCTGGCGCTTGTTTACTTCAAGCACAATTACTGCACTCACCAATGCAATAACTACAGCAAAAAATACTGTATCCATACCGGTTATTTTAGTTATTTAGGTTTATTCAAAACTGTTGGGATGTAGTTTTGACATTTTATAACATATACGAATTTAGCTATGGAGTGTTTCAAATAGTGCACACATGTTGATAAATACACTCTATTGTTAATAACTACACGCAATTAACAACTGAATATCAACAAGATACCTACACAAAAACCTTTTTTTCTGATGAATTAAGATGCTATATAGCAAATGAGCAACACAGCGCAGAAACCGGCTATATGGATAAGCACAGTAGAGAAATAAGGATTCGAACGTAAAAGATAGCGCACCAACGAAATGATAATTGCCAGGAAAGATATTACCACGGCCAGCAAAATGCCCAATAGATCGAAGTTTGGGGTACATGGGCCGCTTTTAAAGTATCCCGAAAATGTAGTGAAAAGAAGCAATGGAATACCCACCGCATAAAGCAGTAAACTTAAAGCAACAGGCCTCGGTAACGCGCTCATTTTTATATTAAGATGCCGCCACTCTCCTATTTGTTACAATTTACGGCGAGGATTACAATTGTTTTTGATAGCAATAAAACAGCAGTCCGGGTTTATGCGGAAGGGTGATTTTGCCGGCAAGTGTGTAACCCAATTTAGGAAACAGCTTGTTGGTCGCCTCGTTTTCGGTATTGGTATCAACGAGTGCCAGCTTAATGCCTTTGTCTGCCGCTACTATTTCAGCTTGGTGCAACAGTGCCGCGGCAATGCCTAATCCGCGAAAGCGGGTGCTTACGGCAAGCCTGTGTGTGGTTACCGCGGGGATATTAATATCAATACCGGCAGCGGCATAATCAGGTTCGGGGCTGTTGGTTATTGCGGTTACACCGCCTATCTGCCCATCAACATCGGCTACCCACAATTGCCCAAGCTCAACATCGTTTTCAAATACTGCTGCATTAGGGTAAGTATTATCCCATTGCAGGTTACCTGCCGCCCGCATAGCCGGAACAACTTCGGCTACCAGCTGCATGATGGGTTGTAGATCGTTTAAGGTTGCCCGGCGTATTAACATCGCGCAAATATGATAAAAACAGTTGCTTTTATTATCCGTCCACGGTCAAAAAAATGCCAGGCCAACTACTTAATGATTGTGCTTTTTATGAATATCCTTCACCAAACACAGTTTCTTTATTTCTTCAATTTTTATGGGGAAGGGCGCGTATTTTAAGCGTGTGCCGCTCATTTCGGTATTGTTATCCGAATGCGCTATCACTTCATCCGGACTATCGCCCGCAAGCAAACGCTTGTACATACGGTAGTCGCCCCATTCAATATAGTATACTTCGCCGGGGAGTATCTTTCTGTCGTGTATTATTTTAAGGGCCACCCAACAACCGTTCTCCAGGTAAGGATACATACTATGCCCCCAAACCGGTAAGGCGAAGTCGCAATCCTCAATCCCCGGAAAATTCATGTGCCCTACAGGCTGTGCGTCGTTAATATCATTATATACCTCTACGCCCGATGCCGTGGCTATCACCTCATACATAGGGATACCTTCTTTCAGTTTTCTATCTGGCTTTACCTCTTCAACAGGTGCACTTTTCTTTACACCTATATAATCGGCATAAATTTCTTTAAATATCTTTAATTTTTCAGGATCAATATTTTGCCTACTCTTTACAATTTCTGTAATTGTACTGGCACTGTTATACCCAAGCGCTTCGGCAAGCTGGGCGTTGCCACTAAAGGCACGCCCCTTAAGCTGAGTATATAAGATGATAAATTCTAAAGTTTCGGGCCTTACGGTTTTTATCTTGTTGGGTTTCAGCGACTCATCCATAATTCAATAAATTAATTAAAATACTTCTTGATTTAAATACAGATATTTCTTTATATTTGCATTGTTAAACAACGCTAAAGTAATACATTTATTAACATAAGCCAAATGAAAAATACAGAAATTAAAGAAAATAAGATAAATTCGCCATAGCAACCTAAACCTAACTACAACAACGCCTAAACCTTATCATCATTTACATAGCCGATCAAATACCATAACCATGCACATAGCTTATTCTGCCCTCAGAAAATCAAAGTCAAAAACTTCAAAACCAAAAGAATGCCCCTTTATGGAGGAAAGAATGAAAGGCTATACCGCGGCTTGCAACAGGCTAAGTAATGAGATAGCCGCCATTCAGCAGCGTATACCCGGCTGGATGCCGCCTGCTCCACACTCCGGAGCTTTATAAGTTAATTATTCAATAACAATCACATCTAAACTCCTGCACCTGTAGCAGGCGGCTTTTCGCTGCCCTGTTCTCTGCCGATCTGCTTTAATAATTCCTCCCTTAAGGGGGTTTGGGGGGATAGCTACATCATGATCAAAATATCACAAAAACTAAAAACCCAGCTTTGGTGGCTCATTATAGGGGTTGATTACAATTACAGCCGCATTGCTGTTGCCGACCACGAACTTACCGACGATACGCTTACCTTATGGCTGGAAGACAAACACGATTTTAAAAACTCGCTTGATGAATGCCTGCGGCTTGACCTGCCTGTACGCCACTTTGCCAAAGTAATTAAACAGGAAGGCTTCAACAGCTACGAGGGCACCAAAGTGCATCACAAAAAGAAATATGCTTACAAAGCAAGAATTGAAATTAACGAAGCCTTAGCATGGTACCGCAACGACGCTACCAATACCGAACAGCAATGGGCCCGCGACGCGATGTTAAAAGCGGTATTAACCCAGCTGGTTGAAACCGAGGCCAGCACTGTTGCATGGTAATACTTAATTAGGCAAGACTCAGGTGAGTGGCATTCTCAATTTTTTGAGCGGGCATTGCTACATAAAATACAGTACCTTCGCCGGGAGTACTTTCAAACCAAAGCTTACCGCCTTGCAGCTCGGTAAACTCTTTACATAGCAGTAGGCCGAGGCCAACGCCTTTTTCGTTAGCGGTACCAAAGGTTGATTTCGCTTTAAGCGAGAAGAGCTCTTCCTGTTGTTCAAGCGGAATGCCGCCGCCGTTATCACGAACGATGAGCCAGCATTCGGCACCTATGAGTTTGGCCTTGATACTTACATTGCCGCCCGAGCGGGTAAATTTTATAGCGTTGCTCACGAGGTTGCGTATCACCAGTTGCAGCATATCGGCATCGGCTATGATGCTGATATCCCAGTCGATATCGTGCTCTACAATAATGTTCTTTTTTTGACCGATGGTTTTTTCAAGTTCAAGTGTATTGAACAAGGCATCGCGCAAATTTACCGGGGCCAACTGCACATCTACCCCATCCATCTGGCTTTTTGACCATGCTAAAAGCTTGCCAAGCATGTCGGTAGTATTGCGCGTTATCTTTAACAGTTCTTTTTTAACCATTATCCGCTCCTGCTCGTCAATATCGTGCTCGGTTATCAGTTCAAGATAGCTTTGTATACTACTTAAGGGAGAGCGCAGATCGTGCGCTATGATACCGATCAGTTTGCTCTTTTCTGTATTCAGCCTTTCGAGCTCATCTTTTTGGGCGATGATATGGCGGCTTTGTTCTTCAATAGCCAATGCGCGTTCTTCTGCCCGCCGCTTTTCAAAATCGTAATTTTTACGAATGTATACTACTGTGTAATACATCAGCACCACGGTAACTATATAGGCCGATGTAAGATCGAAGAACCGGCTTTCGCGGTCGGTATAGGTATAAGGCACCAGTTCAGGGTAGTAGTACTCTATAAAATGCAGCGTAAGCACCATAACCAGGCTAACTATCAGCCATATTTTATAATGCTTTTTGGGCGCAGTGCAAATAATGAGTAACAGCGATAGCGTCATCAGCAGATCTGTAGGCCCGTAAGTACCCGAGTTGATAAAGTAGTTAACGGCAAAAAGCACGTTGCCAAACACGGCGTACCATGTAGTACTTGGGGCTACCTTCCGTTTTACCCGCGAAAGGTAAAACAGATACGAAAAAATCAACAGCACAACAAAGCTGACCAGCGCTATCAGCGGCAGCCCTATAAAATAATTGAAAGGCACATTGTAGGCCAAAGCCACAATGCTGATAAAACAAAGCGAATGAAAAATCCGGAACTCCAGCGCGAATTCGGCTGTTGAGCCGGTAACTCTTTCCCATTGCCCTTTTATGTTACCGAAAAAACTCAAATTGTACTAATATGTATTGGGGTCATCTATCTTATTAGGAAATAAGATTTCACAATTTTACAAAGAAATATTTGTAATTATAAGCTTGATGAACTGTTTTTTAGCTATAAAACAGCAGATGCGTGTTTAAACAACTATTAATTACATAAATCATATAAATAACGCCATACAACCGCAGGTTGTTGAATGAACTTTATACAAAAAATTGGTGGATTTGGTTATTTCAGCTTCAGATCAAAGCTGCCGGTAACTTTATAAAGCGGCGATCCTTTTACGGTATCCTTTGATAAAAACGTGGTGAAGCTACCTTTAGCCAGTACATTTTTATCATTAAACTGTTTAAGTTTCAGTTTGCCCATATCCTCGTCGTGAGCAATTTGATTGAGCGTATACTGAATGTTTTCGCCAAGACCCGCCTTAAACAAAAGCTGGCTACCTTCTACCTTGGTAGTGCTTTTATTTTCGGCAACGCCTAACGAGCTTATACCGAAACTAATGGTGTGTGCTTTATTAATGGCCGATATACCAAAATACTGGTTACCGGCGGTATCAACCTTTACAAAGGCAACGCTATCGGTAGCAGCGTCAAACGTATAGGTGCTGTCTTCAATACTGATTTTAAGGGTACCTTTTGAGGCGAGGAAGTTTCCGACTGACGCGTCGCTTACTTCGGTAGTTGATTTTTTGGCAGTCTCTTCACTTATTTCGTCATCCTTCCGGCACGATGTTATTACCATCGCCCAAAGCAATAAAAACATGGTGAAATATTTAGTTAACTGCGTTCCTCTCATTACTTAGGTGTAGATGCTATAAAAGTAGTGAAATAGATTTTAAAAAAGCAAGCATCGGAGAACTAATAGTGTAAAATTAACACAATTTAACAAGTAAACTACATCAACATTTGCACGCGGCAGCTAAATCATTTTCATATCGAAAAAACCAATACATCATACCAACAACCAATAACCCCAATTGTATGAATAAACCTACAAGCGTCATGGCGCTGCAAAAGCGTATAGAAGCCTATTTTAAATATATTGAAGGCGAATATCACCTGGAAAACCTTCCGGCTAAAGGCAATAAAATTACAGCCGAGTTTTCGGCACAAAAAGTATGGGACCGCGAAAGCGAACCGGCTACCCTATGCGGACTGATATTACACCTCGGCTTTAACAGCCGCCGGGAGTTTGAAGAGCAGGAAGCTAATGGTCCGCATGCCGCTGTGCTGCAACGTGCCCGTCTGCGTATTGAGGCGGAGTACGAGAAGAAACTCCACTATCAATCGGCTACAGGCGCCATTTTCGCATTGAAGAGTATAGGCTGGAATGACAGATCGGGCGAAGCCTCGTTACTGATAGACGCTATTAAAAATATAGAAGTAAACATTATCACCAGCGGGCCGCCACCGGCCACCAACGAGCGTGATGTAGCTATTGAGCTTTTATAAATGCTAAAAATATTTGCAAAGCTAAAATATATTGCCTATCTTTACATTAACATTATGCCAATCGGCATCGATAGCATTCATACCATATTTTTATTTTGTGTAGTGCTCATCAGCTACTTCGCGATAAACAACTCCATTTTCACCCCTATATGAATACTCATAAGCAACATCCATTTCTGTTGAACTCACTTTTTTTATAGTATAAGGTGTGCTAACAGAAACACCCGAATATCTTGGCGTGGCAAAATTAATGCCCAATACATTACGTAAAACAGTATAATTAAAATTCAGCTTGTTACTATTGCCGGCTCCTATGGATAGTACTCCTGTTCCGTTAGCGTCAATTTGCAAATATTGGTTATCAGTAAACTCAATGTAGGTAGTATCAATAAGTTGCACGCCATCTTTAAATTGTTTAAGCGCTTGCTTTTTGATATACCATTTGCCAACAACAGAGTCTTTGTACTTGTTATCGTCATTTTTTTTGCATGCTGCAAAAAACAGCAGCACTACTGCAAGTGATAAAGTGTATAGGTTTTTCATTTTAAAAATTTGCGTGAAAATAGCAATAAAACTTCATTGTTTTAATTATACATATCAAAAAAACAGGTTTAAATATGTTAAACACACTTTTGTTTAGTTATCACACGCTTCTCATATCATTATAGTTTTATGCAAACCTCTGCCTTATTCGCCCATAATTATAATACATCATCGCATGTGGTTGTTAACCAGGGAGGCACCAGCTCAGGCAAAACTTACAGTATTTTACAGGTGCTATTTTGCTTTGCCTGCCGGGATGATAAACAGGTGATAACCGTAGTGGGGCAGGATATACCAAACTTAAAGGCGGGCGCTTTGCGCGATGCAGCGGATATTTACCATAGCAGCAAGGCTATTATTAGCGCGGTAAAAAACTTTAATAAAACCGACCGGCTTTTTGAGTTTTATAACGGCAGCGTAATTGAGTTTAAAAGCTATGATAACGGGCAGGATGCAAAATCGGGCAAGCGCGATTACCTGTTTGTTAATGAGGCCAATGGTATAGACTGGACGGTGTATACCGAACTTGCCCTCCGCACCAAAAAACGGATCTATATAGACTATAACCCTAACAGCGAGTTTTGGGTGCATGATAACCTGATAGGCAAACCGGGCGTGCAGCTGATCATCTCTGATCACCGGCATAACCCTTTTTTGCCTGCACAGGTACGCGATAAAATTGAAGCGCTTAAACAAGACGATATTGAACTTTGGAAGGTATACGCACGTGGCCTCACCGGCAAAATAAGTGGACTGATACTCAACAACTGGCATATTTGCGATACTATACCTAAAGATGCCCGCCTGGTAGCTACCGGACTCGATTTTGGTTTTACTAATGACGAAACAGGCTGCATCAGGGTTTATATACAAAACGGCGAATTATGGGTTGATGAACTCTTTTACAGCACGGGCCTTACTAATACAGATATAGCGCAGCAGTTGCATCACACAGGCGTAACCCGCAATATGGAAATTGTAGCCGATAGCGCCGAACCAAAATCGATAGAAGAACTGCGGCGCATGGGATGGTATGTTGTACCCGCCAGGAAAGGGCCGGACAGTGTTAACCTGTCGATTGATATTTTACAACGTTATCGCATTAACATCACCCGGCGCAGTGTTAACCTGCGTAATGAATTGAGTCGTTATAAATGGAAGACAGACCACAGCGGCCGGTCCCTTAACGAGCCGGTTGATGCCTGGAACCACCTGATAGATCCGCTGCGCTACGTAGCACTTAACAGGTTAAGCATAAGCAGCAGCGGACAAGTCAGATCGCGGTTACCCGCCCGCCCATCAGCCAATTATAGTGATGATCCTTTGGCAGGCATCCTTTCGTAATAAGCACAATACCAAACATGATACATAAAGCCTTAAAAACAATCAGTGGCGGCAGGCTGCATATCAGTCTGCCCGAATCGCTCAGTGAAATTACCCTTGGGCAAATGATGGCCTTGCAGGATGCGCCTAAATTAAATGACATTGATGCCATCAGCATACTATCGGGCATAGCGGTACATGAGCTTCAACAGGTTCGTAACGCGGCAGACCTGCAAATTTTCGGCGAGCAGATTTTGCAGCTATCGTACCAGATAAAACATTTGTATAACAGCGATGCTATACCCAAACACATCAGTATGATGATTGACGGCGAACCCCGCATTGTAAAAGTGATCAATAACCTTACAGTTGAACCGGCCGGGGCATTTATGGCAGCCCGTGATATTATTGGCGATGAAATAACCGCCCACATTAAACAACATGGCGAAGATAACTGGCAGCAAACTTTTAATCCGTCGCTTAGCGCTTGCTGCAAGGTATTGGCGCATTATTTTTACTGCCCGGCTACCGGCAAACCTTATAATGAATACGCTATTGAGGCCTTTACCGAAACCATTAAAACATTAGGGGTAACGGAGGCGCTGCCCATCTCAACTGTAATTAGTATGATCAGTATTGTAATATCTGTGACCACTTCCTACTTCCAGCTTAAAAGTGACATACGGGAAATGCAGATTAAGCAAGACGCGCAAACCCGCATTAGCGAAATAAGATTAAAGGTACTTGAAGGACAGGTGGCCATATTACAACAAGAAGTAGAAAAGCTAAAAACTAATACACATTTAATAAAATGATTTTAAACAAAATATTATCCGCCATATGGTCAGTCATAAAAAACCTATTTCAAAAAATCCCTTCCGATTTGAAAACAGCCATCCATATTGGTGTGGTGATAACCGAAAATATTAAAAACTTTGTTGAATCGCCTGCAGCGGATATAATTACCTCGCTGATCCCCGGCAGTATCGACGACACTTTAAAATCCTGGCTAAGGGAAAGGCTTCCGGCCATATTGGTTCAATTAAAATTGACTGAGGCTGGTGAAGATGATGATCAAATGCTAAAAGGCGCAATTGAAAACATTAAATTACTAAATGGGGATACAAAGAATGCTTTTTTACACAATATTGCCGTTCTCGTTGGTCAAGCGGTATCGTACGGTAAATTGAGCTGGACTGATGGAGTTTGTTTTACGGAGTGGTATTACAATAAACTTTATAAAGAAACCCTCAATAAGAATACTAATTAATGTCTTGAGCAAGAAATTATTACTGAAAATTTTGAGTGCCCGGAACGAGATTCGAACTCGTACATCCTTACGAATGCCACCCCCTCAAGATGGTGCGTCTACCAATTTCGCCACCCGGGCCTCTGATTATTTCGCTGCAAAAATAGATGATTTTTTGATACACGGAAATCACATCGCTACTTTTTAAAATTACCATAGTAAATTTCGTACTATTTAGAAAATGCCCGGCTGCGTTAATGCGACCGGGCATTTTTTTATCATGTTATCATTTACCTCTTTAGCTGGCCGTTATTAACTTCTCTTTTTTTAATACAAACCGAACAGCAAAGTAATATTTACATATACCTTCTTTACTTATCATTATAGATATCGCCAATTTTAGCGGATTATAGTGTTGTCTTATTAAGCTTATCTCTATCAACTTCGTTACTAAAGCGATTTAATAACAATCTTAATTTTGGATTGATCACGTTTTCACAAAATGGCTTTTCAGGATTGCTGTAATAATAATTCAAGTAGTTTGCGGTATTCCCTTTAAATTCCCGGAAAGGCAGTACTTCAGTAATAACCTGCTGTACAAATTCCGGCTGTAATGCTGTTATTGCATCTCTTGCCGTTACTTCCTGCTGCCGGTTGAAAGTATAAATGGCAGATCTGTATTTTGAACGCATACTATGGTTCGATGTACAGCTATGCGTATGTAAATGTACCTCGATAAGTGTTTGTAAAGAAATAATTTCCGGATTAAAAGTTACTATAACCGCTTCTGAAAAAGCTGTGGCTTCGCCATCCGTGGCAATCCACCCTTGCTCTACCTGTGTCACTCCCTTTAGCGACATAAATATAGCTTCCGTACACCAATGGCAACTCCCGCCAAAACCTACCTTATCCATTATTTAAATCATCAATAACCAAACCAATAAACAACAACGCGTTTAATGAGTTTATAGCTTTATAAAACCTGCAAAAATGACAAACAAGCCCTACATTATCTGCCACATGATGAGCTCGGTGGATGGCAAAATTTTAACCGGCAACTGGAAGAAAACTACAATTGCCAAACGCACCGGAAAATTATATGAAACCATTCATCAAACTTTTGACAGCCAGGCATGGATGTGCGGTCGTGTTACTATGGAACGGGATTTTGCCGACGGTTTGTATACCCATAAAGGCAGCAAGGCAAAACAGTTTGACGATCATATCGCTAATAGTGATGCACCTTCCTTTGCCATTGCTATTGATGCTTCGGGTAAACTGGCGTGGAAAGAAAACAATATCGATGGCGACCCCCTAATAGAGGTACTAACCGAAAACGTATCTCAAGATTATCTGGATTACCTGAAAAACTTGGGCATCTCCTACTTGTTCGCAGGGAAAAAAGAGATTGACCTTAAGCTTGCGTTTGAAAAAATAGCCAGGAACTTCCCAATTAAAACACTAATGCTGGAAGGCGGCGGACATTTAAACGGCGCTATGATGAAGGCCGGACTAATCGATGAAGTAAGCATCCTGCTTTTACCACTTGCCGATTGCAGTACATCAACTACCGTTTTTGAAACCGGAGTAGCTACAGATATGAAATTAACTCATTTTGAAAAATTAGCCGATGATGTACTTTGGTTAAAATACAAACCCATAGTGTAAACAATACGGTTAATTAAGTAGCGACTAAGCCGCAGAGCATTATTTAAACAGAGGTTCAAAAACACTGTCTATCTGAAAATAATTAACACCGGCATTTTTCAGCTTAACAGCTTGTTGTTGGGCTTCATGTGAAACATCGGCAGATTTGTATGCCCAGGCATTGATTACTCCCATCGCTATTATATTATTTTTACGGGCCCAGTCAACATCATCCTTAGAGATAGTATCTGAAAAAAGGTAATAATTTGAAGATTGATAACCCGACTTAAGTATATTATCTTCAAGCTGTTTGCGGGTGCAACTGAGTTTTATTTTACCTGTGAAAAAATCGGTAGATTCATCAGTACCAATCATCATTGCCGACTTATATGCATTGTATTTTTTTAACAGGGTAATTAGCCTTGCAAACATAGCGGTATCATTACCGCTTATTTTGTTATCTATCATTATACCCAGCTTGCCTTTGCTAAGCTTTAAAATAGATTCAAACTTTTGCACTTTATAACCCTGCTTGTTCTTTAGTTGGCTAATTTGTTTCCAGGTCATGGATGAAACGGCCGAATCAATACCAAAAGATCGCTTAAAGGTATTATCATGATGGGTGATAAAAACGCTGTCTTTGGTTAAACGCAAATCAGTTTCAATCATCCAGTAACCTTGTTTAATGGCGGCCTGCAATGCCTCGGTACTATTCTCGCCGGCTGTGCTGTCTACTACCCCACCGCGGTGCGCTATTAAACGATAGTTACCCGTTCTTTTAACCTGTTGACCAAATGTTACTTGCTGTGCAAATACAAGTATCAGCGTTAGTATTATGAGTTTGTTTATTGTTTTCATATTGATTTACTTAGCAATGCGTTTCCATACAAAAATATCATTTCCATGTAAAGCGGATGTTACCACTATGCCGGTCGTAAAATGACGATATTAAGTAAGTCAGTAAAACAACATAAATTTACAACAATCTAATTTACAACAATTTAAATACTGGCATGTTATTAGTAAACTACAGTTCGTCTGCCAATGGAGATGATCTGTAAGCAAGTTCAGATCATCTGTTTGGCGGGCATAATAAAAGCGTTAAAACATTTAAAAAGAAACAACTAAATCAACACCAACATGAAATTTACAGTAAAAGACGGCACCGAAATTTATTACAAAGACTGGGGTACAGGTCAACCTTTAGTGTTCCATCACGGATGGCCATTATCAAGCGATGACTGGGACGCCCAAATGATGTTCTTTCTTGAAAAAGGTTACAGGGTAATAGCCCACGACCGCAGAGGCCATGGCAGATCAACGCAAACTTCATCCGGCCATGATATGGAAACCTATATTGCCGATGCAGCTGAACTTTATGATTTTCTGGATTTGAAAGATGCCATACATATTGGCCACTCAACCGGCGGCGGCGAGGTTATCAGTTACGTTGCAAGATATGGTAAAGGCAAGGTTGCCAAAGCGGTGCTTATAAGCGCGGTTACACCACTTATGGTTCAAACTGAAAACAACCCTGATGGTGTACCAATGGCAATATTTGACGAAATACGCCAGGGAACCGCATTTAACAGGCCACAGTATTTTCAGGATTTCACTATCCCTTTCTACGGTTATAACCGTGAGGGTGCAAAAATATCACAGGGTGTAAGAGACAATTGGTGGCGTCAGGGCATGATGGGCGGCGTTAAAGCTCATCACGATGGTATCAAAGCTTTCTCTGAAACAGATTTTACTGAAGATTTGAAAAGTGTAGATATCCCGGTATTAGTATTACATGGCGAAGACGACCAAATTGTTCCGTTCCCTATTTCGGGTGCTAAAGCTGTAAAACTGTTAAAAGATGGAAAGCTGATTTCTTACCCGGGTTTTCCTCACGGAATGCCTACTACCGAGGCGGCTACTATCAATTCTGATATATTAGCTTTTGTACAGGCCTAACCTGCAAGCTTCTTGTTAATAAAAAAGGGTACCTCTAAACCGGGGTACCCTTTTTATTTTATCTATTGCCTTATAATTTCACAGTTGCCGGCAGGTATTTCGCTATCAGATCCTCATAAAAAGGTTTCAATTCGGCTACTACCGGTGGCTTGGGGCTTTTCGAATAAAGATCGTAAGGATTAAACTTATCTACCCATTTAAACATCTCATGATCGTGCGCATTCAACAAGTGATCGTATTCGTGCTCGCGGTGTTGTGAGTAAAACGAATGATAGCGGATCATATACAAAGCCTCTTCGGGCAGGTGATCTTTGGTGATGTGGTATAAATACTCATCGTGCCCCCACGACATGTGGATGTTATCCAGTCCGCAATGTTGCGAGTAAACACCATATTTAGTATTGTATCGTTCATCATAACTATCAGGGTTATCAGCGAAAAATTCGGGGTAAACTATTTTGTTTGAAAATTTGCATCCTACCGGGAAGGTATCCCCTACAACATTCCATTGCGGTTCGCCAAACAGGCATAATACCTTGCCCAAATCGTGAATAAAGCCGGTAAGAATAAACCAATCCGGGTGACCATCGGCACGAATCGCTTCAGCGGTTTGCAGCAAATGTTGGAGTTGATCGAGAGAAATATCCGGATCGGAATCGTCTACCAGTGTATTTAAAAACTCCATGGCTTGCCACCAGGGCATTTCCTTTTTATCGAATTTTAAGAAATTGGCTTTTTTAGCCAATACGTTTTCATAGGTCTGGTATTTATGGTTGAGGCGATAAAATTCGCGCACCCCGTCAATCTCAGGGCTATCGTAATTTCTGAATTCATCTTTGCTTTTTGCCGCTGCGCCGGGCTCAGGATAGCGTTGTAATACATCATCTTCCCACTGATCTAATCCCGAAAGAGGCGACGCGTCTTCATTGCTTAAAATCTTCATACTCATTAAGTTTATTATTGGTGAATTGTAGGTTGTATAAAGTTACTAAGTATTTCATATAGTATAACCTATTGAATTGCAAAAAAAGATTTACGGGCATAAGCATTCCTACCCCCAAACGTAAAAGTTTAACAAATAACTTTATATTTATTGCCTAAACCCGTCATAAATGGAAGCAATATATGTGGTGTTTTTACTGCTGATCATCTACCTGATCGTCGCTAATAAAAGCAGCAATAATTCAAAACTGGCACAATTGGAGGCGCAGATATTGGAACTGCAACGCCTTATAAAACAAAATATAAATACGCCGGGGCCAACAGCCGAAGCACCCAAACCAGATGCAACCACAGCGGTTAAACCGCCTGAAAAGCTTGCGGAAGTTCAACCTCCAAAACCGGTTATTCCGCCGCCTGTTACCGAGAGCGATGCTAAACCACAACCTTTTCCATCAGAAATTGTAGAGCAACAAAAGCAGGTGATCACCACGCCAATGTCCGATGCACATCGCCCGGCGCGTCCCTTGCCACCATTACCGCCGCCGCGTAAACCGGCCGAGCCGCAGCTGTCGTTCTTTGAGCGCCATCCCGACCTGGAGAAATTCATCGGCGAAAACCTGATCAATAAAATAGGTATCGCCATATTGGTGCTGGCTATTGGTTTCTTTGTAAAATACGCTATTGATAACAACTGGGTTGGCCCGGCAGGGCGGGTAGGTATCGGCGTATTATGCGGCGGTATCCTGATAGGCGTAGCGCACAGGTTACGCAAATCATACGCAGCTTTCAGTTCGGTATTGGTGGGTGGCGGTTTGGCCGTTTTATACTTTACCATTACGCTGGCCTATCACCAGTTTCATTTGTTTAACCAAACCGCGTCGTTCATTATTTTAATTGTGATCACCATTTTCGCGGTGGTGCTTTCCCTGCTTTACGACAGGCAGGAACTCGCCGTGATCGCCTTGGTGGGTGGCTTGGGCAGTCCGTTTATGGTGAGCAGCGGCCAGGCTAATTACAGCGCGTTATTTATTTATATGGTGATATTAAATGCCGGTTTGCTGGTTATTGCCTATAATAAATCGTGGCGAATACTTAACGCATCGGCCTTTGGCTTAACGGTTATTGTGTTTGCAGGGGTGGTGTTTACGCTTACCAAGCCCTCTTATGGTACCGGCTTAATGTATGCCAGCATTTTGTACCTCATGTTCTTTGCCATTAATATCGCCAATAACTTAAAGGAAAACAAAAAGTTCATCGGGTCAGATTTTTCTATCCTGCTCATTAACACTGCCCTGTACTTCGCGGTAGGCCTGTACCTGCTTACCGAAATGCATTACGAGCATTATCGTGGTCTGTTTTCGGCCTTGCTGGCAATAGTGAACCTGCTGTTATCATACCTCATGTTTAAAAACAAAAAGGTTGATACCAATATACTTTACCTGTTAATAGGTATCACCCTTACGTTTATATCGCTCACCGCGCCAATACAATTGCACGGGCACAACATTACCCTGTTTTGGGCTGCCGAAGCGGTGCTATTGTACTGGCTATACCAAAAATCGACCATTAAACTCATGAAGCTTACCGCTTTCACGGTTTGGTGCCTCATGGTGATCAGCCTGCTCATGGATTTAGGTGTTATTTACGGCCGGCCGGATGTTACTATAGCCATCATTGCTAATAAAGGTTTCATTACTACTTTGGTGGCAGCCATTGGTACTTATTTGCTGTACTGGCTGGTTAAGAAAGACGAGGTGCTCGATCTGTATGGCATCAAGTTACCTGCGGAAATATTCAGGTTTGCGGCATTGGTGTTTTTGTTTTTAAGCGGATTGCTGGAGATCAATCACCAGTTTTTGAACCGTTACCCCGGCACCGCGCTTAATACGCTGTACCTGATGTTGTATGTGCCTGTATTTGTGTACATATTTGCATTGGTATCAAAAAAATATCATTTCAGGTGGGCTTTAAATACCGGGTTGATCGCGGCGGCTATTGTGGTTTATACTTTATCTACTCCCGATTTTTTTGATCTGCAATACAGTATCCTGCTTCAGCATAAATTATCGTCGGCCCATTTCGCGGCGCATTGGATAGGAGCAGTATTTATCGGTCTACTATTTTTTGAACTGACGCAGATAGCCCAAAAGTATTTTACGCCGGGCATGCAAAAAGTAGCCGCTTGGGTATTGGCCGGTTTTATCGTATTGTTCTTGAGTTTGGAAGTTAGCCTGGCCAGTAATCTCGTGTTTTATTCGGCTACTAACACCATTGAGCACATCCGTACCGTATATATTAAAACAGGGCTGCCAATACTGTGGGGACTGTTATCGTTTGCGTTGATGATGCTGGGGATGCGCCATAAAGCACGTACGTTGCGTATCATATCGCTTACTTTATTCTCGATCACGCTGCTGAAATTATTCTTGTTTGATATTCAGAACATACCGCCTGCGGGTAAAATAGCAGCATTCTTTTGCCTGGGTATTTTACTGCTCATCATTTCATTTATGTATCAAAAGGTTAAAAAAATTATTGTTGAAGATGAAGTTAAAGAGAAGGAATAAAGCGACGATACTTTTTAGCCTGTTGGCTTTGCAGGTAACCGGTGTATTTGCCCAGCAAAATTTCAGGTACAGCGCCAAAGTACAGCAGGCAGATTCGGCCGGGTTTTATAGCATCGACCTACAACCTGATATACTGGCCAAAAGCAACGGTAACCTGGCAGATATCAGGCTGATGAATGCCGATAACAAGTTTGTACCTTACATACTGGGCAGCCAGTTGCCAAAACAGGATGTTAAGAGCTACATCGCTTTCGCGCAGTTAAGCAATGCCGCCGCTAACGATTCGCTTAAAGCTTATGTGATACAAATACCGGAGCGTTTAAGCATTAACGAACTATGGCTCAAACTACGCAATACCGCTGTAAGCCGCACCGTTAATTTATTGGGTAGCGATGATCTTAAAAGCTGGTTCGCTATTGAAGAGGATGTGCCCTTGCAGGAAACCGGTTTTAGTCGGGATGGCGCTTATGAACAGGTGTTGAATTTCCCTGCAAGTACCTATAAATATATCAAGATACTGATCAACGACCGGCACAAAGCCCCGATAAACATTTTACAGGCAGGTATTTACCAACAGGAATTTGCCAAACAAATATATGTGGAGTTGCCGCCTGTGCTCGTATCGCAAAAGGATAGCGCTAAAATAAGTTACATCAGCCTGCAACTTAAAGCGTCGTACCCACTGGCTAAATTGCACCTAAACATCGGCGGAGCCAAATTTTATAAGCGGGCAATTACAGTTTATCAGTTAGCAGGCAGCAACCGCGAGTTGGTGCTTGATACAGTGATCAGTTCTGCCGGTGGGCAGGACCTGTACCTATCGGCCAAAGCTGCTAAACTGGATATAGAGATCAACAATGAGGATAACCCGCCGCTTGTGGTAAGCGGGGCAAAAGCCTATCAGTTAAGTGAAAACCTGATAGGTTATTTTGAAAAAGGGCAGCTCTATTACCTTGTATTTGGCGATGCAAAGGCATCGGCCCCAAATTACGACCTGCAAGCGTTTACTGATAGTTTGCACAGGCAGTTACCGCAACTAAAGCACGAGGCAGTCGGCAATAACCCGCTTTATAAAATTGCGAGTGTGGCCAAACCATCAGGCTTTCCGTCGTGGATTATTTGGGTGGCTATAGCAGTGGTGCTCATTGTGCTGATCACCCTCACCATAAAAATGACACAGGAAGTGAACAAAAGAAAAGCCGGCGAATAATTAATGCGGTAAAACAGATATTTTTACAGCATTAGCTGACCTTATTGCGCTATCAACATTAATGAAATATATCCCCTCTTTATTTAAACTACCAGTTCTGCTGGTGTTAATACTTATTATTCAAGGCTGCGGACCGGGTACACCCGGCAGTTGGAAAGACGCTGAAATTCCCGCCGACATGCGCCAAACATTTCATGACCTGAATAACCAATTTATGAAAGCGGCGCTGGCCAATAATACCAACGAAGCTGAAAAACTAATGACTGCCGAACTGATAGAGAGCGGCGAGAAATTAAAGAAGCTTCAAAATATTGGCTACTACCTAAAAACCAATAAATACGAAATGTTGGAAGAGTATTACGTAATAAACAAATATACTACTACCGATACCGTACTTACCAAAAACAAAACCATTAATAGCCATAACCTTGTTTACGAGGGTTCTACCGAAGAAATGTACATGGCCTACTTCGCGCCCAAAACTGGTGCAACCCGGCAGATGATCAGTTTGGTATACTGTAAGGTTAATTACGGTTGGAAGCTGATAAAAATTAGCGCCGAGCCATACATGTACAATGGTAAAACTGCCCCCGAACTTTATGAGGAAGCTAAAAAATACTTTAATAAAGGTTACCTGGTAGATGCCTACCTGCTCATGACCCTGGCCAATGCCGCGGGTAAACCCAATGATGAGTGGAAATATTTAAACAATTATGCCATGCTGAATTTTTACGGAGAAGTGGTAAAGGTAAACCGCGAAACATACAAGCTTCCGTTAATTATAGCCGGGGTGCCAACTAAACCGCGTGTGCTGCGCCTGTATACCACTACGTTACCCGAAGGTGATTTTCCTACGGTTTGCTATTTATCGCCGATAAACCTGAAAGATACTGTCGGGGTAAGGCGCGAAAATGTAAGCATCAGAAAAGTGATAGGCAATACCTTAAAAGGGATTGATAAAGATAAAAAGTATATCATTTATTCGGTATTTAACGAAGAACCCGATGGCAAAAAAATGCTGGATCATATTGAATATACCCATAGGCTGCAATAACACTATAACTTTTGCAGGCACCAGGTAGTCATGCAGCGCAGGTTTTGCACGTTGGTGGTTTTAATGGGTTCGTGCAGGTAAGCGTTTAGCTGTTTGGTGTATTTCAACAGCGTTTGTTGGTTCACCAAAAATCGTTCGGAACCATCGGGCAATAAATAGCGGCTGTTACCAAGCGGTTGAACCAATTCTTCAATACCAATATCAGAGGCCAGCCTTGCAAAGAAATAGCCGCCCTGTTTAAGTATCCGCCACATATCGCGCAGCATGGCATCAAAATGAGCTTCATTTTGAGCGAAATGGAGTACCGCGCTGCTGATCACCAAATCAAAATAACTATCCCCGAAAGGTAAGTTCTCCGCAGTTGCCACCCTGAAATTATCCGCAGGATTAGCAGGCGCCAAATTTGCCGACAAACCTTTCACCGCCGCCACCGCGTCCGCATTAGGGTCGACACCATATACCTCAAAACCATTATTTAAAAAATAAACAAGGTTACGCCCGCCACCGCAGCCTGCATCCAGTACCTTGCGACAATTGCTGTAAGTACCTTTCAGCAATTGATCGAACAGGTAGATATCAATATTGCCGAATTGCTGCTGAAGAATATTTTGCATGGTAATTTGTAGGGTTTGAAATAGATAATTATTCAAAGTTATCATCAATTAAAAAGCCCGGGTTTAAGTAGTTTAAACCCGGGCTTTTTAATTACTGATCTATCGGCTTACCTTCTTAGTTAAAGGAAGCGCTATAATTTTACTCATCCGGTCTTAGCTTCGCTCGACCACCTTCTCTGCTGCGTAAAGAAGGCTTTTGGTTTTCTTTCACTCTCTTTACGCTTGCGCAGAGCGGGGCGACCAGCGTAGCGCAGTCGGGGTGAGTTTTCTTATTGTTTTTTGATCTCTACACGGCGGTTCAACACACGGCCTTCTTCGGTTTTGTTGTCGGCAATTGGTTTGCTTTCGCCATAACCTTTAATGCTTAAGTTGGCCGCGTTTACACCTGTGTTAGCCAGGTATGTTTTAACCGCGTTCGCGCGCTCAATTGATAACGACAGGTTATGCTCCGGTGTACCTTCGGCAGATGAGTGACCATCAAGCACAAATTTAACCGACGGATCTTTTTTCATCTCGGTAGCAGCCTTATCCAAAATCGGGAACGATGCTGTTTTCAGGATACCTGAGTTAAACTCAAACTGTATGTTGCTGAAGTTATAGTCGGGTTTTGCAGGTGGCGGCGGAGGTGTTACTTTTTCAACCGGTGGCTCTGCTTTTGGTGCTTGTGCCGGGGCCGGGGCTGGTTTGGCCGGAGGCGGAGGCGTTGGCTTTTGAACTACCTTTTTTGCTTTACAAGCCGGTAGTACAGCAATAGCAAATATAATGGCGAACGGAATTGTTAATGATCTTAATAGTTTCATATTGTAATTGTTTTTGGTTAAGTTAAAACGTACTGTTGGGCTTCATATTGTAAATGCGCGGCTCTTGCAACTCAAAAGCAGGCATTACAACATTACATCTGCACCAGGTTTTCCTGCTATGCAGATGCCTTTGATGGCGCTAAAACAAACCTATCTGCCTGAATACCGGAGATTTTTGAACAAAGTTCATATTACCCGGCAAATGCCGACAAGTATTGCATTCCACGCAATACGAAGCTTAACAAATATATATTTTTACCGAGAAGGGAGAGTAAAATGTTTACCTAAAATTTGGTTTTTTACACTGGGAAATCAAATTTTAGGTAAACAAAAAGAAATTATCGCTTAGCGAAAGCGGAGGCTATATCATTCAGTTTAGCGGGGCTGATGTCCTGCTTGCCGTTGTTAATTACTACGCGGTAGCGAAAGGTAACCGATTCGCCGGGTTTAAGGCTAAGGTTCTTTGCTGACGCATTATTGGTAAATATCTTTTCGCCCAAGGGGTTAGCCGCGAACAAGCCATAGCCGCGTGCATGCCAAAAGGTGGGGTAGTTAGGGTTTTTAGGATGATCGATAATGGCGATGCTCACCGAGTCAGTCCCCATTTTGCCATATACCTTGCACCAGGCACCGCGAGTACTCCAGGCGGCATCGCCGCTTTTACCGAGGCTGGTAAGGTAGTTGCCATTGGCGGTATGTGTAGTACCTGCCTTTACTTCGGTTACTATGCCTTTATCGTCAGTGAATTTTTTATCCTCGTTGGTGGGTATTTGCAGTTCCTGCGCTAAGCGTAGGCCAAGCAAGCCGTCTTTTGCATCGGTAAAGGTAACCGGGATTACGGCTTTTAAGGTAGTAATACGATCGATAACGCGCTGCTGCTTATCACCGCTGAACTCAAAATGGGTGGTTTCTTCCAACAATACTTCCTTTTTCTGGTTGATCCAGTTGGCATGGTAACCAAGTTTCCCGGTAGTGCCGCTTGCTGTTTCCAGGATGCGGTCGGTACGGATCCAGCCGTATTTGTCCTTTTTGTCCTGCGGAATAGCGAATGAGTTGTTCCAAAAATCGAGCCCGTTCACATTTTCAAAATTGAACCACAGGCCTATATGATGTGGGTGATCGGTAGGCTCACCGGGACGCGGCGCCAGCGGGTAACCACGGGTTACAATAGTACCGTTAGCCGCATGCAGCGGGTACAATACCGGTTTTTCCAGCGTATCCGGATACAGGAAACTGGTAAAGGGTTGTCCGCCTATAGTAACGTCTACCTTATTTGAAGTGGTAGATTTAATCACTTTAACCTGCTCTTTTTGCTGTGCCTGTACGGTATAGCCCATTGTTATCGCGATAGCAAAACACCAAACTTTAGCTTTCATCATGGCTTAATATTTAAATATTTTACCGCCTGCCAGTACTTCCTGGTTCTTTTCGTCGAAAGTTGCTTTGGTGCCGGTATGCACGGCAGCATTGGTCATGATGGTGGCTATCGAATGCGAGTAACCCGCCTCAACCGGGGCATTGGGTTGCTTGCGGCTGCGTACACATTCCATCCAGTTGCGCACGTGGTTTGAGGTAAGTATATCACCACCTGTATTGGCCGATGCCACTACCTTTTCGGTACTTTTAAGGGCGATGTCGGGCAACTGGTTGGGCTGCATTTGCATAGCTGCGGCCATGTTTTTGGTTAATCCGCCGGTAGGCGATACTTTGTTGGTTACCAAATTGAGCTCGCCGCCGTTGGAGTAATATATCTCCGACGGATTATCGTCGCCATTGTGCATCCGCGAATTAAATGTTACCTGGAAACCTTTTGTAAGGTCATCCAGCGGACCGTAATCAAACGCGGCGGTAATGGTATCCCAGTTGCGGCGACCATCTTTCCACATATAAATACCGCCGTTGGCTACTACGCTGCGCGGATGTTTGAGGCCGGTAAACCAGTGCACGGTATCAATCTGGTGGCTCATCCATTGGCCGGGTAAACCCGACGAGAACGGCCAGAACAAGCGGAATTCTAAATATTTACGTACATCAAATGCCTCGTAGGGGCGGTTTAGCAGGAAACGTTTCCAATCGGTATCGGCCTCCTTTAGCTGACCAAGCAGATCGGGCCTGCGCCAGCGACCGGGTTGGTTCACGTTCCATTTCAGCTCAACCATGGTTATCGGCCCAAATTTGCCCGAACTGATAAACTCATTGGCAGCATGGTAGTTAGCCCCGCTACGGCGTTGCGAACCTATCTGCACAATTTTACCCGACTCTTTAACCGCCTTCAGTGCAGCACGGTTATCTTCCATGGTTTCGGCAAAGGGCTTTTCTACATAGGCATCGCAGCCTGCTTTTACGGCCTCAATGGCATGGCGGGCATGCTGAAAATCGGCAGTGCTGATAAATACCGCGTCTACCGTTTTGCTATCGTACAGTTCTTCGTTATTGCGGTAGGCCTTTACGTCGTTCTGCATTTTCTCTTTCCAAATGGCGGCGCCTTCTTCGCGGCGTTTGCTCCAGATGTCTGACACGCCCACTACCTCAAAATTGAGTTCTTTGTAGTGATTCATAAAACTGGGAATGTGCGAGCCTTTATGCCTGTCGGAAAAGCCGATAACGCCCACACGCACACGGTCGTTAGACCCAATGATGCGGCTATAGCTTTTGGCGCTCCAGCTGGTTTTGGCTATTAAGGTACCGGCGGCCGCTAACGATGCCTGCCTGATAAAATTACGGCGTGAGTTTTCCATTGAACGTAGGTTTATATGATGATAAGCAGATTGCTAAAACGAATATCACTCATTACCCCGAGCAATGCAAGAGGCCGGGCTTATTAATTGTGTATCAATTTTGTGAAGGAAAATACAACAAACACGCCTGTTGTATAACAAAACTGTTACTTACTTTTCAGAAAGTATTTATTGTTAGCGTTAAACCTTTTAGAAATTATCTGGTTTAATACTTCAATTATTAACCTATTAAAAACTTAATGTTATTACACCATGAAGATACTGATACTATTGGTACCTGCCGTATTGCTTTTATTTTCCGCGTATTACAGAATGAAATACCTCAGACTGATAGATACCGGAAGGATCACCGAAATACTAAGATCGCGCCAACGCTTTAACATTTGTTTAATGCTGGCCAGCATATGTATTATTTCGATAGTGTTTACCGTATTATATTAAAATCAAATAATGAAGAAAAAGCCTGATCGTTTTAAATGGTCGGGCTTTTTTTTGTTATGCCACGTTATTATAAATGTTTATAATAATATTAATACTCGTTCCTATCCTCTTTACCATCGTTATACAATGAGTATATTACTATAACAACAATTATAAAAACGACAATGCCCATGTTTAAGCAAAGCTTTCGCGCGTTGCCCGGCTATAAAACTTGGTATAGCACCGCTGGCACTTATAACGTTTTATGTTATCGGGCAAAAGTAATTTAACGATAGCACCTCTTGCAATACGATCAACATACCTGTTTTCGCAGCTTGGGCATTTGAGTTCTTTTTTAGGATCAGGGGTATCCATATTTGTGTAGTTTAAATAGCGTTGAATAATGTAACTTTTACGGATAAAATGTTTAAACAGTTATATAAAATATTCCTTTTAGGAATATTTTAATTTTAGCACTAAATGCAAGCTTGTTATTGAGAATATGATAATTAGCAATTTTTAATGTCATTATCCGACTTAAAATATCGTCAATCGTATCATCATTTTAAACAACAGGTTAATATTATCAACCATCTGAAATTTGGCAGATTACTCGCGACGATCGGTAAGTATTAAATAAACAATGGCAATGCTTAAAAACAGGATAATGAACTTCATTATTGATCCTGGTTTACGGCATGTTTACTATAGAAGGTTTTAAAGCATTTGAAACACTTATAATGCTTAACATTTGCCGACCGTATCAGCCTTACCAGTCGCGATCTCGGGATCCTTGTTATATCATGATTTTGACATCTCGGGCACACTAATTTTGTTTCTGTTTGGTTTGCAGGGGTAACAACCATTTTAAATAATAATTAAGTAGATATTTTAAATATTCCTGAAAGGAGTGCGAAACTACTTCGATTACACCTAAACAAAACTGCCATTTTACTAAACAAAACGGCCAAATAGTGGATAAAACGGCCTTTTTGGTGGGCAATACACGGAATTTTACAATTCAACGTTAATATTACCATTAACTGTGATGATATTTTTTCATAGTTTTAAACGGCTAAAAACTGTATTATATAATGACATCAAACCATAAAATTCTCCCTGTTTTAATATCGCTAATGCTGCTTGCACTGGCCGCAAAAGCGCAGGTGCATTACACTTATCTAAAATCGGCAAAGATGGTTTTCGTAACACCGGCAGGTGCCGAAGAATCGGACAATAAAGATCATGATACTAAAATCAACATCAAGATACAGGGCACCTATGGGTTTATCAGTTCAGAAACCTTATATACCGAAGACAAGGAGTTTGCTAACGATGGCTCAAAAAATGAAGTAAAACTGAACGTGCGTACATCAACGAGGCCGTTCATCCCTAAATCAGAATTCGTATCCGGCAAAATAATGTTCAAAATAATACCCGAAGGAGATGATACCTGGATCTTTAAACCCACGCTCATGCTCGAATACTCTGACGGCAGCCGCGGAAAATTTGTTTGCGATAATAATTTAAAGGTAAGTAAAGACAACCCTGTAGCTACGATGAACTGGGGCGGGCATGTGGGTGGTAAGGATGCGCAGGTAAAAGAGTAAGGGACTTAAGTGACTCTTTGTTATAAGAAATCAAGAGGCAAATCAATAAATGCCAAGTATATTACTTGGCATTTATTGTGTAAAAATATGCTGCTATAATGGGCTTATGTAAGTATTAAAGCTAAAGCTTGTGGTACTTGTTGGTTTTATTGTGCCAACAACATGGTAGTTGGTAGGTGACCCCGAATAGCTTCCTGTAGCGGAGAATGGGTATACCGCAGGACCTCCTTGATTACTAAACTGAACTACCCTTGTTATAACACCATTACGCCCATACATAGTCCAATATTTTCCGGTTGCAGGGTCGGGAATACCGCCCAGAGTAACATCAGTGTTAGGTGCATATTGTACAGGTGTAAAACTTGGATCTCTAACAACTAATGTAGATGCTACACCATGATCCCGTACAATTATCCCCTTAAAAACCCCAACTTCTCCGTAATATGATTTAATTATTGCATCCGGGTTGGGCCGGCTATATGGAATTTGCGTAGCCGGGTCAATCGCTCCGCTGATAAACTTATTCCAGGCTGTATTAAATTTTTGAAGATCGGTTGTGTAGTCTGTACTATAACTACCAACCAAATAGGAATAGGTAGCGGAAACGTATGGCCCGCCGGGTGAGTTATTATCAATAGCCAAAACAGCTTCGCCATCCAAAAAAGTTCCGGATTGAAAGTAAACATTTCCTAAGTCTACATCTCCAAAGCCGAGATGTAAAACATACCGTCCGTTTTCAAAACTTACAGCGGTTGAAGGTCCCGGATTTACAACATTTACTTTAAGCGGTTCGTTTTTTTTGGTTGCAGACACTGTTTCAACATCGGTTACTTTTACAGTGTCTTTTTTGCATCCTGCGAATATCAGGGATAGCCCCAATATTAGGAATAGATTTTTTTTCATCTTGATAAGGTTTTTGTACTTATTCGAATCAGAGAGATGAAAAGTTTCTTTGTAATTAAAATGTTACCTAAACAATAATAATCTGATTTAAAGAGCTTTCGATTTAAGTATATATCCTTTAAAAGTTATCAGCTAAATACTAATTAGTCGTAAATAAAAAAAGCCTCATTAAGAGGCTATTTTTATTTTGTGGGGCGTGCCCGAGGAGAGACTCGAACTCTCAAGAGACAATTCTCAACGGCTTCTGAGACCGCAACGTTTACCAATTTCGCCACCCGGGCTTTTCAGTTGAAATGACGCATTTTATTGTGCCTTTTCAACTAACGAGGGTGCAAATATAAAGGTTTCGGGCAAATCCGCTTAATAAATTATAAAATTCAGTTATATGATTGCAAATAAGCACGCTATAGCTAACTTAGGTACCAAATATTATACTTTATGAAGAAATATTGCTTGTTGATTGCCTGTTTTACGCTGTTCGTTTACCGGTTAAATGCTCAAACTATCCAAATTGTTGAACAAAGCAAACCGGCCAGTATCCGCGGACTTTCGGTAGTTGACGACAATGTAGCCTGGGCAAGCGGAAGCCGGGGTTACGTAGCCAAAAGCACCGATGGCGGTACAACCTGGGCATGGAAACAGGTAAAAGGCTACGAGAAGGCCGATTTTAGGGACATAGAGGCCTTTTCAGATAAGGAAGCGGTAATTATAGCATCAGGAACGCCCGCGCTTATTTTAAAGACCACAGACGGCGGCGAATCGTGGCAGTTGAAATACAACAATGCCGATACCACTTACTTTTTAGATGCCATGGATTTCAGCACCCCACAGCATGGCTGGGTACTCGGCGATCCGATAAACGGCAAATTCCTGTTGATGGAAACCAACGATGGCGGTAATACCTGGGCATCGCGCACAGACATTGCTCCTGTGGCAGCTACCGGTGAGGCGGCTTTCGCGGCAAGCGGTACCTGCCTGCGTGTGGTTAAAAACAATTTATTCATCGTTACAGGTGGTACGGTTACCCATCTCATGCAATCGGCCAATAATGGTAAGCAGTGGCAGCATCAGGATATTCCGGTGGCGCACGGTCAGGGAGCTAAGGGCGCGTTCTCGTTAGCCGTTAACGGAAAAGATATACTGATTACCGGCGGAAATTATGAAAAAGATAAGCTGACAGATTCTGTAGCCTGCTACTTTCAGAATAAAAAATGGGTGCTGCCAGCCACATATCCGGCAGGTTATCAGTCGGGAGTGGAGCATATTAAGGGCTCAACCTACCTCTCAACAGGTACCCCGGGCAGCAATATTACTACCGACGGTGGTAAAACATGGAAACAAATTGATGCCACCAGTTTCAACGTTTGCCGCAAAGCCAGGCGTGGAAACCTCGTTTTACTGGCCGGGAATGGCGGCAAGATAGGCATTTTGAAATTTTAGTTATTGGAAATGAATAGCTTAAAAAAAACTTTAGAATTATTTAAAAATAAGACTTGCACGATATAGTTTATGTCCCTATATTTGCACCACTTTAAACGGAAACGGTAACACGAAAAACTTTAAAGAATGATTCCGTAGCTCAGCTGGTAGAGCATAACACTTTTAATGTTGGGGTCCTGGGTTCGAATCCCAGCGGGATCACAAAGACCACCCAACAGGTCGAAAGATAAAAGAGCTTCTTGAAAAAGAAGCTCTTTTTGTTATAAGGTGATTTTTTATCCACTCATAATTATTCTGCTAATTCCAGATTGTCGTGGTAAACAATACTACAAGTACTGATCTTCCCTCATGTCGACATGAGAAATAAGTCGATTGTTTTCTAACATATTTGCAACAATTTCAAGTTTGAAAAGTCATAGCTTTGTTTTAAGCTTATCACAATGAATAGATTAATACTCTTAGGAAACGGGTTTGATAGGGCCCATGATCTTAAAACATCATACAATCACTTTATAGTTGATTATTTAGTCAAATCCTACACTTATGCCTATCAAAGTAAGCAGCTACATACTTATAATAACTACTCTGATCGGTTCATCACCGTATACTTTAGAGATGACCGTATAAATTTCATGGGGCGAAAATCGGTTGAAGAATATATCGATCATTTTTATTGTCAAGGACTTGAAGATATTGAGTTGTTAGAATTCCCAGCAGGCAATGGTCTGCCGGTTCATCAAAATCCATTTGAATTAACATACAACTCAAGCTTTTTTAAAAAACTAATGGCAAATTGTTCTATCGAAAAATGGGTTGACATTGAAAATCTTTTTTATAAAACGCTTGTAGAACACTTGAAAAATGATGATGGTACAGGGAGTGTAAAAGAAGAACTTTTAAATCTTACTGAGGACATGAACTATCTTACCGAGTTGTTATCTAATTATTTATTAAGACTTCCAGAGCCTAAGTACAACGATCGATACTTTGAAATATTAGACTCCGTGATTAACAAAGGTGATGTTCCGCTTGATACGCAAATTGAAGATTTAATACCGGGAAAGACGATGATTGTGAATTTCAATTACACTTCAACCATTAGCAAATATTTAGATGCTACAAGATTTCATAAAATTCATTTGAATAGCATCGAAATTAATCAAATTCATGGCGAACTAAACAACAAATTTAACCCACTTATCTTCGGATATGGTGACGAATTTGATGAAAATTATTATCGTATTTCAAAATTCAACGAATATTTAAGCCATATTAAGCTATTTGGCTATTCAGGCACTGGAAGCTATCAAAATCTAATGAGATTCATTAAGCAGCCTTATCAAGTTTACGTGTTTGGGCATTCATGTGGCATGTCGGATCGGACTATGCTTATGAAGATCTTCGATAATACCTACTGCAAATCAATTAAAGTTTTTTACCACAAGCGAGGCGATGTAAACAACCATAAGACGCTTGCAATGGATATTGCAAGGCATTTTAGTAATCCTACGCTGTTAATGGAAAAGCTTGTAAATTTATTAGATTCGAAGCCAATGCCTCAATTCGATGATTAATTTGATTTTATTCGCATTGCCCCGCCAAATTGGAAGACTCTAAATCTTATTGAAGATATTAATCAGAATAGAATCATCTATTTGCTCCGGCTGAATTCATAAACAAAAAGCGCAATTCCTTACGCCTTTCCACCTTTCAAGCTATTTCAACCCACTCAAAAATCTTGCTATATCAACCCTCCCCTTTTCCGAAGCAATGAGGTTTAACAGACCGGCCATTCGTTTCAGGTAGGTGTGTACGGCAACTTGTTCGTTAGCTATCAAGCCGTCAATGGTCGCTTCGCATATCCACAAACGGCTGGTTGCCGCTAAGGCTTCAAGCACTGGAGCCATCTCTTGGTTAGACAGCGGCAACAGGTAACCTTCATTTACCAAAGTTTCTATTTCTTGCGTAAACGATGCCCGCCTCGACGCTTGCATGGCACGGTATGTTTGCGCGAATTCAATATCCTGCTGCAACCATAATGGCAAACTGATAAAGTACGCCCGGTATTTATACTGATTAAAATACAAACGCCGGTTCATATCCATAAAACCATATAAACCGGGCGTCTTGGGTTCGTCCAATATCTCTGTGTTTGTTATGGTTAACCTGTTGGAGATCTCGCGCAGCAGGTCGTTTTTGGTAGGGAAATAATAGGTAATATTGCCGCCTTTAATTTCCAGTTCCTTGGCCAGTTCACGTACACCTACGTATTCTACCCCGTAGATATTATACATTTCTAAAGCCCTGGTAACTATTAACTCCCGGGTTGTGATTTTTTTATTTGACATTGTCAAGTTTATTTTTCTATTTTTGACAGTGTCAAAAATAGAAAAATATGCAACAAGATAAAAGTCGTGTACAATTACCATTAGAGATTGTTAACGGGCCCGATGATATAGTCACTTTTCATCGCTATTATATTGACCAACATGGGCGCGAGGCTGTAGCTGTGGAAAACAAAATACCACCTAAAGGTGGTCCGCCCATGCACGTTCATTACAGGCAGGATGAATCATTAACAGTGGTAGCAGGCACCATGGGCATCAAAGAACCCGGGAAACCCGACCGGCAAATTACCGCTGGCGAAACAGTGACCTGGAAAGCGGGCCAGCCCCACAAGTTTTGGAACGCGGGGAATGATATACTGCATTGTACGGGCTGGGTTGCACCGGTTGATAGCTTTATATTCCTACTATCGGAGATACATAAAGCGGTTAATGCGGGCAATGGTAAACCAAGTATGTTTGATATCGCTTTTCTGATGCGCAGATATAAATCGGAGTTTTACATGTTAGAGATCCCCGCTTTTATACAAGCAACATTTTTCCCGGTACTGGTATTCATCGGCAAATTACTGGGCAAATACAAAAAATACGCGAACGCGCCCGAACCTGCGCGTTAACACCCCATGCTAAAAACACTTTTAAGATCATAACACCGGCTTACCTTATATACTGTACATCTGTAAATCAAAAAACAATCTCTACTATCCACTGTATTTATAAACAGTACATTATCAAGTTAAACTCATACTAACCCTTGTACTTATGATTTTTGAAGAATTAAAAACCACTATAAAAGGGCCAAAAGGTTTTAAAAGAGTGATCCATATAAAGGCGCAGCAGGAAGTAGCCGAGGAGTACCGTCCGGATGATAAACCGCATGTTTTTAAGCTGCACGATGTACAGCCCGGTCTGAACGGTGAACCTGTATTTGTAGGCGTTATGGCTTTCGACGAGTCAATATCCGAGTGGACCTATACCGGCGCCGAACTTAAAAAGGAGGTTGAGCAGCAAATTGCCGATGCCATTAAAAGCAATTGCACAGCGAGCGACTAAGCGGAATATTTAATGCTAAAAATTTGTGCAATCATGTTAAATAATCGTTTATTTTTGCATGAAGCATGTTATTTATCACCTCATTAAATTCGGGCAGCAACGGCAACTGTTACTACATTGGTAATCAGCAAGAAGCTGTATTGATTGATGTGGGCATATCCTGCCGCGAGGTTGAAAAACGTATGGCCCGGCTTGGCCTGAGCATGGGTAAAGTAAAGGCCATCTTTATTTCGCACGAGCATTCCGACCATATCAGCGGGGTAACCGTGCTCTCCAAAAAACATAGACTCCCGGTTTATATCACCGGCAAAACCTGTTTACATGGCGGCCTTCGACTTGATGAGGAACTGACACGCTCTTTTAACGGGCACGAAAAGGTTTACATTGGCAACCTGTGTGTTACCGCTTTCCCTAAAGAACACGATGCCGCCGAACCGCATAGTTTTATTGTGAGCGAAGGAGACGTTACGGTAGGCATATTTACCGATCTGGGCATTCCATGCGAAAACCTGATCCGCTACTTTAAGCAATGTCATGCCGCTTTTCTGGAGGCGAATTACGATGAGCAAATGCTGGCCAATGGCCGCTATCCGTATTTTTTGAAGCGACGTATCACAGGCGGCAAAGGTCACCTTTCCAACAGCCAGGCGCTGCGCTTACTGCTCGATCATAAGCCCGCCTTTATGAGCCACCTGTTGCTGGCTCACCTTTCGAAAGATAATAACTGTCCCGACCTGGTACGCGAGCTGTTTACCCAGCATGCAGGGAATACCCACGTAGTAGTAGCCTCACGATACGAAGAAACTGCCGTATACACCGTGAGCAGCGGAGCCGCTGTTAACCAGGCGCCGCAATACCTTTCGCCATTGGCAATGCAAACCTCCCTGTTTTAATTTACAGCCAGCCCTTTCGCCGGAACCAAAAGTAAATAGCTATGGTAATAACCGCCATCAGCGCCAGCACGGCCGGGTAGCCGAGGTGATGATGCAGCTCGGGCATAAACTCGAAATTCATACCATATATACCTACTATAAAAGTAAGCGGCATAAAAAACACCGAGAACACGGTGAGGATGCGCACAGTTTCGTTAGTGCGCTGCGATGATACGTTGAAATAGATATTGAGCAGGTGGTTGGTATTTTCAGATAACGCGTCGAAAATGTTTTGCATGCGCACATACAGGTCGCGGGTATCGCGGGTGTTTACGTCGCCTTTTTCGGCATCAATATTATCCACAATATCATACGATAATATCAGCATCCGGCGAAGCAGGTCTGTTTTGCGTTTCAAAAAGTACAAACCTTTCAGCAGCGGCACATTTCTTTTCTTCAGGAAGATCTGGTCTTCGTAGTATTCCAGTCCGCGCAGCAATTCGTTCGATGGTATATCGTAGGTAGTGAGGCAGCCTTTAACAATATTATTAAGCAGGTGAAAAGAGCTGGTGCATTTCCCTTTCGCTACATCTTCGGCAAGGCCGTCTAAAAACTTATGTGCCTTGCGATGGATGGTCACCACAAAATCTTCCGAGTAAAATATGGCTACCTTGTGGGTAAGCTGTTGTACGGTATCGGCCTCCCTTATCTTGGCTTCGGTATGGATCCTGAAAATGATGAAAACATAGGTTTCCATACTCTCGTACTTAGGCAAATGGTCTGATTGTAAACTATCCTCCAGCAATGCTTCGTGCAGATGGTATTTTTTGGCCGTATCGTGTATCTCGTCGTGCTGCGGATCGGTAATGTCCACCCAATCAAACCCATTGGCCTTTTTGGTAGCAAATTGTTTAAGCATATTGCAAGTTATCCAAATTACAACAGTTTACTAATAAATATGTTCGTAGCTTTTAAACAAGCAAAGCCAATGTTAACCCCATGCAAATACAAGTATTACTTATCAATTACTTAACAAACGGCATTGAAAATTAGCCTGTTATTTAACTTAGATTTTAAAATTTAAACATAGGCTATGGATACATTTGAGTAAAGAAATTTGAATTTAATATGCGAACGGCAAGCTTAAATGTAAAATTCCTCCGAACGGCAATCCTGCTGATACTGATATCTCTTCGGCTACCTTGCTACCCCCAAAACATTCCCCTCCCCAACGCATTTGCACACAACGATTACTGGCACAAACATCCGCTTCGCGACGCGCTCGACAATGGGTATACGCATATAGAAGCTGATATTTTCCTGCGTGGGGGTAAGCTGGTGGTCGCGCATTTCTTTCCGTTCTTTAAAAAGAACCGCACGCTCGAAAAACTGTACCTGGAACCCTTGTTTGAGCAGGTGCAAAAAAACGGGCAGGTATTTGACGGCTATAACACGCCTATCACCCTGATGATCGATATTAAATCGGGAGCGGAATCAACCTACAAAGCCTTAAAAGCAGTGCTCGAAAAATATCGTCCTATGTTATCCAGTTATGAGAACGGGCATGTACGCTACGGGCTGGTCACCATTGTGCTATCGGGGCATAAGCCTTATCAAATGGTGAAAAGCGAAAACAGCCGACTGGTGTTTATTGATGAAGATCTCCGCAAAATTGGCCGCGACTCATCACTGATGGATGTATACCCGATGGCCAGCTGCAAATACACCTCCATACTTAACTGGAAAGGCAAGGGAGTACTGCCTGCTGTAGAAAAAGACCGCCTGTGCAAACTCATCAATACCGCGCATAGCATGGGTAAAAAGGTGAGGCTGTGGGCTTCGCCCGAAAACAAGGTAGTTTGGGAAGAACTGCTGAACTGCGGCGTAGACCTTATCAATACCGATCAGCTGGTTACCCTCAAAAACTTTCTGAACACCAGCTTTGCCAATAGCAAACTTGCCGAAAGGAAACAATTAAGCCGGTAAAACCTATCCAATAAATCACCCGAAAAATGAAAAGGTCAGTCTTTAACAGCAAATGTTTTATGAGGATGATCGAAAGCATGAAAGCACTCGAGGTATTGCTTTACCATTTTATCCCAACTGAAGTGTTTCAGCGTATATGCCTTTATTTCCTCTGGTTGTAAACACTCCTCACTGTTTTCGTTAGTTAACTTGCTAAGGGCGTTCACCCAGGCATCGGCCTTGCGGGCGGGCAACAAGTAACCGTTCTGTCCATGGGTTATCACATCGGTAATACCATCAATAGCCGACGCGAACACCTTGGCGCCGCATAAACAAGCTTCCAAACATACCAGTCCAAAACCCTCAATATCGCCCGATACCGGAATATTCGGCATCACAAAGCCATCGGCCACAATCAGCAATTGCAGCATATCCTCATAAGGCAGTTTACCCAGGTGTTTTACTTTCTCACTAATATCGGGCCGGGCAAGCAGTTTTTGAATATCGGCTGTATCGGTTGGTAAACCTAAAAAGAAAGATACCTGCCTGCGTACCTTGCGGGGCAGCAGGGCAAACATCCTATCGGCAAAGGTTGGTTTTTGCGTGTAAGGGCCTACCATCAACAATATAAAATCGTCGCTCATTTTGGGCATTACGTTATCAATAAACCACGAGAAACCTTTGCGCTTAACCGGGCGGCCAATGCTCATAAGTATGCGCTTGCCATGCAGTTTTATTTGGTAGGTCGATGACAGGTAAGTGAGCAGATCGGGCCGGGGCTTGCAATCGGCAATAGAGGCATCTACCCCATTCTTTATCACGGTTATTTTTTCTGCCGGGATGCCACGCTCGATACAGGCGCGGGCGGTAGCATTACTTACAGCGAAGATCTGGTCGAAATTGCGGTAAGCCGGCAATACCGACCGGCGGTAGGTATTATTAGGAAATACTACATCCAGCCCGTGCAAAGTTACGGTGCGTTTTAAATGGCCGTAGCCTTTATGGTTAAGGCATATTGCAGCCATCAACCCATCATTATAATGTATCACCGCTATCCCCGGGTGCTCACGGCACATTTTTAATATGCGCCTGTTAAGCGAGGCAAAAAACCTGATCTTACTTTTACCCGTTTGATGGATAATGGTATGCACCTTTACATATTTGCTCATCCCCTTTATCAGTTCAAAGCTTTGCTTTTCCATGCCGCCTATACTTGGCGGGTATTTATGGCTTACAAATAAAACTTCCATCAGGCATGCTCCTGTATCATAACTTTCTTTCTGTCAATAATAAAATAGGCTACCAGGCCAAAGGCTATCCAAAATAACTGGCGCGCGCGCCGCAGTATGGTAGCCGTTAACCAAATAGCCACGCTTTGTATGCCCACTGCCGCAAGCATAATTTTGTTGCCATACTCCTCAATACCAATTTGGGCGGGTACAAACGCCCCTGCCGATTTTAGCAGGATTACGCTCATATCCACAAAAATAGCTTCCATCAGGCTGGCCTTTACACCCAGCAAACACAGTATCACCCATAACTCACCCGAGCCAAACACCCAGTGCAGTATAAAAAACACTACCGATAGAAAAAGGTATTGGCGGTTGTTCTTAAAAAAGGCCGATAGCTCTGTTTGCGCTTCGCTGATTTGCGTGCGGGCTTTAAGCGTGCGGTTGTATAACCATAAACCCGCGCGGTTCTTTATCGCTATGCGCTTCACCTGCGTACGTAACCTGTATAATATGATAAGTACCAGCGGTACGCCCGTCATTACGTAAAACAGTTTTAAAATACCGCCGAAACCCGCTGGCAGGCCGTGGTACAGGTATAAAAAATAAACAGCTGCCGCAACAAACAGCAATACCTGCGTAAGTATCATTACTACGCGCGAAACCAATACCGAAGTAACCACTGTTTTACGCGGAATGGCGTAATTGCGCAGCAGGTAAATTTTCACCGCCTCGCCTGCCACAATACTGGCCGGGTTTACAATGCCGGTGGTTTCGCCAATGTGGCGGATGATGAATAAACGCAGCAGCGATAATTGCCGTCCCTCGCTGCCCATGCAAAAACGCCAGGCTATGGTGCCTAAAAAGTAGGAGCAAAAAGATACCAGTATTATCCAAACGAAGTTATAGCTAACCCGTTTTAGCGAAACAGCCACCTGCTGCATATCCGTAGCCCTTAAAAAAAGACCGATGCATACCAGCATTACCAGTACTAAAAATAGCTTTAAATATTTCATGCTTTTAGTACGCCAGTTCCTCGGCCATTTCGTGGCGGGCCAGGCGTTTTATGTCAGTGAAATATACTTCGGCAAGCTGGTTCCAGTCGAATTGCTTACTGTAGTTTAGGCCTTCGCCTATAAATACATCGGCAAGCGAATCGTCGGTAAGCAGCATGGCCAGTTTTTCGGTATAAGCATACTCGTTGTAAGGCTCGCATTTAAAACCGTTAACACCGTTCTCCACAAAATCTGCCGAACCGCCGCCATCTGCTATTACACATGGCAAGCCCGATGCCATGGCTTCCAGCACTACGTTGCCGTAAGTTTCGGTAACCGATGTAAACAGAAAGGCATCTGCCGAAGCATACATTTCGGCCAGTACGCTATGGCTCACCTTGCCTACAAATAAAGCCTTGCTCATACGTGCCTCGCAAGCTTTTTTAGCTACGCCATCGCCTGCTACTATCAGGTTGAAAGGAATATTCTTCAGTTGCAGGTCGTCATAGATCCTGAAGAGCGTTTCGAGGTTCTTCTCCCAAACCAAGCGGCTGGCGAATAATATAGTGGGATAATTATTACCGGTTAAACGCGGCATCAGGTATGGATCTTTACGCGAGGGCGAAAACAGTTCGGTATCAATCCCTCGTTTCCACAACTGGATACGCAACGGCGACACGCCCCAATCCATCAGCTCATTGGCCATACTTTCTGATGGCACGTAAATAACATCGCACTGGTTATAAAAGGCTTTTTGCCCTTCTATTACCTTGCTTTTTACATAATCAATTAAAAACGGCGCGTTTTTAAGGTAATAATCAATGTACGATACAAAGTGAGTATGGTAAATTGATATCACCGGCAGGCCTGTTTGCTTGGCGTGCTTTACGGCAAATTCGCCCAGTAATGATGGCGTTGCAATGTGCACTACATCAGGCGCAAACTCGTGTAATTTTTCGCGCAAACTGTACTGTACCAGTTTAGGGAAAGCCATTTTGTAGCTTGTATTTACAGGCACTGTAAAGGCGGGCACTTTTATACACTCAAACCCCTGCACCCTATCGGGCCCTACACCGCACACAAAAAGATATTCAAATTTATCGGCATCAATGCGTTTTATGAGCTGGAACATGGTACGGGTTGCACCATCATGCTCATTTTCAAGTATATCGGCAAAAAATACTACTTTAGTTTTTTTCATAAGTGGTTAAGTGATCACTATTTCAAAACTAAAAGCCTAATGTTTTTTGGATATTAATTTAGTGTTGCATCTTTACTACTTAGTAACAATTTTAATAAGGTAATGTAACAATTACTCTACATTTAGTAAACCGATTTATTAATTTAAATCATTTGCATACTGCGTGTTGCAAATTTTCTATATTAGCGACCATCTTAGTAAAAATTATGAGAAAAAATTACTTATTAAAAACAGCAACCGCAGGCTTGCTGTTTGCTATTGTTTCATCTCCAATAATGAGCAGTGCACAAACGGCTGCTTCGGGTCAGGTTCCGCTTGATAACTTATCAGCATTTAAAAGCCCATCTGCAAACTGGTCTATCGCAGGATCAGCCGTTGGCGATTTCAATAAAGCCAATACCATCAACAAAAAAGATGGTACCGGTGTACTGGTAACCATACCCGGCAAAAGCAAAAATGAAGACATTTTCACCAACATGGAGCATGGTGATATTGACCTGAGCTTTGATTTTATGATGCCTAAAGAGTCAAACTCGGGCGTATACCTGCAAGGCCGTTACGAAATACAGCTTACCGATAGCTGGGGTAAAGATGCCCTTACCAACAGCGACCTTGGCGCTGTTTACTCACGCTGGGATGAAAGCCGCCCTAACGGACAGTTTGGTTACGAGGGTATCGCACCGCGCTTAAACGTAAGCCGTGCACCGGGCCTTTGGCAAAACCTGCGCATTATTTTTCAGGCGCCTAAATTTGACGGCGGTAAAAAAGTTGCCAACGCGCGTGTAGTAGCTATTATATTGAACGGTGTTACCATTACCGAAAACGCCGAGCTTACCGGCCCAACCCGTGGTTCGGCATTTGCTGAAGAAGCGGCTACCGGTCCGTTAAGGTTACAGGGCGATCATGGCCCGGTGGCTTTCAAAAACATTAAATACAACACCAAGGTTGATCCGAGAATTGTTGACGGATCGCGCCGTGTATGGGACGATGATGACAAACCTGTTACCATTGATGTAAAAGGCGAGCCTGTTGTATTCAGGAGCTTTGTTGACATCCCGGGCAAAAGGGTTACTCACGCGGCCAGCATCGGTTACCCGCACAACATCAGCTTCGGTTATGATTTGGATAACGGCGCTATTTACCAGGTTTGGAAAGGCGGCTTCCTTGATGCATCGCCAATGTGGTTGTCACGTGGTGATGGTAACTCAAAAGCTTTAGGCAGTGTTATCAACTTAAGCGATGCTTCGTCATTAGCTGTTTTAGATGACGTTAACGCCGCATGGCCTGATACCCTTGCATCATTGGTATACCGCCCTAAAGGTTACGAGCTTGACGCGCAAGGTTACCCTACTTTCAAATATATTTTTAACGGCGTTCATGTTAATGATAAGGTTACCCCTACCGAGGGCAAATCACTTACCCGCGTTATCAGCACAGACGGCCCCGCGCCTAAAAACGTGTATGCACGTGCTGCTGTAGCCAATGATATTACCGAAGTAAGCGACGGCTTATACAGCATCAATAACTTTGAATACTATGTACAGTTTGATAAAGGCACCAAGCCGGTATTACGTACAACTGCAAAAGGTAAAGAATTACTGTTACCGGTAAAAAATACCGACAAAGGCACCTCTGTTCAATACACACTGATCTGGTAATTCAATTCAAGAAGAGATTAAAAAACTTATCAAATGAAAGCTATTTTTAAAAATATATTCATGACTTTTTCTGTGACAGCGGCTGTGGGCCTTACCACAACGTTTGCGCAAGATAAGTCGGCCAACCAGCTACCTACCGAAAAAGATTACTACCGCATTGTTACCTTACCTACCCCGGAGGGCGTTGAGCTTGAAGTGGGTGGTTTAGCGCTGATGCCTGATGGCAGCATCGCGGCATCAACCCGCCGTGGCGATGTATACATTATACAAAACCCGTACATGCTTAACGGCAGCCTGCCTTACTACAAAAAATTCGCATCGGGCCTGCACGAAATTTTGGGTTTAGCTTATAAAGATGGTGCATTATACATGGTGCAACGCGGCGAGTTGACCAAACTGGTTGATAAAGACGGCGACGGTAAAGCAGATGTTTACGAAACTGTATACGCGTGGCCAATATCTGGTAACTACCACGAGTACTCTTACGGACCGATCATTATGCCTAACGGCAACATGATGGTTAACCTTAACGTAGGTTTTGATAACGAGTGGTGGAGAGGTAAGAGTTTGGTGAAATGGAGAGCATGGTCATTAGAGATCGCTCCTGATGGTACCATGACCCCGTACGCTACCGGTTTACGTTCACCTGCCGGCCAGGGCCTTATTGATGGTAAATACTTTTACAGCGAAAACCAGGGCGACTGGATTGGTTCTGGTTACCTGATGGAACTGAACAAAGGCGATTTTGCGCCGCACCCTGCCGGTTTACGCTGGGCTGCTGATCCGCTATCGCCGGTTAAAGTACGTACCGAAGATATTTACTCACGTGTTAACCCGCGCTTTAACGATCCGGAAGGAAAAATTGAAGACCGCGACCCTAACCGTCCGTACAAAACATTATACGAAGTTGCTGCCGAAGTTAAAGGCATGAAACTGCCTACCGTTTGGTTGCCGCACTCTGTATTGGGTACATCAACCTCATCAATGGTACAAATTCCTAACGATGATAAATTTGGTCCGTTTGCAGGCCAGGTGATCATTGGCGACCAGGGCCAGAGCCGCTTGAACCGTGTATTCCTTGAAAAAGTAAAAGGCGAATACCAGGGTGCAGCGTTCACTTTCCGCGAAGGATTTGAATCGGGCGTATTAAGGCTGGCCTGGGGTAATGATGGTTCATTATTCGTAGGGCAAACCAGCCGTGGCTGGGGTTCAAAAGGTCAAAAATTATTCGGATTGGAAAGAGTAGTATGGTCAAAGAAAACTCCTTTCGAAATGAAAGCCGTACGTGCTATGGCCGATGGTTTTGAAATTGAGTTTACCCAACCGGTTAACAAAAAAGCTGCTGCTGATCCGGATGCTTACGGCATCACCGGTTTCATTTACAAATACCACCCGGTATACGGTAGTAACACCGTAAGGGAAAAAACCCACATCGTAAACGCGGCCATCGTATCTGAAGATGGTTTAAAAGTACGTTTGGTGGTTGATAGCCTGCGCGAAAAATTCATTCACGAAATTCGTGTTGATGAAAAAGTAACCGCTGTTGAAGGTAACAACCCATTACTGCACAATGTAGCTTACTACACCCTGAACAACATTCCTGACGGCGATAAACTTAACGTACCTAAAAGGAAAGCTAAACCTGCGCATGACATGAGCTCGATGCCGGGCATGAACATGGGCGGCAAAACTACTCCGGCCAAGGTAAACACACCGGTAGCTGGTTCTAACTTAAAAAAGAACCAAACTACCAAACCTGCCGCATGGACAACTATCGATCAAACAATAGTGATTGGCACCAAACCGGGCTTAAAGTATGATAAAGACGAGCTTACTGTAAAAGCAGGCAGCAAAATCAAATTAACTTTTACCAACAATGATGATATGCCGCACAACTTTGTAGTGGTAGAGCCGGGCCAGGCAGTAGCCGTAGGTGAGCTTGCCATGAAGTTAGGTTTAGCCAGCACCAAGCTGAGCCACATACCTAATACGCCTAAGTTGTTAATCAATACAACATTGGTTGGCCCTGGTTCGTCACAAACCATTTACTTTGTAGCGCCAACAAAACCCGGAAAATACACTTACGTTTGTACAGTACCGGGCCACTTTTACGTTATGCAGGGTATACTAAATGTTGAGAAATAAAATATAACCAAGTGATAAAAAAAAACACCATCCTGGGTGCAGGGGTAGCGGCCGCGGTTTGCTTTACCCTGTACTCATGCGATAAATTAACAGGCAAGCCCATAGGGCTTGCCTTTAACGATATTAAGGGGGTAAGTTTTACCGCCGTATCAAACGTTTTAGCAAGCATAAACCCGTGGGGAGAGCAGCCTGAAAAGAGCAAACAAACCGAAAAGCTGACAGCAGAGCAACGTTACCTGAAACACATTAATGGTGACATACAGCACGCCTTAGCTACTGCTAATAATGGTACTAACGCTGCCGCTGATACCAGCAAGCCCGAGGAGAACCGTTTTGTAAAAACCACCTTAACACAAGGCGGCTTTTACGAACCTACCGAACTGGCCGTATTGCCCAACCTTGATGTACTGATCACCCAGCGCCGTGGTGAGCTGATGTTGTATAATAACACCACTAAAACGCTTACACAAGTGGGTGCTTTAAATGTGTACCACAAGGCAAACGTACCCGATGTAAACTCCGAAGAAGGCTTACTGGGTATTACCGCCGACCCTAACTTTGCTACCAACCATTACATTTACATGTATTACAGCCCTGCCGGGGATAAACCGATTGATCGCCTTTCGCGGTTTGAGTTTAAGAACGGCGCGCTGGATAATGCCAGCGAAAAGGTAATACTGGAAGTTGGTACCCAGCGCGATATTTGCTGCCATACCGGTGGTTCTATCGCTTTTGGTAAAGATAATTTGCTGTTCGTATCAGCAGGTGATAACTCTACACCGTTTGACGAGCCTAACCAGAAATACCCAAGCCATAGCTTCGGGCCGATGGATGACCGCCCGGGACACCAGCAGTACGACGCCCGCCGTTCGGCAGGTAATACTAACGATCTGCGCGGAAAGATACTGCGCATCAAGATCAACCCAGACGGTACTTACAGCATTCCTGAAGGAAACCTTTTTCCGCAGGGAACACCAAAAACACGCCCCGAAATTTACGTGATGGGTAACCGTAACCCTTACCGTATATCGGTTGATAAAAAAACCGGCTTTTTATACTGGGGCGAGGTTGGCCCCGATGCCAACGTTGATAGTATAGGCACCCGTGGTCCGCGTGGTTATGATGAGGTGAACCAGGCACGCAAGGCCGGTAACTTTGGCTGGCCGTTTTTTGTAGGTAATAACTATGCCTACAACATCCACAATTACGATACTAACGAAAACGCCGCGCCGGCCGATCCGGCGAAGCCGTTGAACAATTCGCGTAACAATACCGGTTTGGTTGAACTGCCACCGGCGCAAGCGGCTTACATCTGGTATCCTTATGCCGAATCGCCGGATTTCCCGGAAGTAGGTTCGGGCGGGCGTACCGCTATGACGGGGCCTGTTTACCACACGGCAGATTTCCCGGCCAAAACACGTTACCCGGAATATTATAATAACAAATTCTTTATTTACGAGTTCATCCGTGGTTGGATAAAGGCGGTAACGCAAAAGCCTAACGGCGACTTTGTGAAAATGGAGCCCTTCATCCCGAAAACCAAATTCAACTCGATGATAGATCTGGAAGTTGGTCCGGATGGCCGTTTCTATATACTGGAGTACGGCAGCGGCTGGTTCAATAAAAACCTTGATGCAGGTTTGGTACGTATTGATTACCTGGCAGGCAACCGCCCGCCGGTGGTAAGCGATATACAGGTGGATAAAGCGAGCGGTAACCTGCCATTCTTACTGCATGCCAAAGTAAAAGCAACCGACCCGGAGAAGGATAAACTTACCTACGTTTGGAACATTGGCGGCGTTAAAAAGACCACCCTTGTGCCCGAGTTAAGGTACCCTATAACCAGCGCGGGCGAAAAGGAACTCAGCGTAGAAGTATTTGATAAAGCAAAGGCATCGGCCAAAAGCAATACCATAAGCGTAGTTGCCGGTAATGAGCAGCCGCAGGTAAACATCAGCATACTGGGTAACCAAACTTTTTACTTCCCTAATTCGCCGTTTACCTACCAGGTTAAGGTAACCGATAAAGGTCAGCCTGTTGATTTAACCAACTTGTATGTTGCAGGCAGTTTCATCAAAGGGCAGGATATGGCGGGTGCCAATTTAGGCCACCAGCAGGTATCAGAAGCCATGATGGGTAAAAACCTCATGCTATCGTTAGATTGCAAGGCCTGTCACAAGGTTGACGAAACCTCAATAGGTCCCGCGTTTACCAAAGTAGCCGAAAAATATAAAGACAATGGCGATGCTGATAATTACCTGTCGAAGAAGATCATTGCCGGCGGCAGCGGTGTTTGGGGAGAGGTATCCATGCCTGCACACCCATCGCTTAAAGAAGCCGACGCTAAGCAGATCGTGCATTGGATCCGTTCGTTAAGTAACGAAGCCAACAAGCAAAAATCAATGCCGGCCAAAGGTACCGTTACCCCTACCGATGCCGATATTAAGGAGCAAAAAACGGTATACAGCCTTAACGCTACTTATACTGATGCAGGTTCGGCCGGTGTGAAACCTTTATCGGGTTCAAAAACGCTGATATTGCGCAACAGCAATATAGAAGCAGGCGAAGCGAAAAACCTTACAGGTGTTACCGCTAAAGATTCGGCAGGTACCAAATACCTGGTGCTGCCGGTTACCACAGGCAATTTCAAATTAGGCACTTTCGACCTCACAGGCATCAAAGCTGTTGAGCTTAGCGCCATTACTGCTACCGAGACTACAACCTATGTAGTTGAACTGCATGCCGATAAACCAACAGGGCTAATTGCAGGCAGCGCCACCCTTAACTTTAAGGCAGGCCAGCAGGCAGCAGCCTTTAGTATACCGGTAAAATTATTGCCGGGAGCTAAAACACGCGGCTATTTTGTAGTGCTTAAGCAAACTACCAAAGCGCAGACAACACCTGCTATTAAGAGCTTTAAGTTTACTTCTTTATAAAGCAAATAAATATTTATGCTAAAAACCCCGATTGCTTGCTGCAATCGGGGTTTTTTGTTTAACTTAGTCATGTTCAGCCTTTACTTTATTTCAGACATCATATCCCCTACTACTCCTCAAAGTGGTAAAAGTAGGTTGTCGCAGATATGCTATCTTGAATAAAAAAATGACAAATACCAAACGCTTGGAAAATAGATGTGGAAACATTTTTTTTCAGGAAAACGTATTAGCACACCGTAAATGGCGTTTTATGAGCAATATTTGCATACTATTACTTGACCCAAAAAATGCGCGCCGAAGCCCCATTACCCATATATAAGAAATTGATTGACGATCTGCGGAAGCTGATCGATGAGGGGACTTATAAGAAAGGCGATCTGCTCCCTTCTGAAAACGAACTTTGTAAAACTTACAATACCACCCGCCCCACTGTAAGGCAAGCCCTTACCGAATTAATGAACGCCGGTTATATTACACGCCAACAGGGTAAAGGCAGCATTGTTAGTGAGCCTAAAACCGGCACCGGTATTATTGTGGTGAACGGTTTCGCTAAGGATGCCGAAAAGATGATCAATACCACCATCATTGAAAAACCCGAAAAACGCCACTGGGATATCGATTTTTTTTACGAATTGAGCGAAGAAGAATTAATGGCCGGTAACATCTATTTTTCGCGTTTGCGAAGTGTAAACAATTCGCCGGTATTGTTTGAGCGCACCTTTATTACCAATATGTATTTGCCGCGTTTTACGGTGCGTAATTTGCAAAATCAGTCGTTATTTAAAACGCTGCAAAAGCATTATAACATTGAAATAAAAGAGGGTGAACAAAAGATATGGGCCATAGGTGCCGATAAACATATCGCCAAATTGCTTAACCTACCCGTTGGCAGCCCCATTGTACACATGAAGCGTAAACTGCGTACCAATATCAAAAACCTGAATATTTACTCGTGGCTGTATTGTAATACGGCAGAGTATTATTTGCATGATGAGTTTTAGAGGGTTGCCTGTTTGATTATCGCCTGAAGATTTGGGTGAAGATTTAACCGCAGAGTGCGCTGAGGTTTTCACGGAGTTACACGGAGGGGAATTGAGTTTCTTTTACTTTTTTGTCATTCCGAACGAGGAACGAGGAGAAACTATTCTCTTGAGCGATAGCGAAAAATCTTCTGCTTCAAGCAAGTAGTAGACATACCTGGTGAAGAAGATGTCTCACTGCGTTCGACATGACAGCTTTTTGAGGCCGCCTCCTATTACCGAAACACATAATTTCCCGCCGTATTAACAGCGTATTTCAGTTCCTGGTGGTTGGTGTTGAATTTGGTGTAGCCGGTTTTGAGGTTATTCCAAAAGCTGAGCATGGGTTTGTTGGCGGCGTAGGTATTTATGTTGCCTTGCGCGCTTACGCCATCAAACTTAAACGGGAATATATACACAGGTATTTTAAGCTGTCCGTTTTGGCGGGCTTGTATGGCGAGGATGTAAATCTCTTTGATGTAATCATCCGTCATGGGCATACAACCGATAGTGAGGCACTTGCCATGTATAAAAATATCACCGCCCGGTTTGGCGCTGCCGCATTTTATTTTATCGGCAGCGTTAGGGAAGTTCAGTCCCAGCGAAAGATGGTAGGCGCTTGTGGGGTTAAACCTGTCTATATAGTAAAAACCTTCGGGCACCTGCCTGTCGCCGTCTTTACGTTTAGGGCCCAAACTGCCCGATAAAGCGCAGATATCATAGCTGGAGAGCATCTTGTAACCGCGCTCATCAGGGCGTTTGGCATATATACATAGCTGCCGCTCGTTCTTGTATACCGTTATCAGGATATTGATGTTACCCATATCCAGGTTGAGGCGTTTCAGGCGCTCGGTTATTAACGATTGCTTGTCGGCATAGGCCGTTTTAACACGGACATTGCTCTTTTGGGCATCTAAAAAGCCTTTATCTTTTTTAAAGGCTACCGATAAAAAGATCAATAAAGGGACAAGTACCGCTACCGCGGTACGTAGATAATTAAGGCGAAACAAAGGCTGCATACTATGAGATATTTAGGCTACAGCAATATAACTAATTAATTAGTTATAAATTATCCTACCTTAAAAATTTTCCTTTATTTATTTCTTCATTCCCTTTACCAGCCAGTCGTATAATCGCTCTACATCATCTTTTTTGAAGAGTTCCGTTCCCGGGTTCATGGTAGCGGCCGAACCACAGGCTATGCCCATACGCACGGTATGTTGCAGATCGTATCCTTGCATTAATCCGTAAACCATACCGGCAACCATACTATCGCCTGCACCTACTGTGCTGCGTTTACGTACCGATGGCGCAGTGATTTGCTCCGAAAACTCGTCGGTAACAATTTGCGCGCCCTGCGGCCCCATTGATACCACTATAATTTTACACTTGCCTTTACCGATGATCTGGTGAGCGGCTTCCTCTACCGACTCATTATCTTCCACATCAATCCCGGTAAGTTTGCGCAGTTCGCTTTGGTTGGGTTTTAACAGGTATACGCCTTCGTCCACCGCCTGTTTAAGCGCGTCGCCCGATGTATCAACAATAAGGCGGGCATCAGCTTTATGGGCAATACGGGCTACCTTGGCCAAAAAATCGGTGCTCATGCCCATGGGCAGGCTGCCGCTGGCAACAATGTAGCTGCATTTGCTGCTAAGCTCTTTAACTACTTTTAATATTTCGGCTTCTTCTTTTTGTAGTAATTCCGGCGCGGGCATCCCAAAACGGAACTGCTCGTTAGTAGCGCGGTTAACAACAATAAAGTTTTCGCGGGTAAGGTTTTTTGTGCGGATGGCGTGTTGTACAATGTGCTCTTCGTGGAGCAGGTCTTCCAGCATTTCGCCGGTAAGGCCCCCCGAAGGGAATATGGCTACGGATGATTGCCCAAGGCGTTTTAAGGCGCGGGATACGTTGATACCGCCGCCTCCGGGCTCAAATTTGGGTAAATCGCAATCCAGTTTATGTTCGGCCATGATCTTATCAACCGTGGTGCTTTTATCAATAGTAGGGCTTAACGTTAACGTTAGTACTTGTTTCATGGGGGTATTTAATATAGCTAAATCAATTTTGGCGCAAATATACGGCTTGTATATGACGTAAATACTACCGATGCAAATATGAGCGGGTATAGTTGGTGATATTACTAACGGCTAACACCAAACTATTGCTTACTTTTGCCCCTCTGTTATGACGGTACTTGTATTCACGGTTATTTTACTTTTAGGATCGTACGCGGCGGGTTTGCTGGGTTCATTAACCGGATTAGGCGGCGGCTTCGTCATCATTCCGCTGCTTACATTAGTACTGCATGTTGATATCCATTACGCAATCGGCGCGTCGCTGGTGGCAGCCATCGCTACCTCGTCAGGTTCGGCGGCAGCTTATGTAAAAGAGGGCATTACCAATATGCGGCTGGGTATTTTCTTAGAAATAGCTACCACCATTGGCGCATTTACAGGGGCTATTTTAGCTACCTACATCCCCACGCATTACATCGCTACATTATTCGGAGTGATACTTATTTGTTCGGCACTGATCTCCTTACGTAAAAAAGCTATCGAGATCAACCAAAAGAAAAGCGCGCTGGCTGAAAAACTTAAACTGAACGGCAGTTATCCCGAAGGCGATAAAATAATAAGCTACAATGTAGCCAACGTGGGCGGCGGCTTTTTTATGATGCTGTTTGCCGGTATCATATCGGGCATTATCGGCATAGGTTCGGGCGCGCTTAAGGTGGTGGCTATGGATGGTATTATGCGGATCCCTTTCAAGGTATCAACCACCACCAGTAATTTTATGATAGGCGTTACCGCCGCGGCCAGTGCCGTAGTGTACCTGCAACGTGGTTATATTGAGCCGGGGATATCTATGCCGGTGGTTGTAGGCGTAGTGCTGGGTGCCATCAGCGGATCGAAAATATTGGTGAAGACCACTTCATCGGCCTGGCTGCGTTATTTGTTCGCGGGTATTATACTGATACTGGCGGCGCAAATGATCTATAATGGGGTGTTGGGTAAAATATAATATACCATGGCGAATTTTAAAGACACAGACATGCAGCTCATTATAGGACGAATACTCCGCATCGGGGTATTTGCTTCTATCGCTATCGCTTTTTTGGGCGGCATTGTGTACATAGCCCGCCACGGACAAGAAACGGTTGACTATACCCATTTTAAAGGCGTACCCGATTTTGTAAGTCATGTCCCTACCCTTATACATGGTGTTTTTACGCTGCGCGGACGAGCCATTATACAAACCGGTATTATCCTGCTTATTGCCACCCCGGTAATAAGGGTGCTGTTTTCAACCATCGGCTTCGCGATAGAAAAAGACCGCCTGTACACCATCATCAGCTCCATTGTATTGCTGATCATCCTTTTCAGTATGCTGAGCGGGCACGCCGGTTAAATCACTGCAATTCACACTTTGGTATATATTTTGACTTGCATTAGCTATGCAACGCATACGTGTACAATCTTCGGCCTTACAAAGCGTGGGGTACAACCCCGAAACTAAAACGCTCGAACTGGAGTTTCGTGATAATGGCGATGTGTGGCAGTACTTTTCTTTCCCGGCATCGGCCTATAAAAAGTTCATGAATGCTGAATCGTTAGGGCGATTTTTTGTGAAGAAGATAAAGGGGAAATATGTGGAAGAGCAGGTGCGCTACGCTTAGTTTTCGCTACTGCTACCGCTGAGGCGGGTTTGCTCATCAACAGCCCCCCCTACCCGTTTACGCGCGCTCTTTACCGATTGATTACCAAACCTGTAGGTGAATGAAAGGGTAATGAAACGTGTTCCTGCTTTTTCGCGGCCTTTCAGGTCGAGGTTCATGAAACGGGTATTGTACCTATCCACATAAGTGTTAAAAATATCGCTCATGGCCAACTTTACAGAGCCATAAGTATTAATAGCCTGGCTTAAACCCGCGCTAAAGTAATATTGTTCGCGGTACGATTTAATACCGAAATAAGTAGGCGTTTCGTACGAGCCGTTAAACTCGGCCTTCAGTTCGGGGGTGATCACAAAGGTTTGGTTCACCTGCAACAGCATATCGTAGGCATGCTTGGTTTGCGCGGTTTCGGCATTGTAAGTATACTTTTCAATGGACCCCGAAAGGTAATTGCTGATTTGCCACCAACTGGTTACCTCAACAGGAATATTAAACTCGGCATTGTACTGGTAACGGTTACCAACATTGTTTTTGGTAGTGGTGTATACGCCGGTGACATCATTTTGCAGATAAACCGTGGTATAGAACGCGTTGATCAGGTTTACCCCTACAGTAGCCTTATACTTACCCAGGTAGGTGTCAGAAAATTCAAAGGCATTGGTATACTGCGGGCGCAGGAAAGGGTTACCCGTGCTGTAGGCATATTTATCAATGTAGGCCACAAACGGATTAAGATCCTGGTAATTGGGGCGCCCTATACGTCTGTTGTAATTAAACGTAAGCTCGTGTTTATCATTCACCTCATACACCACCTGCGCGGTTGGGAACAGGTTAAAATAGCTGGTATCGGCCACCCTATCCGGGTTAAATGATTTGCGGTTGGCATTGGTTTCTTCGGCACGAACGCCTATGGTAATATCTGCCTTGCCAATGGTATTGGTATAATTCACATACCCGGCCTTTATGCGTTCCTTATAAGTAAAATGATCGGTAAGCGATGGCACCAGTGTATATTGGTTATTCACCAGCTCTTCAAAGTCAATCTGGTTATCGCTGTTTACATCGCTGTATTTTATACCGGTTTCAAAGCTGCCCTTTTCGCCTACTTTCTTGCTGTAATCTACCTTGAACGATTTAATATTGATATCGGCAGGCGAAGTAACCTCAAAGAATACCGGGTTACGGTACGCGATACGGTTTACATCAAGAAAATCATTCCTCAAATTTTCAAACGAGCGCCTGTCATATTCCGAAAGATCAAAATCTGCCGAGAGTGTATGGTCTTTATCCTTACCGAAAGTGCCCTTATAATTGAGGTTATAGTTGATATTATCAATACGCCTGTTGATGGTAGACAGCGAGGTAATGGTGGAATCTAATATACCATTGGCTGTTAAATTGGTGGTATTGGTTTTATCAACCTTAACAGGGTTAACATAACCGGTAACCAGTACGCCAATGTTGTGACCGGGTTTTACAATAAAATCGGCACCTATGTTAAAATTATGATTTTTTGCTACTGTAGTGCCTAAGTATTTAACATCATACCCGGAAACAACATCATCCATCCGGATATTGCGGTTGATATCCCAGGTACGCGGAATTTTGTTTTGTGAGAAATTGTAGTTGCCAAAAAGGTTAAACTTTTCGGTACGGTAATTCGCACTGAAACCGGTGTTCAGCTTATACTTATCACCTATGGAAGCGCTCTCGAATACGCTTACCCGCAGCCCCAGTTCTTTATTTTTTTTAAGTACGATATTGATCAACCCGCCACCCGCGGCATCGTACTTGGCCGAAGGATTGCTGATGAGTTCTACCTGACTTACGTTGGCGCTTTGGTAGCTTTTCAGCAGATCGCTTAATTGATCGCCGCTTAACAGTACCGTTTTACCATTAATGGCTATCAGGGCTTTTTGTCCGCCTTTAAACATCACTTCATCATTCATCACCTTTACGCCGGGAGCGGTCCGCAATACATCTAATATGGAATTGCCCGATGCTACTATGCTTTTATCAACGTTCAGTACCGTTTTATCGGGCCGTACTTCAACAAACTCGCGCTTATCAGTTATGGTGATCTCTTTTAACTGTTTGGTGATGGGGATCAGGCTGATGTCGGGTGTTTTGATGCTATTATCGGCCACTACCTGGTAGCGCAGCGTGTATTGCTTGCGGTAACCAACCTTGGTAATCTGTATAAAGTAACTACCGGGTGTTAACGCCTTAAATTCGAAGTAACCGCTTTTATCGCTGATGGTGGTACGTATAATGGCCGAATCGGGATAACTCAACAGGCGCACGGTGGCTGCATCGGCCGGCACTTCGTTCTCCGATAGTACTTTACCCTCAATACCGGTGGCTGTTGTTTGCGCATGCGCATAACAGCTCAGTATTCCGAACAAGGCGAAAAGTAAGTATCGGGTCAGTAATTTCATTAACAATTAGTAGGGAAACCGATAAAGTTTCGGTGCAACACGTTTGCAATATAAAAACATTTATTGGCTGTTACAGGTCATTTTACGCAATTTTTTATCGCGCAAGCAGCAGCGAACCACTTATCTTATCATCTAAAAATAAGCCGATTAAGTATTTAAAAATCGCGTTAAATACATGTCACTAAAACATTTAACGCTGTTTGTAACATGCTTAAGTATCAATATGCACATCGCATACAAAACTTAGGTTTTTTGTTATTTTTGGATTAGTAATTTTTGACAAGCAATGATCAGACTGTTTTTTTTAACGATAGCTTTATTATTTACCCTGCCCACTTTTGCGCAAACAGAACCGGCCGCCAATGCCGAAGCGGTAGCCAATTTTAAAAAGTTTTACAACGCCGGGCAGCCCGATAGTTTATTTAAGCGCTTTAGCACCGAAATGAAAACGGCCCTGCCTATCGACCAGTTCAAGGCTACCACCCTGCAACTAAAAAGTCAGCTGGGGAATTTACAAAAAGCGGAGTTTATAAAAACAGAAGGCCCGTTATCTATTTACAAAGCAGCTTTTGATAAAGGCACTTTTTTATTAAATGTTGCACTTAACGACCAAAAGCAATACACCGGTTTGTTACTCAAACCTTATGAGGCCATTGCACCTGCGGCCGCTGCCCAATCATCAGCATTGGATGCGAGCCTGGCAGAAACCCCATATAATTTAAAAACATTGGCAGGCAATATATCGGGTTCTTTAGTGATGCCTAAAAACGCCACTGGCAAAATACCTGTAGTGCTCATCATTGCCGGTTCGGGACCTACCGATCGTGATGGTAACAGCCCTAAATTGGGCCTTGCCGCTAACGATTACCTCCTACTGGCCAACGAACTGGGTAAAAACGGCATTGCCAGTGTGCGTTATGATAAACGCCTGATTGGTAAAAGCACCAGTACCACCAAAGAATCGGAGTTAAAGTTTGACGATATGATTGAGGACGCCCTTGGCCTCATCAACCAGTTAAACGACGATCAGCATTATTCAAAAATTATTGTGGCCGGCCACAGCGAAGGCTCTTTAGTAGGGATGCTTGCTTCGCAGGATGCCCCGGTGAATGGCTTTATATCCCTTGCCGGTGCCGGTGAGCAGGCCGATAAGATACTTACCGAACAAATGAAAAGTCAGCCCAAATTTATTGCCGATGGCTTTAAAGCGGTGCTGGATAGCTTACGCAAAGGTAAACTTACCCCGAATGTTGATCCGGGACTGTACGCTGTTGCACGCCCGAGCATCCAGAATTACCTCATGACCTGGTGCCGCTTTGACCCGGCCCGTGAGATCAAGAAATTGAAAATCCCGGTACTGATAGTACAAGGCACTACCGATTTGCAAGTAACCGTTGCCAATGCCGAGAAGTTGAAAAAAGCTAAATCAGATGCACAACTGCTCATCATCCCGAACATGAACCATGTACTGAAGGATGCCCCGGCAGACCCCACGCAAAACAAAGCCACTTACACCAATCCCAACCTACCCCTCAAACCCGAACTGGTAAAAGCGGTGGTTGATTTTGTGGGGAAAGTGAAGTAACCCCTGTGGGAGAGACAAGAGTTAAGAAGCAGGAATCAAGATTGGGATAGAGTCAAGAATATAGATTCCAGAAACAAGATTTGAACAAAGCTTATAAGAAAGAGTGTTCTTTCTATCGAAAGAACACTTAACCCCGACGCTCGGCTCCTGCCGAGTGTCAGCTATCCCGCGGCGTCCCGCCGCACCTTCACATTTATAATTTAGGCAAGCGGCTGGAGGCCGGGTAATAATGGACACTCGGCCGGAGCCGAGCGTCTGCGTCAGTTAGGATTTCCTTGCATATATCCTTTTATTTCTCTTGATTCCTGTCTCTTATCTCTTGATTCTAATTACTTCCATGCCCCCAGCATTCTCCTCACAGCGATGATCTCGCCGGTGTGGTAGGAATTATGGTCGGCAATTTGGAGGGCTTCGCGGAGTATGGTTTGGCCGGTGCCGTGTGGGATGGGCGCGTATATATCTACCGTTTGTATCAATTTCACAAATTCGTCAAGGTTTGCCTGTATCTCTTTTACCGTTTTATCCCAGGTGGCATCGTCTTTCGGGGCAGGGTCTTTAGGCCAGTAGTCATCGGGCCAGTTGGGTGATTCGTGGCTGCCATCTTTACTGAACTCCAGCATATCCCATTGCGCTATGCGGATGTGCTCAACCAATTGCCATATACTGTAGGGCATATTATCGGGCTTTACACCGCGCAGGTTGGCAGGCAAATCTTTTATAGCATCATCAAACGAGGCGTGGGCATTACCGCCCTGCAATAAATGTATCAATTCGTCAATAAGTGTTTTATGCTGATCGCTCATGGTTATTGTTTTTTAGGTAGATAACAAACTGTTGCGGAGTTGGTTTAAGTTAAATGGATTGATGGTTTTTTATTTCCTATAAATGCCTTAAGTTTATCCACATAAAATAAATTAATACCACGTGTATAAAAAACTATTCTTTCTTACGCTTTGCGGTATGGCCATGCTTATTGGCTGCAAAAAAGAGGGCGAAACCCAGTTAGCCCCAGAAAACAAGAACGACGCGGGTTTTACCACCTACGAAACTCACTTTCTGGATGCCATGTGGAAGCTCAACCCCGATTGGGCCACGGTATCTGGCTACCATAATTACGATAGCGTGCTGATCGTCCCTAATGATCAGTACAAGAAAAAGGTGATCGACTTCACCAAGCTTCACCTCGACTCGTTGAGTCACTACCCCGAAAATGAGCTTACGGTAAACAACCGGATGGATTATTACCTGATTGAGAATTACCTGCGCGGCACACAGTGGAGCGTACAGCAGTTAAAGGCGGGTGAGTGGGACCCAACCAGCTACAACATCATCAGCACTTTTGCCCATATATTGAACGAGCCTTACGCGCCGCTAAGCAAACGCTTAACCAGCTTTTATTATAAAATGGAAAATATTCCGGCTTATTATAAAGAGGCGCAAAAGCAAATCAAAAACCCGGTACCTGAGCTTACCGCACTTGCTGCCGACCAGCTAAACGGCGGTTTAAGTGTATTTGAGGATGACTTTGCCGATTCGTTAAAGAAAACCAGTATCGCCAAAGATCAGCAAAAACTGATGCTTGAACGAGCTAAACTATCGGTATCGGCTATTAAAGACTTCGCTGAATGGTTAAAGAACCTTAAGAACGATAAAGGCCGCAGCTTCAGACTGGGTAAAGATTTGTATGAGGATAAGTTTAAGAACGAGATAGCATCGGCAGGTTCGGCACAGCAGATTTTTAACGCGGCAGTCGAGCGCAAAAAATATGTGCATAAGCAAATGATCAAGCTGACCACACAGGTTTGGAGCAAGTACATGGCTGATAGGGTTATGCCGTCTGACTCGCTGGAGCAGGTTGCCTTGCTGATCGACGCGTTATCGGCCAAGCATGTTGAGCCGGAGAACTTTCAATCGGCCATTGAAAAGCAATTACCTAAGCTTACCGCCTTTGTGGAGGCTAAAGATCTGCTAACCCTCGACCCTACCAAGCCTTTGGTGGTACGTAAAGAGCCTGCTTACATGGCAGGCGTAGCCGGTGCATCGGTAACCTCACCTGGCCCGTACGATAAAAATGGCAAAACCTATTATAACGTAGGCAGCCTGGCCAGCTGGAACAAAGACAAAGCCGAAAGCTACCTGCGCGAATACAATGATTATACGCTGCAAATACTTAACATACACGAGGCTATCCCGGGGCATTACACCCAATTGGTATATGCTAACAAAGCGCCAAGCCTTATCAAATCTGTTTTAGGTAATGGCGCCATGGTTGAAGGCTGGGCCGTTTATGCCGAAGAAATGATGCTTGATGCAGGCTATGGCGATAACGCGCCCGAAATGCGCCTGATGTGGTACAAATGGAACCTGCGATCGGTATGTAATACCATTTTAGATTACAGCGTACACGCAGGCAGCATGACCAAAGAGCAGGCCATCGCGTTACTCACCAAAGAAGCCTTTCAGCAGCAAACCGAAGCCGAAAACAAGTGGAAGCGTGTAACCGTAAGCAGTGTACAGCTTACCAGCTATTTCACCGGTTACAAGGAGATAAAAGAACTTCGCGAAGCCTACAAAAAGAAAATGGGCGATAAATACCGCCTGAAAGACTTTAACGAGAAGTTTTTGAGCTACGGCAGCGCCCCGGTTAAATACATTAAAGAGGCTATGCTGGCAAAGGATAAAACGGAAGAAGGCAAATCATCGGGCGATAAAGAAGATAAAACCAAGGATGAAAAAGCACCGGAAACGAAACCGACCAAAGAAAAACCCGCGGCGGCCAAGCCCGCTGATGGTAAAAAAGAATAAAGCAAAACGGCTATCCCAAAACGGATAGCCGTTTTGCTTTTCATAAATACCGGTAAGCATCACCATAAAAAATAAGCAGCTGAATATGAACCCATTGATTAATAATGTAAAATAAACAGGTAAAACCGTTAAACCAATAGTGCCGAGGCAGTGTCATAAAGGCGTTTTTAACAAAAAAAATCAACTTAAACACGCAATTATCTTTATGAACAAGCGCTTCGCTATGCTCCTGCTGGGTTTTATCGCCTTTAAAACCGCCACCGCACAAACCGAAAAAGGAACTCAAAATTTAGGAGCAACCTTTGGTATCACAACAAGCAAAACAACTTATGATTATCCCGATGCTGCAACCGTAAACTACGATTACAAAAGCACCAATTACCAGATCATCCCTAACTACAGCTATTTTATTGCCGATAAGTTGGATTTGAACGTAAACGCGGGCTTCGCCTACACCAAAACAACTAATGATGCACCAAACGCTTCACCGGTAGAGCAAAATGGCAAAACCTGGTCGGCATCAGTTGGCTTGAGGAAATATTTTTTATTTGATAATAAGATTGGTATACGTACAGGGCCTTATCTTGGCTATTCGCATAATAATGCTAATTATTCTGCATTTGCAGGTACAAACAACGAATCAAATACAAAAACCCAAACTTATACAGGAGGCCTTAATCTTGATTTTGTTTTTTACCCGATAAAAAATATCGGACTGGCGGCCCGCCTTGCAGATCTTTCTTATTCACATCAGAGAATTAATACCTCATCAAACCCTACCAGTAAGGCAAACACGTTCAACTTCAGCGTTACAAACAATATACTCTTATCAGTTTACTATGTATTTGGTAAGTAAACACGTTCATATTCGCCCTACATCCTATCTCCTAACATCTTAGTCAACCTAATACATATTAACATGAACAAACATATTGTAGCGCTTGTACTCTGTTTTATTGCCTTTAAAAACGCAAGCGCGCAAACGGAAAAAGGCAGTCAAAACCTGGGCGCATCATTTGGTATTAATACCACAACATATACTACCGAAGGTTACGACAGCAAAACCAAAGGAACATCGTATAACATTAGCCCCAGCTATAGCTATTTTATTGCCGATAAATTAGACATAGGTACCTCATTAGGATATAACTACGCTAATACAGCAATAAAAAACACAGCTTCTACCACATCTAAGCTGATAAATAAAGGCATATCGGCTTCTGTTTTTATACGCAAATACTTTTTGTATGATAATAAAATAGGCATACGCACAGGGCCATACTTTACCTACATGCATGATAAAAGCAATACAACCAATGCTGATGCTATTTACAATTCATCTTACAAATCAAATACTTACAGAGGTGGTATAAATCTCGATTTTGTTTATTACCCGGCTAATAATATTGGTTTAGCCGCTAATTTAGGTGACATTACCTATGTACACCAAAAGCTTAAACAAACTAACACACCCGGAAGCAGCAATACATTTAGCTTACGTTTTATGGATAACCTGTCGTTGTCAATTTTTTACGTATTTGGCAAATAAGCAACCCTCCACCTAAATCTTGTACATATCAACCGGCGGGCTATAAACTTTTATAGCCCGCTGTTGTTTTTTAGTGTGGGATAAGAAAAAAGTTAAGAACGGTTCCTGTGGCAAAGCAAATCGCATAGCTAACTCACCCGGTCTACGCTTCGCTGGACCACCCTCTCTGCTGCGCAAAGAGGGAGGGATGAAAAGATAAAAAATTAATTTGTAAAACCCTCTTTACGCTTGCGTAGAGAGGGTCGACAAGCGAAGCGATGTCGGGGTGAGTCAATATTGATCAGTTATACTTATATTACAAAGCAAACAGCAGTAAATGACGGGGTACGAGCAACAGGCTTATATACAGCTACAGTTTTGGCAGCATAAAATGCAAAAAAAGCCATCTGCGGGCAACCGTATTGCCCGTGCCGTTCAAAATAAGATCAACAGTTTTATACCCGAAAAGGTGCATAATGCCATTACCGTAGCTATCGAAAAAATGGTAAAAGGCGTGTTATTCGGTGCTAAGCACACCACTGCCGAACCACGGGAGGATGCTTCCCTCCAGCTTCGCGAAGCATACATAAAAGAAAAAATAAGCTTTTACCAAAACACAGCCACTGTGGAAGGTGCCGTTACAGGAGCGGGCGGTATATTGCTTGGCCTGGCCGATTTCCCGGTGCTGATAGGCATTAAAATAAAACTGCTTTTTGATATTGCCGCGCTTTACGGGTACGATGTGATGGATTATAAGGAACGCCTGTATATCCTCTACATTTTTCAACTCGCCTTTTCCAGTCAGCAAAACCGTAACGAGGTATATAGGCTGATGGAAGGTTGGCAGGGTTACAGCAAATCATTGCCCGATGATGTTCAGGAGTTTGATTGGCGTACCTTTCAGCAGGAATACCGGGATTATATAGACCTCGCCAAAATGGCGCAGCTAATACCTGTTATAGGTGCCGCTGTGGGTGCTATCGCCAATTACAAGCTGATAGCCCAGCTGGGCGAAACTGCCATGAATTGTTACCGCATGCGCAAGATCAGTCCGCTGAAAATTATTACCGGATAAAACAAAAAGGCCACCCGTTTTGGGCAGCCAATATAGGTTGGTAGATGTAAGGTCGTATTATTTGAAAGCGTAACGGAAGCCAAGGCCAAAACGGGCAGGCTCAAAATCAGAACCATCGCTCAATTGTATAGCCGGGCGCCAGTCAAAGGTGATGCTTAACGGTGCAGATGGTATCTTATAATCTAAACCACCCACAGGGCGTAAAAAGAAGGTTGAACCTCCATCGTACAAAGCCACCTGCGGACCAACGCCTAAATACCATTTTAGTTCGCTGGCTTCTTTAAACGATTGATGATACTGGTAAAAACCACCGATCCAGGTAGCATCATTACCAAATAACAGGTCGCCCTGTATTACATCGTGCGAATTGAAAAAGTGTTTTACACTTGGACCTACAAGGGTTGAACCGTCGCCAAAATCAATACCCAAACCTAAAGCGGTTTTATAGCTCGATTGCGCGAAGGTGTTTGTTGCTGATAACGCTACGGTTAATATTGCTAAGAGAATAAGTTTTTTCATAAAAAGATAAAGTGTATAGATGAATAAATAGTCCACAAAAATCAATTATGATGCCATTATTGTCATTACACCGTCACACACGGTTGCCTTAAGATTAATTTATTTATATTTTAAAAATTATTATTTAATTAAAGCCGAGTGAACAGAATGCACTACACCTTTTTGTATGGCATTCTGTACAAAAATTGATGCAGATAATTTAACACGCGAGTTTGATACCGTATTGGCAATAATTAGTATTTTTAAAGCATTATAACTTTATCACAAATGAATTTTAAACTACCAACGCTGGCCATATTATTGGCCATAGCGGTTTGCGCTTGCAAAAAGAAACCTACTACAGAAGATCCAACACCTACCGATCCTGTAGAAACACAACAAGACTTTATTTATACCTGGGCCAAAGAGTTTTCGGCAGGTTCGTTAACTTTTAACCGTTTTACCTGCACCGATGCAGCCGGAAATTTATACGTAGCCGGAGGATTTGAATACACCGCCGATTTTGAACCCGGCCCGGGCGTACATCAAATAACGTGTAAAGGCGGTTCGGATATCTTCTTCGCCAAATATGATCCAACGGGCAAATTTATATTCGCAAAAAACATAGGTGGAGCCGGTTATGATTATGTGAGCGGTATGGTTGTTAATGCAGCCGGCAACATTTATATAACGGGCACTGTTAACGGCCCGACAGCTGACATGGATGGCGGATCGGGCGAGCATGTACTTAATTTACATGGCGAATACGATGATGCATTCGTTGCAGCATACACTTCCTCCGGAAATTATATTTTCAGTAAAAACATTGGAAATGATGAAAGCGATCATGCATTTTCAATAGCAGTGGATGCCAACGGAAACAGCATAATTGCAGCACAAAGCATAGGCGATGTATACTTTGACCCTGCAGATTCAACCGCGGCACTTTCAAATGCAGGCAGTTATATGTTGAAGCTAAACCCTAACGGGCACTTTGTATTCGCAAAAAAAATTGCCATCACAACAAACACGGCCTTTTCAGTAACGTTTGACGCTACAGGAAATATCTATACGTCAGGGTCATTCTATAACGAAACCTTACCGGAAAACTCACAAACAGATAAAGACTTTAATGCTGTCATTAAATTTGGCAGTTCGGGCCAGAAATTGTATACGCTAAAAAAGCAGCCCGGGTCATCTCGTTATCCCTTGTTGAATATACTGCCTAATGGCGATTTTTTTGTTTGTGCAAGAGACGAAACATGGCAAAAAATTTCCATAACAAAATACACCGCAAACGGCACTAAAGTATTAGATACCCAAATTGCCGCACCCGCAACACCAGATACACAGAGTATACAATTGTACTATATTACAACAGATTTTACAGGTAACTTATATATGTCGGGCTTTTTTAAAGGAACTGCTGATTTTAATAACAATAAAGTATTAACAAGTAATCGTCCGGAGGTTACCGATAATTTTATAGCTAAATACAATACCGATGGCAAATGTGTATATGCAAAGAAAATTATTATCTATGGCTCATTTGCTATTGATAATAATTTTAATATCCTGATGTCTGGTAATGTATATGGCACACAACAAGATGCTGATCCTGGTGAAGGAGTTCACAATTTAGTAACGTGCTGCAATATTAATACCGATCCGTTTATTGCGAAATACGCGCAAAAGTAAATAAGGTAGCTATTATATAACTGAAGCCTCCCCTGCTAATTGATACATTAACAGGGGAGGCTTTTTTATATCCCTTGCGCAGTGATTTGGTAAATTCCTATCTTCGTTGCTATGTCGTCCACCGAAGCTCAAAAACAAATTGCAGACCTTACTGCCGAACTTAAACAGCACAACTACAACTATTATGTGCTGGCCATGCCTACCATTGCCGATTATGATTTCGACCATAAATTAAAGCAACTGGCCGAACTGGAAAAGCAATACCCCGAGTTTGCCGATCCTAATTCGCCCACGCAACAGGTTGGCGGCGAGGTAACCAAAGAGTTTGTGAACGTGAGGCACAAATGGCCCATGCTATCGTTAGGCAATACCTATAACGAGCAGGAACTGATTGATTTTGATCAGCGGATCCGCAAGGCCATTGGCGACAACTTTGAATATGTTTGCGAGCTTAAGTTCGACGGGTTATCGATGAGCCTCACCTACGAGGGCGGCAATCTGGCACGCGCGGTAACCCGGGGCGATGGCGTGCAGGGCGATGACGTAACCACCAATGTACGAACCATCAACACCATACCCAAGCACCTGCACAAAGGCGATTATCCCGAACTATTTGAGATACGTGGCGAGGTTTTTATGCACCGCAAGGCTTTTGAACGCCTGAACGACGAGCGCATGGAGAACGGCGAAGTACCTTACGCTAACCCACGCAACTTTGCATCGGGCACTATAAAAATGCAGGACTCGGCAGAGGTGGCCAAGCGTCCGCTGGATTGCTTTTTGTACGGATTATACACCGATAAAACCCTTTTTAAAACACATTGGGAAAGCTTACAGGCCGTAAAAAGCTGGGGCTTTCATATAGATAACCACAGCAAACTATGCGGTAATATTACCGAGGTGCTCGAATTTATTAATGAGTGGGATAAGGAACGTTTCGGGTTGAGTTACGATATCGACGGCATTGTAATTAAGGTGAACAATTATTCGCAGCAGCAGGAACTTGGCTTTACGGCCAAATCGCCGCGCTGGGCCATATCCTATAAATTTAAGGCCGAACGTGTGGAAACCGAATTGCAGGCGGTAACCTATCAGGTTGGTCGTACAGGGGCGGTTACCCCGGTTGCCAATTTGAAACCCGTGCTGCTGGCCGGCACTACCGTTAAACGAGCCACGTTGCATAATGCCGATGAAATTGAGCTTCGCTTGCAATTGCACGAACACGATTGGGTGTTTGTTGAAAAAGGCGGCGAGATCATTCCGAAGATCATCAGTGTAAATTTAGATAAACGCAAGCCCGACGCGCAGCCTGTTAAATATATAACCCACTGCCCGGCGTGCAATACCCTGTTAGAGCGCAAGGAGGGCGAAGCCGCTTATTACTGCCCTAATGATGAAGGTTGCCCGCCGCAGATAGTAGGCAAGATGCAGCACTTCATAGGCCGCAAGGCAATGGATATTGATGGCCTGGGCGATGAAACTATAGAAACTTTGTATCAGCGCGGTTTTATCAGCCACATCAGCGATATCTACAAGCTATATGAGCGTGCCGATGAATTAAAACAGCTCGGTCGTTTCGGCGAAAAATCGATCAATAACATGCTGGATGGTATTGAAAAATCAAAGCAGATGCCTTTCGAAAAAGTATTGTTTGGTTTGGGCATACGCTACGTGGGCGAAACCGTGGCCAAAAAACTGGCGGCGCATTTTAAAAATATCGACAGGCTGGCTACCGCCGCTTATGATGAATTAATTACGGCAGATGAAATTGGCGACCGTATAGCACTAAGCCTCATAGAATACTTTAGCGGAGAAGTTCACCGCGAAGAGATTGAGAAGCTAAAGGCCTACGGCTTAAACTTTGTTACCGAAGAAAAGGAGCTGCAACTCGCCAGCGATAAACTGGCCGGAAAGAGCTTCATCATATCGGGTGTATTTGAAACCTACTCGCGCGATGAGCTGAAGGACATTATTGAACAAAATGGCGGCAAGATCCTCAGCAGCATATCGGCCAAACTCAATTACCTGGTAGCAGGCGACAATATGGGCCCCGCCAAACTCGAAAAAGCCAACAAACTAAATATCCCGATCATTAGTGACGCGGAGCTATTGAATCTTTTGTTGTAAGTTATTTCATTAGTTGTAGGTTGTGTGTTGTAAGTATTTGAACGAGTTGTAAATTCCGCGTCTATAGTTTGCAGTACCTTTACACCTACAACTTACAACACACAACCTGCAACTCTCACACAACCTAAAACAAAAAATTACCTTTTACACATTCGGCAGAATTGTCAAATTACTATCTTAGCAGCTTTTAAAAGTAAACATGAATAAATTTTTCGGAACAGGGGTTGCTTTAGTCACTCCTTTTCAGGCGGACGGGCAGGTTGATTTTGACGGGCTAAAAAACCTGATTGAATATTTGATAGACGGCGGGGTGGAATACCTCGTATCGTTAGGTACAACTGGTGAGAGTGTTACGTTAAATAAGGACGAGAAGAAGAAGATATTTAAGTTTACTGCCGAAACTGTTAACGGCCGCTTGCCATTGGTAGCAGGCATTGGCGGTAATAATACCGCCGAAATAGTTGAACAGGTAAAAGAGTTTGATACTACAGGCTACGATGCCATACTATCGGCAAGCCCATACTATAATAAGCCAACCCAGGAAGGCATTTACCAGCACTATAAAGCCATTGCAGAGGCTGCACCATTGCCTGTGTTATTGTACAATGTGCCGGGCCGTACAGGCAGCAACATCAGCCCCGAAACTACCATCAGGCTGGCTAATGATATTAAGAACATCATCGGTATTAAAGAAGCATCGGGCAACTTTGATCAGTTTAACCAAATACTGCGCGATAAGCCGGAGGATTTCCTGTTCATCTCAGGTGATGACCCGGTTACCTTACCAATGGTGGCTATGGGTGCGGCAGGGGTCATTTCGGTGATCGGCAACGCGTTCCCACGCCAGTTTTCGGATATGGTACGCCAAAGCCTGCAAGGCGATTTTAAAACCGCGCAAAAAGGCCACTTCAGCCTGGTAGATTTTACCCGATTAATGTTTGTAGAGGGCAACCCGGCAGGTGTTAAAACCGCACTGAAACATTTAGGTGTATGCGGTGATACAGTAAGGTTACCGCTGGTACAGGTAAGCAGCAAAACTGCCGACCTCATAATTAAAGAAACCGACAAAATAAAGGGATAAGCATCCCGGTAAATTATAAAAAGAAAACCCGTCCTCTGTGAGAAAGGACGGGTTTTCTTTTTGGTCAGTTTTTAAAAATATCTATGAGTTAAGCTCCGGTATTTTTAGTCTCCTGAACTTCCAAACGGATAGCTTGAGCTAAGTTTTTAAGATCTTGCAAACCTTTACGCAAACGTGTTCCCGCAGCGCTGTTGCCTTTTGTGTAAAACTTGTCGGCATCCGCTTCCAGCGATGCAACAAGCTCTTTTACTTCGTTAAATTTTTTCATTTAGGTTACTCCTTTAAAATTGATGAGTTTAATTGTTTTACTAAAAGCTAATCTAAAATTGTTTTTAATCAAAAAAAAATTTTTATGACACAAAAACAACTTTAAACACCTATTTTTTTCCACAATTAAGCCTATAAGTGGCTTGTATATACTTATAAGTAGATTTTACTTAATAATTCATATAGTTGGCCGCTCATCCCAATTATTAAAAGCCCACATAAACACCTCAAATTAAGCAATGTGGAAAACAATTTCATCCGCACAAAAACACACCTTTAAATGTAGATACATCATACATTTAAAAGCCGCTACGTAATTTTTGAGGGGTATTTTGCTATGCTACGTTTTGCTCTTTATACAACCCGGCTTTTAGCTTCTCGCCCATTTCGGTATAGGCATCCAGCGTATGTTGTACATCTTCCATACTGTGTACCGCAGTAGGTATTAATCGCAGTATGATCAAGCCTTTTGGCACCACCGGGTAGATGACAATAGAGCAGAATATACCGTAGTTTTCGCGCAGGTCGCGGGTTAGGGAGGTGGCCTCGTAAAGGTCGCCTTTAAGATAAACCGGGGTAACCATGGTATTGGTGTTACCAATGTCGAAACCGCGCTCTTTAAGGCCCTTTTGCAGCGTTAAAGCTACCTGCCATAATTGCTCACGCAGTTGCGGTTGCGAACGCAGCAGCTCGAAGCGTTTACGCAGGCCCAGCACCATTGGCATAGGCAAGGCCTTGGCAAAAGTTTGCGAGCGCATATTGTAACGCAGGTAATCGATGATCTGCTTATCTGAAGCCACAAAAGCGCCTATGCCGGCCATTGATTTGGCAAAGGTGCCGAAGTAAACATCAACACCGTCAACACAGTTTTGGTGCTCGTGCGTACCGGCACCGGTTTCACCCATGGTACCCAGGCCGTGCGCATCATCAACCAATAACCTGAAGGTATATTTATCCTTTAGTTTTACTATCTCTTTCAGCTTACCCTGCGTACCCGTCATCCCAAAAACACCTTCGGTAATAACCAGTATGGCGCCGCCGGTTTGGGCTACTATGCGCGATGCCCTTTCCAGTTGCTTTTCGCAGCTATCAATATCGTTATGCTGGTAAACAAAGCGTTTACCTATATGCAGGCGTACACCATCAATAATGCAGGCATGCGCTTCGGCATCGTATACGATTACGTCGTTACGATCAACCAGCGCGTCAATTATCGATACCATGCCCTGGTAGCCGTAGTTAAGTAAAAAGGCAGCCTTTTTGCCTACAAAAGCAGCCAGGTCCTTTTCCAGTTCTTCGTGGTGAATGGTATTGCCCGACATCATGCGGGCACCCATCGGGTAAGCCATGCCATAATCGGCAGCGGCTTGCGCGTCGGCCTGTCGTACTTCGGGATGATCGGCAAGACCGAGGTAGTTATTGAGGCTCCAAACTATATGTGGTTTGCCGTTAAAATTCATGTGAGGACCGATACTGCCCTCCAGTTTAGGGAATGAGAAATAGCCGTGCGACCATTTTTGGTGCTGACCGATTGGCCCGCCCATGCTTTTGGTGATTTTATCGAATAGATCCAACGTAGTGTGTAATTATAATACTTGCAGCAGGCCTGGGGCAACCCGTTAGTGGTATAGCAGGTTAAGCTTACAACAAATTGTTATGTTTAATAATACTATACAAATATAGCTTACTTATGTACGTATAACTAAAAAGCCCCTGCAATGTTTTTTTGCAAGGGCTAAAGGATATAAGTTTTGGGTTTGGATGTTAGTCTACATTATCATGCAGGAACGAGTTGTTGTTCCTGATCTCGGTTTTGCCCTGATCATCAGGCAATAATGAGAAACGCGAAATCTGGCTTTCGTCAGATGCAGGTGTTTGCTGCAACGCTATCTCTTTACGCCTGTATGCCGGTACATTTTCCAACTCCTGTATATTACCAGCCCTAAGCTTCATGCTCAAATCTTTCAAGCGCATAATACGCTCGCGCGATTTGCGCAATTGCTCTTCCATTGATTCATCTGTTTTATTGTCATCAGCACCAACAACGGGTATTGGCTCCGGTTCAGGCTCGGGCTCCGGGGCACGTGGCGCTACGGGCTCAAACTGCATTACTGATTCTGTTACCTTAAAAGTAAAGTCGGCAGTATCAGGCTCGGCAGATGCTGAAGGCTCTTCGGGGCTAAGCGTATGCCTAACCACGCCCTGGCTCTCTTCGGTACGGGTACCAAACAAATCAAACAATCCTGTTTGTTTAGGCTCGGCGTTAGCTTTCATGTAAGGCTCGGCAACGGCATCAGCTTTAACCGGGTTAATAAACTCATTAACCGGTTTTACCAAAGGCTCATTGTCAGGCATCAGCATAGAAACTACTTTCTTGTTGCTGATCTCTTTCTCGCGCTCATCTTTAGTTTGGAAACCTGTAGCTATGATGGTAACCGATAGCTTATCACCCAAATTATCATCTTTACAGTTACCCCAAATCAGGTCGGCAGCAAGGCCCGCTTCTTCCTGTATGTAATCGGTAATAATACTTACCTCATCCATGGTAACCTCTTTATCGCCCGAGCTGATGTTAAGCAGGATGTAACGTGCGCCTTCAATCTCGTTATCTTTCAATAACGGCGATGCCAAAGCGCCTTCCACCGCTTTAAGGGCACGGTTCTCGCCTTCGGCAGAGCAGCTACCCATTATAGATACGCCGCTGTCTTTCATAACAGTGCGTACGTCTTTAAAGTCAACGTTGATATAACCCGGCAGTGTAATAATTTCGGCAATGCCTTTTGCGGCAGTGGTCAAAATATTATCGGCCTGCGCGAATGCCGATCCTAAGGTTAAGTTACCAAAGATCTGGCGAAGCCTGTCGTTTGATATTACCAGGTAAGAGTCAACATATTTTTGCAGTTCGCCCATACCCTCTTCGGCCTGCATTTTACGGCGTTTGCCTTCAAATGAGAACGGGGTGGTAATTATACCTACAGTTAATATATCCAGTTCGCGTGCTGCCTTGGCAATTATAGGGCTTGCGCCTGTACCGGTACCGCCACCCATACCTGCCGTAATGAACAGCATTTTGGTGTTTGTACCAAGCATTTGCTTAATATCATCGATATTTTCGATAGCAGAGTTTTTACCTACTTCGGGTATTGAGCCCGCGCCCATACCTTCGGTTAAACTTGCACCTAATTGTACTTTATTTGGTATAGGGCTTAACTCAAGCGCCTGCGCATCGGTATTGCAAATTATGAAGTCTACACCGGTAATACCCTGCCTGTACATGTGGTTTACCGCGTTTCCCCCGCCGCCGCCAACACCAATTACTTTGATGATAGACGACTTTTCTTTTAACATCTCAAACTGCATATTCCTTGTTTTCAGTTAAATGTGACTTAACGATCAGTTAGATTTCGCTAATGTAATATTATACTTTTTTCAACAATGTTTTTCCACAATTGTCAATATTGTGGAAAAATTATCGTTTGTGAACAATTACTTCAGGAAATCCTCATCCTTAATGTCATCCTTAATAAACTTCTTACCACTCTCTAATATCTTGCTGAAAAGGCCGTATTTCTTATCCTCAGAGGCAAACTTAACTTTCTCGGGCTTGGCCTCGGGCGCGGTGTGTGTAATGTTGTTGTATTCCATTTTCTGGATACCTTTTATCAGCAAACCAATACCTGTTGCAAACGTTGGGCTTTGCAGCTCTTCGTACACATTTTTAGGCAACACCTCGTTTTTAGCCAAATGCTCGTTAGGGTACCCCACGCGGCAATCAAGGCCTGTTACGTACTCTACCAGCTGGGTTAAGTGTTTCAGCTGCGCGCCACCACCGGTGATCACTATACCTGCTATCAGTTTCTTTTCGTAGCCTGATGATTTTATTTCGTAGTATACGTGCTCAATGATCTCTTCCATACGGGCCTGTATTACGTAGGCCAGGTTTTTAACGGAGATCTCTTTTGGCTCGCGGCCACGTAAGCCCGGTACGCATACAATTTCGTTCTCTTTGTTCTCGTCGGCTAAAGCAGAGCCAAAACGCACTTTCAACTGCTCGGCAATGTTACGCATTACTGAACAACCTTCCCTGATATCCTCGGTTACACTGTTACCGCCAAATGGAATAACGGCCGTGTGACGAATGATACCTTCGTGGAAGATGGCCACATCGGTAGTACCACCACCAATATCTACCAATACCACACCGGCTTCTTTTTCCTCATCGCTTAATACCGATTCAGATGATGCCAACGGCTCCAGTATCAGCTCCTGGCTTTCCAGATGCGCTTTGTTAACACATTTAACAATATTTTTGATAGCCGTAACCTGGCCCGATATAATATGGAAGTTGGCTTCGAGCCTAACACCTGCCATACCAATAGGGTCTTTTACGCCCGGCTCGTTATCAACCGTAAACTCCTGCGGCAATACGTGGATGATCTCCTCGCCCGGAGGCATTACCAGGTTGTACATATCTTCTATCAGCTTATCGATATCCTTGCGGGATATTTCGCTTTGCAGATCGCGGCGGGTTATCAAACCACGGTGCTGCAAGCTTTTTATATGCTGACCGGCAATACCTACATTCACAATCCTTATCTCAACATTAGATTGTGTTCCCGCTATATCAACCGCCTGCGTAATACCCTGTACTGTTTTATCAATATTTGAAACCATACCGCGCGTTACACCGGCAGATTCCGCTTTACCCGTACCTAATACCTCAATTTTACCGTTTTTGCTGCGGCGGCCAACAATGGCGCATATTTTAGTAGTCCCGATATCCAATCCTACTACGATTGGCGAACTTTTTTCTTGTGATAAACCTTTGTCCATTTTATTGTTGCTTTATTTGAGATGTATCTTTTTTGACTTTTGTTGTATCAGGTTTAACAGTACCGGCGCTTTTAACTACCGAATCTGTTTTAATGCCTATTACCTGATCGGCATATTTAATGTTGATGGTTTTGTATTTATCCCATCCTACTTTTGGCAGCGCCTGCTTATAAAATACCAGCAGGTTCTTAAACCTTACTTCCAGCGAATCGGCATCGCCCAGCAATATGCGCTGGTTGCCTACGCGCGGTATCAGTTCAATCTCACGGTCCTGGTTCACGTAGATTTGCGCTATCTGCGCATCCCACAACGAATCGCGCCTGATGAAGTCGGCTGTTTTGTACAGCGACATCGCCAGGTTTGTGTGCAGGGTATCAACCCGGTTTGAGAACAGCTCATCGATGTAACCATTGGCCGCCAGTACCCGCGCGGTAAAATTGCGCGACAGCGGCATTTTAAGCCCGTGCTGATCAACATAAAAATCCTGATCGAAACGGTTCAATATGCGCAATATGGGCTGGCGCTGGCTTATCTCCACCTTTATCAACCCATCCATATCGGTATATACCTTGGCAAACTCAATAAATGGATTTGCCTTCAGTTTGTTTTCCAGATCGTGAATGTTGATATCATCCATTTTACGGCCCACCAGCGCGTGGCTGCTTACCTGCAAAATGTTATCAACTTCCTGCTGATCTATAAAATACTGGCTGCCGGGTATGTACACCTTTACTCCGGTGCATACGGTTTCGGCCTTTTTAACTTCAATAAAACCCATAAGTACCACCAGGCCACCCAGGCAAATTACCCAGGCAAAACCCACCAGAATGCGGTTAATTATGCGTTTTTTATCCATGCTGCAATGCTTGTTTTAAGGGTTGCACCAACTGATCGATATCGCCTGCCCCTACTGTTAAAAGTAGTTCAGGTTTTTCATTCTTTATTATTTCAACGGCTTCTTCTTTTCCACATTTCCGTTTATTCCACAATTTCATCTTACTGAGTATCAGTTCAGAATCAACACCGTCAATAGGCAGCTCGCGTGCCGGGTATATATCCAGCATCAGCAGTTCATCAGCCATATCCAACACTTCGGCAAAGCCATCGGCAAAATCGCGCGTGCGGGTAAACAAATGCGGCTGAAACATCACCGTAAGCTTTTTGGCCGGGTATAGTTTTTTTACCGATGCTATGGCTGCCCGTAACTCTTCGGGGTGATGGGCATAGTCGTCTATATAAATGTGCTCGTCGTTCTTTACAATATACTCGAACCTGCGTTTTACGCCGGTGAATGATGCCAGCGCTGTTTTAACCGCATCGGGCGATACGCCTAAGCGAAGCGCTACTTCAGTCGCGGCCACGGCATTTTCTATATTGTGCAGGCCCGCTATCCCCAGCAAAATATCGCTGATCAGGGTGTCGCCATTCCTGAAATCGAAATAGAAACTGCCATCTTCTATCCGGATGTTTTGCGCTACCGCATCGGCCTCATTGGTGATGGAATACGTGCGACCATCCAATAACGGTAAGCCTTGTTTATGGATCAGTATACCACCCTCCTTTATCTGCGAAGCAAACAGGTTGAACGATTCGGTCAGCTGCGAATGATCGCCGTAGATATCCAGATGATCGGCGTCCATTGAGGTAATAATGGCCACATCGGGGTGCAGGGTAAGGAAAGAACGATCATACTCATCGGCCTCCACTACCACGATATTGCTATCGCCAAACAGTACATTGGTTTGGTAGTTGGATGATATGCCACCCAAAAACGCAGAGCAATCAATACCCGAAGCTTTAAGCAAATGCGCTACCAGGCATGAGGTAGTGGTTTTGCCATGTGTACCTGCTACAGCCACCGTAAACCTGCTTTGGCTGATCAATCCCAGCACCTGCGACCGCTTGAACAGTTTAAATCCCTTACGGGTAAAAAAGTTAAGAATGGCCGAATCTTTAGGGATAGCCGGTGTATAAATAATGAGCGTACTGTCATCAGGCTCATGAAAGTTCAAGGGCACGCAGCCCTCGTTATCATCAAAAGTGATGCGTATGCCTTCGTTATGCAGATCGGAAGTAAGATCGGTCGCCGTTTTATCGTAACCGCAAACAATGCAACCCAAATGGCAGAAATAGCGTGCAAGGCCGCTCATGCCTATGCCGCCAATACCTACCAGGTACACACGTTTTATGTTGCTTAATTCCATTTGTTACTCTCTTTTAAAATAAGGCCCCCGCTTTTGGTGGAGAGGGCCTTTGATTTAATTGTTAATTGTTATTTGGATAACTTCTTTAGCTATTACTTCATCGGCATTGGGCATAGCCAACTTGCCAATGTTGTCGCTTAATTTCTTTTGTTTTTCTTTATCGTTCAGCAACTCTATTGTTTTATCAACCAGTTTTTCGGCGGCATCACGGTCGGCCACAAATTTGGCGGCGTTTTCCTGTACCAATGCCAGCGCGTTTTTGGTTTGGTGGTCTTCGGCCACGTTAGGCGAAGGCACCAGTATCACGGGTTTCTTCAGCACGCACAGTTCGGCTATAGTGCCCGCGCCTGCCCGGGATATGATCAGGTCGGCAGCGGCATAAGCCAGGTCCATACGGTTCAAAAACTCGGTTATTTTTATGTTAGGGTGATAATTTTCGCCCAGTTGCTCAATTATACCTTTGTAATAAGTTTTACCGGTTTGCCATATTACCTGTATATCGGCAGCAATAAATTTATCTAATCCGGCTTGTATACTGTTGTTAAGCGTACGGGCGCCCAGGCTACCGCCCAGTACCAATACCGTTTTTTTATGCGGCGATAATTTAAACAGTTCAAGCGCCTGCATGTGCTTACCGGCAGTATTCACCGAATCGCGGCGGATAGGGTTACCTGTTTTCAGTATCCTGTCGGCAGGGAAAAACTGCTCCATGCCATCAAAGGCCACACATATTTTTTTGGCCTTTTTACCCAGCCATTTATTGGTGATACCCGCGTAAGAGTTTTGTTCCTGTATCAGCGTTGGTATGCCTTTCAACGATGCCGCGTACAATAGCGGACCGGAAGCGTAACCACCCACGCCCACTGCCGCATCGGGTTTAAAATCTTTTATAATTTTAAGCGCGGCACGCACACTGTTGGCCAGCTTAATAGGGAACATGAGGTTCTTCAATATCGACCCACGTTGTATGCCCTGTATGCTTAACCCTATAATTTTATAACCCGCGGCAGGCACCTTCTCCATCTCCATACGGCCAAGGGCGCCCACAAACAATATTTCGGTAGCAGGATCAAGCTTTTTTAATGCATTAGCAATAGCCACAGCCGGGAATATATGCCCCCCTGTACCACCACCGCTTATGATTATTCTTTTTCCTGATTTCATCGATTCAATATTTTGATTACACTGATACTTTCATTTGCACATCGGCACATTTGCCTATCTGCACATTAAACAGCTACTTCCCTTATCTCGCCCACTACTACTTTTTGCGGGTCTTCAATATCGCGGCTTACCGATAGTATGATACCAAAGGCTAAGCTGGTGAACAATATTGATGTACCACCCATACTTACCAGCGGCAAGGGCACGCCCGTTACCGGGCCTAAACCTACCGCGACCGCCATATTGGCGAAGGCTTGTATGGTTAAACTAAAACTTAAACCCGCCGCCAGCAAAGCGCCGAACGCCTTGGGTGCCTTGGTTACTATCTTGATGCACCGGTATAGCAAAAACAGGTAAATAAGCGCCAGCGCAAAGCCGCCTATAAAGCCGTACTCCTCAATAATGGTAGCATATATAAAATCCGAATACGGGTGCGGCAAATAATTACGCTCGGTACTGTTACCCGGTCCTTTGCCAAACACCCCGCCTGTTGCAATGGCAATTTTGGAGTGATCTGCCTGAAATGATTTATCCGGATCGGCTTTTTCGGGGTGCATGAATGCTTCTATACGTGATATGTATGTTTGGCGGCGACCACCAAACATCATTACACCGGCCAACAGTATTACACCTGCCAAACACACCAGTGAAATTTGCTTGATGCTGATACGGCCAATGATCAGTAACAGGATACTCACACCGAACAACATTATAGCGGTAGATAAACCTGCCGGCGCGATCAGCACGAACACGATACATACCGAACCCATGATAGGAATGAACGATTGCTTTACATCCTTAATATTTTCCTGCTTGCGCGATAGGGTACGTGCCAGGTAAGTGATGAGCGATAGCTTAGCCAAATCGGATGTTTGGAAGGTTAATCCCGTACCGGGGATAGCTATCCAACGACTTGCATCATTCACGTGGCTACCGAATACCAACGTATATAACAACAAAGGAATGGTAATGATCATCAGCAACTTTGAGATACCGGCATAATAACGGTAATCGAGTTTATGCGAAATATACATTAGCGCGATACCGGCAAATACCATAGCCATGTGCTTCATCAGGTACGACTCGGCACCGGTATTATGCTTGTAAGCAATAGTACCCGTTGAGCTATATACCGCCAGCAACGAAATCATAGAAAGCACTATGACTATAAGCCATATCCAGCGGTCTCCTTTGGTGTTACTGAGTATTCTGTTCATTACTTCTATTATTTTTTGTGATTTCACCGATTTGTGGTGATTTCACCGATTATATTCTTTTTGTGATTTCACCGATTTGGCAGTGATCTCACCGATTATTTTAACTCACCCGGTCATCGCTTCGCTTGACCACCCTCTCTGCTGCGCAAAGTTTTTGTCATTCGGCATTTTGTCATTAGTCATTAACCTTTCCGACTTTTGCCTTTCTGCTTTCTCCTTTTACCTTTCTGCTTTAACCTTTCAGCTCCTCAAAAACTACAGTTCCTTCACCGCGTCTTTAAACTGCTGGCCGCGATCTTCGTAATTTTTGAACAGATCGAAGCTGGCACATGCCGGTGACAGCAACACGGTATCTCCTTTTTCTGATAGATGGAAAGCCACCTGAGCGGCTTCCTGGGCCGAACCTGTGTTTACTATTACTTCCACATCGTCTTCAAAGGCATCGTGTATGCGTTTATTGTCTTTACCGAGGCATACAATGGCTTTTACCTTTTGCTTTACCAGGTCTTTAAGCATACTGTAATCGTTGCCTTTGTCTACGCCGCCTAATATCAGTACTACATCGGTAGTCATGCTTTCTAAAGCGTACCAGGTAGAGTTTACATTGGTAGCCTTTGAATCGTTTATAAAGCTGATGCCCGATATTTTGGCCACAAATTCCAAACGGTGCTCAATGTTCTTAAAGTTGCCCATACTCTCCCTCATCGTTTCATTACGTAACTCTAAAACCTTGGCAACAATGCCCGATGCCATAGAGTTATAAATGTTGTGCTTCCCTTGTAAGGCCAGTTCTTTAATTGACATTGTAAAATGTGCTAATGTTGTGTTTATGACAATATTGTCGTTTTCGAGATATGCTCCCGGTTGTATTTTCTGTTGGATGGAAAATGGCAGTTGCTGCGCGGCAAAACTGCGGTTCTCCATACCTTTTATGGTTTCGGTATCATCAGCGCAGTAGATAAAATAATCCTCCGCGGTTTGGTTTTGCGTAATGCGGAATTTTGATGCCGCGTAATTTTCCAGTTTATAATCGTACCTGTCTAAATGATCGGGCGTAATATTCAGCAACACGGCTATATCCGCCTTAAACTCATACATATCATCAAGCATAAAGCTGCTTAACTCCAGCACGTAATGATCAAACTTTTCGGTAGCCACCTGATAAGCAAAGCTGTTACCTATGTTTCCCGCCAGACCAACGTTCAGGCCCGCGTTTTTAAGGATATGATAGGTAAGGCTTGTAGTGGTAGTTTTACCGTTTGAGCCTGTTATGCATATCATTTTTGCATTGGTATACCTGCCTGCAAATTCTATTTCAGATATTACCGGAACGCCCTGCTCCCTTAGTTTTTTAACTATTGGCGCCTTGTCAGGAATCCCCGGACTTTTCACCACTTCGGCCGCGTTCAGTATTTCGGCTTCGGTGTGCTGCGCTTCTTCAAAGCGGATATTCCAGTCGAGCAGTTGCTTCTTGTATTTATCGGCAATAGCCCCAAAATCCGACACGAAAACATCATACCCCTGCTGTTGGGCAAGGTATGCCGCCCCAACACCGCTTTCGCCGGCGCCAAGTATTACAAACCTCTCCCCGGTTTTAACCGAAGTGGTGCTTGTAGTGGCAGATGTATTGTTTTCGTTCATAGTTATTTGTTTGGGATTTCACCGATTTAGGGGTGATTTCACCAATTATTATTCTTTTGCGATTTCCCCGATTTGGGATGATTTCACCGATTATTTTAACTCACCCGGTCATCGCTTCGCTTGACCACCCTCTCTGCTGCGCAAAGAAGGGTTTATATTTTTTCGCCTCTGCACTCCCCTCTTTGCGTAGCAGAGAGGGGTTGGGGGTGAGTTAACTTGTTCGCCATTTCAACTCACCCGGTCATCGCTTCGCTTGACCACCCTCTCTGCTGCGCAAAGAGGGGTTTATATTTTTTCGCCTTCGGCTTTTTGCTTTTACCTTTCAGCTTTCCGCCTTTTACCTTTCCGCCTTACCTCAACTTCAGCGTTATCACTGTTACAATGGCCAGCAGGATACAAATGATCCAGAAGCGGGTTACAATTTTTGATTCGTGATAACCTTTCTTTTGATAGTGGTGGTGCAATGGTGCCATTAAAAAGACCCGCCTGCCTTCGCCGTATCGCTTTTTAGTATACTTGAACCACGATACCTGCATGATCACTGAAATATTTTCGACCAGGAAAATACCGCACAGCAAGGGCACCATCAGTTCTTTACGTATCATAATGGCAAATACCGCTATAATACCGCCTATCGCCAAGCTGCCTGTATCGCCCATAAACACTTGCGCCGGGTATGAGTTGTACCACAGGAAGCCTACACATGCCCCCACAAACGCGCCCGCAAAAACCACCAGTTCGCCCGAATTAGGGATGTACATGATGTTCAGGTAATCCGCCATTACCGTGTTACCCGATACGTATGCCAGCAATGCCAAGGTAATACCTATAATGGCAGACGTACCTGTGGCTAATCCGTCGATACCATCGGTTATGTTGGCACCGTTTGATACGGCGGTTATAATTACTATTACAAAGAACAGGAATACCACCAATGAGTACTCTTCGTAGCCTGCACCTAAAAACTTCAATACCTTACCGTAATCAAACTCATTGTTCTTGTAGAACGGCATGGTGGTTTTGGTAGAGTGGATATCCTGGGTATACACCGGCGCGTTATCGCGCATGTGGAAGGTTACCGGGGCATCATATATTACAGGCAGTTTCACTTCCTGGCGAATCACTATATTATCGTTGAAGTACATTGTCCAGCCGATGATAAGCGCCAGGCCAACCTGCCCGGTGATCTTAAACCTGCCGGCTAATCCCTCTTTATTCTTTTTAAATACTTTAATATAATCATCTAAAAAACCGATAGCCCCCAGCCAAACCGTGGTAATTAGCATCAGGATGATATAAACATTCGACAACCTTGCAAACAACAGCGTAGGTATTAAAATACCCAGTATAATGATGATACCGCCCATGGTTGGGGTACCCGATTTTTGCATTTGCCCTTCCAGCCCTAAATTCCGCACCGTTTCACCTACCTGTTTGTAACGCAGGTAATCGATCAGCCTGCGGCCGTATACCGTAGTAATTACCAACGAGGTTATTACAGACATAGCCGTACGGAACGTGATGTACTGAAACACCCCCGCCCCGGGTATCTTGTAATGTTCGTTTAAGTATTGAAATAGATAATACAGCATGATTTTTTGATGTGCATATATGCAGATGTGCTGATGGGCAGATTTGCTTTATGCTTTTAATGTTTTATCTGTTTACTAATCGGTTAAAAGTTTAAACTGCGCCAATAATTCCTCCATGTCATCAAAGTGGTTTTTCACGCCTTTAATTTCCTGGTAGGTTTCGTGGCCTTTGCCTGCTAATAGTATAATGTCGCCGGGTTGAGCCAGTGCGCAGGCCGTTTTAATGGCTTCGCGCCTATCGACAATACTTAACACATGGCGTTTAAATGCCGGATCAACACCTTCTTTCATTTCTTCGATGATCTGCGCCGGATCTTCGCTGCGCGGATTATCTGAAGTAAGGATCACCTTATCGCTCCACTCGCAGGCCACCTTAGCCATTATAGGGCGTTTAGTTTTATCCCTGTCGCCACCACAACCTATTACGGTGATCACTTTTTCGTTTCCTTTGCGGATATCGTGCACCGTGCTCAACACATTTTGCACGGCATCCGGCGTGTGCGCGTAATCAACTATACCGATCACCTTATTAGGTGCAACCACATAATCGAACCGGCCTACCGCGCCCGATAGTTTGCTAAGGCTGGTTAACACTTTTGCCTTATCCTGATCGAGCAGCATGGCAGCGGCGTATACCGCCAGTATGTTGTAGGCATTAAATGTACCCACCATACGGAACCACACCTCTTCATTATCAATATGCAACAGCAAGCCGCCAAACTGATTTTCGATGATGCGTGCACGATAATCGCCCATGCTTTTTAAAGCATAGCTTTTACGGTGCGCTTTGGTATTTTGCAGCATCACGTTGCCGTTCTTATCATCGGCATTGGTGAGCGCGAAAGCGTTTTTAGGCAGGTTATCGAAAAATGCCTTTTTAGCATCACGATAGCTGTCGAACGTTTTATGATAATCTAAATGATCGTGCGTTAGGTTGGTAAATATGCCTCCCGCAAATTTCAAGCTACCCACACGGTGCTGCGCTACCGCATGCGAGCTTACTTCCATAAAGCAGTAATCGCAACCGGTGGCTACCATATCGGCCAGTAGCTCGTTAAGCGCTACGGGGTCGGGCGTGGTATGGGTTGATGGGATTACTTTGCCGTTAATTTGATTTTCAACGGTAGACAGCAAGCCACATTTATAGCCCATATCGCGGAACAGCTTGTATAAAAGCGTAGCGATGGTAGTTTTTCCGTTTGTACCGGTAACACCAACCAACTTCAATTGTGCCGATGGGTTATCGTAAAAATTAGCGGCAACGATGCCCAATGCGATGGCCGAATTGGCAACCATCAGAAAATCAACTTCGCCGGTTACGTGTGCTGGTAACTCTTCGCATATTACCGCAATAGCGCCATCTTTAATCGCCTTCTCAATGTAATCGTGCCCGTCAACCACAGTGCCTTTTACGGCCACAAACAGCGAACCCGGCACTACCTTACGCGAATCAAAAACCACTGCCGTGATCTCTACATCAGCACTTCCCTGCAATTCGGTGAATGCAAGGCCTTCCAGTAAATCACTTAAGTACTTCATTGCAGTTCTAATGTTATTTTTGATCCTCTTGGTATAATGCTGCCACCCGTTACCGATTGTGTTTTAACCACTCCGCTACCGTGTACAGTTACCTTATATCCCGCGTTGCCCATTACATAAAGGGCATCGCTTAAGCCCATGCCTGTTACCGCAGGCACAGCACCTTTTTTAACTCTTGTTTCTTCAAACGCTATCCCGTTGCTGGTATCAATGCCATTATCAATAGCGCTGGCCGATGCATACAGCGGCTTAACACCTAATTTGGCGTACACCTGTTTTAATGCCTTCGGGTTGCCTTGTTTTACACTTGGCAATATGGTATTACCTACCAGGTGCGTTGGCGGTGTTTGGTTAATATCCAGATCGCTTGAGTAAACCTTATCGGCAACTTCCCTGAAAACCGGACCGGCAACCGCCGCGCCATAGTAACCATTCTTAGGGTCGTTAATTACTACGATGAGCGAGTACTTAGGTTTATCTGCCGGAAAATATCCACAGAAAGAAGCCTGGTACTGCCTTTTAGCACGGTAACCCTTATTACCATCGGCCACCTGCGCCGTACCCGATTTACCTGCTATGCTGTAAAGCGGGTTGTAGATAATATTTTTACCGGTACCTTCGGTTATTACCCCTTCCAGCATTTTGTGCATTTTGCTTAGTGTAACATCCGAACAGATCTTCTCGTTGATAACACGGGCATTAAAATGCTCAACCGTATTGCCCAAACGCCTTATCTCGCGCACAAAAACCGGCGATATGTATTTACCATCGTTAGCTATGGCGTTGTAAAACGACAGCATTTTCAATGGTGTTAACTGCATTTCATAACCGTAGGCCATTTGCGGCAGGGTCATGTTTTTGTTCCAGCTCCTGTTTTTAGGGTTTTTTACTACAGGCTGCGCTTCACCCGGGATCTGCAATTTAAGCAGCTCGTTCAGGTGCCAGTTATACAGGTGATCGGTAAAGTCCGACTGGTTATTGCGGTAATGAGTATTAACCAAAAACGCAACTGCCGCGTTTGATGATTCTTCAAAAGCCCTTTTAACCGTTACCGTACCGATGCTACCATGCGAATCCCTGATCATTTTGCCCGGAATTTGATAGTTACCCGTACCCACCATGGTATTGGTATCCACCTTATGATCTTCCAGCAGAGCCATGTACGAGGCTACCTTAAAGGTAGAACCCGGATCCTGGTTACCGGCAATAGCGTAGTTAAATTTCTCTTTATATACGCCGGTGCTTACCTTGGTAAAATTGGCTACCGCGCGCACTTCGCCGGTGGCCACTTCCATCAGTATTACCGCGCCGTGGTCGGCATCGCTTTTTATCAATTGTTTTTCCAACGCGCTTTGCGCAACATCCTGAAAGTTTACGTCGATGGTTGAAATAATATCGGCACCCTCTTTAGGCGCTACATCATCATCTTCGTTAACAGGCATCCAGGTGCCACCGGCAATACGGTGCATCAACCGGCGACCTTTTTCGCCATTAATATATTTCGCGTAAGCACCCTCTAAACCAACCGCGTTAGCCACGTTATCATTTTTATAACCTATGGTACGCGATGCCAGTGTTTGGAAAGGCAAAATGCGCTTGTTTTGCTGTATAGCTATCAGCCCGCCTTTGTACCTGCCCAAATTAAACATCGGGAACTTGCGGATTTTTTTCAGCTGCTGGTAAGTAACCTTACGCTTAACCAAATAGTAACGCTCTTTATCTTTACGGGCCTCACGCAGCCTGCGGCTGTAATCGCGGGCAGATTTATCGCCGAAAAACCCGGCAAGCTTAGCACCCAGCGAATCTACCTTTTCGTAAAATATCTTATCATCTTCAATACCGCCGGCCAGCATATCCATGCGCAGCTCGTACTCGGGTACCGAAGTAGCCAGCAAACTGCCATCAACAGAAAAGATGTTGCCGCGACTTGCCTCAACATCTACATAACGGATAGATAAACTATCAGACATGGACCGCCATTTTTTGCCCTGGGCAAACTGAACCCTACAAAGCTGAAAAACCACAGCAGTGGCGAAAAGTAATATCAGCCCGAAAGCGATATATACCCTGAGTAATATATTGGTACGTATACTCATTCCTCGGCCTCCTCTTTGATGGTTATTTTTTGCGGCGGTTCTGTAGTAGCCCTTATACCCAGCGTATCGGCCCGTTTTGAAACCTCGGTAACCGTGCTGCGGTAAGCCAGCTCGGCTTTAGCCGATTTATAATCCCATGTAAGTTCTTTTACTTCTTTGCTTATCTTATCAATATCGCGCAGGTTCTTTTCGGCAAGGTGCCTGTTGGCAATATATAGCATACACAAAAAGGCTATGTAAAACACAAAAGGAAGCGCGCTCGTAGCCGCTTCGGTGGTTACAAATCCTTTGCTGAAAAACTGCGTTAAAAAGTTGTCGGGAATTTCCTTTGCAGGTTTTTTCTCCTCAACTACCAATTGCTTTTCAGCTTCTTCTTCCTGAATTTCTGTACGTAAACGATTCGTCATTTTTTTACAGCTATCCTTAGTTTAGCGCTCCTTGCCCTGTTATTAATTACTATCTCTTCATCTGTTGCTGTTATAGCCCCGCGGCTTACAGCATCAAACGGTTTTTGATCATTACCATAAAGGTCCTTCTCTACCTCACCGCTGAATTTGCCTTTGGCGATGAAATTTTTCACCAGCCTGTCCTCCAGCGAGTGGTATGACATTACTACCAGTTTACCACCGGTGCCCAGCACCTCGGCCGATTGCATTAAAAAATCTTTTAATGCCTCCAGCTCTTGGTTAACCTCTATCCTGAGCGCCTGAAAAACCTGCGCCAGGTATTTATTTTCCTTCCCTCTCGGGATAAGGTTCACTATCGCGTTCTTCAGATCGGCCACGGTCACTATCGGCGCGTTAAGCCTGTAGGTTACTATGGTTTTGGCCAGCGTTTTAGCGTTCTGAATTTCGCCGTAAATACCAAATATGCGGTGCAAATCGGCCTCGCTGTACGTATTTACTACTTCCTTCGCGCTCAACGTATCCGCCTGGTTCATGCGCATATCCAGCTCGGCATCAAAGCGGATTGAAAAACCCCGCTCGGCCTGGTCAAACTGATATGATGAAACCCCCAGATCGGCCAGAATCCCATCAACCGGGATAGCGCCATGCAAACGGCAAAAGTTTTTCAGGTACCTGAAATTCTGGTCAACAAACGTAAGCCTGTCATCATCCGGGATGTTTTGCTGCGCATCGGCATCCTGATCAAAAGCGATCAGCCTGCCATCGCTACCCAAATGCTTCAATATCTCACGCGAGTGACCGCCGCCGCCAAAGGTTACATCTACATAGGTACCGCCGGGCTTTATATCAAGCGCCTCAATACACTCCTGCAACATAACCGGTACATGGTAATTACTCATTTATCATTCTCCCGGCACTGCCCATTACTCTCTCTGCCATCGCGGCAAAATCATCAGGAACGCTGTTCATCAACTTATCGTAAGCAACAGGTTCCCATACCTCTATCTTATTCAGCTGGCACGACAGGATAACCTCGTTGGAAATACCCGCGTAATCAAGCAGTGATTTTGGCAAAAGCACCCTACCTGCCCCATCAACTGATAAACCCATAGCCCCGCGGGTAAAAAAGCGCAGGAAATCGCGGTTTATCTTGTCATATTGATTAAGTTTGCTTAAGTCATTCACTGTATTGTCCCACTCTGTTTTGGTATAAATTGTCAACTGTTTTTCAAAGCCGCGTAATATCACAAGGCCCTCATCTTCAACTCCGGGGAGTTGCTTTTTGAGGTCCGAAGGGATCATCATCCGCCCTTTGGCATCCAGTTTACAATCATATTCTCCTAACAAATGGGCCATTATAGTCTATCGGCAATTTTTGTAACGTAAAAGTAATTTACTTTTACCACTTTCTACCACTTTTTCCCACCAAAAAGTTATCAACATTTTTTGGGGTGGTTTGGCGCATCCCTGCAAACGCGAAAACCCGGCTATGGGCCAGGTTTTTAGGGGTTAGAAATACAGATTTTACAGGTTAGTTTATATTGAGCTGTTTCGAAACCACATTGCGCGTTAGTGCCGGCCGATAGCTCAATAGTTTTCCCATTATTAATCAATACGCAGGAAAAAACGGAGAGCACTAAATATAAAGTCATATTGAATAACCTATATTTATCCAATTATAAACCTCAACCATTAATTGCATGAATAAGTTAACTTTTGTGCTTTGCCTTATCTTCACCTATTGCGGTACACAGGCTCAAACCTATCAAATAGAAAAGCTGACTAAACCGGAAAAGCTTTTACCCACAGTATCCGGCGATATGTTGTTTCAAAACATTGATAAAAACATCGTTAAACTTTCTGTGGCTGATGAAATTGTGGACCTCGGAACGCACGCGCTCATTTTAGGATATTTAAGGGCATATCAAAATCACTACCCCATAACTATTAGCCCGGATATTATGTGGTTGCTCATCTCTAAAGGGTTCGCAAACCATGTAACCAGTAACCCCGAAAAGCTAAGGGCTAAGCTTGTAAATTTTGAAGGAAAAAAGACTTTGCAAGTAATTCGTAACTCAAAAGAGCTTACGAACATGAAAGATTTCAAGTGGGAAACCCTATTTCCAGAATTTAGCGAACAGATAGCCAATTTTACCGGTAAAGAATTGGTGGGAAATTTAACGGCTGATTTTAGCACAACCACTTCAACTACCCGACTTGCAAGCCAAGTGATGATCATGGAGTCGATGAAAGAATTTTTCAATTATAAGGTTAAGTTTATAGGCTGTGGCATACCTGAAGTAACTATTGAAGGAAGCGTTAAAGACTGGAAAAAAATTCTCGCTCGCCTGGACTATTTATCCCGCTATGATTTAACCTGGTGGACATCTGAACTGAAACCCGTAATTCAAAAGATCATTGACACAAAGAACGGAAAAGTTGACAAGCAGTTTTGGATGAACATGATCAAATACCATAAAACAGGCATATATGGTTCATACGATGGTATTGACGGTTGGCTGTTAAAATTCTATCCTTATTTAAATGCCGGAAGTATGCCGGAGGAGAACGCAACAAAAGACAATAAAATTATTGATATACCGGTAGCTAATACAGACGATCCGGCATTCAAAACCAAAACTCTATATTTAAAACGATCTCAGTTTAAAGAAATTAAAAATGTAGACGACTTACCCAAAGAGCTGTCTAACGTGCCGTTTATAGTTGAAATAGAAGATGGATCCGGCAAAATAAAACAATCTTTTAATATGGAGCTCTGGGCGGGATTTATGGGTGTCGCACAAAATCCAAAAACATTTAATATTACGCCGGTGATCGGCTGGGCAGTAAATAAGAAATCGGAAAATAAGATTGAATAGTTTAACTTTAGTAATGCACGCCCTTAAATAATCTTGCTGTTTACCGCATAAGCCAGGGCCTCTACTATATTACTTACATTCAGGCGTTCAAAAATTCGGCGGCGGTAATATTTAACGGTATCGGGGGCTACAAATATTTTTTCGGCAATTTGGTTAATGGTTAGTCCCTGCGCGTGCAGGTGCAGTACTTCGATTTCGCGTTTGGTAAGTTTAGGCTTAACCAATCTTAGCCAAACCTGGTTTGTTGTATCCAGCTGCCATATTTTATCGGTACCCTGTTTGGTAATAAAAGCATTGCCCGCCTGCTGATGATGCGAAATGGAAACAACGCAGATGGCCTTCCACATTTTGCCTTCGCTTGTTAAAAACAGGGGTGTAAGTTTATGGTTGATCAGCACCGGCCTGCCATCCTTATTAATGAGGTGAAAATCGTAAGTGATGCTGTACTCTTTCTTTTCGTTACCGGGCACTTTATCAAAAAAGTCAAACCCGGCCTGGTTAATGGCAGTCAGCAATTGCAGGTCTTGCTCGGGCACATTTTTAAAATAGAACTCGTATCCCATAGCCAGCACCTGCGCGGCTGTGTATCCGCTTAAAAACAAGGGGTTATCTGATACATACTCAAACCCCATCTTTTCATAATCAATTATATACACGCTCTTGTACGTTAAGCGCGCGAATGATCTTACGGCTTCCAGGTAATCGTGCTGTTGCAGGTAATCGGCCTCGGCCACCTGGTTCACCTTGTTACGGGTCAGTAAGCCGTTTGTAGTATCATTTTTCATCAGTTAACGCTAAGTTACAAATCTACACCAAAGTGTAGTTAGCAAGAAAATCCCTTTTTTAATTTTTGTAGCAAAGCATTATCGCATTATGGAACAACTCTCGGCATTAAGTTTAACTGAATTAACAGCGCGACGAACAAAGCTAAAAAGCATTTTGATCACCTCTATTACCCTCGCCGTGGTTTTGCTTTTTGTTTATGCCTACCTGTATTTCTTCAAATCGAAAAATATATCAATAGGCTCGCTGGTTCCATTAATGGTACTGCCCATCACCTGGCTGCCTATCTTTAATTCGTTAAAATCATTAAACGGCGAGATCAGCTCGCGTAAGCAGGAAGTAGCTGCCAATAACTAATCCTTCATTATTGTACTCATGGTAAATTGCGCGCATTGCAACACTGATATAACGCTTAACTACTGCCCGCAATGCGGACAATCGGCTAAACTTAAACGGATAGACGGGCATTACATTCAGCACGAAATATTACACATCCTCCATTTTGAAAAGGGCATACTTTATACTGTTAAAGAACTTTTGCTGCGCCCCGGCAAAAGCATACGCTTGTTTATTGCCGAAAACCGCGACAGGCTGGTAAAGCCCATCGTATTCATCATTATATCATCGCTGCTTTATACCATTGTTAACCATACTTTTCATATTGAGGAAGGCTATTTTCATATAGAAGATATGAAAGGCTCATCAACCAACGCGATGAACGAGTGGGTACAAAGCCACTACGGTTACTCAAACATAATTATAGGCGTATTCATAGCGCTTTGGCTAAAGCTTTTCTTCCGCAAGAGCGGTTACAACTTTTTCGAGATACTGATACTGCTATGCTTTGTAATAGGTATGGGCATGCTGATATTTACTATTTTTGCCGTGGTTGAGGGCTTAACCAAACTCAAAGTATTACCCGTTTCGGGCGTTGTTTACTTTATATATTCAACATGGGCCGTAGGGCAGTTTTTCAACGCTAAAAAAATAGGCGGCTATGCAAAAGCGTTCGCGGCTTACTTATTAGGTTTACTCACCGTTAGCCTCATCACCCTGATCATAGGCATCAGTATCGATCTGCTTATCAAGCATTAACCAAAAACCATATACATAACAACAAAAAGCCTTTGCAACTGCGGAGGCTTTTGTTGTTATATGTTATTTGATGAAATTAATTTATATTTGATTACCAAATAACCTCATCATGAGAATCAAATTAATTGCCATAGCCTGCATTTTCTTTAGCACAACTGCATTCGCCGGGCATTCTTTAAATTACAGCATTACAGATAGCTTAAAAAAAGACAGCGTTCCGGCTCAATTTCCGGGCGGGGTAGAAAAATTTTACGAGTTTCTTCAAAACACTATCAAGTACCCGGTAATATCAAGATTAAAAGGCAAACAGGGAAAAGTTGTATTAAGCTTTGTATTAGACAGCACAGGACGGGTTGGCAAAGTTAAAATTAAGAAAGGTTTAGATGCTTACTGCAATAAGGAAGCATTAAGAGCGGTAAGCGCAAGCCCCGATTGGATCCCCGCAACACTTAAAGGTAAAAGAGTTGATTTTACGTATACCATGCCGGTAAAATTTGCAGAAACAATTAGTATAGCGGGTGCAGATGTTATGATGAACGGCAAATTACTGAAAGGCTACAACAGCTTAAAGAAAATCAATACCGATAGCCTATATTCAGATGTGATTGAACCTTCTTTGGCAAAAGCGATTTTGGGGCCAAAGGCTAATAAAAAACTTTTGATCTATAACAATATTGTTGTAAAACCGGAAGGCTATGATGAGGCCCATTTTAAACAAACATTTAAGCTGCTTAAAAACATCGACACCTCAAAAGTGCAGTTAAACGTGTTTGATAAGGTATCCACATTAGATGAATGGCGTACATACCTCACTAAGGACAGCCTGGTAGGGTTCTATGTATTCCCGAACATAAACTCAAGCTTAAAGCCCTTAGATAAAAGCAAATTAGGTATCGTATCATTGATTAGCAAAGCAGGTGCTGAAAGGCGTAAGGAAATTAAGAGCAATTTATTAAAAAACATTATCGCTTATAGAAAAGGCGCCGAACCATTGAGAAAAGAACTGGTGGTTATTGATGGCTATATTTTTAATTCTGAAACAATATTTAACCGTATAGACACCGGCGTTATCGAAGGAGTGGATATCATATCTTCTGAAAAAGCGGTGAGCTTATTTGGTGCTAATTACAAGAATGGCATCATATACCTTTATACCAAAAGGTATCGCTACAGCAGGCCGTATGACGATAAATTACAACTGGCAAAACTGGTAGAGCAGTATAAAAAAGAAAATAAGCCCCCTGTTAATGATGTTATATTTTTAAATGATAATGAGCTAATTGACTTTGAACGACTTAAAAAGCTATCAAGTACTGATATTCAATATGTGAATATAATCAGTAAGAAAGAAGCACAAGCCTTTTTTGGCAAACAAGAACAAAATGGGCTGATATACGTTGTAACAGCCCCTCAAAGCACCAATTAAAATTGGATAACAACGTCATTAATAACGCTTAATTTACCTTTATTTGTTCCAGCCCCGAAATGCGTGCTACGTGGCAGGCACATACGCCGCCGGCAATTTTAACGGTATCGCGCAGTTGCTTGTTAGTGGCGCTATCTGTAGCCGTAAGTAAAATATCGTCGCCCGCTTCTGATATGCGTTTGAGGTCGCTATCGTCGGCTATGGTAAATGTACTGGCCGTTATGTTGCGGTTATCGGGATGGGTAATATCTTCTTTAGTGCGCAGGTTTACGGCCTTGTAATTTTTTACCGCCGCGGGTTTGCCTGCATTATCCACATAGCTTACAGGTACGCTGGCAAATATCATGGTGCAAATTTTATCGGGGCATTTTTGTGTTTGCAACCTTTTGCTGCATGCAGCAAATACAATAACTAATAACGGGAAGTACAGGAGTTTTTTCATAATGTTTTTTGGTAAGATGTAATGCCGGTTAAGCTATACAAAGCTAAGCAGTATTTTTATAAGAAGTTATTGGGATGACGTTTAAAAAGATAAGACCCGGCAAGCCGGGCCCCATCCTCAATTAAACACTATTATTTTAAGAAGAAGAACCTTTAATCGAATTTTACCTGATCAGGCCCCGAAACCTTGCTAATATGGCAGGCGCATTTACCACCGGATACCTTCAGGATAGCCTTTTTAGTTTGGTTAGTTGTTGTTGAAGTAGCCGATACCTGGATTTCATCACCACCGTCAGTCAGATTTGCCGTATGGCTGTCATCAATTACCGCGAAAGCACCGGGAACCGTGTTGATACTCGCGTTCACCATACTTTTAACGGTATCTTTTGTGCGCAAATTAATGGCGTGGTAATCTTTCACCTCGGTAGGGTTACCATCCTTATCCAAAAAGCTTATCATAATATAAGCGAAATTGGCCGTGCAAATTTGCTCGCCACAGGTTGACTTTTTAGTTTTACTGCATGCCGATGCCAGCAATGCTACAGCTAAAATGGCTAAAATACTTTTACGCATAATCGGGGCTTTGTACCTGATACGGTGATGACTACCAAAACGCAACAGCCACTCGAAAATATTTTTAGTTCACTTCCAGTTCGTCCTTTGAGGGTAGTTTCGGAAATTTGGCATGAGGCTCGCGCTGGTACCAGTAGGCCACCGTTATAATATCCGACTTTTGAGCCAGGTACCGCCCGCCATCGCGCCAGCCCAAATCCTGAATGGTTACTTTTAAATCTTTATCAAACCTCACCGGATCCATAATATGCCAGCGATACAGGCCAAACCTTTGCTGTGCGCGGTATGCGCCATCCGGGCGGATCACCTGGTGCAAACCCGCATAGGGCGTACAAAATTCCACATACTTACCTCCCCTGTCGAAGTTGTACGATCCGCAGAAATAATCTTCGGTGCCGGTACCTGCAATGGTGGGATATTCCTTATCGCCATCCATGTAAAACTTGATTTCGCCCTCGCCCCACCAACCATTATTGTTTACACCGATGCCCATGTAGGTGCCCACGTACTGCCCTTTACCTTTTACACCATCCAATATGGTATGTACCGATGTGGTGTTCGGATTTGAACGGCGGTATTGGACATGAAAGTAAGCTTCGTCGTTCCCAACTTCGGTAAGGGTATAATTGATCTGGTAGTACAGGCGCATTTCGGCGGCCTTGTTTATATTTTCTAAAGTGACCCTGCATTTTTTGCGGAATGGCATTTTCCAATAGCAGTTAAAAGCGCTGCCGGGGTTAACCGTTACCGGCAAAGAGTTGAGCGGCGCGTACTCGTTCCACCCCATCCCGAAGAACGCGCCTACAGGTGCTTCTACTGATGGTTCGGTTTCATCATCCCAATAAAAACGCAGGATAGAGAACTGCCAGTTACCTGTAGGTGTCATCCATATTTGCTGTATAGCGCCGGGGCCCTCCATTTCGGCAATGGTAATGGTTTCGCCGGGATTAACGATAATAAAGGGGTTCACTTTCCAGCCGATACCTAAATCGCGTGATTCGTTAGCTGCATTGGCCACATTGCGTTGCCCTTTGTTCTTCACCGGGTCGGCCGTGGCTCCTTTTCCTTTGCCACCCGTAAAATTTTCCGGACTGATTGACCGTGTTTGCGCATCCGACAATCGCGAGAGATTGCCCAGGTTCATATCCAGTCCGTTGAATTTAGCAGGTTGCTGGGCATAGCTGTTGATAACTAAGCATAGCAATAAAAAGGAAAGTAGTATTTTCATAGCGGTGTGGTTTTAGTAGTTTGTTGGTACAAGCTAACCAAAGTTAATTATTTGAGGGAATAGAGCAAACGAGACTTCGATGGAGATGTTTAAGCGTAGATTTTTAACCGCGGAGGAAGCGGAGGTTTGCACGGAGTTACGCGGAGGGTTGGCAGATGGCTTTTTGACTCACCCTGTCATCGCTTCGCTCGACTTCCCTCTCTGCTGCGCAAAGAGGGAGTTTTGTTTTTTAATCTCCTCTTTTATCTTTTCTCCCCTCTTTGCGCAGCAGAGAGGGGCTGGGGGTGAGTTAACACAGGCTTCATTTTCGGTATTCAAAAACAAAACCCGGCCTGAACCGGGTTTTACACAACAATTAAACACTAAGAAGAATTAAAAAGCGCTTTTCAATTGTCAAACTTTATTTCGTCGGGACCGGAGATCTTTTGTACGTGGCAGCCACATTCGTCTACCCCTACCTTTACAATGGCTGTTTTGGTTTGGTTGTGTAAAGAATCTGTGCCGCTTACTTTCAGGTCGATGCCTGCTTCGGTTAGTTTATCTTTGTAGGAATCGTTTACTACGGTATAGTATCCCGGAGTGCGTAACTCATTGATACCAATACCCAATGTTCCGGTTTCTTTTATGGTAATCGTATCTTTTGTTTGCTGATTAACTACGCTGTAGTTTTTAACGATGATACCGCTCCCATCCTGCTTCAAAAACCGAAAACCTACCGAAGCGAATATTTCAGTACATACCCGGTTACTGCATTTACCACTGTCCTTTTTATCGCACGAAGCCAATACGGCAACCAGCAATACCATTGTTAATTTCTTCAGCATAATAATTAGTTTATATAAGTATTACGCAAAGCGATGCGGATATGTAACAGGAGGAGTATAATTTAAATTAGAAGAAGTACGCTATAATTATACCAAATGCAAACTGTGCTGATGAATTAATAATTCAGTATCTTAATATTTTTATATTGATTCATCATATGACTAAAAATGACAAGATCATCAACCTGCTTAATTTCATTAATGAAAATGAAATTCATGAATGGGGATACTGGGAATGGGAAATCCATGAAATAGTAACAAAACTCCAAGGCTTTAATCAAGATGATTGGATTGATTTAAAATCGATACTATTAAAATTGACTTCTTATCAACAGAATTGTATTGCCGATGCACTTGGTGAACTTAAGACTACACAGGAAGACACCGAGATGTTATACGGAGAGATATTCTTGAACACTACTTATATAGATACAATTGAGTACTTATTACAGAATTTAGTAAATATCGGCACTAATCAATCAACAGACTTTTACATGAAAGTTTTAAAGCGATTAGAATATATTGAGAACGAATATTCAGGGATAGATTTCAACCATAGCAAAAGACATAAAGAATGGATTATAGAAATAATAAACAACGATATAAGTATGCGTTAAATAGCCTCCATTTATTAGGCTGAAGATCTAATCATACCCGCCGTCATGCCGAAGAATTTCGGCATCTCACAGGACAAATTGGATAAGCAACATTTCTTGCCAGTGAGATGTTGAAATAATTCAACATGACTTGTACTACATAACTACCTTACCATCTCACATTACCCTCACCTTCAAATAACTCGGATGCGTTTTTGAGGTATACACCTTGTGGGTGGCTTTTTTGAAATCGTTATCCTTAGCTTTCATAATATCCTGAAACTGTTGGGTATTCCTGTCGATAAGCGGGAACCAGGTGCTTTGTACCTGCACCATTATGCGGTGTCCTTTTTTAAAGGTGTGCAACAGGTCTTGCAGTTCAAAATTCACCGGACTTACCTTACCGGGGACAAACGGCACGGGCTTTTCAAAACTGTTGCGAAACTTGCCGCGCATGGCCTCGCTGCGTACCATTTGCTGGTAGCCTGCCGGGTTTACATCTTTTCCGGTGAAATTCCCTGCCGTAGTGGTGTCGGGATATACGTCAATTACCTTTACCACCCAGTCGGCATCAGTACCTGTGGTGGCTACTTTAAGGTTGGCCCAAATGTTACCTGCAATGGTTACATCGTCGGTTAATACGTCGGTTTGGTAAGTTAGTACGTCCTTTCTTTTGGCGGCAAAACGCTGGTCGGCGGTCATGTATTCCCTGTTCATATCCATGCTGATACCATCTATGAACGGCACCGGATTGGCCGGGTCTGATACGAACTCGTCGAAGCTGTCCTTAGCATCGGCAGGCGCGATGAACGATAGTTTACCATTGGGTAAAAAGTACAGGTTCTTTTCTGTAGCCTCTTTTGGCGGCCATACATTGTAGTTATGCCATTTGTTGGCGCCGGTTTCAAAAGCCGATATTTTAGGCAAATCAAGACCGGTACCTTTCAGGTAATGGCTAAAAAATTTGAACTCGATATTTTCGCGGTAGAAGGGAGACGTTGCCGCCCCAAAATCAACATCGCCTAAATGATCGCCATTGCCACGTGCCCAGCCGCCGTGCACCCATGGCCCCATAGCGAAGTATATGGGCGTTGCAGGATTTTTTTGCGCCAACGTTTTATAAGTATTGATGGCACCGTAAAGATCTTCGGCATCGTACCAACCGCCGGTTACCAGTACAGCGGTTTTAATATCGTGCAGGTGTGGCAATACGTTGCGGTCTTTCCAGTGTTGATCGTAATTGGGGTGATCCATCATTTCGTTCCACAGGCGAATGGTATCCTTATAATATTTCACGTTAGAGTTACGCATCGATCCCATTTCCATGAAGAATTTATAACCATCCTCTGTACCCGGATCAAAGTCTTTTCCCCTGCGCTGGGTGGGTTTATCATCCTGCCTGTTGGTAAAGCCGGGGTAAAAGCCAAAGTTAGCCACCAGCATAAATGCTCCATTGTGGAAGGCATCATCGCGGTACAAATCGGCAATGGGTGCCTGCGGCGACGCGGCCACAAGGGCGGGGTGACGGCTCAATAATGCCGTAGTAGTATAAAAACCCGGATACGATATGCCCCATACCCCTACCTTGCCATTGTTATTCGGCAGGTTCTTGATCAGCCAGTCGATGGTATCATAAGTGTCGGTACCTTCATCAACGTCGTTATTGGTTTTGTGCACTTCTTTTTCGGGGGTCATCTCCTCATAAATGCCTTCACTCATCCAGCGGCCGCGTACATCTTGGTACACAAAAATATAACCGTCTTTCATAAATAATTCCGACGGGCCAAGGCTGCCCTTATATTTATCGGTTCCGTAAGGGGCTACGCTGTAGGGCGTGCGGTCCATCATTATGGGGTATTTCTTCGACTGATCTTTAGGAACATATACCGACGTGAACAGCTTTTTGCCATCGCGCATGGGTATCTGGTATTCGTACTTAATGTAATTTTCTTTTACATAACCGGCATCAGGGGTTTGCGGCTGCGCGAAAGTAACAAACGCCAAAAGCATAAAGCTAAAGGCGAACAATGTGGCTTTTTTCATTTTTACGAGGAAATTAACGGCTAAATGTAGTGAAAGTTAGGAAAACGAAGTGTTGTAATTGAGAAAGGCAACAAGTAATACTGAAGCATTACAGCCGCTTAAACGAGTTAAATATTGTTAAAACCTATATAATTATCATTAAACAGCTTATTTTTATATGCAAACACCGGGCAAAGCCGGTTTAGTTCCTAATCCTTATCGTTAGCAATATGCAACACAGCAAATTTATACAAGCACTTACGTTAACAGGTTTTGCATCCCTCATTACCCTGTTCTTGCTTTACCGAACAGGTAAACTTAACGACTATATACCGCAAGATTCATCAAACCTGCAAACAAGCCATAACGGCGGTACTATAACAAATACCCAAAAAGATACAGTTACCCGTGCTGATCTCCAGCGAATATTGATGTCGTCATCTAAGTCAATTGTCCTTACAAAACCTTTGAGGCTTACGCCCGACACAGGAAAAACAAGGCTTACAAAAAATATAAAATCATACGCCGACTCTGTAAGCAAACCCAAAAACACATCTATTAAACCTGTTAAAAAAGCACCCAGCAACCCAAACAAAAAATTGACACCATTAAAAAGCAAAAGCCATGAATTTTTTACAGTTATTGCTTGCTACAGGTGCCAGTCTGCTTTTTTTAGCGTTGGTATTTATCCCGATGGAGAAAGTATTTCCGGCCAGGACGGGGCAAAAAGTATTCAGGAAAGAGTGGCTACTTGATCTCTGCCATTTTATAGGTCAATACTTGTTTTGGAGCGGGCTTGTATTAGCTGTACTTAGCTATTTCGGCACATGGCTGGATCATATTATACCTGTTGGTATACGCAATGCGATAAAAACACAACCTTTTTGGCTACAGACCATTGAGGTTATCTTTTTTAGTGACCTGCTTATTTACTGGGGTCACCGGCTGCAGCATAAGGTAGATTTTTTGTGGCGATTTCATAAAGTACACCACAGCACCGAACATTTAGACTGGCTGGCCGCCCACCGCGAACATCCTTTAGATTCTATCTATACCGTTGGCATCATCAACCTGCCAGCCTTTATCATGGGTTTCAATTTAGATACCCTGGCTTTAGTAGTTGCTTTCCGGGGAATATGGGCAATATATATCCATTCCAATGTGAAGTTGCCTATCGGTCCGCTGAAAATGCTGATCGGCTCGCCGGAGCTTCACCACTGGCATCACGATAAAGAACGCGACCGCGGCAACTACGCTAATATTTCACCATTAATGGATATACTTTTCCGCACGTATACTTGCCCCGTAAATGAACCCGCCGACTACGGTATTAAAGAAAATTTCCCGAAAACTTACTTAGCACAAATATTGAAGCCCGTATTACCTGCTTTTATATGGAAACTTTTCAGTCGTAAAACGAGAAGGGAAAGAGAAGTGAAGCAGGGGGAGTTTGATGGCTTGATAACTGTGCAGACTTATAAAAGCTAAAAAAATATCCGAAAGGTGGTGCGGTAATAACATCACAGGCGGCAACAAAACACCCTATCTATTATATTTAAACATAATTTAGATGATAAACCTAAACTCTTTAAAAAATGAAAAAAGCACTCTTATCTCTTTTTCTTGGATGCTTCACTAACAGCGACCAGCTTGTGAATACCAATTGGACATTAAAGGTTTCAAATAAGTGCAGCAGTACATTAAGTTTTAATACCGACTATAAGGTTACTGAATATGATTGTGAACTCAATTATAAACTAAAGGGCACTTATAAAACACTTAAAGACGGTTTATTTATCACAATAAGAGACGACTCCCATTCGGAAGACAACGGAAAAACCTCTTATTATATTGATAAATATTTAATAAAAAGCAATGCGTTACTTTACATAGGCACCAGTACCTTACATCAAGGTAAATGGAACTATAAAAAAGGCGAGAGAAACATAATTTACCACAAAATCAGTAATTAATAAGGTTACTTCTATTTGCTTAGAGAAACGATAATAAATAATGAAACCGAAAATTCTACTTCTTCTATCTTTTATAGTTACAGTGATAATTAGCTGCAATTCAAATACTGTACATAACAAAGCTGACGTTCACGAACAGAAGAAAAAAGCTTCAAACATCTTGAAAACCAATGTTCTGGAAGGCTATAAAATGGTGCACACTTACAAAGATAGCAGCAATAACGTAACGGGAAAAGTATTTATAAAACCTATTAAACATAAATACTTCCATAATTTGATCATCGTTAATCAGAAGAATGGCCAGGACGAGATCCTTTATAAGATTGACAACAATGTGTGGAGTAATCCCAATGGAGTAGATTTAAAAGCTTATCCAGATGAGAATTTTTATGCCTATAACATATCTCTAAAAACAAATAACTACATTTTAATTGCGCTGGTTGATAAGTTCGGCACTGAGTATTCGGATTATATGGAAATTCGTTGGAAAACTGAAAAGAAGATTTTTGAGATTGAAAGGACGCCGTGATGGCAATAGTTAATAATACCTAACAGGCTTTACGAAGCTTTAAAAACTTCGTAAAGCTGACAACAACAAAAAAGGCAACCTTATCCGGATTGCCTTTCTCTTATATTGTTATGGTAACGATTACTCGTTTCAGCCTGTGGTAGGTGTTATCACCGCACCACTTACATTCATATATGTTCCATGTAATGAGTTAACATACTATTTTTAGCATTAGTGCTATAATATGCCGCCGATGAAAACAGATAATCTTCCGGCGAATTACAGAGGTCGGCTTTTACCGGATTATCATGAATATAATCCAGTTTTTCTTCAAAAATCTTTCTGCTGTACATAGTAGCTATATGTGGTCGTCGTTCCCAAAACTGATATTGACGATCACTTTGTGTACTTAAATAAGCATTTAACTGTTCAGGATAATTATTCTGTAAACTGAATTTGAGTTGCTGAGCTGTAAACTTTGAGAAATGCTGCTCCACATTTTTATTTAACCAGTCATCTTGTTTACGCCAAAGTATGTGTACATGATTGGGCATAATTACATAACCATAAAGCCATATCCTCTTATCGTTAACCAAGAAGTTCAAACTATCCAAAATAATTTGTTTGTGTTCATCCGGTTGCAAAAGCAACTGCCAGTTTAAACAGGTAGCAGTGAAAAATTCAATACCGTTATGCATTGTTAAATGTATTAGTTGCTGGTGCAGTGGATAAAGAGGAAAACTTATCGAAAGGTGGTGCGGTGATAACACCGACCACAGGCTGCCAAAAAAGCATCATGCATACTGGTAAAACGGTTTCATAAATTTTCCTTTTCGAAAGGTGGTGCGGTGATAACACCGACCACAAGCTGCATACCACAGGCCGCATCAGTGACAAAATAAAGGTTTCACAAAAAAGGCAACCTTATCCGGTTGCCTTTCTCTTATATTGTTATGGTAACGATTACTCGTTGATGGCTTTTACGCCCGGTAGTTCTTTACCTTCCATGTACTCTAACAATGCGCCGCCGCCTGTTGATACATAGCTTACTTCGTGGGTAAGGTTAAACTTAGCAACCGCTGCTGCCGAATCACCACCGCCTATCAGCGAGAACGCGCCATTTTCGGTAGCGGTTACTACTGCATCTGCTACGGCTTTGGTACCTTTTTCAAATTTTTCCATTTCAAAAACGCCCATCGGACCATTCCATAAAACGGTTTTTGATTCGGCTACTACCTTGCTAAATACAACGATAGAATCCGGACCGATATCTAAACCCATCCAGCCATCTTTAATATTATCGTTTGGCGCGATGTCGGTATTGGCATCATTGGCAAAGTTATCTGCAATTACAGAATCGGTAGGTAATAACAGGTTAACGCCTTTTTCTTTAGCTTTTTCAATCAGGCTAAGGGCAAGATCAAGCTTATCAGCCTCAACCAGCGATTTACCAATTTGGCCGCCCTGCGCTTTAGCAAAGGTATAAGCCATACCACCACCGATGATCAGGTTATCAACCTTGCTTAATAATGCTTCGATCAGTTCAATTTTATCAGATACCTTGGCACCACCCATAATTGCGGTGAAAGGTTTGGCAGCGCCGTTCAATACCTTTTCGGCATTGGCCAGTTCGCCCGCCATCAGGTAACCAAAGTATTTGGCATCAGGGAAAAACTGCGCGATAACCGCTGTTGAAGCGTGCGCACGGTGAGCGGTACCAAAGGCATCGTTCACGTATATATCACCTAATTTTGATAGTTTTTCGGCAAAGTCTTTGTCGCCTTTTTCTTCTTCTTTATAAAAACGAAGGTTCTCTAATAACAACACTTCGCCTTTTTCAAGCTCGCCTGCTTTTTCAACAGCCTGCGCGCCAATGCAATCATCAGCAAATTCAACCTGCTGACCCAACAGATCAGACAAATGTTTTACCACGTGCTTCAATGAGTATTTTTCGGTCGGGCCATCTTTTGGTCGGCCAAGGTGCGACATCAGGATAACCGCGCCGCCATCTTTCAATATTTTTTTGATAGTAGGCAGGGCAGCTGTTATGCGGTTGTCGTCGGTAATATTGTAATCCTTATCAAGAGGTACGTTAAAATCAACCCTGATTAGGGCTTTTTTACCGGCAAAACTTATTTGATCTATTGTTTTCATACTATATCTGTGAGTTATTAACGCTCAGGGGCGCAAAATCAGCATTTTATTCCAAAAAGCGAATGTCAATTGTTAAAAAGATAGTTTTTTTAACTCAAACGTTATCTTATTTTAACATACATAACGTAGTGTGGCCCTATCCCGGCAATTTCGAATTCGGGCGATACTATTTCAAAACCCATGTTTAAATAAAAGCCGCTGGCCACCTTACGGGCATTACACCACATATAGTTGGCCTTTTGGCCGCGCAGGTACACTATGGCAAAGTTAAGCAGCTGGTTACCATAACCTTTGCCCCTGTATTTTTCAATAGTGGCCATACCGCGCAACTGGTAACCCGTACCATGAAACTCGCCATACCCTTTAGGGTGGAACGATGCCACGCAGGCCAGTTCGTCGCCTATATAATAACCCAGGTGGAAAGCGCCTTCCAGCTCATCACCGGGAAAGATGCATTCTTCGTTAGTCAGCCTTCCTTCGCGTAATACCTCGTTGCGGATGGGCAGCAACTCTTCAACCTTTATAAACTTTACCATTTATTTGAGCAGACTTATTTTTACAACCAGGTCGGCAAGGCGGCTTGAGTAACCCATTTCGTTATCGTACCAGCCAACTACTTTTACCAGGCCCCCTACTATAGAGGTAAGCTGCGCATCAAATATACAACTGTGCGGATTATCTAAAATATCAGTCGATACTATCGGATCTTCGGTATACTCCAAAATATCCTTGAACGAACCTTTCGCGGCGGCATTTTTAAAAGCTTCGTTGATCGCTTCCACTGTGGTATCTATTTTAAGACTACAGGTAAAATCAGTTAACGAACCATTTAACACAGGTACCCGGATGCCCGCGCCGCCTAAACGACCTTCGAGATGCGGAAAGATATTGGTAATGGCCTTGGCCGCGCCGGTTGTTGTTGGGATGATAGATGCCGATGCCGCACGTGCACGGCGCAGGTCTTTATGCGGGGCATCGTGCAGGTTTTGGTCGCCGGTCATGGAGTGTACGGTGGTAATATAACCATCGATGATACCCCAGTTTTCGTCGAGTATTTTCACCATGGCGGCCACGTTGTTGGTGGTGCATGATGCGTTCGACAGGATAGGCGATGTAAGATCAACGTCCTTATCGTTAACCCCTAACACCACTGTAGGCACGCTTTTATCAGTAGGCGGGGCCGATATAATTACTTGTTTGGCACCTGCTATAAGGTGTTGTTCGGCACCTTCCTTAGAGGTAAATTTCCCGGTTGATTCTATCACCAGGTCAATATCCAGCTTTTTCCAGGGCAGTGCCGATGGGTCGCGCTCGGCAAAAACCCTTATTTCGTGATCGTTGATGTACAGGTTATCGCCATCAAAATCAACCTTGCCTTTAAAACCCCGGTGAACGGAGTCGTACTTAAAGAGATGGGCAAGCGTTTGTGTATCGGTAAGATCATTTATGGCCACCACATCAATACCCGGCCTGTTTAAAATGCTCCTTAAAAAGATACGGCCGATACGCCCGAACCCGTTAATTGCTATCCTCATTATAATTCAAAGAAAATATATGCTGCAAAGCTATAAAATTATAGGAAGCTAATATTCAGCCTTAAGCCATATTGCTTACACAAACAGGTTGCGCAGGGCAATATGCGCTCGCTCTTTCGAGCGGATGCAGAAGGTAATGATCCAGTTGAAGGCCAGCATTACCCCGGCCATAGCCAGCAGCAGTGCCGAGTTACCAAATTCGCTAAAGGTGAGCACCACTACAATAGCAGTCAGATTTACAAAGGTGAGTATAACCGTAGTTTGCAGGTGATTAAAACCGAGGCGCAGCATACGGTGGTGCAAGTGGTTCCTATCTGCCGTAAACGGCGATAAACCCTTTATTATCCGCAGAAAGAATACCCTTAGCGTATCGAAAATTGGCCCTATCAGTATGGCTACCCCCAGGGCAGGCGCGGCATTTACCTGCGGCATATTGGCCGCCTCAATAGCCTTATTTACCTCGATAAATTTAACGGCCATTACTGCCGAGATCAACCCGATGAGCATGGAGCCGGTATCGCCCATAAAGATGCGGGCCGGGGTAATGTTGAACTTTAAAAAGCCGAACAGTGCCCCCACAATAGCCAGCGACAGGGCGGCCAGCTCGTAATGCCGGGTATATAAGAACAGGGCGGCAAATAGCAAATTGGCTACTACACCGGTGGTAGCCGCCAGTCCGTCGATACCGTCGACCAAATTAAAGGCGTTGATGAGCATCATAATAGTAATAACCGAAAGCAGCACGCTGGGAAAATAAGCGAGATCATAAACACCGAAGATACCGTACATACTGGTAAGCCTTATATCGCCGGGGATAACCAAGATACCGCAGGCTACAAACTGCGCCAGGAACTTGGTACCCGAGCCTACACCCGAAAGATCATCCTTAAGCCCCATACCGAACAGGATAATGCAGGCGGTAAGCAAATAGTTTAAGGGCAGCAGTTTACCGGTAGCGCAAAATAGTAGGCAGGTAATGGTAAAGCTTAAGAATATGGCTACGCCGCCAAGCCGGGGTATACCATGATCGTGCTGTTTACGGAAGTGGCCCAAGTCATCATACAAATGCCGTTTACCGGCTACGTGTATAATGGAGGGCATGGCAAGGAAAGTAATAAAGGCCGAGAAACCCACTATAAACACATAGTATAACGGCTGATACATTTGTAGATAGTGATCCATTATTCAACACCGAATAATTGTTAAACCTAAACAACTTCACAGGTATTGATGAATTTTACGGAGGGGTTTTAAGAGCACGGTAAGCCACGGAAACCTGATGCCATTTTCGCGCATTGCCCGCATATCATTCATCAATGCTTTGATACGACTAAAATAGCTGTTATTGCTTGCGCCTCCCGCGTTCATTATAACCATTATTAGTGGTGTTCGTTCAGTTTTGTGCATGTTGCCGTGCATAAACCGGAGCATCAATTCATAGTCGGCAGCGGTGCCATAATCGAGCCTGTAATTACCCAGTTTTTCGAACAGTTTTCGCCTGCAATAAAAGGTAGGATGAGGGGGCATCCAACCCCAGTTCATGATGCCTTTTTGGTATGGCGCCGAGCGCCATTTACGTATCACCTTGCCCTGCTTATTTACCACATTCAAGTCGCCGTAAAGGATATCTAAATCACTATTAAAATACTCATTAACAGTTGATAATATATTATCTGCAGCAAATACGTCATCGGCATTCAGCATGCCTATCACCTCGCCGGCTGCCATGGCTATACCCTTGTTCATGGCATCATAAATACCCTTATCCGGCTCGCTGATGAGGGTATAAAAATGCCCCTCAAACTGCCTGATAATTTCTACCGTTTTATCGGTTGATGAACCGTCAATAATGATGTATTGGAGGTTGCCATAACGCTGGTTTATTACCGACTTAATGCAGGCGCTTATGGTACTTTCGGCGTTATAACAAACCGTTATGAGGGTGATCTTGATACCGTCCAATTTTGGCCTCCTTTTTTATGATCTCAAATTATTTATTTTTGATAACACCGCCTAATTTATACATCAACCGGGCGGTTACCAAACCTAAATTATATATGCGTCATAACCTAATTTACTGCTTTACAAAAACAAGGGCGAGGGTATTAAATTGGGAAAAAAGAAGATTGGCCGGGAAGATAAATGACTTTGAAAAACATACTTACAACAGCTAAAGGGAATGCAGGAAAACGTTAACATACAGCCTAAATTGCCCAACCAGGATATCGACTATTTTAAGATAGGCCGCATACTGCTCAGCCGCTGGTATTGGATAGCCGCCGCTGTTGTGCTGTTTACCGCTGCTTCATATATATACCTGTGGTATACTCCTAAAACCTACGCCACAACAGGCACTATTAAGCTGGAAGAAAAGAAATCTGAAATATCAGACCTGGTTAGCGTGATCAATAATGCCGACCGCGGGCCATCAAAAATACAGAGCGAAACCTTTGTGATACAGAGCCGCAACCTGCTGCTGAATGCCATAAGGGATATTGATTACCGCATCAGCTTTTTTATAGCAGGCCGGGTACGCACCAGCGAACTTTACCCGCAAAAACCACTCAACGTACAACTGCTTAAGTTTGACAGCACAGCTTATTACCACGACGATATTAATTATAAACCGGTAGACAGGCGCTCGTTCACCCTTAACTATATTATTAACGGTAAAGAAGTGAACAAAACCTACGCCTACAACAGCCCCGTTACTATTGGCAACACCACCTTCAGCATTGCCATGGCCGCCGAGATTGACCACGCGGCTTATCGCTTTAAGTTTAACACGCCCGAAGATCTGCTGGGCCGGGTAAAGGGCGGTTTGCGCATCAGCGAGGTGATCAAAAACTCCAACATTATATCGCTGCAACAAACCGACTCTAACCCGCAATTCGCGGCCGATATACTGAACGCCATCATGAACGAGTACCTCAATTATGATCGCAACCAGAAAACACAGTCGGCCACGCAAATGATCCACTTTATTGATACGCAGCTGATAGACCTCTCAAAAGGTGTACAAGGATCGGAAAATAAGATAGAACGGTACAAACAGAACGCGCGCATACTGGATGTAGGTTCGGCGGCAGACCAGGCGCTGGAGAAAGCCCGCGAGGTAGAATCGCAGCGCTCCTTATTAAAGATAGAACTGATCGCTATAGATCAGCTTAAAAAACAGATCAGCAGCGAAAAGGAGAACGTGAGCCTCAATTTCAATTTAGAGGGCAGTGTCGACCCATTGTTGAACGGGTTGATCACCAGCTTCAATACCCTTTTGATTGAAAAAGGCGCCTTGCTGAAAACCTATAACGAGGCATCGCAACCGGTGCAGGATGTAAACAAACAGCTGCAAATGGTTAAAAAGGCGGCGTTGGATAATGTGTACGCTTCAAGCATTCGCATACAAAAGAACCTCGATTATTTGAGCGCACAGCTATCGCAGGTTAACCGCCAGATATCAGAACTGCCCGCTGCCGAACGCGACCTGGTAAGTATGAAACGTGATTTTGAGATCAACGAAAAGGTGTATTCTTTCCTGTCGGAAAAAAAGCTGGAAGCGCAGATCAGCCGGTCGGCTATTTTACCGGGGGCTACCATTATTGAACCCGCGCAAACATCGGCCACGCCTATATCGCCCAACAGCCGCGAAATTCACCGTACCGCGATTATATTAGGGCTATTGGTAGGCATTGGGCTTATCGTAGTGATCAGGGTGCTTAACCCCTATATTTATGATAAAGAAACCGTAGAGAGCCTAACCACCATCCCAATCATCGGTGTTATACGCAAGTTCCCTGCCGAAATTGACGATTTTAATACCCAGATACTGGCGTTAAGCAAGCCCCGCTCCATCTTTGCCGAATCGGTACGGTCGGTACGTACCAATTTGAGTTTTCTGGCATCAGAAAAAGCCAGTAAGGTGATCTGCATTACCTCCGAGGTAGCGGGCGAAGGCAAATCTTTCGTGGCCGTTAACTTAGCCTGTACGCTGGCGCTGATCAACAAGCGGGTAATCCTCATAGCCGCCGACCTGCGCCGCTCAAAACTGCATAAAACATTTAAAGCCGCTAACAGCAAAGGCCTAAGCAATTACCTTGCAAACCAGTGCGAAGTCGCCGAAATTATTACCCCATCGGGCTATACCAATGTTGATTTTATCACATCGGGCCCGGTGCCCCCTAACCCATCTGAACTGCTGCACAGCGATAGGATGACTGCCCTGATAGAAAGCCTGCGCAACAGCTACGATATTATTATGATTGATACCGCGCCTATCGGTTTGGTATCCGACGCTATTCCGCTGGTGCGGGTGAGCGATGTAAATGTATTCGTGATCCGTTCGGGCAAGTCAAAATTTTACGCGGCAACGGTGCCGCAGCGCATAGCGCAGGAGTACAGCATCAATAACACGGTGATCGTACTGAATGCCTTTGCCGAGGATATGTTGCACTCACGCTATTACACCACCAAGTTTACTGGCGGCAATTACGGCAACAGGTATTACTACTACTCGGACTATAGCGGGTACGAGGGCTCAAACTATTATGCCGAGGGGCAACAAAGCGGTAAGTGGAGTATTAAAAATTGGTTCAGGCGATAAATAACACAACCTATGGCAACTACAGCAACAGCAAAATGGTACCCGGTATACACCCACGCGAAGGCCGAAAAAAAGGCTTGCGAAGCATTGCAAAGCAAGGGCGTTGAGGTTTATCTGCCCCTGCAAAAACAGCTGAAACAATGGAGCGACCGTAAAAAATGGACGGAAGAACCGCTGATTAAATCATATCTGTTTGTGCGCATCCCCCCGCATGAGCAGGCCAATGTGTTAATGACGAAAGGGGTAGCGCGCTTCATTTACTTTTCGGGCAAGGTAGCCGCCATGCCCGACAGGCAGCTGGAAGACCTGAAACTGTTAATGGCCAGCGCGTACGAGTTGGAGATAACCGAAAGGCACCTGCAACCCGGTGAAAAAATATGTATAAAGGCCGGTCCGCTGAAAGGCATAACCGGCGAGATTATTCAATACCGTTCGCAAAAGCAACTGGCTTTACGGCTGGATGGGATTGGCTGCTCCATTATTGTCAACGTAGCGGCATCATTAATTGCAAGGTATTAGAACAACATAAAGGGGCATCATTTCGATGTCAAAACATATAACTATCAGCAAAAAACACAACAAATCAACTTGCTGATAAATAATAAGTTACAAACTAAAACTGTGACTTACGGGGCGAAGCCATGAATATATCACAAGTATGTGCCGCATAGCAGGAATAGCATCAAAAAGTATTGAACCGCGACAATTGGTGAGCATTGTACAAAAAATGTGCGATGTACAACGCCATGGCGGGCCCGATGATGAAGGCATATTTATCGACGAGCAGATAGGGTTGGCGCTGGGTCATCGCCGTTTATCTATCATCGACCTGAGCAGCAGCGGCCACCAGCCCATGACCGACGGAAATCAGCAAGCCTGGATAAGTTTCAATGGTGAAATCTACAATTACCCCGAACTAAAACAGGAACTCACCCAGCAAGGCAGCCGCTTTAACACCCATACCGATACCGAGGTGATATTACAAGCCTACCTGCAATGGGGCACCTCGGCTTTCGGCAGGTTGCGGGGCATGTTCGCTTTTGCTTTGTTTGATGTGGCCTTGGGTACCACTTACTTGGTTCGAGATTGCTCGGGTATAAAACCTTTGTATTATCACCTTATAGGCGGGCAGTTAAGCTTTGCGTCAGAGGTAAAGGCTTTAAGCAGGTCGGGCATCGCCACGGAGTTTGATAGTGAATGGCCCATTCGCTTTTTAGCTTACGGGCATCTCCCCGAACCGTATACTACCCTTAAAAACGTGTACAGTTTGCCCAAAGGGCATTACTTGCAATGGCAGCATAATACAGCGGTATCTGTAATCCGTTCTTTTGCCGATGAACCGCCTTTGCGCGATTATATTACCGATGCCCGTGAGGCACAGCACGAATTATACAAGGCGATTAACCATGCCATCAACAGCCAGATGATAGCTGATGCACCGCTCGGGGTATTTTTAAGCGGCGGCACCGACTCCAGCATTGTAGCCCTCATGAGCGGTAAACAAAAGGACGATCAGCTGAAAACCATCTCCATTTATTTTGAGGATAAAGACCATAACGAACATACCTATCAGCAGGCAGTCGCCGATAAACTGATTGGTAAAAACTATGCCCATTTGGTAAAACAGCAGGATTTTAACCAGCACCTGCTGCACATTATAGCCAGTATGGATATGCCCACTACCGATGGCATTAACAGCTGGTTTATCAGCAAATACGCGCATGAGGATGGGTTAAAAGCCGTACTATCGGGTATCGGCGCCGATGAGCTTTTCGGCGGGTATCCGTCTTTTAACCGCATAAAATATATTCGCCACCTAAAGCAATTAAGTCCGACGATGTTTGGCCTGGGCAAATCGCTTCTGGCCGATAAATATAAAAAACTGGCTTACCTCGCTTATGATCACCCGGTGGCTGATTACCTGTTTTTGAGAGGCCTGTTCACCACTGCCGACATTGCCGAGATACTGGATATTGAACCGAGGATAATTGAAGATGTGCTGTTTACCTCACGGCAGGGTTATCCCACAGGTTACGATGAACAGCATGCCTCCTGGCTGGAAACCAACCTGTACATGCAAAACCAGTTGCTGCGCGATACCGATGTAATGAGCATGAGCCACGGGCTGGAGGTAAGGGTACCTTTTCTGCATGAGGACCTGCAACGAGTGGTAGCCAATATTGCGCCGGCTATCAGGTTTAACAAACATCAGCCTAAAAAAATACTGACCGATACTTTTAAAGACCTGCTGCCGCCCGAAATTTTGAACCGCCCGAAAATGGGGTTCAGCTTTCCGCTGCAACAATGGCTGGCCGAGCACGAGGCAATGAACGCCGAACAGTTTAAAGGTAAAAAGGCGCAAAAACTGGTTAAAGAATTTAAGAAAGGCCAGGTGCACTGGTCAAAGGCTTTCGCACTTTATCAAATTCAAAATGTCTAAAAAAGTAATGCTGCTTACCCTGCAAACGTTTAGCTCAACGGGCGGCATACAAAAAATGACGCGTGTACTTGGGCACACACTTAACATTATCGCGCAGCAAAATCAATGGAAGTTCACCATGTTTTCGGCTTACGATGCCGATACCGACCTGCAAACACAATACGTACCACTTTGCAATTTCAAAGGCTTCAATAAAAACAAGGCCGGTTTTGTAAAACGATCCATAGCCGAAGGCATACGCGCCGATGTGGTGATATTGAGTCATGTAAACCTGGCCTTTGTAGGCCTGGCAATTAAGCTGGTTAACCCCAAATGCGATATATGGCTCATAGCGCACGGTATTGAAATATGGCGTACACTATCGCCCGTTAAAAAAACGCTGCTCACTGCCTGCAATAAGGTGCTGTGCGTAAGCAGGTTTACTAAAGAACAATTGATCACCCTGCATAAGGTTGATGAGCATAAATGTATAGTGCTTAACAACATTGTTGACCCATTGATGCCGCTGCCCGCCACGTTTGAAAAGCCGCAGCACCTGCTCGATCAATATAAGCTGAATGCCGATAGCCGTATATTATTCACACTTACCCGGCTGGCCTCTACCGAGCAATATAAAGGCTACGACAGCGTAATACGCAGCATTGCCGAACTAAAGAACGACATCCCCGGGATAAAATACATATTGGCAGGCAAATACGATGTGTACGAGAAGAAACGTATTGACCAGCTGATAAAAGATACCGGTACCAAACAGCAAATAATTTTAACCGGCTTTATTGATGACGCTACCGTACCCGCCCATTTTTTACTGGCCGATAGCTTCGTGCTGCCCAGTACCAAAGAGGGTTTCGGGATAGTATTGGTGGAAGCTATGGCCTGCGGTTTACCGGTAATATGCGGCAATGCCGATGGCGCGGTAGATGCCGTTCGTGATGGCGAACTTGGGGTGGCTATTGATCCGCACGACCAGGAACAGTTGACGCGGACCATTGCAAGCCACCTCGCGCACCCTTCAACCACTGCCGAAAGACAATTACTGCAACAGCATTGCCTGTATTATTTTAGCCAGGAAGGCTACATCAGCCGCCTCGAAAAACTGCTTACCGAAGACGATAACAACAATGGCTAAGGATTGGGATATTGAAATAACGCCCCGCAACAACCTGTTTCAGCTACGCCTGGCAGATGTTTGGCATTACCGCGACCTGCTGTTCTTACTCGTTCGGCGCGACTTTGTATCCTTTTACAAGCAAACCATACTGGGGCCGGTTTGGTTCTTTATTCAGCCGGTAATTACCATTGCTATTTATACGCTCATATTCGGCAACCTGGCGGGTATACTAACTGATGGTATACCAAAGCCGCTTTTTTATCTCGCGGGCATCATCATCTGGAGTTACTTTGCCGAATGCCTTACCAAAACATCCACCGTGTTTAAAGATAACGCGGCTATGCTGGGCAAGGTGTACTTTCCGCGCATCATTATGCCGTTGAGCATCGTGCTATCCAACCTTGTAAAATTCGGGGTGCAGTTGCTGCTGTTCGTTATCCTTTATGTTTTTTACTGGTTAAAGGCAGACAGCGGTTTCGCCCCAAACGCGGCGGCTTTGCTGTTCCCGTTAATTATATTACTGATAGCCGCGCAAGGCTTAGGGTTAGGTATGCTGATATCGGCCATTACCACTAAATACCGCGACCTGGCCTTTGTAGTAGCCTTCGGGGTGCCGCTGATGATGTATGTTACCACGGTGGTTTACCCTTTGAGCGAGGTGCAAAGCAGGTTTCCGCATTATTACCTTTTTATTCAGCTTAACCCCATTACCGCGCTTATTGAAACCTTCCGTTACGGCTTTTTCGGCAGCGGGAGTTTCAGCTGGGTATGGCTGGGTTACAGCGGCATTACCACCCTGTTGATATTACTGGCAGGCACGGTGGTATTTAACAAAGTAGAAAAAAACTTCATCGATACCGTTTAATGGCCATCGCTATAAAAGTAGACAATCTTTCAAAAGCCTACCAATTGGGCAGCTTTGGTACGGGTACTATCTCGCGCGATGTGGAGCGTTACTGGGCCAAACTGCGCGGCAAGGAAGACCCTTTCCTGAAGATAGGCGAAGCCAATAACCGCGCGGTGGCAGGCAGCAGCGATGTGGTTTGGAGCTTAAAGGATATTGATTTTGAGGTACAGCAAGGCGATGCCGTTGGCATTATAGGCCGTAACGGCGCGGGCAAAAGTACGCTGCTTAAAATATTGAGCCGGGTAACCTCTCCCACTACAGGTTCGGTAAAAATAAAAGGACGCATGGCCAGTCTGCTCGAAGTAGGCACCGGCTTTCACCCCGAACTAAGCGGCCGCGAAAACATTTACCTCAACGGCGCCATTCTGGGTATGCGCAAAAAGGAGATTGCCCGCAAATTTGACGAGATAGTGGATTTTGCCGGGGTGGAACGTTATATTGATACACCTGTAAAACGCTATTCATCGGGCATGTACGTACGGCTGGCCTTCGCTGTAGCGGCACATCTCGAAGCCGAGATACTGGTAGTTGACGAAGTACTGGCCGTTGGCGATGCCGAGTTCCAGAAAAAATGCCTCGGCAAAATGGGCGATGTAAGCAAGGGCGAAGGCAAAACCATTTTGTTTGTGAGCCATAACCTGGGTGCCATCCGCAGCCTGTGTAATAATGGCTTGGTACTCAACAACGGCAGCCTGGTGAACATTGCAGCCATTGAGCCTGCCATACAATGCTACAACAAACTGCTAAGCAGTAACGATAACATTGCCCGCGTATTTAGCGGCAATATAAAAGATAAACTATCCTTTCACCGGGTAATGATCAATGATTCGGCTGATAGCGAAATAACCATAAAACCAACTGACCCAATAAAGATCAAGGTTTCCGGGGAAGCCCGGGAACCTTTTACAAGGGCTGTATTTGTGATGGCCGTTTATTGCGCCGGGGTACGTTTGTTTACTTTGAGAGAATACAATAGCGGTCGCCAGTTACAGCAAGGCGCTTTTACCGTTGAATTTAATATTGCCCCCACCGTATTGCGCCCCGGCGATTACACCATTGCTTTAGGGGCATGGGGCAATACCGATGATGAATGGGTTTGGGGAACCGAAGCGGCCATTTTCAACATTGCCGAAATATGGACGAACACGATAAGGCAAAGTGATGCCGGGATTATCAACGCAGAATTTATACGCCTACCTAATGACTAACGCCTACCAATCGCTTGCGCCGCTGATACAAAAGAAGGGGATAATAACTGATCCGGAAGAGTTTCACGCGATAGTTAACGTGGTGTTTCACGACCAGGAGGCGCAGTATTATGATAGCCTGCATACCGAAATGTGGCAAAGCCTGCCGCGACAATACGCCCTGCTGGCCGATGACCTGAAAGCCTATTTTACATCGCGTAAAAACCTCACTTTGCTCGATATTGGCTGCGGCACCGGTTTGGCTACCGAGTTATTACTGAACACCATAGCAGGGCAAAGCATCACCAACGTTCACCTGCTTGATACTTCGGCAGTTATGCTGGGCAAGGCGCGCTACCGGGCAAAGGCATGGCACAAAAATATAGATGTTACTTTTGGCGATATTAAAGCTGTGACCGGAACTTACGATATTATCCTGGTGTCGTCGGTAATGCACCACATTCCCGATCTGAAAGCTTTTTTGGCCAGCATCAGCGAATTACAAAAACCGGGCGGACTACTCATTACCATGCACGATCCCGCGCTGGAAGCCCTGCAAAGCCATACTTACAAAAACCGTTATAAAGCATACCGGCAACATGTAGAATCGGGTGCCGAAAAAGCCGGGCGCTCGTTCATCAGCCGGGTGATCAATAAAATAAAACAGGCATTTGAACCGCAACATTACATCAATACCATTAACCAGATCCTGCTGAAAAAGAACATCATCAGCGAACCGCTTAGCGAAACGGAATTATGGAGCATTACCGATATCCATGTGGAAGGTTTGCCTTATGCCGCCAACGAGGGCATCTCAAAAGAGATGCTGTTAAAGGCATTGCCCGGTTACAATTTACACCGTTACCGCACTTACGCCTTTTTTGGTACGCTAAGCAGCAACTTAACGGGAGCCTATAAAAAAGAAGAAGAACTTTTAAGCCTGTCGGCCGATCAGTACGGCAGAAATTTCAGTAGTATATGGGTGAAGAAACAGGATTGAAAGGGCTAAAAATATTGTTCATCCTGCCCGAATATTATCCGCATTCGGGCGGTGGTATCGCTACCTATTATCAGCATTATCTTGCGGCGCTTCAGCCTTATTGCGCAGAGATAAAAGTGTTAGTGGGCAGCGGCCACGTGCAATCGCAAGATCAGTTTGAGCATGATGGTATATCGGTGGAGTACCTTAATCCCACCATTTACGCGCAATACGTGGCGCAGTTCAGCAGGTTTGATCTGCTGCCCGATTACCGTAACAATTTGGCCGCTGCATGGGCAATGTGGCAGCAGGCTAACTACGGCGAGGGTTTCGATATGATTGAATGCACCGATTTCGGACTGAGCTTTGTACCATGGGTAATTAATCATACCAAACCGGTAATAACAAGACTGCACGGCAGCAGCGCGCAAATAGCCCTGCACGAAAATGCCGATGCAAGAGGGCTGCTTTCGCATTTGTACAGCCAAACAGAATTATCCTTGTTGCCCCTTTGCGATAGCCTGATCACCCATAGCCCGGCAAATCAGTGTTTTTGGCAGCAACTATTACCGCAATCGCTTATTAACTATGCACTGCCTGTTTACCACCGCACGCAGCATGATGAGGTACCTTACCGGCAAAGGGATAACAAAGGCCTGGTTACCGCCCGCATACAAAAATGGAAAGGGCCGCAAGTATTGTGCGCCGCCATACCGCTGTTAAAAACTCCGGTTGAGATACAATGGATCGGCCGCGATATGCCTTACGACAACCACACATCCACCGCGGAATACCTAACTGATCAATTCCCGCAGGTGTGGGGAAAAGCGATAACGCCTGTTGAACCTAAGCCAAATACCGAAATACAATACATACAGCAAAGGGCAAAGTTTGGTATAATCCCCTCCGTTTGGGATATGTTTAATTTTACCTGCATTGAGTTTATGGCTGCAGGCACCCCGGTTATATGTGCCGATGGCGCGGGTGCCTCCGTATTAATTGAGCATGGTAAAAACGGCTTAACATACGCGGCCAATGATGCGCAGGCACTGGCCGATTGTATCGATGCGTTGACCAACCTTAAAGAGAACGACTACCGGCAAATGGCGCAGGCAGCTATGGATACGATAGATACCGAACTATCTCCCGATAAATTGATCCCCGTATACCTGCAATATTATGCCGGGGCGATAGATAATTTTAAGCCTTCGGCAGCCAATGTTTATTTGACCGAGAATTACTCGCCTTCGGGCGCGGTATCCTTACAGGCCGATGTGCTGGATAAACTGCCCTTGCGTTCACTTACACGCTATTTGTACCGGCGGGTAACCGCCAAAATTTCATCGAGGTGAATACTTTAGCGCTTTGTATACCGGCTTACAACGCCGCCAAATATTTGCCCGGCTTATTGCAATCGGCAAAAAAACAACTTATTCCGTTTGATGAAATTTGGGTATATGATGATTGCAGTACCGATGATACCGCTATGGTAGCCGCAAGGTATGATGCCAAAGTAGTACGCGGTGATATCAACCGGGGATGCTCCTTCGGAAAAAACGCGCTGGCCCAGCATACCACTTGCAGCTGGGTACATTTCCACGATGCCGACGACGATTTGCTACCCAACTTCACCACATTAGTGCATCATTGGATATTGAGATCGGCAGGGCAATACGATGTATTGCTATTGAATTTCAACTACGTAGATCATAAAACGGGCAAGTTATTAGGTACAGCCAATCATGATGTGGATGCCCTGCAACTTGATCCGCTACGGTACGCCATAAGCCATAAAATAGTGAACTTCGGGGTGTATAATCTTGATCGCTTTATTGCTGCCGGGGGCTTTGATTTGGATGCAGAGGTATTATACAATGAAGACAATGCCTTTCACCTGCGCTTAGCCAAAGCGGGGTTCAGTTTTGATTACCTGCCCGAAGTTACCTGCGTTAATTACCGGTACAGCGAAAGTATGTCTTCATCAAACCGCCTCAAATGCGCTATGGCTAATTACCACGTTCTGGCAAAAACAGCGGCGACCCATGGCCATCAATACCCGCTCGAACTTGCACGACAGCTTTGGTATTGCATTGCCAACCTGGCTTCGTGCCAGGCATGGGCTTACGTGCATAAAGCACTTCAACTGTGCAGGCAATTAGGTTATGCCGCATGTCCGCACGGTAGCCTTACCTTCAAAGCGCTTACCCGCTTACACCCATACACTGCCGTATGGGGGCGCGAAAAAATGATCCGTTTGTTTAAACCGCAGTTAAGAAATGACTGGTGAATTAGTTTCGATCATCATCCCGGTTTATAATGCCGAAAAGCACCTGAAGGCCTGCATAGAAAGCGCCCTCGCACAAACCTGGCCTCATATTGAACTGATCATTATCGACGATGGCTCCACTGACGATTCTTTAACCATTGCCCGTTCTTTTGAAAGCCCGATTGTGAAAATATACAGCACCGCTAATAAAGGCGCAAGCGCGGCACGAAACCTCGGCATACAACATGCCAATGGCAGTTACATCCAGTTTTTAGATGCCGACGATCTGCTTAGCCCCGACAAACTGGAACAGCAGGTTAAAGCCTTACAGCAAAACCCCGATAAGGTAGCCGTATGCAACACCATTTATTTTAATAATGGCGATGATCATTTGAATAGCCTTATCCCAACTTATGAAGAAGCCTTTTTGCCGAGTGACGATAACCCCGCTCATTTTTTGATCAACCTTTGGGGAGGCTACAGCACCAATGGCAGCATGGTACAACCCAATGCATGGCTGGTACCTAAAGCCATTATTGATAGCGCCGGTGCGTGGAATGAGGCCTTAACCGTTGACGATGACGGTGAGTATTTTTGCAGGGTGCTGCTGCAATCGGCAGGTATAATAAAAACCGGGGGATTGAATTATTACCGTAAGTACCCGGGTATGGGCGCTAATCTTTCGGCGGCTAAACAGCAGAAACATTTTGCATCGCAATTACAAGCCTCCAAACTCAAATATCAGTGGATACACAAGCACGATGATTCGGCGCATTTAAAAACGGCTTATCTGCGCAGCCTGCACCAGTTAAAATTCAGGCTATACCCTAACTATTCGCTATTGCTGCTACAAATAGATGAGGCCATCGCTGCCGTACCGTACAATATCACCTATCACTATACTTTCGCTACGCCTGCGGGTAATGCCATTAGTAAGCTACTGGGCTGGCGGTTCACCAAAATATTGCAAAACCTGGTACATCAACTCAAAGCATGATCGCGCTGGTTACATCTACCCTGTCGCCCAACGGGGCGTACACACATTTTACCCCGCAGCAAAGGCTGGAGCAAACTTTGGTTACCATCAGCAAGCTACAGGATACTGGCTTTCAGGAGATCCATCTATTTGATAATTCAATAGATGACAGCGCCTACCAGATCAAAACGCATTTTCCGGAAGTGCATATCAGCCATCAGCAACAATATACATTTGCCAACAAAGGGCTTAACGAGGCGCTTTTGATATTGAACAACTTGCATCAGTTACCTGCCGGTGTTCCCATTTTTAAGATTAGCGGACGATATTACCCTGTGGCGGGTTTCGATAAAAATACCTGGTTCGGCAATACCGGAAAGGACATTATTGGCTTCGGTACCGATTTTGATAAAGCGGTGGCCAACTTTAGTACAAGGGCATATTTTATAAAAGACAAAGCCTTGCTTGAAGATATGCTGGTACTTGCTATTGAAGATATGCTGGCCTATTCAAAGGGCGTGTACGGTTTGCGCAGTTTCTTAAACATGCTGCAATCTTTATTTAAACCGCACTTGGGCAGCCATTATCAGCTCTCGCTGGAACAAGCTTTCGCACGTATCATCAGGCAGAAATATAATTATCATCTTGTAAATCGCCTCTACATTGAAGGCTATGTGGCCGGTGCCCGGCATCTTGATCTGATAACCGAATAACATCGATTGAAACCACTGAATATTTTTTACGCCGAACCCGATGCCGACCGCTGGTTTAAGTACGACCGCTACCCGAGGCGTTTGATACGCCGGATAGTTCGCGGTCCGCAACGGCCGGGCGGGGTAATGATGGTGGCCATTAACCTGATGAAGGGGCTCGACAGGCTCAACATTCCCTATCGCTTTAATGATTACCGCTACATCAACAAACACCCCGAAGAACTGGCCTGCATCATCGGCAAGCCGCAGGTGCTGTTTAACCGCGAATGGAAAAACCCGGTATTGTTTGGCGCGGGTGTTTTTTCGCACCCTATTGATCACGCGCGACTATTTGAGCAATACCCTAACCTCGTGAAAATACTGGTAGCCGGCGAGTGGATGCGCGATATGTTTGAACCATATTACGGTGATAAGGTGCAGGCCTGGCCGGTAGGTATCGATACCCTTCACTGGGCACCGCAGGTCATAGAAAGAACGCACGACTTTTTAATTTACGATAAAACCCGCTGGATAAACGAGAACATGCCGCAGCCTTTCATCGAACCGCTTTTGCAAACGCTTGATAAGCGCGGACTAAGCTACCGTGTTATCCGTTACGGCAGCTATAATTCTGATGAATTGAAGCAGAAACTACATACATCAAAGGCTGCTATATTTTTATGTGAGCACGAAACACAGGGCCTCGCCTATCAGCAAATGCTGGCTACCAATACGCCTGTGTTGGCCTGGGACAAGGGCGGCTACTGGCTCGATCCGGAATATTATCCGCATAGGGTACAATATAGTCCCGTTAGTTCTACCTCCTATTGGGATGCACGCTGCGGACTGAAGTTTTCGGGGCATGATGACTTTGAAGCTACGCTGGATACTTTTATGCAAAACCTGCACAACTACACCCCGCGCGACTATATTTTAGATAACCTCACGCTCGAAAAATGCGCGCTGAAATACGTGGACATTGTAAAATCAATCAGTGAATAGCGGCGGCAAACAGGTGGTTATTATTTCGCAATCGCATTTATGCCGAAACCCGAGGGTATACAAGGAAGCGACCGCGCTGGCAACTGCCGGTTATAAGGTGAGCATTATTACTACTTTTCACGCCGATGACCTGCTGCAACAGGATGCAGAACTGCTAAAGGACACCGATATTCAATACCTCTACGCCGCTGACCTACGCCATAAAAGCTATCGTAAAATGCGCTTACGCCTACTGCGCCGTATCAGCGTAAACCTGGTAAAATGGTTCGGCTGGCAATTGCCTTCGGCCCTGGGTTATGCAGTGCAGGGGTATTTCAGCCTGATCAATAAACTCCCGGCCGACATCTATATCGCCCATCAGGAACTGCCTTTGTATATAGGCTGCCAATTATTGAGGAAGGGAAAAAGGGTGGCATTTGATATAGAAGACTGGTATTCGGAGGATCTGCTGCCATCCGCTCAAAAACAGCGGCCGATAGCGCTTTTAAAACAACTGGAACGCTTTGCCCTTAAAAACGGCACTACCGTTTATACCACATCGCAGGCTATGGCAAAAGCTTTAGCCGCGGCATATCAAACAACCCGCCCGGCTGTTATTTATAATACATTTAATGGTAAGGCAGCTAACCCGATACGATATAAAGACAGGGTTGATCTTAGTCGACCCTCACTATTTTGGTTTTCGCAAACGCTTGGGCCGGGCCGTGGTATCGAGATCTTGCTGGAAGCCCTTACCCTTGTTCAACAACCTGTGGAACTGCACTTGCGGGGCAATTGTTCGGAAGCTTATAAAACCCTGTTATTTACCTTGATGGAACGATGCGCACAGCACCAGCTTTACCTACACGGCCTGGTGGGTGCCGATGAACTAAACGAGCGCATACAGGAACACGATATCGGCCTCGCCTTAGAACCCAATGACCCGCCTAATAAAAACCTGACGGCCAGCAATAAGCTGTTTCAATATTTAGTGAACGGATTGCCCGCGATAATTTCGCCAACGATGGGTCAGCTGGAGGTAGCAAGGTTAGCCGCCGCGAGCGTTTTTATTGCCACCGGTTTCAGTGCCGATGTATTGGCACATACCATTAACGGCATACTGGCATCGCCACAAATACTTGAACAAGCCCGCGAAGCATTACCATGCGTAATAAAATTTATTAACTGGAATGCCGAACAGCACAAATTAGTACAACTGATAGCACAGGCCATTGAAAAATAAGGTACTCATTATTTCGCCATACTTTGCGCCTACCAACGCGGCCGATATGCATAGGGTGCGTACCAGTTTGCCGTATTTTGAGCAATTGGGCTGGGAGGCCGAGGTAGTAACAGTTGATGTACGATACGCCGATATGGTGAAGGATGACCTTCTGCTGCGATCAGTTCCCGGCGATATAAAGATCCATACCGTAAAGGCTTTACCTAAAAAGTGGACCTCAAAATTAGGCTTAGGCAGTTTGGCCTTGCGGTCGCTGTGGTATTACTATAAATACGTTAACCGGCTTTTAAAACAGGGCAATTACGATCTTATTTACTTTTCAACTACCCAGTTCCCGGTATGTGTGCTGGGGGCTTACTGGAAAAAGCGCTTCAATATCCCCTACGTAATAGATATACAGGATCCCTGGCATTCCGATTACTACCGCGATAAACCCAAAGATCAGCGGCCGCCCAAATACTGGTTTTCGTACCGGCTCAATAAATACCTTGAACCTATAGCCATGAACCATGCCGACGGGTTAATCAGCGTATCTGAACTTTACATTACCGATCTGCAACAACGGTATCCGCGGTTAAAAACCAAGCCATCGGCCACTATCACCTTCGGTGCTTACCTGCCCGATATAGAGATAGCTAAAAGATTAGCAAAGCAAGGGCAGCAGCGTTTCGATAAACAGCATATCAATATCGTGTATGTTGGTCGCGGTGGGGATGATATGGCACCGGCGCTATCGGTACTGTTTGAGAGTTTACAACAGAGTATAATTGCGGATGCCGCTTTATTTGGGCGATTAAAATTTCATTTCATCGGTACCAGCTACGCCCCTGCGGGCGAAGGCAGACCAACCATACTGCCCATCGCGAAGCAGTATAATGTGAGCGAATATGTAACCGAGCAAACCGACCGGGTGAGCTATTACGAAGCCCTTGCCATGTTGCAACAGGCCGACGCGTTGTTCATCCCCGGTTCGGATGATCCTAAGTATACCGCCTCAAAGCTGTACCCTTACCTGCTATCGGGCAAGCCGCTGCTTAGCCTGTTCAATTCAAAAAGTTCGGCGGTAACCATATTAAACGAGTTTGGTCTGCGTGATAATTACAGCTATGATAACACGCCCGATATCGGCAAAAAAATAACCTGCTTTTTAAAACGGGTGATTGGTGCTGAGCATTTTAACACCCAATACAACGAGGCCCCCCTACATAAGTACAGCGCTCTAAACACCACCGCTCAACAGTGTAAATTATTTAATGAAGTGATCCATGCAAAAAATTAAACGACTGCTTCATTTTATATTTAATCATCCGCTGGGTAAAAAGCACCCGCTAAAAAGCCTGCGACGGTTTTTACTGTGGCAGGCACAAAGCAGCGCGCAGCCCGATCGTTTCTTTATCAAACGCTTTATCGGTCCGGTTAAGTTTTTGGCGCGTAAGCAGCTTACCGGCATTACGGGTAATATTTATACCGGCCTGCACGAGTTTGATGATATGGCCTTCCTGCTGCATTTTTTACGCCCCGGCGATGGCTTTTTTGATATTGGCGCCAATGTGGGCTCATATACCCTGCTGGCATCGGGCGTTTGCAGAGCGAAAAGTATAGCCATTGAACCCGTGAAAGCCACGTTCGATATTCTTGGTTTAAATATAGCCCTCAACCTGCTGCACGAAAATGTACAATTGATCAACGCCGCCGTAGGCGCACAGCAAGGCACAGTAAGTTTTTCGGCAGACGAGGACACCACCAACCACGTTATCGCCCAAAATGAAAGTAAGGCGGATATCGAAGTAATTCAACTCGTAACCGTTGACAGCCTACTTGACGAACTACAGCCTACCCTCATAAAAATTGATGTGGAGGGCTACGAAACCGAAGTATTAAGGGGCATGCAGCAAACGCTGGCTAACCCGCACCTTAAAGCCATTATTATTGAGCTGAACGGCTGCGGCGCACGCTACGGATTTGATGAAAGTGCTATACACAGGCAACTGCTTGATAACGGCTTTGCACCCTACACGTATGATGCTTTTACCCGCGAATTGCAGGCTGTTAACAGCTATGGCGATCATAACACTATTTACTGCCGGGAGATCCCGGTAATTAAAGAAAGGTTGTACACCGCACCGGCTTTTAAAATTATGGGAGAACATATTTAATGCGCCGTTTAGCCATCGTTACCACACACCCCATACAATATTACGCGCCCATTTTCGGCCTGCTTGCCGAAAGGGGGAAGATCGATATCAAGGTCTTTTATACCTGGGGCAAAGAGGCCATGCAAAAGCACGACCCGGGTTTTGGCAGGCAGGTGGACTGGGATATACCACTACTGGATAGTTACCACTTTGAGTGGGTAAATAATACCGCGAAAGATGCCGGGTCGCACCATTTCAGGGGGATTGTTAACCCGGATCTTATCGGGCAGATCAATGCTTATGAACCCGATGCCCTATTGGTGATCGGCTGGTGTTACCATAGTCATTTGACAGTGATGCGGCACTTTAAAGGCAAAATACCTGTGTATTTCCGTGGCGACTCCACCCTGCTGGATGCCGTGCCCGGATTGAAAACACTTTTACGTACCGCCTTTTTACGCTGGGTATATCACCTTACCGATCATGTTTTTTATACCGGTACCAACAATAAAAACTACCTGCTCAAGCACGGCCTTAAAGCCGATCAGCTAAGCTTTACCCCGCATGCGGTTGATAACGCTTTTTTTGCGGCCTGCCATTGTAATGAGGCTAAGGCCTTGCGGCAATTATTAAACATAGCCGATGATACCACTCTCGTTTTATTTGCCGGGAAGTTTGAGGATAAGAAAGACCCTTTGTTATTACTGGATACTTTTTTAAAGATCAACCTGCCGGATACGGCCCTGCTTTTCACTGGCAATGGCGTATTGGAAGATAGCCTGAAAGCGAAAGCACAGGGGCACGCGAATGTGCATTTCCTCGATTTTAAAAATCAATCGGTTATGCCGGTCATCTACCAGGCCTGCGACCTGTTCTGCCTGCCATCAAAAGGCCCTGCCGAAACTTGGGGACTTGCCGTTAACGAGGCCATGGCGGCCGGCAAAGCGGTTTTAGTTTCTGATAAGGTAGGCTGCGCTGCTGACCTTGTAAAACCGGGCTATAACGGCACGGTGTTCCGGGCGGCATCGTTGGATGATGTGCAAGAGCAGCTAAATGCACTGTTAAAAAAAGGCAAACCTGCTTTAAAACAAATGGGGCAAGCATCAAAAGCGATCATCAAACACTGGAATTTTGAACAAACAGCCAAAGCCATCGAGCATCAGCTTTTAAACCAACCAACCCCGGATGCGTAACGTATCGTTCGAAAAATATGTTGTTCTTTACCTGCCCTGGTTTATCGCGTGGCTGCTGAAAGATAATCCGCAAACTTCGTATTTTATTGCCTGGCTGGGTTCGTTCTTTATTTTTTACGTTAGCCTGAGCGGCAAGATCAAACCCCTGCCTGCCGACATGCCGCTTACCACTCAACTAATGCGCCCTATATTTTTAGCGCAGGTGATTTTCGCGGGTTATATGTGCTGCTCATCCATATTTTACTATTGCAGCGTGCTGGGTTATGAGGATTTTCATGCCCCTAACGAGTATTACCTCGTGGATAACGCCAAACTGATGTTAACAGCGCAATGTCAGCGCTATTACTGCCTTGGTCATGCCGCTTTCGCCACCGGCCTGTTGGTGTTTATGCAATACCCGGTGCAGCAAAAGTATTATTTCGACCGCTCCGATCCTGCTAATTTCCTGCTACTTACGGCTATCGGCACTTTGCCTGTGGCTTTATTGTTCAATTACATACCGGGTTTATCGCAGTTTTATTACCAGCTTAACTCGCTCAGCTTTATAGCGGGTACACTGGCACTGGCCTTTGCCATTCCGCAGCAAAAGTTATGGAACACACTGATGTGCGCCACGCTTTATGCTTTCAATTTTTACCATGCCTTTGTTTCGGGCTTTAAAGAACCTATTATTATCAGCGTATTGGTGCTGGGCGTGTTTTTGTATCCTACCTATAAACGCATTGTAATTATAACCTTTTTACCGTTGCTGCTTACCCTGTTTATGCTGCTGCCGGCTTACAACCGTGCTTTCAGGCAAATGGCGTGGACAGAAGAAATCAATGTTGACGATGCTTCAAAATCGGCACTTGATGCCACCCTTAACAGCCAAAATGATGATGATGGCAACTGGACGTTCTTCACCTATCGCCTCAGCGAGATAGAGATGTTCACCAAGTATGTTCGATCTACCCCCACAAAAATTGATTTTTATGGCACACAGTTGCTTCGGCAATCGGCACAGGCTATAGTGCCCCGGGTAATGTGGCCAGCCAAACCTGTAACCGAAAACCTGGTGATGCAGCGTGTTTACGATGCCGGGGTGGTTTATAAAGGCTCCAATGTATCGGCCAAACCGGCTTTTATTGCCGATGCTTATTTGTCGGGTGGTGGCATTGCCGTTTTTATAGCCTTGTTTTTATATGGCGCTACAGCACAACTCATCGCCCTTAAAGCCGAAAAACTATTCGGCGGTTACCTGTTAGGCACGGCCTTAATTTTCAGTGGCCTGTTCCAGGTGTTTTGGCGTGGCCAAAGCTTCGAGTTTCTGATCAACAGCGTTTTCTGGAGCTATATCACCATGCTGCTGCTTTTTAAGCTGTTCACAACCATTGGTGTATTAAGGCGCGTAGAATAATTGGATAAGCTATCAACAAATGAGTGATTATATAGATTACGGTTTCCCGGATGCCCGGCCAAGTCACGCCTTCAGCTACCTTGAAAAGCCACTGCTGCAATTGCTGAACCCCAACCATAACCGTTGTATACTCGATTTAGGTTGCGGTAACGGCTACCTGGTGAATTACCTGCTTCAGCATGGCTTTAACGCCTACGGTACCGATGCATCTGCCGAAGGCATCGCTATTGCCCGCGAAGCACATCCCGGCAGGTTCTTTATACAAGACCTTGCCTCCGGCGAACTGCCGCAAGCCCTGCAAAACCTGCCTATCGATACCATCATCTCTACCGAAGTAATTGAGCATTTATATCACCCCAAAGGCCTTACCGATTTTTGTAACAAAGTGCTCGGCCCCAATGGCAAACTGATTATTTCTACCCCTTATCACGGGTATCTTAAAAATCTCAGTTTGAGTTTGCTCAATAAGTGGGACGCGCATCACGGGCCATCGTGGCATGGCGGGCACATCAAGTTTTGGTCGAAGGCTTCCTTAAGCCAATTACTAAGCGAATCGGGTTTTAAAGTAACCCATTTTACAGGCTGCGGCCGTATACCATACCTCTGGAAATCAATGATCATTAAAGCAACAAAAGTATGAACACACCATTTTCGTTCATCATATTAACTTACAACGAGGAGATGCACCTGCCCCGGCTGCTCAACTCCATTGCCCGGCTCAACGCCCCGGTTTACATACTTGATTCGGGCAGTACCGATAATACCGTGGCCATTGGCGAGCAGTTTGGCGCCGAGGTACTTTGTAACCCTTTCGACAATCACCCGCGGCAATGGCATTATGCCTTGGGCTGTTTCGATATTAAAACGCCCTGGATAATTTGTCTGGATGCTGACCATGTGGTTACCCCCGAACTGGCCGAAATCCTGCTCAACTTCCGCGATGAAGATTACAGCGACACCAACGGGATTTACTTTAACCGCAAAAACTTTTTTAAAGGGCAGTGGATAAAGCATGGGGGCTATTACCCTTTTTACCTGCTCAAAATGTTTAGGTATGGGCATGGTTTTTCGGACCTGAATGAGAACATGGATCACCATTTTGTGGTGGACGGTAAAACGCAGATCTGGAAGAGAGGCCACCTGCTGGAAGAGAACCTGAAAGAGAATAACATCAGCTTCTGGATAAATAAACACAACCGTTATAGCGATCTGCTGGCGCATGAAGAAGTGGAACGCATGCAAAAGATCCGCTGGCAAACCGTAAAGCCCCGCTTTTGGGGCGCGCCCGATGAGCGTACGGCCTGGCTTAAAGCGATATGGTGGCAACTCCCCCGCTATGTGCGCCCTATGATCTATTTCTTTTACCGCTTCATCATCAGGCTGGGCTTTATGGATGGCAAGAATGGCATTATCTTCCATTTTTTGCAGGGCTTTTGGTTCAGGCTGGTGGTTGATATTAAGATAGAAGAAATTATGGTGCATGCGAGAAACACTAACCGGAGTTGGCGTATAGCATTAACCTTCGCCTTTAAGTTTGTGCTGCTCTTCGCGTCGTTTTATTATTTCAATTTGGGAATGCTTAGCCTTACATCCCATGGCGGGCATTATAACGCGTTTGTCGCTAACCACCTCAATTATATTCAGGGCTTACGCGATGTATTGATCAACAGCACGGCATGGTTGCTGCGCGGCTTGGGGCATACAGTTTTAACTAACTATCATCAGTTGCTCGTCCCCGGTAAAAGTACCCTTGTGCTTGCTTACTCCTGCCTCGGGTTGGGCATCTCAAGTTTTCTATCGGCCTTCGCGCTGGCATACCCCGCAAAGTTGGCTACCCGCTTGTGGTTCATGCTGGTGGCGATTGTTACGGTGCAGGTGTTAAACGTGGTGCGCTTTGCCTTACTGGCCCTCTACTGGAACAGCCATACCGGAAGCTTTATCGATCATCATACCTTGTTCAATATCATCATTTATATAGCCATTGCCACAGCCATTTACTTTTGGACAAAACACTACGATGTTACTAAGCACACTGCAAAAAACCGACCTGTCTACCTATAATAATCACCCTTATCACCCCGGCGGCAACCGGCTGAAGCGTGTGTTATGGTTTTATATAAACGCCATCGTTTTTAAAACCAGCCTGCTACCATTCAGCGGGTTAAAGGTGCTGTTATTGCGTTTATTTGGCGCGAGCATCGGCAAAGGCGTGGTGATAAAGCCCTGCGTTAATATCAAATACCCCTGGCATTTAACCATCGGCAACCATACCTGGGTGGGCGAACGTGTTTGGATAGATTGCCTGGTTGACACCCGTATTGGTGCCAATGTATGCCTTTCGCAAGGTGTAATGCTGATTACCGGCAGTCATAATTATAAACAAACTTCATTCAGCCTGCTCACGGCAAGCATTGTACTGGAAGATGGCGTATGGATAGGTGCCGGGGCGATAGTCAATCTCGGGGTAACCGTATATAGCCACGCGGTACTTACCAGCGGCTCTGTTGCCACCAAGGCCCTTCACGCCTACGGCATATATCAGGGCAACCCGGCAGTATGGATCAGGGAACGGGTAATTGTTGCAGGTTGTGGGTTGTAAGTTGTGGGTATCAGGTTTCAGGGACGAGGTTCGGGGTTCGGGTGAACTGGCCTTCCCGCCGTCGCGAGTTTAGCGTAACTCGTGACTGGCATGGTGTAAGCTTTCAGCTTACTTTATAAATACGCATCTATAGTACAGCGGCGGGACGCCGCGTAATAGTTGCCACTTGGCCGGAGCCAAGCGGCTGCGGTGTAAGGGGGCGCCAATGCAAAAGCACAACCTTAACATACCCACAAAAATGCGGCATCGTAAGGAACGGTTAGCACAAGCCCTGCCAAAGCACAACCCAAACACAGTTCCTTGCGCAGCCGCGACTTTTTTCTTTGGTGACTTTCTTTTTTGAGAGAAAAAAGAAAGTTACATCCACTAACGATGATACAGTAAAACCATTCCTAACGAAGAACTACTAATCGCATAATTAGATCCTTCGTTACTCTCAGGATGACAGGAGAAAATGAAAAAGATTGAACGCCTTATTCAATTAAAGCACAACCATTCCTAACGAAGAACTACCAATCACATAATTAGATCCTTCGTTACACTCAGGATGACAGGAGAAAATAAAAAAGCCTCAACTAATTTTAATCAGTCAAGGCTCAATATTATAAAAGGAACAGAACAGTTACTCTTTATTTATCGCTAACCAAAGCATATCCTTTAGCTGGGTGATATTTTTTTGCGCTACCGATGAAATGAATACATAAGGAATATCAGCAGGTATTTCCTTGCTCATTTCGTTCATCAGTTCCTCATCCAGCATGTCTGATTTGGTGATGGCCAGTACCCTTGGCTTGTGGATGAGTTCAGGATTGTATTCTTCCAGTTCGTTCAGCAAAATGCTGTACTCTTCAGATATGGTGCGGGCGGTATCGGCTGGTATCATAAACAACAGTACCGAATTACGTTCGATATGCCTTAAAAACCTGAAGCCAAGTCCTTTGCCTTTTGATGCGCCTTCAATAATTCCCGGGATATCAGCCATCACGAATGATTTGCTATCGCGATAAGATACGATACCCAAATTAGGTACTATGGTAGTAAAGGCGTAATCTGCAATTTCGGGTTTAGCGGCCGATACTACCGATAACAAGGTTGATTTGCCCGCGTTCGGGAAACCTACCAAACCTACATCGGCCAGTAATTTCAGCTCTAATATATTCCACTCTTCTTTACCCTCTTCGCCTGGTTGTGCAAAGCGCGGGGTTTGCTGGGTTGGCGTTTTAAAGTGCCAGTTACCTAAACCACCACGACCGCCATCGGTTAATATCCGGGTTTCGCCGTCCTGGGTTATTTCAAAAAGAATTTCGCCGGTTTCGGCATCTTTGGCTATGGTGCCCAGTGGTACTTCCAGTATTTCATCACGCCCGGTTTTGCCTGTGCGTAATGAGGTGCCGCCCGGTTCGCCATCTCCGGCTATAACGTGTTTGCGAAATTTAAGGTGAAGTAATGTCCACAATTGGGCGTTACCTTTAACAATAACGTGACCGCCGCGCGCGCCATCGCCGCCATCAGGGCCACCCTTTGCGGTAAGTTTATCACGGTGCAAATGCGAAGAACCCGCCCCTCCGTGACCGGAGCGACAGCAGATCTTTACGTAATCAACAAAATTTGAACCCTGAGACATTTTGATTTCGGATTTCGGATTTTCGATTTCGGATTTATCCTGTTATCAAAATCCTGATGTATAATTGAGATATGTATTAAGCTTTCGGTATCAAATGGTCTACCGGAGTTACATATCATCGTTGATCAATAAATCCGAAATCGAACATTCGAAATCCGAATTATTAATACGTTGTTACAACAGTGTTTATGGCATCAAATATTTCGGGTATTGAACCGATGCCGTTTATACTGGTAAATTTGTCCTGATTTTTATAGTAACCTGCAACAGGGGCAGTTTTATCATTGTATTCTTTAATGCGCTTACGGATAACTTCCGGGTTGGCGTCATCAGGGCGACCGGAATCTTTACCCCTTAATAAAAGGCGTTGCTCCAGTTCGTCATCATTAACCTCAAGGGCAACCATGCCTGATATGGCCGAATCTTTACTTTCCAGCAAAGCATCCAGTGCCTCGGCTTGCGCTACCGTGCGCGGAAAACCATCAAAAATGAAACCTTTGGCCTCTTTATTAGCGTCGAGCTTATTGCTGATCATGCCAATAACTACTGCGTCCGGTACAAGCACACCCTCATCCATCAATTTTTTGGCTTCTAAACCAAGCTCGGTGCCCTGTGCAATTTCGCCTCGCAGTAAGTCGCCGGTTGATAAATGAATTAAGCCATATTTTTCGATAAGTTTTTGTGATTGAGTGCCCTTACCTGCGCCGGGAGGACCGAACAAAACTAAGTTTAGCATGCTGATAAAATTTAAATAGCCTTTCAGTTAATTAAACGGAAAGGCTACAGTTAGAGTGAACTTGAAGGGAGTCGAACCCCTAACCTTCTCATCCGTAGTGAGATGCTCTATCCAATTGAGCTACAAGTCCAATATTTTATTTTTGTTTTCCCGCCTTTGAAACGGGACTGCAAAAATAGAAATCTCTTTTAAAGAACCAAAATCTTTTTTAAAATTACTTTACAATTTCTGCAATCGCTGCAAAATCGGGCAGGTCGCCGGCATCTTCAAGCACCTCCGTATATATCACATTCTGAGCCTCATCTATAACAAAAGCGGCACGTTTTGATACCCCTTTCAAGCCGAAAACAAAATTTTCATAAATTGCTCCGTAAGCGGCAGAAACCTCCTTATTGAAGTCGGATAACAGCTCAAACTGGTAATTATTTCCCTCTTTAAACTTGGCTAAAGTGAAAGGCGAATCAACCGAAATGCCTAAAATCACCGCGTTTTGCCCCTCGTAATAGCCAAAACTATCGCGCATGGTGCATAGCTGCGTGGTGCAAACACCGGTAAATGCCATCGGGAAAAAGTGGATCACCACCTTTTTGCCCTTAAAATCGGCCAGCGAAACTTCTTTCAATGCCGATGATACTAATATAAACTGTGGTGCCGCCTGGCCAACTGCTATTGCCATAATTGAATTTTTACTAAATTGAACTTTGGCAAAGCAAAACAATCAAAAGCAAAAAACAACATAATGCTTACAAATTTTACTTTAGTTAGATGATACCTTTATCCGTATGAAAGCAGTAGTGATAACCCAACCCGGCGGCCCCGATGTTTTGCAGATACAAGAACGCCCAACACCAATACCCAACCCGGGCGAGGTATTGATCAAAGTAGCCGCAGCGGGTTTAAACCGGTTGGATATTTTTCAGCGGAAAGGAAATTACCCTGCCCCGCATGGTGTACCGCAGGATATATTGGGCCTTGAAGTAGCCGGAACTATAGAAGCCATTGGCGATGGCTTTACCCGCTGGCAGGTGGGCGACAGGGTGTGTGCCCTGCTGGGCGGTGGCGGCTATGCCGAATATGCAACTGTTGCCGAAGGGAATTGCCTGCCCATCCCTGCTAACCTTACTTTTGAGGAAGCCGCGTCCCTGCCCGAAACCTATTTCACCGTGTGGAGTAACGTGTTCGATCGTTGCCGGTTTAAGGCAGGCGAAAGCGTTTTGGTGCATGGCGGCTCCAGTGGCATAGGCGTTGCTACCATACAAATGGTTACGGCCATGGGTGGCGAAGTGTACGTTACCGCGGGCGATGATGCCAAATGCGCCTTCTGCGAAAAGCTTGGCGCAAGCAGGGCCATCAATTATAAAACCGAAAGCTTTAAAGAAGTTATCCACATAGCTACCAACAGCCGCGGAGTTGATATCATACTGGACAGCATTGGAGGCGATTATACGGCCAACAATATCGCCTCACTGGCCGATGACGGCCGACTGGTACATATCAATACCATACACGGTAAAGATGTGCAGATTGACCTGGCCTTGATTATGCATAAACGCCTTACCATAACCGGCTCAAAGCTGCGTACACGTGATACAGGCTTTAAAACAGCCATTGCGCAGCAGCTCGAACAGCATATCTGGCCTCATTTATCATCGGGTAAAATACGACCTGTTATTTATAAAGCTTTCCCGGCAAACAGGGCTGCCGAGGCCCACAGGCTGATGGAAAGCAGCGCGCATACAGGCAAAATTGTGCTTACATTTTAATAGCCGTTGCAACAGTTAAAAAAGTATGCGAAAAATCTTACTAACACTATGTAAATATTTAGTTATAAATCATAACTTTGCGCCTCGAAACAGCGTCTTAAAGCAAGACCATTTTGTACAATAAAACTATTTAAATATCAGGTTATAGTATGCCAAACATTGGAAAAATATCACGGATCATTGGTCCGGTAGTTGACGTAAGCTTCGCTAATGACGCCCATCTTCCAAAGATTTACAATGCATTAGAGATCACTAAAGACAACGGCCAAAAGATCGTTCTTGAAGTTCAACAACACTTAGGTGAAGACAGGGTTCGCGCTATCGCGATGGATTCAACTGATGGTTTATTACGCGGTATGCCGGTTCTTGACTTAGAATCAGCTATCAAAATGCCAATTGGTGAAGAAATTAAAGGCCGTGTATTCAATGTTGTAGGTGATGCTATTGATGGTATTCCTAACCTTGATAAAACAGGCGGCCGTACTATACACAACTTACCTCCGCGTTTTGAAGATCTATCTACCGAAAGCGAAGTATTGTTTACAGGTATTAAAGTTATCGACTTATTAGAGCCTTATGCTAAAGGTGGTAAGATCGGTTTGTTTGGTGGTGCGGGTGTAGGTAAAACCGTATTGATCCAGGAGCTGATCAACAACATCGCGAAAGCATATTCAGGTTTATCAGTATTTGCCGGTGTAGGCGAGCGTACCCGTGAAGGTAATGACCTTTTACGTGAGATGCTTGAATCGGGCATTATAAAATATGGTGATGCATTTATGCATTCAATGGAAGAAGGCGGCTGGGACTTAACTAAAGTTGACGCCGAAGCTTTGAAAGATTCAAAAGCAACCTTTGTGTTCGGTCAAATGAACGAGCCTCCCGGTGCACGTGCACGTGTGGCGCTATCAGGTTTAACTATTGCCGAGTATTTCCGCGATGGTGGCGAAGATGGTAAAGGCCGTGATATCCTTTTCTTCATCGATAACATCTTCCGTTTCACGCAGGCAGGTTCTGAGGTATCAGCGTTGTTAGGCCGTATGCCTTCAGCGGTAGGTTACCAACCAACGCTTGCTACCGAGATGGGTTTGATGCAGGAGCGTATCACATCAACCAAACGCGGTTCAATTACATCTGTACAAGCGGTATACGTACCTGCGGATGACTTGACCGATCCGGCGCCGGCTACAACCTTCGCCCACTTAGATGCTACAACCGTACTTTCACGTAAAATTGCCGAGTTGGGTATTTACCCTGCGGTGGATCCGTTGGATTCAACTTCACGTATCCTTAGCCCTGCTATTTTAGGCGACGAGCACTACAACACTGCTCAACGCGTTAAAGAAACTTTACAACGTTACAAAGAGTTACAAGATATCATCGCCATCCTTGGTATGGATGAGTTGAGCGAGGAAGACAAACTGGTTGTATCACGCGCCCGTCGTGTTCAGCGTTTCCTTTCACAGCCATTCCACGTTGCCGAGCAGTTCACCGGTTTAAAAGGTGTATTGGTTGATATTAAAGAAACCATCAAAGGTTTCAACATGATTATGGATGGTGAAGTGGATGAATATCCTGAAGCAGCATTCAACCTTGTTGGTAACATTGAAGACGCTATTGAAAAAGGCAAAAAATTATTAGCGGAAGCTAATAGTTAGTATCAAGTATTTAGTATCAGGTATCAAGACGATATTGCTACCTGATACTACAACATATTTACTTGATACCTGACAATCATAATAGTAGCAAGTATTTCGTATCAGGTATCAAGACATATTGCTACCTGATATTATAAAAGTTACTTGATACTTGATACTCAATACTTGATACTAAAGAAATGACATTAGAAATTCTTACTCCGGATAAAACAGTTTACGAAGGCGAGGCAACATCAGTTACCCTGCCCGGAGCTTTAGGTTCTTTTGAGATACTGAACAATCACGCGCCAATTATTTCAACCTTACAGGATGGAAAACTGATTGTGCGCGGTGGTGGCATTAAAGAGGAAGTCTTTTTTATTAAAGGCGGGGTAGTTGAAGCATTAAACAACAAAATCACCGTACTTGCCGAAGGTATTTCAAACTGATAAGATACAAGCTATTTTGAAAAGGCCCCGGTAACCAACCGGGGCCTTTTTTTTGCGACAATTTTATGCTTTCATCCAATTTCAGGCAGAAAAACGACACTTTACTATGCTTGCATAGAATACATACCGAATACCGATTTTAACTTTGGTCTATTTTGATAAAAATATAATTCTTATTATTTATATATTTACATACTTTAATTCTGTATAAATAATAAATTAACAAATAATATACTAAATTAAAATTTTTGTTATTGCTATTGCGAAAAATAAGCCGTCTGTCTACCTTAACAATATTGATTTTTAGCGCTAAGCGAAACCTAAAATATAAGATCATAAATATAAATACTATATGAGTTCTTCCACCGATACTTTACAAGCTGTTGAATTAAACAAATACAGCAAAACCTTTACCCAGGACCCTACTCAGCCTGCGGCACAAGCAATGCTTTACGGCATTGGCTTAACCGACGACGATATGAAGAAAGCCCAGGTAGGTGTAGCAAGCATGGGTTATGATGGTAACACCTGCAACATGCACCTTAACGATTTGGCTAAAATTGTTAAACAAGGTATTTGGAATGAAGATCTGGTGGGTTTGATATTTAATACTATTGGCGTAAGCGATGGTATGGGCAATGGTACCCCCGGCATGCGTTACTCTTTAATAAGCCGTGATGTTATTGCCGACTCTATAGAAGCCGTTACCGGCGCGCAATACTATGATGGTTTGATCACCCTGCCGGGTTGCGATAAAAATATGCCCGGATCTATCATTGCAATGGGCCGTTTAAACCGTCCGTCGATAATGGTATATGGAGGCACTATTCATCCGGGGCGCTGGAAAGGTGAAGATCTTAACATCGTATCTGCCTTTGAGGCCTTAGGGAAAAAAATAGCCGGAACTATCAGTCCCGAAGATTTTATTGGTGTAATAAAAAACGCCTGTCCAAGCGCAGGTGCATGTGGTGGTGTTTATACCGCCAATACCATGGCAGCAGCTATTGAGGCTTTAGGTATGAGTTTACCTTACTCATCAAGCAACCCTGCTTTGAGCGATGAAAAGAAAGAAGAGTGCCTGGCAGCGGGCAAAGCCATAAAACTCCTGTTAGAAAAAGATATTAAACCAAGCGATATCATGACCCGCAAGGCATTTGAGAACGCGATGGTAGTAATTATGGTATTAGGCGGAAGTACCAACGCGGTGCTGCACATGATAGCCATGGCAAAAAGTGTGGACGTGAAGGTTACCCAGGATGATTTTCAGGATATAAGCGACCGCATACCGGTACTGGCTGACATGAAGCCAAGCGGTAAATACATGATGACCGATTTACATGCGGTTGGCGGTATACCGGCAGTAATGAAATATTGCCTGGAACAAGGCTGGCTGCATGGCGATTGCCTTACTGTAACCGGCAAAACGCTGGCCGAGAACCTGGCGGAAGTTCCGGCACTTGATTTTAATAAACAGGATATTATATGGCCGGTTGAAAAACCGGTGAAAGCTACAGGTCACTTACAAATTATTTACGGCAACCTTGCCGAAGGCGGCAGTGTAGCCAAGATTAGCGGTAAAGAAGGCGACTTTTTTGAAGGCCCTGCCCGCGTGTTTGATGGCGAGTTTGAACTTATTGAAGGTATTACAAGTGGCCGAGTCAAAGCCGGTGATGTGGTAGTGATTCGTAACGTGGGCCCTAAAGGCGCGCCGGGCATGCCCGAAATGCTTAAACCAACGTCTGCCATTTTTGGCGCAGGCTTAGGCGCTTCGGTAGCACTCATCACAGATGGGCGTTTCTCGGGCGGTACCCACGGATTTGTAGTTGGCCACATCACCCCCGAAGCATTTGAAGGCGGCTTGATAGCATTTGTAAAAGACGAAGACAGGATAGAAATTGATGCTACCAAAAACACCATGATACTTAAAGTATCTGATGAAGAGATAGCAGCACGCAAGGCAACATGGACACAGCCTAACTATCGTGTAACCAAAGGGCTTTTATACAAATATGCCAAGAGCGTTAGCACAGCCGCAGAAGGCTGTGTAACAGATGAATAATACTGAATAACAGCATTTAACGAATGAACAGAATGTATAAGTACATTAATTACGGTAATCGTTAAATTCAAATCAGTACGGCCACGAACAACAAAATTGCAAACAATACACCGGTGAAATTAAACACATCGGTGAAACCAAAAGAATAAACAGTATGGAAGTTGCACAACAAGAAATACTAACAGCAGCCGCAGAAAAAGAAACCACAGAAGTTTCGGGTTCGGTTGCATTATTAGAAGCATTAATAGCCGAAGGTACCGAAACCATTTTCGGTTACCCGGGTGGTGCCATAATGCCGATATATGACGCGCTGTATGATTACAGCGAAAAGTTAAACCACATATTGGTACGTCACGAACAGGGCGGCATCCATGCCGGTCAGGGTTATGCACGTACCTCGGGCAAGGTGGGCGTAGTGTTCGCTACCAGCGGCCCCGGCGCTACCAACCTGGTAACAGGTTTGGCCGATGCTCAAATTGACAGTACCCCATTGGTATGTATCACCGGGCAGGTTTTCGCGCACCTTTTAGGTACCGATGCCTTCCAGGAAACCGACGTGATCAACATCACTACCCCGGTTACCAAATGGAACTACCAGGTTACCGATGCTACCGAAATTCCGGAAGTTATTGCCAAGGCATTTTATATCGCCAAAAGCGGTCGCCCGGGCCCGGTTCTGATCGATATTACCAAAAACGCGCAGATCCAGAAATTTGATTACAGCGGTTATACCCCATTTAAACACATCCGCAGCTACAGGCCAAAACCTATAGTGCGTAAACAATACATTGAGCAGGCTGCCGAGCTGATCAACCAGGCTAAAAAACCTTTCATCCTTTGGGGACAAGGCGTTATTTTAGGTAGTGCCGAGCAGGAATTTAAAGCTTTCGTTGAAAAAAGCGGTATCCCTGCCGCATGGACTATTCTTGGTGCCGGCGCTATCCCTACAGATCACCCGCTTAACGTAGGTATGCTGGGCATGCACGGTAACTATGGCCCTAACGTATTAACCAACGAGTGCGATGTGCTTATCGCTATCGGCATGCGTTTTGATGATCGCGTAACCGGTCGTTTGGATAAATACGCCAAACAAGCCAAAGTGGTTCACCTGGATATTGATCCGGCCGAGATAGACAAGAACGTAAAATCAACCGTACCTGTTTGGGGCGATTGTAAAGAGACTTTGCCTTTATTAACCGAATTGGTTAACGAAGCGAAACATACCGAATGGGTTGCCAAATTCAACGACTATACTCAAAAAGAAGTTGACGCGGTTATCCACAACGAGCTAAACCCAACTACCGAAGAAATGACCATGGGCGAGGTAATTAAACAACTTAACGAGCTTACCAATGGTGATGCCGTTATCGTTACCGATGTTGGTCAGCACCAGATGGTGGCTTGCCGTTATGCTAAACTGAACAATACCCGCAGTAACGTTACCAGCGGTGGTTTGGGCACAATGGGCTTTGCCCTGCCGGCTGCCATAGGCGCTAAATTTGGCGCACAGGATCGTACTGTTGTCGCCATTATTGGTGATGGTGGTTTCCAGATGACCTTACAGGAACTGGGTACCATTATGCAATCGGGTGTTGATGTAAAGATCATTATTCTTAATAACCGTTTCCTGGGTATGGTACGCCAGTGGCAGGAACTCTTCAACGAGCGCCGTTATTCTTTCGTGGATATTCAAAGTCCGGATTTTGTGCGCGTAGCCAGCGGTTACGGTATAGCAGGCCGCTCTATTGAAAAACGCGACGACTTGCAGGATGCCCTGAAAGAAATGCTTAATAACAACGGCTCGTTCCTGTTAGAAGTAATTGTTACCAAAGAGAACAACGTATTCCCGATGGTACCACAAGGTTGCAGCGTATCAGAAATTAGGCTTAAATAAGATAAAGGCTGAAAGCTTAAAGGCGAAAGCTGAAAGCTACAGTGAACTTCTAAAAAATGCGAAACCGGTACAAAAACCACCGGGGCACTAAAAAGAAAATATTATGAGCACTCCAGAAACAGAGAAACAGGAATTTAACATAACGGTTTATACCGAAAACCAAATTGGTCTTTTAAGCAGAATAGCTATTATATTTACCCGCCGTAAGATCAATATCGAGAGTTTGAACACCTCTCCGTCGGAGATTGAAAGCATCCACAGGTTCAATATTCTTATTACCGAATCAGAAGATGTGGTGCGCAAGCTTTGCCGTCAGATAGAGAAACAGGTAGAGGTATTAAAAGTATACTACCACACCAATCAAGATGTGATTTGGCAGGAACTGGCGTTGTACAAGCTATCAACCGATGTAATTGCCGAGAAGGTAAGCGTTGAGCGTTTGCTGCGCGAAAATGGTGCACGCGCGGTAGTGATCCGTAAAGATTATACCGTGTTTGAAACTACCGGTCACCGCGAGGAAACCGATAACCTGATCACCATACTGCAACCATACGGACTTATTGAGTTTGTACGCAGCGCAAGGGTAGCTATCATTAAAGACAGCGAAGGCTTCAACTCCAAACTACGCGAATTTGAACGCCTTGAACCGGGTGAAGACGTAATAGAAAACGAATACCTGAACAAAGGACAGAAAGTGTTTACGATGTAATTTGTCTTAACCATAATTCACAGAATTAAAGAATTATCTGAATACGAAAAGTAAAATTCCTTAATTCTATAAATTCCAAAAATTCAGGTTCAGACAATAAAATCGGTGAAATCCAAAAACAACAAATAACAATAACCTAAAAATAAAATCGCTGCTCTCGTCCTCAAAATAGATGAGATCACAAAAAACAAAAACAAAATCATGGCAAAATTAAATTTCGGCGGCACTGAAGAAAATGTAGTAACCCGCGAGGAGTTCCCTTTATCAAAAGCTCAGGAAGTACTTAAAAACGAAGTTGTAGCTGTAATTGGTTACGGTGTTCAAGGTCCGGGCCAGGCGCTAAATCAAAAAGACAATGGCATTAACGTAATTGTTGGTCAGCGTAAAAATTCAAAAACCTGGGATAAAGCTGTTGCTGATGGCTTTGTACCGGGCGAAACCCTTTTTGAAATTGAAGAAGCCCTTGAAAAAGGTACTATCATTTGCTACTTATTAAGTGACGCGGCTCAAATTGAATTATGGCCAACAGTTAAAAAACACCTTACTCCGGGTAAAGCATTATACTTCTCTCACGGTTTCGGTATCACTTTTAACGAGCAAACAGGCATCGTTCCTCCTGCTGATGTTGACGTATTTTTGGTTGCACCTAAAGGTTCAGGTACATCATTACGCCGCATGTTTCTGCAAGGTCGCGGCTTAAACTCAAGCTACGCTATCTTCCAGGATGCTACAGGTAACGCGCAAGACCGTGTTATAGCTTTAGGTATTGCCGTAGGTAGCGGTTATCTGTTCGAAACCAACTTCAAAAAAGAAGTATACAGCGATTTAACCGGCGAGCGTGGTACGCTGATGGGTTGTATCCAGGGTATCTTCGCTGCACAATACGATGTATTACGCAGCAATGGTCACTCACCATCTGAAGCTTTCAACGAAACTGTTGAAGAGTTAACCCAATCATTAATGCCATTAGTTGCCGAAAACGGTATGGACTGGATGTATGCCAATTGCTCAACTACCGCTCAACGCGGCGCGTTAGATTGGTGGAAAAAATTCCATGACGCTACTAAACCGGTATTTGAAGAATTATACAAAAGTGTTGCTACAGGTAAAGAATCTCAACGTTCTATCGACCTGAACAGCCAGCCTGACTACCGCGAAAAATTAAACGTGGAACTTGCTGAACTGCGCGACAGCGAAATGTGGCAGGCAGGTAAAACTGTACGCAGCCTTCGCCCTGAAAACCAGGCTGTAGAAGCATAATTTTTGGTATCAAGTAGTTAGTATCAGGTATCAAGACAACCTTGGCGCTTAGTACTAACTACTTGATACTTTATACTTGATACTAATTTGCAAATGGGACAAACATTATTTGATAAAATTTGGGATGCGCATGTTGTGAGCAGCAACGAGGGCTTTCCTGATATTTTATATATTGATACACATTTTATACACGAGGTAACCAGTCCGCAGGCATTTGACGGATTGCGCAAGCGTGGTTTGCCGGTTTTCAGGCCGCAACAAACCGTTGCCACTGCCGATCATAACGTACCTACCTGGGATCAGCACCTGCCTATTAAGGAGGAGCTTTCGCGTTACCAGGTTGATATGCTTACCAAAAACACCAAAGAGTTCGGTATTGAACTTTACGGTTTAGGCCACCCTTACCAGGGTATTGTACACGTAATAGGGCCCGAACTGGGCATAACCCGCCCGGGTGGCACTTACGTTTGCGGCGACAGCCACACATCAACCCACGGTGCTTTTGGCGCTATAGCATTTGGTATAGGCACATCGCAGGTAGAGCAGGTTATGGCAACACAATGTTTGCTGCAATCGCGCCCTAAAAAAATGAAGATAGAAGTTAACGGCAAGCTGCAAAACGGCGTTGGCGCTAAAGATATTATCCTGTACATCATCGCTAAAATTTCGGCGGCGGGCGGTACAGGTTACGCTGTTGAATATGCAGGCGATACCATACGTGCTTTAAGTATGGAAGGCCGCATGACCATTTGTAATATGAGCATCGAAATGGGTGCACGCTGTGGCTTAATTGCTCCGGATGATATTACTATTAATTATGTAAAAGGTCGCGAATTTGCTCCTAAAGGCGAAGAGTGGGACAAGGCAGAAGCTTACTGGAGAACTTTATTTAGCGACGAAGACGCTCAGTTTGACGAAGTATTAAGCTTTAAAGCCGAAGATATTGAACCGATGATCACCTACGGAACTAATCCGGGTATGGGTATCGGGGTTACACAACACGTGCCATCAACTACTGATTTTGAACCTAAAGAACAAGGTTCGTACAAAAAATCACTCGAATATATGGGCCTGCACGACGACGACCAGTTGCTGGGTAAGCCTATCGACTATGTTTTTATCGGCAGCTGCACCAACTCCCGTATTGAAGATTTGCGCCAGGTGGCCGCCTTTGTAAAAGGCAAGCACAAGGCCGATAACGTTACCGTTTGGGTAGTACCGGGATCAAAACAGGTAGAACAACAGGCCATAAGCGAAGGCCTCGATAAAATATTTGCCGAAGCAGGTTTCCCGCTCCGCGAACCGGGATGCAGCGCCTGCTTAGGTATGAACGAGGACAAGATACCCGCAGGCAAATACTGCGTATCAACCTCAAACAGAAACTTTGAAGGCAGACAAGGCCCCAACTCACGCACGTTCTTAGCCAGCCCCCTAACCGCCGCAGCAGCAGCCATTACCGGGAAGGTTACTGATATAAGGGAGTTGTTGGGAGCAGGTGAATTGGTAAATTAACATTCATTGTCTGAACCGGAATTTAAGAATTGGTTGAATTAACAGAATGGAGGGCGTTAAAAGATCACCGGAAGAATTTAAAGATTGCACCAGCAAAATTATAGGTTGTGCAATGAGGGTTCACGGAGTATTGGGCAACGGCTTTCAGGAAGTAATATATCAAAGAGCATTAGAGATAGAATTTCAGGATGAAGGCTTGGGATTTGTGAGAGAAATGGAAATGCCGATATATTACAAACAACAGCAGATAGGTACACGCAGGGTTGATTTTTTTGTTGATGATGAAATTATGGTTGAACTAAAAGCGATTATACAATTGGAAGATGTTCATTTGGCGCAGGCACTTAATTATTTGGAAGCATACAATGTTAAAACCGGTTTACTTATAAACTTTGGCAGTAAAAGCCTCCAGTTTAAACGATTATTTAATAAGAAATACAGCACAAGCAATTTTTCATTTTAAAGAAATTCTGAAAATTATTTAATTCTAAAAATTCGGGTTCAGACAAAAATTCAGATCAAGATGGCTACTAAAATATTCAAACATATACAAACCAGCGTGGTGCCGTTGCCGATAGAGAATATCGATACCGATCAGATCATCCCCGCTCGTTTTTTGAAGGCCACTACCCGCGAGGGTTTTGGTAATAACCTGTTTCGCGATTGGCGCTTTGATGAGAACGACAACCCGAAAACAGATTTCGTGCTTAACAACCCCACTTACAGTGGTAAGATACTGGTTGCAGGCAAAAACTTTGGTTGCGGCAGTAGTCGCGAGCATGCCGCCTGGGCTATTGACGATTATGGCTTTGATGCCGTAGTAAGCAGCTTTTTTGCCGATATATTTAAAGGCAATGCCCTTAACAACGGCTTGCTGCCGGTACAGGTGAGCGACGAGTTTTTGAAAAAAATATTCGATGCCGTATTTGCCGACCATAACGCGCAGGTAGAAATAAACCTGGTTGATCAGTTCATCAAAATTGTAGCCACCGGCGAACAGGAGAACTTCGAGATCAACCCGTACAAAAAAGCCTGCATGACCAACGGTTACGACGATATCGACTATATTTTAAGCAACAAAGAGAAGGTTGTTGAATTTGAGGAAAACAGATAAGGTTAAAGGCGGAAAGCTGAAAGTATAAAGCTAAAAGCAATCTCTTTTTCGTAGCAAAGACCAGGTGAGTTAAAATAATCGGTGAGATCACAATAAATCGGTGAAATCCCAAAAGAATAGAATCGGTGAAATCTAAGAATTAATGGGAATTAAAAAACACATATTAGTAATACCCGGCGACGGGATAGGCCCCGAGGTTACCACCTGGGGCAAAGCTGTTTTAGAGCAAATAGGTAAAGATTTCGGTCATGAGTTTACGTTCGATGAAGCTTTGATGGGCCACGCGGCCATTGAAGTTACCGGCGAGCCGCTGCCCGACGAAACCCTTGCCAAGGCAAAAGCCAGCGATGCTATTTTGTTCGGCGCCATCGGCCACATTAAATACGATAACGACCCGTCGGCTAAAGTAAGGCCGGAACAAGGCTTGCTGAAGATCCGTAAGGAATTGGGTTTATATGCCAACCTGCGCCCTATCATGCTGTTTGATGAACTGCTTGGCGCATCGAGCCTTAAACCCGAAATACTAAAAGGAACGGATATCCTCTTCTTCCGCGAACTGACCGGCGATGTATACTTCGGCGAAAAGAAACGCAGCGAAGACCGCAATACCGCGTCGGACCTGATGATCTATCACCGTTACGAGGTAGAGCGTATTGCTACCAAAGCATTTGAAGCAGCCCGTGTACGCGGCAAAAAATTATGCTCGGTAGATAAAGCCAACGTACTGGAAGCATCACGCCTGTGGCGCGAAGTAGTGCAGGAACTGGCCAAGCAATACCCGGATGTAGAAACCGAACACATGTTCATCGACAATGCGGCCATGCAATTGGTTAAAAATCCTAAAAAGTTTGACGTGGTATTAACCGCCAACCTTTTCGGTGATATATTAACTGATGAAGCATCGCAAATTGCAGGTTCAATGGGTATGCTGGCATCGGCATCGGTGGGTGATGGTACCGGTTTCTTTGAGCCTATTCACGGTTCGGCACATGATATTGCCGGTCAGGATAAAGCTAATCCGCTGGCCTCGATACTATCGGTAGCGCTGATGTTCGAGATCAGTTTCGGCCTCAAAGAAGAAGCCAAGAAGATAACCGACGCTATTGACAAAGCATTAAAAGACGGCTACCGCACCGGCGACATCGCCGACGCGACAACCGACAAAGCAAAAATATTAGGCACCAAAGCCATGGGCCAAAAGGTATTGGAATACTTGAGTTAAGGTTAAAGGGAGAAAGGCGAAAAGTAAAAGCTGAAAGCAAACTCTAAAAACTCCCTCTTTGCGCAGCAGAGAGGGACGTCGAGCAAAGCGATGACAGGGTGAGTTGATGTAAAAGCGAAAAGCAAATGAACCAATGACCGCAATGACTGAATGCCCTAATGCCCCAATGACTAAAACATAGGACTAAAAAATGAAATGGAACGCTGAATTATATGATCAAAAGCACTCATTCGTATTTCAATACGGCGAGAATGTGCTGGAGTTGCTGGAGGTTAAAGCCGGTGAGCATATCCTTGATCTGGGTTGCGGTACAGGTTATTTAACACAGCAGATACATCAGCTTGGTGCAAGGGTAAAGGGCACCGATAGCTCGGCAGACATGATCAAACAAGCTAAAGGGAACTATCCTGAAATTGATTTCGCGGTAGAGGATGCTACAAAATTTACTACTGACGATCAATACGATGCCGTGTTTTCAAACGCGGTATTGCACTGGATAAAGAATACCGATGCCATGATGACCAGTGTTTACAACAGCCTGAAACCAGGCGGCCGCTTTGTGGCCGAAATGGGAGGCAAAGGCAATGTGAAACATTTAATTGCAGCAACACGCGAGGTATTGTTAAACCACGGTTATAAAAAACAAGCCGAAACTAAGGTGTGGTACTTCCCGTCAATGGGTGAGTATACCTCAAAGCTGGAGGCACATGGTTTCAGGGTAACTTACGCGGCACATTTCGACCGTAAAACGCCGCTGCAAGATGGCGACCAGGGAGTAGCCAAGTGGATCACCATGTTTGGTCCGCTGTTTTTAGCAGGCATCCCGCAGGAAGAAAAACAACAAATGCTGGCCGAAGTAACTGCCCTGCTCGAACCGCATTACAACGAAGGCGGCCAATGGTACGCCGATTACAAGAGATTAAGATTTATAGCAATAAAGGAGTAGGTATTGTATCAAGTAGTTAGTATCAAGTATCAAGACATTTTATGTACCATACTCATTCGCTAACAAAAAGAGAAATCTTGATACTTGATACTAACTACTTGATACTAAAGAATAACATACAACTAAAAACAAAAAAGCTTATGTTACACGATCCCAACCGAGTCTATGTTTTTGATACTACGCTGCGCGATGGCGAGCAGGTACCGGGTTGCCAGTTAACAACCCCCGAAAAAATTGAGATAGCACGCGAGCTTGAAATACTGGGCGTGGATATTATAGAAGCCGGTTTCCCTATCTCAAGTCCGGGCGATTTTCAGAGCGTGGTAGAAATATCAAAAGCTGTAAAAGAGCCTACCGTTTGCGCCCTTACCAGGGCCAACAAAGGTGATATAGATGCCGCCATCGAATCACTTAAATATGCCAAACACCCACGTATCCACACCGGTATAGGTTCGTCGGATATGCACATCAAGCATAAATTTAATAGCACCCGCGAGGAAATTTTAGAACGCGCCGTTGAGGCCGTTAAATACGCCAAACGCGCTGTAGAAGATATTGAGTTTTACGCTGAAGATGCCGGCCGTGCCGACGTTGAGTATCTGGCAAAAATGGTGGAAGCCGTTATTGCAGCAGGTGCTACAGTAGTAAACATTCCAGATACTAACGGCTATTGCCTGCCCGACCAATACGGCAGCAAGATCCGTTTTCTGAAAGAGAACGTAAAAAACATCGATAAAGCTATTATATCGGTACATTGCCATAATGACCTTGGTTTGGCCACGGCCAACTCAATTGCAGGTTTGCAAAACGGTGCAAGGCAAATTGAAGGTACCATTAACGGTATCGGCGAGCGCGCCGGTAATACCTCTATAGAGGAAGTGGTAATGGTGTTAAAAACGCACCAAACATTGGGTTTATACACCAACGTAAACTCAAAGAACTTTTACGAAATGAGCCGCATGGTAAGCACTCAAATGCGTATGCCGGTGCAGCCTAACAAAGCAATTGTTGGCGCTAACGCCTTTGCGCACAGTTCGGGTATTCACCAGGATGGGTTCCTGAAAAACCGTGAGAACTACGAGATCATTCGCCCGGAAGACGTTGGTTTCCCGAACGCGAGCATCGTGCTTACAGCACGCAGTGGTCGCCACGCTTTAAAATTCCACTTAGAGCGTTTGGGTCACCAGTTAAGCAAAGAAGAATTGAACGAAGCCTATACACGCTTCCTGGCGCTTGCCGATAGCAAGCTGGATATAAATGACGATGATTTGCAAACCCTACTGGCATATCGTTTGGTAAAACAATAATAATGGGTACAGAAACCGAACATTTGCTTGATTTTGAAGCGGCACACCAGCGCTTAAAGGGTGTAGTTAAACATACGCCATTACAATATAATGCAGGCCTTTCAGCAAAATACGAATGCGATATTTACCTGAAACGTGAGGATCTGCAAATAGTACGCTCTTACAAATTGCGCGGCGCCTACAACATGATCAGCCAGTTAACTGCCGAGCAGTTGGGCCGTGGTGTAGTGTGCGCAAGCGCGGGTAACCATGCACAGGGCGTAGCATTTTCGTGCAACAGGTTAGGTACTAAAGGTGTAATTTTTATGCCCGAAATTACCCCGAAGCAAAAAGTTAAGCAAACCCTGATGTTTGGCAATGGCAGCGTTGAAACCGTTTTAACCGGCGATACTTTTGACGATTGCTTACGCGAAGCCCTCATTTACACCGAAACACACGGGATGACGTTTATTCCGCCGTTTGATACCTACCCTGTTATTGAGGGACAAGGTACAGTTGGTGTAGAAATATTGAAAGACCTGCCCGATGTGGAAGCCGTTATTATGCCTGTTGGCGGTGGCGGTTTGGCAGCCGGTACAGGCACTTACCTGCAATCGCAAAACCCGGATATTTTACTGATAGGTATTGAGCCCGAAGGTGCCCCCTCAATGGTTGGCGCTTTTGGGAATGATGGCCCGGTAACCCTTGACCATATCGATCGTTTTGTAGACGGCGCGGCGGTAAAACGCGTGGGCAGTATCACCTACAAAATATGTCGCGAAGTATTGGACGAAATGTTGCTGGTACCCGAAGGTAAAGTTTGTACCACCATACTGAAATTATACAACGAGGATGCCATTGTGGTTGAACCCGCAGGCGCGCTATCAGTAGCGGTGCTTGATTTGGTTAAAGATCAGATAAAAGGCAAAAAAGTGGTATGCGTAATCAGCGGTGGTAATAACGATATCGACCGCATGCAGGAGATCAAAGAGAAATCGCTGCTGTATGAAGGATTGAAACACTACTTCATCGTACGTTTCCCGCAACGTCCCGGAGCTTTAAAGTTGTTCGTGAGTAATGTATTAGGCCCTGGCGATGATATTACCCGTTTCGAGTTCATCAAGAAAACAGCTAAAGAGAACGGCCCGGCACTGGTAGGTATCGAGCTAAAATCTGCCGACGACTACCCGGCCCTCATGCAACGCATGGCCGAACACCGGTTTGATGTAATAGAGATCAACAGGGATCAAACACTGTTTGAATATTTGGTGTAAGCCTAATAAATATTCTTTTTTTTACAATCCCTCCTTGGGGAGGGGCGCGTTGGGAGAGCGATGGCAGGGAGGGGTTTATACGGCATTTTAACTAAAAAATCCGGTTGATGAAACCCCTCCCTACACCCTCCCAAGGGAGGGAATCGCACATTGCCCCGCATTTCTTATCTCTTCGAAACACCCTGGGTGATAACACCGATCACTGGCATTATCCTCGTCCCCTTCTACCTTGTCTTTCTTATCATTCAAGCCAAAACCAAATAATACTAATTTATTTAGCAAAATATACTTATATTAGCGCCATCTAATGGCGGCGTATACCTTAAACCCTGATCAACAAATTGCTTTTGAAACTATACAAGAGTTTTTGAAGCATCCTACTACCAATATTTTGGTGTTAAGGGGTTATGCCGGTACAGGTAAAACCTTCCTGATGCAGCACCTGTGCAACTGGCTGGAGAAACGTGAACAAAAGTTTTGCATGCTGGCTTCTACCGGCCGCGCGGCGAGCGTATTAAAGGGTAAAACCGGCTTCACAACCAAAACTGTACATAGCGAGCTTTATAATTTCAGTAAGATTGACGGTATTGAGGAAAACTCAAAGGCCGACAGCAAAATTAACAGTAACGGCCAGATGACGCTGCAATTTTTGCTGCGTGCGCCCGATGAAGATAAAAAGCTTTACATAGTTGATGAAGCCTCCATGATGTCGTGCGAGGCATCTAAAGATCAGGCTTTCGCTACATTCGGTTCGGGTATTTTACTTGATGATTTTTTTGAAGTAGCTGGCCAAAACAAGATCATCTTTGTTGGCGATCCGTGCCAGTTACCACCGGTCGGGCAGGCTTTTAGTCCGGCATTGGATGTAAACTGGCTTTCGGCTAAAGGACTTACCGCCATGGTGGTAACGCTGACCAAAATTGAGCGCACCAATGCTGATAACGGTATCCTTACCCTTGCTACTTCCATCCGCAATATGAGTACACAGGATATCCCGGCACGTTTCCCTCAATTACCCGCCCGCGATCTGAATAATATCAAACTACATTTTTCGGATAAGGACATCTTTCACCATTACGTACAAAAATATAAAGCCACAGGCGCCAATAAAACGCTGGCCATAGCCCGCAGTAACGCGTTGGTACAAAACATTAACAAAGCCATGCGCAGGGAACTTTACGGCTCGGTCGATGCGCCGTTGCAAGAGGGCGACATCCTGTTGGTAACACAAAACAACTATGCTGTAGCCTTAACCAATGGCGATTTTGTGGAGGTGCTGGAACTTACCGAACTAAAATACCGCTCGCACCTCGTGTTTCAGCAGGTACGCATCAAAGCGCTGGCATCTGACAAAGAAACTACCATGCTCCTATCTATGGATGCGCTGGAAAGTCCGAAAGGTGGTTTAACAAATGATCAATCGCAGTTTTTGCTGATGGATTTTAATAAGCGTATGCGGGCTAAGAATATAGCGCAAAATTCCGAAAAATATAAAAAAGCCATGCGCGACGATGAATATATGAGCAGCCTCAAAGCATCGTACGGTTACGCCGTAACCTGCCACAAAGCACAAGGCGGCGAGTGGGATGATGTATACCTATTTTTGGAAAGCAAAATGTATGGCATGCCCTATAACGAACTTTGCCGCTGGTGGTACACCGCTGTAACACGCGCTAAAAAACAATTAAACCTGGTGAACGGTACGTGGGTGGCTTAGTCAGAAACTTTTTAATTCCTCCCTCGGGAGGAGTGTGTAGGGAATTGCGGTGGCAAGGAGGGGTTTATACGGCAGTGGATGAACCCCTCCCTACACCCTCCCATGGGAGGGAATCGCACAAGCCCCTACTCTTTTATCCTCGCTAATATATGTGTTTTTTAATTCCTCCCTCGGGAGGAGTGTGGTGGGAATCGCGGTGGCAAGGAGGGGTTTATACGAGCAGTGGACGAACCCTTTCCTACATCCTCCCAAGGTAGGAATCGCACATTTCCCTACACTTTTATTCCTTTCTATCATTAATACTCCAACCACTTCTTCACTTTCAGGTTGGCGGTATCGCCTTCCTTGTATTTGCCTTTTTCCTGGTTTACGGCGCGTAATTGGGTGTGGCCGTTGTGCAGTATCAGGTCTTCGTAAAAACCTTTGAAAAGCACTTGTTTTACCGTCCAGTCTTTATGGGTGAGGCTATGGGTAATGGTTACCCATTCAGGATATACCACCACGGTACTTTTATCCGGATTAATTTCGCAAGCTTTTGCTTCAGCCGCGTCCATCACATTGCAGTTGGTAAGCAATTGGGCGGTATATAAATATCCCGGATTGGCATACAGTGCTTTCGGACTACCCTTTTCCAAAATCTCGCCATCTTTAAGCACGATCAGCTCATCGGCCATTGACAGTACTTCGGCAGGATCGTGCGATACCATGATCACCGTAATGCCGGTATCTTTAACAATCTGCCTGATATCCTGCTGTAATCCTTCCCGAAACGAGGTATCTACCTGGTTAAAGGGTTCATCAAGCAATAAAACTTCGGGTTGCATTACCAGCGCGCGGGCTATGGCTACACGCTGCCTTTCGCCGCCGCTAAGATCCACCACCTGCTTGGTGGCCAGGTGCAGCATATTGAGCTGGGTGAGTACATTTTCGGTTTTTTCTTTTTTGGCTTGCAGGTTGGTATTGGGCAACAGAGAGGCTACGTTATCCCAAACCTTGGCAAAGGTGTTCAGATCGTCGGTATGCTGGGTTACCATCTTCATAGAGTCGTGGCCGGGTATCAGCTTTTCTTCGGGCCCCCAAACACGTTCATCTTTAAAACGTACTTCCCCCTGTTCCGGACTTATCAAGCCAAACAACATGCGCAGCAAGGTACTTTTACCGCTACCGCTGGCACCTATTATGGCTGTAATTTTTCCCTGTTCAATATCAAGGCTTATATCTTTAACACCCGCCGCGCGTACACCTGGGAAAATTTTACTTATCCCCCGTGCCTGCAAAAAAGAAGTTTCCGTCATCAGCGGCAAATATACGGAGAAAGGTGAAAGCGGAAAGGAGAAAGCGAAAAGGCTAAAGGTAAAAGGAGAAAGCGGAAAGGAGAAAGTTTAAAGCGAAAAGCCGAAAGCTCTTTAATGCCGACGCTTGGCTCCGGCCAAGTGTTAGCGATCCCGCGGCTTCCCGCCCCAATCATATATCTGTAATACGTAACGGCCGGAGGCCGGGTAATGGTGGACACTTGGCCGGAGCCAAGCGTCGGCATTAATCATTAATAAAGAAAAGGCGGAAAGGTTAAAGGCACATGTGTATCCCCTTAACTTTTCCGCCTTTCGGCTTTCACCTTTAAGCTTTATCCTTTCAGCTTTCCGCCTTTAGCTTTTACCTCTTAATTAGAATCCTATCGTAGCGCCTATCATAAAGCTCTTAAGGCCTTTTTGGGCGGGGCTGTCGTCGAACATGTCGTTGAAGTAGTATTTGGCAAACATGCCTATGCCTCCGTAGCCTATGCGGGCAAATGCGCCGTATTGTACTTTGGCCAGGTTAAAGCTGGCAGTGTATTTCTGTTCACCGTTCTCGGTACTTTTTTGCCTGGTGGCCCCGTTCATCAGGAAACCCATCAGCGGACCACCTGCCAGGTGAAAGCGGTGACCATGGTTGTCATTATGGCTTCTCCAGTAAAAAGTAAGCGGGATACGCAGGTAAACTGATGAAAAGCTATTCTTTTCGTAATCAATATCGTCGGTAGTATAGGTTAGCGATGGCTGGAACCTTTTTATCGATACATCTTCGCGCAGGCGGTAGCTTGTCCAGTCGAAACCACCGGAAGCATATATTTTAAATGAGCTGCTGAAACGGTAACCGATCTGTACGAGGTCTAACCCGAAGTTGCTGCTCTTCCATGAGCGGTATCTTAAAAACTGGTTATCGGCCGATAGCTTAAAGCTTCCGTTATCAATCAGCGTAGCAAAACCAATGTCGATACGTGAAAAGGCGAAGCCATAAGAAAAGCCGGGCTGTTTTGACGGCGTTTTTAATGTATCATGATTATCGGTACTAAAGCTGAATTTAAAACGACGCTTTTTGGTGCGGGTAGTATCCGAATGTTTAGTGGTATCGGTAGAAACAGTGGTTATAGTGGTAGTTGTGGTAACAACGGTATCTGTTTTGGTTTGCGCGAATATGGTCGCCGTAAAAAGCACTGCAGCGATGGTAAAAATTATACGTTTCATATATGTTGGATATTATAGGTTGTTATTTGTCTTCATTCTTTATTTTGATGATGCCGAGGTTGATGCCTGTAATAGCACCGTCGCCATCCTTAAATTCAATCAGTTTATCTTTACGTTTATCAATTTTCGCTATCAGGCTGTTCATAAATCCGCCAAAGCCCCTTTTCTTCTTTTTCACAGGCTCCTGCTCGGTCGCTTGTTTTTCGGCTGCGGGCTGTGTTGTTGAAGCCATTACAACAGGCTTTGTTTTAAAAGGTTCGGTTTCGGCAGAAATTGTTTTTTGTGACAGCGCGATATCCGTATCAGGCACCACCGGGTGTAATGTTTCCTCCGGTTTGGCTGTGTTTGCTGCCAGCACGGGCTCCTGCTCCACAACTACCGGCTGTACGGGTGTATGAGTTGCTTCTTTTTCTGCCTTAACTGTATTGGCTTTCACTTTCGGTTTTACAGCTTTAGTAGCCGCTATGCTCTCAACCGGAGCCTGTTGTTTAACCACAGGTTGTACAGGCGCTATTACCTTTGCCTGCACAGGAGTATTGTTTACAGGCTGGGGCTTGCTGCTCACCCTGGTTTTTACCACCTGCTGATTGGTTAGCTTTGGTTTGCCGGGCATAAATAATATACCGGCGGTTAGTAATACCACTATAGTGGCCGCTATGCTTAGGTAAGGTTTTAAATTCTTCTTCTTTTTGTCGCTATCCAGTTCGGCGGCGATGCCTTTCCACAGGTCGTGGGATGGCTCCATTTCAAAATCATCCAATTTCGAATGGAAAAAAGCGTCCAGTTCTTTATCCTGCATATTCATATCTTTTTCCCTCACTTTTTGCAATTAACTCTTTCAATATAGTACGCGCTCTCGACAGCTGCGATTTCGACGCGCCTTCGGTGATGCCCACAATTTCGGCTATCTCCTTGTGCGAATAACCTTCCAAGGCGTACAGGTTAAATACCATGCGATACCCCGGGGCCAGTTGTTGTATCATACCCATCAAATCGCGGGCATCCAAATTGGCATTGGCTACAGCGTTAACCGATGGCTCCTGCCCTGTACCTTCCACATCAACTACTTGCAGCATTTTATGGTGCTTGCGGTAGTATTCGATAGAGCTGTGCACCATAATACGCCTGATCCAGCCCTCGAAAGAACCTTCGCCGCGGTAGTCGTCCAGCTTTTTAAAAACCTTTATGAAACCGTTCTGCAACATATCTTCGGCCTCCATCTTATCGGTAGCGTAGCGCATGCATACCCCCAGCATTTTCGAAGCAAATTGTTTGTAAAGCATTTCACACCCTTTACGCTCGCCCGCCTTACAGCGTTTGATCAATTCCTCAATGGTATAAGTTCGCTCCAAAAACATCATTTAAAGGTAAGATGAATGTTTGGGCTAAATGGTTGCATGCGGGTGAAAATAATTTTGATATTTTAATGCTATGAATTTAAAGGTAGATACCGCCTTAATTACAAAGGCCTGTGAGATAAGCAATATAGCATCAAAAAAGGAGGTTGCAGAAAAAGCCTTGCAATTATTTATTCGCACGCAAACTCAAAACAACCTGTTAAACTTATGGGGAAAAGTGGAGTTAGATGATGAAGTGTATCGCTAATCGATGTATTGTTCTCCCAAGAAATACTTATAACTAAGCACTAAGGTTTATCGGGAAGGTTGAATAAATAGCAGGCCTATCTGTTATTTAAAATGCACATACCAATTACCATTTGATTCGCGGTCCACAGTTTCCTGTGATTCAAAACCAATATGTACGAATTGCCTTGCTTGCTCTGGATAATCGTGTTTGTTTAATACTTCACGAAGGCTGACTGCCAATTCGGGCATATCAGTTAATCTTTTCTTTTCAGCATCAGATTGTGTACAGATCCAAAAGACAAGATGCTTAGGATCGATATCATAAGCCCCATAGGAATCAACCCATAGATTTTCGTTGCTAAAAGACTTTGCGGTTACTTCAATGTCATCACTAATTTGCTTTACCTTACCTTTTAGTGCGCCGGTTTTCTTCTCCCTGAAATACTTATAGATCTTCACTGCCGACATAATGATCAGTGAGAATACGATTATACCTACTACACCAAAGATCCAGTTCAGCGAGCTTTTCAATACTACCAGAAATACGATAGCGAATAGCAAAATGGTAGCCAACTCATTCCACAGGCGAAGCTGGGTGGAGGTCCACTTGAAGATGCCTTTGCGCATCTGTTTCATTTTGCTTTGGCAAATGTGATGGTATACCACCAAACCTAATACAAAGGTGAGTTTAAGGTGCATCCAGCCCTGGTGCAGCCATGCGGGCACCAATACCAGCATAGTAATACCGGCCGCTATAGTAATGATCATGGAAGGTACGGCTATTACATACCATAGCTTGCGCTCCATATCTTCAAACTGTGCCGACAAGATCTTTTTTTCCACGTCCGATTTGTCCTGCGCCTCGGTGTGATAAATAAAAAGGCGCACAATATAAAACAATCCCGCCATCCAGCAGACCACAAAAATAATGTGTATGGCTTTTATATAATCGTACATAACGCCCATAAGGCCCACGAATTGACTCAATTAATCAATTCGTGGGCCTCTTATTCGTGTTTAATATCTAAATTCTTTTATTACTTCTACCGCGTATTTCACGTTATCAAACGGAATATCGGGCATAATGCCGTGGCCAAGGTTGAAGATGAAACCATTCTCGCCACGCATGCGCTCGAAAAGGCGGTGGATCCTGTCTTTGATCACTTTTTTATCGGCATATAAAATGTGCGGATCAAGGTTACCTTGAACGGCTATACCTTGCGGTAAACGTTTTTTGATATCCAGCAGGTCAACATTCCAGTCGATAGAAATCACATCGGGTTTGGTTTCGGCCATTAAGGGCGCGAAAACCGAACTGCCTTTGCAGAACGATATCACCGGGATATCTTTCCTGTTCAATCCGCTGATGATCTCGTTGATATAACGGTGTGAAAACTCGGTATAATCATCCCACGATAAAGCCTGCGCCCAGCTGTCAAATATTTGCACGGCATTTACACCGGCATCTATCTGCATGTTCAAATAGTCAACTGTCACCTTGGCAATTTTAGCTAAAAGCTGATGCGCCAGTTCGGGTTCGTTATGCAGCAATAATTTGGTCAGCTTAAAATCTTTCGACGAGCCGCCTTCTACCAGGTAACTCATTACCGTGAAAGGCGCTCCCGCGAAACCTATCAGCGGGATAGAACCATTCAGGCGTTGTTGAATCACCTTAATGGCATCGGCTACGTATTGCAGCTTATCGCCTACTTCGGTTTGTAAAGCGTCGATATCGGCCTTGGTACGTACCGGGTTGGCAAACTTAGGACCAACACCCTGGGTAAAGCTCAAATCGCCGCCCATGGCCTCGCCGGTTACCAGTATATCCGAAAATAAAATGGCGGCGTCAATGCCCAGCAAATCAACCGGCAGCATGGTAACATCAGCGGCAATCTCGGGGGTTTTGCACATTTCCAAAAACGAGTACTTGTTTTTTATTTCCCAATACTCTTTCATAAAACGACCGGCCTGGCGCATCATCCACACCGGCGGACGCTCTGTTTTATCTGAAAATGCGGCTTTAATAAATAATGAATCTCTCATGCAAATACGTTGAGCGGCTTTAAAAATCAAGTCCGCTGCTTATCTAATTAAATTGAACAGCCTTTTGCTGTTAGTGTTTTTTTATTTCGTGATGAAGTGTTTTAAGCACCTCTTTCATTTTAGCGGTAATATTATCCTTATGCTTATCGGCCAGTTCCATATAGGCTTTGGCCTTTTCAAAGTTACCCATGCGTATGTTGATATTGGCCACATGCACCAATGCCGCCACATGATCGTTAACCGTGCGCAGCGGATATAGCGCGGCTATTTCATAATGCTTTTCGGCATGCTCGTAATCGCGGCGTTGCAGGTAAATCCCTCCCAGTATAAACTCATAAAAACCACGGCGCTTTTTACTCAGCAGGTTAGGGTTTTTAATTTGTTGCAGCAGTTTTTCGGCTTTTTCATACTCCTTGTGGTGAAAGTGTTTAGCAGCCATAATAATAGTGCCCTCCTTAAAATACCCCCACACCAAAAAGCCTATCATCAAAAACGCGGCAGCGGCCAGCGCATACGTGTGGTAGTATATAAAAACACCTGCCAGCAGTAAGAAAATGATCGAAACTATTATCCTTGCCTGGTTGGTAAACATTAATGCTGCGTATCGGTAAATTTATAACCTACACCACGTATGGAATGGAAGTAAACCGGGTTTTTAGGATCCGGTTCGAAATACTTACGGAAGGTGAGTATAAAGTTATCAATAGTACGGGTTGACGGGTATACGTCATAATTCCATACGGTTTCCAATATCTGCTCGCGCGATACAGCCTCGTTACGACGCTCGATCAGCAACTTCAGCAGCATGGTTTCTTTTTTAGTAAGCGGGGTGATAGAACCATCCTCGTTAACCAGCTCAAATGAGTTGAAATGAATGGTTTTTTCGCCGATATGGTAGCTGTTAAACTCTTTCAGGTCGTCCCCTTTCAGGCTGCGTTTTACCAGGTTGTTCACTCTTAAAATCAGCTCTTCCAGGTTGAAAGGTTTGGTCAGATAATCGTCCGCGCCTTTTTTAAGGCCGGCAATCTTATCTTCGTTAGTATTTTTAGCGGTAAGGAACATAATAGGCACCTCGGTATTTTCCAGCCTGATGGTTTCGGCAACCACAAAGCCGTCAATTTCGGGCATCATTACATCCAGTATCACCAGGTTAAAGCGCTCCTCTTTAAATAATTGCAGGGCTTTTTTACCGTTTTTTGCGGTAGATACTTTGTAGCCTTCTAATTCAAGGTTAAGTTTAATGGCTTCAAGCAGGTGCTCTTCGTCTTCAGCTAATAAAATTCGTTTTTTGTTTAGCATTTCTTTTTAATTTAGGTTAATCCAAAAACAACTTCAAATACACTACCTGCCGGCCTGTTATCTCTTACCTTTATAGTTGCTTCGTGTTTATCAAGTACTTGTTTAACAATGTATAAGCCTAAGCCTGTACCTTTGGTGTTGCGGGTATCCTCGCTGCCTACGCGGTAAAACCTATCGAAAATACGGCTTTTTTCCTCATCGGGGATACCAATGCCATGATCGGCCACCTGAAAATATATTTTATCGTCTTTCCTGAAAAGTTTTACAGAAAGCGCTTCGCAGGGGCGTGAGTATTTTACAGCGTTTTCAATCAGGTTGGTTACTACCGATGTAAGGGCGAATTTATCCCCGGTGATCTCAATCTTAGGCTCTATCTCGGCATCGATGATCTGCTGGTTGCAATCGCACTTGCTGATCTGTAACCTGTTTACAGTAGTATCCACCAGGGTTGATAAGTTGAAACTCGCCTTGGGAAAACTATATGAACGGTTCTCAATTTTTGAGGCCAGCAGCATATTCTCTACCATATCGTCGAGGCGCTCAATATCGTTTAATGATTTATCGATAAAATCGAGCGTTTGCGCTTTGGTAAGGTCGCGTTTTTGGATGGTTTGCAGTAATAACTTGATAGAGGCCAGCGGCGATTTAAGTTCGTGCGTAACCGATAGCAGGAAGTTTTTTTTCTGCTCCTGCAACTTACGCTCCTTATTTACCGATTTGTGCATGTTGTAGGCTCCCAGCAGGAAAACCACCACGAACATGGCACCTTCGCCAAGTATCATACCGAAACGGGCAGGCTGTAGCCTTACCAGCATGTAGCCCCACCAAATAAGCTCGGCTACCGCGTAAATAATAATGGCGTAAAATATGATCAGCGATCTTTTCATCTTCTATCGGTGTTGTGGTTCGTGTGGCCGGGTTTCGGCACGGTTATATTAACCGGCAACAGAAACCCCGTAACTCGAACCCCGTAACAATTATTTATCCCTGAAAACTACATCAAGGCTATCAAATATAGCACGTTTTGTTTTCTCTAAGTCTATTTTGGTATGGGCTGCTGATATAAAACCAACTTCGTAACCCGATGGGCCTAAATATACGCCACGGTTAATTAATTCGCGGTGCAGCTTTTTAAATTTTTCCATGCTTGCTGGGTCAATATCTTCGGCCTTGCGGATATCTTTATCAGTAAACGCAAACCAAAATATTGAACCAATGGTAAACACCTTAAATTTATAATTACGTGCCGTAGCAAAACGTTGTACAGCCTCGGTAAATTCTTCGGTTTTGTTGTTAAGGTCGCGATAGAAGCCCAAGCGCAACAGCTCTGTTAACTGCGCTATACCAGCCGCCATAGCTACCGGGTTGCCCGACAGTGTACCCGCCTGGTAAACCGGCCCTTCGGGCGATATATTGCTCATTACCTCGGCCGATGAACCGTAAGCGCCAACAGGCATACCACCGCCGATAATTTTACCGTAGGTAATAATATCCGGCTTAATTTGATAATAGCCCGCTGCCCCCTCAAAACCAACACGGAAACCTGATATCACTTCGTCGAATATCAGCAGCGTGCCGTTTTGGGTACATACATTACGCAGGTATTGTAAAAACTCTTTGTGTTGCAGCAGCAAACCGTTGTTGGCCGGTACCGGCTCTATAATTACGGCGGCTATCTGGTCTTTAAAATCTTCAAAGGCTTTTAGCAACGCTTCTTTATCATTTAAGGATACCACGATGGTTTCGTCGGCAAATGCCTTTGGGATTCCTGCCGAAGAAGTTTCGCCGAAAGTAACCAGGCCCGAACCTGCTTTTACCAGCAGCGCGTCAACATGCCCGTGGTAGCAGCCTTCAAACTTTAATATTTTATTACGTTTGGTATAACCGCGGGCCAGCCTGATGGCCGACATTACCGCTTCGGTACCCGAGCTTACAAAACGTATTTTTTCGATGTATTTATTGTGCTTCAGTATCAGTTCGGCCAGTTCGTTCTCCAAAGCTGTAGGCGCGCCGAACGACATGCCGTTCTGCATTACCTCTATCACCTTTTCGCGTACCTTGGCATTGTTGTGGCCTAAGATGAGCGGTCCCCATGAACAGCAGTAATCAACAAACTGGTTACCATCAGCATCCCATATCTGGCTGCCATCGCCTTTTTGTATAAAAAGCGGGGTGCCATATACCGATTTAAATGCCCTCACCGGCGAGTTTACACCACCCGGAAAGTACAGCTTTGCCTTCTCATACAATTCGGCAGATTTTTCACGGCTAATGTCGGGTTTGCCCGTAGTGCTTACCGGCTCTTCACCCTCTCCCGAAAATATCTTTTTAAATGAATCGAACATCTTTTTATAAGTAAAAATTCAAAATTCAAAATTCAAAAACGCTGCGCTTATCGCCGGTATTGAATTTAGTATATTCACTGTAAATCAAAACCCTGTGGTTTTTTTGATTTACAAATTATGCTATAACCATTTATTTTCAAGCACTTCTTTTGCATGATACGTAAGTATCGATGTAGCGCCTGCACGCCTGATGCTCAAAAGCACCTCGGTAATGGCGCGTTGCTCGTTTAGCCAACCATTTTGTATAGCCGCTTTAACCATGGCATACTCGCCGCTTACGTTATACGCAGCTACCGGTAATTCGGTATCGTCTTTTATCAGTTTTATTACATCTAAATAAGCCAGTGCCGGTTTCACCATTAAAAAGTCGGCGCCTTCGGCTTCGTCAAGCCTCGACTCAATCAGGGCTTCGCGCTGATTGGCCGGGTTCATCTGGTAGCCTTTTTTATCGCCAAACTTAGGGGCCGAATTTAAAGCATCCCTGAACGGACCATAAAAAGCGCTGGCATACTTGGCCGAGTACGACATGATGGATACATGTTTAAAATTGTTCTCGTCCAGCACCTGCCTGATGTAGCCTACCCTGCCGTCCATCATATCCGACGGGGCAATAATATCTGCACCGCTTTGCGCATGCGCCAGTGCCATTTTGCCTAATACCTCAAGGGTTTCGTCGTTCAGTATTTCACCGTTCTCTACAATACCATCGTGGCCATCGCTGCTGTATGGATCCATCGCCACATCGGTAACTACGCATGCCTCCGGGAATTGTTTCTTTACCTCGCGTATAGCACGCAGGTACAGGCTTTCTTCGCGGTGACTTTCGGTTGCGTATTTATCTTTCAGCGCCTCCTCAATATTAGGGAACAGATCGAAAGCGTTTAAGCCCAGCTTCATGCAGCTCTCAATCTCTCTCAATAAATTATCAATTGAATAACGGAAAATACCGGGCATTGAAGCTACTTCGGTTTTTTGGTTATTGCCTTCAATAATAAACAACGGAAAAATAAGATTAGCCGCGCTCACATGCGTTTCCTGCACCATTTGGCGTATCACTTCACTTTTCCGGTTCCTTCTTGGTCTTTGTAGCATATTTACCCCCACAGCCCCCTAAGGGGAGTTTTTGAACATCTTATTTTTATAAATTAATATCCCTTACTAATTCCCCCTTCAGGGGGTTAGGGGGATTATATCCCAAACACAGCCTCTGCCAGCCCTACTTCGTCGGGCGAGAAAGGCAGTATGTATTTTACACCCATTTCATCAAACTTGCGACCGGTTGATTTACCTATCGCTATTATCTTTTGGTTTGGCTCCATCAGGTTATCGGCAAAATAAGCCTCCACGTTTGACGGACTGGTGAATATCATTACATCGGCAGATGTTGCCTCTACGTTTTCTTCCAGCACAGTTTCATAAACCGGCAGGTCGATGATCTTGGTATCGGCAGATAAACCTTGCTGAATACTTCTCATAGGGCTTGCCGCACCCGGGAACGCCACTGTTAGGCCATTGGCCAGCTTGGCAAACTCGGCAGCAACATCGGCGGTATCGGTGCCCTCGCCGGTATAAGCGGCAAAGTGCCCATTACGGCGCAAGGTATCTTCCGACCCCGAACCCATTACACCAAATTTTATCTTTTTAGGCAATTGCGGATTCAGTTTAAAAAAGTATTCCACCGCGTTTTTGCTGGTGAAAAATATCCAGTCGGCATTACGCAGTATAAACGAGTCGAGTTTGGTAATTACCGCCACAGTACGTATCAGCGAACGGGCTTCAATCTCTATTTTATTTTTCTCCAGCGCTTTGCGGAAATAACTTGTTTCAGAAATATCGCGCGAGATGAATACCTTACCCGGAAATTTACGGGCGGCATCAAACTTGGCTACCACTTTGGCGGCAAGACCTTCGGTAGTATCAGCCTCTAAATATAACCTGTCGGGGAAACCATCGCCGGTTTCGGCCTTTGAGGTGAAAACCTGGTATTTACCATCGTCCTTACGGCAATAGCAACCTAAAGGCAGGTGGCAACCACCGCCAAACAGTTTAAGCACAGTACGCTCAACAGCCAGTTCTTCGGCTACATCGGTATGGTGCAAGGCTTGCAGAGTATCAAATAATTCTTTATCGTTTTCGCGGATCTGTATGGCCAGGGCGCCTTGCGCGGGCGCGGGGATCAGCTCGGTTGGGGTAAGTTCTTCTACGTGAAATTCACTCAAATCTAACCCTAAACGACTAACACCGGCCTTGGCTAACATAATGGCATCGTAGTTTTCGTCGCGCAGTTTACCTATACGGGTAGGCACGTTGCCGCGCAGGTCGTCAATTTCCAGATCGGGACGGACGGCCAGCAATTGGGCTTTGCGCCTGTTTGATGATGTACCCACCATACCGCCAAATTTAACCGATAGCTTTTGGCGTACATCCACACAATCTTTCAGTATCAGCAACAATTCCGACGGATCTTCGCGTTCAGATACCGCCGCTATGATCAATCCCGGAGGATTTTCTGTAGGCAAATCTTTATGTGAGTGTACGGCTATATCGATAGTGCCGGCTATCAGTTCTTCCTCTAATTCTTTAGTAAAGAAGCCTTTGCCTTCCAGTTTATCAAAACTTAGGTTGAGTATGCGGTCTCCCTGTGTTTTAATGATCTTTAAATCGGCCTTTACATTGATAGCTGCAAGGCTGTCCTTAACAAAATTTGCCTGCCATAGTGCAAGGTCGCTTCCGCGGGTTCCTATTATAAGTGTTCTGTCCAAAGAGATCATGTATTTTCAACCGCAAATTTAACTTTTTATGGGTATGTATTATGCATTAATTAATGATATGAAGTTTAGCTGACTTTGGCACAGCACCATAGCTTAATGATAGTTAGCAAAAAGCAACAGGCTAAAACCTGAAGGTTTAATAAGCAGCCTTGAATTGTTGGGCACAAATATTGCCTGCCGATATTTGAGCAATGGAACATAAAACCACTTAGTGTATACTTTACATTATTAAAAACATTAAGTATATTGCAGTTATGAAAGGTACCGGCTATATATTTATACTTATCCTTTTGTTTGCTGCCTGCACGGGCAACAGGAAACCTGTATTAAAAGCCGACCTGAAAGATAGCGCCCGCCATTATCTCATTAAAACGCTCCCTAACCCGGCAAGCTACAAACCGGTGGCCTATACCGATTTCGACAGTATTTTTTACTCGTACCGTAACGACAAAACCTATATGCGGTTCGACGATTCGATAATGGAAGTAGAAGCCGTACGTTTCAGGGAGATGGGCGAAAACTGGAACTTGTTTCTGGAAAGAAAGAATACCGGTTTTTATGATAAAAAGCAGGCTTATTTTAAAAAGCTGCGCGATAGCGTAGCCCGGTACGTTCAGCCACGTTTTACAGGTTACAAACTCAAACACCAATTTAAAATTGCCGATACCACCACCGGCGACACCGTTTTAAACACCTACGTTTTTTGCTTTGATACCGATGGCAAGCTGACCAACGTTTTAAAGTAAGCTGATATTAAGCCTGTATCATCTCATCATACAAATTCAGCATCGCCACATAAGGATCGCCGGACAGATTGAGAAGCTGCGCAAATGCAGGCTCAGTTTTAATACCCTGTAATTTAAGGTCGATCACTTGGCGGCGGAAAGTTTCGCCGTGCTTTTGGAGCAATAAGTACTCAACAATCATGTGGCGATATGCTTCCTGCTGTTTTACCGGTCGACTTTGCCCAAATATCTCTACCTCAAAACCCCGGATAAAGAAATTGCAGATCACCGTCTCAATACCTTTTACTATGGTTTGCTTTATAGAGAATTGCTCTTGCATAGAGAAACCGGCGACCAGCCTATCCATGAACACATTTATATTGTTATAACAACACACCGCATCCAGATCACTGCCGGGCACAGCTATATCAATAGGGATGGTCCCGGTTAATATCGGCGAAAATGCCGCGAGATGCTCCGGTACACGGTGTTCCGTTAATGCCTGCCAGGCCTTTTGTTGAATGGGGTTGCCAGTTTTAAGGTAATCAATAGTATCAAAGTGCTGAACAGATGCGGGCATGCCGCAAATTTAATTATCCTGTCTGCATTTAATAATTCGGCATCTGCCTAATTCAAAAAGCATAAAAAAAGCAGGTGGGCCTTGCGCTTTACCTGCTCTTATAAATTAATTAACTATTAACTGAACAGTTCTTAAATCTGTTAGTTAGCTCAAATTTACTTAATTATAATTTTAATTTAATTATTATATTATTAATTAATAATGAGATTTATATTTGGATGACAAATAATTCTTTAAAGTTTTAGAAATGAGGGTGTTTGTGCTTTAATCAGCGTCTGTCTGCTCTTGGGCGCAGGGCCCCATTACTTTTGTAGCCACAAAAGTAACAAAAGGGCTTGTCCAGCAAAAGGCTTCTTTGCCGCACAAGGCCATTACCTGCAAAACGTGCAGAACTTGGGGCTGGAACTTTTGCCCCGCCGCTCGTTTCCTCCCCGCATGCAACAAGTTCCTATGCCCGCCTTTACGCTCATGCCCTTCGCAGTTCTGCCCGCTTTCGCCCGAAGCTGTTTGCTGACGGAAAGCGCGCCTCAGCTTTGACAACTTTTTAAAAGTTGTCAAAGCTAACCAACCCGCTGTCGCGAGTTTAACACAGCAAAAGAATCATATTACCATAGCATGTTGCTTAACATCCTCTTAAACTGTCATGCTGAAGTACGAAGCATCTACTCTTCTACATACATGGTGAAGAAGATCCTTCGCTATGCTCAGGATGACAGGTGGGATTAAAGATCATGGTGTAAGCTTTCAGCTTAAGGATTATAAAGAAAGCGTGTTGTATCGAAAGCTGAAAGCTTTCGCCATGTTTAGTCACGAGTTACGGTTCCCTAAACTCGCGACAGCGGAATATTACTCCTCTTTGTAGTTAAAATCTCCCCGTACTCAGCGAAAACCTCAGCTTGCTCCGCGGTTAAAAACGGCAATTAGCATGGCAAAGAAGATCTTTCACTACGGTTAAGATGACAGGGTAAGGGATATTGCAGGGAATGCGTTAGGGATTGAAGCGGATACCGACCATGTGGTTAAGGCCTTGTGCGCGTATGAGCGTAAAGCCCGGCCCGAAGGGAAACGCCCAAAACAAATTTTATCAATAATAAATATTACCGATGCTTTGTCGCTGATGCGCTTATTAAAAATAATTGATTGTATAAAAGCAGGCTAAATAGCTGAACTATCTATCAGTTACCGTTGATCAATATATCTTTCGCCATGATCATGGGTACGCTGATATATTTTTTCTCCATGTAGTTGATCACCTTTTCGAGTATCTCGCGCGATTGCTCGTCCATGTTTTGCACTTCGTCTACAAACACAGTGTTAAGTGCGCTGTTGCGGATCTCCTTAATTTTTTCGGGAACCTGGCGCATGGCTATTTCCACACGGCGTTGTCTTAACTGCTGCCAAAACTCGGCTATGTTTTGCTCAATGATCGCTTCGGCATGCACCAGTTCCTGGTAGCGTTCCTGAAGGTTCTTTTTAGCAATTTCGTTAAGTGAGTGTACCTCAATAAAGTTCACCGGGAATTTTTCGAGAACTTCAGGGTCGGTATCGTTTGGTACGGCAAGGTCAACTATGGTTTTACGTCCGGTTTCGCCGTTTAGCAGCGTGGTATAAATTTCGGGCGTAATAATAGGCTGCGTAGCTGATGTACAGGTAATGATCACGTCAAAACCTTTGTCATAAGTCTTCAAATCATCCAGGCTAAAATATTCGCCGCCCAGGTCAACAGCCAGTTGAATGGCATTTTCAACAGTACGGTTAAATACCGCGAAATTGCTGAACTTATGTTTTTGAAGATATTTTGAAATATTGCGGTTGGTTTCGCCTGCGCCGATGATGAGGATACGGGCATTTGAACACAATTTAAGATCTTTTAATTTACGGTAAGCAAGAGATACTACCGAGATGGGGTTTTTAGAGATATTGGTGTGGGTATAAACCTCTTTGGCTGTTTTTACCACACAGTTCATTACCATTCGCAGGTAATCGCCAGTGAGGCCTGCTTCGCGGCCCTTTTCGTAAGCCTTTCGCAGTTGTGCCAGTATTTCCTTTTCGCCAACTACCAGGCTTTCCAGCGAGCACGATGTACGTAAAAGGTGGTTAACAGCTTCGCGGTCTTCGTAGATAGAAGCGCCATCAATGAACGTACCTGTGTGAACCGGGCAAAGGCCCATATCCAGCACATCTATAAATTTTTGAGTGAATGCTTTGTCTACAGGTTGCTCGGTAGCCATCACAAATTCTACACGGTTACAAGTAGCCAGGTAGAAAATTTCGGATATGCCGAACTGTGTTCTAACCTGCTCAAGTTTATCGGTCAGATCTTCCTGGCAAATCACCAATTTCCCCAATTCCTTCAGCTCGATCTGTTTATGCGTAAAAGCTATTACCTTTAAATACTTCAAAGCAGTTTAAAATTTAACCCAACAAAAATAACAGGAATATTAGCATGCAATGTCAATACTTTGTCAAACAGCCGTATTTAGAATGTTTATAAATAATCCCGCTAATTATTGCCTTTAAAAAGCACTAATCAAGCTATTTTTTGTTTAATACACAAACATAATTGTATGTACAAACTGAAACTACTGAGCCTTACACTACTTATATTACTTTACCTGGCAGCGGGCATCAATCATTTTATAAATCCGGATGGTTACATCCGCATAATACCCACCTATTTGCCCGCCCACAGCTTGCTCAATTTACTGGCAGGTGGTTTTGAAATATTATTTGCCCTCCTGCTTATCTTCAAAAAAACGAGGCAACCGGCTGCCTGGGGAATTATACTGATGCTGATCGCTTTTTTACCGGTACACATCACCATGGTTGCCGATGCACCTTTGCAGGTGGGCAAACTTACCGTAACGCCGCTTATTGCCTGGGTACGACTGGCGGTGTTGCAGCCTTTATTGATTTTATGGGCATGGTGGCATACCAAACCGCTGCATAAGCCCCGCAATTACTAAACAAATTACCCGCAGCGGGGTTAATGCATCATACTTAACACGCTATATGGACCTGCAAAGCATTGAGATACGTAACCTGGACGCACAGGATTACCAGGAACTTAAAAAGTCGATGAAGTCGGCCTATCTGGATATGGATGAGGATTACTGGGATGCCAACTCCATCCGTAAGCTCATCAAAATATTTCCCGAAGGGCAAATATGTGTTACCGTAAATAACGAAGTAGTAGGCTGCGCCCTCGCGCTGATTGTTGACTACCAAAAGTTTGGCGACAACCATACCTACAAACAAATTACCGGCGACAGCACCTTCAAAACCCATACCGATAAGGGCGATGTGCTGTACGGTATTGATGTTTTCATTCACCCGAAACACCGCGGCTTACGTTTGGCCCGTCGTTTATATGAAGCCCGCAAGGCTCTTTGCGAAAAGCTGAACCTTAAAAGTATCATCGCCGGAGGCAGGATACCTAATTACCAAAAATTTCAGAACGATCTTACTCCCCGTCAGTACATAGATAAGGTAAAGTACAAGGAGATTTATGATCCTACTTTATCGTTCCAACTGGCAAATGATTTTCACGTACGGAAGATACTGAAGAACTATATGCCTGAGGATAATCGTTCAAAGGGCTTTGCTACGCTGATTGAGTGGAACAATGTGTATTACGAAGAAATAAGTTCGGTAATTAACCATAAAACCGTAGTGCGTATAGGGCTGGTACAGTGGCAAATGCGGGCTTACAGCAATATCAGCGAATTGCTTAAACATGCCGAATATTTTATTGACGCGGTGAGCGATTACCAGTCGGACTTTATACTGTTCCCCGAGTTTTTCAACACGCCTTTAATGGCCGACTATAACCATCTCGACGCGGCTAAGGCCATGCGCGAACTGGCCAAATTTACCCAACCTATTGTAGATGAATTTGCCAAGCTGGCCGTATCATACAACGTTAACATTATAGCAGGCAGCATGCCTAAAATAGATGGGGAATCGTTGTATAATGTATCGTACCTTTTCCGCCGTAATGGTAGTATGGAAGAAAGCTATAAGATACACCCTACCCCATCAGAAATAAGTTCGTGGGGGATGCGCGGGGGCAGCGATGTACGGGTTTTTGATACCGATGCCGGGAAGGTGGGGATACTGATCTGTTATGATGTGGAGTTCCCGGAGTTGTCGCGCATTTTGGCCAGTCAGGATATGCAGATACTGTTTGTGCCTTTTATGACGGATACTCAAAACGGCTATAACCGGGTTAAATTTTGCGCCCAGGCCCGTGCTGTAGAAAACGAATGTTATGTAGCCATTGCCGGTTGTGTAGGTAATTTACCTAACGTAAACAATATGGATATCTCGTACGCGCAGTCGGCGGTGTTTACCCCTTCCGATTTTGGCTTCCCAACCAACGGCATACAATCTGAAGCGACGCCAAACAGCGAAATGATCGTAATTGCCGATGTAGACCTATCGGTACTGGATGCCCTGCACGAGTATGGCAGCGTACAAAACCTGAAAGACAGGCGTACCGATTTGTACAATATCACTTATAATGGTAAAAAAGTGTAAATATGTACTAATAATAATATCATGATTCAGAAAGAACACTTTGTTACCCCGGGCGCAAAAGGTAAGCCCATCGCGATAGATCTTACTTATGACGATCAGTTCAGTAACGCGCCCCTGATCATTTTCGCTCATGGCTTTAAAGGCTTTAAGGACTGGGGCACGCATAATTTGGTAGCGCAGTTTTTTGCCGAAAATGGTTACCGCTATCTTAAATTCAACTTTTCGCACAACGGCACCACGCCCGAAAACCTGACGGAGTTTGAAGACCTTACCGCTTTTAGTGAAAACACCTTTACTTACGAGCTCGACGATCTGAAACATGTAATTGATTTCGCTTGCAGCGGTGTATTTCCGTCGGTACGCGAGGTGTACCTTATTGGGCATAGCATGGGCGGCGGCATCAGCGTAATAGCTACTGCCGAAGATTCGCGCATTAAAAAGCTGGTGACCATGGCCTCGGTAGCTACCTTCCGTAACCTGTGGCCGCGCCAGGCCGAAAAGCAATGGAAGCTGCAAGGGGTAATGTACTTCCCTAATGCGCGCACCGGCCAAGAGATGCCTATAAAAGCGACCTTGCTTGATGACCTGGACAGAAACCCTGAACGATTGAACATTGTACTCCGCGCCGCCGAAATAACCCAACCCTGGCTAATTGTGCACGGTGATGCCGACCCAACCGTAGCCATTGACCACGCTAAAGAGCTGCATGCTGCCCAACCCGAGGCCGAACTGTACTTTATACCCGGCGCCGACCACGTATTTGGCGGCACACATCCATATTTTGACAAAACTCTGCCAAATGATCTGCTGAATTTTTGCAATCTTGCCCTTGCGTTCTTCAATAAGTAATTGTACCACAAGTTGTAGCGCGCTTATTAACCCCCACCATACCCCATGAGCATTGAGCACGCTGCCAGGCAAGGCAAAAAGTTTTTAAATACCATACCCACCCATGAGGCGAGTTTGGATAAAATGTGGCCGATACTAAAGTTATACCTTAGCAACAAAGCCGAAAGCGTGCCCAAGAAAACCCTTGGGCCGTTTAAAACTGATACTTCGGTTTATAATACAGCACCCGAAAGCGGCCTGCGCATCACCTGGGTGGGGCATTCGAGCTTATTGATCGAGATAGATGGCAAACGCATCCTTACCGACCCGGTTTGGAGCGACAGGGTATCGTTTAGCCAACTGATGGGGCCAAAGCGTTTTTTTAAACCGCCATTGCCTTTAAGCGAACTTCCGCCGCTGGATGCCGTTATACAATCGCACGATCATTACGACCACCTGGATAAAAGCACCATTAAGTTTTTTGCTCAAAAGGATGTTCCTTTTTATTGCTCAGTTGGCGTGGGGCAATACCTCAAAAAATGGGGTATCGATGGCAAACGCATTACCGAACTGAACTGGGGCGACAGCGCCATGATCGGCGACGATTGCCACCTTACCGCTACCCCTGCCAGGCATTTCTCGGGCAGAGGCATTACCGGCCGTAACGAAACGCTGTGGTCTTCGTTTGTGATAAAGGGCACTAAGCATAATATTTTTTTCGGGGCAGATTCCGGTCCGTTCCCCGGCTTTAAGGATATCGGCGATGCCTTTGGTCCGTTTGATTTAACCATGCTGGAAATAGGCGCTTACGGTATTTACTGGCCTGATATACACATGGGGCCCGACAATGCGACCAACGCGCATCTCGCACTAAAAGGCAAAGTAATGATGCCGATACACTGGGGCACGTTCAATCTTTCTACACATGCCTGGTACGAACCCGCCGAATGGCTGCTCAACTTCGCCCGCCACAAAGATATCGACCTGTTTATGCCCGAACCGGGTAAACCTACCGAGGTGGTTGCCGGGTATAATTCGGAGTGGTGGAAGAGGTATATGTCGGCGTAGTGGAGGTGAAAGGTAAAAGCGAAAAGGTGAAAGGATAAAGGTGAAAGGCAAAGGTATTAATAATCAAAACCCACTTGCTCATTAACACCTTTGACAGCTTTTAAAAAGCTGTCAAAGGTTATCCTCACTACCTGTCATTCTGAGGAACGAAGAATCTACTCGCGTTTAGTTCTTCGTTAGAAACCCGCAGCCGCTTGGCTCCGGCCAAGTGGCAACTATTACGCGGCGTCCCGCCGCACTACTGCAAATAATCTCTTTACACCGTAAGCTGAAAGCTTACGCCATGCATAATCACGAGTTACGCTTCGCTAAACTCGCGACAGCAAATTATTTTTTTTTCAAAGTCCTCGCCCTTGGAGAGGATTTAGGTGAGGCTTCACGAAACAAAAAAAGCTTTGACAGCTTTTAAAAAGTTGTCAAAGCTAAATATCGGAATCTCTTCACTCAAACCCCGAACCTGAAACCTCGAACCTCTCACCCCTACAGCAGATCCTTCAAGTGCTTATAGTTCGATTTCATGGTATCGATCACTTCATCCATACGGCCGTTGAGCATGAGTTTGGTCATGGAGATAGCCATGCCTTTTACCTGTTCAAATTCTACTTTGGGCGGCATGGCGAGGGCATTGGGGTCGGTCATGATGTTGATGAGGGCGGGGCCTTCAAAAGCAAAGGCTTCTTTTAATGTCGATTGCACCTGCGCAGGATCGTCAACTGTATAACCTCTGATTCCCATGGCTTGTGCTACTAAAGCGAAGTCGGGGTTGTACATATCGGTTTGCCAATCGGGCAGGCCGGCTACTTCCATTTCCAGTTTCACCATGCCTAAAGACCGGTTATTGAATACGATCAGTTTTATTGGCAATTTATACTGAACAATAGTAGCCAGGTCACCGAGCAGCATAGAGATACCACCGTCACCACAAAGGGCGATCACTTGTCTGCTTGGGTTACTTAACGCTGCACCGATAGCCTGTGGCATGGCATTGGCCATTGAGCCATGATTGAACGAGCCTATCATTTTGCGCCTGCCAGTGGCATTGATGTAACGCGCGCCCCACACGCACGACATACCGGTATCTACCGTGAAAATGGTATCATCATCGGCCAGTTCATCAATCAGGTGCGATACATATTCGGGATGGATCTTATCTTTTTCGCCGCTATCGTACACGTAGGTCTGCATTTTATTTTTTACCTCGGCGTAAAAATCGAGCTGCGTTTTCAGGAAACTGTCGTCGGTTTTTTGTTCGATGAGGGGCAGCAGATCGGTAAGGGTATCTTTCACAGTTCCGCATAAACCGATATCTACCATTGCACGCCTGCCAATACGCTCGGGCTTAATATCCAACTGAATAATAGTACAATCCTTCGGGATAAAGTTGGTGTAAGGAAAATCGGTACCTAAAAGCAATAACAAGTCCGACTCATGCATGCTATGATACGCAGATGGCAGGCCGAGTAAACCCGTCATCCCTACTTCGTTCGGGTTATCATACTGAATATCCATTTTGGCCCGGAAAGAATAGGCCACCGTAGCATTCAGCTTTTGCGCCAGGGCGACTACCTCGTCGTGCGATCCGGCTGCGCCGATACCGCAAAATATAGTGATCTTTTGATGCTGGTTCAATGCCGATGCCATCAACTCCAGATCGGCAATCGATGGTTTGATCACCGCGATGGGATTAAAATTCTGCACAGCGGTCATCCCCTCTTCGGCATCCATCGCGCTTACATCGCCCGGTAAACCTAATACCGCTACCCCTTTGCGGTGCAGGGCGGTTTGGATAGCGTTTTGCAGCATGCGCGGTACCTGTTTAGGCGTGGTAGCTATTTGGTTGTAATGACTGCAATCGGCAAAAAGTTTAATAGTATTGGTTTCCTGAAAATAATCAGTACCGAACTCAAAAGTAGCGCAGGTAGATGCTATGGCGATAACCGGGGCACCCGAACGGTGGGCATCATACAACCCGTTAATAAGATGCACATGGCCCGGACCACTACTGCCCGCACAACAAGCCAGTCCGTTTAGTTCAGCTTCGGCGGCGGCGGCATACGCGCCTACCTCTTCATGCCTTACGTGTACCCATTGTATGCTGCCTTCGCGCCTCACGGCATCGTTTACTTCGTTGAGGCTGTCGCCTGTAACCGCGTATATTCTTTTTATGCCTGCGTTAACCAGCATTTCCACCAGTTGATCTGCTACTTTTTTTGCCATGGGTACACTAATTTATATTTTACTTATAGGGCTAACCAATTTACAGTTTATGAGTTTTAAAAATTCTATATTGTATTACCTAAATGACACTTATGCGACGATTGGTAATTGTGGCCTACAAACCCAAACCCGGCAAAGCCGATGAACTAAAAGAACTAATGAAAACCCATTTACCCCGCTTACGGGAGCAGGGACTGGTAACAGATCGCGAATCGGTAATAATGGAGACGACTGATGGTACTATTGTAGAAGTATTTGAGTGGCTATCAGAAGAAGTGATTCAACAAGCCCATCTGAACACTGCCGTACAACAAATGTGGGCCGAATATGCCGCCGTGTGCGATTATGTCCCCCTAAACTCATTGAAGGAAACAGGCGACTTGTTTGCCGGTTTCAGTCCGCTTAATTAAACCTTGAGCGTAATAAACACTACAGGAAAACCGTTATACGAGTACCAATTAATAACCTATGCCGCAAGAGATTACCAACGTACAGCTCAAATTTAAATGCCCTGCCGATTTAGACAGCATGCAGGATATTGAAGGCGGCAAGTTTTGTACGCAGTGCGAAAAAACGGTATACGATTTCAGAGACACCAAAACCGAAGTGTTTTTGCAAATACTGGCCGAAAACAACTATAACCTTTGCGGACGTTTCAGCGCCGAACAAATGGCTCCCCAACACGTTGCAAGCAAACCTTTATGGAAAAGATGGGTATCGGCTGCGTTAGTAGTGATTGGGTTTGGCTTAATTGACAGTAAGGCATACGCCCAGGGCAGTCCGCAATCACATAAACAGGACGATCGGCTAAAGCAAAAAATCGCTAAAGAGATTGCCACAGCAAAAACGTCCGCCACAAAAGAAAAAAAGTTAAAATCTACAGGTAAGGCACCTGTTAAAAATGAGCAATACGAAACACTTGACCCGCTACCCTATACCGGGATGATTAATGAGGTTGCCCCGAAATATCCGGGAGGTTTATCTAAATTCCATGCATTTTTGGGCAAAAACATACGGTACGTAGAAGGAGCTGCCGGGCAAAAAGTAATAGCTTCTTTCATTGTAGAAAAGAACGGGGCGGTATCTGATGTGGCAATAGTTAAAGGAGATAATCCTGCCGTTAATGCTGAAGTATTGCGGGTGATTAAATTATCGCCGAAGTGGAAACCTGCTTTAGTATCAAACAAACCTGTACAATGCAAGCAAACCATCCCTATTACATTCGGTAAATAGCAAACGATTGGTAATTTAAGAACATGCAATCCGCCCACCCGAACCTGAACCCCCAAACCTCGAACTCGATTAAACCGGTTCTATCCAATTACCATCTTCCCTAATAATACCAATTAGTTCATCGAGCGCATTGGTGGCGTTGATGTTCCTTTTTACGGCTTCCTTACCCCGGTACAGTGTAATTTTATCGATACCCGAACCTACATAGCCATAATCGGCATCGGCCATTTCGCCCGGTCCGTTTACTATGCAACCCATAATGCCGATCTTTAACCCTTTCAGGTGACTGGTACGGCTGCGGATCATCTGGGTGGTCACCATCAAATCGAACAAGGTACGGCCACAGCTCGGGCACGATATATATTCTGTTTTAGAGATCCTCGACCGTGTAGCCTGCAAAATACCAAACGCGGTAGAAGTGATCAGCTTAACCGGCAACTCCGGGGTATCTATCCAGATCCCATCCCCAAAACCATCAACCAGCAAAGCACCAAGATCAGTAGCGGCGTAGAGTTGAAGTTTAGTTGCGAGTTGTGAGTTGTGAGTTGTGAGAGCCCCCTCTAAATCTCCCCCGGTCGGGGAGACTTTCTTTTCTTCCGAAACTCCTGATTCCTGAATCTCAATTCCTGTCTCTCTAAAACTATAGCTTCTCTTCACTATCACAGGCACATTAAGTTCCAGTTCGGTTAGTTTGAAGAAGAACGCGCGTTGATCGGCCATACCGTGCTCTTGGGTGGTTTCGAGTATAAATACCAGCGACTCATCAAAAGACATCAAACCAAAATCATCGGTATCGATATCAGCAGCCAGCACCCTCACCAAGTTTAGGGCCGATGAACGGTCGGCAGCGGGATCAATATATTCTTTAAGGCTAAATACCGGGTGACAAAGTGTTTTATCAGCCAGTTTAAGCCAGGTATTGTAATTGTATAATTGCTTAAGATTACCAGGCAGGTTAAACGACGGCAGGCTATCGGCCAGGTAAACAAAATCTACCGATTGCTCGGCCATGTTATATTTATCCAACAGCTCCGAATACAGGTAACCGGCATCGTTCAGTATAGCAGGATCTTTAAGGTTCTCTCCCGACAGATCAACCACTACCCTCGGCACCATGTGACCGCCTATAAAAGCATTAGCCTCATAAGTGTCGCGCTTTTTGTATTCGTAAGGATTATAGTTGTGAGTTGTAAGTTGTGAGTTGTAAGTATGCTCGTCCTCGTTATTTTTTTGACTTTTGACTTTTGACTTTTGACTTCGCAAGCTGTATCGCTTCACCAGTTCAATAGCCACCGGTGCTTCGTGTTCGGGTTCTTCGGTGAGGGATACGCGTACGGTATCGCCCAGGCCGTCTTCCAGCAGGGTGCCTATGCCCACGGCAGATTTTATACGGCCGTCCTCGCCATCACCGGCTTCGGTAACGCCTAAGTGCAGCGGATAGTTCATGCCTTCGGCCACCATGGTTTCAACCAGTAAACGGTAAGCCTGCACCATTACCTGCGGATTGCTCGATTTCATGGAAACCACCAGATTGTAGTAGTTCAACGATTCGCACATCCGCATAAACTCCATTGCAGACTCCACCATGCCCTGCGGGGTATCACCGTAACGACTCATGATCCTATCACTCAATGAACCATGGTTGGTGCCAATACGCATAGCTGTGCCATATTCCTTGCAGATGTTTACCAGCGGCGTGAATTTTTTAAAGATGCGTTCCAGTTCACCTTGGTACTGGGCATCGGTATAGTCAAGCTGATCGAATTTCTTTTTATCGGCATAGTTACCCGGGTTAACACGTACTTTTTCTACTATGCGGGCCGCTACTTCGGCAGCGTTGGGCGTAAAGTGAATATCGGCTACCAGCGGCGCGGTGTAACCACGCTCACGAAGCTGTTTTTTTATCTCGGCCAGGTTTTGCGCTTCTTTAATGCTGGGCGCGGTAATACGTATGTACTCGCAACCAGCCTCAATCATCCTGATAGACTGCTCCACCGTACCAATGGTATCCATGGTGTCGGTAGTGGTCATGCTTTGTATGCGAATAGGGTTGTTACCACCCATAGGCACATCGCCAATATTTACTTCGCGGGTAACAAAACGGGAGTATTCAGTTAACGAATTACAGTAACGGCCTTGCAGCACCTTAACAGCAGCATCATTCATGCAGGAGTAAAATTATTTTATGCAAAAATACGAAATATGTTTGCAATGGGTTAGCAGGAAATTTAAGATGACATTATTATATCCCGATATCAAGTAAACGTGCGCCATGTATAACACGTAAAACATCTACCTGATTTTCAGTTAACCGATAAATAATACGGTACTTGTTAATTAAGAGTTCTCTTATAGCCGTGTTTTTAAATTCGGGCACGGGCTTGCCCGATTCTGGATATTCATAGAGTTGCTCTATTTTATCAAAGATGCGAAGTATAAAATTAACAGCTATCGCAGGCGAATCCTGCGCTATGTAATTTTCGATATCTTCCAGATCAGCCAAGGCTGTTTCTGTGATCAGGATAGTTATTTTTCCCACCTGGTAAGAAACTTTTGCTTTGCATCTTTAATATCAAGCACTTTAGCTTCATCAGCATCTTTCAATCCCCGTTCTACTTTTTCAATAAACAGAAGTTTTTCAATTAACCTTTCGGCATCAAACTCATCCTCAAATGAAGCAAGGGTTTCAATAACTACCGTTTTTTTCATATAGCTAATATACGAAATCAATAAAATATTTATTGTATTTCTTAGGTACAATCACACAGCCGCTCCGGCTACGGCCGGGTGGCAACTATTTCACGGCCTCCGGCCGTCGTGTTTTTAAATTATAATGATTGATAGCGTCGGGACGCCGCGCGATTATTGCCACTTGGCTGGAGCCAATCGGCTACGTTGAAAGTTGAGTTTGTAGCAGAAACAAAAAACGGGCGGTTAAAAGTCCTGTTTACTACAAAACTATTAACCGCCCGGTGCGAAATATTTCAATCCCTGAAATTAAACAGCGTCAGACAGTGAAGTAAACGTAAAGTCCCTTATTTTCATTGGCGGTATCATGTAGCTTCTGTACGATTCTACGCTGATGGTACGCTCCGTTTTGCCTAAAGCTTCAAGGTTATTGAGCATAATGATCGGGCTTTCGTTAAACCTGAAATTCTTTATCGGGAATTTCACTTTGCCGTTCTCAATATAAAACGTAGCATCGCGGGTTAACCCGGTTAGCAGTAACGATTGCGGATCAACCATACGGATATACCATAGCTTGGTAACCAGTATGCCTTTTTCGGTGCTTTTTATCAGGTCTTCCAGCGTGGCATCGCCGCCGTCCATAATAATATTGGCCGGACCGGGCAAAGGCTGTACACCCTTTTTATCGGCCCAATACCTTGAATACGATAAGTTTTTCACCACGCCTTTATCAATCCACATCGTTTTTTCGCGCGGCAAACCATCACCCGACCATGTAGACGATGGCAGTTCCGGGTGAAAAGGATCTGAATAAATATTCACTTTAGGGTCAACCAGTTGCTCGCCCAGTTTGGTACCGCCGCCTTTTTTACTCAAAAAACTGCGGCCTTCTTCGGCACTGCGGGCATCAAAACGGAACATATTTTCCATCATGTAAGCCGCCGCAACGGGCTCCAGTATAACGGTATACTTGCCCGGCTCTATGGCCTTAGCCCCAACCGAACCGGTGGCTTTGGTAGCCGCTCTTTTGGTAGCCGTAAAAGTATCCATCTTGCCCGAATCGGTAAAGCCATTGGCTGCATAGCCCGAACCTGTACCATCTTCGGTACGTGTAGTTACCGAAAATGTAATGTCGGTCCCTTTGTTGTAGGCGAACAACCCTTTGGAGTTCATCATGGCGCTAAAGCCTGTAGAATTTTCAAGAAAACCGGCAGCGGTAAGCTTGGCCTGCTTGGTAACATCCAAACTTTTGGCCACCATATCGGCACGGGTATCGGGTGTTATAGCCGCGGTTGTGGCATTGTAGGTTGCCGATTCTTTAAACTCACGCGGACCAAGTACCGACATATATTCCGGGTTTTCGGGTGCCAATTGAGCCAGCTCTTCGGCACGGCGCACCACACGCTCTAAGGCGGCATCGTCAAACTCGTTAATAGTTGCCACGCCTGCCTTTTTGCCATAAACCGACGTTACCGATAAGCTAAGCGTACTGATATCACCCGCTGTTGAAACCGCGTTAAGCGCGTAGCGAATGTTACCGCCCTCGCTGCCGTTAAGGTTTACCTCGCACTCTTCGGCTTTTGAATAACTGAGCACCTTTTTTAATAAAGCCTGTGCTTCTTCTTTACTTAATATAGCCATATCCTTATTACCCGATCTTTCTTTTAGTGTTGATAACATTAACCCCGTTAAAGCGTGTTGTTGACGATCCGTGTGATACCGCGCTTGACTGGCCCGGCTGCCCTTTACCATCGTTAAACGCGCCGCCTAAACGATAATCGCTTTCGTCGCATATTTGCGCTGTTGAGTTCCAAAACTCCTGTGTATTGGCCTGGTAAGCCACATCGTTCAGCATACCTGCAATTTTACCGTTCTTAATTTCGTAGAACAGCTGCCCGCCAAACTGGAAGTTATAGCGTTGCTGATCGATAGAGAATGAGCCATCGCCGATGATGTAGATACCTTTCTCTACATTTTTGATCATATCGTCAACACTCAACGGCGTTTTTCCCGGTTGAAGGGATACGTTCGGCATGCGCTGAAATTGTACATCGCTCCAATGATCGGAGTAGCAGCAGCCTTGCGATTCTTTAAGGCCGAGAATATGCGCCTGATCGCGGATGGCCTGATAGTTCACCAGAATACCATTTTTGATGATGTCCCATTTTTTACATTTTACACCTTCATCATCGTAACCTACAGCACCTAATGAACCTACTTGCAGCTTATCGCCCACAATGTTCACCTTATCGTTACCGAAGTTAAACTTGCCCGATTTCCATTTGTCCAGCGTTAAGAAGCTGGTACCGGCATAGTTGGCCTCGTAACCCAGCACACGGTCTAACTCGGTTGGGTGCCCTACCGACTCATGAATGGTTAACCACAGGTGCGACGGATCAAGTACCAGATCATACTTGCCCGGTTCTACCGATTTGGCGGTGAGCTTTTCGCCGGCCTGTTTGGTCGCAAATTTTATATCCTCTAAAATATCGTAACGTTTTTTGTAACGGGTAGTAATACCGCCTACCTTTTCGCTCTCCAGCGGGGTAAGGTACTCATAGCCCATACCACCCGGTGTACTTAGCGAGCGACGGGTTTCAAACGAGCCCGCTTTAGGGTCGATACGGGTAACGGTAAAGCTTGGGTAAATACGGTGAATATCCTGATCGATGTATGAACCATCGGTTGAGGCAAAATATTTTTGCTCGTTAACAGCAAAAAGCACTGAGTTTACATAGTTGGCACCGCCCGCCATTGCAGCAGCGTTGGCGCTTAACAGCAGGTCTACCTTTTCTTTTACAGGCACTTCAAAGGCGTTCTTTTCTATCGGCGTTTTCCAGTTTACTTCGCCATAGCCCTTTTGCGGGGCCAGTTGTACCGGCGCGCCACCAATTTTAGCATTGGCCTTAGCCACCGCTACCGCGCGGATGGCCGTTTTGGCAATAGCGTCTTTTGTTACCTCGTTAGTAGCGGCAAAGCCCCAGCAACCATTGGCCAGCACCCTGATACCTACCCCGTACGATTCGGTATTGGCAATGTTGAGCACCTTATTTTCGCGGGTTACCGTAAACTGGTTAAGGTAACGGCCAATACGCACATCGGCATAACTTGCCCCGTTTGCTTTTGCCGCGTTAAGGGCCACATCGGCCAGTTCTTTTTTTATGCGCACATCCACGGTTTCTAAAGCCCGGGCAGGGTCGATAGGGTTGCCCATGGCAGGCAAATTAGGCAGTATAACAGCACCCGCTGCACCTACCCCCGATAAGTAAAGAAAGTCTCGTCTTTTCAAAATATATATCCTCCGTGCTCCCGGCTAAATTACCGGAAACTGATTTTTTGTTCTATCCATAAAAATGTGCAGGCTGCAAGCAGTAGCATATAAAAATATAGCTTAGGTACTTCAATTTGTTCTAAGCTATGTATTTGTTTTGTTACAGTTACCAAATTGTTATGTGTTGCAATATAACTATTAGTAAGCGCTATTTTTTCGGCGGCATGTAAAGCAGGCCAGCTATCTTTTTTGTAAGCATACCACCATTGTGCAGCGCCGTTCTGTTGGGTTGCCTGTTGCCAGCCTTCGCTTTCCGGATAATAAGCAAAAACCTGTTCAAAAGGCAAAAGCTCATCCTGCCGTGGCGGGCTTTTTACACCATTTATGCTGATGGAATTTTCGGCATTAAACGTATCATTTAAGCGGAGCAGCACCGGTTTGTTTACCACAGGCAAAGGCGATACCACCTCCCAACTTTGCGCTACCGGCGCTTTACGTGCAGAATTGCTGATCAGCAGCGACCAGTACGCGGTATAGTCCGCAGTGTTACCGGCCAGCATCCAGTTAAAGGTATTATTGAGTGTGGTATAAACTAATCGCCCTGTTCCGGCTATGGAGTTAGCAACTACGGGGTGGCCTTGTCCGTCATCGGCCAGTATTTGGGTGGATATTTGGGTGCGTAAAACTGTTCTGTCGAAATTTAGCTTAGCGGTTTTGGCTGTGCTGCCTTGCAGGTTAAATGCCGTGGCTATTTCTTTGCCGGGCAAGGTTTCTACCACCAAATTTTGCTGCATCCATGATGATGACTTGCCCGAGCTATCCGCACGAATAATGATACCTAAACCATGCTGTGTTACCTCCTGCTTTAGTACAGCACTTTCGGCAGGTTTGAGCGTTTTTAAGGTAGCCTGATCTCCAATGACGGCATCGAATTTTTGAAGCAACGAAGCCGATATACTACCAAGCGGCAACTGGTCGATATTAATATATTCGCTGTTGAATTTATCCTTACTGATAGCCGAACGGTAGGCCACCGCGTAGCCATTTTGGGTAAGCCAGTTTTTCAGGAAACGGGTTTCAAAATCGGGTGCCGAAGTCAGCATCAGTATCCTTAAGGGTTTAACAGGCTGAATCTCTATCGGGATGGCTTCCTGTTCGAGGGTATCCTTACCAATAGCCAATAACGTATATGCCGATCGGCCGCTGTGTTTTGGTCGCGTTTTTAGTTCAAAGGTGGCTGTTGTGTTAGGTTGAACAGTGCCCGAATCTAAGCCTGTACTCAAACCTTTCAGTATCAATTTTATTTTTCGTGCCGATGTATTTTTATAGCTGCCTTGCACCCGAAGTTCATCACCCTCATGTAATTGGGTGTTCCAGCTAATGGCTGTAATACCTTGCGGGGCTGACTGCGGATGGAATTTGAGCGGAATCTCATTCAACTGCTTTAGCTCATCTTCTTCAAGCCCGAAACCTGCGATATGTAATTGGCTGATGCCTGCATCTGCTAAGTCGGCAGGGGTACTGATGAGTTTTGCCTGCGGGTATTTTTTATATAGAGATGAATCGGCAGTGTAAATCTTCAAGCCATTGAAACGGCTTAAACTATCGGTATCAAAGCCATTCGTTAATAACACCGCGTCGTTCCCGCTGATGGTTTTATCGCCATTATAAGTTATTGGTAACGCGATGCAAGCCAGCGCGACAATGGCCAGCAATACAGCGATCACCCGCAGCAGCAAGCGTGAGCGGTTGGCCCGTGCCAGTTCCCGCCATACCGAAAACGCGGCAAGCAATAGGCAAATGATAATAATGATGTATTTACTATCCATGCGCTTACCGGTTTAAGTTTTTAAAGTAATCTGCCGATAGTCCCATATCTGCCGGGGCGGCTTCTGCTTTTGGCATCGCCTTTACCGTAACCAGCGTTTTTTGCACCGCGCGCTCCACAATGCCAATATCTACAAGGTTTATTTTTTTACCTGCCGATAATAACCTGCGCATGGCACTCAAAGCCGGTAAATAAGCAGCAGGCTGCACTGATGCACGCTGACTTAATTGCAAATTAGCCAGTTGCAGCAAGCGCTTTTCGCTATCATTTAGCTGAGCGTTGTACTTCAATTTTTCTAAAACAGTCACTGCTTTTTTAAGTGTTTCGTGCTGATCTGCCGCAGGTTTCAAGGTTTCTTTATCTGTGAGCGATAGAATTTTATCCAATTCGCCGCTCAGGCGTTTTTCCCATTTAAGGGGCGTTGGTTTGTAGCTGGTTTTGGCCACATACGAGCGCGATTTTTGTTGGAGGTCTTTCAGCAAGCGCAAAGCCTTGTAAGCGAATGGCAGCGCGGCCTGTGGTTTAAATAAGCGTAATTGCAGTTCGGCCTTCCACATTTCTGTAAGCGTGGCTTTTAGCTGTTCTTTTATGGCAGGCTCAAAATAGGTAGCATCTTCGGCGTTATCGTGCTTGTGCGAGTATGGCTCTATCGCCTTTTGGGCATTACCGAAATCACTCGCCCCGTTACCTTCCGAACCTCCATGATCGTGATCATCCTTATCGAAACGGTCATCACCGATGTTATTCTCTGCTTCCTCGCCTAAAAATTTGCCGTAGCGTAAGCGTAACAGTTTCTGATCGATACCCAAATCATTACTACGATCTTTAAAACGCTGCACACTGATGGTGTCCTTCTCTTTAAGCAATTGCTCGGCATCAATAATGATCTGCCGCTCGCTGCGGAAAAATTCAGGTTTGATATTGGCCCCGGTAAGCACACCATCCATACTTAGCAGTTCGGCAGTATCCTGAATGGCTACGGTATACACATCGGTACGGCTTTGCTGGCTATGGGTATCATGCGCCTGCACGTAAAAATATAGCTCGTCGCCCGGTTCCATTTTGAGCGCGTTAAGGTCAATCACCCGCTGAACATCATACTTTGCTTTACCCGAAAACGCGGCCGGGAAAGCCAGCTTGTACTCCTTGAACTTTACCGATTCGCCCTTGCCTTTGGCTACAGTAGCGTTGATAAAAGCGTTGGTTACCCCGTAATCGTCGCTCACCTGCGTGTTAACCGTAACCTTTGGCACCTCGCCTGCATCAATATAGGTGTATGGCTTTGGTGTTTTAATGTGGATGAGCGGCGGGGTATCTTTTATCAGTTGGATCTGGTATAATTCGGATAGCTTACCATCAATGCTCACCTGGTAAAAGCCCGGTTTACTAAACACCTTTTGTGCCGACCAGCCTTTATTATCAGCACTTTTCAGCGGTATTACTTCCTTATCATTCAATAGCAAATAGGCTTTTTCAATCGCGATATTGGTTTTGATATTCCAGCTCACCCGACCGCCATCTTCAACGGTAATGGTAAAGCGATCCTGCCCACGCTGTGGTTTATGTGTATAAGCAGGTGGAGTGATGCTGATGCTTAATGATTCTATCTGCGGCAAAATTTTCTCCGGCGGTAAAGCTTTGGCCCGCTGTATTTCGGCTGCTGATAATGGGTTTTTAGTACTGAGATCGACCCGGCTTAAAATTGCCCCAAAAACCACAGCGAGCAATAAAGTGATCATCGGAAATTTCAGATAACCCGCGAAATGTCTCGGTGTGCCCGGTAGGGTTTGCAGTATCCCGTTTACTTTTTGTACTTGCAGGCTTTCGAGCAGGTTAAGCTCATTGACTGGTTTAATGATGAGTTGTGCACTCTCTTCCAGTTCGGCATAGCTGCTGTTGAGCATGGCAGCAATATTGGCATCGCTTATTTGCCATGGCTTGTTGACTGACAGTAAGATTAACAACATCAGCACAAACACTGCCATCCCACTGTAAACCGGCAGATGAAAAACGATAAACAACACCGCGCCAAGTGCGATACCGATGGCAGCGGCAAACAACACGGCAGCCAGCACCCGGTAAAAAATATACTGCTGCCTTACCTGTTTTAGTTTGTGCATGCCTTGTACATTAGCCATGGCGCACCTCCGTTCTGTTTTTGTGCGCCAGCCATCTTTCGGCGAAAAACACTAATGCCAGCACGAACCATAGGTAATTGAATAGTTCCACCTGTTTGTTTATTTTGCTGACAGACGCGTTTTTTACCTGCGGGATGATATGCGGCTGTAATTGCTGATCGGCCATCACACGGCGGTCGTAATTTAAGTCATCGCTTTCGGGCTTGGTGTTTGTGAGCCTGAATAACCATTTCGGAAACACATCGCTCCAAACCAAATTACTCCATTGCGGATTAAAACGGTTATAAAATTGGTATTGGTTTGTTTCCCCGTTTTGCACCATGCTTAAAACGGGATTGCCAAAACCATCGTGCCATAATAGCTCACCCTCGCTTTTACCTTCAATACGTTTGTATAAGGCCACTTTTTCTGTTTTTGAGGCGGCGTATAGCGGATCGGCACTTATCCATGAGTTGGCATTTATAGCCTTACCTGTTTTATAAGTGAACAGGTTCTTAGCATTCTGTACTACTTTTTTGCCCGGAGCTTTATCCGACAGCCAAAACATCCATTCCTGCTTCCCCGAAATACGATCAGCATTTTGGTATTGCCTGATACTGACCTTCCGCTGTGCAAACCTCGCAGATGCTTTAAGGGCGGCGGTTAAGTAAGCCGCGTCCCCCGAATATTTATCGGTATAAATAGCGATGGCATAGGTAACGGTATCTACCGCGACAGCGGTTTGTTTACTATTTTTCAGGCTGACGGATGCTTGTCCGCCAGTGATATTCACTACAAAAGGCGAATTAGCATCGCCACCCGGAGGGACTGTATATGCTGTAAATGTAGTGCCAGATGGTTTACTATTGCCCTGCAATACTTTGATATTGTTATCGGCACCTAACCATGCCTTGGCTACCCAGTTACTCACAGAATCGGCAGGTGTATAGGTTTGCCAATGCAGGTTTAACGCAACCGATGGCTTGCTCCCCGCGAAATGCGTCATCCCGTTAGAGCTAAATATGTAAACGGGGGCATCGGTATTTAACCTACCGTTTAGCTGCTTTACTAATGTCCAGTAGTTTGTTGGGATGGTATCTTTTAGAGCAGTAGTATCCTTCAGCAGCATGGTTGCCGTATCTACCACACTGAACCCATTATTAAAATAATGCAGTTCGTACCCGGCTTTCAACAGGGAATCTGTTTGCAGCTTAAATTTTTGATAGGTTTCGGCAAATTGCGCCTTCGGTATCAATACCCAGCCCTTTGATTTTGCCGGTTTAACCCATTGCTGCCATACCGGTTGCGCCAGTAAAAATGCCACTAAGGCCAGCAGCAAACAACGCAACAACAATAAAGGCAAATCAGTCACTTTAAAACTACGGCTGCTTTTGCGCGATGCCTCGCTGATGAGCGCGATGCTCCCCACCTTTAATACTTTGCCCGGCCGTATATTCCACAGGTGTATGAGCACCGGTATACTTAACGCGGCGAGTGCAAATAACCATATTGGATTGAGGAGGAACAATTTTAGTCAGAAGTTAAATAGTCAGTGGTGAATTGATAGCAGTGAGTAGTGAAATTTTATAGTTAGTTGATGGTAGTTTAATTTTTCATTTTTAGCTTTTGGCCCTCCTTACCAGGAAATCCCGCAGGGCTTTGTCGAGTGGTTCGGCGGTGCTGATCATGCTGTAGGCGATGTTTTTGCCCAGCAGTTGCATGCGGGTATCCTCTAAATGCTGCTGTAATTTCTCTTTGTATTGTTTGGCTTGCAGCGTGTCTACCTGTATGGTTTCGCCGGTTTCGAGGTCTTGCAGCGACGAATATCCTTTAAAGTCAAAATCCAATTCGTTTTGCCCCATCAGGTGAAAAACAATTACCTCGTGCCCTAAAGCCGCCAGCGAATCGAGCAGTTGGTTGATCTCGCCATCGGCCTGGTACATATCGGTAATAAATACCAGCAACTCCTTACGGCCGTTGCCATTATACAATTCTTTATAATTTACGGGTTTGGTGAATGTACCGCCCGGTTCTATATTTTGCAGGTGATAATACAAACGTTGTAAATGCTGCGGATCGGGTTTGGAAGCGAGCGAGAACAAACCGCCTTCCTGAAATACATACAGCCCCACAGCGTCGCCCTGCCTGTTGGCCAGGTAAGCCAGCGAAGCCGCCAAAAAACGGGCATAAGCTATCTTGCTCACCCCGTTATCATCATGCGCCATAGAGGCGCTGGCATCTACCAAAAACCTTACAGAAATACTTGTTTCCACCTCCGACTCCCGAATGTAATACCTGTCCGACCGGGCAAACATGCGCCAGTCCAGCCAGCGCAGATCATCCCCCGGCTGGTAGCTTCGGTACTGGCTAAACTCAAGTCCGGGGCCCTTTACCCGGCTTTTGTTAAAGCCGTTCATAAAGCCATCAATAACCGTTTTCGCCAGCAAGGGCAAATCTTTTATGGTTATTAATACTTTAGGATCAAGCATATTTTGATTTCGGATTTCGGATGTTCAATTTCGGATTTACTTTAGTCGTTCACGTTAGTCATTGAGGCATTGGTCATTAGTCATTGGCTTATCGCTTTAACACTTTTTCAACTCCCCTCTTTGCGTAGCAGAGAGGGGTTGGGGTGAGTCAATCGCCGATGTTAACTCACCCTGTCTTCGCTTCGCTCGACATCCCCCTCTGCTGCGCAAAGAGGGAGTTATTTTGTTTTTCACCTTCGACCTTTTCGCTTTTTTACTTCTTTTCAACTCCCCTCTTTGCGCAGCAGAGAGGGGCTGGGGGTGAGTCAGTCGCCGATGTTAACTCACCCTGTCTTCGCTTTGCTCGACATCCCTCTCTGCTGCGCAAAGAGGGAGTTATTTGACTTGGCTTTTTGCTTTTTGCTTTCACCTTTCCACCTTTTAGCTTTAACCTTTCTGCCTTTAAGCTTTCACCTTTCCTCCTTTAACCTTTAATCAACTCCCCGGTCACTTTATCGGCGGTAATGCCTTCGGCTTCGGCTTTAAAGTTCATGAGGATGCGGTGCCTTAGTACGGGTGTGGCCATGGCTTGTATATCTTCTTTCAGTACGGCGTACCTGCCTTTCAGCAGGGCACGGGCTTTGGCCGTTAGTATCAGCGCCTGCCCGGCACGCGGACCGGCTCCCCAGCGTACCCATTCTTTTACGTAGCTGTTGGTGGTGGTATCGGGCCTGGTAGCACGGATAATACCGCTTACGTAAGCCACCAGTTCTTCGCTGATGGTTACCTGCCTTACCAGTTGTTGGGCCTGTAAAATTTCTTCGCCGCTTATTACGGGGTTAACGGTGGCTTTTTTTGTGCCTGTGGTTTGGTTCAGTATCGCTAATTCTTCCTGCTCGGTTGGGTAGCCAATTTGTACCAGCAGTAAAAAGCGGTCTAACTGCGCTTCGGGCAATGGGTAGGTGCCTGCCTGCTCAATGGGGTTTTGGGTGGCGAGTATAAAAAACGGCCTGTCGAGCGGATAGGTTTGGCCGCCATAAGTTACCTCAAATTCCTGCATGGCCTCTAACAAGGCCGATTGCGTTTTGGGTGGCGTACGGTTTATTTCATCGGCCAAAATAATATTGGCAAACAACGGGCCTTTGTTGAATTTGAAAAAACGTTTGCCGGTGGCGTGGTCTTCTTCCAGTATTTCGGTGCCCACAATGTCGGTAGGCATTAAATCGGGGGTGAACTGTATTCGCCTGAACGACAGGTGCAGCGCCTGCGACATGGTTTTAACGATGAGCGTTTTGGCAAGCCCGGGTACTCCTTCCAGCAGGCAATGCCCGCCGGCTAAAAAGGCAACCAGTAATTCGTCGAGTATGTGGTCTTGCCCCACAATTACCTTCTGAATCTCGTTTTTTAACAAAGGCAGTTTGGCCAGCAATGCCTTTACATTGTTTTCCGTGAGTTCCAAATTTTAAGTCAGTTTTTATTGTTTAACCGCTTTGCCGTTAAACACAGGTAATATATTACCCTTTGCGTTAATTTTTGCCATAAGTTAACAAAGTATCTAAAACTTTACAACAACTGCCGCCAAAAGTGATTTTCGCATATTTTTTTCCACTACTTTTAGTGCTGCATGATTAACGGATCGAAATTTACTTTTACAAGGCTCACCTACCACTCCGGCGACTGGGATACCGACCAGCGGATGCCATCAAACCTGCTTAATTCATTACTCGAATACACTACCCTGCCTATTGACGAGCAGGAAAAAGTGATAGCCTTGAGCAGTAACGAAATATTTTCGGCGCCGTTCTGTTACATCAGCGGCCATAAGCTGGTTCAGTTTGACGCGCAGGAGAGCGCCAACTTTAAAAAGTATATCCAAAACGGGGGCTTTGTTTTTGCCGATGACTGCAATCACGACATCGACGGGTTGTTTGCCAAATCGTTCGAGGCGCAGATGGCTAAATTATTCGGCCCAGCGGCTTTAAAAAAAATCCCGAACACCCATAAGTTATACAGTTCCTTTTTCAAGTTTGAGAAAGGACCGCCCAATACTACTTTTGAACTGAATGGCTGGGGCGACGACCTGGTGCACGATTACCTGAAGGCAATAGAAATAAACGGCCGCATAGGTGTGCTATACAGCAATAAAGATTATGGTTGCGAGTGGGATTACGATTACCGCAACAAACGTTTCCTGGCCGAAGACAATACCAAGTTCGCTGTAAATATTGTAATGTACGCGCTTAATTCCTGACGATCTTTTTTCTTATATTTCCACTAAACTTTATCGCATTAATGATCAACAGCTATTTCATTTTGGTTGACGGGCAGCAAACCGGGCCATTCACACACGACGAGTTAATGGATAACAACCTGCAACCCGATGCCTTTGTGCTATCACCCCTGGCTACTGAATGGCAACAGGCTATTGACCTGCCCGAGTTTAATGAATACTTCGTTTCACAGGGCATTTATCAGCCGGCAAAAGGAAACTATGCCAATTTTGGCTGGCGGTTGCTGGCTTATTTTATTGATTATTTTGTATTGATCATATTTTTGATTCTCGTACTGGGTGTAATAGCTGTTATAGCTGAATTTACAGGCGGATCTTATACCGATATTACCGGTAATGAAAGTCTGCTCAATGTAGCCGGCGGTCTTGGTATGTTTATTTATCATGCACTATTTGAATCAACCAGCCTGCAAGGCAGTATTGGTAAATTGATATGCAAATTGGTAGTGGTAAATTATCAGGGTGGGCGTGTAACTTTCTTACAGGCATTGGGGCGTAATTTCGGCAAAATATTATCCAGCTTAATTTGCGGTTTAGGATTTTTGAATGTTGCATGGGATAGTAAACGCCAGGGTTGGCACGATCAGCTGGCCAAAACTTATGTTATTAAAAAGAGGGGTTAAAACGCTGAAGGTTAGCTTTAACTTAATATAATTTTTATATTAGGACAATTAAACCCTGACCAACCTTGAAAAGAAAAGACTTCCTCTATCTGACGGGTATGGGCGTGAGCAGCGCCTTACTTAGTCGCCTGCCTGCCATGGGCCACCCCGTACCACCCGATGCCCATTTACAGCAGGTGGATGTGGCCATAAAAAAACAATTAGCAGATGTAGCCTTGAATGCCGCGCGTGCGAAAGGCGCCACTTATACCGATGTTCGCCTTGGCCGTTACAATAATCAGTACGTTATTACACGTGAGGATAAGGTGGAGAATGTAGTAAACACCGAATCGTATGGAATGGGGATCCGAGTTATAGCTAACGGCTGCTGGGGCTTTTCGGCTACCGATAAGCTGGATAAGGACAGCATTGCCAAAGCTGCCGAACTGGCCGTAGCCATAGCTAAAGAGAACTCGCGCATACAAACCGAGCCTGTGCAGCTTGCCCCGCAAAAAGGCTACGGTGAGGTAAGCTGGAAAACACCGATAGAAAAGAACGCCTTTGAGGTGCCCATAAAAGAAAAAGCCGACCTGTTGCTGGCCGTTAACGCGGCAGCCATGAAAGGCGGCGCGAGCTACGTTAACTCGTTCCTGTTTTTAGTGAATGAACAAAAGTACTTTGCCTCAACCGATGGTTCATACATCGATCAGGATATTCACCGGATATGGCCAAGCTTTACTGTAACTAAGGTGGATGCCAAAAGCGGCAAGTTTGAAACCCGCGACGCGTTAGGTTCACCGAGAGGAATGGGTTACGAATACCTTATCCCCCGTGCCGAGGATAAGATACAATCTGTAACTACCCTTTACCGCGACAGGTATGATATGATTGAAGATGCCGGGCTTGCGGCTAAGCAGGCTGCCGAAAAGCTCGTCGCGAAATCGGTAGAAGCCGGTAAGTACGATCTGGTGCTCGACCCTACCAACCTATACCTCACTATTCACGAATCATCAGGCCACCCTACCGAGCTCGACCGTGTGCTGGGTTACGAGGCTAACTTTGCCGGTACCAGTTTCCTTACGCTGGACAAATGGGAAAGCAAAAAATTCAACTACGGCAGCAAACTGGTAAACATTGTGGCCGATAAATTACAGCCCGGTTCATTAGGCGCTGTTGGGTACGATGACGAAGGCGTTGCCACCAAAGAGTGGGATATTATTAAAGATGGCGTGCTTGTAAACTACCAAACCATCCGCGATCAGGCACATATCATCGGCCTTAAAGAATCACAAGGTTGCTGTTATGCCGATAGCTGGAGCGATGTACAGTTTCAGCGCATGCCGAACATTTCGCTTAAGCCGGGCAATGATCCGCTTACACCAACCGATATGATCAAAAATGTAGAGAAAGGCATTTACATTGTGGGCGATGGTTCCTACTCGATAGATCAGCAACGTTATAACTTTCAGTTTAGCGGACAGTTATTTTACGAGATAGTTAACGGCAAAATAGGCTCTATGCTGAAGGATGTTGCTTACCAGTCAAACACGCAGGAGTTTTGGAACTCATGCAGCGCGATATGCGACAAAAGTGACTACCGTTTAGGCGGAACATTCTTTGACGGAAAAGGTCAGCCGCCGCAAATCAACTCGGTATCGCACGGCGCGGCAACTACAAGGTTTAATGGTGTAAATGTTATTAACACAGCAAGAAAGATCTGATATGCCTATTTTAACAAAAGACGAAGCCCAGGCTTTACTCAAAAAAATATTATCATACTCCAAAGCTGACGAAGCCGAGGCCAGCATCAGCGGCAGCGATGGCGGCAATATCCGTTATGCCCGTAATTCGGTATCAACCAGCGGGTTCATCAGCCAAACCAATATCGTTATCTCATCAGCCTTCGGCAAAAAACTGGGTATAGTTACCCTTAACGAGTTTGATGATGCCAGCATAGCCAAAGCTGTTCGCCAATCAGAAGATCTGGCACGCCTGGCACCCGAAAACCCGGAGTATATGCCCTTCTTAGGTCCGCAAACTTATGGCCCCGAAGCTAAAACTTATGTAGAAGCCACCGCCGCTATCACGCCGAAACAACGCACCGATATGGTGGCGCAAAGCTTACAGGTATCAAAAGATAATAAGCTTACCGCTGCCGGCTTTGTACAAAACAGCGCGGGCTATTCGGCCAGGTTAAACTCAAAGGGTTTGTTTACCTATAACACCTATACCAACGTTAACTTTTCGGTAACGCTGCGCACGGCAGATAGCACAGGTTCGGGTTATATGGCAAAGGATTTTAACGACGTAGCCAAGATGAACGCGCTGTCGGCATCGCAGATAGCGGCGCAAAAAGCTACCAAATCGGTAGCGGCCAAAGCCATTGAACCCGGCAAGTATACTGTAATACTGGAGCCCGCCGCAGGTATTGTATTGCTCGAAAACCTTTGGGGATCGTTAGACGCCCGCAGTGCCGATGAAGGCCGCAGTTTTTTGAGCGCTCCCGGCGGCAAAACCAAAATGGGTGAAAAACTGGTAGACGAACGCATCAATATCTATTCCGACCCATCGAACATCGAGCTACCAACGGCCAATTATAATGGCGAAGGCCTGCCCCTTGTAAAAACCAACTGGATTGAAAAGGGCGTAGTAAAAAACATGTACTACTCGCGTTATTGGGCGCAAAAGAAAGGTGTAAAACCTGTGCCCTACCCTAACGGTTTTATTATGGATGGTGGCACCGCCAGTTTAGAAGATTTGATAAAAGGCACGGCCAAGGGCATATTGGTTACCCGTTTATGGTACATCCGCTCCGTTGATCCGCAAACTTTACTGTATACCGGCCTTACCCGCGATGGTACTTTTTACATTGAGAACGGACAGATCAAGTTCCCGATAAAGAATTTCAGGTTTAATGAAAGTCCGGTGATCATGCTCAACAATTTAGAAACACTGGGCAAACCGGAACGTACCGTAAGCGGTGAATCGGGCGCAAGCGCGATGATTCCGCCAATGAAGATCAACGAGTTTACCTTCACTTCATTATCTGACGCTGTTTAGTCAGCTTTTGAGTTTAACGCCATGGGCGGTTAGCAATCCTGCTAACCGCCCATTTTTATTTGTTTCTGCTAAAAATTAAAAAGAAAGCGCAGCCGCTTGGCTCCAGCCAAGTGGCAACTATCCCGCGGCGTCCCGCCGCTGTCAATCATGTAATATTAAAACACGACGGCCGGAGGCCGTGAAATAGTTGCCACTCGGCTGGAGCCGGAGCGGCGGCAGGTAGGGGATGTTCGAAGTGTGGACTGTAAACAAAAAAGGCAGCCTGCATATAATACAAACTGCCTAACATAAACTGCAAACTAAAAAACTAATCGTATTTAATATCTTTTTACGTTGAACTCCGATATACCACCGCTCATTTTAATGTGGATCTTGTTTTTAGCGGCTGCATATCCGGGGGTTTCGTAGTAGTTGTCTTTTATTTTTTTGAAGCCATCAAAATGTGTTGACGACAGGCCTGATGAACTTGTTATACTGCAAGCCGCGTTTTGCGGTACGCTGATGTTCACTTCAGATACGCCTGTTGAAACTTCCACACTGGTAAGTTCTAAAGGCTGACCTAATTTTACAGTAAGCGAAGCCGCGCCACCGTTTAACGTAACCGAACGAACCTTGAATTTGGTAAGGTCGAAATCTAACTCGGTAGCGCCTGTTTTTACGTTGATATCCCAAACAGGGTTAGGGTTTAACCTGAAGGTGGCAACATTGCTGTTATCGCTGCTCCAGTTGATGTGGCCTTTTTTGCTGCGCATCCTGAAATCGAGCACCGCTACCGAATCTTCTTTAGTGCTACTGAACTCATAGCGCCCCATTACCTCTTTAGTATCGGCATGGAACAATTGCGCCGTGGTATCTGATAATTTATATACCGTACCACCACCGTTAACGTTTAAGCGGGCGTAGCGGGTATCGGCAACAAAAGGTTCGTTAAAAGCGCTTTTGCCTTCAACTTTCACAATGCCCTTACCTGCTGTAACGGTATCGTTGTCATCGTCGTCGTCATCGTCATTATCGTGGTTGCTATCACTGTAGTCGTAATGGTATTTAAATGGCCCCCAGAAATGGTAGCCCCTGCCCGGGTTAGCAAATATGATAAGGCCGAAACCCAGCAATACTACCAGAACCTTTACACCTATAGCCCATGGAGCACGGGTGTTTGACAGTACCAGGTTAACACCTGCAATTACTAAAAACACAGGCCATAAGCGGAACAAGTTGCCCCAGTGAAAATCAATATAGCCTAAGTTGTGCAAAAGGAAAGCACCGCCTATTAATACGAGTACTAAACCCGGAATTATTTTATCGCTTCTCATGATTATACAGTTGGAGGGTTATCGTTAGTGTTATTGTGGTTGTTTACATCAAAGTCTTGCGGCTCTTTAGGCTCGGCAGGCGGAGGAGTCTGGCTCCAGTCTTTCCTATCCCAAGGCTGTTTGCGTGCTCCCGAAAAAATGAAGCCTATACCTGCCAGTACCAATACTATCGGCCAAAATATGTCAAAGTCAATATCGGGTATCAGATCGAACTCGTTGAACAGGAATGCTCCACCCATCACAATTAATACAGCGCCTGCTATTACCGCAAAGTTTGAATTACGTTTTGGCAACGGCGGCACAGCAAACGGAGCGCCTTTACCAAACGGACCTGAGCCAAATGGCGGCGGCGTGTTGGTGTTAGTGAAAGGGTTGAATGGTTCTTGCGGGGGTACGGTATAATCTACCGTTGGGCCCGGGCCATACAAAAACGGGTTCTTTTTAGGCAATACGATCCAAAGGATGATGTAAGGCAAAAAGCCTACTCCCTTTAATACCAATGCGAAAGCAAAGGCCACCCTGATGATGGTTACATCTACACCAAAGTAATCTGCCAGTCCGGCGCAAACACCACCTATTACCTTGTGTTGTTCGTCGCGATAAAGTTTCTTTTCCATATTATTTACAGTTTAATAGTTTTACAATTGGCCGCCTGCCGGTTTGATCACTATCTCATCAACATTTGCGCCCTTACTCATTTTATATATTGTAATGATGGCTGATGCTACATCTTCGGGCAGTACCATTTGGTTTTTATCTACCTCCATTCCCTTCCATGAATCTGTTAATGTTGATCCGGGAATGATGGCTGTTACCTTAACACCGTGCTGCTGCATTTCGAGCCTCATTACCTTATTAAGACCTAACAAAGCATATTTTGTTACGCTATACACCCCTGCCTCTGCTATAGGGTTTATACCTGCAACCGAGCATATATTGAATATATGCCCTTCACCGACAGAAACCATACTTTTACCGAAGAAACGGTACAGTTCATAGGCCGGAACGAGGTTTGTATTCACCTGTTTTTCGAAGGAATCATCACTGTCGTTAAGTATAGAAGCATGCTTGTACATACCCACGTTATTCACAATAATTCCGATGAAACCCAGCTTTTTCTCGGTGAATTCGGCAAATTTTTTCAGTTGCTGCTTGTCGCTGGCATCGGCAACCATGGCGGCAACTTCAATTTGAGGGTTAATTGCTTTTAATTCGGCTTCAAAAGCAGCCAGTTCTTCGGCATTGCGCGAGCATACGGCAACGTTAATTCCTTCTTTGGCAAGGGCAATGGTAATAGCGCGGCCCATTCCTTTGGTGGCACCGGTAATAATGGCGTTCTTCATGTAAATAATATGGATGTGTAATAGTAATAGTTAAGCTTTAAAGTAAGCAAATTTACAGCAGAGTTATGAATAATGGTAGAAAATGCTGTGAGGAAGGGACAATAGCTGTCGCGAGTTTAGCGCAGCGTAACTCGTGACTAAGCATGGTGTAAGCTTTCAGCTTACAAACTAATTCATCAGTATCACATCAATTAATCCTTTATTACCGGCATAATCTCTTGCACTGCTGTATAAATAATGCTCGGGTTCATCAACCCAACCAGCTACAACAGGATTGTTATGAATATAATCAAGCTTCTGTTCCATTACCTCGTTACTAAATAATTCGATTGGATGATTACCGTGTTGCCAAAACTGATTATTTTCATTATTGGGATTTAGCTTCCCTTCCCGTTCAAAAAACCAAAGCATCCAAGCGCGCCTGCTTTCTTGCACATTTTCGGCAATTGCATTGATGATCATTTTAGAAGTATGCCTTTTAATATCACGAAGAATGTCTTGCATTGGTTTATCACTACTGCGAATAATCAGATGTACGTGATTACTCATAATTACCCATGCATAAAGCTCAAGCCCTTTATGTGCAATACAATATTTAAGGCTATCAACAATAACATCCTTGTATTCGCGGCGTGTAAATACATCTATCCATCTGATTACAGAAAATGTTACGAAATGTGGCTGTTCCGGGTTTCTAATTTTATGTGCAAGGCTCATGAATGTAAAATAATACAATTTATCTGTTTTTAATGTAAGCTGAAAGCTTACGCCATGCTGTGTCACGAGTTACGCTGTGCTAAACTCGCGACGGCAGGTTATTCCCATCCTATTAAGTAAATAACCTGCAACGCTAAAACAATTTGTGCCTTTGTTTATTATTAACGTGAATACTGGCATCTTTTTACAACATATACAGCGTAAGTTAATGTGTACTTGAAAGCGGCATGTAATTTAAAAAATGTATTTTTAACCGAATTTTACGCTTACCAATGTTTTATAGTTTAGGAAAATATATACTCTTACTACGTTTAAGCTTTAAAAAACCCGAGAAATTCAGTGTATACTGGGCCGAGGTAATGCGCGAAATGGTTTCGGTGGGCATAGGCTCGCTGGGTATCATCTCTATCATATCCGTATTTATCGGCGCGGCTACTACCATTCAGGTTGCTTTTCAGTTGAATAGTCCGTTAGTGCCGCTAAGTATTGCCGGTAAAATTGCCCGCGACTCCACCATACTCGAATTTAGTCCTACCATATCAGCCTTGGTTTTGGCGGGTCGTGTGGGTTCAAGCATCGCGTCGCAAATTGGCACCATGCGAGTAACCGAACAGATAGACGCGCTCGAAATAATGGGTGTTAACGCGCCCGGTTATCTCATATCACCTAAAATTATAGCGGGAATGACTATGGTACCCATACTGGTTACCATCTCAATTTTACTGGGTATAACGGGCGGTTACATTGCCTGCTTAGCATCGGGTGACATTAGTCCTGCTGATTATTTGATGGGCGTTACCGATGGCTTTGATGGTTTAACTATAAAAGTTGCCCTTGTTAAGGCTGTAGCGTTTGGTTTCATCATTGCTTCCGTTTGTGCTTACCAGGGTTTTTATACCAGTGGTGGTGCTTTAGAAGTAGGCCAGTCGGCTACACAGGGTGTGGTATACAGTTGCGTAATGATCTTATTTGCTGATCTTGTTATTACCCGTTTAATGCTATGATCGAAATTAAAGACATTTACAAAACTTTTGGCGATAACGATGTACTTAAAGGCATCAGCGCTACTTTTAAAACAGGCAAAAACAATCTTATTATAGGTGGCTCGGGTTCAGGTAAAACCACATTGCTTAAGTGCATTGTAGGCTTGCACGAACCAACCAGGGGGCAGGTATTTTTTGAGGACGAGAACTTTACCGAAATGGATTTTGAGCAGCGTGTGCCTATCCGTACACAAATTGGTATGCTGTTTCAAAACTCGGCATTGTTTGATAGCATGACGGTTGAAGAGAATATCATGTTCCCGCTTAACCTGTTCACCAAGCAATCAAAAGCCGAAAAGCTCGACCGTGCCAACTTTTGCCTCGAAAGGGTAAACCTGGCCGGTAAAAACAAACTATTCCCGGCAGAACTTTCGGGCGGTATGAAAAAGCGTGTGGGTATTGCCCGCGCCATATCCATGCAACCAAAATATTTATTTGTGGATGAGCCAAACTCCGGCCTCGATCCAAAAACATCTATCCTGATAGATGAACTGATCAATGAACTTACCCAGGAATACCAGATCACTACCGTGATAGTAACCCACGATATGAACTCGGTAATGGGCATCGGCGACCATATCATTTTCCTTCACCAGGGCCAGAAATGGTGGGAAGGCTCAAACAAAGAAATAGCCCATACCGACCTTCAAGAACTCAACGACTTTGTTTTCGCCAGCAAATTTATGCAGGCAGCCAAGGAAAAATTGTAGTTTTTAGATTAGTATCGAGTAGTTAGTAGCAAGTAGCAAGACAAAATATCAGTTACATGTATGTTGCTGTACACGTTCCATCTTTAAATACATAATAATTAATTTTAGCTACTTTTGCAGAATTGCCGGTTATTAAGAAATCTTGATACCTGATACTAACTACTCGATACTAACTAAAAAATGATCCAACTACTTACACCAACGCACTGGAAAGATTATGAGCTGATTGATTGCGGCGACTTTGAGAAGCTGGAGCGTTTTGGCGAGGTGATATTGATACGCCCTGAACCACAGGCTGTTTGGAACAAGCAATTGCCCGAAAGCGAATGGCAACGCTTACACCATATAAAATTCAAAGGCCGTTCGGCCACCGCTGGCGACTGGGTAAAAAAGAGCCCGAAAACGCCTGAACGCTGGCATATCGAATATAAGAACAACGAAGTAGCTATCAAATTCCGTTTAGGGTTAACCTCATTTAAGCACCTGGGTATTTTCCCGGAGCAGGCGGTTAACTGGGATTATATCACCCAAAACGTAAAAAGCTTTACAACGCCCGAGCCAAAGGTGCTTAACCTGTTTGCTTATACAGGCGGCGCGTCGTTAGTAGCAAGGGCTGCCGGTGCCGATACCACGCACGTGGATTCGATTAAACAGGTTGTTACCTGGGCAAACGAAAACCAGGAATTATCGGGCCTTACCAACATCCGCTGGATGGTGGAAGATGCCCTGAAATTTGTGAAACGTGAAGTTAAACGTGGTAAAAAATATAACGGCATCATCCTCGACCCACCTGCCTACGGCCATGGCCCTAACGGGGAAAAATGGAAACTGGAAGACCACATCAACGAGATGATGCACGATGTGATTCAATTACTTGACCCGGAAGAACATTTTCTGATATTGAACACCTATTCGCTTGGGTTTTCGTCGGTAATTATCGAGAACCTGATCCGCAGCGCTTACCCCAAAGTGCAGAATTTAGAAACCGGCGAGCTATACCTGCAAGCCACCGCAGGCCCTAAATTACCGTTGGGCGTATTCGGTAAATTTTATAAAAATAAAAGCTGATTAGCCCCCGCAAAAAATTATATTTACAACAAACAAGTCCCGGTAAATTAGTTAGCCGGCATGCACATCAACCAATATTTATGAAATTAAAACACGTCCTGCTTGCAGGATTATTCACGTTTTCATCGCTAAGTTTATTTTCGAGTTGTTCACAAACCGGCGGCAAAACCACTAAAGCAAATACTGCCGGCGGCGCGGCCGCTACCGCGGATGGTGCCGATACCACTGTAAAAGCTGTACTTACGCCTATTGATACCGCCTTATACGATTCGCTGATGGTGAAGCTGGCTAATGGCGACACTACCGGTAAATGGCCTGTTAAAAAAACGCCATATCCTTTAGCCGGCGCCATATTGCCGTTTAAACGTGTGGTATCGTTTTACGGTAACCTCTTCTCTAAAAAAATGGGAATACTGGGCGAATTACCGCCTAAAGAAATGCTGGCCAAACTAAAGGTAGAAGCCAAAAATTGGGAAAAAGCTGATCCTAAAACACCTGTACAACCTGCCCTCCATTATATTGCAGTAGTAGCACAGGGCGATGGCGGCAAAGATGGTAAATACCGTTACCGCATGCCTTTTAAACAAATTGACACGGTACTATACCTTGCCAAAAAGATAGATGGTATTGTGTTTTTAGATGTGCAGGTTTCTTTAAGTACCATTAAAGATGAGTTACCTCTGCTTGAAAAATACCTGATGATGCCGCAGGTTCACTTCGGTATGGATCCGGAATTTTCTATGAAGGATGGTTCGAAACCGGGTAAACGGATAGGTACTTATGATGCAGCTGACATTAACTACGTATCAGGCTACCTGGCCGATTTGGTTAAGAAATACAACCTGCCTCCAAAAATTTTGATCATACACCGCTTTACCCGTAAAATGGTGACCAACTACCAAAACATAAAATTGCGCCCTGAAGTACAGGTAGTAATGGATATGGATGGCTGGGGCGAACCCGACCTGAAACTGGGCACTTACCGTCACTTCATTTTCTCGGAACCGGTACAGTTCACCGGCTTTAAATTATTCTACAAAAACGACCTTAAGAAAGAGCCGCACCGCATGTTAACCCCTGCCGAGCTGTTAAAATACAAGCCTGCTCCTATCTATATACAATATCAGTAAATAGATATTCAGGAGTTAAATAAAAGAGGTGCGGATAATAAAATTATCCGCACCTCTTTTATTTTCAATGTCATCTTGACGAGAAACGAGGAGAGATCTTCTTCACCAAGCAAGTAGCAGACTTCCACGGCGAAGAAGATCTCTCACTACGTTTCGAGATGACAAGTAAATTTGTAAAAGTACAACCTTTCATACCCACAAAAATGCGGCATCGTAAGGAACGGATAGCACAAGCCCTGCCACAGCACAAGCCAAACATAGTTCCTTGCGCAGCCGCGACTTTTCTTTTTTGGTACTTTTTTCTTTTGAGAGAAAAGAAAAAAGTACATCCACTAACGCCCAATTACAGCACAACCATTCCTAACGAAGAACAAAGCGATGACGTGTTTAGAAAACACGCCTATAAAGGGTCATCCTGAGCTTGTCGAAGGATCGTGCGCAGAGGCCATCACCCACGCACCCTTCGACAAGCTCAGGGTGACAAGCCCCGTTATTTAATATTGTATCTCACCTTCGGAGGAACATTGATTTTAAACCTCACTACGAGAAAAGAAACGTCTCCCCCCTTACTTCTTCCAACTCAATTCAATCTCCTCTAAAGTCTTCTTCTTGGTTTCCGGTATTCTTATCAGCGTGAACACCCATAATATCAGCGCAGCTATCAGGAACAGTCCGAAGGTAAACGCTCCGGCTTCTTCTTTTTTGTCGGACAGTAAGCCCGGCTCTAACAGCATGGGGGTGAATTGCGTGATGAGTAAAACGCCGATCCATAATACGGTGGTGGAGAACGACATGGCGATACCGCGCGTTTTTGTGGGGAAGATCTCCGAAATGATTACCCACGGAATTGGCCCGAGCGATGCCGCGAACGACGCGATATAGAGGAAGATGAATACCATCAACCAGATACCATCCAACTGGTTATACAGACTATAACCGGTCCCCGCCAGCCCGATAATCATACCGGCAACTCCCCATAGCAGCAGCGTTTTACGGCCAAGTTTATCAATAAAGCCGATAGCGATAAAGGTAAACAGCGTGTTGATAACACCGATGATCACCGTTTGAAGCAACGCGGTATCGGTACTTGAACCGGCATTTTCAAATATCTTGGGCGCGTAGTAAATAATGGCGTTTATCCCGGTAATCTGCGAGAAGAGCGCCAGTACAGCACCAACTATCATCGCTTTGCGCAGGCCGGGTTTAAATAATTCGGCAATGGTACCTTTCTCTTGGTTAAGGGTAAGTTCTACTTCCTGCACTACGGCTAAGGCTTCCTCTTTACCGTTCAAGCGTTCTAATGTATTTAAGGCTTCTGCCGAACGGTTCTTTTTGATCAGCCATCTCGGGCTTTCGGGCACCAGGAACAACAGTATCAGGAATAAGGCCGATGGCAATAATCCCGAAGCGATCATCCAGCGCCAGCCTGTTTCCACCTTCCACTCGTGGGTGCCTAACGAAGCTATTTTGAGGTTAACAAAGTAGATCAGGTTAATACCGATAACAATGGCTAACTGGTAAACACTCACCAGTTTACCGCGTATTTTAGGTGGAGCTATCTCCGAAATATACAATGGCGACAGCATAGATGCCGCGCCTATGCCAATACCGCCAACAATACGGAACAGCACAAATTGTGTTAAATTAGTTGGCAATGCCGCACCTATGGATGATACGGCAAATAGTATCGCTGTAAATATCAGTGTGGTTTTGCGGCCAAGTCTGTCACTCATATAACCTGCAACGCCGCTGCCAATTACGCAACCCCATATTGCGCTGCTGGCAGCCCAGCCTTCCATTGCAGGTGTAAGCCCAAACTTTGTTTTTATAAGGCCGATAACGCCCGCAATTACAGCGGTATCGTACCCGAATAATAAACCGCCCAGGGCGGCCACCACCGTAATTTTAACTACAAAACCCGTGGTGGATGGCTGTAGTTGCGCTTCTTTACTCATAATATTTAGGGTATCAATTGGTTTATACTCGTACGTAGGCCTTCAGCGTAGCACACTCCTGCCCTTCCGATTCGCCATGCGGGCGAATGGTGTATTCGCCTACCGCGGCGGGTACTATAAAGGTTTCGGCGTAATGAATTACGTAGGGTTCGAAAGCATTCGCCGGACTTTCTACTATTACTTCACGGCCTTCCACCAGGTTTAGCACGTTCACTATTCCGTTGGTATTGTGGCTCACCTTGCCGGTAAACCAATGGCGGCGGGTTTCAATAAATTCCAGTTCGTTAAGGCCGGTACGTTCCTCGCGCCAGCCATCGCCTTCGCCTAAAGGTTCAACCAAATTAAGGGCATTCTTCTCCACCCATGAAGCGGTACGATCCCACTGGATCACATTTTTACCATGCTCAATATTGATAGGCCGAGGTTTACCATCGAGCCCTAACCTGCCCCAATCCCACAGTTTAAAGGTGAAGATATATGGCGTAGCGCTAATTTCGAGCACCATGCCACCCGTGCCCGAGCAATGCACGGTACCGGCCGGGATAGACACGTGATCGTGCTTTTTAACAGGCCATTTCTTTACATATTTTTCATCATCGAAGAGCTTCTCGCCACGATCGGCGGCACGAAGATCCTCCAGCATTTCATCGGGATTTATGCCCTCCTGCAAACCAAGGTATACATCGGCCTCGCCGTCTACATCTAAAAAATAATAGCTTTCATCCTGCGTGTAGTGCATGCCAAATTTTTCCTGGATGTACTGGGTAAGCGGGTGCACCTGCAAGCTCAAATTACCGCCTTTAATGGTATCCAAAAAGTCGAACCGGATAGGGAACTCGTCCCCAAAACGTGAATGTACTTTCGGACCAAGCAGGTCATCGGTTTTATAAAATACCAGGTTGATGGATGGGATCTCCACATCGGTATCGCCAAAGCGGAGCAGCAAACTATTTTCTTCGGGTACGCAATCAAAACACCAGGCATAATTGGTTGCCGATCGGTCAAGATCGCACACCTCTTTCATCCATTGTCCGCCCCATGGCCCCGGGTCAAAAAACGGTACCACACGGAAAGGACGTTTCGCGCTGATCTCCAGGCCGCGTAAAACGGCTTCGCCGGTTACTAAATTAGGCTGACCTTGCTTATTGGTATCCAGTACATAATCGATCTTGCTGAATAGCTTTTTCTTTAACCTGTCGCAGGCGCGCCAGTCTACAAAAAAGCCCCGCTTGTATTGAATAGAAAACTCTTCGTCGTTATTTTTCAGGCCGATGTTGTTCACCAGTTTTTCGCGCATGCGCAGCTGAATCTCCCAGCGGGCCATGTCCGCGTAAATCAACAGGTCAAATTCGGGCAGTACCAAACTCGCGCCGGTACCATAAACAATCACCACTCCGTCTGCCGACTTTGCTTCTGCATTTAGCGCTTCAGCTTTTTCGGTATCAAGGTAATCCTCAATATTAAGGCGGGTTATGTAACCAAAGATACGGTCGTCAGTTACATCGGCATAGGTTAGCGCGGTGATCTCTTCTTCGCTTTTAAAAGCATCGGCGGCATCAATCCAGTGGTCGTGCTTTACGGTCCCTTTAATGTGGCTAACCAGTTCGGCATCTATTACCCCCTGGTAAGTTTCAATAACTATGCGCTTTTTGCCCGATTGAATTTCATCGTTAAGCTTAGCTGTAACTGCTGCCCAGCCGCTAACGCATGATGTATTTTCTGTTTCAACCTGAACGTAAGGAAACTTTTGATAATTAGCCTTTTTCAATGTAATGGTGCTTTAGTTGTATTGATGTATTAAAGTATATATGTTATTACATACTATTGCTTAAATGTAACTCTACTTTTTGCAAAGCATAAATAGCCTAAAACAGCAATTTATTTGTAATACAATACTTTCTAAAGCAAATAAATAAATAATTTTTGACTTTTAACGTATAAAAGTACAATCATATTTATCACAATAAGTTTTAGGCTGAACAAGATTGTTCATACATAGTTTTCAAGGTTTGGCAAGGTGAAATTGTGGTGTGTGATAACACAGACTACAGGCTTAGGGCATGGGTTTTGCAAAGAAAAAGCGGGGGCATGTGCGATTCCCTCCATTGGGAGCATAGCCGTCAACTTAAGATTTTAAGCAAACCGCATAGTTAACTCACCCGGTCTACGCTTCGCTGGACCTGCCCTCTCTGCGCAAGCGCAAAGAGGGCTAAGAAAAACAAGAACCCCTCTTTCCGCTTGCGGAGAGAGGGGTGACGAGCGAAGCAAAGTCGGGGTGAGTCGATATACCGCTATAATATTACTCTCTCAAGTAAATATTTCATTGATCAATACTTAAATTGACGGCTATGTTCCAAGGAGGGAATTAAAGCATCCCCGAATTACAGAGCCGCTCTGTATAGCTTAGAGATTGCTTCGTACCTCGCAATGACGATATAATGGAATTACTTAACCTTCAAATAAATTACCGCTGTAGATAAACCGGGAGAAACGGCTGTTACCGCGATGGTGCCGGGGGTATCCCGGGCTTGTATGATGCCCAGCGCGAGGCCATGGAAGGCTTTAACGTTATCGACCTTGAAAGGATCGTGGCTTATAGGGTCGCCATTATCAACAGCGGCTATAAAAGCATTGCCGGTAAGTTTAAAGGTGACGCGATTATCGGCATTGGGCACCACGTTGCCGTCGGCATCGAGTATGCGGGCGGTTATAAAAGCAAGGTCTTTTCCGGTGGCGGTAAGGTTGCTCCTATCTGCCACCAGTTCTATTTTAGCAGGCGCACCTGCCGTATGGATTTCTTTGGTAAGTACCACTTCGCCATTCTTGCGCGACACCGCTTTAAGTGTCCCCGGCTCAAACTTTAACCGCCACATTACGTGCATATCTTCACCCCGGCGGCGTTTTACGCCTTGCGATTTGCCGTTCAGAAAAAGCTCTACTTCATCAGCATTGTTATAGTAGGCCCAAACATCAACCGTTTTACCGGCTTCCCAGTTCCAATGCGGAAAAATGTGCAGTACGGGCTTGTTAGTCCACTCGCTTTGGTACATGTAATAAACATCCTTCGGGAAACCGGCCAGATCGATAATGCCAAAATACGAACTGCGGGCAGGCCAGGTATAAGGGGTAGGTTCGCCCAGGTAATCAAAACCCGTCCACACAAACATGCCCGAAAGGTAATTGTGCTTTTTGATGAGTTTCCAGGTTTCTTCATGCGTTGAGCCCCATGGCGCCGATACATTATCATAAGCCGATACCGTGTAATCGGCATTCATAATGCCCACCCCGTTCTTCATCTCCTTATTATTCGGCCAGCGGCGAATACTATCCGAGGGCATATCATAATGCCCCCGTGTTTGCAAAGCCGATGTAGTTTCCGTGCCGATAAACTTCATACCAGGGAAGGTTTTATGGAAACTCTCGTAATCATTGTGGTGATAGTTATACCCCACCAAATCCAGCTCGCCCGATTTTACAATGAAGTTGCCGTTCCATGGCTTATCATTCGCCGTAGTGATCGGCCGGTTATCGTACTCCTTTACAACCGCGGCAAGTTCTTTAGCTATGCGGGTACCGGTGCTGTCGCCCTGTTCGGGAATTTCGTTGCCTATGCTCCATATAAATACGCTGGGGTGGTTACGGTCGCGCAGTAGCTGATCGGTAAGGTCGCGTTTAGCCCATTCCTTAAAATAAAGATGGTAATCAAACTTGGCCTTGGGCTTTTCCCAGCAGTCGAAAGCCTCATCCATTACAATGAAACCCATTTTATCGCAAAGATCGAGCAGTTCGGGGGCAGGCGGATTGTGCGAGGTGCGTATCGCATTGCAGCCCATTTCTTTCAGCATCTGTAGTTGCCGTTCCATAGCACGGGTATTGATGGCCGCGCCGAGACTACCCAAATCGTGATGGTTGCATACGCCCAGTATCTTCATGGCCTTGCCGTTAAGGCTGAAACCCTTGTTCTTATCAAAATCAAAATAGCGGATGCCTATGGTAGTCCAGTACTCATCTACCGGCTTATTATCCATTATTACCTTAGTGAGCACCTTGTATAAATACGGACTATCAACACTCCAGAGCTTAGGTTTCAATATCCTGATGCCCTGGCTGGTGTTCACCATACCATCCTTCAAATAATATTCGGGCGAGATGTTACCGGCGATCGGTTTGCCATCGGGCCCGTAAATAGCGGTTGACAGCGTGAACTTTTTATCGGGATTAAGGATATTGTTATTAATGGTAGTTTTAATACTGATCACGGCACTTTCTTCGCTTACATCGGTAGTAGTAACGTAAGTCCCCCATTGGTCAACCGCTACCTGCCCGGTGGTTACCAGCCACACATTACGGTAAATACCTGAACCCGAATACCAGCGCGAATTGGGTTGTGTTGAATTATCTACCTTAACCGTAACCACATTAGGTTTGGTGCCGTAGTTCAGATAATCAGTAAGCTCATACCTGAACGAGATATAGCCGTTAGGCCTGAACCCCAAACGATGGCCGTTGATCCATACTTCGCTTTTTTGGTATACGCCATCAAAATCAATATAAGTGAGTTTGCCTTTTGAACTTAGCGGCACAGTAAAAATCTTGCGGTACCAGCCAATGCCGCCGGGTAAAGCGCCACCTTCGGGAGTGGCGGGGTTATCTTTACTGAACGGCCCTTCTATGCTCCAATCGTGTGGCAGGTTGAGCGTGCGCCAGCCAACCGGTTTAAAAGTAAGCTTTTCTGCACCGGGCACATCGCCCAAATGAAACATCCAACCGTTATCAAAATCTTTTACCGACCGTAAAGCCTGCCCAAAACCCGGGGTACAGCATAATGTCAATACCACAAACAGGTATACCTTTGCAATAAAGCTGTAATTACGGTTGATGGGCATGAATAATTAATGAATGTATATTGTACACAAATTATGCGTATTTGTTTGTCATCCCGGAGAAAAAACCAACATCATTATGTCATTAAATAATTAACGCGGCTATCCATTGCAGGCACTGGTATTAAAGCTTCATATTTGCTAAACCAATAGCTACATAATTGGTTAGCTTATTGTGCAAACCTTTGCTGTGAATTTGTTATTCGGTTTAAGTTGAATAATTTTATACACTAATTTAAACAAGCACCAAGCTGTAACCTCAAACATACCATGAAACATATCCGCATCAAGCTCTTCGCATTAATTATAGGGTTGCTTGCCGCCTGCGCTCCCGCTAAAAAGGTGAGCACGGTATCGACAGCTAATAACGGCAAAGTGTGGTCATCTTTATGGCAGCAACGCTCGGCAGAATATAAGGCCTTATGTTTTCAGGCTTATAACATAGCCCGTTTGCGGTTGGATGAAGCGCTAAAAAATTCGTATGCGGGCAAACCATTAGCCGTAGTGACTGACATTGACGAAACCGTGCTGGATAATAGTCCGTACGATGCGGCACGTGCTATAGCTAATTTAGATTACGATGCCAAAACATGGAAAGAGTGGACAGCCAAAGCCATAGCCGATACCGTACCCGGCGCACCGGCATTTTTTAAATACGCGGCATCAAAGGGCGTAACCGTATTTTACATTACCAACCGCGACGAGGACGAACGCGAAAACACTCTCAAAAACCTGCGGCTGTATAATCTGCCCAATGCCGATAACGCACATTTGCAGTTGAAACAGGGCGCATCAAGCAAAGAAGCCAGGCGCAATGAGGTGCTGAAAACACACCAGATAGTTTTATTATGCGGCGATAACCTGCCCGATTTTGATGTGCTGTATGATAACCATAAAGAGAACCCCATAACCGAGCAAAACCGCGATGAGGTAACGGCCAAACTGCTTAAAGATTTTGGCAGCAGGTATATCGTACTACCTAATCCGTCGTATGGGGATTGGGAGGGTGCTTTGTACCAATTTAACTATGGATTGAAGCCAGCGCAAAAAGATTCGGTAATAAAAGCCAAACTAAAAACTACCGGCAATTAATAATTTCAATTACCATAGCGTTTGATTTACAGGAAAATCTACCTTTATTATAAACAATTAATAACCAAATGATCACTATTGAAAATGAATCACTAAAGGTTACCATGCGTACCAAGGGAGCCGAACTCACCTCAATTTACAACAAAATTACCGGTACCGAGCAACTATGGCAGGCCGATCCGGCGGTGTGGGCATGGCATGCGCCAAACCTGTTCCCTATTGTGGGCGGTGTGTTGAACGACGAATTGCTGGTTGACGGTAAGACTTATCCTATGCCTAAACATGGTTTCGGCAGGCATTCGGAATATATATTGCTCGAATCGAGCGATGTGCACGCGGTGTTTTCGCTGCCCAACAGCGAGCATACTTTACAAGCTTATCCTTATAAATTCGATTTCCAGGTTATTTATACCTTAATTGATAACGCCTTGCGTGTTACGTATAAGGTAATTAATCACGATGATAAAACCATCCATTTTTCGGTAGGCGGGCACCCGGCATTCAGGGTTCCGTTTTTTGAGGGCGAAAAATACGAGGATTACTATGTAGAGTTTGAAACCGAAGAGCCGCTTACCAGGCACCTGATATCAAAGAACGGTTATTTTGACGGCCGCACCGAAAGCGTACCGATGAAAGGCAACCGTATTTACCTTACCGGCGATATTTTTAATGATGATGCCCTGATATTTAAAAACATAAGCTCGAAGTTGGTCAGCATAAAAAACGACAATCACGATAAATCCATATCGGTTGAGTTTCCACACTTTAACCATTTGGGGATATGGGCCAAGCCAAAGGCAAACTTTGTGTGCATTGAGCCCTGGCTGGGCTATACCGATACTGAAGGCGAGCCGCACGACATCAGCAAAAAAGACGCTATACAGCACTTAAAACTCGGCCATACTTTTGAAGCTGCCTTTTTTATCAGCATTTGATGAAGTTTATGTTAAAAAATTGCTTTTTCATAAAACATTTTTGAGCATTTAAAACTTATCTGTTAAAACACACAACAATTTAAAGCTATGAAAAAGAAAATTTATTTAATCGCGATTACAATGCTGCTTACAGTGGCTGGTTTTAACTCGAACGCAGCTACGCTTGATGATAAAGTAAACGGTGGTGTAAATAAAGAGGCTATTGCCAACATGACCGAGGAGCAAAAAGAAGCCCGTATAGAAGAAATAAAATTACGCGTTGCGGAAATTAAAGAGATGGACAAATCTCAAATGACCAAACAAGAACGTAAAGATGTTAAAAACGAACTTAAAAGCCTTAAAAGCGAAGCCCAGGCTATGGGTGGCGGCGGTATTTACCTTTCGGTAGGTGCTATCATCATTATCATCTTAGTATTGATCCTGATCTTATAATCAACCTCGCTGCATATAAAGAAAGCGCCCTTTTTGTTAAGAGGGCGCTTTCTTTTTTGGGTTATATTTCCGTTTAGTTTTTTGGCACGTTATCCAGTACCGGATGATCTAATGTTGACAACCCTGTATGGTTGGTGTTCAGTTCATCAAACACGGCTACTTCGTTTAGCCCGCGTTTAAGCCATGCAGCCGGTACATAAATGGTTTGCTGCGGACCGATGCCCCAGTATTTACCCAAATTATGCCCGTTCAAAAACACAAAGCCCTTGCCGAAACCCGTCATATCAAAATAGGTATCGCCCGTAATACGTAACGAGAAACGGCCTTTATAAAAAGCAGGCTGCACTTGTTCGGCATTGCTGTTTGGCACGTAACGCAGGCGCGTAAGGTTATCAAACGGCAAGCGGTACATTTTCCAGCCTATCAGTTCAGTATTATTTAAGGTAACCTTTTCGGTGATACCGTGTCGGTTATCGGTCAAAAAAGGACCGTAATTTATGCGCCCGTTATTTTCAACCAGTATATCCAGCGTGGCATTTTCAGGTACGTTGTTCAGTGTCAAGGTATCCTGCTTTAAACGACGATCCATAATACCTACCTGGCTGCCGTTAACATATACGGTGGCATAATCGCGCAATTGGGTTAATTGCAACAAGGCCTTGTTTACGGCGTGCACCGTGGTGCGGTATAATACAAAGCCATAGCCCTGGTTAAGGTCTTCAAAGCCCATTGGCCTGTCATTTGTTACCGGTTGCGGCAGGTTATCAAACAAACGGGCCACGGTAGTCAGTTTAATCAATTCAAGCGCCATGGTCATCTTATGCTTTTCGGGCACAGGGGGCAGGTGTGTTCCCGGCGGCAAATACTTGGCTATTACCTCCCTGAACTTGTAATATTTAGGAGTGGGATTACCGGCTTCATCCAACGGCGCGTCATAATCATAGCTTGATGTTTGCGGCGCGTATGGGTCTTTAGTGTTCATGTTGGCGCCATTCATAAAATCGCGCGTGGTACCGCCATGAAACATATACATATTGATAGAGATGCCTGCCGATAGTATTTCGTCCAGCTTTTTGGCATCGGCATCAGCGTTACTTTTATGGTGCCCGGTTCCCCAAACATCAAACCAGCCCGGGTACCATTCGGCCACATAATACGGGCCTTTACCGTTGTGGTATTTATTAATGAGTTCTTTAACTTCCTTAGGGTTATCCAATCCGTTTACTGCAGGTAAAAAGCCCGGCAGGTAGCCTTTAGGCATTTGCTCGGCACCATCGCAGGTAAAAAGCAGGCCATCAAAACCGGCTTCTATAAAAATTTTACGGTTAAGATCGAGGTATTCCTTATCATCGCTGTACGAGCCGTATTCGTTTTCAATTTGTACCATTAATATATTACCGCCATGGGTAACCAATAATGGCGACAGCTGCTTGCCCAATTGCAGAATGTAGTTGCGGTAGGCAGCGATAAAATTAGGATCCTGGCTGCGCACCTTCATGTTTTTATCTTTCAGCAGCCACCACGGGTAACCGCCAAATTCCCACTCGGCACATACGTACGGACTTGGGCGCAGTACTACAAACAGGCCCTCTTCCTTAGCGGTACGCACAAATTCGGCAATGTTGTTTTCGCCGGTAAAATCATACTGGCCCTGTACGGGTTCGTGCGCGTTCCAAAAAACGTAAGTGCCTATGGTGTTTAGGCCCATGGCTTTGGCCATGCGCATACGCTCGCGCCATTCCTGGTGGGGTATACGGGTGTAATGCATTTCGCCCGAGATCATTTGCATGGGCTCATCGTCAAGCAAAAAGGTAGAATCGCCTAAGGCGAAGGTATGGCGTACGCTTTCTTCACGCACCCGTGCATAAGAACGCGACCTGCCCCTGCGCGATTTTTTTGATTTACTACTCCGGCTTGATTTGCTCTTTTTAGTAGTTTTATGACTTACCGATTTACTCGATTTGCTTTTTCTTGATTTGCTTTTCGATCGTTGTGCATAACTCAGGTTAATACTCATCGCACAGATGAGCACCCATATAATAAAACGTATTTTTTTCAAAATTTAACCATTAAAATAATCCTAACTGCCCCTTGTCGTCTATATCAATATCATCCGGATTAGTTATTTCAAAATCAATTTTTTTTGCCGGCTTATCCGCTTGCGGTTCCGGTGGTGTTTCCTGCTTTTTCTCTTTTACTTTCTCTTCTTTCTTTTCCTCCGGTTCAACAGGTGTTATTTCTTCCTGCTCTTCAGCAACATCCTCTTCAATTTCAGCATCCGCTACCGGCGGCAAATCGGTTGTTGTTTTATCTGCCGGTGTTTCAATGATCTCGGTAGCCTCTACAGTATCAGGTGCCGGATCAGGTACATCTTCCTCATCGTCGTGCTCGGCTATCAGTTCAATTTTTTGAACTATATGTGCCGATAACCTGTTACCCATCGCCTTCATCCCTTTCACATCAATCAAGTCGGTCAGGTTAAGTTCTACCTGCTCTACAACTCCGCCTTTACCTTTTACCTGCTCTACCTTTACTACCGGTTGCGCCGCGCCCGATATTAATACCAGTTTAGATCCGCTTTCTTCGCTGATGATGCTGGTTTGTTTACCTATAGCGGTATTATCAAACACAAAACGCTTCACCATATAATTTTTTGATTTGCCATCAAAATGCACCGCAGCATAAACCTTCTCCGCATCGTATTTTTCAATAACGATCATTTTGTCATCAAAGTGATTATTGAGGTCGAAATTTTTCAACTCGTATACCCCGTTGCTGAAAATGTTGAGCACGCGGTCGTCGCCATCAAATTCGCCCAGGTATTTACCCCTGCCATCGGCATTCAAGCGTTTCAAAATATCATCGTACCAAATTTTACGCCCGGCCAGGGTTGATACGCCTTTTGTTTTCAGCAATATCTTCTTAACTGGATATTTGGTAATAATATTGCCTATAGAGTTACGTCCTTTTATACCTATTTCGGCAAAGTTCTCGTCGAACTGTAGTTTTTTGAGCTTCGAATGCGGCTTAAGCGCAATGTTCACAATTTCGGCCTCGCCGTTAGGATTGGCTGTAAAGTACAGTGTTTTAGAAGCTTTTGTGCCTTTTGTAAGATCGTACTCCTTATCGCGCGTTACCCCTGTAACCGAAAAGCGCTTGATATAGGCTATACCGCTTTGCCCATCCTTATATATCATATTATATACGGTGCGTTCGTCGTTCTTTTTAAATACGGCTACGTGGATAATATCTTTTCCCACAAAAACCTTATCCTGTACCTTGGTAACCGAGAAACGGCCATCCCCACGGAACACGATAATTTCGTCGATATCCGAGCAATCGCACACAAACTCATCTTTTTTAAGTCCTGAGCCTATGAAACCATCTTCGCGGTTAACATACAGCTTAACATTGGCCAATGCCACCTGCGCGGCTTCCACCCTGTCGAACGTGCGCAGTTCGGTTTTACGGCCGCGGTCTTTACCATACTTTTCCTTTAGTTTTTCAAACCAGGCAATGGTATAGTCAATAATATGTTTCAGGTGATGTTTAACCTGTTTTATTTCGTCTTGCAGGTTTTTGATCTGCTCATCGGTTTTCTTAAAGTCGAACCGGGTAATGCTGCTCATCGGTTTATCGATCAGCTTCTTATAATCTTCGGCCAGTATGGTGCGGTAAAACTGCGGAAAGAACGGCTCAAACAACCTGTTCAATACCTCAACCACACCTTCAAAGGTTGATGATTTTTCATAGTCGGGGTGCTTGTACATCCCTTCCTGTATAAATATTTTGAGCAACGAGCTGAAGAAGATCTTCTCCATCAATTCCTTCAGGCGGATCTCCAGCTCCATTTTTAACAGATCGCGCGTTTTGTACGTGCTTTCGGTAAGCATATCGTTCACGCTCATAAAGCGCGGCTTATCGTCCTGTATTACACAGGTGTTGGGCGATATGGATACCTCACAATCGGTAAAGGCGTAAAGCGCGTCGATAGTTACATCGGGCGATATACCGGGTGCCAGGTGAATGATGATCTCTACATCTTTAGCGGTATTATCTTCGATTTTTTTGATCTTGATCTTTCCCTTATCATTAGCCGCGATAACGCTATCGATAAGGCCGCCGGTGGTTGTGGTAAAAGGAATTTCGGTAATGGCCAGCGTTTTTTTATCGCGCTCCATAATTTTGGCGCGCACACGTACCTTACCACCGCGCTGCCCTTCGTTATAAGCTGAACAATCGGCCATACCGCCGGTTGAAAAATCGGGTACTAAATTGGGGCGGTTGCCGCGCAATACTTCTATCGATGCATCAAGCAGCTCAATAAAATTATGCGGTAATATTTTGGTGGCCAAACCTACAGCGATACCTTCGGCGCCCTGCGCAAGCAGCAACGGGAATTTTACAGGCAGCGTGATAGGTTCTTTATTACGGCCATCATAACTGGCCTGCCAAATGGTAGTGTCAGCATTAAAAACAACATCGAGTGCGAACTTCGACAGGCGCGCCTCAATGTAACGTGGTGCCGCGGCCGAGTCGCCCGTTACCGGATCGCCCCAGTTACCCTGACAATCTATCAGCAGGTTCTTTTGCCCTATCTGCACCATGGCATCGCCAATGGAAGCATCACCATGCGGGTGATACTTCATGGTATTACCAATAACGTTGGCAGCCTTATTAAAGCGCCCGTCGTCCATCTCCTTAAGCGAGTGCAGTATGCGGCGCTGTACGGGTTTTAAACCGTCGTTTATGTGGGGTACGGCACGGTCGAGTATTACGTACGAGGCATAATCCAGAAACCAGTTTTCGTACAAGCCATCAAGTGAGGTAACATTATGCAGTCTGTCTTCGCCGTTTACCGGCATATCTTTTGGAGTTAAATCGTCACTCATTTAGCAGCAGTAAAAATTAAGGATTGGTAAATATAAGGCATAAGGCATAAATATTACAGGGTAAACTTATCATCGTTACATATCCCTTGTTGATAAACATAATTTTTTAAAAAACATTTTGATATACGAAATCTATCGTAGATATTTGTACGAAGAAATTCGTAGATATCGAATATAGAAATGTGCGAAAGACACTAATTGCAAATAGTTGATGAAAAAGTGTAACCTATTAAAATGAACCTGTGTCTTATAGATAAATAAATTAAAAGAATACAAACCCTTAAATATCACAAAATGAAAACGTTAAAATTAATTATCCCTGCCATAGCATTAATGCTGGCCGTGAACATAACAAAAGCCGAGGATGGCAAACAACCGGTAGAAAAGCTAACCAAGAGCTACGCGGTAAACACTTATATAGATGCCATAACCCATGGTAAAGTGGATGGGCTTGACCAGATCATTGACAACAACACCAAGTTTAACATGGTGCAAGCCAAAAAAGTGGTAAGCTACAGCAAAACAGAAATGATAAAGCATCTTGAAAGTCTGCGCAATATTGAGCAAACCTGCTCAACTACTGCCGATGTAATGGAAGAAGATAACGATGTATCGGTTATCAAGGTAAACCAGTACTATCCCGGCTTTATCAGAACTAACTACGTAACCATTGCCAATACCGGCAACGGCTGGAAGATAACTAATGTTTACTCCGTTTTTAAGTAAAAATTGGTTGAATAATAATTGTGTATTGGGCTCCGGAGTGGTTACCGGAGCCTTTTTGGTTTTTAAGATATTTTGGTATATAGTGAAGTTTGATCCTTCATTGTGAGGCGCGAAGCAATCACGTCGCATTTTAGTCAGTTTTTTATCACTATCGTCATTGCGAGGAACGAAGCAATCTCTACGTAGATTTTGGTTGTGCTATGATTAACATCAGTCTGCTCTTGGCCGCAGTTGCCCATTACTTTTGAGGGCAAAAGTAACAAAACCCTTGTCCAGCAAAAGGCTTCTTTGCCGCACGAGGCCATTGCCCTGCAAAGCTGTCAGAACTCTTAGGGCTGGAACTTTTGCCCCATGCTTCGCCGCTCATTTCCCAGCCCGCATGCAACAAGTTCCTATGCCCGCCTTTGCGCTCATGGCCCCCGCAGTTCTGCCCGCTTTCGCCCGAAGCTGTTTGCTGACGGAAAAGATAATCATATTTAGAAACGAGGTGACAGGCACGTCCCACACATCTGCATATTTGCACATCCAAAAATCCGCACATCTACAACCCTTTACTTGAAGCCCTTATCATCTGGCTATAATCCCAGCGCTTTACCATGGCATTTACGGTGAGTGCTATGCGCTTGTCGCGGGTGGGTTGGGTTTTGGCACTATCTATCCATTTGATAAAGTAGTTGCGGTGTGATTTTGCCAGACTGTTAAAAAACTCAAAGGCCTCGGGTTCGTATTCAAAGCACTCGGCCAAATCATCCGGAATAGTTACTATAAATTCTGTGTCCTCTTCTAATTGCAGTTTCAACATGGCGCCCTCACTTTTACAAATGCCTTTGCGCATATCGGCATTAAGGGCTATAATAAATTTACCGTCGCCCATGGGCATCAGGGCAACACCGGCAATGGGATGACTATCTAATTTACCACGCACGCGGAAAGATTTCCGGTTTCCGGGCTTTAATTCCTGCGCGATGTCTGCCGGAATCTCAATAAATGTCCATCCGGTTTTTTCACCCATTTCACCAAAACGCAAAATAATTGTCGAAAATTCAATCATAGCTATCAAAAGTGCCCTTAAAATTATGAATATATGACGCGTTGCAGGCCAAATGTTAAATAACTGTTAAAAGTGACGATTTTAAAATTTTCTTGTAACGTTTGGTAATACGGCACTGTCTTATAGATATAAATTAAATAATTAAATTTTACACAACACCTTAAATACCAATATCATGAAAACTTTAAAATCAATAATTTTAGGCTTAGCATTAATCATAGTAACCAATGTAGTTAAAGCCGACGACGTAGCAAAATTAACTAAAGATTATGCAGTTGCTACCTATATAGATGCCCTTGCACACGGTAAAGTTGAAGGCCTGAACGATGTATTTGACAGCAGCGCGAAATTCAGCATGATGCGCGGTAACAAAGTACTTTCTTTCAGCAAAAAACAAATGGTTGACTATTTAAAAACAACCGAAAATACCGAGCAAGAGTGTAAAGTAAGCTCTTCAACAGTTGAAAACAACGGCGAGGTTGCCATAGTAAAAGTAGATATGCAATACAATGGCTTTACCCGCAGCAATTTGGTTACCGTATCAAACACCGGTAGCGGCTGGAAAATTACCGCTGTTCACTCAGTGTTCAAATAAGAAGTACAATCAGTTTTTTGTTTATGTGAAGAAAGCCCCTATCGGGGCTTTTTTATTTTACATACTTGTTCAATACCGTTTGCCATCTGTCATATCCTGTACTCTTCAGGTGCAGGTAGTCCGGCTTAAATAAGGATGAATCGGGCAATTGCGTTTTAGGATCGATTATGGTTGAAGCCACATCAATATATTTCGTTTTAGGCTTCTTAGCTACCGAGGTTTTGATCAGGCTATTAGCCGCTGCTACCACCGCGTAAAACTTAGCCCTGCTCGGGCTTGGCTTTATCGAAAGGAAATAGATCTCAGTAGCGGGCAGCTCCTTATGGATCATCTCCCAAAGCTTTTCAAAATTACCGGCAACATCTTCTGCCGATCTGCCCGAAGCGATATCATTTTCACCCACGTAAATAAATACCTTTTTAGGTTTGTACGGGTAGATGAGGTACTGCGGAAAATACTGCACCCATTGCCACAACTCCGAACCGCCTACACCACGTTTAATGATAGGTTTACCGGCATAACGTTGCTCCAGGTCGTCCCACAAGCGGATTGACGAACTACCTACAAATAGGATACCGCCCGGTTTGGGCATATTTAAACTATCCAGCTGCTTAAACGCGTGGATCTCGTTATCAAACGGAAAGCCCTTTTGGGCATACAATTGCGAACTCAATAGAGATATAATTAAGAAAAGAAATATTTTAGTTTTCATGGGTTAGTGAATTAGCCTGTCTTCAAAAAACAAAAATGGTAAAAAACTTTGTACTCCGTCAACAATCCATACAGGTCCGTCTATACAATATAATATTACCCTTAACGGTTTGCCCTGCATTTTTTCGCATTCGGCCATTACCTGCAAGCATGCCCCGCACGAAGTAACCGGTTTTAATAATTTAAATTCGTCGGTTTTAGCGGTAACGGCCATGGTTACTATAGCGTCGTCAGGGTGATTAGCGCCCCAATTGAACAATGCCACACGCTCAGCACATAAACCCGATGGATAGGCCACATTCTCCTGATTACTGGCATGCAGTATTTTACCGCTTTGTAATTGCAACGCCGCCCCTACCCTGAATTTTGAATATGGTGAGTGCGAATTGGCGAGGGCTTTTACCGCTTCCCGGCATAAATGCTGATCATCGACAGAGAGTTCGGTTATAGAAGTATACTCTTCAAAATTTATTTTTATCTCGTGGTTAGTCATTATTATTATCCCTTTTTAAAGAAGGGGATACAATATAGGTTTTATCATAAGTAAATCAATAATTTATTTGTCATTTAGGGAGATGGCCCTTTGATTTTCCTAACCTACCTGTCATGCCTTATGTACGAAGCATCTAATTTGCGATTTGTTCTTCGTTAGGAATGGTTGTGCTTTAACTGGACGTTAGTGGATGTTACTCTTTTTTTGCCGAAAAAAAGAAAGTAACCAAAGAAAAAACTCGCGGCTGCGCAAGGAACTATGTTTGGGTTGTGCTGTGGCAGATTCTGTGCTATCCGTTCCTTACGATGCCGCATTTTTTGGTTATGTTGGGGTTGTGCTTTTGTTTGGTGGCGCGGACTCACCCCGCCGACGCTTCGCTGGGCGACCCTCTCTTTCGCAAGCGAAAACGAGGGTAAAGAAAACAAAACAACAACAGTCGCTACGGCTACGGCCGAGTGGCGCTATTACGTGGCGTCCCGCCGCTGTACTGTAGAGCCGGTAAGCTTAAAGCTTACCCCATGCGTAAGTCACGAGTTACGCTATGCTAAACTCGCGACAGCGGAGAATGTACTTTCAACGGTCAAGCTTTGACAACTTTTAAAAAGTTGTCAAAGCTGAAGGTAACAGCGCCGCCACAGCCGTCAGCAAACAGCTTCGGGCGAAAACGGGCAGGACGATGGAGGCCAAGAGCGCGCTTCATTCTTCGCAATGACAAAACCACACAACACACTCAATCCTCCACCAACTCCACTTCAGCTACCGGGCTAAACAGATATACCCGCTTGGTACTTATTTCTACACATTTATATCGCTTGCGCAGCTTTTCTTCCTTACGAAAAACGCGACCGTCCTTTAGTTTGAAGAGGGCTTTCATGGGTACCTTTTCTACTACGTGGATCGATTCATCCTTTACATCGTACTTGCGGAGCGAGCGGTACAGGTTAAGATCGCTGCAACTGGATGCGGCTGGGTTATTAAGATAGCTCGTTATGGCCTGTTTAATATCCGGCGGAAATACCTCTTTGTCAAAAAATGGCTGCATCATCTTTTTAAAGTTCAGTTTCCACTCGGTGCCGTGGGGTTTTGCCTTTTGTTTATGCTCGTTCCAGGTGTGCAGATGTGCGAACTCGTGCACCGTTGTTACCAGGAAAGCGTAAGGGTTAAGATCAAAGTTGACCGAAATGCGGTGCCCTTTGCCATCATAAGGCGGACGATAGTCACCAAATTTGCTGTTACGGTTACGTGATATTTTAAACTCGCACTTAAAGTAGTCGATCCAGCGGCCGATAAGCGGGGCGGCTTCGGCGGGCATGTATCTTTCAAGAATTTTTACTTTATCCAATTTTTACCTCTATTCAAATATAAGCTTTTTGGCTTATTTTAAAATAATGTAAGTAAGTAAACTCGTTACATAGGCCAATATGGTCATGTAAGCGAATTGTATGGCAGGCCATTTCCAGTTTTTGGTTTCGCGGTAAACCACCGCTACCGTACTCGAACATTGCATGGCAAAGGCGTAAAACATCATCAGTGAAAACGCCACCGCGGTAGTAAACACCGGCTGCCCGGTTTGCGGATTAGTAGCACTATGCATTTTTTCCTGTACCGATTCTATCTTGTCGGCATCGCCATCTACACTGTAAATGGTAGCCATGGTACCTACAAATACTTCGCGCGCGGCAAAAGAGGTGATGAGTGCAATGCCTATCTTCCAGTCGAAGCCTAATGGACGTATCACCGGTTCAATAACGTGACCCAATACACCTGCATAAGAGTTCTCCAATTTTTCGGATGATACTATGCGCTGCAATTCGTCGGGGGGCACCTTTTGGGTATATTGAGGTTGACTGTATTGTTTTTCTATTTTTTCAAACCGATCACCCGGCCCGTAAGAGGCCAGCACCCAAAGCACTATAGATACCGCGATGATCACCTTACCTGCTTCCAGTACAAAGGCCTTTGATCTTTCGTACATGGAGTACAGTACGTTCTTCCAGCGCGGCATACGGTAAACGGGCAGCTCCATAATGAAGTAGCCGCGTTCTTTCGCCTTCAGTATAAATTTAAATACGTAAGCCACTATAATTGCCGATAGCAAACTGAACAGGTACATGGCGGTAAGCACCAAACCTTGCAAGTTAAATATCCACCAAACATTACGGCTGGGTACTACCAAAGCGATCAACAGGGTATAAACCGGTAAACGAGCCGAACAGGTTACCAATGGAGTAACCATAATGGTGATCATACGGTCTTTCCAGTTTTCGATGGTACGGGTACTCATAATAGAGGGAACCGCACAGGCAAAACCGCCTATAAGCGGCACTACCGATTTCCCGCTGAGGCCTACCTTGCGCATCAGCTTATCCATCATAAAAGTAACACGGGCCATGTAGCCGGTATCTTCCAGTATGGATATGAATACGAATAGGATAGCAATTTGCGGAATGAACACCATTACGCCGCTTAAACCTGCAACCACCCCGTCAATTAATAAACTGGTGAGCGGACCGGCAGGCAACGCATCGGTAAGAATGCCTTCGAGCCATACAAACAGGCTTTCTATCAGATCCATTGGGTATGATGACCAGGCAAATATCGACTGGAACATAAACAACAGTATGCCCAGGAATATCACAAAGCCGAATACCTTATGCGTTAAAACATGGTCTATTTTATTGCTGAAGGTTTCTTCGTGCGCGGTATCGGGTTTCTTAACGGCATCGTATAACAGGTCGTTAATGAAATTGTACCGGGCTATGGTTTCAACCGCCTGCGATTTTTGCGAGTGGAAAGAAAATTCCTGCTCTATGCTCTCGATACGATCGCTTTGCTCGGTTGATAAAAATTTTAAAGTTTCGTGCTGATGCGCCAGTTGCAGCGCGAAATAGGAGTTATCTACCTCAATTTCCTCGCTGATCTTGGCGATCAGTTCGGGCGCTATTGATCTGATGTCGATAGTATCCTGTTGCAGCGCGAATTTATTGGCGTAAGAGATTGCTTCCTTTAACGGCGCTATACCCTCGCCTTTACGGGCGGCAATAGGTATAACAGGCACACCCAGCTTTTTGGCGAAAAGATCGACATTGATATCGATGCCCGATTTGCGAGCCAGATCCATCATGTTGAGGGCGACGATAACGGGGATCTTTAAATCGGCAACCTGGGTGTATAGCAACAGGTTACGTTTAAGGTTGGTAGCATCTAAAATAACCACCACCAAATCGGGTGTTACAGCACTGTGTTTATCGGCTAAAACCGAAAATACGATAGACTCGTCGTGGCTTTTAGGGTAAAGACTATAGGTGCCGGGTAAATCGATGATCTCGGCACGGCGGCCATCAGGCAGTTGAGCATAACCAACTTTTTTATCAACAGTAACCCCGGGGAAATTACCTACTTTTTGGTTTAACCCGGTTAATATATTAAAAAGACTTGATTTACCGGTATTGGGGTTCCCTACTAATGCTACTCTGATGTCGGCTCTCAATGCTAAAAACTATTGTAAAATAATGGTTGAAGCCTCAAATTTGCGTAGGCTCAACTGGTATCCTGATACATTTATAGCTATGGGGTCGCCCATGGGGGCAATACGGGTAACCTTAATGGGTTCGCCGGGAAGGCAACCCATTTCCATTAGTTTAACAGACATTTCCAGATCGGTAAATTCCTTAACTACTCCGGTTTCTCCTACTTCAAGTTGCGACAGATCCATTTGCTAATTGTGTACGCAAATATAAGCTTATTTAAACCCAATCCAAATAAGGACTGTCACTAAAGCATAATAAAGGAAAAAGAAAGATGTTTAAACCGCCTTTTTTGCCTTAGCAGGATTTTGATAGCTGAAATGCGGGCACTGGCAATCTTTTTTAAAGATACCGCATGATGATGCCGCCATGGCCACCATTAAACCTACCGCAATTAAAAACTTATTTTTTAACATACTTCACCGTTCCAAGTGTTATTAAAATACTGAATGCGCCCATGCAAGTACCTACACCATCGGCAAAAAGATCGTTCCAATCGGCGCTGCGCCAGGTAAATACGTAGAGCTGCAATAGTTCAATAACGCCGCCAAAAATTATTATTGCCAGCGTTATGGCTATGCCGGTTGTATACGATAGCACGGTTGCATTTTGTTGCCTCATTTTACCGTTAAGGCAAAATACGGCAAATACGAAAAACAGGCCGCAATGCACCAGTTTATCAAAGCCGGGGAAAAACTTTTTTGATTCGGTAGCCTGCCCCATCGGCATATTGCACATTATTAAAATAAATAAGGCCCACAAAATTGCGGGCCCGTAATATTTAAAAGCTTTTGCCATTAAGCGCCCACCAATGCTGAATAATCGTCTGCCGATAAAAGGCCTTCAATATCCGCTACATCCGCAGGGGTAATTTTCACTAACCAGCCATCGCCATAAGGATCGGTGTTTACCAGTTCAGGCTCACTGTCTAAAGCAGGGTTAACCTCTACAATAGTACCGGTTACTGGTATAAACAGGTCTGATACTGTTTTAACGGCTTCAATGGTTCCAAAAACTTCTTCTTTGGCAACTTCCTGGCCAACGGTAGTAATATCTATATAAACAATATCACCAAGTTCTCGCTGAGCAAACTCAGTAATACCAATGTAGGCATCAATGCCATCAACTTTGATCCACTCGTGATCTTTGGTGTATTTTAATTCGGCCGGAAAATTCATGTCGTTAATATTTTAATGCCCAAAAATAGTAAAACTTTAAGCTAACGCAATAGGCAAGTTTTTATAATCATATATATCAACCTTATTTAATAATTAGGTAATTAAAACCTATCGTGGTAAATATTGTTAATTAATAAATAAAAATACTACCATGAAAAAACTAAGTTCAATGATGATGATCGCCCTGGCAGCACTTGCTTTCCAGGCATGTAACAACAGCGCTAAAGACAGTAAAGAAACTGCCGACAGTGTTAACGAAGTAAAAGACACCACCACTACAGGTGCCACAGGCATAGCGGTAGATGAGGGTGATGCTAAATTTACTACTACAGCCGCCAGCGATGGCATGGCCGAAATTGCCTTAGCTAAATTAGCGCAGGAAAAATCAACCAATACCGATGTAAAGAGCTTTGCCGCCATGATGATCACCGATCATGAAAAGGCTGCTGCCGAGCTTAGCGCCATAGCCGAAACAAAAAACATCACCCTGCCATCGGCTCCAACCGAAGAACAGCAAAAAATGCAGGCCGATCTGACTGCAAAAAAGGGCGCCGATTTTGACAAGGCTTATATTGATGGCATGGTTAAAGCGCACGAAAACGCGGTATCGTTATTTGACGATGCTTCAAAAAACTGCAAAGATGCCGACTTGAAAGCTTTTGCTACCAAAACACTGCCTACTTTAAAGGCACACGAAACGCACGTAAAATCAGTACAGAAAAAGTTAAAATAAGCTCAACCACCGCTTATTTGTATAACAGGAGAACCCCAAACGGTTCTCCTGTTATGTTTTAAAGGTAATTTTTTAGTGAGGTTATTCATCAACCGCACCATTAATTGTATAATTGTATTATGGCAGCACCTATTGTAGCAGGCTTAATGGCCTTTGGCATGTCGGGCAGGGTTTTCCACGCCCCTTTCCTCGAAACCAGTCCCGATTTTACACTGAAAGCCGTGGTTGAACGCAACCAGAAAAAGGCACAGGAACTTTACCCGGATGTGATCAGCTATGATGCCATCGACGAATTACTGGCCGATGATGAGATTGAGCTTGTAGTGATCAACACCCCGAACTATACCCATTACGAATACGCCATGCGCGCGTTAGGCGCAGGCAAGCATGTTTTACTTGAAAAACCAGCCGCGGCTACCGTAGCCGAAGTAACCGAAATGTATGACCTTGCCCGCAAGGTTGACCGTAAACTGATGGTTTACCAAAACCGCAGGTGGGATAGCGGTTTTCTTTCGGTAAAAGAAATAATAGAAAGCGGCCGCCTCGGCGACCTGATAGAAGTACACTTCCGTTTCGACAGGTATAAACCACAACCCGGGCCAAAACTTTTTAAAGAAACCAAAGAGTTTGCTGCCAACGGCGTGGCTTATGATTTAGGTCCGCATTTAATTGATAATGTGATCGCCCTGTTTGGTCGTCCGCTGAGCTTTCATAAAGTAACGGCATCGCACAGGGATAATTCAGAAGTGGTTGATTATTTCCAGTTCCACATGGCTTACCCTAACCAGGTGAACGTTTACATTACCGCCGGTTTACTTATTGCCGAGCATTTACCCGCATTTGTGATACATGGCAAACTGGGCAGCTTTGTAAAAACCCGTACCGATGTGCAGGAGAGCCAGCTTGATGCAGGTATGATGCCTACCGACCCGGCCTACGGTATTGAACCCGAGGGCAGCGAAGGTAAACTGGTGACTTTTGACGAGAACGGCGAAAAACAAATAGAATGGGTAGCCTCAAAAAAAGGCGATTATAAAAGTTTATTTAAAGCGGTATATCATACCATCCGCGAAAACGCGTTATTCCCGGTAACTGAAGAACATATAGCCTGGCAACTGGAATTATTGGAAGCTTAAGGTTTGATAATATAAAAATGAAGATGATCAAGAAATTACTTTTCCTGGTGGCTGCCGTAGCAATGGTGGCCTGCATACAAGCAAAAAACCACGATAACGCCACCGCTGACAGCAGCGCGGCCGCTACTAAGCAACAAACACCGCAAACCGGCAACATTGACCATGTTCCGCCGTTTAAAATAGTAAATACCGATAGCGTTACTATTACCCAAAACAATCTTAAAAAAGATAAGCCGGTAATGATCATCTACTTCGCGCCTGATTGCGGCCATTGCCAGCATTTGGTGAAAAGCCTTAAACCGGTGATGAAACAGCTATCAAACGTTCAGGTAGTAATGATCACCTGGACGCAGCTTTCTACCGTTAAAAAATTCTATAAAGATTACGGCCTGGCCGCTTACCCTAACTTCACTTTAGGTACCGAAGGCTACTCGCTGAACGTGCAACGTTATTACCAGGTAAAAGAAACCCCTTATATCGCTATTTACGATCATAAGGGGCAACTTGTAAAGGCCTATGAAAAGGTACCTGAAATTGATGAGCTGATGACTTCCGTTAAAAAGGCTTAAGCCTTTTTATTGTTGCTGCTGCTGTTGTTGCTGTATCATTTCCATATAACGCTGGTAACTATTCTTCGAAAATTCGGTTACCTGGTCGGCTATTGGTACTTCAATAATTTGCCTGTCGCTATTGCTGCCAAAGGCGTTTTCTTCGTTTACCGATACCGACACCACCAGCTTGTGCTGCGACGAGCCTTTGTAAACGCCCTTAACCGGCGAACAATCTGAAAAGTTACGGCCTACGGCTAAACGTACGTGGGTTTCGTTGGCTATGCAGTTATTGGTTGGGTCAATGCCTAACCAGCCAAAATCGGGAATGTAGGCTTCAACCCAGGCATGGGTAGCTCCTTCACCGCGCATACCGTTGCTGTTGGTGCAAATATACCCGCTTACATAACGTGCCGGGATGCGAACAATCCGCAGCATTTCAGTAAGTATATGGGCAAAATCCTGGCATACGCCGCCTTTTATCTTCCATATTTCATCCAACGTGGTATCTACCGTGGTAACGCCTTTTATGTATTCAAAGTTATCAAACACGTATTGGCAAAAGCGCAGCACTATTTGGTAAGGGGTATCGTCGGGTTTGCGTTCGCTATCCACCACTTTTTGCAGTTCGGCCAGGCCTTCAAAATACTCCTGCCTTAAAAAATCGATATAAGGCACCATGCTTTGCAAACGCTGAAGATCATCCCACTGGTGCGACGGAAAAATATCATTTACCGGCAATACACGGTGGCGCGTGCTTACATGTATTATCGAGTTTATCACCAGTGAATTGTGCGATTCGCTATAGGTAAAGCTGCCTATCTCATTGCCGAAATAATCGGTATGGCGGTCAACATTGGGGTTACCCGTAATGGTTACCTCCTGCTTTAGCACCTCCTGGTATTCATCATTTATAGGAAACAGGATGACTTGGTTGGCGCTGTCGCGCACAAAGCCATCGTATATATATTTGGTGACATGCTGTATCTCAAATTCGGGCATAATATATTGATTTAGAACCGGTACTTAAATTATGAATTGGCAAAGTAATACTCGTTAAGGGCATTGCCTATGCCATAAAGTTCGCTCCGTATCTGGGTTAAAAACAAGTGCAAACCTTCCTGCCTGATACTCCTTACCGAACTGTATTTGATACGGCTTTGCAACCTGCCTATCTGGAACGACATTTCCCTGAAGTTCTCCAGGTTGTTATCATTCTTCAGCCTGTCGAAATAACGCTGTATGTTGTTTACCGAATAAATTACCGAACGCGGGAAATCATTATTTAAAACCACCTGCTCCAGTACGTTTTCGGCCTCAAAACCTTCACGATATGTTTTTAAGTACAACTCGTAGCCGCCTAATGATAACAGCAGGTGTTTCCAGTAGGTAGTATCAGTTAACAGATCAGGGTTGTCACTTATCGAGCCAAACTTCATATCCAGTATATCAACCGACTGGATGGCCCGCTCCAGGTATTTACCTATGTTCATGAAGCTGCGGCCTTCGCCACGCTCCATGGTTATTTCTACCGTGCCGTAATAAAGCATTACCTGTTTTATCAATACATCCAGCACGCCGATAGGATCTTCGCGTTGAAGAGCACGTTCCAGTTTGTTATCTTTTACGGCGTGGTAATATTCGTTGAGGCACTGCCAAAGATCTTTGGTGATGTGCTCCTGCACGCTGCGCGCGTTTTCACGGGCCAGGGTAATAATGTTAAGGATAGAGTTTGAATTGGTTTTGCCGATAACCATATCTTTTAATACGGCACGGCTGTCATTCTCCAGCTTTTGGGCTTCCTCGTCATCCAACCCCGCGAAAATGCGGATCACCGGCTCCCAGGTAAACTCCTGAATGGTATCCTGCGATGAAGCGTAATTAATTTTAAGCATACGTAAAATACCATCGCTACGCTCAATGTACCTGCTTAACCAATAAAAACTTGATGCTACTCTACTTAACATAGTACCCCCTAACCCCCTGAAGGGGGAATAAATTAATTTTATTTTGACCTGTAATTTTCTTCATATTGTTTATTTGCTCCCCCTTCAGGGGGATGGGGGTTACGCTAATACCCAAGTATCCTTACTGCCGCCGCCTTGCGAGCTGTTTACTACCAGCGAGCCTTCTTTGAGGGCTACACGGGTTAGGCCGCCGGGCACTATCTCAATACCGTCCGGACCGAACAGGGCATAAGGCCGCAGATCGATACGGCGGGGCTGCAATTCGCCCTGCATATAACATGGCGCTGCCGACAGGTTAATGGTTGGCTGGGCGATAAAGTCGCGCGGGTTCTTTAATATTTCAAGCTTGTACTCTTCGGTTTCTTTTTCGCTGGCCGCGTGACCCATCAGCATACCGTAACCGCCACTACCATTGGTTCTTTTTACTACCATGCTGTTGATATTCTTGAAAACATGTTCACGCTCATCCGGGTTTCCCAACTGAAAAGTAGGCACATTTTTAAGTATCGGCTCCTCATTCAGGTAATATTTGATCATATCGGGCACGTAGGCATACACGGCTTTATCATCGGCCACGCCATTGCCTATGGCGTTTACAATGGCCACGTTCCCTTTACGGTAAGCGCCCATTATACCTGCCACACCCAGCATACTGCCCGGGTTAAACACCAACGGGTCAAGGTAATCATCATCTACACGGCGGTAAATTACATCTACCTGCTGCAAGCCGGTGGTGGTTTTCATGTATACTTTGTGGTTGTTCACCACCAAATCGCGCCCCTCTACCAGTTCAACCCCCATTAAGCGGGCGAGCGTGGTATGCTCAAAATAAGCCGAGTTATATATCCCCGGACTAAGCAATACGATAGTTGGGTTATGGATTTGCCTTGGCGACAATGCCACCAAATTCTTGTATAAAATATTAGGATATTCGGTTACGCTGCGCACGCTACATTGCGGCAGCAGATCAGGAAACAAACGCTTGGTGATCTCGCGGTTTTCCAGCATGTAACTCACGCCCGATGGGGTACGCAGGTTATCTTCCAATACATAGAATGTACCATCGTGATCACGGATCAGATCAATCCCCGAAATGTGTACATAAATATCGTAAGGTACCTTCAGGTTATACATCTCGCGCAAAAAGTGCGGGCACGAGTAAATGATCTCGATAGGCACTATGCCATCTTTAATGATGAACTGGTTGCTGTAAACATCTTTAAGGAAATGGTTAAGCGCGGTAAGCCTTTGCTTAATGCCCCGCTCTACAAATGCCCATTCGCTTGCCGTTATAATACGCGGAATAATATCAAAGGGAAAGATTTTTTCGATACCCTCGCCGCTGTTATAAACGGTAAAGGTAATACCCTGGCTCATGAACAATCGTTTGGCTAATTCTTCCTTTTTATTCAAATCATCAGCCGATTCGCCGGAGATATACTCTATTACTTTACGATAATGCTCGCGCACGTTATTATCCACGCCGTACATTTCGTCCCAAACACCATTTATTGGGCTGTATTTATTAAAATAAGCTGATTCCTGCATAAATAACTACCTTAAATTCAAATATTTTATAACAACTTATTTTCAACATTGTAATTTATGAAGTAATTTAATAAATAAACAATATAAAATTAAGATTTTTATAATTTTATTCAGTTAAACAAGCATATTTTTCATTGTTGATGGATTTTAAGGTAAGATTTTATAATTATAAAATAATTGTAAAGTATAATTTGTTTGAGTTAACAACAAATAAAGGAATTGGGGTTTTGATTATCGGGGGAAGGATAGGCTTTGACTAAATAATTTTGTATTGCATGCAGGCTAAACAATCGTGTCATTGCTGTAAGGTAAGAAGCAATAGCTACTTATGTTGTGTTTGTGCTATAATTAACGTTTGTCTGCTCTTGGGCGCAGGGCCCCATTACTTTTGAGGGCAAAAGTAACAAAACCCTTGTCCAGCAAAAGGCTTCTTTGCCGCACAGGGCCTACCCTGCAAACCGTGCAGAACTTGGGGCTGGAACTTTTGCCCCGACGCTCATTTCCCGACCCACATGCAACAAGTTCACTATGCCCGCCTTTGCGCTCTTGGCCAACACAGTTCTGCCCGCTTTCGCCCGAAGCTGTTTGCTGACGGTGAACAAGACTTTAAAAACATGTCATTGCGAGGCACGAAGCAATCGCGAACTATACAGAGCGGCTTTGGAAGCCGGGGGATTGCTTCTTACCTCAATGACGACAATCCAAAAAAACTATAATAAAAAAGGCCTGAGAATAATCTCAGGCCTTTTAATGTTGTGAATTTTAAAGTATCAATTACTCCGCATGCTCATTAGCATGTGCTTCCCTGAATATTTTAGCACTCAAGAAATCGTTGTTCATGCGGGAGATATTGGTCAATGTAATTTCTTTAGGGCACTCTGCTTCGCAGGCACCAGTGTTGGTACAGTTACCAAAACCTTCTTCATCCATTTGTGCCACCATTGATTGTGCACGGCTGTAACGCTCGGGCTGACCTTGCGGTAACAAGCTGAACTGTGTTATTTTAGCTGATACGAACAGCATGGCCGAAGCATTTTTACATGCTGCCACACAAGCGCCGCAACCAATACAGGTAGCCGAGTTAAATGCTTCATCAGCAATAACTTTAGGAATAGCGATGGCATTAGCATCGGGCACACCACCGGTATTTACCGATACGTAACCACCTGCCTGTTGTATACGATCGAACGCTGAACGGTCAACCGCTAAATCTTTTACTACCGGGAAAGCAGCCGCACGCCATGGTTCAATAGTGATGGTTTCGCCATCTTTAAACGAGCGCATGTGCAACTGGCAGGTAGTAATGGCGCGTTTTGGTCCGTGCGGACGGCCATTGATGTACAATGAGCACATACCGCAAATACCCTCGCGGCAATCATGATCAAAATATATAGGCTCCTCACCTTTGTGGGTAAGGCTTTCGTTCACCACATCGAGCATTTCAAGGAACGACATATCCGGTGAAATTTGCTCTGCTTTATAAGTTACAAACTTACCTGAAGTTTGTGAGTTTTTCTGGCGCCAAACCTTCAGCGTCAGGTTCATATTTCCGTTACTCATATTTTATTGAGATTGGAGTATCAAGTAGTTAGTATCAAGTATCAAGATTTTTCCAAGTCTCGATACTTGATACTTGCTACTAATTACTATTTATAATTTCTCTGTGCTAACTTAACGTTTTCAAATACCAGCTCTTCTTTGTGCAGTTCTTCGGGTTGGTTTTCACCTGTAAATGCCCAGGCTGCCACAAACGCGAAGTTTTCATCGTCACGTAAAGCTTCACCTTCTTCTGTTTGCGATTCGAGGCGGAAATGGCCACCGCATGATTCACGGCGCATTAACGCGTCGGTAACCATCAGTTCGCCAAGTTCAATAAAGTCGGCCACACGACCGGCTCTTTCAAGCGCCGCGTTGATCTCTTCGTTTTCGCCTGTTACTATGGCGTTTTTCCAGAAATCGGCTTTCAGCTCCTGTATTAAACCTTTAGCTTTTCTCAAACCTTCGTCGGTACGTGCCATACCGCAGTACTCCCACATAATGTGGCCAAGCTCGCGGTGGTATTCGGTAACTGTTTTGGTACCTTTAAGTGCCAGCAATTTATTTACGTAAGCTATTACATCCTGTTTGGTTTGCTCAAAAGCAGGGTGTTTGGTATCAACCGGCTTAGGGCCTGTAGTAGCCAGGTAATCGCCCAAAGTATAAGGGATAACGAAGTAACCATCAGAAAGGCCCTGCATTAAAGCAGATGCTCCCAAACGGTTAGCACCGTGATCGCTGAAGTTACATTCGCCCAAGGCATATAAGCCCGGTACGTTGGTGCTCAGGTTATAATCAACCCAAAGGCCGCCCATGGTATAGTGTACCGCAGGGTAAATACGCATTGGTTGTTTATATGGGTTTTCGTCGGTTATCTGAATGTACATATCAAACAGGTTACCGTATTTGGCAGCAACTGTTTCTTGTCCTAAACGCTTGATAGCGTCGGCAAAATCCAAAAATACCGCGAAGCCCGAACCGCCCACACCTTTACCTTCGTCAACCATTTCTTTGGCGTTACGTGATGCCACGTCGCGCGGTACAAGGTTACCAAAGGCAGGATATTTTCTTTCGAGAAAGTAATCACGGTCGTCCTCTTTTACCTGGTCGGCAGTGATCTCTTTTTTGCGTAATTTCTCGGCAACTTCTACCGTTTTAGGCGCCCATATACGGCCATCGTTACGTAACGATTCAGACATCAGCGTAAGCTTCGACTGGTGATCGCCGGTTACCGGGATACAGGTAGGGTGAATTTGTGTATAGCAAGGGTTGGCAAAGTAAGCACCACGCTTGTGCGCGCGCCATGCAGCAGTAACGTTTGAACCAATAGCATTGGTTGAAAGGTAAAACACGTTGCTGTAACCACCAGTACACAATAATACCGCATGGCCTGCATGGGTATCAATGTCGCCTGTTTTTAAGTTACGGGTTACAATACCTTTGGCATGGCCATCAATAGTAACCACGTCAAGCATTTCGTGGCGGGTATACATTTTCACTTTACCGGCATGTATCTGGCGGTTTAATGCCGAGTACGCGCCTAACAGCAATTGTTGTCCGGTTTGGCCGCGGGCGTAAAACGTACGTGATACCTGCGCGCCACCAAAAGAACGGTTATCTAACAAACCACCGTATTCGCGGGCAAAAGGAACACCCTGTGCCACACACTGGTCAATAATATTTACTGATACTTCGGCCAAACGGTAAACGTTGCCTTCGCGGGCACGATAATCGCCACCTTTAATAGTATCATAAAACAAACGGTAAACACTGTCACCATCGTTTTGATAGTTTTTTGCTGCGTTTATACCACCCTGTGCAGCAATGGAGTGCGCACGGCGGGGGCTATCCTGAAAGCAGAATGCCTTAACATTGTAACCAAGCTCGGCTAACGTCGCCGCTGCCGAAGCGCCTGCCAAACCGGTACCTACAACAATAATGTCGTACTTCCGTTTGTTGGCGGGGTTAACCAGTTTCAGGTTAAATTTATGCTTGCTCCATTTTTCGGCCAAAGGGCCTTGAGGAATTTTAGCATCTAAACTCATATCTAATTATCTCTAAAGTCTAATTCCTATATAATTCAAATCCGCTTATCTGCAATTAGTGCTTGCAGAAAAAATAAACTATCGGCATGGCGGCAAAGCCAATCGGTATAATAACCGCGAAGAACCAGGTACCGATAAACTCAACAATTGGGGTATACTTACGGTGTACCCAACCTAAGCTGCGGAACGCGCTCTGGAAACCATGTAACAGGTGGAACGATAGCGTACCCATTGCCACTACGTATAGTATTACATACCATAGCTGGCTAAAACTGCTGGCTACCTTGGTATGAATGTCTTTTACACGTACAATTTCTACATTGTTTTCGGTGGTGTAAGAGTGCTCAAACTCCGGGCTTTCGGGTTTAAAATCGGTAACGGTGCGTTCGCCGGTAAGCACGTTGGTGCGGTACTCTTTAAAGCCTACGGTATCAGTATATTTATACTTATACCAAAAATCGCTCATGTGTATCACAATGAACAGGAACAGGATAGAACCCAGCAGCCCCATGTTTTGCGACGACCATGAAGTAGGTGATTTTGGTGCCGAAGCATACCTTACCGGGCGGGCCTTACGGTTTTTAACAGTAAGCACAATGGCATACAACGCGTGTACCAATATGCTTATGTACAAAATGTAAGCAATTACCTCGATAGGCGGAAAGTGGGTTAAGAAATTTGCGTACACGTTAAAGCTGTAGCCTGCATCATTAGCAAACAATTGCAGGTTACCGGCCAAATGCACGATCAGGAAAGTACACAAAAACAAGCCTGTTAAAGCCATTATTAGCTTTTTGCCCAGCGACGAGTTAAAGGTTTGTTTAAATTCGCTCATTATACTGTAAAATTATTTCGGCAAAAGTATCCATTAAATACTAAAACCCGGTTAATGGTTTAGCTATAATCGATTGAAAAAGTTTATTTAGAAACAATCTAAGTGTTGCCGCCTTATTTGTAACTTTTACAGTTATAATTAGATATTCTTATATATTCGTAGCATAAATCTATTTGCATGAAATACGTATATATTGTTTTAATGGCACTTGTAGTTGCCGGCTGTAACCGATCGGCACGCATAGAAATTGATGGCACCGCTAAAAACCTGCCCAACGGCGTTTTCGGTATTGAAGATGTTGCAGGCAAGCCCGTTTATGGTAATAATGTTGCCAATGGTAAATTCGCGGTGAACGAAATACTGGAGTATCCGGGTTATTACGCCATGAAATTATCTGATGGTGGCAACAGCAAAGAGAAACCTACCCTGCACGAAATTTATCTGGAGAATGGTAAATACACCATAGCGATAGATGGCAGTAACCTGGCTGCTTACCCAACTATTACATCACCTTCAAAAATACAGCAGGAGCTTTCTGCCTATTATAAACTGGTGGATGAAATTTCTACCGAAGGCAATAAACAGATCAACATGATCACTACTGTTTTAAACAGCGATATGGCTAAAACGATGCCACAGGATCAGTATGTAGAATTGGTGAACCAGCTTAAAAAAGCGCAGGACGAGAAAACGGCTAACGAGGCTAAAGCTATAGGTAAGTTTATTGATGCCAATCCTAAAAACACCATCGCGCCGCATATCATGATCAACCTTGATTATCAATCTAACCCTAAATATTATTATGACCTGTTTACCAAGCTGGAGCCTGAAGTGAAGAACAGCGAAGAGGGTAAACAGTTAGGCGAAAAACTTGGTCAGCTGGTAAAGGTGCTGGAAGGCCAACCCGGTCCGGAAATTTACGGCACCGATCCGGAAGGTAAAAAGTTCGATCCGAAAAGCATCCAAACTAAAGTAGTGCTGGTAACCTTTTGGCGTGCCGGTAACGAGGTGAGCCGTAAAAACCATAAAGACATTATAGATGGTGTATTGCCGCAGTTTTCTGCCAAAGATGTAAGCGTGATCAGCATTGACCTTGATACCAAGAAAGACTGGTGGACCGATGCCGTTAAGGAAGACAAACTGCCCTGGGCACAATACAGCGACCTGAAAGGTAACGATTCGCAAAACGCGGCGGTATGGGGAATAAGCCAGGTACCGTCTTACTACCTCATGAGCGGTGACTGGAAGATAATAGCCCGCAACCTGCCTTTTGAAAGCATTGCCGATGCTATTGCTACGCAGTTAAAGAAAAGCAAGTAATATATAAAGGTATACAAACCTTATATTTCAAAACCTCTTTATGCCCTGCATAAAGAGGTTTTTTAGTTTATGCTATCGCGATCACTTTATCTTTCAACACACCGAAGATCCTGTCTTTTTGCAGGTTACGGATAGCCACCCTGCCGGTAAACTTACCAAACGAGGGCAAAATGGCCTGCTTATCGCCAAAGGCGAAACATGGCAGGGTGATGCGCTGCCGTCCGCGGCCTATCATTTCAATACCGGGATGGATGTGGCCGCAAAGCACATAGCCTTTAGCCTTGGCCGCGGTTACCTCCGTAAGCGGATGGTGCAGCATTTGAAAAGGGCCAACCAGCAACTCATGATGCAAAGCGATGTTAAGCGCATGGTAATGGCTATCGTGAATAATATCGTGATTGCCGCGAATCAGGATGATCTCAATTTTGGCATGCTGTTGCCGCCACAGGGCAAACCAGTCCCAATCGGCATTCATATCGCTATGAAAAAGATCACCCAAAAAGATGATCCGTTCGGGGCGGTGCTCGTGTATAATATCTGATAGCGCGGCCAGGTCATCCTGCTCCATATCCCTCGGCACGGCAATACCCGCCTTACGAAAATGCCCCACCTTACCCAAATGCACATCGGCCGCAATTAAGGTTTTTTGCTGCTGCCAGTAAATGGCACGTTGTGGTAATAATAAAAGATCCTGGTCCAAAAAGTTAAAAGGCAATCCCGCACATATCGTCATAGTAACAGCAAAGTTAATAAATGAATTTGCTAAAAGGAATAGTAATTTAAGGATGTAAAAGCAGTAACTTAATAAATTTGTCATTACTGTAAGGTACGAAGCAATCACCTCACGTTTTGCGCTTAATATATAAACCCTCGTCATTGCGAGGCACGAAGCAATCTTCTACGTAGGTTAAGCTTATGCTATTATCAATGTCAGCCTGCTCATTGCCGCAGAGGCTACTACTTTTGGCTATGCCCCAAAAGTAGCAAAAACGCATGTCCAGCAAAAGGCTTCTTTGCCGCACAGGGCCATACCCTGCAAACCGTGCAGAACTTAGGGCTGGAACTTTTGCCCCGCCCCGCTATTCCTACCCCGCATGCAACAAGTTCAAATGCCCACCTTTGCGCTCTTGGCCTTCGCAGTTCTGCCCATTTTCGCCTGAAGCTGTTTGCTGACGAAAAGCGTGCCCCAGCTTTGACAACTTTTAAAAAGTTGTCAAAGCTAACCTACCCGCTGTCGCGAGTTTAGCATAGCGTAACTCGTGACTTACGCATGGGGTAAGCTTTCAGCTTACCGGCCGATGAAATGTCTTACTGTACAGCGGCGGGACGCCGCGGGATAGCTGTCACTCGGCCGAAGCCGTAGCGACTGCTGTGGAGAGCCTTTTCCGTCGATTCTATCATCCCCTACTTCCCCTCTCATTTGCATATCAAAACCCACTTTCCTATCTTACAGCAATTAAAAAGTTAAACGCATCTTCCTATGTTAAAAAACTATTTTAAAACTACGTTCAGGTATTTGTGGCGCAATATGGTTTTTACAGGCATCAACCTTACCGGTTTGGCTTGCGGGTTGTGTGTATGCTTCTTCGCGTTGCTTTATATCAGTTTTGAATTGAGTTACGATAAATTTAACACCAAGGCCAACCGTATTTACCGCGTGGTTACCGATGTTAAAACCGGCACGGGTACCAATTACGAAAGCGCGCCCGCGGCTATGGGGCTTTTTCTGCAACAGGCTTCGCCGGGGATAAAAGCCTACGCCCGCGTTTTTATGGACTATTATATTGTACGTAAGGACGACGATCATTTTAGTGAGGAAACCATTGCTTATGCCGATAGCTCCATATTTGATGTGTTTACGCTCCCGCTGATCAGCGGCACAGCGGCTACTGTGTTTAACGCGCCCTACAACGCCGTGCTATCTGAAAGTGCCGCGCACCGTTATTTCGGCGATGAAGACCCGGTGGGTAAAACCCTGCTGCTTGATGGCAAGTACAACACGGCCATTACCGGGGTAATGAAAGATATTCCGAACAATTCGCATTTTAAGACTGACATACTGCTATCTATGCAAAGCCTGATGGGCGGCGAAAACTACAATGGCTGGATGAGCGATTGGAGCAAGTTTGGTTTTAATACCTATATATTGCTGGATGAGCATTACAACCCGGCGCAGCTAACAGCCATGCTGCCGGGCTTCGTCAACAAAAATTTCGACCAAAGCAAAGCTAAGTACACCGTAAATATCGAGCCGCTTACTGATGTGTACCTGAAGGGGAAACCACGCGGCAATAAGGGCGGCAGCATTTTAACAGGTAACATTACCAACGTATACATTTTTGGTGTGATAGCCGTTTTCGTGTTATTTATAGCCGCCTTCAACTTTATCAATCTCACCACGGCGCTATCCCTTAACCGGGCGAAGGAAGTAGGCGTACGCAAGGTATTGGGCGCATCGCGAGGTCAGCTCATTATACAGTTCCTGCTGGATGCCGTTTTGTTATGCGCGCTGGCATTTGCTGTAGCCGTATTATTAAGTCTGTTTTTGATGCCTTTGTTCAACAGTCTGGCCGGCAAAACTATCGCTACCGGAATTTTTGAACAGGGTAGTTATATTCTGCTGCTGTTTGGGGTTACGCTGATCTTAGGTTTATTATCAGGCATTTATCCGGCATTGTTTATTTCGGGCTTTGAGCCATTAAGCACTATCAAAGGCAAAATAACATCGGGTGTAAGCGCGGTTACATTTCGGAAAGTGCTGGTGGTTGGTCAGTTCGCTATTTCGGTGATATTGATAGTAGGCACCATTGTGGTATATCAACAGCTCGATTTTATGCAGAACCACGAGCTGGGCTTTAAAAAAGACCATACACTGGTAATTGACTTCCACCACGACGACCGTATATACGACCATGCCGATGCCGTGAAGCAGCAACTTACCGCAATACAAGGCGTAAGCAAAGCCAGCCTGGCATCGTGCGTACCGGGGCGTGCCAACCGCAAGTTTCCAACCAAAATAGAAGATGCCCGCCGCGAAATGGCCGACATGCAACCCGACGCCTACATGGTTGACGAAGACTTTTTGAAACAGTACGAAATAAAGATCGTAGCAGGCAGAAATTTCTCCAAACAGTTCAGTACAGATAAGTGGGAGGCCATGCTTATTAACGAAACTGCCGCCCGTAGTTTGGGCTACAACAATCCCGCCGAGGCCGTTGGTAAACACTTTGAGCAGCTGCATAAAAAAGGCACTATAATAGGTGTAGTGAAAGATTTTCATTACCACTCCTACCAGGAGCAGGTGCAACCGCTTACCCTGCGCATGGCACCCGGCTTTTATACTTTTTTAACGCTCAATGTATCGTCACAAAACATTAAACAAACCATTGCCAACCTGCAAAACCAATGGCAAAAACTTACACCGGGTATGCCCATGAGTTACTTTTTTGCCGACGAAGCTTACAACGCCCAATACCAATCGGAAGAGCGCTTTGGTAAGCTGTTCAGCTGTTTTGCTACATTGGCTATCCTGATATCCTGCCTGGGTTTGCTGGGTTTATCAGCCTATAGCATCGCGCAGCGGCGTAAAGAAATCGGTATCCGCAAGGTATTGGGCGCATCGGTAGCTACCATAGTAAATATGCTGGGTAAGGAGGCCGTTTGGCTGGTAGCAATAGCCTTTATAATTGCCGCGCCTTTAAGCTGGTTGTTTATGCAAACCTGGTTGCAGGGCTTTGCCTACCGCATAAATATAGCCTGGTGGATGTTTGCTGCCGCGGGTTTTGCTACTTTAGCGGTGGTATTTATTACCATCAGTTTTCAAACAGTAAAGGCAGCCATTGCCAACCCTGTAAAAAGTTTACGAACAGAATAATCCATCGCATGAAGCGAATTATAGAATGTGTGCCCAATTTTAGCGAGGGTATCGATACCGAAGTGATCAACGCTATAGCGAACGAAATAGCGGGCACCACCGGTGTGAAATTATTAAATGTTGATCCCGGTAAAGACGCCAACCGTACCGTCATCACTTTTGCAGGCGAACCCGAAGGCGTAATTGAAGCCGCGTTTTTAGCCATTAAAAAAGCCGGTGAGCTGATAGATATGCGCACCCAAAAAGGCGAACATCCGCGCATGGGCGCAACAGATGTTTGTCCGCTGGTGCCGGTGAACGGCGTTACCATGCCGGAGGTTGTGGGCTATGCAGCCCAACTTGCCGAACGTGTGGGCACCGAATTGGGCATACCTGTTTATTTGTACGAAGAATCGCAGCCCAATAAAAGCCGAAGCGACTTGGCCATTATCCGTTCGGGCGAATATGAGGGCTTTTTCAGCAAGATAAAACAAGCAGGTTGGCAGCCTGATTTTGGTCCGCTGGAACTGGATGCCAAACGTGGCGCAACCGTTATTGGTGCGCGTAATTACCTGGTAGCCTATAACATCACCCTCGATACTACATCAGTACCTGTGGCCAACGCCATTGCTTACGCCGTACGGCAGCGCGGGTATAAAGGGGTGCCAGGGGCTTTAAAATTTGTAAAGGCAATAGGCTGGTATATGGAAGAATATGGCGCGGCCCAGGTATCCATGAACCTCACCAACATCAACCAAACACCTGTACATACCGTATTTGAGGAAGTAAAAGCACAGGCGGCCAAACATGGCACATCGGTAACCGGCAGCGAACTTATCGGCCTTATCCCTTTAAACGCGCTGCTGCAAGCCGGAAGTTTCAGCCTTGCACAGCGAGGTTTATCGCCCGATGCCGCTGAAAGTGAACTGGTATATACGGCTGTAAAATATTTAAAACTGGATGCTTTGGGCGGGTTCGATTCGCAGAAAAGAGTGATAGAATATTTGCTGGATTAAAAGCCACGGCGGCGATTTAACCAAACATTCGATTGCAGGTTTCATAACCGACTCAAAATGTTTTATAAAGTAATTTTAAAGTTATAATTAGCTTATTAAATATTTTTTGAATTGATATTATAATTTTGAATTAATGTTTGTTTGAACTACCTTCGGATATAAAGTTACCTGCTAAAAGTGAACCCTATACTTAAACTGCTGAAAACCTTATCGCTTGTATTGCTATGCGCTTTTATAGCGTTACATGGCACTGCACAGGTTAAAACAAAGGGTAAACACAAACTTGCTGCACCCAAGCCAAAACCCGCTATAGTTATCAGCGAGCAACTTGCCGAATTTAAACGCATCACCAACCGCGCCAATGCCGATTTTATAATGCCACAGGGCTTTAAAGAAATTCCGGCAGTTAACAACGAAGATTTTTCTTTTGATTACGCGATGGAAATTCCGGGGAAGGATTTCGAGGTATGGTTCCAGGTGCGGTCGCAAAAAGAGAATTGGGCAAGTTATGAACGTGTAATGGGCGATGAAAAGCTTAAACTGGCCAATCCCGATTCGGTTTATATCGAAATTGGTAAAGCGCAGGCGTCGGCCTTAACCGGTGATCAGTCGTCGTTTACCAAAAACCTGCCCGCAACGGTATTGAACCGCTACCGGGCCGATGCAGGAAAATCATACATGCTTAACCTGCTTGATTTGCCCGATACCAAACGTTACCAATACGCGTTGCTGATCACGCTTCAAAAATACCACACCGGTAATATTGTGATGATATGCTTTACCAACGAAAAGAATCCCGAGTTTTTTAAGAATGTTGACAAAGCGGGTAACAGCCTTAAGTTCAGGCAATCGGCAACAATTGTTAATAAGTTAGCAGATTAACTGCCGCAGGTTTCTCTCAAAATTTTATTTTTGCTTAAACACGGGCTTTTTTGCCCTGTAAATTTTTATATCAGCTTATTATATGGCAGAAGCAGCAAATTATAGTGAAGATAGTATACGGTCGCTCGATTGGAAAGAGCACATCCGCCTGCGCCCCGGTATGTATATCGGTAAGCTGGGCGATGGATCGGCCTATGATGATGGTATTTATGTATTGCTGAAAGAGATCATTGACAACTCGATAGATGAGTTTGTGATGGGCAGCGGCCGCACCATTGAGGTGAATATGAGCGATCAGAAAGTAACTGTTCGTGATTATGGCCGTGGTATACCGTTGGGTAAGGTGATCGATTGCGTATCGAAAATCAATACCGGCGGTAAATATGATAGTAAGGCCTTCCAAAAATCTGTAGGTTTAAATGGTGTGGGTACCAAGGCGGTAAACGCTTTGTCGGCCGCTTTTACTGTACAATCGTACCGTGACGGACGCACCAAGATAGCCGAGTTCCAAAAGGGCGAACTGATTCGTGACGAAGCAGAAAAGGAAACTACCCAACGTAACGGTACGGCCATCAACTTTACACCTGATGACAGCATTTTCAGGCATTATCGTTTCATCCCGGAGTTTGTGGAGAACATGATATGGAACTATGTGTTTCTGAATGCCGGGCTTACGCTTAACTTTAACGGACAAAAATACCTGTCGGAACGCGGCCTTTACGATCTGCTGAACCGCAATTCAGACACCGCTAACCTGCGTTATCCTATTATTCACCTGAAAGGCGAAGACATAGAAATAGCCATGACCCACGGCCAGCAATATGGCGAAGAGTATTACTCTTTTGTGAACGGACAGCATACTACCCAGGGTGGTACACACCAGGCGGCCTTCCGCGAAGCGGTGGTAAAAACCGTTCGCGAGTATTATGATAAAGAATATGACGCGGCCGATATCCGTGCATCTATAGTAGCCGCGATAGCTATAAAAGTGCAGGAGCCGGTATTTGAATCGCAAACAAAAACCAAGCTGGGTTCGCAAAGTGTTGCACCTGACGGACCTTCGGTACGTGGCTTTATCAATGATTTTGTTAAACGCGAACTGGATAACTACCTGCATAAAAACCCCGCGACTGCCGATGCTTTAAAAGCGCGCATACTACAATCAGAACGGGAGCGTAAAGATATAGCCGGTATTAAAAAGCTGGCTAACGACCGTGCAAAGAAGGCATCATTACATAACCGTAAACTGCGCGATTGCAAACTGCATTTTGATGATACCCACGAACGCAAGCAGGAAACAACCCTGTTCATTACCGAGGGCGACTCGGCCAGCGGATCGATCACCAAATCGCGCGATGTGATGACGCAAGCGGTATTCAGCTTAAAGGGTAAGCCACTCAACTGTTTCGGGCTGACCAAAAAAGTAGTGTACGAGAATGAAGAGTTCAACCTGTTGCAGCACGCGTTGAATATTGAAGATGGTATTGATCAGCTGCGCTACAACAACATTGTAGTGGCTACCGATGCCGATGTGGATGGTATGCACATCCGTTTGCTGTTGATGACCTTCTTCCTGCAATTCTTCCCCGATTTGGTGAAGGCCGGGCACGTATCTATATTGCAAACACCGCTGTTTAGGGTGCGTAATAAAAAGGAAACTATTTATTGCTACAGTGACGAAGAGCGCCGCAATGCCATTGCCAAACTGGGCAACAAACCCGAAATAACCCGTTTTAAAGGTTTGGGTGAAATATCGCCCGAAGAGTTTGGTTTGTTCATAGGTAAAGATATCCGCCTTGACCCGGTGATATTAAAAGATGCCAACATTAAAGGCCTGCTGGAATATTTTATGGGCAAAAACACCCCAACCCGCCAGCAGCACATCGTACAAAACCTCCGCGTTGAAAAAGACGACGAAACAATCAACCCGCTAATAGCCACCGAACCGGAAGTGGATTTGGCAGAAGCGGTGTAAAGGGTTTAATAGTTTAATCATACGAAGTTTTAAAACTTCGTATGATTATTTCTTGCCCACCCTGTCATGCTGAGGAACGAAGCATCTATTATACACCTAATTAAATGCAGCAGTATAATTTCTTCACCTACATACTCACTAACTACACCAAAACGGTTATTTATACGGGAGTTACTAATGATTTAGAGAGAAGACTATACGAGCACTTTTTCAATATTGGCGCGCATGGCAGTTTCACGGCAAAATACAAATGCTTCTATTTAGTTTGGTTTGAAAGACACCAATATGTAAACGATGCAATAGCCCGGGAAAAAGAAATAAAGGGTTGGAAAAGAAGCCGTAAGATAGAACTGATTGTAGAAGATAATCCTGAATGGAAATCCCTCAACGTTGATATAATGGATTGGCCCCCTTGTTTACGGGAGAGGCAAAGGCTTGATAACTTGTCATTCTGATTCGCTATAATGGTCGTCGATAGATGCTTCGTTCCTCAGCATGACAGGAGGAAAAGCGTCTCTATCATTCTGCATGTTCGTCACTCTGAATTTAATGAAGAATCTTATTTATTGACCTAATATGTGATAGATGCTTCGTTCCTCAGCATGACAGTTGGTGAGGATTCATACATTAACATGACAGTTGAAGAATTGCTACCTCACTAATACTTCATCAATTTATCCATCACCTCCCCTAACCTGCTTTTGGCCATAAATTGGTTTTCGAGCCCAATATGCATGGGGATTGGGGTATCCAGGCTTCCGCAACGCATTACGGGGGCATCCAGCCAGGCAAAACAATGTTCGGCAATGTGCGCGGCTATTTCGCTGCCGAAACCGTTGGTGAGGGTGTCTTCGTGTAAGATCACAACCCGACCGGTTTTCTTTACGCTTGTTTCTACCGCTTCTTTATCCCAGGGTTGCAGGCTGCGCAGATCGATGATCTCTATAGATATATCCGGGTGCGCGGCTGCATATTCCATAGCCCAGTGCACCGCCCATCCGTAGGTAATAATGCTTACCTCGTTGCCGCTTTGTATAGTAGCGGCCTTGCCTATCTCAATGGTATAATAGCCGTCGGGCACTTCCGCGCTGATATTGCGGTACAGGTATTTATGCTCGAAGTACATTACGGGATTAGGGTCTTCTACAGCGGCAAGCAGCAAACCCTTGGCATCTGCCGGGAAGGCGGGGTAAACTACTTTTAGTCCGGGTGTTTTGGTGAACCATGCCTCATTGGTTTGCGAGTGGAAAGGACCAGCCCCTGTACCGCCGCCCGCGGGCATGCGTATCACCACATCTACTCCCTGCTGCCAGCGGTACCATGTTTTAGCCAAATTATTTACTATCTGGTTAAAACCGCTGCTTACAAAATCGGCAAACTGCATTTCAACTATCGCCTTGTAACCATTCAGCGCCAAACCCATAGCCACCCCTACAATGGCCGATTCGCATATCGGGGTATTACGCACCCTTGCTTTGCCAAATTCTTCAATAAAATCTTGTGTTATTTTAAAGGCACCGCCATATTCGGCAATATCCTGCCCCATTATCACCAGGTTATCGTGCTCGCGCATAGCAGCGCGCAAGCCATCGCTAATGGCATCAATGTATCGTTTTTGGGTAAATGTGTTGCCATGAGGTATTGGCAAGGCATCGTGTGGCTTATATACATCGGCCAGTTCCGTTTCTACCGATGGAATGATATCCGGCTCGTTAAAAGCCTGTTCCAATTGTTGTTCAATAGAGAGCCAAAAATTTCCCTTTAACCCGGCAACCATATCCTGATTCAAAACACCCTCACTAATGAGGTATTGCTCATAATTATCCAGCGGATCTTTCAGTTTCCATTCGTCGAACAAATGTTGCGGCACATATTTAGTGCCCGATGCTTCCTCGTGTCCGCGCATCCGGAAGGTATCGCACTCAATTAATACCGGGCGCGGGCGTTGTCTTATATCGGCCGCCAGTTCGCTAATGGTATGGTATACTTCGAGGATGTTGTTGCCGTCTATCCGCCGCCCTTCCATACCGTAACCAATGGCTTTATCAACCAAATGGGTGCAGCGGTATTGCTCATTGGTCGGGGTCGAAAGGCCGTATCCATTATTCTCTATCAAAAAAATGACCGGCAGATCCCATACCGCGGCCACATTCAACGCTTCATGAAAATCACCTTCGCTGGTGGCTCCTTCACCTGTAAATACAAGCGTAGCGTTATCGCGCCCTGCCAAAACATCCGCCAGCGCAATACCATCGGCCAAAGCCAATTGCGGCCCGAGGTGCGATATCATCCCGATGATCTTGTATTGCTGCGTACCAAAGTGGAAAGATCTATCCCTCCCCTTAGTAAAACCCGAAGCCTTGCCCTGCCATTGCGCCATCAGGCGCGAAAGCGGGATATCGCGCGTGGTAAACACACCGAGATTACGGTGCATGGGTAAAATATATTCGTCGGGGTGCATGGCCAGCGTACTGCCTACGGCAATAGCCTCCTGCCCTATCCTCGAAAACCACTTGCCGATACGCCCCTGCCGCAGCAGTATCAGCATTTTCTCTTCAACCAGGCGAGGCCATAACAACTTTTTGTAAAATGCCAATAAAGTGTCATTATCCAGGTTTTTGCGGTCAAAAATCATATAGCTAAGCTACTGAAGTTTTTAAAACTTTGTATGTTTGGATAATTAATCTCCACGGCCCATGAAACGCATTTTTTATCCTTTAATATTACTGTTCTTTGTCCTCGTCAGCTTTACGGCCGGCAACGACTATTACCTACTGGCCGAAAACTTCTTTCTGCACAAAGGCGACAAGCTGAATGTGAAGATATTCAGCGGCATACTGCCTCAAAAAGATGACTACTACGTAAGTCCGAAACCATCGGCACCCAAATTTGAATTGTACGAGGGCTCGAAAAAGGCGGATGTTCCGGCATCAACAAAGGATAGCATCCTATCCATCCCCGAGCACGAAATGTTGAACAGCGGCCTTGCCCTGTTGCACCTTACCCACGCGCCGGTGATACATGAAACCGAGAGTGAAGATTATGTAAAACACCTCGAAACCGAGGATATGGCCGAGGCTGCCACCAAAGCGAAAAGTATTAAAGACGAATACATCCGCGAGCGCTACAGCCGTTTTCTAAAAACACTGGTGATGGTTGATAAGCAATCGGGCAATGTATTTGATAAGGTATTGGGCGATGAATACGAGATCGTTTTGAAGAATAACCCGTACAAATTAAATTATGGCGATGATATTACAGGTCTGCTTTATTTTAAGGGAAAGTTACTGCAATCGGGCCATGTTGACCTGTATATCAGGACGAGTAAGGGCAGCCTTTACCCCGAACGTTTTGTAACCGATGCCAACGGACAATTCTTTTTTAAACTAAGCCGCGAAGGTATTTACATGCTAAAAGCGGTACGTACCGAAGCATCTGCCGATAAAAATGCTGATTTCGACACCTGGTGGACATCATACACCTTCGCTTTCAGCAGCGCTAACGAATTGCCGAACACCTACAAAGAGTTTGGCTTTGGCGATAAACACTAAACTTTAACATTAATAATTTTTCAAACTAAAACGGGGCCGTCATTTGATGGTCCCGTTTTGGTTTATATACCCTTGCACTCATATACTCTTGAGCTCGTTTGCAACGAGTGCTTAAAGTGGCTTGGCGTCTGTGACGCCTCCGTGCGATGCAATCGCTATCCCATGTTAAGCGCTCGTTACAAACGAGCGCAAGGAATATGACATTTTTATGGTGTCCTTCCTAAAAGTTAGGATCAATATCCAGCATGCTCAAATCAAACTTGGGTTTGGTGGTGTAGTACAACTGCACTAAACCGGTATCATAAGGGATGTGTTTGATCAGCGTAAGTTCGGTGCGTTCTTTAATATCCTGAAACAGGGGTTTACCTGCGCCCAAAATTACGGGGTGAACCGACAACATCATCTCGTTGATCAGATCGTGTTCAATGAATTTCGACACCAAACTCGCGCCGCCGAAAAGCCATATATTCAGTCCCTCCTCGTGGCGGATACGCTCAATAGATTCTACAAAATCAGCGCTTCTGATCACTTCTACATTACCTCCTGGCTGTTGCAGCGTATCCGAAAACACATACAGCTTTTTAGGGCCGAACATTTCGGGTTCGGCGGCTATCAGTTCATAACTTTTGCGGCCTATGAATATCGCGTCGGTATTGTTGGTGAACTCCTCCATACCGTAATCCTGGTCGGCAAAGCACCAGTCGTACTCGCCGTTAGGGCCTTCAATGTAACCATCAAGGCTCATGGCCAGGTTCAATATTATTTTGCGCATGTTATTATTATAGTTCTGATTTGTCCTTTTGCTGCCACTGCTTGCTAAATGATTTGTCTGCTACGTTTGGCAGATTACGCAGGTGGCCCCAGGTTTTATTAAAGAACATTTTGATGAAATAGTTTTTAGTTTTCCCGCTAAAAAAATCCGTGAGCTTACGGCTTAGCATGAGCTTTTTCCATAAGGCCCAACCCCATTGCTCTTTTTTGGTTACCAGTCCACTGTTTACCGCGTCGCGGCGGTTAAGCAAAAGCATTTTATGGATATCAATTTTAACCGGGCACACCTCGCTGCATTTACCACACAAGCTCGATGCGTAACTCAGGTGTTTAAACTTATCCATACCATCGGTATGCGGGGTAATGATAGAGCCTATTGGGCCGCTGTAAGTAGTTTGATAGCTGTGGCCTCCTATATTTTGATAAACCGGACAAGCACTTAAACATGCCCCGCAGCGGATACAATATAATCCCTGCCGCTGATCTTTTTGAGCCAGCAGATTGGTGCGCCCGTTATCTAACAACACCACGTACATTTCATCAGGGCCATCAGTTTCATTGGCTTGCCGCGGACCGCTCAATATGGTGTTGTATACCGTTAAATTTTGCCCGGTGCCATGCGTGGCCAGCATAGGCCAAAACAGGTCGAGGTCGGTAATGGAGGGGATCAGTTTTTCAATACCTACTACCGCGATGTGTACCTTCGGGAAGGAGGTGCTCAACCTCGCGTTACCTTCATTTTCGCTGATGGCAATACTGCCCGAATCGGCTATCAGGAAGTTAGCGCCGGTAATGCCCACTTCGGCCTGTAAATATTTTTCTCGTAATAGTTCACGTGCTTTTTGGGTGATCTGCTCGGGCGTGGCATCTATCGGCGTACCGAATTTTTCGTTGAACAGCTTAGCGATATCCTCTTTGGAGAGGTGCATGGCCGGGGTTACAATATGATAGGGTGCCTGCCCCAGCAATTGTAATATATATTCGCCCAGATCGGTTTCTATGGCCTCTACCTGGTTATTATGCAAAAACTCGTTGAGGTGAATTTCTTCGGTAGCCATCGATTTTGATTTTACTACCGTTTTAGCACCTACCCGCTGTAATATATTCAGGATCTCCTTGTTGGCCTCTTCGGCATCGTTAGCCCAAATCACTTTACCGCCGCGACGCTGAAAGTTAGATTCAAACTCGGGCAACAGCTTATCCAGGTTTTCCATCACCTTCCATTTAATGACATGCGCTTTGCGTTTGGCATTTTCAAGGTTGGCTATTTTTGATAGCCCTACCTTAACCGCGTTATCATACTTATCAATACTATTATTGATAATGGCGCGGTGGTTCATGTCAAATGCCTTATCCTCAGCAGCAATCAAAAAATCGTCGGCAGTGTTTCCCATAAAGGCTAAGTTAATATTTTTTACAAAAAACTGTACCTGCTTAAAGTTTTAAAACCCCAATGGCTGTGAACATGAATACCTAAAAATGGTTTCTTTACAGCTCCAAAGAAAGCCAACCGTTTTTTAACTATTTTTATTTGATGGATAACGCGCAATTAGTTCAGTTTTTACATAATAGTCAACTGGTATCGTTAACAGGGGCGCAAAAGATTGCCGCACATTTTAAAGAGAAAGCTATTGCCAAAAACGAGTACTTTTTAGAAAGCGGGCATATTTGCAGCCATTACCTTTTTTTAGCCAGTGGTTTTCTACGGGCTTTCGCCCACGATGTAGAGGGCAACGAAGTTACCACAGGATTTTACTCACCAAATCAAATGGTATTTGAAGTATCATCGTATTTTAACAGGGTTACATCTAAAGAGAACATTCAGGCTTTAGTAGATAGCAAAGGCTGGTTTATTACTTACGAAGAACTGAATACGTTGTTTCATGCCATGCCCGAGTTCCGGGAGTTTGGGCGATCTGTTTTGGTGAAGGGGTTTACCGCCCTTAAAACCCGCACATTATCTATGATCACCGAAACTGCTGAAGAGCGGTATGCGAACCTATTAAAAACCAATCCGGAAATTATCAAGAACGCGCCGCTAAAAACCATTGCATCCTATCTTGGCATAACAGATACTTCGCTTAGCCGCATCCGTAAAGAAATTGGTAAAAAAAGCTAACACACTCATTTATTGCCAAATGGCAAGATTATTACCGCCGCATAACCATTCATTTGCATTACATTAATAACAACGCAAATGGAAACTTTACCAATTTATGTAAATGCCTTATTTATAATAACCGCTTTACTTACCTTAGTTATATTACTTAAAGCAACTCCTAAGCCCGCCATCGTAGCAACGGCTGTGATCACCTGGTTAATTATACAAGCCTTTGTGGTGAACTCCGGTTTTTATCACAACGTAACCAGTTTACCGCAAAGGTTCATTTTTTTGGTGGCGCCACCTGTACTCCTGATCATATTATTATTTATAACCAAGGCAGGCAAAGCATTTATAGATAACAGCAATGCCCGCTTGCTTACCGGCTTGCATACCATCCGCATAGCGGTAGAAGTTGTGCTGTTTTTACTTTATCAACATAACTACATCCCTCGTATCATGACTTTTGAGGGTCATAATTTTGATATCGTATCGGGCTTAACGGCACCCTTTATTTTGCTGTTTGGCTATTATAAACCGTTCCTGAACAAAACTATTTTATTGGCCTGGAACTTTATCTGCATTGCTTTGCTGTTCAACATTGTGGTCATCGCCTTACTATCGGCACCATCGTCGGTGCAGCAGTTTGGTTTCGATCAGCCGAACATCGCTATACTGCAATTCCCTTATTATTGGCTGCCTTGTTTTGTAGTACCAACAGTACTGTTCGCGCATTTAGTTTCTATCAAACATCTTATTAAAGCCAAATCCTGACAAAAAACAAGAGGGATGAGTTACTAACCCATCCCTCTTGATAATATTAAATAATGCTTGCTTATTATTCAGCAGGCATATCGTTCTTTACATCCACCGCAGGGCGTTCGGCACGGTTGGCCAGTTCCCAGCCAGTGTAGAATACCAGTTGCGCGCGTTTAACCAGCATCGGGAAGTCGATCTTGCTTACCTCATCGCCGGGTTGGTGATAATCTTCGTGCACACCGTTAAAGTAAAAAATGATGGGAATATTATGCTTAGCAAAGTTATAATGATCAGAACGGTAATAGATCTTCTCCGGATCGTTAGGGTCATTATACTTATAATCAATTGTTAAGTTGGTATAAATTGAGTTAGCTTTTTCGCTGATCTTGTGCAGCATGGTGCTCAATTTATCAGAACCTATCAGGTAGCAATAGTTAGGGTTATCCTTATGGGCCGGGTCAACACGACCGATCATATCGATATTCAAATCGGTAATGGTATTAGCCAATGGGAATACCGGGTGCTCCGAATAATATTCAGAACCTAATAAACCTTTCTCTTCGCCTACGTTACCTAAAAACAGGATACTCCTTTTAGGGCCCTTACCCGCTTTTTTAGCCTGGGTGAAAGCACGAGCTATTTCCAATACACCTGTAGTACCTGATCCATCATCATCTGCACCGTTATTAACGCGGTCGCCTGCTTTGCCTTCGGGCTCTAAACCAATATGATCATAGTGGGCCGATATTACCAGCACTTCTTTTTTCAGTTTAGGATCTGATCCCGGAAGAAAACCCAGTACGTCAACAGCCTTTACATCTTTATTTACCGTACCGTAAGATACCGATACCTCAGCCTTAACCACCTGCGATTTTGGCGTACCGGTAGAATCTATTTCGGCTTTCAGTTGCTCGTAGGTTTTACCTGTGCTTTTCAGTAATTGGTTAAATACATCAGTAGTGATGTTAATTACCACAGGCAGTTCAGGAGCGGTTGCCGCAACAGTTTCCTTTTTAAGGGTTAAGCGCGGGGCCAAAATGCTTGTGCCGTAACGTTTAATATTGTTAGCTACCGCCGGACTTGCACCCAGTATAAGCGCAGGTTTTTTGCTTTGGATATATTGCACGCGTTTGCTGCGGCTGGTAGCCCATTCTGATTTTTCGGCTTTACCGGTAATTACCGATAGCCCGCCCTTCATGGGTTCACCTTCAAAAATGTAAACTATTACTTTGCCTGCAATGTCAATACCTTTCAGGTCGTCGTATTTTTCATCGCCAATACCGTAACCTATAAAAACGATATCGTTAGCGGTAACTGTTTTGGCAGCAGCCGGACCGAAAGAATAAAAATCTTTACCGCTTGCAAATGAAGTACCGTTGGCGGTAAACGCGCTGATGTTGAAAGAGTTTTCGGTTAAAGGCACATCTAAAAAGTACGATCCTTTTACCGGAGCCTGCAAACCCAGTTTTTTAAATTCGGCGGCTATATATTTCGCTGCTTTATCGGCACCCGGTTTTCCTGTTTCGCGGCCTTCAAACTCGTCAGATGCCAGTATGGTTAAGTGTTTTTTCGCATCCTCTACGCTAATGTATTTTGCATACTTCACCGCGACAGGATTTTTTTGGGCATACGCCGCCGAGGTGATCACCACCGCTGCCGCAACCCATAATGTTACCTTCTTCATGTTCATGTACAATTATTATCAACTAAAAAATCCCGGAATTACTCCCGGGATATGTCTTTATGCTTTATTATTAGCAAGATATTTTACCTACACGGGTAGCATGCCTGCCGCCTTCAAACTCTGTAGTGAAAAATATATCGAGTATTTCTTTGGTTTCTTCAAGGGTTACAAAACGTGCCGGGATGCAAAGTACGTTGGCATCGTTATGGCTGCGTGCAGGTACGGTTACTTCGGGTTTCCAGCAAAGTGCCGCGCGGATGCCCTGGTGTTTGTTGGCAGTAATAGCAACACCGTTAGCGGTACCGCATAAAAGGATACCGTAATCGGCTTCGCCTTTTTCAACTGCTGATGCTACAAGGTGTGAAAAATCAGGATAGTCGGCTGATTCCGTAGAGTAAGTACCAAAGTCCTTAACCTCTGCATCGCCCAGCAATTCCTTTACCTGTTCTTTTAACGCGAACCCGGCATGATCTGCACCAATAGCAATTTTTAAACCTTGTTTCATGGCTTTAAATGTATTAATAATTGTGTAAAGTTATAAGTAACTATTTTGATATTACAGTGCAGCCAGCTCTTCTTTCTTCAGTTTTCTTTTCTCCACTACACCGGCTACCATAATACCCACTTCATAAAGCAGGAACAGCGGTATAGCAACCACTGTCATGGTTAAAATATCGGGCGTAGGGGTAATTACCGCTGCTACTACCAGTATAGCTACCACGGCGTAACGGCGGCCGCTCTTCATAAATTTGGCGGTTAAAACACCAAGGCTTGATAGTACGTAAACAATAATAGGCAACTCGAAAACAATTCCCGTAGCCAGCGTAAGCGTAGCTACCGATGACAGGTATGAATCTATCGTGAACGTATTTTCAATAATTTTACTTACCTGGTAACCTGCCAAAAATGAGATAGACTCGGGCGTAACCACATAGTAACCAAACAGGATACCCAATACAAACAGCATCGACGCGTAAAATACAAAGCCACTGGCCGATTTACGTTCTTTTTCGTGCAGCGCAGGTTTAACAAAACGCCATATTTCCCATAATAAATAAGGGAAACCAAGCGTAATACCGATAATGAGCGCCGAATTGATTTGCAGCGTGAACTGCCCGGCCATTTCGGTATTGATAATTTTACCCGGAATTTTATCTATACAAAAGCCCGGCCTGTGCAGGTAATCGCCCAGTTTACAAAGCATGCGGTAGGTAAAGAACTGCGGATCCATTGGGCCCATAATTACTTTATCAAACACAAAATCGTAAAAGCAAAACGCCAGGATGGTAAAGAAAACGATAGCGATGGAGGCTCTTATTAAATGCCATCTTAAGGCTTCCAGATGATCAAAGAAAGACATTTCGGCTTCCATGGTTTTGCCTTTATCTTTGATGGCCTTAATAAGTTTGTTATCGTCGCTCATGTATGTATTTTAAAATACCCTTGCTTTAGGGTAGCAAGGGCATTTACGTTCTATTGTATCAAATCAGTTTTTTAATCTGCAGAATATTCAAAGGTTTCCATGAACTTGGTAGTAAAGTTACCCGCACGGAAGTTAGGGTCTTTAAGCAATTTCAGGTGGAAAGGAATAGTTGTTTTTATACCCTCGATAACAAACTCGCTCAGCGCGCGCTCCATGGTGCTCAGGGCTTCTTCGCGGGTTTGCGCCACGCAAATAACCTTGGCTATCATTGAATCGTAGTTAGGCGGTATGCTGTAACCCGAGTACACATGTGTATCTACACGCACACCATGGCCACCCGGAGAGTGGAAATTGGTAATGCGGCCAGGTGACGGCCTGAAGTTGTTGAAAGGATCTTCGGCATTGATACGGCACTCAATGGCATGCATTGTTGGCTCGTAGTTTTTACCTGAGATAGGGATACCGGCAGCAACTTTGATCTGTTCTTTGATCAGGTCGAAGTTGATCACCTCTTCGGTAACCGGGTGCTCTACCTGTATACGGGTATTCATCTCCATAAAGTAGAAGTTGCGGTTTTTATCAACCAAAAACTCAATGGTACCGGCACCTTCATATTTAACGGCTTTAGCGCCTTTTACAGCGGCATCACCCATTTTTTTACGCAGTTTTTCGGTCATGAATGGCGATGGCGCTTCTTCTACCAGTTTTTGGTGACGGCGTTGGATAGAGCAATCGCGTTCTGAAAGGTGCGATACTTTACCGTATTGGTCGCCCACTATCTGTATTTCGATGTGACGCGGATCTTCCACATACTTCTCCAGGTACATGCCATCGTTACCGAAGGCTGCGCCTGATTCGGCACGGGCAGAATCCCAGGCGTTTTCAAACTCTTCGTCTTTCCATACCACGCGCATACCACGGCCACCACCACCGGCAGTAGCTTTAAGTATTACAGGGTAACCTATTTTACGTGAAATGGCGATACCTTCTTTTACCGAGCTAAGCAGACCTTCCGAACCCGGAATGGTTGGCACGCCGGCCTTTTTCATGGTTTCTTTTGCCGATGCCTTATCGCCCATGGCGTTGATCTGATCGGCAGTGGCACCTATAAATTTAATACCATACTCGGCGCAAATAGCCGAAAACTTGGCGTTTTCAGACAGGAAACCATAACCCGGATGGATAGCATCAGCGTTGGTAACCTCGGCAGCCGAAATGATATTAGGGATATTTAAGTAAGAATCTTTACTTGCCGGCGGACCGATACATACCGCTTCATCGGCAAAGCGCACGTGAAGGCTTTCGCGGTCGGCAGTTGAATATACAGCTACTGTTTTGATGCCCATTTCCTTACAGGTGCGAATAATTCGCAGGGCAATTTCACCACGGTTAGCTATTAATATTTTCTTGAACATAATTTATAATATGCAGATGTGTAAATGTGCCGATATGCAAATGTACCAAAAGCTAAAAAGTGCAAATGTGCAGATGGTTGAATAAGGTATTCGCGTATCTGCACATTTGCACATCAATTATCTTTCAATTGTACATCTGCACATCGGTATATATTATATTGGCTCAACCAAAAACAAAGGCTGATCGTACTCAACCGGAGAAGAATTATCAACCAGTATCTTAACGATACGGCCCGATACTTCCGACTCAATTTCGTTGAAAAGTTTCATGGCTTCAATAATGCAAACCACGGTGCCCGGTTTTATCTCGTCGCCTACGTTAACAAACATAGGTTTTTCGGGTCCGGCCGAACGGTAGAAAGTACCGATCATTGGTGATTTTACAGTAATGTAGTTAGCATTTTCGGCAACCGCGGTAACAGCGGCAGCCACAGGCTCGGCAATGTTAGCAACGGCAACCGGTGCAGGTGCTGCAACAGGTTGTGCCGGTATGGTAGCGTTAACAATAGTTGGCGCCTGGTTCGTCTTTATCGTGATCTTAAAGTCGACTTGCTCAATTGACACTTCGTTTACACCGGCTTTTGAAACAAAGCGAATAAGATCCTGAATTTGTTTAATATCCATATCTGGTATTAATTGGTTTGGGGATAAAGTGATTATCTAAGTTATAACAAATTAAATGAAAAAAGTTGCGAAAATTATTTTAGTAAGCCCATTTTAAATAAACAGAACCCCAGGTAAACCCGCCGCCAAAAGCAGCTAAAATAATGTTGTCGCCTTTTTTAAATTTATTTTCCCACTCCCATAAGCATAGCGGGATGGTTGCGTTTGTTGTGTTGCCGTAACGCTCAATATTGATCACTACCTTCTCTGGGCTTACGCCTGTACGGCTGGCAGTGGCATCAATAATACGTTTGTTGGCCTGGTGTGGTACAAGCCATGCAATATCATCGGCGCCAAGCTCATTACGCTCCATAATTTCGGCAGCTACATCAGCCATGCTGGTTACAGCAAACTTAAATACAGCCGGGCCGTTCTGGTAAGCGAAATGCTCGCGGGCATCAATGGTTTCGTGGCTTGCCGGGCGTAATGAACCACCTGCCTTTTGGTGCAGGAACGGTATACCCGAGCCATCGCTCTTTAATATAGAATCAATTACGCCGTTACCTTCATAATCGGGCTCAATTAAAGCTGCACCGCAGCCATCGCCAAAAATGATACAGGTGGCACGGTCAGTATAATCAATCATGGCCGACATTTTATCGGCACCTACTACCAGTACTTTAGTGTGTTTACCGCTCTCAATAAATTGCGCGGCGGTAGTTAAGCCGAAAAGGAAACCCGAACATGCAGCCTGCATATCCCAGCCCCATGCGTTTACCGCGCCAATTTTATGCGCGAAAATATTTGCCGTTGCCGGAAATTGCAAATCGGGGGTAGTAGTACAAAATATAATAAGTTCTATTTCTTCGGGGCCTATACCACGCTTTTTCAGAAGATCCTGAACTGCGGGCACGGCGAGGTCTGATGTGGCTAAACCTTCGCCTTTTAGTATTCTCCGCTCTTTAATACCGGTGCGCGAAGTTATCCACTCGTCATTTGTATCAACCATGGTTTCGAGTTCCTGGTTGGTCAAAATATAATCGGGCGCGTAACCTCCAACAGCGGTAATAGCAGCATGAATTTTACTCATCTTTTCAATATTTTACTGAAATGCTTGCTTAATTTTATCAATAAGGTTGCTCTCAACCATATTTTTTGATAACAGAACCATATTTTTTATGGCCTCAGGACTTGATATGCCATGCCCCACAACAACAGGCTGGTTTAAACCGAGTATAGGGCTGCCGCCGTATTGCTCGTAATTGAACCTGTCAAAAAATTCGTCTTTAAATCCTTTTTTCAGCGTGATCACGTAAAAGGATTCGGCAAGTTTAAGGATAACGTTACCTGTAAAACCATCGCAAACGGCAATATCAAACTCGCCGCTAAATAAATCGCGGCCTTCAATATTACCTACAAAGTTAAACATGTTGGTATCCTTCATTACATGGTATGATGCCTGGGTAAGCAGGTTACCTTTTTCCTCTTCTTCGCCAATATTCATTAACGCTACCCGAGGATTGCTGATACCATATACCGATTCGGCAAGCAAACTGCCAAGCACGCCAAATTGCAGCAGGTTATCAGGTTTGCAATCAGCATTGGCACCTACATCCAACAAAATACCCAAACCGCCTTTCAGTTTGGGTACAATGGTAGTCATGGCCGGGCGTATAACACCCGGAATGGTTTTAACGCTGAACATACCGCCTACCAGCATGGCACCTGTGTTACCTGCCGATGAGAAAGCCTGAATGTAGCCTTCTTTAAGCAGCTTAAACCCAACACTAATACTTGAGTCGGGCTTTTGAACAATGGCCTTGGTAGGGTGCTCGCCCATGCCTATCACTTCGGTTGTGTGTACAAATTCGAAGTTGTCAGGGTTCGCATTATTTTCCTGCAAAATGGATGTAGCAATCTCCCTGTCACCAATAAGTACTAACTTTTGGTCAGCGGATAATGTTTTATAAGCTTCGATAGCCCCTAAAACCGTAGCTTTGGGAGCGTAATCACCGCCCATAATATCTAAGCCAATCTTCATTTCAGAAAATTAAACTTATGCTACTGCTGTGTTGTCTATAAGTAATTTACCGTTATAGTATAAATTACCATCAACAGTATAAGCTCTGTGTGGCAGGTGAACTGCACCTGTAGTGGCACAAGTAGTTAGAGTTGGCGCTACTGCTTTATCATGCGTTCTGCGTTTATCTCTTCTTGATTTCGAAATTTTTCTTTTTGGATGTGGCATAACTTCCTGGTATAAATTTATTTAATCTTCTTGAGCGCGTCCCAACGTGGGTCCGTCGTCTCATCCTGTTCATCATTAGCTGATAGCTTTTCAAGGCTTTCCAGCATTACTTTATCACAATCGCGGCCGTTACCTTCATTACTGCACGCTGCTATAAATGGCACCGATACATTAATATATTCATACACCAGCGCGGCTATACTGATCTCGTGATCATTTTTACCGAGGGTAATGATGTCGTCGTCCCCGTCAATTTCTTCTTCAGTGAATTTTGCTATCTGCTGCTCTTCAATATCTACAGGTTGCAGGTATTCAGATAAGCATCTGTCACAATTCATATTAACTGTACCCGTAATATGGAAATCCAGTATCAGCATAGTTTCCTGCTTCTCCAGTTCTACCACACACTTGAGGTTGCCTTTTTTCACCAATGAATATTCAAATTCATCAAAGAATGAGTCTGTGATATCAAACTCAAACCGGTGCTTTCCCAAAGCCAAACCTGTAAACGGAATCGAATATTTTCTAAGCGATTTCAATGAGCAACAATTAGCCCGCAAATGTATGGAAAAATACTATAACTGTAAAGTGTTTTTTTATTTATGAAAAACACCCGCTAACCAACTGATCGTGTTGATGATAAAGATCGCCCGGTTAGCAATACCTGCCTTTTATTCGGCTTTCGCCGCAAATAGGTGTTCGCACCGCTATCAATACTTAACCACCAATTACTTACAGTAATTACTGCAAAGGTATGCTTATTATTAAAAGCCGTGTATGAAATAACCTTTAAAAAATCCGCATTTAAAAGCCGGGACTTAATCCCTGTCGCGGCTTAGTTTGGTAAAGGCCAGCGGATCTTCGTTCAGTTCAATATTTTCGCGGCGGTGTTTTACGATGTGCAGCGCCGAAAACAATGCTTCGCGGAATGATACTTCGGATGCTATGTTCTTCCCGGCAATGTCATAAGCGGTACCATGATCGGGCGAGGTGCGTACAAAGTTCAACCCGGCGGTAAAATTTACGCCCGATTCAAAAGCGATCTGCTTGAAAGGGATCAAACCCTGATCGTGGTACATGGCCAGCACGGCATCAAACTGCATATAGCTGCCGTTGGCAAAAAAACCATCGGCGGCATACGGGCCAAACGCCATAATGCCGTTAGCACGGGCTTCTTCAAGGGCGGGTATTATTATTTCTTTTTCTTCGCTGCCTATCAGGCCATTATCGCCCGCGTGCGGGTTAAGCCCCAGTACGGCGATCTTAGGTTTACGGATCCAGAAATCGTTACGAAGACTGGCATCCATCAGCTTAAGCTTGGCCAGTATTTTTTCGACCGTAATGCTTTGCGCTATTTTGGTAACCGGGATATGGCCCGTTACCACCCCTACCCGCAGGGTATCGCTCACCAAAAACATCAGCGATTCGGCAGCGTTATCCCTTTGCTGCAAATATTCGGTATGGCCGGGAAAATTAAACGTTTCTGTTTGAATGTTATATTTATTGATGGGCGCGGTTACTAAAGCGTCGAGTTCGCCGGCCAGCAGGTCGTCGGTAGCGCGTGCCAGTGATAGCAGCGCGTATTTACCGCCGGTAGCATTTATTACACCGGGCTCCAGCTTTACATCCTCTTCCCAGCAATTGATCATGTTGGGTTTGCCATGCTGCATTTGCGATGGATGGGTAATTACATTAAAATTAAACTCCGTAGCATTACCTATGCGGCGGTAAAATGAGGCTACCTTAGTATGCCCGTAAACAACAGGTGTACAATATTCATAAACCTTGCTTTCAGACAGCGTTTTTATGATTATCTCTAATCCTATGCCGTTTACGTCGCCTATACTGATACCAACTCTTATTTTTCCGCTCATTTTATATATGTGGTTTACGCCGGTCTGCAATAATATTACGCCGGTATTATGCACTTTAATGCCTTATTTTATACTTATTATTTTGCCTTTTTAGCTTTAGCAAATTGCAAATAAAAGATTTTTAGGTTTAAAGTTCCTGATTAAAACACAAATATGCCTTAATTTGCTTAATAATTGTATAGCATGTCGTTAGTAAGGGCAAAAAAGCATCTGGGTCAGCATTTTCTTACTGACAAAAATATAGCCGCAAAAATTGTAGAGAGCCTGCGGCCCGAAAAAGGTTACCAACAGGTACTGGAGGTAGGCCCGGGTATGGGTGTACTATCCGATTTCCTGCTGCAAAAAACCGAATACGAAACTTCACTGATAGATATCGATACCGAATCGTACCTGTTTTTGCAGAAGAAGTATCCGCAACTGGGCAGCCGTTTGCTGAATGCCGATTTTTTAGAGCTTGATTTTGCAGCTACCTTTAATGGCCCTATGGCTGTAATAGGCAACTTCCCCTATAATATATCCTCACAAATACTTTTTAAGATATTGGATAACCGCGACCAGGTGCTGGAAGTGGTGGGCATGTTCCAGAAAGAAGTAGCCGAACGCTGCAACGCCAAGGCAGGCAGTAAAGAGTATGGCATACTAAGCGTTTTTTTACAGGCTTATTATAAGGTAGAATATTTGTTTACCGTAAAAGCAGGCGTGTTTAATCCGCCACCGAAGGTATTATCGGCCGTGATTCGTTTAAGCCGTAACGAAACCCAAAAGCTTGATTGCGACGAGAAATTATTTTGGCAGGTAGTAAAAGCCGGCTTTAACCAACGACGTAAAACTTTGCGCAACGCGGTATCATCGCTCATTAATAAGGAAAAAATGACCGACGAACCGCTGCTCGATCTTCGTGCTGAACGCCTTACCGTGAAAGATTTTGTAGACCTGACCAATAAAATAGAGGCCGGTCGTAAATAGTTTATTTTACCGGTATGGCTATTGGCCTGGTTATGGTGTGCAGCTCCTTAACCGATTCCGACATTCTTTTAATGAAGATGTAATTTGCCGTGCCGCCTATCACTGCCCCTACTATGGGTACCAGGCGCTGGGCTGCGCGTGCACCAAGTTTCATCACCAGTTTTTCGGCAACGGCCTCCATTATATTTTTGGTAACGGCTACGCCTGCTTCTACCTTAAGTGATGCTGCTACCAGCGACATAAACTCTTCAAAACTTACTTTGTAACTGCCCTTGTTATAGTACATAATGGCCATGGTTACCCTAAACTGCTGGGTAATGAGGTTAACCACGTCAACCGGTAAACCTACCAGCATGGTAACAATACCGCCGCTGCCCGATATTACACCTGAACCTGCTGCCAGGTAAGCGCATTGGTTAATAAATTTATCCAGCCCGAGCGTATCCACGCCCTTTTTAACATTGAGCTGATCTATACGATCAAAAATTTGCCTGAAGCCCTCGCGGGATAATTTATCGGCGTATACTTTTATATCGGTACCTATTTGTTTTATTGGTTTCATTTTAATGTTTATAAAGGGAAAACCCTGCATTTATAACGCTATTCGCATGCCAGTTTTATATTAGAGTGTGGTAGTGCCCGTATTATTACAAATCTGCTACCAATATGTATTCAATTTAGTGGCTGCAAAGCCGTCAGATTCATACATTTGCTTTAATAATACTTGTACATTTTGGAAAATAGAATATTAATTGTTGACGACCTGCACCCTGCCTACATGCAAGGCGCCGAGGCCAAAGGTTATATATGTGATTATCATCCCGATTTTACACTGGCCGATACTTTGCCTGTAATTGCCAATTACCAGGGACTGGCTATCCGCTCGAAATTTGAGGTAGATAAAACCGTGATGGATGCCGCTACCAACCTGCGTTTTATTACTCGCGCAGGTGCCGGTATAGATAATATAGACGGTGAGTATGCTGAGCAAAAAGGCATCACCATACTTAATGCCCCCGAAGGAAATTCAGACGCGGTAGGCGAACACGCGGTGGGCCTGCTGCTCTCTTTAATGAACAAACTTAACCTGGGCGATGCCGAAGTGCGTGCCGGTTTATGGCAGCGCGAAAAGAACCGTGGTTATGAGCTGAAGGGCAAAACCGTGGGCATTATTGGCTACGGCCACATGGGGCAAAGCTTCGCCCAAAAGCTATCGGGCTTTGGGGTTGATGTTATCGCTTATGATAAATATAAAACCGGTTTCTCCGACCGTTACGCCCGCGAGGTGAGTATGGAAGAGATTGTAAAGCACAGCGATGTATTGAGCCTGCACGTGCCGCTTACCTCTGAAACCCAGTACCTGGTTGATGATGAATACCTGTTCCATTTTAAAAAACCGATCTTCTTTATCAACACATCACGCGGTAAAACAGCAAGGGTACGCGCGGTGCTGAACGCCATAAACAGCGGCAAAATTATAGGTGCCGGTTTGGATGTACTGGAGGTAGAAAAGTTCCCGTCGTTAGGTGAACAGGAATGGTTTGAAGACCTGCGAAAATCAGATAAAGTGATCCTTAGTCCGCATGTGGCTGGATGGACATTTGACTCGTACCGCAAAATAAGCGAGGTGCTTGCCCAAAAACTGGAACCCCTTAAATAACAGCGTTTAAGCGATAAGGAAGAAACGGTTATTAACGCTTCTTTAAAATTTAACGTTCAAAAAAATTTGGATTATAAAATTTAAATCTCTTATCTTCGTTTTATACCAAAGCAAGACTATACAGGCATACGGCCCGTATAGTCTTGTTTGTTTTTTAAACTAAGTCAATGCGTCCTTCTTAAAAAAGGGAGGGCGGTTTTTTTTGACAAAGCGAATCAAAATAATAATTGAATTTTTAAATTAACTGTGCGTTATGGCAGATGTAGCATACTACACCAAAGACGGTTTAGACAAACTAAAAGAAGAAGTACAATATTTAAAAACAACCGGGCGTGCCAATATCGCGAAAGCGATTGCCGAAGCCCGCGATAAAGGTGACCTATCTGAAAATGCTGAATACGATGCCGCTAAGGAAGCGCAGGGGCACCACGAATCTAAAATAGCCAAGCTTGAAGAAGTATTATCAAATGCCCGTCTGCTTGACGAATCAAAACTGGATACATCAAAAGTACTGGCGCTATCTGTTGTTAAAATAAAGAACATCAAAAACGGCGCTACCATGAGCTACCAGCTGGTATCAGAAACCGAAGCCGACCTTAAAGCCGGAAAAATATCGGTATCATCACCTATTGCCAAAGGCTTGTTAGGTAAAAAAGTAGGTGACAAAACCGAAATTAGCGTACCCGCCGGCAAAATAGAATTTGAAATACTTGAAATAAGCAGGTAAATTTATTGAGTGAAGGATTGATTTAGTGAATGAGTGAATATTATACTAATACCAAAATACTCGCTCATTCACTAAGTCGCTCATTCACTAAATAACTAACTCAAAAACTACTATCTACTCACCACTATCTACTCCCTCCCTATGTCTACCATATTTTCAAAAATTATAGCGGGTGAAATACCTGCCCTTGTAGTTGCCGAAAGCAATGATTTTTTGGCATTTCTGGATATTAGTCCCCTGGCCGAAGGGCACGTGCTGGTAATCCCAAAGGCTGAGGTTGATTATATTTTCGACCTGGAAGATGACGTGTATGTAGGCTTGCAGCTATTTGCCAAAATAGTGGCCAAAGGCGTTAAAAAAGCAATTCCGTGTAAAAAAGTTGGCGTAGTGGTTATCGGTTTAGAAGTACCGCATGCCCACATCCACCTCATCCCGGTAAATAATGTTGACGATATCAATTTCGCCCGCCCAAAACTATCATTCACCAATGAGCAACTGGCCGAAACCGCGGCGAAGATAAAAGAAGCGCTAAGGGAAGAGGAATAGTCTCTGATTTTAATAACAGTCAGAATTTAATATTGAAGCGGAGAGTTTCTTATTCATCGGGCCAGAGAATTTCTCTTAAAATCATCCACCTTTTTATATTACACATCAAATAGCTAATTTTATAGGCAAACAATTAAACTATGCCTCACAATTACTTTAATATGAAAAAAACGGCCCTTGTACTTGCCTTGTTTTGCTTTTTACTTGGCGGCAGCGCTTATGCCCAAACTACTACCGATGCGGCCAAACCACAAGGTACTGTTACCGGCGCAACTACGCTGATTGATAAGTTTTTTAAAGCCTACGGAAAAGAAAGTACCAATGCCGCTGTAATGGGTTTGTTTAAAACCAATAAACTGGTTGATTCTACCAAACTGGTTGACCTGGTTTCGAAAATTGATGCCGAGCGTGCCCTATTGGGCGATTACCACGGAAAAGAACTTATCGTTCAAAAGAAAGCATCAGGCAGTTTGGTACTGTATAGCTACCTCGTGAAACACGAAAAGCAGCCGGTTAGGTTCACCTTTATGTTTTACAAACCTAAAAACGAGTGGATGATATACCGCCTGTACTTCGACGACCAGGTAGAAACCGAATTGCAGGATTCTGCTAAGTTATAGTATTAACTATTAGGAAGTTTAAAACTCATTTTCTATATTCGATTATGCCAAAATTAACAACCCGACGCTGGTTATTGCCTATTGTATTATTTACCGGTATGATGATAGTTAACTTCAACAGTTTAATGCGCGGTATCGAGGCGCATCAAACCTGGCGCATAGTAATTAGCTTGGCTTCGAGCGTTTTATTTATAGTGATGATGGCATTGTTGGCCATAACCGCTGTAAGGCAAAAGAAACAACAATCGGTTTAAAATTATAATTTTGAAAATATCATGAGCGGCGCTATTAGTAGTGCCGCTTTTTTTATTGCCTTTACGCTAAAAGATAAAGATCTTTTCACATATATAGTCATTCTGTTATACAAAAAGTGTATAACAGAATGACTATATGGCGATTTTTCCATTAGTTTAGGATTATATTATATATTTATAAACCTTTTATAATCAACAATATGGATGAAACTCAATCATCGCCATCTTTTAACCTTTTTGCCAGGTTAATAAATAACAAGAATAATAAGTTTGTTATACTGATATTGCTTGTATTATCGCTGCTTTTTGTAGTACTGGTAGGGGTTGTAGGCTATTTTTGCTGGTGGATATTTATTCCAAACCTGTCTGAATTTGGTTTTCATAATTTATCATGGAAGCCGTATGGCGATATTTTAGTTTCCATATTGAAAATTATAGCGGCATCAATAGGTATATTGTTCTTGGTGGTAATACCTATAATGCCTTTTTCTGTATTAGGCGATAAAATTCCGCTGGTTTTTAATCGGTTCTTTGATGTCGCCGAAAATGAGTTTCTGAACAAAAGTATAGAGAACCAGGAAAAGCAGGGCCGGTATGAAGATATATTAGAGAGCGACGAAGATAAGTTTATAGTACTGGTTAACTACAGCCGTATAGAACTTGAACAATATTACCGTATTGGCTTATCGCAAACACGCCGCAGCTACCAGCATAGTATATTGGCTATGTGGATAGGCTTTATAATTATTATATTAGGTATACTATCCAAACTGGTGCTGCCCCAATTTAAAATACCTACTGATGATAACGTGCAAATTTTAACCATATCAAGTGGTATCGTAACAGAACTTATTTCGGCTTTGTTTCTTTGGATATATAAAAGCTCCAAAAATCAGCTTACTTACTTTTATAGTCGGCAGGTGTTTATCCATAACGCGTTACTGGCCTACAAAATATCGTCTACCATGAAAGAACCTGATAAGGCAAGGCACCTGATCATCGAAAAAATACTGGAGTTTGGCCTGGCATCGCCATCGGCTGTAGAAGATACAGGTAACAGGACTGAAATGGCTAAAGCTTTTGCAAAAGCAAGTGTTGGTAAAACGGGGGTATAAATAGCTTCACCTAATAGGAAAAACGAGGTAATTTATACGCTATATACAACGTCTCTGTAAGTAGAGGCTTGCTTCATACCTCGCAATTACGCTTTTTTAATTGTATAACATCGTTATATTCGCCTGTTAAATAATTTCGTCCTGATGAAAAAATATGGCCTCATCGGTTATCCGCTGTCACACTCGTTTTCAAAAAAGTATTTCACCGAAAAATTTGAGAAAGAGAAGATCAGCGATGCCCAGTATGACCTCTTCCCGATAGAAAACCTTAAAGACTTTTCGGCCCTGCTGCATGCCAATCCCGACCTGTGCGGACTGAACGTAACCATTCCGCATAAGGTAGATGTGATCAAATATATCGACTGGGTAAATGAAGATGCCAAACAGGTAGGCGCTATCAATTGCATCCGCGTAGCATCAGAAAGTCCGGTACTGGCCGCTTTTTCGGGCGAAGTGGGCATCAAAGGGCACGATTTCAGGCTCGAAGGGTTTAACACCGATGTTTACGGCTTCGAGATGTCATTAAAACCGCTGCTCAAAAAGCAACATACCCATGCCCTTATATTGGGCGATGGAGGTGCGGCTAAAGCGGTTATTTACGTGCTCAATAAACTCGGCATTGGTCACCGTACCGTTACCCGTCGCGAAAATCTGCACCATATCCTCTTTAAAGATCTTACCGAGCAGCATATCCAATCGCACAAGATCATCATCAATACTACACCGGTGGGTACATCGCCCAACATAGATGAATGCCCGCCTATACCTTACGAATATATTACCGACGAGCATTTACTGTACGACCTTATCTATAACCCCGAGCAAACCTTGTTCCTGAAAAAGGGAGAAGAAAAAGGGGCTGCAACAAAAAACGGACAAGAGATGTTGATACTACAGGCCGAAAAAGCCTGGGAAATATGGAACTCAAAAGCCAAGCATCCATGAGGATAATCGCTTTTATATTGGTATGTGTACTGTTTTTGGCAGCCTGCGGCAGCGATGGTGATTATTCGCCTAAGCCGAGGGGCTACTTCCGTATCAATTTCCCCGAAAAGGCTTACCACACATATAACGATGGTTGCCCTTTTACGTTCGACTACCCCACTTATGCCAACATTACTCCCGATGAAAAGGCCAAAGCCAAACCATGCTGGGTAAATATGAACTTTCCGCAGTTTAAAGGGGTTCTGCATTTGAGCTATCAGCCCGTTACTTCAAAAAAGGTATTCGACGAATTGATAGAAGATGCTCATACCTTCGCTTTTAAACATACGGTAAAGGCCACCTCTATTGACGAGGGCGTAATCAGTTACCCTAATCGCAAATTGTATGGCTTGTATTACACCATTGACGGCAACGCGGCATCATCAGTACAATTCTTTTTAACCGACAGTACCAAGCACTACCTCCGCGGCGCGCTCTACTTCAGCAGCGAACCCAAGCTTGATTCGATACAGCCGGTGCTCGATTTTGTGAAAAAGGATATAGATGTACTGATTAAGAGTTTTAAGTGGAGATAGGTTTTTGATTTCCAAAAAAATCCGGTTGTATAATAAACTGCGTCATTGCGAGGAACGAAGCAATCTCTACTTAGGTTGTGCTTGTGCTGTAATTAACATCAATCTGCTCTTGGCCGCAGAGGCCCATTACTTTTGAGGGCAAAAGTAACAAAACCCTTGTCCAGCAAAAGGCTTCTTTGCCGCACAAGGCCATTTCCCTGCAAACCGTTCAGAACTTAGGGCTGGAACTTTTGCCCCGCCGCGCTATTTCTCCCCACATGCAACAAGTTCGCTATGCCCGCCTTTGCGCTCATTGGCCACCAAAGTTCTGCCCGTTTTCACCCGAAGCTGTTTGCTGACGATGAAGGAAAATTCTTTAAGCCCTCTCCTTTGGAGAGGGTTGGGTGAGGCTATATCGCTTATTTCAGCATCCTATACACAACCGCTGCCTTATATAAATCCGAAATTGAACATTCGAAATTCGAAATCATATAATATGCGTATTTTTACGGCCTATGGCAAAAGTGAAAACATTTGTAAATAATCCGTACCAGGAGAATACCGTTATTTTATATGATGAAACCGGCGAATGCGCCATCATTGATCCGGGGATGTATACCGGGAGCGAGCAAAATGCCGTGGTTAACTTCATTAAAGATAACAACCTTAAACCGGTACTGCTGCTAAACACCCATTGCCATGTAGATCACGTATTGGGTAATAAATTCGTATTTGAGCAGTATGGTTTAAAACCACAATTTCACGAAGGCGAAACCGTAGTACTTAACTATGTGCCAATACATGCCGCCCAAAGCGGCATCAGGTACGAAAACTCACCGCTGCCCGATGTTTACCTGCCCGAAACAGGCACCATCAAATTTGGCAATACCGAACTTGAATTAATTTTCGCGCCCGGTCATTCGCCTGCGCATTTATGCTTTTACGATAAAGAGGCCGCTGTACTGATAGGCGGCGATGTGCTGTTCAGGGGCAGTATTGGCCGTGCCGATTTGCCCGGTGGAAATTATAATTTGCTGATCAAAAACATCCGCGAAAAATTATTTGTTCTGCCTGATGATTGCACGGTTTATCCCGGTCACGGCCCCGAAACAACAATAGGGTTCGAAAAGCAATATAATCCGTTTTTTAACGATTAATGATAACACATACCATCAGCCCGCAATTTTGAATACCTCCATCTATATAGCCAGGCGCTACCTTTTTTCGCGCAAAAAGATGCATGCCATCAACATCATCTCGGGCATTTCCATGCTTGGCGTTTTTGTGGGCAGCGCGGCGCTCATCATCATCCTGTCGGTATTCAACGGGTTTGAGAAGGTGATCCTTTCGCTGTACAGCAACTTTACCCCCGAGCTTAAAATTGAGGCCCGGCTGGGCAAAACCTTCGACCCTAATACGCCTTACTTTAACTCGCTGCATAAAAATGCCACGGTGTTTTCATACACCGAGGTATTGCAGGAAAAGGTGCTGATCCGTTATGGTAAAAAGCAATATATAGGCACAATTAAAGGCGTTAGTAACGATTTTTTGAAGAATAAACAGCTCGACAGTACCATCATCAATGGTGCGTTCACCCTGTTTGAAAACAATACCGAATTTGCTGTTATAGGCAGCACCATACAGGGCAGCCTGGGTGTAAATGTTAACGACCAGGTGGCTACCCTGCAAATTTATTCGCCGAGGCGCAACGCGGGCAATTCGGCAAACCCGCTTAACGAGTTTGTGCTGAAAAGTATTACACCATCAGGAGTATTTGCTATTCAGCAGGATTTTGATGATATTGTGGTGACCTCACTAAACTTTACCCGCGAACTGCTGGATGAGCCTCAAATGGTATCATCACTTGAGCTTAATTTTAAGCCCGGCACCAACCTTGATGATGCGCAGCAAAACATTGTTAACAAAATAGGTAAAGATTTTACGGTAAAAAACCGGGCCCAACAAAACACCGAGCTGTATAAAACGTTGAACTACGAGCGCTGGTCGGTGTTTATGATATTAACTTTTGTGCTCATTATAGCCGTTTTTAATATCATAGGCTCGCTTACCATGCTGGTGATTGATAAGCGTAAGGATATAGCAGTGCTGACCAGCCTGGGTGCCGATAAGAACCTGATACAGGGCATCTTCTTTTTCGAAGGGATGCTGATATCGGTAGCGGGTTGTATTAGCGGTATTATTGTAGGATTGATATTTTGCGTGGTACAGCAGCAATACGGGCTCATAAAAATGGGCGGCAGGTTAACCGTTATTGATGCTTACCCGGTTGATATTAAGCTATCAAACACAGGGTTGGTGTTTTTAACAGTGGGCATAATAGCGGTAATAGCATCGGGTATAAGCGCACGCTTAAGTGTAAAACGATTGGATGAAATTAAACAGGATTTGTAAATTTGAAGGATGCAGGTAACTCGCGTAACATATATAGTAATAGGCCTGGCAATATTTTTTGCTGTATCCAGCTCGTGTAACAACAATGGCGGTAAGGCCAAGCGTTCGGTATACAAGGGCTTATACAGCTTTGGCCCCGAGGTGCGCACGTTTGAAGATTGCGACAACGGCCACGAATTTTGGGTTACCGACAGCTCATCACAGCTTGAACTGCAATACTCGCGCATGAACTTTGAAAAACCTTACGAACCAGTTTATATTGAGGTAGAAGGCACTAAAGAACCATCGGGAAAGGATGGTCTCGGATCGGAATATGACAGTACCCTCGTGGTAAAAAAAGTGATCAAAATAACCAAAGAAATACCGGCCGACGCCTGCCACTAAATTTTTATTTTTATTATACCAGTATGGCAATCGGGCAGCTTTTTGCTCAAACAATTTGTCATCAATTATCTTTTTAATATTAGCTTTACGCTTCAGGGCTACCGGCCTTTAAACATTACTTATCATGGAATCAAAACGTCAGCAAAAGTTTGCAGGAGTGATACAAGAAGATCTTGCCGCTATTTTTCAGCGCGAGGGCAGTAGTTATTTGCCTAACACAATGGTTACTATTACTAAAGTAAGGGTTACGCCTGATTTGGCTATTGCACGTGTTTTTTTAAGCTTTTTTAATAACAACAATAACCAGCTGGCCTTACAAACTGTAAAATCACATGCTTCAGAAATTCGCTATAAACTGGGTGCACGCATAAAAGACCAGGTGCGCATCATTCCTCAACTGGAATTTTTTATTGACGATACCAGCGAGTATGTAGAGCGTATGGATAAAATATTCGATAAAATAAGCAAAGAGCCAAGGCAACCCGATACCGAAGAATAAGCCTAATGGATGCAACCCATATACTGGCAACACATCTTGATAATTACCCCCACGCCGTTGGCCGGGTAGTAGATTTTGATGCCGGGAATGATAAGCTTTTTCCACTCGATCTTACAGCTGATAATACCGAACTGAACGCAGGCCTGATTGCCGATACCCAAAAGTTTGACGAATGGTTTACTGCTAAGCTTAAAGCTACCGGCTGCCGCTACGCCGTTGGCGGTTATATGGAACACCGTACCATTTATGCAGGCCGCAGTTTGTTTGACGAGGGCGATGAACCCCGTCGCTTACACCTGGGTGTTGATATATGGGCCGCGGCAGGTACACCTGTTTACGCGCCGCTGCCGGGTATTGTACATAGCTTTCAGGATAACGATAATTTTGGCGATTACGGCCCAACCATTATACTGCAACACGATATTGCCGGGTTAACTTTGTATAGCCTTTACGGTCATTTAAGCCGCACCTCATTGCTGCACCTTGCCGTTGGGCAGGTGATTGATAAAGGCACGCAGATAGCCACTTTTGGTGCCATACCCGAGAACGGACATTGGTCGCCCCATTTACATTTTCAGCTGATGCTGGATATGCAGGGCAAACAGGGGGATTATCCCGGCGTAGCCAAGTTTTCGGAGAAGAAAAACTGGCTCGGTATCATTCCCGATCCTAACCTGATATTGCAGTTTCCCGCAGTTGCTAAAAGCTGATAATTCCGCTCCCTGACGCTGTTTAGGCAGATTTTGTTAATTATAACATCACAATAAGTTAACAAAATTACCGGCAATTTTGCCCCATTCTATATTCCGGTATGTGGGTATACCCTTAACTCCCCCGCAATACCCGGATGGCATTATTTATGAAAAAGCTATTATCAATTATACTACTTGCCTTGTTTGCTACAACAGGGCAGCTTATGGCGCAGAAAGCCAAGCATGTTATCTTCCTTACTATTGACGGCTTTCGCCCTGATTTTTATTTGGACAGCGAATGGAAAACGCCAAACCTGCGCGAGCTGATGAAAGATGGCGCTTATGCCAAAGGCGTAAACAGCGTATTCCCATCAATGACTTATCCTTCGCATACCACCATAGTTACGGGTGTGCAGCCGGCGAAGCATGGTATATTTTACAACAACATATTTACACCGGACGGGGCACCCCAACAGCCTTACTGGCAGGATAGCTCTATTCACGTACCTACTATATGGAAAGCGGCTAAAGCAAAAGGCATGACGGTAGCTTCGCTTTACTGGCCGGTATCTGCCAACGCGCCTGTAGATTATAATATTCCTGACATAGGCGGTTTGGGCGATGAGGTTCGCAAGCAATATTCTTTACCACAAGGCTTTTATGCCGATGTGAAAAAAGAAGTGTTCGGCGGAGTTGACAAGATCGACCACGGAAAAAACCAGAACATAGCCAAAATTGCAGCGTATGTGATAAAGAAAAGCAAACCGGGATTGATGACCATTCACGTATTTTCTGTAGATGGCGCGGAACATGGTGAAGGCCGTTACGGAGCACGCGTACAGGAAGCTGTAGCCGATGCTGATGAAGCCGTAGGCATTATCGTAGCTGCCCTGAAAGAAGCAGGCATATGGGACAGTACCGTATTGCTTGTTGGTGGCGACCATGGATTTTATGATGTAAAGAAAACCATATCGCCCAATGTATGGCTGAAAGAAGCCGGCTTGATCACCGACCTTAAAACAGGCGACTGGAAAGCGCAATTCAACTCAGTTGGCGGATCTGCTTACCTGTACCTGAAAGATCCATCTGATAAGGCTACCGCCAATAAGGTAAAAACATTATTAGAGGCACAGCCAGATAGCGTAAAACAATATTACCGCATCATCAGCAAAGAACAACTAACCAAAGGTGGTTATAACCCGAATGTCGCTTTCGCCCTTACCGGCGAGCACGATGCCTCATTCAGCGGCTCTGTTACCGGCAATGCCGTTAAACCCGGCAAAGGCGGTACGCACGGGCATTTTCCTGATACAAAAAATATCCGCACCGGCCTCATAGCCCATGGCCCGGGAATACATAAAGGCGCTGTGATTGAAGAAATGAACCTTCGCGATATGACGCCTATTATGATCAAGCTATTGGATATCCCGTTCCCTAAAGTGGATGGAAAAATCCCGGCGGGATTACTGGACTAACCGAATCTCCATATATAAAACATTTATCAGCCGGCCTGTCGAAACTTTGTTTAACACGATAGGCCGGCTGATTAATTCTTCGGCTGGGATGTGAGCTTTACAGGTTGAGGATACTGCCTAAAAGCTAAGCAATTAGTTATTAGTGCTATATTAGCTGTTATGAAACGGATCATCCTTTGCATCACCGCATTCGTACTGGATTTAAGTATGGCATCGGCGCAGCCACAGCCAACCTTTAAAGGCGGTCGTTACGCGCTCAATAATTTTATACAAAGCAAAATAGTATACCCGGCTTATTCAAGCGAAAACTGCATATCGGGTATGGTGCAGGTTGCTTTCCGGTTAGATAGCAGCGGCAGGGTAACCAATGTGAAAGTTCAAAAAGGTATGGGGATCGATCTGGATGCCGAAGCCAAACGCGTAGTAAAACTCACCTCAGGTAAATGGACAATCCCGGCAGGATACGATCATTCAAGCAATATTGTATTACCGGTAACTTTCACTGCCGATATTTCAAAATGCACAGGCGTAACCGGGGCCGATATACAAAATGCCATTGCCGCTTACCAAAGGCGCCAAAGCCTGGAGGATGCCGTTATAACCTATTACAAAAACAAAAGAGAGGGCAAGGCTGATGCCAATGCCGAAAAACAGGTACAAGGCCTGAAAGACCAATTAGGCTTTGATGACGACTATATTGACGACGTACTAAGCCGTGCCAAAAAGAAACTCAAACAAGGCGACACCGAAAGCGCCTGCGACGACTGGACGTTCATCCGCAACATAGGCAGCACCCGCGCCGATGTGTTTTTGCTTAAATATTGCGATAAGTAAAGATTGTTACTTTCTCCATCTTACAAATAACTCAGCCACCATTGCTTATGCGTCATTTTATATTTCATGTACCAGCGGCAAGGGAAGTATAAGATGAACAAAGCGAGTGCCCACATTAGGTATACAAAATACAGCGGCGCGCCATTCTGCATAATTGAGCTATTTGGTGCATGGTTTTTAACAACAATGTAAGCGATCACCCCCATGGTATGCAGCAGGTACAGGTGTAATATATAATAAAACAGCGGCACACGGCCAAATACCAGGGCTATATTGGTAAAGCGGTTTTGCACATGTTCCAGCACGCCCAGCATGGTGATGGAAGTACCTAAAGTGATCAGCAAATAATCGAGCGATGGCGGGTATTTTTGCACGTTTACAAACGAGAGAATAGTACGGTACCAAACACCCTGATCGGTCCATTGGTTAGGGTCGCCGTAGTGGTTGTAGGCACGTACAATAACAAACAAGGCCAGCGTTGATGCACCTATGGTATAAAATAATTTCTGCCGTTTATCGGGCTCCAGCTTAAATAACTTACCAAAGCTGTAGCCTACGGCCATTACACCAATCCATGGAATAAGCGGGTATAATACAAAAACATGGTAATCTTTACTTAAGTCGGCCATGCCCATTACGTGTATAAAATGCCAGGCTGCTTTACCACCCTCAAAGTTTTCGGGTTTGATGCCATCCAACAGGTTATGGCCGAATATCATGATAAGGCCTACCGCCGCAATGGCTGGCACAGGCAGGTAAATCAATAGTGATAATACTACCATGCTGATACCCAATGCCCATATTACCTGTACAAATAAGAAATGAATACCGGGATCGAAACTCCAGCCTATTCCCACTACGGTTAACTCCAGCAGCACCAGCCACAAGCCCCTTGTTAACAGAAATACGGATGCTTCGCCTTTGGTTTTACCGCGGTTGAGCGATAAAAAAGCGCCTGTGCCTGCCAAAAAAACAAAGGTTGGCGCGCAAAAGTGCGTTATAAAACGGGTAAGGAATAGTCCTGTTGATGCCTTAGTAAGATCGGTAGGATCGTACGAGTTATGAGTGAAAAAATCGCGGGCATGGTCGAGTGCCATGATCATCATTACTATTCCGCGAAGAATATCAATCGACTCAATACGTTTTTTAGTGGTTGCTGCAATGGTGGTCATTGTAATAAGTGAAAGGCTGAACTTACACAAAGCAATCAAAATATGCAAGCGTATAATTATTTATTTGATTTACAGCTAATTGAGTGCTAATTAAAATATTTTCATATTTTTTCGGCAATCCAATTGTTTTAGTTATTTTCATGCCAAACTATTGGATTAATACCCAGCCTTATTGCATGAAAAAACTCTACTTAAGCTTATGCTTAGCCGTGGCAACAATAGCTGCCGGCGCACAAACTGTAACCCCAATTATGCCTTTCGGGAAAATTGACAAGGCAGACCTCGAACTAAAAAACTGTGAATTTGAACCTGATGCCAATGCCGAAGTGCTTTTCGACAAGGGCGATGTATACATTGACCGTCAGTTCAATATAGTTACCGAAAGGCATACGCGTATTAAAATATTTAACGATAACGGTAAAAAAAGTGCCGATATCCGTATCACCTATGTAAGCGCTAACCGCCTGGAATATATTACCGAACTGCAAGCCCAAACCATAAATTTGGTAGATGGTAAGCCGGAGATTACCAAGATAGACAAGAAGCAGATATTTACCCAGGTAGTTGACAAGGCTACTTCTGCAACGGTGTTCTCGTTGCCTAATGTAAAACCGGGCAGCGTTATAGAATATAAGTACAAACTTACCCACAACTCAATATACCGTTTCCCGAGCTGGTATTATCAAAAAAAGATCCCGGTAAGATATAGTGAACTTACCACCAAAATACCGGAGTGGTTTTATTACAAGCCGCAGTTTCGTACCAAGCAAATGTTTGCTAAAAACAAAACAGAAAATGGTTCGGAAAGCCTGGGTTATGGTACCGAAACACTTAGCTATAGCTATGAAACTACAGCAAGGGCGCTGGCCAATGTACATTCGCTGCCCGATGAACCTTACATGAGCTCGGATGCGGACAATTTGGATTGTGTACACTTCACGCTTACATCTATAAGGCCGCCACAAGGCTTTGTACAAAGCGGTGCCGATACATGGCCAAAAATTGGCGGTTTACTGGCCGATGATGAGGATTTTGGCAAACAGCTGAAAAGAAAATTGGCCGGTGAAGAAGCATTGATCACCAAGGCAAAGGCCTTTGCCAAAGATGATGACAAGATAGCCTACCTTTTCAGGGAAGTTAGAAATGCCATGAAATGGAACGGGGATGACAGCTGGTATACTTATGATGGTACGGTAAAAGCCTGGGAAAAGAAGACAGGAAACTCATCAGAAGTTAACCTGATACTGTTTCACCTGCTTAAACAATCGGGTGTTAAAGCCTATCCAATGGTGGTGAGTACCCGCAGTAATGGTCGTGTAAACCCGTATACTCCGTTTCTTTACCAGTTTAACAGAGCTGTGGTATATATACCTGTTGATAGCACCAAACGCTACGTGCTTGATGCTACAAACAAATATAATCTGTATAACGAGGTGCCCGATAATTTGTTAAACTCCACCGGTTTATATATTGATAAAGAAAGCGAAGCTTATGACCTGGTATTTCTAAAAAACAACGAACCGATAAGGCAAAGCTATTTCATTAATGCTGAAATTAAGCCCGATGGTAAAATGACAGGTTCGGTACAAATAAGCAGCTTTAGTTACAATAAGATCAATAGTACCTCCAAGTACAAAACGGATGGCGAAACTAAGTATATTGACTATTTACGGCATAACGATAACAACTTCAAAATATCCGAACTTAAGTTTGATAATATGGATGTTGACACGCTGCCGCTGGTGCAAAAAATGAACTTTGATTTTGACCTCACCGGGTCTGATGATAATTATATTTACTTCAACCCTAACCAGTTTACCTCATTACACACCAATCCATTTTTGAGCGAGAACCGTTTTACCGACATTGAATTTGGCTACCGCGATAATTACAGTGTAAGTGGTGTTTACAAGATACCCGCCGGGTACAAAGTTGATGTGTTGCCTAAAAGCATGACCATTGTAATGCCCGATAAAAGCATCTCCTTTAAAAGGATGTTGGTGCAGCAGGATCAAACCATTACAGTACGTTATATAATTGATCATGCAAAAACTACTTATTTTAAAGAAGAATACCAGAATTTCCGCGAGTTTAGCAAGCAGATGTACGAAATGCTAAACGAGCCAATAGCATTGAAGAAGGGTTGATAATATTTATTATGCGAAAAAATGTACTGATGTATTGCATACTGCTGTTGGCAGTATGCAATTTTGTTAATGCCCAGGATATCCCTGCCGATTTGTATAAGGCATCTACCCTCCCCGACTCTTTAAAGCAGGATGCAAACTCGGTAGTGCGATATGCTATGGAAGAATATGTGGTAAAGGGTCCGGGAAGAGCGGTGAATAAGATGCATACCGTTACCACCATATTAAACGAAAAGGATGATAATGAGGCGGTGATACAGGTGCCTTACGATAAAAAGTTTAACAGCATCAGCAGGATAGAAATGATAGCTTATGATGCTGATGGTAAGCTAATAAAGAAATACAAGCGCAGCGATATGTATGATGGTGCCGCTACCGATGGTATATCGATAGTAACCGATAACCGTTTTTTAGCTGCCCGCCATACCATTACCAGTTACCCGGTTACTATTGAAATAACGGTGGAGGTAAACATGAACAGCTACCTCGATCTGGGTGCCTGGTACATACAAAAGCCGGATCAGGCGGTTCAAAACTCTGTTTGTAAGGTGACGGCACCATCGACTGTTGGGTTCAGGTATCTTAACAAAAACACTAAAGTACAGCCTGTTAAAACCAATGCCGATGGCAATGAAGTTTATACCTGGAGCGTTAAAAACTTAAAGGCCATAAAGCCCGAAGAAGATGTACCTGCATGGAAGGTTTCTCAGCGTATTTTTTTTAACACCAATAACTTTGAGTTTGATGGCCGCCCTGGCGATATCAGCAGCTGGCAAAATTATGGCAAATGGTACCAAACACTTAATGCCGATGTAAATTCGCTTAGTCCGCAACGGGCCGAAGAGATCCGCCAGATGACCGCCAACCTGAGAACGGATAAAGAGAAAGCCAAATTTTTATACGAATACCTGCAACAGAATATGCGCTATGTGAGCATCCAATTGGGTATTGGCGGTTTAAAGCCTTTCCCGGCCATGTTTGTTGATCAAAAAAAATATGGCGATTGCAAGGCGCTGTCAAACTACATGGGCGCTTTATTAAAAGCGGTTAATATACCATCATATTACGCCATTATTTACGGCGGCGAAAACGGTGAACCTGCCGAGCCTTCGTTCCCAAGCGATCCTTTTAACCACATTGTTTTATGTGTGCCTTTTAAAGGTGACACCACCTGGCTGGAATGTACCAGCAATACACAGCCTTTTGGCAAATTAGGCAACTTTACCGAAAATCGTAACGCGCTTTTGATAACCGAAAATGGCGGTGTATTGGTTAATACACCAAAAAGCAAGGCCGAAGATAACCAGTTCAAAAGCGAGGTGCATGTAAAACTAAGTGCCGATGGAAGCGCTAAGGCGGAAGTGAAAATTATGGGCACAGGCGAATACCGCAGCGATTACATAGGCGTTACCGCTATGAAAACCGACGACCAGAAAGAATTTTTTCAGCGGGTGATGAACATAAAGCAGCCAAGCGCTTTTGAATTTAAAGCTACTGATGATAAGGATGGTACAAAAGAACTCAACATTGAACTGGAATACGATAAGCTTTATGATATAGCATCGGGTAACAAGCAATTTTATCGCCCGCGTATATTTGATATCTGGCGTTATACCTGCCCGGTACTTGAAAAACGCCGGTCTGATTATTATTTCAGCATCCCGATGCAAAAGGTATGTAATACTGTGATCGACCTGCCCGAAGGTTTTGAGGTAGAAACCCTGCCGGCAAATCAAAGCCTCAAATTCACCTACGGCAACTATGATGTAACTTACAGTTACGATGCCGCTAAAAACCAGGTGAACAGCGTTACCAAATTCAATTTGAACTCACATATAATACCGGCTGCCAAATACACCGAAATGCAGCAATACATGGATGCCATAGCAAAAGCGCAAAATAAAAAACTGGTAATAAAACGTAAGGCGTAAATTTGCCTGATGATCTTCAGGCTTGATGAACGCTTAGTATTTCCGGATCCTGAACTGGCCGATGAGGACGGTTTGCTGGCAGTAGGCGGCGATCTTTCAACCGAACGCTTGCTGTTGGCCTATCAGCATGGCATATTCCCGTGGTACAGTGATGATACGCCTATATTGTGGTACTCACCGCACGAGCGTTTTGTGCTGCATCCCGCTGAACTCAAAATTTCTAAAAGCATGCGGCAGGTGCTACGTTCGGGCAGGTTTACCGTTACCATGAATACTGCCTTTGCGGATGTGATAAAAGCCTGCTCCTTAGTGCCGCGCGAAGGGCAGGATGGTACTTGGATCACCGACGATATGATCAACGCCTACATAGAATTGCATCGGCAAGGTTATGCTCATTCGCTTGAAGTATGGGAGCAGGGCGAATTAGCAGGCGGCTTATACGGCGTACATGCAGGCTTGGTGTTTTGCGGCGAAAGCATGTTCAGTAAAGTAAGTAATGCCTCAAAAATAGCGCTCATCGCCTTATGCCAAACAGGCAACTATAACCTGATAGACTGCCAGGTACACACCGAACACCTCGAATCGATGGGGGCGAAAATGATATCGCGCCAGCAATATATGGCCGAACTACGTAAATAAACCGCAACTATACAATACCTTTGCATTAACAAATGCAGCAATTAAACACAAAAGAACGTATCATATTAGGGATTGACCCCGGCACCGCCGTAATGGGTTATGGGTTGATTAAGGAGGTAGGTTCAAAAATAGAACTGATCAGTTTAGGGGTGGTTAAGATGGAAAAGATTGACGACCACATGCTGAAGCTGCAACGCATTTTCGAAAAAACAGTAGCCCTTATTGATAATTACCATCCCGATTGCTTGGCCATTGAAGCCCCATTCTACGGTAAAAACATACAGGTAATGCTTAAGCTGGGCCGGGCGCAGGGCGTGGCCATGTCGGCAGCCTTATCGCGCAATGTGTCTATCACCGAATACGCTCCCCGCAAAATAAAACAAGCCATCACCGGCAACGGTAACGCCACTAAAGAACAGGTAGCCGGGATGATACAACGCCTGCTCAACTTCACCGAAACACCCGATTTTTTGGATGCTACCGATGGTTTGGCCGTAGCGGTTTGCCACGCCTTTCAACGCAACATAACAGGAGGCAGCAGCAGCGGAGGCAGCAAAAAATCATACTCCGGCTGGGATACCTTTGTTAAGGATAACGCCAACAGGGTAGCGGGTGTAGGGAAAGTGAAGAAGTAAACAATAGTCTGTATCCTATCGTCATTGCTGTAAGGTACGAAGCAATCGCGCGTGTTTTAGTCCGCTTTCTATCACTATCGTCATTGCGAGGTACGAAGCAATCTCTACTTAGACTGAGCTTGTGCTATGATTATCGTTGGTCTGCTCTTGGGCGCAGTGCCCCATTACTTTTGAGGGCAAAAGTAACAAAACCCTTGTCCAGCAAAAGGCTTCTTACGCACAAGGCCTCTGCGCTGCAAAACGTGCAGAACTTGGGGCTGGAACTTTTGCCCCGCCGCGCAATTCCTCCCCACATGCAACAAGTTCACTATGCCCGCCTTTGCGCTCATGGCCGCCACAGTTCTGCCCGTTTTCGCCCGAAGCTGTTTGCTGACGGGTAGGGCAATCCACAAACAAAAAATCCCTCTTCCTAAACCGGAAGAGGGATCTGCAATGAAGCAATACTACTATCGCCACATCAATATTTCACTATTATAAAAATTTAAACCCAACACTTACTACCCAAAGGTTTTGGCGCTGACCAAAGCGTTCGTTTACCTTGGTTAAACCACCTTCGTAGCGCAGGTCGGCAGTAATTTTACCAATATCAAGGCCTGCGCCTACCTGGTAACCAAGCGTGCTTTTTTTGTAGTCGTTAAAGTCGCTTACTGCACCGCCTATGTTACTGCTGAAACTTTTGCTGTCGTCTAAAATGTAAGAATAAACCGGACCGCCAACTACGTGCAGGTTCAAATCTTCGCTGCCAAAGGTTTTACCTACCAGTACAGGCAGGTTAAGGGTAGTGAAGCGTACTTTGGCGCTGTAGTCAGTACCGTTATTACTGCTGCTGAATTTACCGCCGCTGCTGCCTAAGTAAAGCTCGGGTTGCAGGAACCAGTTATCGCCCACACGGGCAAACGCGCCTATCTGGTAACCGGTAACGCTCGACTCTTTTAATTGGTCGGTATTGATCTTTGAAAAGGTGACACCTGCTTTGGCGCCTACAGTTACCTGGGCCTTAGCGCTAATAATACCTGCTGTAAGCAGGGTTATGCATAAAATTAACTTTTTCATCGTGTTATTAAATTTGGTTCAACATCGGTTTAGATGATGATACTTAACAATAGTTTAATACATTTTGTGTTAAATATATTAGGGCGACGCTATAGTAATTTTTATATTTTTGCAACAAACAGTACAAAACATGGCAGAGATAACCATTTCAAATAAAGATTGGGAACGTGTTAAGATAAAGTTGCAACGCAAGTACAATCACCTTACCGATTCGCAATTACAATATACCGAAGGACAGGAAGACAGCCTGATCAGCAAAATAATGGAGCTGGTTGACCGCGATCGCAAATATGTGGTGTTTACCCTTAAAAAGGCTTTGGTTAATATTGATAATAACCGCCTTTAAAAACCTTGCAGCCCTTCATATACTATATAAGGGGCTTTTTCGTATATTTATTTTTTAAATACGAAAAAGATGAATACGGGAAAGGCTACCAAAAAAGGGGTGAGGGTTTTTATTGTTGGCGCGGCGCTATCGCTTATAGCCATTACTACATGGAGCTTTAAGGACGACCTCTTCCAGATATCGAAAAACCTCGACGTATTCGCATCCCTATATAAAGAGGTAAACATTAACTACGTTGATGATATCAATTCATCAAAAATGATCAAAAGCGGTGCCGATGCCATGCTCGGCGGCCTCGACCCGTACACCGAATTTGTACCCGAATCGGAAATTGAAGATTATAAACTGCACTACGTAAGCACGCAATACGGCGGCATAGGCACTACCATATTCTCGCGCAATAATAAAGTATATGTGTCTGATGTATTTGAGGGCTACCCGGCTCAAAAAAACGACATCCGCGCAGGCGACCAAATTGTCAAGATCAACGATATTGAACTCACCAGCAAAAACAGCGACCAGGTAAGTCAACTGCTGAAAGGCGCTAAAGGAGCCACCATAAAAATGCTGATAAAGCATGAAAACGCTGCCCAGCCGGTAGTGAAAAACCTGATCCGCGATGAGATAAAGCAGCCTAACGTGTCTTACTACGGTATGGTTGATGGCAATATGGGCTACATTAAGCTTGATAAGTTTTTGGAGCGTTCATCTGATGAAGTTGCTGCTGCGCTTGCCGCGGTAAAAAAGAATAATCCTAAGGGTATCATACTCGATCTGCGTTCCAACGGCGGCGGTATATTGCAGGAGGCCGTTAAAATAGTTAATCTGTTTGTACCTAAGGATGTAAAGGTGGTATCGCAAATTGGCAAGATAAAGGAAAAAAACTTTGTTTATAACACCATGAGCGCCCCTGCCGAGCCTAACCTGCCGCTTACGGTATTGGTGAATAGCCGCTCGGCTTCGGCATCTGAAATAGTGGCGGGTTCGTTGCAAGATCTGGATAGGGCTGTGATTATTGGTCAGCGCAGCTTTGGTAAGGGCTTGGTGCAACAATCGTTCAGCTTGCCTTATAACAGTTTAGTTAAGATCACTGTGGCCAAATACTATACCTCATCCGGTCGTTGCGTACAGGAGCTGGATTACGCCCACCGTAAAGATGATGGCAGCGTAGTAAAGGTGGCCGACTCATTGATCCACGAGTACAAAACAAAAAATGGCCGCTCGGTTTATGATGGCAGTGGTGTAACTCCTGATCTTGTTATTCCGCGCGATAAATTTGCTAACGTTACCCAGGCTTTGGTAGGCAAGCTGCTGGTGTTTGATTATGCTACTAAATATCACGATAATCACCCCAAAATTGCCGACGCGAAAACCTTTAGCCTTACCGATGCCGAGTACGATGAGTTTGTGAAATACCTTGCCGATAAGAACTACAGCTACACCAGCACATCCGAAAAATTGCTGAACACGCTAAAAACGGAGGCTACTAAAGAAAAGCAATTCAACGAGATTCAGGCTGAGTATGATGTGTTAAAGAACAAACTGCTCACCAGTAAAAAGAACGACGTTAAACAGCATAAAGAAGAGATAAAGCAACTGCTCGAAAATGAGATAGTATCGCGCTACTATTATGAAAAGGGCCGTTACGAAACCCATTTCAAATACGATAAAGAGCTTGCCCGCGCTATTAAAACCATGCAGGATCAAACCCAGCTTACCGCCATATTAACCGGACAGGGCACTTACAAAACCATCGGCAAACCACAAGCCGCACAACTGGCAAAAAAGGCTGATGATAAAAAAGATGAAGCGGTTGATGAGGATGATGAATAGCCTATAGAAGGCTGCATCTACATGTAATTGCAAGGTATGTAACTGTTTCGTTTTATAAGTATAACATGTCTTACGATGAGTTATAATAGCCTTGCTTTACCTATTATTGTTAAAATTACACGTCGAGCCGAATACGGCGTGTATGTACTCTTCGTAACTTGTAATGTAGAAACCTCGTAGAAGCCTCAAACTGCACCCAAGTAACTTCCTACTTACCAAGGGGAATCTTTACGATCTGCAAATACACAGAAACCTCGAACCCCAACCCTGAAACCTGATAGAAACCTGAAAAGAAAAAAGGCCTTAAAATAGCAAGACCCCTGATGGGCAGGGGCCTTTACTAACCAATTATAAACCTAAATTATGAGAAGAGCTGTAGGAGAAGGGGTCGAACCTCCACGGAGTGGTTATTCTTATTGCTAAGAGTTTCCCAGTTTCTCCGCCACCGCGACAAGGAGGTGTGTCTGCCAAAAATTTCACCATCCTACAGTATTGTTATTAATTCCAAGCCATTGGAATTGCTGTTGGGGAAGGATTCGAACCTCCACAGAGTAGTTAGCCATTGCTGGTTTCCTATGATCTCCGCCACCGGGACAAGGAGGTGTGTCTGCCAAAAGTTTCACCACCCAACATTGTGTTTTATATTAATGAACGATAAGCATTTTGTCATTTGCTTGATACAAATTTAAAGGACTTGGCACTTTCTTGCAAATATTTCAACAAAAATATTTTATTTTTATTCAGATTTTAATTAAACTTGTATTAAAATATAGATTTTTAAATTTATGCCCCACAGAAAAGCCCAAAATTTAGAAATTGATAATCTTGATATTCAGATATTATCAATCTTAATGAAGAACGCGACTACTCCTTATACCGAGATCGCTAAGGAATTAATTGTTTCCGGCGGCACCATACACGTACGTATGAAAAAGCTTGAGGAGATGGGAGTTATAAAAGGAGCAAGCCTTGAGGTTGACCCCCAAAAGTTAGGCTACGACATAACCGCGTTCCTGGGTATTTACCTTGAAAAGGGCTCGCAATACCAGGAAGCTGTAACCCAGCTTAAGGAGATCAACGAAATTGTTGAGCTGCATTATACTACAGGCAGCTGGAGTATTTTTGCTAAAATAGTATGCCATGATACCAATCATTTACGCGAGGTGCTTAATGAGAACATCCAAAGCGTAAAAGGCATACAACGTACCGAAACCTTTATATCACTGGAAGAGAGCATCAAACGCCAAATAACCCTCGAATAAGGGATAAACCTCTTACTTAAATTTATTTTTAAGCGCTGCCAGTTTAATTGCTATATCCGTTTCGGGTTGTGGCTTGCTTTGCCTGTTTGCCACATTCCGGTCGGTATGCTTTTTAGCCGGCGCTTGTTTTTCGTTCTCTTTCATTGATAGCGAGATCCGCTTGCGGTTCACATCAACTTCGGTAACGGTTACCTCTACCTTTTGAGCTACCTTTAACACCTCGTTAGGGTCTTTTATAAAGCGGTTGGTGATCTGGCTCAAATGCACCAAACCATCCTGGTGCACGCCGATATCCACAAAGGCGCCGAAGTTGGTGATATTGGTAACTATACCCGGCAGTTTCATGCCCACCTTAAGATCGCCAATGGCGTTTACTCCTTCTGTAAAGCTGAAAGTTTCAAACTGCTCGCGCGGGTCGCGGCCTGGTTTGGCCAGTTCGGCTATAATATCGTTAAGGGTTGGTAAACCCACTGTTTCTGACACATATTTTTGCAGCGGAATACTTTTGCGCAGCTTGTCGCTGGTCATGAGTTCTTTTACCGAGCAATTAAGATCCTTGGCCATTTGCTCCACCAAAGTATACCTTTCCGGGTGCACGGCGCTGGTATCCAGCGGGTTTTCAGCATCGCGGATACGCAGGAATCCTGCCGCTTGCTCGTAAGCTTTATCACCCAAACGGGCTACCTTCTTCAGCTGATCACGGCGTTTAAAAGCCCCGTTCTGGTCGCGGTACTCCACAATGTTTTGTGCCAGTTGTGGCCCAAGGCCCGATATATAGGCCAGTATTTGTTTCGATGCCGTGTTCAGTTCCACACCAACGGCGTTTACGCAACTGATTACCGTATCATCTAATGATGTTTGCAGTTTATTTTGGTCAACATCGTGCTGGTACTGGCCAACACCTATTGATTTTGGGTCGATCTTCACCAGTTCGGCCAGCGGATCCATCAACCGGCGACCGATAGATACGGCGCCCCTCACGGTAACATCCTTATCCGGAAATTCTTCACGGGCAACATCTGAAGCGGAATAGATTGACGCGCCGCTTTCATTCACCATTACCACGGTAACTCCCGGCAAATTAAGGTTACGGATAAACACCTCGGTTTCGCGCCCTGCGGTACCATTACCAATAGCGATGGCCTGGATATTGAATTTTTCAGTTAAGTGCTTAACTGTTTTCTCGGCTTCTTTAACATTACCTGCGCCGGTGTGCGGGTATATGGTAGCGTTTTCGAGCAGTTTACCCTGCTCATCCAAACACACCACTTTACAGCCTGTACGAAAGCCCGGATCTACAGCCATCACCCTTTTTTGACCAAGCGGCGCTCCGAGCAATAGCTGACGGGCATTCTCGGCAAATACACGGATGGCTTCTTCGTCGGCCTTCTTTTTGGTGAACAGGCGTACCTCGGTTTCCATTGATGGTTTCAGCAAACGCTTGTAACCGTCGGCAATGGCCAAACGCACCTGGTCTGACGCGGCATTGTTGCCTTTTATAAACGTACCATCCAGCAAAGCGATGGCTTCATCTTCGGCCGGTTTAATATCCAGCCACAAAATTTCTTCCTTTTCGCCGCGGCGCATGGCTAGTATACGGTGAGATGGTGCCGATTTTACAGGCTCCGTCCAGTCGAAATAGTCTTTATATTTAATTCCCTCTTCCTCTTTACCATCGGCTACCTTTGATTGAAAAGTGCCTTTCTCAATAAACAACTCGCGCATTTTGGTACGCACGTCGGCATTTTCGCTGATGGTTTCGGCAATAATATCGCGGGCGCCGCCCAAAGCTTCTGCAAGGTCTTTTACACCTTTTTCGGTATCGATATATTTTTCGGCTTCGGCATCTACATCAAAACGGCCTTGCTCCATAATTACATCGGCCAGCGGTTGCAGCCCTTTTTCGCGGGCTGTAGTGGCACGGGTTTTACGTTTAGGGCGGTATGGCAGATAAATATCTTCCAGCAGTACCATAGTTTCGGCCTCATTGATCTTCGCTTCCAGTTCGGGAGTAAGTTTGCCCATATCGGTAAGCGATTTCAGTATAGCTTCGCGGCGCTTATCCAGATCACGCAACTGCTGTATACGATCGCGGATGGCGGCCACTTCTACCTCATCTAAACTGCCGGTAAGCTCTTTACGGTAACGGGAAATAAAGGGCACGGTAGCGCCTTCATCCAGTAAATTAACAGTAGCGTTAACCTGTTTTTCGGTAATGGAAAGTTCGGCAGCGATCTTTTTGAAATGAGTAACCATAGGTATCTGTTTTTTCGGAATGCGAAGTTGAGATACTTTAAGCAGAAATCAAAGTATTGTGGAGATTTAAAGCATTTGCAGTTTTTTTTACCGCAGAGTTAGCAGAGGCTTGCGCTGGGGACGGGGAGGTTTTAGTAATTCAACGAATTATTTTTAACCACAGAGTTAGCAGAGATTTCCACGGAGTTACACAGAGGTTGGAGAATTTATTTAACCCTAGCGACAACAAAGATATTCGTTCAATGCGTAATGCTCCCCTCAATAAAAACTCCGCGTAACTCCGTGGAAATCTCTGCTAACTCTGCGGTTAAAAAACAACTATTAAACTTTAAAAGCACTAAGTTAAAAATGCCACACCACCTTCATACTCACATTTCGCCCCATGTTATAGATGCCCGAACGGCCATTGGGCGATGCGGTGTAGTACTCGAAATACTTTAAGCGGTTAAGGTTTGATTGATAAGCCTTATCGAAAATATTATCGGCCTGTACAAATAGCTCGAACCATGTTTTGGCGGCTTTGGGTTTAATGGCGGTGCCCGCGCTCAGGTTAATGAGGGTATAGCCGGGTGTATAAGTTTCGGTATTATCAAGCGCGTAAAAATGATCTTGCGCCGAATACATGTCGGCTTCAACAGCAGCATATATTTTTGAGAAGATACCGTAAGTACCGCTCAGCTTGCCCCGTAATTCGGAACGCACATGCAGCGGCGGTATAAATGGCAGGTATTTAGCCGCGCCGTTTGATCGCTCTATCAGTTCCTCGTTTTTATTGATGCCGCGTACATAGGCCAGGCTATTGTTAAAGCTAAGCCACTTTATAGCCTCGGGGTGCAGGTTGAGTGTAACCTCGGCACCGTACAGGCGCGCTTTAGATTGTTGATACTGGTATGTACTGTTGCCGGGCACTATCACCACCGGATCGCCGTTGGCATCGGTTAGTTTTGCCTGGTATATGTAGTTGTTGATGTTATTATTGAAAACCTCCATCACTATGTCGAGATTTTTCAGGTAGGCGATAAAACCGACATCCTGTTGCAAGCTAAACTCGGGGTTAAAATCGCGGTTACCCAGGTAAACGATGTGCGCACCCGGATCAAGCCCGTTGGAGCCTATTTCGGTAATGTTTGGCGCACGGTAACCACGGGCTATGTTGGCTTTCAGCAATAGCCTATCGGTAATGTTATAGGTTAAACCCAGGCTTCCCGAGAGGCCGGTATACGTATGCCTGAACGCCGGAAACTGTAAGTTGGCACCGGGTGTATTGGCCTGCACCTGCTTGCCGAAACCCGTCTGCGGATCGTGCCCCACGTACAGATCATTCCATTTTATATTGCGACTATCATAACGGATCCCTCCCGATACATCAACCTTGCCAAAGCTTTTTTTAGCGAACAGGTACGTGCCTATGTCGAACAGGTTATAATCCGGGATGGGCAGGTCGGTGGCGTTTTTGTTGCGGTTGGTTTGGTAAAAGCCGTTAGCCCCAACAGTAGTTTCAAAGCCCGAAAAAATTGGCAGATTATACCTCGCCTCATAATTGAGCGTATTCAGCTGGATATCCAAAGCAGGTTGTTCTACCATAGTTGGGTGCGTGTATTCGCGGCGAAGATTTTGCTGCACACCCAAAATAGCGTTAATGCTGCCCTCACCAACGTTGAACTTGCTTTGCGAGTATACCCGGTAATGCTTAATACTTTGCGTTAACGGTGCTATGGAGTACGAACGCAACTCGTTATCGGGCACTATCGGCCTGTCTTTTATATTATCGGCTTCGGCTACCTGCTTGGTGAAACGGCGGGTAAGCGAATCGCGGCTGCCGTCGGGTATTTCTTGCTGATTATTGTATAAAGTAGTCGCTATTTGGGTATATCCCCATTTTTTATCGGTGCGTGCCATGGCCGACAAGTTAACCTCGCGGAAGCCGGAATTATATACATAACCATCCACGCTGTTACGATAATCGTGCGCGCCTTTTGCCGTTGCCCTGAAGATGTATTTCCAGTCGCTCTTTTTATAATATAAACCTAACGACGAACAGATCATGCCGTTGTTGGTATGGTAATCGCTGGTGAAATCGCCTTTAAATCCGACGGTATCATGTTGCGTGAATGGAATCATATTGATCACCCCGGCCAGCGCATCAGAGCCATAGGTTAAACTCGCCGGGCCTTTAATTACCTCTACCCGGCCAATGCCATAAGGGTCTATCTCAATACCGTGCTCGTCTCCCCATTGTTGCCCTTCCTGCCGGATGCCATCGTACAGCGTAAGCACCCGGTTATATCCCAAGCCACGAATGAAGGGTTTGGAAATATTAGGCCCGGTAGTAACGGCATTTACTCCCGGCACACCTTTTACAATGCTCTCGATAATATTGGTGCTGATGTTTTGATCGAGATTGGTTTTGGAGAGCACTGCTATCGGCACCGGGTTTTTGCGCAGCGTAGTGGCCCGCGACACCCCGGTTACTACCACTTCGTTCAGTTTAGAGGTAAAGGGTTTGAGATTGGAGTTCAAAATTACAGTCTTGTCGCTGCTGATGGTTACGGCGCTTTTCTCCTGCTCATAGTTAACGCTTGAAAATGTTATGCGGTAATTTCCCGCCGGTACATCCCGTATTTCGTAATAACCAGACGCATTGGTACGGGTGCCCAAACGGGTACCGCTAATAGTTACCGATACGTGCGACACGGGCACGGTATCGGCCATTACGGTGCCTTTAATGCTGATGTGCTGGGCTTTGGCTAAAGTTGATAATAATATCAGGAGGCAGATTGTAAGGTTACGCATCATAAATTAATTTGGACAAACATATAAAATTATTTAGTTAACACAATAAATAAAATTAGGTTTGCCTAATTTTATTTATTGTGACTATTGCCTATGTTTGTTTCAAATAAGATATCAGGATGTATACTTTATCAGAGGAGAACTATCTAAAGGCCATTTACCGGCTATCGCAGGATGAGGGTGTGAAAATTACCCCCACAGCCATTGCCGAATCATTGGGCAATAATCCGGCTTCGGTAGTGGATATGATCAGGAAACTAACTGATAAACAACTTATTGAGTACGATAAAAAGAAAGGTGTTGAGCTCACCCCGCAAGGGCAAAAAAATGCGGTACTCATAGTACGCCGCCACCGCCTGTGGGAAGTTTTTTTGCTGGAAAAATTGGGTTACCACTGGGACGAGATCCACGATATTGCCGAAGAACTGGAGCATATTAACGATGCCACCCTTGCCGACAGGCTCGATAAATTCCTTGGTTTCCCGGATTATGATCCGCATGGCGACCCGATACCTAAAGCCAACGGCAAAATGGCCAAGCCTTACTCGGTAACCCTGGCCGATATGAAAACCGGCACCACCTGCCGCGTAGCCGCCGTTAAAGATACCAGCAGCGCTTTTCTGCAATACCTGCTAAAGCTCGAAATAGGCATCGGTACTACCATAGCGCTGGTAGAAAAGATCAGCTATGACAATTCACTGGTGATCCGTATTGCTGATCGCGAGAATACCACCGTTTCGCAAAAATTCGGCGAGAATATTTTGGTGGAGTAGTTTTGAGATTCAGGGTCGGGCTTCGATGTCTCTTTAAGTTTTGTATATAAAACGTGTTAATGACGTAGGATCAGCTTTATCGCTTCTTCAAAAACTCGGTACGCAGTACGATACTCATACCGTCAACTTTGCAATCAACCTCGTTGGGGTCATCAGTAAGGCGGATCTTTTTTACGAGGGTGCCTTGCTTTAGCGTGGTGCCGCCGCCTTTTACTTTCAGGCTTTTTATCAGCGTTACCGAATCGCCATCGTTAAGCTGGTTACCGTTGCTATCTTTTACTATTACTTTATCGTCGCTCATGCTATTATATTAAAAAAGCCTGCTGTTGGGCAGGCTTTCGGTATTTTATAAATGTTACTTACAATTATTTAGTAACGTACATTACTTGTTTAACTGCTTTAACCACTTTCTCCGGGTTTGGCAGGTACTCTTGTATCAAAGTAGGCGCATAAGGCAATGGCACGTCGCCACCCATAATACGTTGAATAGGCGCATCAAGATAATCGAAAGCGTCTTTTTGTACCTTGAAAGCAACCTCGGTAGCGATAGAGCCCAAAGGCCAGCTTTCTTCCACAATTACCAAACGGTTAGTTTTTTTAACCGAGTTGATGATGGTTTCGTAATCAATAGGGCGTACAGTGCGCAGGTCGATAACCTCAGCATTGATGCCTTCTTTGGCAAGCTCTTCGGCAGCGGCATTAACCACTTTCATTATTTTACCAAAACCAACTAAGGTTACATCAGTACCTTCTTTAGTTACTTTGGCTTTACCAATTTCAATATAATAGGTTTCTTCCGGAACCTGGCCTTTATCGCCATACATTACTTCTGACTCCATGAAGATAACCGGATCAGGATCAAGGATAGCTGATTTTAACAGACCTTTTGCATCATAAGGATTTGAAGGTACTACTACCTTTAAGCCCGGGCAGTTCGCATACCAGTTTTCGAAACACTGGCTGTGCTGTGAGCTTAACATACCCGCGTTACCTGTTGGGCCGCGGAATACGATAGGCACAGAGAACTGGCCACCGCTCATTGACATCATTTTGGCCGCGCCGTTGATGATCTGATCAATAGCTACCAGCGAAAAGTTGAACGTCATGAACTCGATAATCGGTTTTAAGCCGTTCATGGCCGAACCGATACCTATACCGGCAAAACCTAATTCAGAGATTGGCGTATCTATTACACGTTTAGCGCTAAACTCATCAAGCATACCCTGACTAACTTTATAAGCACCGTTATACTCGGCTACTTCTTCACCCATCAGGTATATTGTATCATCATTGCGCATTTCTTCTGACATTGCCTCGCGAAGCGCTTCTCTGAATTGTATTTCTCTCATTGCGTTAAAAAAGATGTTTTTTACGGTCGCAAATATAATCACTAATGTTTATAATACAACCTGTACTGCTTAGCTTACTAAAAAATTACCCGGCTTATTTATAAGTTTGTTACATTACGCCAACAAAACTTTATCGCTATGAAATTTCCTTCGGTTAAAACCCTGGCAGAAGGTGCTGCAAATACCATTAAACGCTTTCCTTTAGAGGTGCTTTTCGCTCTGGCAGGTACTATAGCCGCCACCGTGCGGATTGAACTGCGCGATATTAGCCCGGCAAATGAAAACTGGTGTTACCGCACCATGATGATTGCTAACCTTGGTTTTCTGCTAAGCCTTTCGGTAACATTATATGCCGAAAGCCGGGCTTTAGCTACAAATACCAAGTTGTTATTCCGGCTTGGTGCCGCGGTTATAGCCGTGGGCTTTATATTCCTGCTCAATCCCGGCGAGCGACAGGCCGATTATATACGCTTCACGCTGCTCAGCCTCTCGTTTCACTTGTTGGTCGCTTTTGCCGCCTTTACAGCACCGGGACATGTGCAGGGCTTTTGGCAATTTAACAAAACCCTGTTTTTGCGGATACTAACCTCGGTGTTATATAGCATAGCACTTGCGCTGGGTATATCCGCCGCTATTGCAGCTACCAATTATTTGTTCAACTTTAAATTTGAGTGGGATACTTATACCATTTTATGGACATGGATCATCGGCATGTTCAGCCCCGTTTTCTTTTTAGCCGGTGTGCCTGCCGATTTTAAAGCGCTCAACGAAGATCTTAGCTACCCGAAAGGACTTAAAATTTTCACCCAATATGTTTTGATCCCCTTGGCCACTGTTTACGTGCTGATATTGCTGGCTTACGAAACCAAGATACTGGTAGAGTGGAACCTGCCCAAAGGCGTGGTATCGTACCTTATATTAAGCTATTCGGTATTTGGCATATTGTCGTTATTGCTGGTATACCCCATTCGCGAGCAGGAAGAAAATAAGTGGCTTAAAACCTATACCCGCAGCTTTTATTTCTTGCTTATCCCGCTGCTGGTGCTGTTGTTTTTAGCGGTTGGTGCAAGGGTAAACAAATACGGCGTTACCGAATACCGGTACTTTTTAATATTGCTCACCTGCTGGCTGGCCTTTATCACCGCGTATTTCCTGCTGTTTAAGCAGCAAAACATCAAGCTGATCCCTATATCGCTGTGCATACTTACCTTGCTAACTATATACGGACCGCAAAGCGGCTTTTCCATCGCACGGTATTCGCAGCAGCAAATACTGGTTAAACACTTTAAAAAGTACGATGCCTATAAAAACGGAAAGTTGATAAGCCTGAAAGGTAAAAAGATAAAGGATTTAGATGGCAGCCGGACTGTAGCCACACTCGATTACTTGATTGAACATTACGATTTTAACTCGTTGCAGCCCTATTTTAATACCGACCTCGGCAAGGTGAATGATTCGTTAAGCATCAAAAAAAGTAAATGGAACACGGGTTTTATTGTTAGCAGGTATGAGCTGCGCGATAAAAAACTCACCTGGGTGAAAAAACAATTGGGACTGAGTAAATACTCAGGGTATTTATATAACGACACCCTTGCCAATAGAACAGTAGTAAACGAGGATGCGCAGCACTTTTATTTTACTAATGAGGATGGCTTAGTTAACGTAAAAGGGTTTGATTATATACTTAACTTAAATATATACGGCAGCGATGTTGCAAGCACCGTTAAAGAAAAGGGAATGGTAATTAAGCAAAGCAACAAGCTTCAAGAAACATATAACTTATGGATTAATGATGAGCTGTTTTCTTTTGATGCTACAGCTATTGCCAAAGAATTAATAGCCAATAAAAAAATTGCGGCTGCCGATACCAGCACAAATGCCGACGATGTTGACAGGCAGATCTTGAGCTATACCATCCCGGCTCAATACTTAACACTAACAAAAGAAAGCAAAACTTACACCGTAACACTGGTACTAAGCGGTTTTGGATTTAGCTATGATGCAGATAAAGCAATAATACCAACACAGGTAACAGGTATATACCTGCTAAAAAAGAAGATTGGTAGCAAATAGCCTATTAACAAAAAAAAGCGGGCTTTTGGCCCGCTTTACTATCTCAAATATATAAACTCTTAGTTCTTCCGCTCACCTTTTAAAGTAGCGGCTATTTCTAACGCTTTCAAAGCGTTTACAATACCGCCGGTTTTTGATAGGGTTGCAAAATCAACTTTTTCATCTTTGCTGCCCGGTTTTAAAACCATGGTGCCGTTAAGCGGCGCTGCCGATTGCAGTATTACCTGTTTCAGTTGTTTAGCGCTTAGTTTAGGATAATATTCTAACACCAAAGCGGCCACACCTGCTACAATTGGCGAAGCGAAACTGGTACCATCGGCAGTGTTAAATTCGGCATCCATATCAATAGAGGTTACCTTAACACCCGGTGCAAATACATCCACATTCTTTTTACCGTAATTGCTGAAAGAACCTGCAAGCGTTTCGTCGTTCTTTGCGCCTGAAGCGCCTACCACAATCACGTTATCGGCATCGGTTGATGAACCATCTTCAAAGGTATCGTTCGGGAATTGCGGTTTAGCATCCACATCGCTGTTATCATTACCTGCTGCCTGTACCAACAGCACATCTTTTGAGGCCGCGTATTTAAAGGCATCATCCACCCATTTTTTGTGCGGAGACAGCTTTTTACCGAAGCTCATATTGATGATCTTGGCACCGTTGTTCACCGCGTAGCGGATGGCATTGGCAATATCCTTATCGTACTCATCGCCGTTAGGCACGGCTTTAATACCCATAATGCGTACATTATCGGCCACGCCGTTGATGCCGTAATTGTTATCACGAATAGCGCCGATCAAACCGGCCACACCTGTACCGTGCGATGCATCAGGAAATTTGGTGATGTTGCTGCCGTAAGGTTTGCCGTCGTTCACATCCGGGTTATCGCCCACAATACGCTTGCGCGATTCCAGGTCGGGGTTGATATCGTTGTTCAACTTGGCCAGGTATTCGCTCAGGTCTTTAATGGTTTTAACGTTATCGTTATCACCGCCCTCCTGTGTAAATATCGATTCCCATATTTGCTTGCTTTGCATTACGGTATCGTTAGTGGTATTGATTTTTGCCAGGTCGGCCTTAGTGAAACCGGCATCCGCCTTTAGCTTCAATTCGTTTTTAAGATAACCGCTGGTGGTCATCAGCACATTCATTACCGGTTGTAGCTGATCAAATTCGGTTTTTGATTTGGTAACGGTAGTATCGTGCGTTGAACGTACTTTAACCCAATACCGGTATTCCTTTTTATCGGGCGCGGTAGTTTCGGTAAGCGTGGCGTATTTTGTTTTAAGGCGATTGTACTCGCGCACCTCCTCGGTAGTTTCGGTATAATCGGCTTTGCCACCCGGACCGCCTAAAAAGTTCCAGCCGTGTACGTCATCAATAAAACCGTTCTTGTCGTCATCTTTACCATTGCCGGGCTTCTCTTTGGGGTTGGTCCACAATATGGCTTTCAAATCGGTTTGGGCGGTATCAATACCACTATCAATAGTAGCTACTACCACCGTTTTGCTTTTTTTACCCTTTAAAAATTCGTAAGCGGGGCCTAAGCTAATGCCAAAATATCCGTCTTTTTTAAGATCGAGCAGGTGCCAGTCTTTAGGGGTTTCTGCTGGCGGGGCAACCGGCGCTACCTGCGCGTACGTGTTAATGCTGATGAACAGCGCGCTGCTAATTAAAGGCGCTATTATGAATTTGCGGATATTAAACATGTATTAAATTTTGTTGTACTATTTTGTTTACTCTCTTTTTTAAGTTTTGGTTACAGGTCAAACTTTATTCCCTGCGCTAAAGGCAACGTTTTTGAATAGTTTATAGTATTGGTTTGCCTCCTCATATATACTTTCCAGGCATCCGAACCCGATTCACGACCGCCGCCGGTTTCTTTTTCGCCGCCAAAAGCGCCGCCAATTTCGGCACCCGAGGTGCCTATGTTAACATTGGCAATACCGCAATCAGAACCAACGGACGATAAAAATTGTTCGGCCTCGCGTAAATTATTGGTCATGATGGCAGATGACAGGCCCTGTGGCACACCATTTTGCATAGCGATGGCATCATCCAAGTCGGTATATTTTATAAGGTATAATATAGGCGCAAAGGTTTCGTGTTGTACAATCTCGAAATGGTTTTCCACCTCGGCAATGCAGGGCTTAACGTAACAGCCCGATGTATAATCGCCACCGCTTAAAGCACCGCCTTCTACCACAAAATTGCCACCTTCGGCTTTGCACTTTTCAATGGCGTTAAGGTATAGCTGCACCGCATCCTGATCAATCAGCGGGCCTACATGGTTATGCTCGTCTAACGGGTTGCCAATGCGTATCTGCTTGTAAGCGTTCACCAGTTTTTGCTTAAAGGCATCATAAACACTTTCGTGAATGATGAGCCTGCGCGTACTGGTGCAACGTTGCCCGGCAGTACCCACCGCGCCAAATACCGCGCCTATCAATGACATATCCAGGTCGGCATTTTCGGTGATGATGATAGCATTGTTGCCACCCAGCTCCAATAAACTACGGCCTAACCTCGCGCCCACGGCAGCACCCACAGCCTTACCCATACGGGTAGAACCGGTGGCCGAAATCAACGGCAGGCGTTTATCATTAGCCATCAGTTCGCCAATAGTACGATCGCCTATAATAAGGCATGATACCCCTTCAGGAATATTATTCTGTTTAAATACTTTTTGTGCTATATGCTGACAGGCAATGGCCGTAAGCGGTGTTTTTTCAGATGGTTTCCAAATGCATACATCGCCGCAAACCCAGGCCAGCATGGCATTCCAGCTCCATACCGCTACCGGGAAGTTAAAGGCCGATATTACGCCTACAATACCCAGCGGGTGGTACTGCTCGTACATACGGTGGCTTGGCCTTTCAGACTGCATGGTAAGGCCATACAACTGGCGGCTTAACCCCACCGCGAAATCACATATATCAATCATCTCCTGCACTTCGCCGTAGCCTTCCTGTAAGCTTTTGCCCATTTCGTAGGATACCAAGGCGCCGAGATTCTCTTTGTTGGCCCGCAGGGCATCGCCTATTTGCCTTACAATTTCTCCGCGTTTTGGGGCAGGTGTTTTCTGCCAGCTTTTGAATGCTCCGGCCGCTTTTTCCACAACCTTATCATAGTCGGCAGCGGTAGCAAATTTTACTGCCGCAATGGTTTTACCATCAACCGGCGAGGTGATATTTTTCACTTCGGCACCCGCGCTGCTTCCCCACTCGCCGCCTGTACTAAACGCATGGTTAATGTCGTTTATATGTAAATGATCCAAAATCTTTGCAATATCGAGGCTCATAATATGTAAATTTGTCAAAGGTAAAAATCTTTAAGGCAATTCATCAGCAACCCACCTTTTGCCGGCTAATTGGTTCATATTTATTATCAGGCAGTTGTATTTAACATCTGTTAATAATGTGCGAATGTTGAAAACTTAATTGCCATATCGATATTTATTGTATGTAATTTAAACGCAGTTAAGCCTAAATACAGTATTATAATTGCATTTAGCATGGTGTTCTGCAAACAAAAATGAATGGAAGAAGAATTTGAATTTGGTTTTACCGAAGACCCAAAATTCTCGGTAGAACGGTACGAAGAGATGATTCGGAATCATGATCAGTACTTTTTTGATGCCCAGGCGTTTGAGAACATTATCGACTACTATATCGAAAAGAACGATCCGCCGAAGGCACTGCAAGTTGTAGAGTATGCCCGTAACCAACACCCTTTTGCCGCTGTATTTTTAATAAAACAAGCCCAGCTTTTGGTGGTAACCAACCGCGCGAGCGAAGCATTCGCGGCATTGGATAAAGCGGCTATGCTGGAAGCGTCAGACCCGGATATTTATATTATTCGCGGTAACCTGTACGAAAGCATGGAGCGCTACAGCGAGGCACTCGAAAACTACGAAAAAGCACTCGACATGGCCGAGGAAACCGACGAGGTATTACTGCATATCGCTTACGTGCATCAAAACATGGGCGATTATGACCAGGCCATAAAATACCTGAAAATGTGCCTTGAGCAGAACATGGAAAACCAGGACGCTTTATACGAGCTGGCTTTTTGCTATGATGTGCTTGATAACCAGCAGGAAAGCGTACAGTTTTATCAGCAATACATTGATAACGAACCGTATAGCTACGCCGCATGGTATAATTTGGGCAACGCCTACACCAAGCTGAGCCTGTTTGAAAAAGCTATTGATGCTTATGACTATGCCATATTAATTAAGGATAGCTTTGCATCGGCCTACTTTAATAAAGGTAACGCGCTGGTGAACCTCGAAAAATATGCCGAGGCTATTGAAGTATACCGCCAAACCTTTGAGTACGAGCAGCCCAATGCCGATACTTATTGTGCCATTGGCGAGTGCTACGAGAAGCTGGAGCAAATGGACGACGCGCGCGCCTTCTACAAAAAATCGGTTAAGATGGATTCGAAACTGGCGGATGCCTGGTTCGGTATCGGTGTAACACTTGATTTTGAAGAGCGCTATTTTGAGGCCCTGCACTTTTACAAAAAAGCACTCGATCTTGATATTGCCAATGCCGACTACTGGTTTGCCATTGCCGATGCCGAGTACAAGCTGGGTCATATTGTGGAGGCCGAACAGGCTTACGAAAAAGTGGTAGAGCTGAACCCGCTGGATGTAGATGCCTGGCTGGATTATTCGTCGATATTATACGAGCAGGATAACTTGGTAAGCGCCATAGAGATCATGACCCAGGCTATCAAAAATAACCCCGAAGCAGCAGAACTATACTACCGAATGGTGGCGTACCTGTTTGCCAAAGGCGATTATAACGAAGCGCTAAGTCACCTCGAAATGGCATTAACATCCGATCCGGAGAAGCATTATATCCTGTTTGAATACCTGCCGCAATTGCAGCAGAATAAAGTGATCATTGATATCATTAACAGGTATACCCAATAATAAAAAGATTTTATTGTGATGATTTTTTGAGAGGGTCTGTATAGTAATACAGGCCCTTTTTTGTGGGATAAATTTGTTATAGGAATGGCTTCTATGGCAAATAGCAAAGTTAACTCACCCTGTCTACGCTTCGCTGGACTTCCCTCTCTGCTGCGCAAAGAGGGCTAAATAAAATAAGTACTCTCAGAGCAGAGGTGACTACATATATTGGAAAAAACGGTGTCATCTCGAAACGCAGTGAGAGATCTTCTTCGTCCTGTAAGTCTGCTACTTGCTTGATGAAGAAGATTTCTCCTCGTACCTCGTTCGAAATGACAAAAGTTAATACCCCAACACTTGGCGAGCGAAGCCATAAGGCTGAGTCGCTTTTGAGATTTGCACAGCAGATTATCTCACAAATCCGAAATCGAACATCCGAAATACATAAACCTGTTACAATCGTTCCGTTAAACTATTACGTAGTTAGCCCTGTCATAACTGTACAAAAACGATATGAACATGAAAAAGATAATATTAACCGCAGCCATAGCAATAAGTGCATTAACTATACAAAGTGCCAGTGCGCAAATAAGTGTAAACATTAATTTAGGTAGCCAGCCAGCTTGGGGACCAGTAGGATATAACCATGTAGATTATTACTACCTGCCCGATATTGATGCCTACTATGATGTACCTGCCAAACAATACGTAGTATACGAAAACAATGTTTGGGTACACCGTTCAGCATTACCATCACGCTACCGCGGATACGATCCGTACAAAAGCTATAAGGTAGTGGTAAACGAACGCACCCCGTGGGTACGCAACACCGTGATCCGCGAGAAATACTCAGGTTACAGGGGCCGCCATGATCAGGTGATCATCCGCGACAGAAGGCCGGAAGTAAGAACCGTTAAATATGTTGAAAAACACGACAACGGCAAACACAAAGGCTGGGACAAAAAAGACAAAGGCCGCGGCCACGACAAAGGCGGCAAACACCGCGACTAATACAACAAATTGATTTGATAGTTTAGATAAAGCAAAAGGGCTTCCCCAACCAGGGAAGCCCTTCGCATATATTCAAGCAGGCAAATTTAAGCCCAATCACTATCCCTCTCCCAACTCAACATTCACTATTACCTACTCACAACTCGCAACCTTCAACTCACAACCCAAACTACCATTTCACATCCATATTCTGGAACATGAAAGCCCATTTATCGGCTTGCTCGGCAATTACCTGGGCAGTTGATTTACCGGCGCCGTGACCTGCTTTGGTTTCAATGCGGATGAGTACCGGTGCCGGGCCTTGCTGCAATTCCTGCAAGCGCGAAGCAAATTTGAAAGAGTGTGCTGGTACCACACGGTCGTCATGATCGGCAGTGGTAACCATAGTGGCCGGGTAACTGGCTGGTTTTACCGCATGGTATGGCGAATATTTATACAGGTACTCAAACATTTCTTTCGAATCTTCGGCCGTGCCGTAATCAAAAGCCCAGCCCGCGCCTGCGGTAAATTTATTGTAGCGCAGCATGTCTAACACCCCTACCGCCGGGAAAGCAACCTGGCAAAGATCAGGGCGTTGGGTAATGGTAGCGCCAATAAGCAAACCACCGTTTGAACCACCCGAAACGGCCAGATATTCTTTAGAGGTATATTTATTATCAATGAGGTATTGTGCCGCCGCTATAAAATCGTCGAACACGTTTTGCTTTTGCAGTTTGGTACCCGCACGGTGCCATTTTTCGCCGTACTCGCCGCCGCCGCGCAGGTTAGGTACCGCGTAAACGCCGCCATGCTCCAGCAGTATAATATTCGATGTACTGAAAGCCGGTGTAAGGCTAATGTTGAAACCGCCGTAAGCATACAGCAGGGTTGGATTTTTGCCGTTCAGCACCGTACCTTTTTTATAGGTAATAATCATCGGTACTTTGGTACCATCCTTAGAGGTATAAAAAACCTGTTTCGATTCGTACAGATCCGGATTGAACTGAACATTTGGCTTTTTGTACAGCGTTGATTTACCGCTGGCAATATCATACTTAAAAATAGTGGTTGGGTATATGTACGATGTAAAGCTGTAATACAACTCTTTCTCGTGTCGTTTAGCGCCAAAACCACCCGCCGAACCTACAGATGGCAGGGCGATGGTACGTTCCAGCTTACCGGCCATATCATATTGCTGCACCAGCGAGGTAGCATCCTTTAAATATTCGGCGAATATTTTGCCGCCGCCTGTTGATACCGTAAGCACATTTTGCGTTTCAGGGATCAGGTCTTTCCAGGCAGCCGGTTTCGCGTTGGCCACGTCGGCAGTAACTATTTTATAATTAGGCGCGTTCAGGTTAGTGTAAATGAACAGCTTACCGCCCTCGTTATCAATAATGCTGTGCTCCTTTTCAAAGTTATCCACCAGGTTAACAATCGGGCTGTTCGGCTTGCTCAAATCCTGAATGTACAGCTCATTACCACTGGTAGAGTTAGCCGCGCTGATGATCAGGAAACGTTCGTCTTCGCTAAGGCCCGCGCCGATGTACCTGCGTGGTGTTTTATCACCGCCGAAGATCAGTTTATCCTCGGTTTGCGGTGTGCCCAGTTTATGGTAAAATAACTTGTGGTATTGCGTTAAGCCCGAAAGCTGGCTGCCCTCTTTAGGTTTATCGTAACTGCTGTAGTAAAAGCCGGCATTGCCGTGCCATGCCAGTCCCGAAAATTTTACGTCTATCAGCGTATCGCCAACAACGCTTTTATCGCCGGTTTTCAGCACAATCACCTTGCGCCAGTCTGATCCGCCTTCCGAGATCTGGTAGGCCGCCATACTACCATCCTTGGTAAAGCTGATGCCCTGCAAAGAGGTGGTACCATCGGCCGAAAACTTGTTAGGGTCGAGGAATACTTCGGGTGCCCCATCCCCTACCTGCCGCCACAATACCGACTGGCTTTGCAAGCCATCGTTCTTATAAAAATAGGTGTATTTGCCTTCTTTAAAAGGCGCGCTGTACTTTTCGTAGTTCCATAGTTCGGTAAGGCGTTTGGCAATCGCGTCGCGGTACGGTATATGGCCCAGGTAATCTTGCGTTACTTTGTTTTCGGCCTGCACCCAGGCTTTGGTATCTTCGGCGCGGTCATCTTCGAGCCAGCGGAAAGGGTCGGCCACGGTAGTGCCGAAATAAGTATCCGTAACATCGCCTTTTTTAGTTTGCGGGTAGGGTAAAGTTTTTATAGTCATTTTTTGCGCGTGGGTATTGCTGTACAACAATGCAGCAATGGCCGGTAAAAAGATAAATTTCTTCATGATCAATTATTACAAGGTCGGGTATGTATGTGGCTAATATAGCGGTTTACACCGAAAGTGGCAATTGAAGGGCGGTTTGCGAGGATCTGGTTTTTGGTTTTTTCAAATTTCCCCTTCGGAGGTGGCGGGCGGAAATGTGCCGTAGCAGGGGTGGGTTTATACGCCCCGTTTACACTTTGAAAATCAATGCCTGTAGTGCTCCGGTTCCGGCAGCCCCGCTATACGCTTATACGCCGCAGGCATTAGGCGCGAGGCCGGTATTCGCTGCTATCGGGTTTAGGGAGGTTGTGGTTGTGCTGTTTTTGCGAAAGCTGAAAGCTTTTGCCATGCGGGGTCACGAGTTACGCTAAACTCACTACAGAGGTAATACAAAATAACTTTATTATAAACTTCAGATGTTACTTATAGTCTTTGGCTCATAGTCGACATTCTACCATATTTACCTAATGGAAATTAAAGCCAAAGTTGGCAACCGAATTAAAACAATAAGAGAAGAAAATAACATTTCTCAAAAAGACCTCTCTTATAATGCAGATTTAGACAGAAGCTATATAGCAAGTGTTGAAAACGGGCAAAGAAATATTTCGATTGTTAATCTGGAAAAGATTGCCAAAGCTCTCAAAATAAGTTTAAGCGAATTATTTCAAGGATTATAAATGAAAATAAGAATACCTAATGCTCAAGTTCAAGAATTATTATCCGGAAAAAAGTATAACTATTTAAAATATGTAACTCAAATAATGAATTTGGCCAACCAAAATGCACAAGGAACACGAGCCAGGGTTGTAGGCCAAATGAGCGATTTGATTCAGAAATTTGAAGGTACTTCAATGGCAGATTGGGAAAATTGGTATCTTGAAAACTATCCAAATGCAATTGATGACGCATCAGACAAAGTATGGGAAATGGTAAAAGCATTTCAGGAAAACATTCAACAAATTGATCGCGAAACGGTAAAGCAATGGGTTGAAGAATTAGTAATTGTTAAAACTTTCGCCGGTTTAAAATTTCAACAAGCCATTTTAAAAGCCGTAGCTGCCAAATACAATTTAGAATATCGCTTAGCCACTCCGGAAGAAGAAAGCAAGGGAATTGATGGAATTATTGGAAATATAGCTGTAAGTATTAAGCCTATTACTTACAAAGTAAAAATGGGACTGAATGAGATAATTGATGTTCCTATCATATTTTATGACAAAAAGAAAAACGAAATTGTAATAGAATTTGAATTACCTGTAATTTAAAAATTGACCTAATATGCCTATCACTTTCACAAATCAAGACAGACAAAACCTACTTAAAAATCTTAAAAAAGGTCGCCCAAACGCAATTAGAGCAATTGACCTGGCCCGACTTATAGGATTCCCCACCGGCAGTAATCAAACTCGATTAAGAAGCCTTATAAAAGAATGTATAGAACATGATCAAGATCTTATCGGTGCTGAAGTGGGTAGACCATCTGGGTTTTATATTATTAATACTCAACAAGAGTTAGATTCATATTTAGATAATCTTGAACAAAGAACAAGGAGTAATAATGAAAGAAGAAGTGCTTTGATCAACAATTGGAACAATTCAAATCCTCCTACAAATAAACAGCATTTAATAATTAGATAATAATATTACTATCAATTATCCCAAATGGATGAATTTGTTTTACCCATTGATAATAAAAAGTTCAGATCAACCAACCAAAGCTGGAATGATTTGATGCTGAATGATCCGTGGTCTGTAGGATATGTTACCAGTTTAATTTTACACGAAGAATTTTCAAGTAAAGAAACCTGGGAGGCATTTTATTTTAATAGTGGAGATGCAAGAAATAAAGAATTAGGTACTTTGAGCATTGAACAACAGCATCTGTTAAATAACGATCAGCTAATATTAAACAATCCGAATAAAGTACAACAGCTTTCCCGGGATCTGAAAAACTTGAACTTCCAATTTGGCAGAACACAAGAGGATTTTAAAAAGAAGAGTGAGATATTGTATGCTGCTGTAAAAGATAACGGCTATAGATTAACCTCTGACGACTGTTTTGAATGCATTCGTTTTAGAGTAATTTGTGAAACCTGGAATGGTGTACTTTTAAGAGAAAAAAATACTATTTCCACTTTAAAAAGGTTGTTACCAAACGCTGAATTTAGAAAAGTTGATGGAGATTTTGATTATACCTACGCTGTTGATTACGAGGTATACAAAAATGGTCATTTAACATATGGGCTTCAAATAAAACCAAAATCATACACTTATAACACCCCCTATATTAATAAAGCTCGTTTTGCTAATCAGCAAAAAAACAATTTATACACTTTAACATTTGGTTTACCTGTATTTGATATTATTTCCGATACCCGTGGAAATATACTGAACTACGATATAATTAAAAATTTATAAGTGCTGGCTCTGCTTTTTTATTTTGCTGAATTTTGTGCTGTTTATTAATTATACAGTCTGAATAAAACACGTTAAACCCATCTTCAGTGTTATCCACATTTTTTACATAATTTATTCTTATCCCTATCTCCTGCGAAGTCATTACCGGGATATCATGTTGTAAATTGTAATGCTTAAATTCCCCTTTTTTATCGTTTGCATTACGCTCATGTACAAACACTTTATGTTGTTCTACCCGATTGTTTATGTATTTATTTAATTGTTCCGGCGCTATGTTATTAATACCATCATTAATGGTTTGTACAAAAGTCGGGTCAATCTCAATACCAACACTATTTCTCTCCGAAGCAATTGCGGCTATTGTTGTAGTCCCGGTTCCTAAAAACGGATCTAATATCGTATCCCCTTTAACAGAATACATGTTAATTAAACGATAAGGAACTTCAAATGGATACGCGGCACTCCGGCTTCTTGATTCTGCATTTTGCAGCTTTTGTTTTACTCCCTTTAAATCCCACAGATCAGAAAACCACACATTTCTTTCTTCCCAAAAAAAAGCACTTTCCCTTCTCAGTAACTTTGCTTCTTCCGTTTTAAAAACACGCTTGCCGCCTTTTCTAAATATTAATATCCACTCATGTTCTAATGTTACATAAGCACCGGCAGGCAACATTCCAGATCCCATAAATTTATTAGGAGCATTAGTTTGTTTACGCCAAATAATATTAGGCATGTTTGTAAAACCCAACTTAACAAGCGAGGATACAATCCTTGAATGATTGTTGTATAAAGAAAAATGATCGTTAATAGTTCTTGTGGCATCACCAATATTTATACAGGCAAATCCACCCGGCGATAATACCCTTTCAACCTCTGTCCAAATCTTATCTAACTCCTGATGCATCAGTTCAAAACTCATAACACCATTACCATTTAATTGCTCTTTATGTATCTCAGCATTTTGAGAGGCCATTATTTGGTCCCACATTTCAATCATAGGATATGGCGGAGAGGTAACCACTAAATTTACAGAATTATCCTTTAACTTTTTCATTTGCTCATTAGCCGCACCAATCAAAATACTATGCTTTGTAGAAGGGTAAATCATAAGCCAAAATTAATAAAAAAGTCACCTAAAGTAATCATACAACTTTTACACACACAACATCCCAATCATACTTTCAGCTTTATCCTTTCAGCTTTCACCTCAAAACTCTCCTTTGCCCTTTCAGCATAACATCGTACTTTTGCCGGGCATGTTAACCCGCAACAAACTATACTTCGCTTCTGATTTTCATTTGGGTACCAATAGCTTTAGCTCCAGTCGTGAGCGGGAGGCCCGTTTGGTGCGCTGGTTCGATAGTATTAAGCATGATGCTGCCGAACTTTTTTTGATGGGCGATGTGTTTGAGTTTTGGTTCGAGTATAAAACGGTGGTTCCGAGGGGCTATATCCGCTTTTTGGGTAAACTTGCCGAACTGGCCGACTTAGGCGTAAAGATCTACTTTTTTAAAGGCAACCACGATATGTGGATGTTCGATTACTTTACCAGGGAGCTGGGCGCAACCATTATCAGCAACGAACTGGTGATTGAGCGCGGCGGCAAAAAATTCTACCTGCACCATGGCGATGGCGTTGGCCCGGGCGATGACATGTATAAGCTGCTGAAAAAAGTATTCCGCAGTCCGCTGTGCCAGTGGTTGTTTGCAAGGTTGCACCCTAATTTAGGGATAGGCATAGCGGGAGGATGGTCGCAGCATAGCAGGGATGGTAACCTTAAAAAAGATTATACCCATGTACACAGCGGGGCGGTAACCTTTGCCAACGATTTGCTTAAAACAACCCATTACGATTATTTTATCTTCGGCCACCATCACCGCCCGGTAGTGATCAACCTGGATGATGATGCCCAATACATTAACTTGGGCGAGTGGTTCAACTTTAACAGTTATGTGGTTTTTGACGGTACCGAAGCGCGGCTGCAATACTTTGAGAAGCCCGATTTAACTTAGCTGTCGCCGGCCTTTATAACACCATAAATATTCCCCGAAAATTCCGTACTTTTGTGCACTTTTTACGGCAGGCTTTTTGCTCCGTATTAACTGAATAATACTATGTTAGATAAATTAGAAGCAATAAATCAACGCTGGAAAACTGTTGAAGGTGAGCTAAGCAGCCCGGATGCCATGGCCGACATGAAGCGTTTTGCCCAGTTGAACAAAGAATATAAAGACCTTGCCAAAATTGTTGATGAGTATAACATATACCGCAACATTATGAGCAATATAGATACCAACAAGGATATACTGGCCACTGAAAAAGACCAGGAGTTCCGCGAAATGGCTAAGGAAGAGCTTGACCTGCTGCTTACCCAGCAAGATGAGATGGAAGAAAAGATCCGCCTGATGCTGATCCCTAAAGATCCGGAAGATGCTAAAAACGCGTTGGTGGAGATCCGCGGTGGTACAGGTGGTGATGAGGCTGCCATTTTTGCAGGCGACCTTTACCGTATGTACATGCGCTATTGCGAAAAACGCGGCTGGAAAACCGAACTGGTTGACTATACCGAAGGTACATCGGGCGGTTACAAAGAGATCGTATTTAACGTACTGGCCGAGGACGCCTACGGCACGCTGAAATTTGAATCGGGCGTGCACCGTGTACAACGTGTACCTGATACCGAAACCCAGGGCCGTGTACATACATCTGCCGCGTCGGTAGTGGTACTGCCCGAGGTAGATGAGTTCGACATCGAGTTACATGTAAGCGATATCCGTAAAGATCTGTTCTGCGCTTCGGGTCCGGGTGGTCAGTCGGTAAATACTACCTACTCGGCTGTTAGGTTAACGCACTTACCTACCGGTATAGTGGCGCAGTGCCAGGATCAGAAATCGCAATTAAAAAATTACGATAAGGCTTTACAGGTATTACGTTCAAGGGTTTACGAAATGGAGCTACAAAAGCATTTGGAAGAAACTTCTAAAAAACGTAAAACCATGGTTTCCACCGGTGACAGATCGGCTAAGGTACGTACCTACAACTATCCGCAGGGCCGTTTAACCGAGCACCGCATAGGCTTAACCATTTACAACTTGCCCGAAGTAATGAACGGCGGTATACAGGATATACTGGAATCGTTACAGTTTGCAGAAAATGCCGAAAAATTAAAAGAAGGCACGGTAGCTTAATACTATCGCATTATTTGTCAAAATATTCTCACAATATTTCAACGGGAGCCCTTTTATTAACTTAAAAGGGCTTTTCATTTTAATTTCATAAAGCCCGGCTACCTTCGTTTTCAGATAATGGCAGCAAAGTGCTTTTTACAGGGTGAATAACCCGGCACAAACCGCCACAGTTTTTTAAGTACATCTTAATTTATCTGAAAATGCTGGCAATAAAAACATTAGTAAATAACCATAATAACTTAACCGTTTACAGGCATACTGCCATGTTAATGGGTAATAATTTCGAAATAAGTGTAGTAGGCAGCAACCCTGCCTGGGCTGCTGAGCATATTGAAAGCGCTATCAGAGAAATTAACCGCGTTGAAAAACTGCTGAGCACTTTTGGCGATGATAGCAATATCAACCTTATTAACCGTAACGCGGGTGTTGAACCTGTAAAAGTTAATGCCGAAATTTTCAGGCTGGTGCAACGCGCTGTTGAAATATCTGAACTTACTTACGGCGCGTTCGATATTACTTACTCAACAAGCGATAAACCTGCACGCCCGGTTAATTATAAAAGCATTGTGCTTGATGCCGCTAAACAAACCGTGTTTTTAACACAGCAAGGTATGCGCATTAGCTTCGCGGCTACAAGCAAAGGTTACGCGGCCGATAAGGCTAAGGTAATGCTGCAAATGCAGGGTGTTAGCAGCGGCGTTATCAACGCAGGCGGCGATTTACTTACCTGGGGCTTACAGCCTGATAACGAACCATGGACGATTGGCACTGCCGATCCTGAACAGGAAGGTCGCCCGTATGCCGATATTGAGATCAGCAACATGGCCGTAGCCACTTCGGTAAATACCGATAAATACGCTGTTATTGACAGCAAACGTATCCCCGGCGCTATCGACCCTAAAAACGGCTTTGAGGTGAGCGCCATAAAAAGCGTAAGCATCATTAGCCCAACTGCCGAACTATCAGATGCTATGGCCACTCCTGTTTTAAGCATTGGCATTAATGCAGGCATGTACCTCATTAACCAGTTAAACCAACTGGCTTGCATCATCATTGACGATCATAACCGCGTTTATACCTCAAAAGGTGTAAGCGTAAGCAAATAGTTTACTCCGCTTTAAAATAAGCGTTACAAATACTTAACCGCCATAGGTAAATTACTTATGGCGGTTAATCATAAAATAACCTCATCAGTCGTTGATTTTATCATAACTTAAACGATATTTGAAATAATTATACTCCCTCCCTCCTGAATGATAAAGTGGTTTACGTATATTATACTGTTACTGGTATTACTGCCATGTTTATCGATTGCTGAAATTAAAAATGGCAGCAAACATTCATTTTTACATGAATATAACATACGTTTGCTTTTTACTCAGCAACTTAGGGGCGATACAATCATCAACAAAAAGACCAAAAAGCAACGCGAAGAAGACGAGAAGAACCAAATTAAGGAGATAGCTAAAGCTAAGCGGCAAACAAAGCCCGAAAAGGTTGATGACGATACTGAAGATAAGAAGAAGAAACGCGAACGCCGCCCGGATGGTATGGAGCGTCCGCCAGAAATTATCAGGCGTAACGGAGGTTGATAATTATTACAGAACCATTTTTTTTACAGATGAAGCATCTTGGCCTATTACTCTTATTAACAACCTTTACCGTTGCAGCTAACGCCGCAGCCGAGCCATCGCTTTTTCTAAAAAATACCGTACGTTTTGCTGCCGACAGCGATACCATCATCCGCAAAAAATCAATATCTGTTGGGGTAAGCTATGGTAACGATGCTATATTTTTCGGTCGTACCGGCCCTGTAAAATACCCTTTTGTAACTACCGATGTTATTTATAATGATAAGTCGGGTTTGTTTATTTACGGTTCGGGGCTTAAGGTTTTAGGTTACGATCCGCTGTTTGATGAAATTGACCTGGGTGGCGGATATTTTTACAAGTTCAATAAAAAGTTTTCGGGTTCTATCAGTTACACCCGCTTTATCTTCAATAATTCGGCACGTATCATTAAATCGTCGGCATCAAACGATATCAACTTTAAAAACTCGTACGATTGGAAGTTTGCCAAAACCAGTGTAGTAGCCGATTTCCTGTTCGGTAAATCGCATGATTTTTTCCTTACGCTGAGCCAGTCGAAAATGATTGAGCCCAACTGGAGCATTTTCAGCGATAACGATTACCTTACCATTAACCCATCGTTCAACGTAATTTTCGGTACGCAAAATTTTGTAGATAAATACTCGAACGACCGGTTTTACAGGCTCAACCTGGCAAGCATATACGGCACCAAAGGGCCGCCTAAAGACCAGGACAACGGCCGTTTCGCGGTGCTTAACTATTACATAAAAGTGCCTATAGCTTACAACATGCCCCATTATACCATTGAGGCCGCCTACCGCTACTCAATACCCGTTAATGTTGAAAACATGCTGATGAATAAACACGCATCATTTTTTAATTTAACTTTTTATTATTTGTTTTATTAGGGCTGATGAATGTACTGATAGTAGAGGATGAAAAAGCGCTGGCCAGGGAGCTCGAAATATTCCTGACCAATTATAATTATATCTGCGAGATATGCCATACCGGGGCATCGGCATCTGAAAAGATAGCGGTAAACCTGTACGATTTCATCCTGCTCGATCTTGGTTTGCCCGATTATGAGGGGCTGAATCTGCTGAAAGAGGCCAAAACAAATAACCCCGAAGCAGCCTGCATTATTCTGACCGCCCGTGCCGAGATCAGCGACCGCATTACAGGGCTTGATCTGGGGGCCGATGATTACCTGCCAAAGCCATTTTCGCTGCTTGAATTGCAAAGCCGTATGCAGGCCATTACCCGCCGCAAATTCGGCATTAAGCATAATATTGTTTCGCTGGGCGATTTCTTGATCAACCTTACCGAACGGGTGATCAGCTATGACAACGCGCCCATCAGCACCATTACTAAAAAGGAGTTCGACCTGATAGCTTACCTTATTCTGCATAAAAACCGCACGCTAACCCGTAACCAGTTGAGCGAACATATTTGGGGCAGCGTGGTTAATGATGATTACGACTCTAATTATATTGACGCGCATATTAAAAACATCCGCAAAAAATTAAATGCCTTCGCCCCGCCCAACTGGCTCGAAACCGTACGGGGCCTGGGTTATAAGATCACCGTAAACCAGTAGCACCTTGAAGCTGAACACCAAACTCACCCTGTTTAATACCATATCAAAACTGGTAATAGTGGTGTTCTTTGTTGCTTTACTGCCTACCCTCATCACCAAGATCAACATTAACTATACCGATAGTAAGCTGATCAAACAAAAAGAAAAGGTATTACAAATTGTAAACACCCTTGGTATTGGCAACTACATTACCGATGGCGAAAGCTACGGCAGCTATACCCTTTTAAAGGAAGAATACATCAGTTTGGATGAAGTGGCCCCAGACCAGCGGATGGACACTATACAAAACGAACGCCGCATTGTGGAGGGCGATACCATACAATACCGCATTTTAAGCCACACCTTCCATGTAAATAAAAAGAACTACCTGCTGGAAGTTGGTAAAAGCGTGGACACGCTCGACGACACCAGCGGTCCGCTGCAAAATATCGCTTTCCAGGTGTTGGTGAGTATGATCTTGCTGACTATTTTGGCCGATCAACTGTACTCCAACTATGTGCTGCGCCCTTTGCGGCTCATTATTAAAACCAAACTGGTGGGCACTAAATTCCCGTCCTTTGGTTCGTACCGAAAGATCAGGACTACCACGGCCGATTTTCAGCACCTCGATATCAGCATTCACCGCATGATTGAAACCCTTGCCGATAAATTTCAGAAAGAGCGCGAATTTATCAGCAATGCCTCGCACGAATTGATGACGCCAATCTCTATACTGCAATCAAAAATTGAGAACATGGTAGATGAGGAAGGCATTGCCGACGATATGAAAGTGCGCCTGCTGGAGATGCAAAAGATCCTCAACCGTTTAAAAAGTATCACCAAAACGCTGCTGCTGATATCGCAAATTGAGAACGAGCAGTTTATCAAGGAAGATACCATCCCGGTTAAAGATTTGCTGGTAGAGGTTTATGAAGAGATTTCCATTCGCCTCGAACAAAAAAATGTTCAGTTGAATATTGATGTACCCGATAACTGGGTGCTTTACCATATTAACAAGTTCTTGCTGTTCAACCTATTTTTCAACCTGATAAATAACGCCATTAAGTACAACCACGAAGGGGGCAGCATCACCATCAACGGAACTATGGACAGCAAAGGCCTGAGCATTAACATTACCGATACCGGTATAGGCATAAGCGAAGAAGACCTGCCATATATATTCAACCGTTTTAAAAAGCTCAAGCAATCTTTACAGCAGGATAGTTTTGGCTTGGGCCTGCCCATTGTACGCTCCATAGCCGATTTTCACCAGATAAAGATCGAGGTAACGTCTGTAAAAAATGAGGGCAGCGTATTCAAATTGATCATCCCGCGCAATTTGGTGGCGCATTAAAAAAACTAATATGTTGTACTAAAATATAGCCACAATTTCAGCTACGGCTAATTTGTCAGGCATTAGGCTCTTAAAAGTTTATCGTAAATATTAAAAAAATAAAGTGATAGTATTTAATACCCTAAAATAAATACTGAACAGACTTTTAAACCTTTTTGGCATTGGCTTTGTCAATGTAGTAGTATAAATAACCAGATCAGATACATATATCGTTATGAAAACTCTAAGATTAAAAATAGCTACGTATAGCATCGCATTAGCGTCATTAGGCGTAATTTTCTCAGGATGCGATTCTTTGACCAAAACTCAGAAAGGTGCGGCCATTGGTGCAGGTGCCGGTGGTACTTTAGGTGCATTTATAGGTAAAGCGGCAGGTAATACTGCTTTGGGTGCCGTAATTGGTGGTGCCGTGGGTGGTACAGCCGGTGCTTTTATCGGTCGTAAAATGGACAGGCAAGCTGCCGAAATTAAACAAACTGTACCGGGCGCTACCGTAACCCGCGAAGGTGAGGGTATTATTGTAAAATTTGATTCGGGTATTTTGTTCGATGTAGATAAAACAGCTTTAAAATCGGCTGCGCAAACTAACCTGCAAAACTTAGCTACCTCATTAAAAAACAACCCGCAAACCAATATATCGGTTATCGGTCATACTGATGATACCGGTTCTGACAGCCACAACATGGATCTTTCGGTTAGAAGGGCGCAAGCTGTAAAATCATATATTACATCAAACGGTGTTGAGGGCTCACGCTTAAGCACAGTTGGTAAAGGTGAAGGCGAGCCTATCGGCGATAACAAAACAGTTGAGGGCCGTGCTCAAAACCGTAGGGTAGAGATTGTAATTGTGGCTAACGACGCTTTGAAACAAGAAGCAAAAACACAATCAGGTCAATAATCTTTTTAATCAATACATTGTTAATTGTGAAGCCTTTGCCATTTTGGCAAGGGCTTTTTTGTTGTATAACAACCTGCATTTAAATGTTAAATAACTTGCTATAAACTATTATAATAGTAAATTTGTACATGCTCAAAAAATCGGGGATCATATTATTGCTGCTGCTGTACATTGCTACAGTGCCCGGCTTTGCCCTGAATTTGCATTATTGCGGTAAAAAGATAGCATCTGTAAAGATAGATCTGCCTGCCAAAAAATGCGGCCCAACCGAGGCTAAAAGCAAAATGAAATGCTGCCAGGATAAGCAGATAGACGTTAAAGTAAAAGATGTACACCAGGCCGAAAAGTCGACCTCCATCTTTGCCAAGCTTTTCTCGTTCGATATGCCTGCTCTGCCGTTTGAAGATTTCATCTTCTCATCGCAAAAAGCATTATCACAAAAACTGTTTGACCGCGGCCCTCCCCCGCCCGACAAAGCAGCAAAAGTCCCTGTATTCATCAAGAATTGCAATCTCCGTATCTGATCAGTAATTTTTATTGGCTCAAAATTATTTGCGCGGCATAATGCCATGCGCTTAACTATTTATTCCATTTTAAAAATTACTGATAATGAAAACCCTAAAAATATTTTTAGCCATTATGGCTATATCTGTTGGCGTGGCCAACGCCCAATTCACCAAAGCCGAATTACAAGTTAGCGGCCTTACCTGCTCCATGTGTTCAAGAGCTACCGAAAAAGCCCTGCGCTCGCTCGATTTCATCAGCGATATTAAACCCGACCTTAACCGCAACATCTTTGTGATCACCTTTAAAAAGGATGCCCCCGTAAACTTTGATATGCTAAGCAAAAAGGTAGAAAATGCCGGCTTCGCGGTAAATACCCTAAAAGCTACATTCAACTTTGCCAATACCCAGGTTAACGATAACATGTTCAACTATTCGGGTAATCATTTCCATTTTGTTAATGCCGATAACAAACAGCTTAATGGCCCGGTAGCTATCACATTTGTTGATAAAGGCCTTGCATCAACCGCGGTCGCCAAAAAATACATGGGGCATAAACCAGCCGTGGGCGATGGTAAAAAGGTGTATTGTGTGGTTATATAATATAGCACGCAATCTATCTGCATTATGTATCGGTTTGTTCCGAAGGGCAATGTTGTTAGGTTGAAACCGCTTTAATTAACTCACCCCGACTACGCTTCGCTGGTCGACCCTCTCTGCGCAAGCGCAAAGAGGGTTGAAAAAATCAAAAATCCTTCTTTGCGCAGCAGAGAAGGTGGTCGAGCGAAGCTAAGACCGGATGAGTAATCATCGTCGATTTTAACCCCTTAACATTGTCTCATATTGGCTACCGATTTGTAGATGCTTATTTACATTTATTCATGCTTCATAAGGAGCTACCCATCATTGGTTACCCCCATTCCTCATGAAAAAAATACTATTAGCAAGCCTGTTAATGCTGCTAACCCATATCCTGCATGCGCAGGAACTTTATGTAAATACCGAACCTGCCAGCAATATGGCCACGCGATCGTTAGGTATACGGTTAGAGAACCAGGGCTTTTTTAAACCCGATTATAAAAATCGCACCACGCTCGAAGTGATGTACGGTGCCAGCAAAAGTTTGATGGTGCATGGCTCCGCTTATGTTTCTGATTATTATCAAAGCAAGCAGCGTTTAGAAGGTGGCAGCGTATATGCCAAATACCGTTTCCTGTCGATAGATACTGTGCAACGGCATTTTCGCGGGGCTGTTTTCGCCAAGGCGTCTACCATTAATAACCCCATTGTTAACCAGGAAATTTCGCTCGAAGGTGATAATACCGGCATCCAAACCGGCCTGGTGTTCACTCAACTGTTACATAAACTGGCCATATCGGGTTCCGCGAGTTATTTGCGGGCATTTGATAACCGGGGTAATTACCACCTGCCACAGGCAAACGCGGCGAGCAGTATAGGTTATACCCTATCTGCCGGTTACCTTTTGTTACCCAAAACGTATAAAGATTACGACCAAACCAACGTCAACCTTTATGTTGAGCTGTTAGGTAAAAACAATCCCGGTTACGGCCAAAGCTATTTGGATGTAGCTCCATCGGTGCAGTTCATCTTTAACAGTATCTTCCGGGTCGATCTATCGTATCGTACACCTGTATACAATAGTATGGAAAGAAACAGCAAGAATATGTACCTGATCAGGCTGGAGTATAATATTTTCGGGCTGTAATTGTTTAGAAACAAGAGTTAAGATTCAGGAATCAGGACGAATGGCGTAATCTTATGTCCTGATTCTTTAATCTCGTTTCTTGAATCTCGATTCTTGCCTCTCAAACAAACTTTTTCTTCGTTTCCGTTATGTGCGCTAAATGGTGCCGGCCATGCCATGAGTAGGTGGCCAGTGTTTTTTTGAGTGAGTTGCTTGCACCGGTTTCGGGGTGAATGAAGGTGCGTTCCCATTCATTTTCGGTAAAGCTTTCAAAGAGGGCTATCATGCGCTGATGGATGCCTTCCAGCATTTTCAGGGATGGTTCAACAGCGAGGCGATAGTCGGGTTGCAGTGCCCAATAGGCTTCCTCGTAAGGTTTTATGGTGGGGTTATCTTCGGTAAGGGCAAGCTTTATACGGGTGATGCTATTCATATGGCTATCGGCAACATGGTGTACAACCTGGCGTAATGTCCAGCCGCCGGTACGGTATGGGGTGTTCAGCTCGTCTTCACTAAGGCCAATAACCGCCTGGCGCAGCAGGCCGGGCAACATACGTATATCATTGGTCCATTTGCGTATATCATCAACGGTGTAAGATGCAGGTGGGCTAAATTTTCCTATGGGGTAGCGCATTTGCTCGTCGGTAAGTGCCATAAATATATTTTGTGGTTAAGTAAGCTTTTAAGCAATTTAGCGTTTTGTATCTATTATTAAAACCTGATGATAAAAAAGTTACTCCTGCTGTGTTTCCTTCTACAATGTACTATCAGTTATGCCGAAACCATTAAAACCGATGTACTGGTTATTGGCGGCGGCGCGGCGGGCGTGGCGGCAGCCATACAAAGTTCGCGAAGCAACCTGAAAACCATGCTGGTAGAGCAAGGCCCATGGCTTGGCGGCAGCATGACCAGCGGAGGCTTCTGCATACTGGATGCCAACCGCAATGTTAAAACCGGCATCTGGGCCGAGTTTCGTAAACATGTGGTTAATTTTTATAAAAAAACACCGGGTTATGATACCACTCAAAACGCCGTTCTCCGCTTTGAGCCATACACCGGCGCGGCCATCCTGAAAAAGATCACAGATACCGTAAAGCGACTTACCGTAAAATTAAACACGCCGTTCACCTCCGTAAAAAAAGATGGCACAGGCTGGGAGGTTGAAATTACGGTCGACAACAAACCGGTAACCATAAAAGCCCGCGTACTGATAGATGGAACCGAAACCGCCGACGTTGCCACCATGGCCGGCGCTGTCTTTAATACAGGAACTGACAGTCGCGCCGCGACAGGCGAAGGTTTAGCACCCGAAACCGCGACAGACCAAATACAGAACATTAACTTTTTAGCCATACTGAAAGATAACGGCCGGGCTGCCGACAGAACCATCAAAAAACCAGAAGGCTACAACCCCGAAGCATACAGCTGCTTAAAAGGCATCGATATAAAAAAGCTTTTAAACGATAGTAAGATCCTGAACGATAAATACCTGCTTAACTGCTGCGCCAACCAATACCCGGTAACGGCTGATGCGTTGAAACCCGAAAACAGAGCCGCCACTTTTGCCAAAGCAAGGCTGCATACCTTGGGCATGGTGTATTACCTGCAAACAGTGCTGGGTTATAAAAATATGAGTTTGGAGGAATACCCAACACCAGATCACCTGCCATATATGCCCATCATTCGTGAGTATAAAAGAGCGAAGGGTATTATCCAGTTAACGCTTAACGATATTTATACCCCGTACGACAGGCCAACAAAACTATACCGTACCGCGATAGCAGTGGCCGATGCACTGCCAACGCAGGCCTATAGCGCAAACGGACTAACAGTTAACTATCTCCCATTCCCTGCTTATACTATACCTTTGGGTGCTATAGTGGCGGCTAACCAAAGCAACTTGCTGCTTACCGAAAAAGCGCTATCAGTAACACACCTTGTAAACGCATCCGCCGCCGACCCGGCCGTACAAATGACTTTAGGGCAAGGCGTGGGCGCCACTGCCGCTTACCTCGCTTTCTTTAAAACGGATACTAAAAACTTAAACGTAAGAATAATACAGGGCGAGGTGTTAGATCATAAAGGCTATATATTCCCGCTGGCCGATGTGGCGTTTGACGATCCTTATTTCCGTTCGATACAGCAAATTTGTGTTACCGGTTTACTAAAAGGTATACAGAAGGTAAACGGCAACAGCGCGCAAATTTATTTTGAGCCCGATGCCCCGGTAAACACCGAAGACATAAAGCCCATACTTACCGAAACTTATACACGTACCTTTTTGTGGTTCAACAAAAACAAAACAGCAGAGAAGTTTACGCTGGGTAACCTGCTGTCTTTCATCTGCGAGATCACGCTGAACGATCCGGAAACTTTCCAGGCCACCCTGCAAAAAACATGGAAAACCAAGTATAAATTCAAAACCGACTTTGACGTAAACAGACCGGTAACCCGTTACGAGTTCGCGGCCTTAACTAACAAGTTTTTAAACCCGTTTGCCCGCAAAGTTGATATCACCGGCAGGGTGATCAATTAAAGGAATTGCAGTAATTAAAAAGGGTTTCACATTGATTAATGCGAAACCCTTTTTTTTATTTGTTAACCTTATAAAAGTTAGCGGTTCATTTAGTCGTTCCTGGTTAAAGTTAATTCGTTACTGCCTTCAACAAAACTTGTACCGCCTGTAGCATGTATAACGTTATTTAAAGTTGTGAAGCAAAGTGCAGCCTTTAAAGTACGTACGTAAGTATCGGTATAATTAGGTGTATCAGAACAAGCGCCCGGCTCTATCAGTACGCTCACATTACCGGTTACTACACCTTTAGAGGTGCTGATATTGCTGTATGTTAACATTTTGCCTTCTGCTGTATTAGTGCCGGCATTTACCTTGCCATCAAGGGTGTAACCATTTCCCGTACCGGTCACTATAATAATGCCGTTAATCTGGCGTATAGCTTTATTATCATCAACAAATAATAAGGTGCCTGTTTTTTTGTCCCATAGTTTTTCCGGGCAAGTAAAGGCCGCGGTTAAACTGCCAAAGCAAGTACCCGGTGTTTGCATACTGCTGTTTACTACAGGGTAAGTTCCGGTTAACAATGTAACTTTCTGCGCAGTTACAGGTTTTGCAATATAAATAGTTCCGGCAACGCCTCTGTTTTCTACAGGCTCAATTATAGTGGCGGCAGACTGATCGGCAGTTGTAATGCTACCATCGCCATTTAAATCGGCAGCTTTTGGCCAGCCAATATACGGAACCGGCTGACCGCTTATTTCAGCAATTTCAGCATCTGTTTTTAAAACACCCGCTATTTGATAACCTTCAAATATGTTTGTTGATGTGTTTTTAATCACCTTAACATAATACTTGCTTTTAAAAGCAACATCAACAACCACCTGGCCGGCATCATCAGTATTTTGTGTGTAAACCGGTTTGTCGCTGGTTAAAGCAGCCTCGCTGTCATAAAATTTAACAGTAGCACCTGTTACAGCTTGAAATGAATTATTGGCAGAGTTCCATGTATCGATGTCCTGCACCAATATAACTATCGATGTTTTATTAGCATTCGGATCGTTGTTTTTACTGCAACTTGTAAATTGAGTGATGAGAGCTACAGCGATAACAAAAAAAGTAAGTGTTTTCTTCATGTCAGTTAATAGAAAATAGTTATTAAGGTCTAAAAATAATGATATTTTTCTTAATACTTAATATATATAATTTATCGTGCTGCGTAAACATGTTCATCCATCACCACATTATTTTTAATTACCGATTGATTGATGACGCCCTGTTTTTTATACCCGGCCTTTTCAAGTACCCGCATTGATTTTGGATTGCCGCCCAGCACAAAGGCCAGTATATTAATAATGTCCAAATTTTGAAAGGCATAGTCGGTTATGAGCCTGATGGCTTGGGGCATTATGCCTTTACCCCAGTGGTGTTCGGCCAGCCAATATCCTAACAGCGGCGTTTTACGATATACATCATGCCGAAAATCGAGCCCGATCACACCGGCTACTTCTCCGTCAACCACTATCGGAAAATTGGTTATCGGGGTTTCATCTTTTTTGAGGCCGATAAAAGTTATCGCGTCGGTAAGCGAATAGGGATACGGAAACCTGTCAAGCAGGCAACCCGATACATTGGGGTTATCCGCATGCTTTTGTAAGGCGACGGCATCATCTGTTTGCCATCGGCGTAAAATAAAATTGGCACCGGTAAGTATCATGCTATTGTTGTATGGGTATAAAAATAATTAATTGGCTAAATTGCCGCGGTAAAAATCATGAAAAAGATAGCGCCGTTTTTATTGTTATGCTGCATGGGTTGTGCCGAAAAGCAGGCCAATCAAACCATACAAATAAGCCTGACCAATGATCATAAAACGGCAAAGTTTGCAGGCCTTAACGGCGATGTGGCACATGAGATAGAGCGTGATACAACAATAGCCAAATGGCAAAACCTCCTACCGGTTTACCGCATGCCGGCCGATACCGATCTGAAAGATTTTCAGCCCCAGCAGCCCGGCGTGTATAAACTGGTGCAAAACCATGTATTTTTCACTCCCGATACAGCCTTTGTAACCGGACAAACTTATTTTGTACGCTTTTACCATTACAGCGAGGGCGGCACCAGCTGGGATATGCTGAGCCGCAAAAACAAACCCGGCCAACACCCTTATACCGATTTGATTTTTAAGCCCTAAAGCACTTGAAAAACAGATAAAAATTATTATATTTGCAGTCGAATTAAAAAGAGGGGGCCTTAGCCCCCTCTTTTATTTTACCAATCAAACGGAAAACGGACAATGAATATTGAAAAACGTGTTACCGAGCTGGTTGAGGAGAAAATTGCAGATAAGCCCAACCTGTTCCTGGTTGATATAAAATTTCAGCCGGGTGGCAAACTTATAGTACTGGTTGATGGTGATAACGGCATCGGAATTGATGATTGCGTGCAGATTAGCAAACACGTAGGCTTTCATCTCGAAGAAGAAAACGTGATAGAAACACCCTATAACCTGGAGGTTTCATCACCCGGTATCGATACACCATTAACAACCTTAAGGCAGTACAACAAAAACATTGGGCGGCAATTATCCATTACAACCACCGTTGGTACCAAAAGAGAAGGCAAGCTGATAGCGGCTGATGAAAACACTATCACCATTGAAGAAAAAGTAAAAGAAAAAGGGAAGAAGGCTGAAAATATTGAAAGCGCCATCCCCTTTGATCAAATAACAGAAACAAAAGTTATAATATCATTCAAGTAAAGAAATGAGCAATATTAATTTAATTGATTCTTTTCAGGAATTTAAAGATTTCAAGAACATTGACCGCCCTACCATGATGAGCGTTCTGGAAGATGTTTTCAGAAGCATGATCAGGAAAAAATATGGCACTGATGAGAATTGCGACGTAATTGTGAACACGGATAACGGTGACCTTGAAATATGGCGCACGCGCACAGTTATGGAAGATGGCTTTAGTGAGGATGATGACCTGGAAATAGAACTGGCAGAAGCGCATAAATTTGATGCCGACCTTGAAGTGGGCGACGAATATGTAGAGCTGATCACGCTGGAAAGCTTTGGTCGCCGTGCTATACTTGCTGCACGCCAAACGCTTGTTTCTAAGATATTAGAACTTGAAAAAGACGAAATATTCAAAAAATATAAAGATAGAGTAGGTGAAATTGTAACAGGCGAAGTTTACCAGGTTTGGAAAAAAGAAACGCTTGTGCTTGATGATGAAGGTAACGAGTTGCTATTACCTAAAACCGAGCAAATACCTGCCGACTACTTTAAAAAAGGCGACAGCGTAAAAGCGGTGGTACATAAAGTGGATATGCTGAACAGCAATCCTAAAATTATTATATCACGTACCGCGCCTGAGTTTTTACAACGTTTGTTTGAATTGGAAGTGCCTGAAATTTTTGATGGCTTAATCACTATCAAAAAAATTGTACGTGAACCCGGCGAAAGGGCCAAAGTTGCGGTTGAATCATACGACGACCGTATTGACCCTGTAGGTGCCTGCGTAGGTATGAAAGGATCACGTATACATGGTATTGTACGCGAGTTAAAGAACGAAAATATTGATGTTATAAACTTTACCAACAATATTCAGTTATATATACAGCGTGCTTTATCACCTGCCAAAATCATGTCTATTAAGTTAGATGATGAGAAGAAAACGGCAGCGGTATACTTAAAGCCAGACCAGGTATCACTGGCCATTGGCCGCGGCGGGCACAATATTAAGCTTGCAGGTAAACTAACCGGTTATGAAATTGATGTTTACCGCGAGGCAGATGAATTGGATGAGGATGTGGATATTGAAGAATTTTCAGATGAGATTGACAGCTGGATTATTGACGAATTTAAACGTGTTGGTTTAGATACCGCAAAATCTGTACTGGGCTTAACAATTGGTGAGCTGGTGAAGCGTACCGACCTTGAAGAGGAAACCATCAAAGAAGTTATGTCAATATTACAAGCCGAGTTTGAATAAAAATGATTAACCGGAATTAAAATCGTATTTTTGCACAACTTATAAGCAGAGAAAAGAGTAATAAATGTCAGAAGACAAATCAATAAAATTATTTAAGGCAGCAAAGGAGCTGAATATAGGAACAGGTACAATTGTCGATTTCCTTGGATCGAAGGGTTATAAAATTGATAAAAACCCGGCGGCTAAGCTTGACGGTGACATGTACGATGCCCTGTTGAAGGAATTTGCTGTTGACAAGATTATTAAGGAAGAAGCCAAACAGATCAGCATCGGCAAGATCAGAAAGGAAGAAACCGTTCAAACGCCTGAAAAACCTGTTGAAAACAGGCGCTCACGCGAGTTTGAGAACGAAGAGATCCTGATCAAGAATGCCGGCCAGTTTGCATCGCCGCAGGTTGAAAAACCTAAACCGGCCGCAGAGCCTGCGCCCGAAAAAACAGACGACCGTAACGATGCCCTGCCGGGTGTAAAGGTTGTTGGCAAAATTGACCTTAACAATCTTAATGCAAGGCCTGTAGCGCCTGCAGAAAAAGCCCCGGTGGCCGAAGCGCCAAAACCGGAACCTGCACCGGCACCTGTTGTTACCCCGCAGCCTGAACCAAAGGCAGAGGTAAAACAACCAGAGCCTGCACCGATACCAACACCAGCACCTGTTGTGGTTGAAAAGAAAGAAGTGCCGGCCCCGGAACCTCCTAAAATTGAAGCGCCAAAACCGGTTGAACAACCAAAAGCTGAAGCGCCTAAACCGGAGCCCGTTGCACCAAAAGCTGAGGAGCCGGTTAAACCTGCTGCACCGGCAAATGATGAACCGGATGTAATACGCGCGAGAGCGCAACGCCTTACCGGCCCTAACATTGTAGGTAAAATTACCCTGCCTGTTAACGAGCCTAAGCGTAACCCGGTAGCTTCATCATCAAATACTAACGCAGATCACAAGCGCAAAAGAAAGCGTAAAGATAACCCGGGCGGACCGCAAGGCGGCCAGGGACATAATCCTAACCAGCAACAAGGTCAGGGTCAGCAAGGCGGTCAGGGTGGTCAAGGCCATCCGGGCGGACAAAATCGCGGACCAGGCCAGGGTGGTCAAGGTGGCGGTAACCGTCCCGATTTCAGGAACAACAATAACAACCGCGGCCCGGGTCAGGGTGGTGGTAACCGTCCCGATTTCAGGAACAACCGTAACGCTCCGCCAAGTACCCCGAAAGAGGAACCTACAGAAAAAGATATACAAGACCAGATTAAGGCAACATTGGCCCGCCTTAGTGGTGCAGGTAAATCGGGTAAATTTGCACAACGTGCAAAATTCCGCCGTCAGAAACGTGATGATGTAGCTGCAAGTGCCGAAGAACTGGCAATGGAGCAGGAACTGCAATCAAAAGTACTGAAGGTTACCGAGTTTGTTACCGCTAACGAGCTGGCATCAATGATGGATGTACCTGTTACACAGATCATCTCTACTTGTATGAGCCTGGGTATGTTCGTATCCATTAACCAAAGGCTTGATGCTGAAACTTTAACTATAGTGGCCGACGAGTTTGGTTACCAGATAGAGTTTGTTAAGCCGCAGGATGAAGAAGCCAATCTGGAGGAAGAAGACAATCCGGATGATTTAATACCACGTGCGCCAATCGTAACCATTATGGGTCACGTTGACCACGGTAAAACATCGTTGCTGGATTTTATACGCAAAACCAACGTAATAGGCGGCGAAGCCGGGGGTATTACCCAGCATATTGGTGCCTACGAAGTTACATTGCCTGAAAATAAAGGAAAGATCACCTTCCTGGATACACCGGGTCACGAAGCGTTTACCGCTATGCGTGCCAGGGGTGCACAGGTAACCGATATAGTTATTATAGTAATTGCTGCCGACGATAGCGTGATGCCGCAAACCCGCGAGGCCATAAACCACGCGCAGGCCGCAGGCGCCCCTATCATCTTCGCTTTCAACAAAATTGATAAGCCGGGAGCAAATGCCGATAAAGTACGTGAGCAACTATCAGCCATGAATATTTTGGTTGAAGAGTGGGGCGGTAAATACCAAACCCAGGAGATATCAGCTAAGACAGGTTTAAATGTTGAGCTGCTGTTAGAAAAAGTATTGCTTGAAGCCGAATTGCTTGAACTGAAAGCTAACCCTAACAAACGTGCCGTAGGTACCGTTATTGAGGCTGCTTTAGATAAAGGCCGTGGTATTGTTACCACCATATTGGTACAGGCCGGCCGCTTAAAAGTGGGTGACCCGATACTGGCAGGCTGTTACAGCGGTCGTGTTAAGGCGCTTACCAACGAACGCGGTCAGCGTGTAGAATCTGCCGGACCATCAACACCTGTACAGGTATTGGGTATGCAGGGCGCACCTACAGCGGGCGATAGGTTTAACGCACTTGAAAGCGAAGTGGAGGCACGTGAAATTGCCAACAAACGCTTGCAATTACAACGCGAACAAGGTTTACGTACACAAAAACACATCACGCTTGATGAGATCGGCCGTCGTTTGGCAGTTGGTAACTTTAAGGAACTTAACATTATTGTTAAGGGTGACGTGGATGGTTCAATCGAGGCCTTGTCAGATTCATTGCTGAAACTGTCTACCGAGCAAATACAGGTTAACATCATATCAAAAGCCGTTGGTCAGATCTCCGAATCCGACGTATTGCTGGCTTCTGCATCTGATGCGATCATCATCGGTTTCCAGGTACGCCCTTCAGGTGGTGCCCGCAAACTGGCCGAAGCAGAGCAAATTGATATCAGGCTTTACTCGATCATCTACGATGCTATCAACGAGATAAAAGCCGCGATGGAAGGTATGCTTGCACCAACCTTTGAAGAGAAGATTGTTGCTAACGTGGAGATCCGCGAAACATTCAAGATCAGCAAAGTGGGTACAATTGCCGGTTGTATGGTATTGGATGGTAAGATTAACCGTAACAGCAAGATCCGTATCATCCGCGAAGGTGTGGTTATCTACACCGGTGAGCTTGCATCCCTTAAACGCTTTAAAGATGACGTTAAGGAAGTTGCAACCGGCTACGAGTGCGGTTTGAACATCCAAAACTTTAACAATATTGAAGTAGGTGACATTGTTGAAGCTTACGAAAATGTTGAAGTAAAACGTAAATTAGCTTAATAACATACGCTAACGATATAGCTAAGGCTTACCTAATGGGTAAGCCTTTTTTGTTTTTATTACCCCTTGTCATTGCGAAGAATGAAGCAATCTCGTCGCGTTCTGCCCATGGTCATATCCAACCCGCCTCATTGCGAGGAACGAAGCAATCTCTACTTAGGCTGTGTTTGTGCTGTGATTAACGTTGGTCTGCTCTTGGGCGCAGCGCCCCATTACTTTTGAGGGCAAAAGTAACAAAACCCTTGTCCAGCAAAAGGCTTCTTTGCCACACAGGGCCTATGCCCTGCAAACCGCGCAGAACTTGGGGCTGGAACTTTTGCCCCGCCGCTCATTTCCTCCCCACATGCAACAAGTTCGCTATGCCCGCCTTTGCGCTCCTGGCCTGCAAAGTTCTGCCCGCTTTCGTCCGAAGCTCTTTGCTGACGGGGAACGAGGCTTACTCTAAAAATCGTGTCATTGCGAGGCACGAAGCAATCGCGAACTATACAGAGCGAACACGCATAACTATGGGATTGCTTCGTTCCCTCGCAATGACAAGTGTGTTTTTATAATGCTTATCATTTATTAAACCGCTCCGCATTTGCGCAACCGGCACTAAAGTTCCGCTCGCTTTTGTCCAAATCCGTTTGTCGACAAAAAGAAATATAATTTATACCTAATGGATTATACTGATTAAAAAAACTTAACTGCCAACGTTAAGTCGTTTCGATATTCTGCGTAGGGTAATGAGCAGGCAAAGTATAAATGAAGCCACGAAGCCCATTATAGATACTGATATAATTAACTGCGTGTACTCAATATGATTAAACTTTGCAATGTATGATACAGTTACGAATGCTACTTGCATCAAAAAAAGTATAAAAAGCAATTTTCTTGTCTTCATAACATAACAATATTTAAGTAGGTTAATTGGCTCAGTATAAATGGTTAATAAATATAGTAATAATAAAAACCAATAAAATGGATTATCCTTTTTTTTACACTATACCTACCCTATGCCTCATTTGCAAATACATAACTAACATGGCACGGCGATTACACCAGTAGATTTGCACTGCCCTCCCCTACCTAAACCCGGGAGTAGCGGATACCGGCCCGTGCCTAATGCCTTGTGCGCGTATGAGCGGATCACGGGGCTATCGGTTACGAGTACCACAGGCACTGATTTTCCAAAAACACCACCGCCCCCTTCATAAATAGGATTCATCCGAGGTTTAAATACAGCTAAATAATATGCTTTGAATAAATAATTAAAAAACATTTGGACAATTACGAAACTTTCGTAGATTTACGAATAATTAGTAATTGCTATGGAAAAATTATCACAACAGGAAGAAGAAACCATGCAGGTTATATGGAAACTGGGGCAGGGTTTTATAAAAGATATACTGGAAATTATGCCCGAACCTAAACCTCCTTACACTACCCTCGCTTCAACCGTGAAGAACCTGGAGAAAAAAGGATTTGTAAAAGGCGAAAAACTGGCCAACTCATATCGGTATTCGCCCGCTATAAAAGCGGAAGAGTATAAGCAGAAATTTATGAAGGGTTTTGTGAACGATTACTTTAAAAGTTCATACAAAGAGCTGATCGCGTTTTTTGCCAAAGAAGAAAAAATAAGCGCCGACGAACTGAAAGAGATCATCAACATGATTGAAAAGGGCGATAAAAAATAAATATAAAACCTAAACATTATGCCTGCATTAATCACCTATATTTTAAAACTGTCGCTCTGTTTGAGCGCCATTTACCTGTTCTATTACCTGGTATTGCGCCGGTTAACCTTCTATAACTGGAACCGCTGGTACCTGGCTGGTTATTCGTTGTTAAGCTTTGCCATACCGTTCATCAATGTATCGCCCATGGTGCAAAAGGTGGCCTTAAAGGAGGAAGCGATAAATTATATACCTGCCATTCAAAATATTGCCGCCGGTAAACAAACGGGGACTATTGTGCAAGATACCGGCCTGCATTTGGATGCCTGGGATATGTTGATGGCTGCCATACTTATAGGTATCACTGCAATGGCCATCAGGATAGTGATGCAATTGATATCCTTCAACCGGATAAAAAAGCGGGCAGTATTGCTGAATGATGATAGCGATACGCCTATTTACCATGTGGACGAGCAGATTATGCCTTTCTCGTTCGGCAAGTCAATATACATTAACCGGGAGATGCACACCGAGCAGGAGCTGGAAGAGATTATTCTGCATGAGTATGTACACGTGGTACAAAAGCACACCATTGATATTTTTATAGGCGAATGCCTGTGCGCGCTCAACTGGTATAATCCTTTCGCCTGGCTGATCAGGCATAGCATTCGCCAAAACCTGGAGTTTATAGCCGATAATGAAGTGCTTAATGCCGGGCTCGATAAAAAGGCTTATCAATACCACCTGCTTAAAGTGGTGGGGATACCCAAATACCGGATTGCAAATCAGTTTAATTTTTCATCCTTAAAAAAACGCATCATGATGATGAACAAAGTAAGAACCGCCAAAATACACCTGCTGAAATTTATGTTCGTGCTGCCTTTGCTGGCGGTGATACTATTAGCCTGTCGCAACAAGCTAAACACTACCGACAATAACATTAAATACGCCATTATATTTTACGATTTGGAAACGAATCAGCCCATACCTAATGTTGAGGTAAAGGGCATTTACAAACCCGTTGACGCATCGTCAGAGGGAGACGGATACATAACTGTGCCTTACACTGTTGGTAAAGACAATACTTTACACGTGAGCCTGAAATTTAATAAGCAAGGCTATATTTATGCGGAAAGACGCTTTGCATATCCTTTTAATAAAGAGAAACCATCTTCGTTGATAGAGCTGATCGGACTACGTAAAACAGCGAGTAAAAATTGCAAGAGTTGTTATGATTTTTTGGCTACCATGTCGACCGCGATCCACAATGATAGCCTGAATACAGAGGCTTGGGCCTTTTACAAATCATACAAAGGCTTTAGATCAAAAGCTGTAAAAGTAATGATGAAGAGGGATTCTGCCGAAAAAGCGGATACCATTGTAAAGCAGAAAGCAGTGCCGGCTACCCAATTAATTGCCCAGGATTCTGTAATAACGGATAAAACAAAAGGCAGGATAACTTTAGTAGGAAACGCGATTTACAACAGCGCCGATATCAGGCTGATGGCAAATGTGATCCAAATTGAGGATTCGTTGAAGACGCTCAAAAACGCGCTAATCCTGATCAATAATAAGGAGACTACGTTTGACGAATTAAAAAAGCTGTCAGCGCAAAAACTTCAAACAGTATTTATTTTCGGCCCGGCCAAAGCACAACCGGTATTTGGAGAAAGAGGTATTAACGGAGTGGTGGAAGTAAAAACATTCGCCGCAGACAAAAAGGCCACTGTAAAAACTAACGTTTCGGCCACACAGAAAGTTTATTCCACTACTGTGCTACGGGCCGATTCGGTAACTTGGAAAACCAACATGAAGACAGCAATTACTTATGGGGCGCTATCCGATAAGACGATCTCTTCTACCGCACCCCAATACCCAACAAAACTTAACAGCGCTGTTAATAAAAACCCAGGAAAGGACGAGAAAAATACAGTCTTCTTAACTGCCGATTCGCTGCTGTGGAAGACTTCAAACAAAGCGATTGTTTTAACAGGCCACGTAATTCAGTACAACAGTCAAAACGAAGCCATTATTAAATTGGATGTTAAGCATGTAAACATCCGGGCGTCATTCCTCGTTGTTAACGGCAACGAGGCCGGCGAAAAACCTTATCTGCTTGGTAAGGATATGGCATGGCGCGTTACCCCACTCAATAAAGAATACGCCCAAAACAAATACGGTGAAAAGGCGGGGGATAATCCGATGGAGTTAACGGCTATAAAGTTAAATTAAGCCTAATTTAGTTATTATTGTCATTGCGAGGAACGAAGCAATCTCATCGCGTTTAGCCCGTTTTCTATCATAGTCGTCATTGCGAGGAACGAAGCAATCTCGTCCCGTTTTAGCCCGTTTTCTATCATAGTCGTCATTGCGAGGAACGAAGCAATCTCTACGTAGGCTGTGCTTGTGCTGTGATTAACGTTAGTCTGCTCTTGGGCGCAGGGCCCCATTACTTTTGTAGCCACAAAAGTAACAAAAAGGCTTGTCCAGCAAAAAGGCTTCTTTGCCGCACGAGGCCATTGCCCTGCCTTTGGTCTTATTAATATCTTTTAAGGCTAATTACTATTGTTGAAATGGGGGATCCAAGGGGGTGTTAAAAACTAA
>NZ_JBWKQC010000002.1:0-823286 GCF_059418565.1 Mucilaginibacter sp. GW821-FHT07G05 | reverse complement strand
TTAGTTTTTAACACCCCCTTGGATCCCCCATTTCAACAATAGTAATTAGCCTTAAAAGATATTAATAAGACCAAAGGATGGCAAAGGCATAAACCTCCACAGCCTTTGGGACAGCAAGCTGATCGATCACGAGGGACTGTCACCGGAACAGATCGTGCGTGTATACGATACCGCTACACCAGAAGAGATCAGCAAATGGCAGGCGGACAGCCCGATGGAATGGTTGTGGGAAAGTTATCAGTTGTCCACCGAATTATATGCGAACGCGAAACCCGGGCAAACTATGGACGAAGCTTACTATAAAAAATACATCCCTTTCATCCGCAAACGGATCGCTCAGGCGGGCATTCGCCTGGCAGGTGAGCTGAATAAGATCTTTTTCAGCGAACAAGTGAAAACGGTCTCTGTTACGCTGGTACCTCCGCCTCCACTGCCTTCACTTAAAGGAACTATCAAATTAAGCGAGGTAAACAAAGCCATTGGTGATTCAGTAACGGTGGCGGGTAAGGTTTTTGGAAGCAAGGATATCGGCAGTATGGTGCTGATTAACCTGGGCGCAGCCTATCCCAAACAATTACTGACCGTAGTATTTAAAGGTAATGCCAAGCCGCTGGCGGTAGGATTGGATGGCAAAACCATCGCCGTCAGCGGTAAAGTAAGCAGCTTTAAAGGCAAGCCACAGATCCTGGTCACCGAAGCCGAACAATTGGTCATACAAGAATGAGCGAACCGCTTTATTTACCTATCAGCTACCAGGGCAAAGAACTGGAACTGGAAGTCCGTATGGAGCGCTGGGGCTATACCTACCGGATCGCCGTGCTGATCGGCGACGAAACCGTGCTTTTCGAACCTGATGAAGAAGGTAGCTACCGTGCCATGACCGCAAGCGGGCTGCCGGGCAATACCGCCCCTGGCTTATTACGCGCGATCGTTGAACAACTGGCCGGCCTGCTTCCCTGAAACGTTTACCGATTATAAGTAGCGGTATTAACGTTACATGGCTCCCAATAATACTTCCTTAGCAGACTTATACCGCCAATCGATGACCGGCCCAAACCGCAAATTTCGTTGACCGCGTCCGATCTGTAAAGATCCAATAAAAGGGGCATCAGCGTTTCAGAAATTAAGGGTGATCGACGTGAAATTAAGTTGGCTGAGTTTTTGCCTCATTGTGCAAAACAACAGCAACCTATGGAAATGATCAAATCGTCATCATTAAAGAGCAAAGCAGAAGTCATCAATGTACCTTAAAATTATACTGGCAGTAGTCAACGACGGAAAGGAGGGTTATCTTTCCGCATCCGAGGCCACAGAAAACCCTGAATTAAAAGCGCTATTCAAGAGATACTCCGGGGAACGTATCGTATATGCGGCTGAACTGAATGAGCACATCGCACTACATGGAACGGATGCAGAGAATGTTAGTGGCGGAATACCAGGCGGTTTACACCGCACCTGGCTCACCATCAAGCAAGCGCTGAGCAGTAACGAGGATAAAGCAATCCTGAACGCCATCACCACAGGCGAGCGCGCAGCGATTGAGCAATATGATGCATGCATCGACAATTACGCTGATCATGCCGATCATTTGCAGTTACTTGCAGAGCAAAGGGCAGGTATAAGCGCTGCTCTGTCAGATTTCGAATCCCGAATTGTTCAGCAACATAATTAATCATAAGGGTTGCGAAATCGCAACCCTTTTCTTTTCAATATAATACGTAATTATGGATTTGGATTGGAATAAGATAATCATCGGGGATCTTAATTTCAGCTTCGCTGCGGAAATAGTTATCCGGTCGTTGGTGATGTTTATTATGGTGCTGCTGGTTTTACGATTATCAGGCAAAAAAGGAGTTAGGCAACGTTCTCTCTCCTAATATGCTGGCCAATGGCTGGGGAAGGATCATCTTTATTTCAAGCGAATCAGCCGTACAGATTCCTGAAGAAATGATCCATTATGGTATGACTAATTGACTGTTCCGTTATTTAAGAGGAGTTCACAGGGAATTAATCCCCATAGCGACAGGATAAAATGTCGATAATCTCTGTAACCCTCGGAAAACAGTTCGACTTAGTCCAATTACGGCGGCTCCACCGGGAAATTACGGGCTCATTGGCCTTCCTGTTACGAAATTGTAGACAATTTATTCCATAACACTTTGACCATGTTTATTGATTAACGTTTCTGATAAATTCCTATTAATTTGATTTTTCCTAGTAAAAAATATTAGTTACATTTTCTCAAATGAGGTCTAAAATACTAATATATTTAGTATTTTAGACCTGTAATCTCCAATCATTGATCGCATGTTCACATTATTTATTCCATACACCGTAAATATTTTATTAATAGTCGCCTTTATCATTGATCGGATTTTTCGGCTTCGTTCTGTTAATGAGTATAAGTCTGCCAAGGAAGCGCAGATTGAGACATTAAAACAACAACTGGAAAATGAGCGCAGGAATAACGACATTGAAATAACTGAAATGCATAAAAAAAGGTATCAGAGCCTTAAAGTTATGTTGGAAGAAAGAGAAGAGGAAAACGATAAAAACAAGGAAGCCCTCCTAAAGCTGAGCATTGCCTTAGAAAAGGCGTCAGAAAGCAATTCCTCAACGAAAACCTTGGTTGACGAACTGGTCGCTGAAATCAATCGTTTGGCATTACTAAAGAAAAAATTAGAGATAGAGAAAATGTCATTACTAAACAAAATTGAAGATTTGCTAAATTACCCTAATTATCTGCCATACGACCAAAGAAATCCGCGATAAATTTATCAGCTGATTCTATTTGTTACCTTCTGGAAATTAAGTCGGGAAATCCCCGAATATAAATTTCTCTTAGCCCACAGGGCGGCAGATATTTGCCTTGTCAAATACAGCTTTTATTTTTTCTTTTCCCCATAGCTTCGTTCCTGCTTGTTTTGGATGTTTAAGGAAGAACTGGTTCCGCTTATTAAAATATCGGTCGATGGCCTCCATGCATTCTTCGACGGTTTGGTAATCGCTGTTGTGAACGACCGATTTAGCCATGCCGCTGAAGACGGATTCAATGACATTCAAGTGGGGTGCTTTGGTAGGGAGAGGGACGATGATGATCTCGGGAGTCTTTAGTTTTTCTCGGTAATCTGCGTCGTTAACCTCAACTATATACTCCAGCAATTGGCATGAATCATGCCAGGCGGCAGCATCCCAGGACAAGTACAGCCGTTTCTGACCCTGGTATAATAAGGTCAACACTTCGATCAGTTTGATCATTTCATCGGTGTTTTTTTTGGCCGAGTAAAACCAGGCCAGCTGGTTAGTGGATAACTCCAGTGCGCAGGTACAGATAATAAATCCTTTGCCTTTATCCACTTTCCGGTAAACGGGCGGTTTACCTTGCTCAGCAAGCATGCGGCCACCTTGCGGCCGTATGGATTTCGGGCCATATTCGTCGATCGAAAAGAACTTCTCATCCTTGCCCAGATTGCTTAACACGTTTTGGATGTGTTCATATTTCTCCTGGTATTGCGGATCATTACTTACAATAACCTCCCTGGAACGTTTATAACGGATGCCGCGGCGGCGGAGGTAAACGCTGACTGTTGAAAATGTGATTGGGACACCAGTGTGTTTGCTATAAGCATAAGCCAGATCCGTAATGGTCCAGGAGACCCGGTCGATTCCGTATAGTTTGGGGCTTTGCCGTACCATGTGGATAAGGCCGTCTATTTTACGTTCTATCTCCAGTCTTTTTTGCGGGCTGATGGGTTTTTTGCTTCCGGGGCGGCCAAGTGCCTCCAGCCCTTTTGTTTCATAGATAGTCATCCAGCTTCGAAGTGTTCTGGTGGTACAGTCGATCCTTTCAGCAAGTTTTGCTCTACCGTTATAGGTGTAAACCGTTGTTAAAGCGACGGATACCTGCCAAAGGCGGTGGTCGTTACCTATCCGCCATTTGTGTAAAGTGGCCAGCTCCTTCGGCGAAAATTTGGCCTTTAATTTGGCGGTACTCAGTTCTTTTTCATGCTGATCGAACCAACGGCTAAACACATGGTAAAATCCGGGTCTGCTATACTCATCGGGGCACTGTGCATGATAACGCTGGTAAAGCTTCTCAGCCTGTAATACCGGTCCCGGTTCTGCCGCGATCACTGAAGGCATAACACGGGCGAAATTGCGGTAAAAAGCGGTATCTTGTCTCACCTTGTCTTTGCCGATAAAAAAGGAATAATCGCTCAGCTTTTCAGGGTGTTCTTTTTCGAGGACGCGAAACTCATTGATATAAAAACGGATGGTCGCGAATTGGAGCCGGAGCTTATCCGCTAAATAATTGATATTAAGCTGCCGGGCGATATAGTGCTGCCGGATAAAATCCTTTTTTGCTTTCGAAATTTGCATACCTAATTCGTTATTAGTTAAGATAGGTTTCTTCTTGAATATATCCGAGCAAGCGAAGGTCTACGGAAACTTGGTTGTTTAATACAACACTTTGCTTTGATCTATCATATCCAGCCTGCAATCAGTTCTACGGCGATTGACGATCAATATTATCTACAATAAAGCGGAAGCCGCATATATTGCCGTCATTCAAAATGTCATTAAAGCACAGCAGTACACCTAATATTTAGAAATGCGAGAAAATTACAAGAACGACCCGGTATACTATTTTGCCATGCCCGACCATTTGTTTCGTAATGGCATCGGGAAACCGATTTGCGGAATTTGAACAATCTTGTTGAATTGGGCCTTGATAACAATGAGCTTTACAGGATGCTGGGTTAAATTTTTGATGCATTCAGAAGAGAAAGTGCTATCTGCAAAAAGAAGTTTTTATGTTAAATCAATAGCATCATCAGGTTTTTTTTCATAGTACGCTATTGAAGTTATCACTTCAACCCACTTATTAAAAGCAGCATCATAGAAGCTCTTTGCATCTATGAGTCCTGTTAAATTTGGTTGCGCTGTAAAGGGATTATCTTTGATCTTCAATTCCTCATTAAGCAATAATTGTTTCGCTTCATTGAAAGCTGTTAACCTGTTGTTATAATGCTCTTGATAGTTCATTTAAACTCAACATCACTCCTTGACAATTGTTTATGCTTCTGATTAATAATATAAACTTTTGAGAAATACTAGTGTTGTCCTTATAAACTACACAACATGAAAAAGATAATGTTAATAACGTACTTATTTGCCGGTATGGCAATGACTTCGTGTAATTCCTCTGACAATGGCGAAAAAGGAAAAGAAGTTGATACTATGAAAGGCCGTGCTGGTACGGATACTATTATGGGTGGGGGCAAGAACCCTGATACCATACCTAAGCCAGGACTACCAAAGGTTGACCAAAGAGGTATTGATTCAAATGCGGTAAAAGCTCCTGATGAGACAAAAAATAAGACCAACTAAGATATATCGTCTGATATGACGCGCAACTGAAAATAGATATTCTCCATGTTCCCCTAGGTTTGATCGAAACAATAACCCCGGAGTCAGGAGAAGTGACCGGCTAATTGGCTAAGACGATGAGAACGCTGATCCTTTCCGACATCCAGGTGGCTGTGAAGGCCTGACCAGCCCGGGGGTAGCGAAACCAAGGAAAACCGGTCGGTACCATCTTTATTTCTGCAGTTATTAAAGGCGAACTCCATAGTTTTCGAAAAGTATTCAGCGGATCATGCCGAGACATCATTCATCAAACCGTGAATGGCGCCGCCGAATACTCGTCGATCTCTTATTGTGCGGGGAACCGGCAGTCAGAAAACCTCATTTAATATATAAAGAATCAATACCCATCCTATGACAATGCAAAAAACAACCCGTACCAAACGTGATGGCGCACTGGAAAGTCCCTGGCAGCGCAATAGTGCTGAACTGAATCCTGGCTCAGCCACTGCTTATCCGGCGCTTACATATGACTGCCTGGTCATCGGCGCCGGGATTACCGGCATTACGGCGGCATTGCTTTTACAGGAAGCCGGTAAGAAGGTGGTGATCGCGGAAGCAAATACCGTTGGCTTCGGAACGACAGGCGGTACCAGTGCACATATCAATACCTTCGCAGACACCACTTATAAAGAAGCAGAGAGTGCTTTTGGAAAAGAAGGCGCACAGCTTTTTGCGGATGCCGTCAACGAAGGGGCCGGACTGATCAAGACCAATATCAGCAACTACCTGATCGACTGCGACTATGAGATCAAGACAGGTTATGTCTATGCCAAGGACGAAAAGCAGGCCAAACAACTGGCTGACATATTAGATGGTGCAAAGGCAGTCGGGATTCCGGCCTACTATGTTGATCAGGCTCCTGCACCGGTGCCTTATCAGGCGGCACTGGAACTCCCTGATCAGGCGCAATTCCATCCACTCAAATACCTGCAAACTTTGCTGAGCGAATACCTCAATGCCGGCGGAATATTGCTGGAGGAGACCAAAATTGAAACTGTAAAAACTGAAGGTAATTTTCATGTTGCGGATCTACCACAAGGCGAAATCAAGGCCAGGCAGGTGATCTATGCAACACATATCCCACCGGGTATCAATTCCTATAGTCTGCGTTGCGCCCCCTACCGCAGTTATGTGCTGGCGGTAAAGTTAAAGGACGATACCTATCCGGATGCTTTAGTTTACGATATGCAGGAGCCCTATCACTATTTTCGGACGCATGTGGTCGATGGGGAAAGGCTGCTCATCGCCGGCGGGAATGACCACAAGACGGGTCATGACGAACCGGAAAAGGCATTTGCCGATCTGGAGAAATATGTGCGTGAGAATTATGATGTGTCATCAATAAAATATCGCTGGTCAAGTCAGTATTATGTTCCGGTAGATGGTTTTCCTTATATCGGGCAAATGGCCGAAGCTGCCAAAGGTGTTTATTGCGCTACCGGCTATAACGGCAATGGCATGATGCTGGGTAGCATAGCCGGTAAGATCCTGAGCGACCTGGCGCAAGGTAAAGATAATAAATATGCAGACATCTTCAGTCCATCCCGCTTGAAACCGATTGCCGGTTTCACGGCTTTTGTGCAGGAGAACGCGGATGTGGCCTATCACTTTGTAGCCGACCGCTTCGGCATTCACGAAACGGATTCATTAAAACGATTATCCCCCGGAACCGGGCAGGTTGTCGAAGTAGACGGAAAAAAGATCGCCGCTTACCGCGACGATTCGGGTAAGATCCATGCGCTCAGCCCGGTCTGCACGCATGCCGGTTGTATCGTAAACTGGAACGGTGAAGAGAAAAGCTGGGATTGCCCTTGCCATGGTGCACGTTATGATATTGATGGTAAGGTACTGACCGGCCCCGCGACGCTGAATTTAGCAATTATTGATCCTGAGAATAATGCGTGACCTTGCACAACGATTTCCTGAAAATCCGCTGCTCCTTCCAAAGGACCTGGTTCCGAGCGGTCCGGGCCTGCAGGTTATCAGCTTGCTGAACCCCGGCGTGTTTCGGTACCAGGAAAAAATATGGTTGCTGGTACGGGTGGCTGAAGGCGTTGCCGAAAAGGAAGGTGTGATCTTCTTTCACGCACTGAACGCTACCGGCAACACCGAGATCATTGAAGTACCGTTGAATGATCCCGACCTGATCGCGACAGATGCCAGGGTGATCAATTACAAAGGCCTTGATTACCTGACGACCATATCTCATTTAAGGTTGTTATCCAGCGAAGATGGCATACACTTTACGGAGCCGCAAAGCCCTGCATCCCTGTTTGGCGCCGGTTACCTCGAACGGTTTGGTATCGAAGATTGCCGGGTGACCCGGATCGACGATACGTACTACCTGACCTATACCGCTGTTTCCGATAGCGGCGTTGGCGTCGGCTTACAAACAACAAAAGACTGGCAGCATTTTGAACCGGGCGGTATGATCCTGCCGCCGCATAATAAGGATTGCGCCATTTTCGAAGAAAGGATAAACGGGAAATATTATTGCCTGCACCGCCCGAGCAGTAAGGAGATCGGTGGCAATTATATCTGGCTGGCTGAATCGTCCGACAGCCGGCAATGGGGCAATCATCATTGCCTGATCAAGACCCGTCCGGCACTGTGGGACAGCGCACGCGTGGGTGCCGGTGCGGCCCCGATCCGAACTGCGCAGGGCTGGCTGGAAATTTACCATGGTGCCAACGAAAAACACCAGTACTGTCTCGGCGCTTTTTTGATGGACCTGGACGATCCATCAAAAGTGATCGGCCAGACGACCGAACCGATCATGGTGCCGACAGAACCTTACGAACTTAGCGGCTTTTTTGGCTATGTGGTCTTCACCAACGGGCATATCGTCAATGGCGATCAGCTAACCATTTATTACGGGGCGGCGGACGAGTTCGTTTGCGGCGCGCATTTTTCAATTACCGAAATATTAAACAAACTAAACTGATCAACACGATGAAGGCAACATCAGCATGGCTCTTAAATGCCAACGCTCAACTGAACGATCCTGCGCTACCCATTGTCTTTGAACAACAGGCGGCGGGCTATTCTTTTAAAGTTCACATTTTTTATGATTCCTGCTGGCTGGTCGCGGCCTGGCCAAAAGGCAGCCGAATCGCTTTCCGAATGGCCTACTCACCTAATGACCGGCTGGAACTGAAGAAGCTTTCGGAAAAGGACGGAAAGATCAATTTAAAGATCAGTTCGCTGATCGGCGAGCAGGAATGCGTTGTCAATCTACCGGATGCGGAAGCTATTCCCGTGTTGCGCCTGACAACTACCTTAAAGCCAACCGCGTCGTTGCTGTTCCCTTACTGGCCGCGGGATATCGTCGTCCTCGGTGCCGCAGGCAGCGAACTTTTGGCCGAAGGTGATATCAAAGTCAAACAGGTGGGCATACGCTCGGGCCAATTATATTTCTGCTTAACCCGTCCGAAGGCCGGTTCGGTGCTTTACCTGCAGAATTTGACCGCGCTGGAGGATTACAACCAGGCCACGGAAACCTCCGCCGGTGAGACGGTCGGCGGTGAATGGCCGGAGATCGGCTTTGCCCTTCCGCCGACGATAAAGAATAAGCCTTTAGAGGCAGGAAAAAGTTATGTATTGAGTGACGCTTTTATGGCATTCAGTGAAGAGGTTTCGGCCGACGAACCGGCCATGGTACGCCAGTACCTGGACCTGACGGCGGCTATTTACTTAGCGCTGCCTAAACCGGATACCAGTTATAAACACTGGCCGGATATCCTGCAAAAGGGTTTGACCGATCTTCAAACTAGCCCCGGCTGCTGGTCGCAGGTAGATGGCAACCACTATCTGAATGCTTACCTGTCTGATTACAAAACCCCGCCGGAGATCATGGTACAATTGGCCGTTTTGTTACCCTTGCTGGATTATGTGGAGTGGACAGATGCTGAACTGGAGATGATGAAAACGATCAAAGACGGGCTCACGGCTTTTTATGATGCCGACCTGGGTACGATCATGCGCTGGCACCCGAAGATGGCCGATAAAATGGAAGCAGTCGAGGAGCAGATGCAACCCATGGTCATGGATTCCTGGTACCTGAACCACCCGCTGCTTAACCTCTCACGGTTAGCACTCAAAGGCGATAAGGTTGCTGAAAAACTCTTCCTCGATTCGCTGGAGTTCGCCATTAAGGTGGCGCATCATTTTGACTATACCTGGCCGGTATTTTATAAAATGGATACACTGGAGGTCGTGAAAGCCGAGACCCAGCCGGGAAAAGGAGGTGAAAAAGACGTGCCCGGCCTGTTTGCACACATCATGCTCCAAGCCTGGGAACTGACCGGCGAAAAACGATATCTGGCTGAAGCCGAGAAATCTGCACTACGCTTGCAGGGATTGGGATTCCAACTCTTTTACCAGGCTAATAACACCGCATTCTCTGCCGGCGCGATGCTGCGATTATACAAGGTCACCGGAAAGGAGGTGTATAAAGAACTAAGCTACCTGTGTGTAGCCAACATCCTGCAGAATACCAGTCTCTGGGACTGCAACTATGGCTATGGGAAGAACTTCCCGTCCTTTTTCCGCTTATTCCCTTTGAACGATGCGCCTTACACGGCAGCCTACGAGGAGGAAGAGGTGTTTTGTGCCTTGCACGACTATCTGCGTCATGCTGAAGAGGAAGATATCCTGCCTTCACTCAGGTTGTTGATCGCGGAATATATCCGTTACCTGGTAGACCGAGCTGTATATTATTACCCGCCCATGCTCCCTAAGGAGATGCTATCCGAAGAGGTCAAAACCGGTGAAGTGGACGCGAACCTGTGGATCGCACTGGAAGATATGCACGATGGCTGGGAAAAATCAGGTGAAGTTGGACAGGAAGTTTACGGGGCAGGCAATGCCTTTGGGATCCTGCCGCGACACTATATGCAGGTCGATGGTCAGCCGTTCATGATCTATACTGATTATCCGACTTACGGCTTTTCAGCGAAAAAGCACCGTCCGGCTAATTTCAGACTGGCCGGTGATGGCCGTCTGAATAGCAGGCTGATGATCGTGAAAACAGGCAAAGGAAAATTGCCTGAATTTGATATCAGGTTTAGGGGACATCGGGAACCCTGGAAGGGTAACAAAACAAAGGATGGCCACCTCGAATTCATTTTACCAGGTAACAGTCAGGTGCATATTGACTGGAAATAAGGCTTTAAGAAGGTCGGCGGGAAAATATAGCGCTTAAAAATTTACTGGAATAATAATTGCAGCATATGACCGCGATCAATGATCGCAGTCAACATCAGATCAACATTCATTAAAATCTAATATTATGCCTACAAAGACAAACAAAAAAGCGACTGCAGCAGCTGCCAGTCGTACACCCGAAGCCGAAAGCGCTTTAAAAGAATTATTCGTCGACGAACTAAAAGATATCTATTGGGCAGAAAAGCATTTGGCAACAGCCCTGCCTAAGCTGATCAAAGGGGCGACTTCGGAAGATCTGAAACAAACAATCACGACGCACCTGGAAGAAACCAAAAACCAGATCACGCGTTTGGAAAGTGTATTTGCCTCTGTAGGTGAAAAAGCCACGGCTAAAAAATGCCTGGCCATGGAAGGCTTGTTAGCTGAAGCTACCAAACTGCTGGAAGATACCGAGAAAGGCACTGAAGTGCGTGATGTGGCCATTATCTCTGCAGCACAAAAGGTTGAACATTATGAGATCGCCTCTTATGGTACCTTGCGTACATTGGCCGGCACCTTAGGTTTCAATGAAGCACAAGGCTTACTGGATGAGACCCTTGCAGAAGAAAAGAACGCGGATTTTTTGTTAACCCAGGTCGCTGAAAATTATGTAAATGAAGCTGCCGCTGCTGAGGTAGAATAATAAGTTACAGCTGTAATACGAGAGGCTGGTGTATATGGCCTCTTTTTTTGTATAAATACTATCATGATGGATCAGCTATTAAAATCATTGCTTTCTGGCTTTATGGGTACGAATGCGATGACCGTATCGAGTGTCCTACAGCCAAAAACAACGGGTGAAAAACTTTAGGGAACCGACGCATCTTGAAAACCTGATCAAATGTTTACCCCACACTGGTCCGGGCATGCCAAAAGATCTCTGCCTGGGGCGCACACTACGCTATGAGCTTTAATTTCGCCGCTATTTAAGTCGAGTTAGGCAAACCAAGAAGTCGAGCACTCCTTAAAAACGGGATTATCCTGGGCATTGTTAGCGGCGTGTTAAGGTATTGGATCTGGAACAGAACGTTGATGGCTCATCCATTACATACGCGGATCAATTACTCCCATTATTATCTTCAGCGAATTCCGGCCCATATCAGTTTTGCGAACTAATGACCAAGCTCAAATGGCTTCCACAATAATACAGTAAAAATCATCGAAGCAGTGTTTTTAAAGGTGTGTCCCTGATCAAACTATATATTTAGCAGTAATTTGAAGAAACAATGGCCGATCCGCCCTAGATTCATCGAAATTTCAATGTAGCAATTGTTCAATTTGTTTTACAGGAAAATCAGCTGCTGCATCCCTGAAAATATTAAATGAAGCAGTTTCTATGCTTTCGATTATGGATAAATAGAAATTATTGAAAGATCCCGTAATTTCGGCATTCCTTTATCATAATAAATGTAGAAAAACCATTTTCTACTAATTCATCCTCGTAGGCTGATGGAGGTTCTTACATCAAAATACCTTTTACAGGAGAAATTCAATTCCGATCTGGCTGCTGCCGTATGATTTCGTTATTAAGTACACTAATTTATTTCCCGCGTCACCAGGTTCTTTTTGATACGACTTAATGTTTCCGGAGCGATCCCCAGGTAAGACGCGATAAGGTTTTGCGGGATACGCCCGATCATTTGCGGATTTAATTCGGTTAGTTGCACATACCTTTCTTCGGCACTGTGCGTAATGGAACTCATCAACCGGCGCTCCTTTGTAACAAGGCTGTTTTGATAAAGTATCCGAAAATACCGGTCCATGATAGGTACCGCAACTGTTAATGCTTCGTAGTTTTTATGGGAAATCATCAATAGTTGAGAATCTTCTATAGCATCGATATTAAATACCGCGGGTTTGCCTGACAGAAAACTATTGAAGTCGGATAACCACCACCCTTCCCAACCAAATACACTCATATGTTCATCGCCCCTATCATCGACATTATAGGTACGCAGCAAGCCTTTGGCCACAAATGCCAGGTGCTTACAAATATCGCCCTCCTGTAATAAATATTGCCGTTTCCGCAATCGTTTAGAAATGAAAAAAGTGGTTATAATCTCCTTGTCAGCATCTGTAAGCGATACTTTTTCCTGAATGTGGCTAAAAAGTATATTGATCATATAACCTAAGCTAATCTTGCGGCAAAGATAACCTTTAGACTTGATATAGATCAAGTGTATTAGTTGACGCACATCAACGCTGCGCCAAAGGGTTACTGTTAATTTTGTGATCTCATTTATTAAATAGTATTATGTCATGAGCAAAATAGCATTAGTAGTTGGAGCAAGCGGCATCACCGGGGCTAATTTAGCCGAAAAGCTGATCGCCGAAGGTTGGGAAACCTACGGATTGGCCCGCACACCTAATACGGAGATCAATGATTTGAAACCGGTGGCGGCAGATCTTTTGGAAACAGCCAGCCTGCGATCGGCTTTAGCAGCGGTTAGCCCTACCCATGTGTATATTACCACATGGATGCGTAACGAGACCGAAGCAGAGAACATCCGGGTCAACAGCCTGATGGTGCGTAATCTATTGAACGTATTATCTGAAAAAAGGAGCGTTGAACACGTGGCCCTGGTAACCGGCCTGAAACATTACCTGGGGCCGTTTGAAGCCTATGCAAAAGCAGGCTTTCTGCCCGAAACACCCTTACGCGAAGAACACCCAAGGCTCGATCTGGAAAACTTTTACTATGCGCAGGAAGACGAAGTTTACGCTGCAGCCAAGCGCGAAGGCTTCACGTGGAGTATTCACCGCCCGCATACTGTAATTGGCAAAGCGGTTGGTAATGCCATGAACATGGGCACCACCTTAGCTGTATATGCCAGCATTTGCAAAGAAACAGGGCGCCCGTTTATCTGGCCCGGCTCCGCGGCGCAATGGAATGGCTTATCGGACGTAACCGATGCGCGGGTATTAGCAGCACACCTGATCTGGGCATCGACCACGGAAGCGGCACGAAACGAAGCCTTTAATGTGGTTAACGGAGATGTTTTTAGATGGAGCAGGTTATGGAAACGGCTGGCGTACTACTTTGATGTAGAAGCTACTGGCTTTACCGGCAGTATCCATTCACTCGAAAAAGAAATGGATAATGATGCCGATCGCTGGCTACAAATCGCCCATAAATATACGCTGAAAGAAGAGGACTTAAGCCGACTGGCTACACCTTGGCACACCGACCTTGACCTGGGCAGGCCCATCGAAGTGATGACTAATATGTCCAAAAGCCGCAAACTGGGGTTCACAGTTTATCAGGATACGGAAGAAACTTTTTACAATCTATTCGAACAACTGCGGGCGTCCAAGCTGATACCTTAAAAATATAGGCAGTGTTTCCGAATATCAATATTAATGCACCAATTGTAATATGATTGGTGCAATTTGTCTATCTTATGGCATTTTGCCCGCCCTATCTTTGCCAGCAGCTGATTGCGTATTAATCGTCCAGTGTTAAATTACTTATATCAGTATCATTTAACAACATTATAAAGCAATACCATCTTGAAGTACTTTATGGAAATCTTCACACCCATGCAAGCCTGGCTAAATCTACAAAAATGAGAGAGCCGATTAGTGACAAATGTAAATGACTGTTCAAAGGGACTTTTCTATCAGGGTTTAAGCTATAATCAGTATGAACGAAAATGACCAGGACACACTCCATCGTGCCGGTTAAAATTTTTTAGTTATCTGGACCATTCCAACCGATGAACCTCCAAGCAATTTAATAATGTTCAAACAGCAAAGCCTCCAAATCGGTGCTCGATTTTATTGACCATTCCGAGTTATAAGTAATGGTATTAACGTTACATGGCTCCCAATAATGCTTCCTTAGCAGACATATATCGTCAATCGATGACCGCCCAAACCGCAACTTTCGTTGACCGTGCCCCATCTGCAAAGATCCAATTAAAGGGGCATCAGCGTTTCAGAAATTATGGGTGATCGATGTGAAATTAAGTTGGCTGAGTTTTTGCCTCATTGTGCAAAACAACAGCAACCTATGGAAATGATTAAATCGTCATCATTAAAGAGCAAAGCAGAAGTCATCAATGACCTTAAAAATATACTGGCAGTAGTCAACGACGGAAAGGAGGGTTATCTTTCCGCATCCGAGGCCACAGAAAACCCTGAATTAAAAGCGCTATTCAGCAGGTACTCCGGGGAACGTATCGTATATGCCGCTGAACTAGATGAGCACATCGCACTTCATGGAATGGGTGCAGAGAATGATAGTGGCGGAATACCAGGCGGTTTACACCGCACCTGGCTCACCATCAAGCAAGCGCTGAGCAGTAACGAGGATAAAGCAATCCTGAACGCCATCACCACAGGCGAGCGCGCAGCGATTGAGCAATATGATGCATGCATCGACAATTACGCTGATCATGCCGATCATTTGCAGTTACTTACAGAGCAAAGGGCAGGTATAAGTGCTGCTCTGTCAGATATAGAATCCCGAATTGTTCAGCAAAATAATTAATCATAAGGGTTGCAAAATCGCAACCCTTATCTTTTCAATATAATACGCAATTATGGATTTGGATTGGAATAAGATATTCATCGGAGACCTTAATTTCAGCTTCGCTGGGGAAATAGTTATCCGGTCGTTGGTGATGTTTATTATGGTCCTGCTGGTTTTACGATTATCCGGCAAAAAAGGAGTCAGGCAACTTTCTCTCTTTGAAGTGGCCATCATAATCAGTCTTGGCTCAGCAGCGGGTGATCCAATGTTTAATGAGGACGTAGCCATATTGCCGGCAGTAATCGTGTTCGCCGCCATATTGTTATTTTACAGGCTTATCACTTATTTCGCTTCTAAAAGTCAAAAATTTGAGAAACTGCTGGAAGGGGATTCCTTGTATATCATTGAAGATGGCCGCTTTGTCGTCATGGATGAATCCAATCACACATTCGCGAAAGATGAGTTTTTCGCCGAAATGAGACAACAAAGCATTGAACATGTGGGCCAGGTCCGGATAGCTATACTCGAAAGCAACGGCGCCATAAGTTTTTATTACTACAGTGATGAAGAAGTTAAACCAGGTTTGCCGATCGTACCCAAGGTCTATCAAGCCCGAAGCTGTACAGTAATGGAAAGTGGACTTTATGCGTGTACATTCTGTGGCAATACTGAAGACTTAGCTGCCGGGAATCATCATTGTAAACGCTGCACAAAAAATGAGTGGGTTGCCGCTGTCAGCACGCTCAGGCTATCCTGATCGTAAATGAAAAGTTTAGACACCGATCCGCAAAGTGCTGATTTGAAAAAGTTGAACCGATTTGGTCAATAAGTTTGAACAGGGGGGTTCATAAAACGCTGGAATTCTAATGCTATCGGCTCTTGTAATTGATGAACACCACATAATATACTTCGATTGATGTTTTATGTTCACAATGCACCATAAAGCCTAACTACCTTCAGATACAAAGGCGACTTTGGACGGCTCTTTGAGCATTTCAGCGATCACGGCCTTAACGATCTTACTTCGGGTTTGAGATGACTGTTTGGGATTGACAATATAAATCAGCAGCACCTCTACCCAATTGTTCTGATGAATCCTGAAATTAACAAATGGGAATTCTTTGATCTCGAAATCCTCCACCAGCACTTCAGAAATCTGGTCACGCATATCCGGTATGCTCTCTTTCGTTTTGGCATCCAGCTGTTCCAGGCAGGCTTTTCGTACCGTATGTTCTACCCAGTCGAGGTCGCTGTTGAAGGTGATATAAAATGAGACTTCGTTCCATACCAGCGGCAATTTCTGCCAGGAGTAGTTATAGACCTGGTTTTGAAAGATCAGACTATTGGGAAATCTGATCAGCCTGCCACTTGGCAGATCACTGCTCATCAGGTTTCCGGCAAATTCCCAAAGCGTTGTATCTAAAAAATTAATTTCAACCACATCACCGTTAAAGCTTCCGACCTGGATGCGGTCACCGACCTTGAATGGCCCGCGCATGATGATGTAAAACCAGCCGATCAGGGACGCAATAGGCGTCTGCAAAGCAAAGCCCAACAACAGGGATATTAAACCCAGGGAAACCGCCGCAGTGTACCAGTTTGCGTTCAAAAAGGAGATGAATATGAAAATGATCAAAATGTAGGTAACCAGACGGGTAACCTGTACCAGGTTATAGAGTAATCCTTTGTCAAGTTGAGCTTTAGCTACCTGGGTTTGTACAAACCTCGAGACGATTTGGATGGCAAAGCTGCAAGCACCGGCAAAGAGCAGGTGCTCAAATAAATCATGATAAGATCCAATGAAATCGAATATTTTTAATTTTATCACGAAGGTAATTGCGATACAAATTATCGCACCAATAATATACGTTCCGATCTTCGACTTCTTAACCTCCTCGTTATGCAGTTTTTTTATGGTCGCTTTTTGTTCGGGCGTGGCTTCCTGGGTTTTGATTTCCATTTTTAATACTATAGATTGTTTTACGAAAATTATCATCCCGCAGTTTTAAAGCCCATTCACTTCGCAGATCACTATCACTTAGCTATCAAAACCATGAATGAGCCTATTCACATGGTCCCAATTGAAAAACGAAAACACGCATCGGTTAAAGTAAAACTATCCCGCCGAGCCCGCTTATCTACTGGCTTTCGAATATGACAACTGTTGAATTAATTTCAACCTCAGGCCAAATCACAAATTTCAAAGTTCCTATAAATACCGCGCTTTAGCAGAAAGCTGCCTTTAGGGTGGCGAAAACTGCTTATTTGTCGTATTTTTGCGGTACCAACCCATTATAAGCCATAAAGAGGAGCCGAAAAACTTTATGGACATATGATAGCGACCCCTACTATTAGGCCCGAAGATAAAACTTTCTGCCGCTGCGGCGGAAAACGTCATGATGCGGAACGTGTTCCCCGAACACTGCTGATGAAAACACTGCTGTTCTGGCTGCCTTTAAAAAGATACCATTGCCTGAAATGTGGCAGTCATACCTGGAAGCTGGATCGCTGAACCAGCAATAGGTTAAGCAGAGCGCATCGCCCGTCAAGCTTTAGTTTACGAAGGGCAACTGCAATAATCAGACCTAATGTCATAGGTGTTTGCGACTAATTACGCCGTCTGAGCTTATTGCTTTTCAGGAACTGCTGCGTCTTGATATTCTCCCACATGATCAGTTTTTCCTCTATCCGGTGAAAGGCCCGGATGTCCCCGTCCTGGGAGATCACCAGACCCAGACTGCCGGGATGATTCCAGCAGTAAGCGATCATCGAGCGGTGCCGGGTACCGAAATGCCCGGGATCAGCCGCCACCAGTGATTTCGGGCTGGCCGTAGCTGCGGACGAAACAAAGATCCGTTTGGGCATTCGTCTCGTTTTCAGGACGCCACCAAATCCTTGGGAAATCATGTCGCGTGAAAAGAGCAACACCCCATCCACACAGGTATGTGATGCCAAAAAAGAAATGCATCCCTTGATCTCGTCGGCGATCTCCTGTTTGGCCAGCAGGGCGCGCGATTCTTCCAGATACCCCTGTTTGCTGATCACTTTCTTACCCGCGCCAAGATGGCCATCGATCAGCATTTCGGCCATGTAATGGTTAACGGTTTCCTTGGCGTAATTGCTGATGGCATGTTTAAGCCGGTCATAACGCACCGCATACTTAATATCGATGCCTTCATGCTCATCGGTTATAAGTATCGCTCCGCCATGATGGTAATTTTGTATCCGCAGCAGCAGCCTGGAAAGTACCTGTATCCAGATGCCATCCATAAAGATTTCCCAGTCTTCAAAATGTTCCCCTGCGTGGCTGGCCGAAAGAAAGGTTTTGAGTTCATCTTTCAGATGCGCGGCGTTGGCTTTCAGAATTTTTGAAACCGGACCGATAGTAAACACATCCAGGTAACGCGGAATCAGTTTATTCTGCTTCAGGGTGGCCAGCAGTTCGTAATCGAACAGTACATTGAGGGTGCCGATATCGTTGATACTGACCTGGAACAGGCCGGGTTGCTCTGAACCGGACTCTGATTCATAGTTCAAAAAGCTCTGGTAATGGATCGCCTGGTCGATCATTCCCCAAATAAACAGCTTGCCCTGCCGGTCAAAATAGACGGCCAGGGAGGTGCTGGACGGATCAGATGCTTTTGAAAGCTTTACCAGAGCCTTGATGGTCATTTCCAGCGGCACGTCAAATTTAATACAGCTCCAGCGTTCAGCTACGATCCGTCGCGGCGGCCTTGGATCCGGGTTATCCGGGTCAATCAGCGTAATGGTCACTTTCACCAGATCGCTTTCCTCTGTTCGCATACTGGTGAAAAACAAGCATTCGAAAAGATCTTCCAGCACTCCCAGGGGCGGGATGTCGAGGGATAATTTGCTGTGCTGCAATTTTTCCAGTACATGCAGTGCGAGATCTTTCGGTTGAGCGTTTGACAATGCCATGGTGCGGATCTGAGTATGATTTGGTGTTTAACAAGCGGACACAGTAAATGTTGACGTGGGTATACGGAAAGATTTAGGACATAAAGTATAATAAACGTTACATAAAAAATTTAATGCAATCACGAAAGTCTCCGTATATTATTGATTGTACGTTGGTTTATCATTGATTTCGGATTTAACCGGGCAAAAAAAGACTTGGGAACAGATATTGATGAGTACAGAAGTATGAAGCGGATTTTGATTATCGACGACAACGAAGACATTCTGGAAATCCTGCAAATCGTTTTTCGCGATGAAGGTTATAATGTGGTCGTTTCGAACACGGGAGATGCCGCCGAGTATATCCATATCATACACCCGGACCTTATTTTACTTGATGTGCGTATCGACGGGTACCAAAAACGCGGCGATGAGATCTGCGCTGAGATCAAAGCCAGATATCCCTATCAGTTACCAGTGGTGCTGATATCCGCGGAAACCAATCTGGCTGTGCTGGCCAACGAATGCGGTGCGGACTTTTATATCAGGAAGCCATTTGATATTTACGACCTGGTCGCACAGGTAACTAAGTTCCTGACGTGACCTTTCAGGTTATTTATGCTACCTTTATGTCTATGAGTGACAACATGGAAAACAAGTCTGATAACCAGCAACGCGGAAAAATAGATCTTGGTCCCGGAGATCTCCGGGTTTACTTTCTGAATAACCTCGATAAGATCTATGCGGCCAAAACACATTTGGTTAGGCATTTACCGGAAATCGAGCAGGAAGCCCATTTTACTGATCTTAAACTCGCAATCGAAGAAACCTGCGAAGATGTGGAAAAACAACTGGCCCGGATGGACATCATTTATGCTATGCTGGAAGCGGACCGGGCCCAGGGAAATTGCAGCGGCCTGGCGGGGTTGATCGATGACGCGTTCGAAGATATCAAAACACACGGTCAGCACCCCGAACTCCGGGATCTTTCTATCGCATTCTATATGCAGAACATTGAAAGTATAGAAATGGCCTCCTTTCAGGTGCTGGAAATGGCAGCGGTAAAACTAAAAAACAAACAGATTAAACAATTGATCCGGGAGAATTACGATGAAGCCAAGGCAGACCGGACGTTGTTGTTACTGATTACCGCTAAATACCTTACTTCGAAGTAGTCATTTGCCGCGGGCATAGACGTATCATACCAAAAATCACAACATGAAGGTGTAAATTAAACGTTGACATCGTCTGGCTGTCTATCACCTCTGAAAACAGAACAATAATGGAAAGGCGTTCATCATTAAGTGTACGCCGCCGAACATACTGCTTTTCAGGTCAGGAAACTTTCCAGAAGCATTGAATAAAATCATAACGCCAAAGCGAGCTGCACATTTTATTACATACCTTTTTGAACACTCAATTAGCTCAGGCGACAAAAGGATCGATACCTCAGGCGGTCGCGGTGATGATGCAGATTAGTTTGCTTGCTATTTCAAATATAAAATGTGGTAGGCCCGACTTCACCTATTCACGATGCAGTTCGCGGAACATTACCAAGTCGGTCCGCGAATCATCGGCAATTCGGAGGCTTATGTGCCGTATTATTGGTGCCCCGCTCAAAGTTCCGCTAAAGGGGGCAGGTGCTGAAAGCCTTATGGCCAGGCTAATCGAACTTTAAGAGGAAATTCGATCATTTACTGACCAGACGTTTACCTAATGCAATAGGAATTAAGGCGCGTGACTTGCTGAAAACAGCTCGATCGGTACAGGGACATTGATCATTCTCTGATTCCGTTTTAGCCAACACCGGTTATTTATTCATCCACAATGAGCCAATAAACGGGCTTAGGCTTAAGATCTTTATCAAACAGCAACGGGTAGTTTTTACGCCCGCGCACCGGAAAATTATCTAACCAGGAGTATTTATCTGATATATTCCAGAAAGTGACACCTGTGATCTCCTTTTTGTATCTGCGGAACACCCTGAATACCATTGCATATTGTGCTGCCTGCCTGGCAACCCGTTGGGCGTCTGTCGCCATTGTGGCGATCTCCTTGTCGTTGGCAAAAATCGATATATCCAATTCGGTAATCTGGACCTTTAATCCCAAGGAACTAAAGCGTTTAATAGAGTTGATCAAAGCTTCGGGCGAAGGATCGTTTACCGACCAGTGTGCTTGCAGTCCTACAGCATCGACGGGGACATTCGCGTCTACGAGTTTCTTCAACATATTATAAATGCGCTCCCGTTTGGCAGGGTCTTCCGTACCATAATCATTATAAAACAATATCGCCCCGGGATCGGCCTCGTGTGCAAATTGAAAAGCTTTAGTAATGAATTCATCACCACAGATCTGATACCATAGGGAATTTCTCAGGTTTTGGCCCGGGGCGTCCGATACGGCTTCATTAACCACATCCCAGGCATAGATTTTGCCTTTATAACGGTTGACAACAGCGTAGATATGATTTTTCAGTCTTTGCAGCAATAACTCTTTACTGACCAGCTTTTTCTCCTGGTCATAAAATATCCAGTCGGGCGTTTGCGAGTGCCAGCACAGGTTGTGTCCGCGCACCCTTAAATGGTTCGCCTGCGCAAAATCTACAATGGCATCTGCTTCTGTCCAGTTGTAAAGGTCTTCACGGGGATGAATAGGCCCCATTTTCATGGCGTTTTCCGCAGTCAGGCTATTAAATTCCTTTAATATCAATTTTCGCGTAGCAGAATCGCGCAGGTCCCGGGCGGCAATAGCCACACCGATTGGAAAATCACCTTTGAAGTAATCCTTCAGACCTTTCCATGTTTGCGATTTGGCATTTAAAGCACACCCTGCAACGATTATCATCGATAATAAATAAGCCTTCATCTTCATAATTAACTATCGCCTGGATGATTTTGATCCGCTAATCTATAAAATCTTTTCATAGTGTCTTAGACTTCATGCAAACTTATACGGACCTTCGTTTTAGAGAGATTTAGATGACTTCTAAAATTTTTTTATAGTCTTTGCCACCATTACATCCTGTCACTATTTAGAATAGATGAGGGAGGTCCCCCCGACCATGAGAAGAAGGCTATTCAGCGTAATGACAGCGCTTCAATCTTTATTAAATTTAATTGAAATAAACATTTTTTACTGTTATAGCCGATGTATATAATTCTGCCACCAGCTTTCTACAAAGCCAATCCCCTTTTGCTTTATTGCAATTGATCGGTCATCCATCTTCTGACTCTGAAAATTCCGGATTGCCCAGATGTTAACATCCTGCACGATACGCGTAATATTTATTTTTCGCGTTAAGGATGTGAATTTTGAATCCCAGAACCATTGTACCGAGCTTTACATCAGTTATATACCCAGGAAGCGTTTAGCCATGAGTGTTAAGTTATTATCGATGTCCGTTACGACACTTTTCAGGGCTGAATAATCGTTGCCAATCTGGTACGTAAACTTGATGCAATTAGGCTGGCCCGGCAATATATTAGGAATGTGAAAGAGTCAGCCCTAGTTTTAACATCCGCTGATTTAACGTAGATATCAATTGATCATTTTCGGCAATCGCGTTGTTGATGTGGTCAATTCTTGAGGTCGTATTATTAAGAATTGCCTGGATAAAGATTTTCCGGATCCTATCTTTTATTAATATCGAAAAAAATAATGGGTTCGACATGGAGAATGAGTTAATTAGGGACGGGTAACAGCCCTGTTTACGCAAAATATTCCCCAAGGTTTCAGGATTAACATTTTAATGTAAGCAACGGTTGTTCCTGGGAAAGGTTTTTGATGACTTTACCAACGAATTGCGGCGGGAATTTCGTTAACTTCAGGACAGCGTTCCCCAACTGCTTGAAAAGCTAATCCACTGTTCAATATGGTCGCTAATACAATCTGCTTTCCTTTTGACGGATCGAGATATTCAGTGACAGAGCAAGTGAACGTCACTAATCCTGCTGAAGCGGCCGCTTATTTCCGCCATTCGGACCTGACTAGCAAAGTACCTACCTGGCAAAGACCATCCTCCAGTCCACCCTCCGACATGATCTTTCTGAAGAATTGTTTTTTTGGAACGTTACGACGAACTAAAAACCGAACTGCAAAACCTGATAGATATGCCGAACAGAAAGCTGAACGAGGTGGTCGTATTTCTCTAGCAGAGTAAAGGTGTCTTTCCTAATCGTCGCAAAAAGAACTTCTCCAAACTTACTGAAGATGAATTCGAGGCAATGCTAAAAATCTACGTTGAAATATTTGCGATGGATTAATACTATCGGATTTTTTAAAAACTGAACCATTAATCTTAGCCAGTGCAGAATGCAAAAAGCCCTTGCGGGCTTTAGCTATATAATGAACTCTTTCGAGTGGTTATATTCAAGGGGATATAAGAACACGCAAACCTTAACAATGCGTCAGGGAGCAATCTTATTATTTAGACTAATCGCTGATCCGAAAATTATCAATTTCTGTGCTAAATAAAACCATAAATAATTTAACCGTTAATTTGTGACTGAACTGAAAAATCTTGCCCAATTGAACACCCTTTATTGGAAATTTTCTCGGAGTATTTGTTGACTTTGAATATATTCATGAGACATGAACACAAAAAATTGTTCCCATTAAAAAATTTCGGGCCTGTTCCTAAAATAGGATCCGTCTTGATATGCGTTTGCCCTGAGTTGCATTCTAATTCCATAGCCGATCAGGCTAAAACCTTCCTGAATTCCGTCGTGCTTATGCAGCTACGAATCAAATAAATAAGTTGTTGGCCGAGGAAGAATTGTTCCTTACAACAATTAAAGGTAGAGTTGATAAAAATGATTTGATACGGCTTGACTGGCAATTAACCCAATCCGGCGATGAGGCAGCATTGATTTGTAATGATTTTGAGGATGAAACGGTAAGCTCCGTTGTAAATGGCATAATGCTTGTGAACAATGTCGTTAAAAAAAATCAAAGGATTATTGATCTCGCTCAATTTGGCAACCAATATCTACCATCTAAATTTAACGCATGGGTAGATAATGGAACAATTAATAGAGACAATAAACCTGATATTTTATGGATAACAGATTATCGTATTGAATTAAATAGTACAACGCTTTATAACTAAAGTAAACGGCTACGAGCCTAAAAATTCACGTTGAAACCTATTTCAATATCACGTTTCGCCTGCCTTTCTATATCGCCCATTTCCAATCCAAAATCTCGGGCATATCGATTCCATTTTCCCGGATATAGTGATGGTGTTCAATCAGCTTGTCCTTCATTGCTTGTTTAAGATAAGCTGCACGGTCGCCCAATTGAGGCAAGCGGTCTATCACATCCTGAACCAGGCTGAAACGATCCATTTCATTTAATACTGTCATATCAAAAGGCGTGGTAATAGTGCCTTCTTCTTTATACCCTCTCACATGTATGTTATAGTGATTGGTGCGCCGGTAGGTAAGGCGGTGAATTAACCATGGATAAGCATGAAAAGCAAATATCACCGGTTTATTCTTGGTGAACAGCGCATCGAAATCCGTATCGTTTAAACCATGCGGATGTTCACGTTCGGGCTGTAACTTCATCAAATCAACCACATTAACCACCCTGATCTTCAATTCGGGCAGCTTTGATCTGAGAATTGATACTGCCGCAAGGGTTTCTAATGTGGGTACATCTCCGGCACAAGCCATCACAGCATCCGGTTCCTTCCCATCATCATTGCTGGCCCAATTCCATATACCGATACCCTTGGTACAATGAATAGTTGCTTCTTCTACAGAAAGCCATTGCGGGGATGGATGTTTGCCTGCCACCACTACATTCACATAGTGCCTGCTTTTGAGGCAATGATCCATTACCGACAACAAGCAATTTGCATCGGGGGGTAGATAAACCCGCACAACCGAAGCTTTTTTGTTGACCACATGATCTATAAAACCAGGATCCTGATGTGTGAAACCGTTATGATCCTGACGCCATACATGCGAGGCCAGAAGAATATTTAAAGAAGCCAGCGGCCTACGCCATGGCAAGCCTGAAGTTACTTTCAACCATTTGGCGTGCTGATTAAACATGGAGTCGATAATATGAATGAAAGCCTCATAGCAATTGAATAATCCGTGGCGCCCGGTAAGCAGATAACCTTCCAGCCAGCCTTCGCATTGATGCTCACTAAGCATTTCCATCACCCTGCCTCCTTTTTTTAAAAACACATCGGAGTCTACTATTTCAGCTTGCCATTGTCGTTCGGTGGTCTCAAAAACAGCGTCTAATTTATTTGATAGTGTTTCATCGGGACCAAAGAGCCTGAAATTCCTATTTTCCAGGTTTAACCGAATAACGTCCCTCATGAATTTGCCTAAAACCAGCGTATCACCAGGCCCGGCAATGCCGCGTTCGCTAACGTCTAATCCATAATCACCAAATTTTGGCATGTGCAGATCCTTAAGCAGCAACCCGCCATTTGCATGCGGGTTAGTACCCATCCTACGTTCACCGTCAGGTGCAAGCGCAATTAGTTCAGGCAGGAGCCTACCGTTATCATCAAATAGTTCATTCGGTCGGTAACTTCTTAACCACTCTTCCAGTTGCCGCAGGTGTTCCGGATTTTTGACCGGGTTAGTAAGGGGCACCTGGTGGGCACGAAATGTTCCTTCTACGGGTAGGCCATCAACCGTTTTGGGTCCTGTCCAACCTTTTGGTGTTTTCAGGATGATCATTGGCCAGCATGGCCTTTCCCCATCCGGGTTAGCTGTGGCAAGCCTTTTAATAGTTTTGATCTCTTCTGTCACCATATCCAGCAGCGCTGCCATCTCCCGGTGCATCGTTATCGGATCATCACCTGCTATCAGGTATGGCTTCCATCCATAACCTTCAAACAAAGCCAGCAACTCTTTTTCGGGTATCCGGGCTAATACAGCCGGGTTGGCTATTTTATAGCCATTCAAGTGCAAATGGGTAATACGACGCCGTCACTCACAGGATTTAAGAATTTATTGGAGTGCCAGGCCGTGGCTAAAGGGCCGGTTTCTGCTTCCCCATCCCCCACTACGCAAGAAACGATCAGATCAGGGTTATCAAATACAGCACCAAAAGCATGGCTAAGGGAATAACCCAATTCACCTCCTTCATGCATAGATCCCGGACATTCCGGCGAAACATGGCTGGGAATACCTCCCGGAAAGGAAAATTGAGTGAAAAGCTTTTTTATCCCGGCTTCATCCCGGCTGATGTCAGGATAGATCTCACTATAGCTTCCTTCCAGGTATGTTTGGCTTACCATGGCCGGCCCGCCATGTCCTGGTCCGGAGATATAGAGCATGTTAATATTGTATTTTTTTATGATACGGTTGAGATGCACATAAATAAAATTTTGACCCGGTGTAGTACCCCAGTGGCCCAGCAACATACGTTTAATATGCTCAATTTTAAGTGGCTCCTTCAATAACGGATTGTCGTGCAGGTAAATCTGTCCAACGGAAAGGTAATTGGAAGCGCGCCAGTAGGCATCTATCTGGTTTAATTGCTCAGGTGACAAATCATTGTTCTGAACATAGGAAGCTTGTTCATTCATACTTTCCGGATTAAAATATTTATTGGTGAAGATCTTGAATAGATGGCCGTTATGAAGTGATTAGGATCATCTTAAAATGTGATTTGCCGCTATGTTATATACAACACCTGATCAGCAATTTGTTTGAATAAACTTTTATGTTTGGTTCTTTTAATGCCTGAATTAACATTCATGTTGAATCCGGTTACTTAGTAAGTAATTAAATTTTATATAATCAATTGACAGGCCACTTCACATGGGGCAATTGGTAAACACTTCTATACAAGTCGCAAATGGAATTATTAATATTTGTATCCTTTATAAAAAACAGAAAAAATCATAATGAAAACTTCTACGATAAGAAATAGCTTAATCCTTCCAGCCAAATCTAATAGAATTGCAAAAATTCAACAGTAAATGGCAGATGTTTAAATCAGACTATATGATAAATTATTTTAATATTTAATCAAAGCCTGTTTGAACTGCGTTTAAGAATCGCTATAAGCCTAATTTTCCAATTGAGTTTATTCATCAAAATTTGAGTGAAAAGCGGAAAGCATTACCCAATCAGGCCTTTAAAAACCACTTAGCGTACCCCTACGCTAAGTGGACTTGTTATGATATCTTACTTGCTCTTGTAAGAATAATCAAAGCTGAAATATTTCCGTAGTAATTCCTAATTATATCTTTTTCATTATAAACAAAAAAAGAGATGGCCTTCCCTTGCCATCTCTTAACCTAATCCATGCTATTTGTACCGTTAACGCAATAAATGTACACTAATATTATACGAACAGCAGCATCAATTGGTTATAATATAATTATCTCCAAATAATCGGGCTTAGCTTTACTCTAAAAACGTGTCCAACATAGCTGCACCCACAGTATTGAAATCAGCCTGGCAGATGATTTGATTACTTATTGCTTTGTATCTATCCAACGAATAAATTCTTCGGGTAGGATATTTCAATTCGGTCCTTTTGTTTGTTAGAGCCATTCAACTTGGAGTGAAACTTGTCGTTTCATTTATATTGAATTAGCTATCTCACTCTTTTTAAACTTATTTTTATCACATAATATAAATAATAGAGATGTTCCCTACCACAGGAACATCTCCGTAGCAATAACGAAGTGGCTAATCCCACTTTCATTAGAACTGCCAATTAAACAATTACCAAATCATTTTGGTTTGAAAACACCTTGTTCCTGCTATTTGATTCTACACCGCTAAGGAAATCTAAGTAACAAAAAGATAGATATCAATCAACCCAACAAATTCCTCCAAGTTCGCAGGTGATACGAATGGTAATGCTCTATTGATTATAAAATTGGAAGTTAGCCTATCAGACCTGCCGTGCACCATCGGAGAATCTTAAAGGTTTGTTTTTTAGATGGTCAGATTTAGGGACTAAATATTGTAATATTGGATAGCTGAATATAAGTTATCATTTCAATATTTACGTAATAATTAATTATTTAACTATTGAGAATGGTTGCATATTCACGTATTGATTGGCTGAATTATAAAATTTTTGTTGTATTAAGTCAATCGGTAACCCTTCTGCTGCTTTCCTGAGCAAGGCAATGATACGTACTTCACCCGCAAATCTCCCCCGATGCTATAGGTTATGCGGATCCAGTCAATTTTCATTATTACGAGGATCCAAGTTGATTGAGTAAAATTGTGAGACTAGCATTATTCCCTACTTGACCATTAGAAATGTATAATCTAATATGGAAACTTTTTCCGCTTTGTGTACTTTTAACAAGCTTTTATTATGAATACACAAACACCGGATTTTAGTAAGTTATTCTACAGGAACACACAGCCCATGTGGATATTTGATCCAACTACCCTACGTTTTTTGGAAGTGAATGACGCCGCCGTCTGGGAATACGGCTACACTACCAGGATTTTCTCACGATGACAATTTGTGATATCAGGCCCGGAGAGGATGTGCCAAGCCTACGGCGTGCCCTGTGTGAAGCGAACAGTGATAATCTTTTTATGAATACTTACCGGCATCTACGTTGTGACGGAACGATACGTGATGCGCAGATTTCCCGGCTGGAGATAGCATACCAAGACAGGGCAGCTTTCTTGGTAATGCCGATGCCTGTGACCATAGAGCCACTCTCTGGACAACTTGGCAAGCTATTTAACAAGGTAAATTTTGCTCTGGTGCAAAAAGCGGTAGGTGAGCGTAAACGTCTATCAGAATTGCGTACTATTGTTGCACAATTGGAGGCCGGGCAATCTTTATCTCGGCAAATTGCATTGATCAGCAGGATTAAGGTACTTCTGGAGGATGTGCCTGGTGTTGGCCTTAACTAATGTTAAGTATTTATACCATGCATATTTTAAAAGTTTAATAGACTCGAATGTAGAAATAAAATAATCAAAGGTCAAATATCGATTGTTAAGTTGCCCGGTGATGCATCTTTTTTCGAAACCTATAGTGTCCTTCACGCTCGATACTCAGTAATGTTGTAAGATTAAGGAATAGAGAATACGATTTGAGTTTTACTGTTTAGACTGCTAACCAAACTAATTCAAGTATTTACGATTTGAAAACGATAGGCTATATTTCCAAAATACCCTCCCAAAACACTCCCTGCTTGAAATTAAAAAAATACACTTTTGATGTGTAAAGGAACAAGAAAGAAGGCTGTTCTTAAAGCATCTTTTCAAAGCAGATCAATCTTATCAACATTGTGATTTTATGATCTTGTACATATCAGCCTATTTCCATAGATTGTTATCCTAACAAACGGATATCAATAGCCAAACATTTGCCCGAAAGCAGCGTTTATTCACTTTGAACCATGATTATAAGTCATGACTTTTCAAATACCTTTGATCCATTTCAATTATATAACATTGTCAACTACTTCTTATACATTTTTAAATGGGGGCGGCAAGGCAGGTGAACTTATACGCGCTTCAGATTGGTCGCAAACATTTTTAGGTTCTCCTGATCATTGGCCGGAAAGTCTTCGTTCCGCAGTAAGTATCAGCCTCAATTCAGGTTTTCCGATCGCTATTTACTGGGGATCCGAATTTACACTGATCTATAACGATGCTTGGAGTTCGATCCCAGGAAATAAGCACCCATGGGCCCTTGGAAAACCCGGAGCAGAGGTATGGCCCGAGATATGGGGGGGCCTGGAGGCACAATTCAATTCTGTTTTAAAAACCGGTGAATCCATCCGTCAGCCTGATGCCCTCCTGCTGATGAACCGGTATGGTTACAAAGAAGAATGCTATTTTGATTATACCCTTTCGCCCATCGTAGCTCCAGACGGTACTGTGGGTGGTGTATTCAACGCGGTCATTGAGACCACCTACCGTCACATCAATGAACGCCGCAATGCTTTGCTTTTGTCATTCTGGGAAAACCTGAACAGTTCAGCTAGTGTGAGTGGTGCTACGGAACTGATCTTTTCAATACTTAACACTGCGCCAGAGGATATCACGTTTTGTGCTTTGTTCACTGCTATCGGGAAGGATGGCCAGCCGGCAGTGCTCAGTGGCCATACTGCTATTCCCAAAGAGCTAATCCAATACTTTACAGACCTTTCTTCAAAATTATCATTTGATAACAGGCCGGTAATCATTTCCGAACTCGCCGATCATATACCCGTACCGCTCGTTGATCATGTAAATGAACCCGTTAAGGAAGTGGTGGTCGTACCTATATCAGGTGGCAATTCCGGTGTGAGCGGCTACATGGTATTAGGGATTTCTCCCAGAAAGCGATTGGATGATGACTATCTGAGGTTCATGGAAGATGTGGGCCGGCAGGCCGGCACTATCCTCAATAACGCCTATGCGAACGAGATCAACGAGGCCTATCTTCGTGAACTGGCTCTGAATGAAGAACTTGGCGCGGCCAACGAAGAACTCTTTGCGACGAATGAAGAGTTACTACAGACGCAGAGACGGTTAAGTGATCTGACGGATGAACTGGAACTTAGGGTCTCCGATCGTACCAAAGAGCTGGAGGATAGTTACGAAGAACAGCAAACACTCAATGAAGAGATCAATGCCGCCAATGAAGAGTTGACCTCCGCGAATGAAGAGCTTGCCGCCACTAATGAGGAGCTAAGTGAAACGCAATTTCATTTGCAGCGAACGCTATCTGGCTTGGCTGAAAGTGATGAACGCTTCCGCAATTTAGTACGGGATGCACCTGTCGGGATCATTTTGCTGACCGGAAAGACCCTGCAAGTGCTTATCGTAAATAACCGCTATGCGGATATGATCGGACGGACGACAGAAGAGCTACAGGGCAAAAACTTGTTTGATATTATTCCTGAAAGTGCACCAACGTTTAAACCCGTTATCGACCGTGTGATGGATAGCGGGCAAACGCTTTATCTGACTGATCAGCCCTACATGGTTTACCAGGGTGAAAGAACGATCAGCGGTTTTTTAAATATCACTTACCAGCCGTATCGCGAAGCGGACGGACAGGTCACCGGTGTAATGGTGCTCTGCCAGGATGTTTCTGAGCAGTTCCTTGCTAAGCGTAAACTGGAACAAAGTGAGGAACAGTTCAGGTTCATGTTAAACGCGATCCCCCAGCAGGTCTGGACAGCTGCACCTAATGGTGCATTGAAATATGTTAACGAGGTGGTCGCGGAAGATTTTGGGGAGGATGGTGAGGCTATCGTGGGACAGGGCTGGCAGAAATTCATTCACGAAGATGATATCACGTCTACTTTAAATGCCTGGCAAACTGCCCTTTCGAGCGGAAAGGAATACCAGGTGGAATTCCGGTTGCGTATGAAGGAAGGCAATTATGTCTGGCACCTGGCGCGTGCGCGTGCTTACTACGAGAATGGTAACATCGTTTCATGGCTGGGAACGAACACCAATATCGAACTTCAGAAAAACAACGAGCAGAAAAAGGATGAATTCCTGTCGATCGCCAGTCATGAATTGAAAACCCCGCTGACCAGCATAAAAGCTTTTAACCAACTGATGTCCAGATCGAATAAAGCAGATAATCTTAAGGGCTTTATCGATAAATCTATCCATCATATCCACCGGCTTGAAAACCTGATCAACGACCTGCTTGACGTCACCCGTATCAATGCCGGGAAAATGATTTACGAGAATCAGGAATTTGATTTCAGGCAGTTCCTGGAGGAAACGATAGAGGGCGTGCAGTTAAAAAGTGATAGTCATCAGATCTTATTGGAATACGCCGATGATATAAATTATACCGGCGACAGGTTACGACTGGAACAGGTGCTCAATAATATCTTAAATAACGCTGTAAAATATTCCCCGGAAGCTTCCAGGGTGCTTGTTAATGCTTACGTTAAAGATGAAGGGATCATCGTATCCGTACAGGATTTTGGGATCGGGATCGAGCGGGAGCATATCGAACACCTGTTCGATCGCTATTACAGGGTCGATAATACCGCTATGCGATTTGAGGGTCTTGGCCTTGGCTTATACATTTCTTCGGAGATCATCAAACGGCATCAGGGTACCTTCTGGATAGAAAGCAAAAAAGGCGAAGGATCTACTTTTTTCTTCCGCTTGCCGCTACAGGTAAAAGACAGGTCTGTAATGATCGATTCATCAGACGAGTATAAAGACGCTTTCATACATATCATCCACAACAAGGAAAATTCCAGGCTTGATGTGGACTGGAGGGGATTCCAGGACGTGGAAAGCGTGCAACGAGGCGGCATGAAAATGCTGGAAATATTAGGCAGAGCGGGGGTCAGCAAAGTATTGAACGATAATACACATGTGCTGGGTACCTGGTCAGAGGCGTCCGATTGGGCTGCCCAGGTCTGGTTCCCGCAAATGGTTTCCGCTGGTCTCAAATATTTCGCCTGGGTCTATTCGCCAAGCACTTTTAGCAGGATGTCGGCAGAGAAAGCCGCTGATACACCTCCGGGATTGGTAGAGACTAAGTTCTTCGGAGACGTGGAATCTGGTGGCCTGTGGCTGAATGAAAAGAAAAACTAAATGCAGAAATACAAAATTGCCGCATCGGATATCCGTAAAGACGGAACAGAAAAGAAAAATTCAGCTAAACAAACAGAAAATTATCCTGTTTTGGGAGACCCGGCATAAAACCGGGATCAAAGGCGCCACACCTGAAGATCTCAAACGAACGATAACGACGTATTTGGAAAAAACTAAAAATCAGCCCACCCGCCTTAAAAATGTGTTTGCATCTATTCGCGAAAAGGCAGTTAAAAAAAATGCCTGGCTATGGAAGGCCTATTAGCGGAAGCGACAGCACTTCTTCAGATACTGATAAATGTACAGAAGTTCCGATGTAGCAATTATTTCTGCAGCACAAAAGGTCAAGCATTACGAGATCGCATCTTATGGGACCCTTCGCACTTTAGCAGGCACATTGGGATACAGCGAAGCCAAAAGTTTATCTGATAAAACGCTGGCCGAAGAAAATAATGCAGATTCTTTTACTCACTCAGGTAGCAGAGAATTATGTAAATGAGGCCGCGGCTGTAAAAGTGCTTAATAATTGTTTCTTATCCTATAGGAATAAAGATGCTTCTCATAATTTTAGCTTTTAATATTCTCATTGATACCAGGCGGATGGTGCTTTTCAATCTTGTCAGCCAATAAGTGCAGTAATTGCTCCTCCACATTTCCGGGATTCTGAGAGATATGCAAAAAGGCCTGCGCGTCAGGTTCAAAACTAGCCAAGTAGCTACCGTTTTCGAACACTCTGTATTTGCAGCATTCCCAATCATGGTGCGGATATTGGCCCACTTCGAAACGATGCTCCAGCTTGCCCATACTGACAGTCATCGCGTAATTTTCTGATAGAATGATCACCTATCTAACCTCAGTTTGTTTATTTAGTATGCCCAGTCGTCATCATCCTGCGGCTTGCGAAACAAGCAAAAGACTACCCAGCACAAAAAAATGGCTGACAGCAATTGTTTAGGTGTTTCAGCGGCCTGATGCCCAATGATGAATGCGGTCAATTCCCATATAATAGCCACAATGGCCAATGTAGCAAACAATACCCGTAACATTAATTCCTTATTCCTCATAGGTCCGTAGATTTTTTTGACGGAAGACCTCACGTGTGATAAGTTTGCAGTTCGCGGCCAATCCGTCCAGCCGGCAACACTTTGTCCGAATCTTTACCGAGAGCGGCCCGTCTGTTTCCATGAGATCAATATGCAGAACGGCCGCGCCCCGTAACTTTTCATCACCCTGTAAACTTTCAAACAAAGCCGAGGCAGCCGAACTGTCATTACCAATACCAAATTGCCCGTACACTTCAAAACCGGCGTGCGTTTTTAAACTGAGCAACAAGGAAAACCGATCTTCCATAGGCCATAGTTTTAAGAAAGCATCAACCTGAAAAAGGCCCCGCGCGAGCCGGGCCTTTTATGATACTTCAAGTTTGTAAATCGATTACTTGATTTCGATCTGGCGGCGCACCATTTTAGCATCTTCGCGTTTGGCGATATCAATTTTTAATACGCCATCGGTATAAGTGGCCTCAATGTTCTCAGGATTGGCGATTTCGGGCAGCGTAAATGAACGTACCCAGGACGCATAGCTGTATTCGCGTTTGCTGTAGCTTTTTTGCTGATTGTCATCTTCAGTACGCTGTTCTACGGAAATATTCAACACATTGCGGTCAAGATTTATTTTGAAATCCTCTTTTTTAAAACCCGGCGCCGCCAGCTCCACGTGGAAGTGCTCTTCAGTCTCACTGATATTTGCGGCAGGTACGCGTGAAGTGAGACGGTCATTGAAAAAAGTGTCGTTCAAGATGGAATCGAATACGTCATTAAAGACTGGTAATAATGAACCATTGTTACGTTTGTCAGAATTGAATTTAACCAGTGTCATAGGTCTGTCCTCCTTAATTTAATAATGATTAAAACTTATAATTAATTAATCCGGACAGTGTATTTCAACTTCTGTGCCATGGCTGAAATATTACAATCGGGCTGAAAAAATTTCACAAATAATGAAATTTTTTCAGCTTCAGAATGACAATTTTGCGATTTACGTTATTAGTCTTGGCGGTGCGAGATTCTCGTCTTTGACAGCGGAGTCCCTCTTATTAAAACATTCAGCAAATGCGAATGTCTCACTTCGCTAGGCTGCAACGATAGTGGTCTCCGTTTTAATGTTTTATCCTGTTGCTGCATGTGCGGTGAGTTCTTTATTTGTCGAACCAGATCAGACCCTACCGGTTGATGTTACCTTGGTGCAGGGCGATGCCGTTTTGGAAAATAGTATCCCCACCTCCGGTGGGGATACTGTTGAAATTGTCCACATTGGCCGGATTCTGCTTGGTGTAAACCACCTTGCCCCGCTCTTTGTTCAATGGATTGACCCAGCCGATTGAATTGCCATGGCTGATAACTTCATAGATGTTATACCCGCTCACGCTCTGATCCCTCTTCAACAGGGGGATTTGACCCATATATTTCCGATGAAACGGTTGCCTTTGGGCATTCCATAGACCGAAAAGTTACAGTCGGATGATCAGACTTTCCTGAGATTCCCTACGTACAAACCTGTGAACAATATTCCGCTTCGCGTATTAGGCAAAATGAATCTTTTGAAACCAGGACTACCGTTGTCCCGAACTTAACAAAACCGTAAATGTCGTGCCCTTTTCGGGCTCACTTGCCACTTCGATCGTGCCGTTTAGCACTTTTACATGGCTTTTAACCAGGAACAGCCCCAGGCCTTTTCCCTCATGAGAATTCGTAAATCGCTGATAAGGCTTAAAAATATCCTTGCCATACTTTGCCAGGTCGATCCCGGTTCCGTTATCTTTTACTTGGATAAGCAGATCATTACCCTCCCTGGTTACATCTACCCGGATGACCGGCGGTTCTTCTGAACGGTATTTAACCGCGTTACCGATCAGGTTAAATAAAATACTATTTAAATACGCTTTATGAGAATTAAAAATTATCGGTAATTGCGGCAATAAGAGTGTCACCTCGTTAAGGGCCAAGGTATCATGGAGATCTAGTTTGATATGTTGAAGTATTTCGGAGACATCGACAGGCTCGAGAACCATAGCTGTTGCGCCATCCGTGATCGATAATATTTTGCTCAGGTCCAAGATTACCTCGTCCAGGCGGTGGATTGAAGACTTTAATTCCTGTATGCAACGGTCGATCATCTCCGGATCGTCACGGTCGATTTCCAGCAGCGTAACTATGCCCATAATATTGGCAACAGGCGATCGAAGATTATGCGAGACAACGTAGCCGAACTGTTGCAGTTCTTGGTTACGATGATAAAGGTCGTCAGCTAGTTGTTTTAACTCTTTGATCCGTGCTTTTCGTTCAGAGATGTCGTGCATGGCCCCAACCATTCGGACAGCGCGCTGTGTACTGTCCCGTATAATAAAACCCCGGTCGACCACATAGGCAAACGTGGCGTTCGCGCGTTCAAACCTGTACTCTTCCTTCCAGTTGGCTTGCTGGCTTACTAGCACTGCCCGGATACTTTCAGCGATCCGCTCCCTGTCCTCAGCGTGAATATGATCGGTCCAGGCGCTGATGTCCGCTTTGACACCGTTTACCGGATGGCCGAAGATCTCGGTATAACCCTCCGCCCAGTAAAGAGTATTACTTTTGATGTCCCAGTCCCATAAAGCGTCGGAAGTTGCCCGGGTCACATAACTGTAGCGCAGGTTCGCCTCTTCGAGCGAACGCAACAACTGATCCCTTTCCCTTTTGGTGCTGCCGTCACGTGCTATGCAGTGCATCACCTGGTCATGTTCATCCCAGCCGGCAGACCAAATTAGGGGAACAAGGTGGCCGAGTTTGTGCCGGTAGCGATTCTCCAGGCCTGACTGGTTGCCCCCCGCGACGATTTGGCAAATAAGATTTTCGGCTTCCGGAACATCGGCTGTCTCAATGAAGTCGCGGTAGTTTTTGCCGCAGAGCTCCGAGGGTTGATAACCCAGTATTGGATAGACTGCCGAACTCACACGTTGAAAGATCCCATCTCTGCTGATTGTGCATATGATGTCATGCGAGTATTCCAGAATCTTTTCAAGTTCCCGTTGTGTTTTATCTGACATATTAATACTTGGTTTCGTAGGTTTGTATCTGCTTAGTACGTAAAAATGATAAAAGTGTTGTCGGCGATATTTTTTTAGTCGGTAATGAGCTAGTTATTTCTTCAAAATATTTGTTCGTTACCAGGCCCTTGGCCCATGGGACATGTTTATCTGTGGTAAAAGGCACTCAGAACAGTCCTTTTGGGCGACATACTAAAAGACAGCCCGCAACTAAAACTGGGCATTTCCGTTCAAAGTCATATGAAAAAGCACCTTGTCATCATTGAAGACGATCCCCTGCTGATGCAATTTTTACAAAACAAGCTTTCCCTGTATTACCGGGTAACCGCCCTTTCGCACGTTGAAAATATCGACGAAATTCTGGGAATTGAACCGGACGTTTTTTTGCTGGACGAGCTTTTGCCGGTGATTAATGGGCATTTACTATGTATTATCTTGAAATCGAAGGTGCAAACCCGCGATATACCGGTACTCCTCATGTCGGGACACCCGGAATTGAAGCATTATGCCTCCTTATGTAATGCTGATCATTATTTGGCCAAGCCTTTAAATTTGTCTGATCTGTTAATCTTACTCGATCGGGTTACCGGGCAGGCCTAAACAGCGGTAGATGTGGATTCCGTCTTACCTGTATTTAACTACAGTACAGAACAGCTTTATTATTTAAGTTACTTTTAGGTGCTATCGCAGATGAAGCGTTAACTGAATAAATTAAACCAAATTGGATGGACTTGACTTCCTTCTGAAAGACCATAACTTTTCCTGTGATAATTGATTAAACAAGCATGATATGACTATGCTTCAGGTAGTTCAAAAAAGCTTCTTCATTAAGGTCGGAAATTTAAACATCATTATTGCCATTTTTCCTTTCCAAATACCCATGAACTGACTCACAACTATCTTGGGCGATGCTACATACTGAATATGATCCGGATGAAAATATAATATAAATGTAAAAAAACAAAACGCCTTTATATTGTTATAGCTAAGCAATAGAATACAATCCAAGAAACAGGTAAAGAAGTACAAACCGCCTCATCAAAACTTATCAAAATAACAAGAGTAGAAAAATAGAATTTAGAACCACTACGCAAACGGTTATTATACCATCGGTAATATATTTGACAACGATTTGATTTATTACCAAATAACTTAAAACAGAGATATCAATCAGCGGCAAAGAGATTTTTTGCCTTATTTGCTGGTCAATATCGCTACATAAAAGTAAAGCTCTAAAAATTAAAAAAACTTAAACTTTTATCGAAGACATTACTAATGCTGAACAAGGAACCATAGTGTGTGTAATTTTACCATGCGCCATCCTGCTTGTTTGCGATATATCAGTATTATCTAAGAAGCCACACCCTTAATATCTTGTTCACGAACCATTTTTGATACCCCTTAAATCTCTAATTAAATAAACCCTAAAATCAGGTTTGATTATTATCTTTAAGTCGATAAATAAAGCACTCTTCCAACAGGTACCTATCATTATGATAATATAATAATGTCGCAGAGTGTTGTTGTTACTATCGGGCGGGATGGTGACTTGTTAGAGATTGTCATCAGTCCAATAACAAGCAAGGAAAACAATGTCATCAGTGGCAACTCTTTTGACTTGGCATTTCGCAATATCATATCTGAAGATGTTTATTATGTTTTGGATACCGAAATGGTAATCGGCTCCATTTATTTAAATGAGGATGGTTCCTGGTATCTTAACGGAGCGACAGATTTATCATTTAATGAAGAAAAATATATTGCAGACTTTATATTAGCGTATAAAGAACCCGAACCTGATTTTTAGCACGTTTCAACCCCAATGACCGAAATAGAATATCTAAACCGTGTAATGGTTTATTTAAAGCAAGAGCTACCTCCCTTATACAGGGATAGAATAGTTATTAATGAAGGCGTGATTATTATTAAATTATCCGATGATGTACCTTTTAACGAAACCTATAATGTCCTTCACCCTTTGATCGTAAGCAATGTCGAGAGAGTAAGGAATCGGGAATACGACTTGAACTTTACGGTGTGGACCGCTAACCAGTTGAGAGACTTTAAGGTTTATAGATAGCTCATAGAATTTACCTAAGAACAAATTAAGCAAATCGTGGTTTGAACATTGATTTGGTTATGAAGTTTTTTACCGCAAATGTATTACCCGTTCTGTTTTCAATATTGACAATTGCGATTGGTTATTATCTATTAATTGCTCTTTCTCAATTGTCCTTTACATATTTTTACACGTGGGTTTATGTTCCAATTGCACCAATAATTTATTTAGGGTGCTATGTGTTGACTCGCTTCTCAATTTATACTGTACCATTAAAGATTTTCAAGTCCTATACACTTGCTCCGAGCCTTATAATCTTCACTTGCTTGATGTCCTATGGAGTATTTAATTTATTGATTTATGATGATATGAATATTTATCATATCCCTAATTGGCATTTCATATTAATGTTTTTAATACTAATATACAGTGGTTTGTTGCAGCTGGCTAATTCTCATTCGCGCTTTGTTAGCCTCGATTACAATAACATATAATAGTCCGAAATCAGAAGTATTCAAGAAAACCACTCAGCGTACCCCTACGCCAAGTGGACTTGTTATGACATCCTACTTACTCTTGTAAGACAAGTCAAAGCTGAACTAATAAAACGGTTAAACCTATTTAAATCCTGTTCATTATTAAAGCTGCTTTTATTCAACCTGAGGGCGTAATTACATGGCTAAAATTTAAAACATTTAATATTCCTAAAAGTTTTAATTGCGCACTGTTTATCAGTGGATTACGGTAAACTAATATTGATATTAAAAAATATGACGGAAGCAGAAATATTAGCAGATTTGCTAACAGGGGTATGGGAATATAAATCTGGTGAATTTATAGAATTCAAGGCGAATGGTTACAGCACAGGTATTTCTGAAGAGCCTTATACTATCGAAGAAAGATTTTTTGAAATTTTGATAAAGGTTCCATCGATAGGGATATTGAGGGGGAAAGTGGTTTCGTATAACTATAGTTCAGTTAAGATAATAGATATAGCCAATTCAACATATTACAATTTTAAAAGGATTGGTTATATATAAAATAAAACCCCAAAAACAATCGCTGCTTGAGGTTCCAACCTAAACCTTATCACGCAGTGAAGTTTGGATACATTGGAATATAACGAACAATAATAAATAATAGAGATGTTCCCTACCACAGGAACATCTCCGTAGCATAGACAACGCGGCTAATTTTCACGATGTCTATTACTATCAAATAACAATCACCAAATTATTTTGGTTTGAAATTACTTAAACCTTGTGTAATGTAATTAAGGCCAAATTAGCATCCATCACATATAAGTATACATATCAATCACCCAAAAAACTCCTCCAAGTTCGCAGGTAATTATTGCAAATGGTAATCGTCTATTGACTATAATATTATATTGTTGGGAATAGGTTTATATTACGTTTTAGGTTTATTTCTCTGAATATAAACCTAATCGATCGGCTTTCAGTGTAAGAAATTACTTAATTACAATGAAAGTTGAAGTATTGGAGAGTATGTGCTGATAAGACAATGGGATAGATTTATAAAAAAAATGGCTGTATCTCAAACCATCTTTATGCCCTAACTTATTTAGCCAAGGAACCCCATGTCCCAGACGGTTGATACCTTATACGAAGTAATATTCCTAATAGTTATAAAAGAAAAGGTCACTTTACCCCCTTATACAAGTGACCTTATACGAATCACCCGGCGGCAAGTTATTGCAAATATAATAAAATGATGGATTAGACTAATTATCAAAAAAGATGCCCCGTATGAAAGGAGCATCTCAAACACTTATTTAAAATTTGTGGTATGGGAACCACACCTGTATTAACCAATGTCTTTAACGTATTTTTTTTATTTTTGTTTTCTGTATTTTTTGTTGCCTTTAACCTCCTAATTTTAAAGCTGGTAACCACGGAGACCTTTCAACAATGAATCAACCCGTCAGCTATAAATAAGATCGCTCAAATTGCAGCAAATGAGTTAGCTGACAGAAAAATTCGTGTAAACATCGTTAGTCCGGGGCCAACAGCGACACCTGGTTTTGAAGCTATCCCGGGAGGCGCTGAAGAAATGGCGGCTGCCGCTACAGCACTGCAAAGAATAGGATCTCCCGATGAAATTGCGAAGGCAGTTTTGTTCCTCGCTTCGGATGATGCTAGTTTTATTACCGGATCAGAGCTATTAGTGGACGGTGGCTTCATCAACTATGCACTAAAATAAATCTTCTTATATCAGCAGGTACTCGAAGCGCAGGTCATTCCACTAATTAAGCAATAGCATCAATTCAAGCTTTTCAACAAGCGTTTGCATGGCTTGCCATGGTACGGGCCATTAAGGGCCATAGACTATATTAATTCACTATAAATTTTTTGAAGGTGCGTTTTATGATGTTCCAGGAAGGTTTTGAGTGATTCAGGTCGAATGCCAAATGCTGCAATTTCCTGCGGGTCTACTTTATAACCTTCTACATTTTGCCAGAGATAGTGATCGATACCATATTTAAATAAGCCGCTGGCGGCAGCTTCTTGCTCGGTTTGGCTGATAGCCTCAAAACGTTTGCCGGTTACCGAGGACAGTAAATCAGCAACTTCTGTCATCGTAAGTTTATCACCTGTTATCGCAAATTCTTTATGGTTAAATTTCTCCGGCTGTGCGAATGCTTCAGCTGCGAAACGGCCTATATCATTTGGCGATACCCAATCTATTTTTGTTTCCGGTGCTATCGGAGTGATTATTTTGCCTTGTGCAATGGTCGGGAACATCACTTCAGTCATGGGTGGAAGTAAATTAACCATGATAAACGGCGGCTTGATGATGGTCCAGTAGGTAAAGCCTGCTGTCTTAACAGCATTAATAGCTGCGGCTTTTTCATTCCAATATAGTGGCTCCCAAATCCCCTTTGCCCAACCGACAAAGTTTTCCTGATCTCCGGCACGCGCAACAGAAGTATGTACGATCTGCTGTATTCCTGCGGCTTTTGCTGCTGCAATTAAATTGTTTGCGTGCTGCGTTTCCTCGCCTTTATTTCCTGGATGGCTACCCATTTGTACAGAAAACACCCCTGTAGCGCCTTTGGCCGCCTCGATCAAACTATCCAGGTCGTCGAAAGTAGCTTCTACCAGCTCTACGTGTTTTGCACCTAACGCCTTTGCAGCCTCGCTGTTTTTATTTCTAACGATTGCCCTTACTGCAATTTGTTTAGCTAATAATGCCTCTAAAACTGCACCACCCTGTGTTCCGGTGGCACCGGCTACGAGTATTAATGGTTTATCATTCATATCTGTTCGCTCAATTTTTTGTAAATTTACGGTACAATTGGTTTACAAAACATACCAGTTACCTAAAGGATGCCAGATATACAAGACGATAAAGCAGCTACTAATCAACAGATACGACATTTGCAGGATACGCTGTATGTGATAAATGGGAAATGGAAGCTGCCTATACTGGTAGCTGTCCACCAGGGGAATACCCGCTTTCGCGACATACAGCGGAGCATTGGAGGCATCACCACCAAGGTTTTATCTAAAGAGCTCAAAGAACTGGAACAAAATAAGCTGGTGCTGCGCCGGGTATATGACACTTCTCCCCCCAGCGTTGAGTACACAACTTCTACCTATTGTGATACCTTGCACAACATGATCGCTGAAATGATCGATTGGGGTAAGAACCATCGAAAAATGATAAAAGAGGATTAATGTAATCCATTGTATTCTTCCTGGTAAGTGTAAAGCATATCAGGGATTTTTTATCAGGCGTGCGCTTTCAGGGCAGTTGGTTGTCCTTGGTCAAATAATCTTTTCGGCTTACGGGTCGGCGATGGCGCAACGCTCAGTCACCAAACCAATCAGTTGGGGAATTAAACATCTTGAAAATTTGTCATTTGATCGCTGAAAAAATTTCAGCAGGAATGAAAAATTTTCAGTTTTTAAAGCCGGATTCGCCATTGGCACAGCGCTTGAAATGAGGTCTTTAGTTTAATTAATTATATGTTTTAATCATTAGTAATTTAAGGAGGACAGACCTATGACACTGGTTAAATTCAATTCCGACAAACGTCAAAATGGTTCATTATTGCCAGGCTTTAATGACGTATTCGATTCCATTTTCAACGACACTTTTTTCAATGACCGTCTGACCAGCCGGGTACCTGCGGCCAACATCAGCGAAACTGAGGACCACTTCCATGTGGAACTGGCAGCCCCGGGCCTGAATAAAGAAGATTTCAAGCTGAACCTGGACCGCAATGTGCTGAACATTTCTGTTGAGCAGCGTGCGGAAAACAGCGATGAACAAAAAAATTATAGCAAGCGTGAGTATAGCTTCGCTTCCTGGGTACGTTCGTTCACGCTGCCAGAAAGCGCCAACGCTGAAAACATTGAAGCGAGCTACACCGACGGCGTGCTGAAGATCGATATCGCTAAACGCGAGGAAGCGAAAATGGTGCGCCGCCAGATCGAGATCAAGTAATTTTTAAAATGTATTGGTTTTATTACAAGGGTTCTGCTTGCAGGACCCTTTTATTTGACACTTAAATTCTGAGGTTATGGAAGATCGCTTTTCTTTTTTGCTTAGCTTAAAGACCGCGACGGGTTTCGACGTATTCGGTGAATTCGGTATCGGCGATGACCGGCTGGCGGCCAACGCCCTGTTCGACAATTTGGCGGGTAAGGAACCATTAAATGATCTGGGCTTGTTGCACATCGACCTGATGGAAACCGATGGCACACTCCCGGCCAAGGTCAAAACCAAATGTTGTCGCCTGGAAGAACTGGCGGCAAACTGCAAGCTGATCACACGCGAGGTTTTCCGTCAAAAAAATTTAAAGGCATATGAAGAATAAAATGCTCGACATGGTCATAATAACTATAATTTGGCAATGATATCACAACACAATAAATTATTGCTCATTATAAGTCGAAATTTATTGTGTTGTGATTTAATCTTATTAGGCAGTAAAGTCAAGTAAAACTTTTTCGCCTCCGGTAGAGTGTTCTACTGCTTCTTGAATAGCGCTGAGTGGGTAGGTTGCTGCGATAGGTACATTTATAGCACCTGACGCAATAAGTGAATCTGTTTCGCGTGCAGCGGCATCCAGTTTCGGAAGAAATTCTGACAGGTACATCCAGAAACCGTGAACTTTTAAACGTTTAACGATAAGATCTACCTGCCCGACAACCATCGGCTGCCCGCTTAAAACAGCATAAGCTACCAGGTGGCTATCCTGGCCGAGGATCTGGGCCAGAATTGCTGAGGATTGTCCGCCCACTGCGTCGAGGCCTAATTTAATATTTACGCCGCCGGTAGCTTCTTTAACTTCTTGCACGGCGGTCGCGCTTTCTACTACAACGACGTCTGCGCCGGCATCCTTAGCCGTTTCAATGGCTTCAGCTCTTCTAACGATGGCAACACTTTTTAGGCCGCGAGATTTAGCCACGGTAAAAATAGTATTTGCTACACTGGAATTTCCCGCATTCAGGACGATCCAGTCGCCTTTATCTAGTTTAACATATTCGTCCAATAACAAAATAGCAGTTGGGGGATTGATCGAGGCCATTGCTGCTTGTTTAGGGTCTGAATCCGGTGATAAAGCAAATAATTTTTCAGCTGGTGCTTTAACAAACTCCGCCCAGGCATAGGTACCAAAAGGTACGACAGTCCTGTCACCGACTTTAACATGATTTACACCGGATCCTACTTCTACGATCACACCTACACCTTCGCCACCAATTACTGCCGGCAGTTCAGGCTGTATAAAGTAAATGCCTTTGGCAACCATCAGGTCGCTGAAGTTTACCGGACTGTATTCGATTTTAATAATTACTTCACCTGGTCCGGGTGCAGTGGGTTTAGGTAGGTCTACAAGTTTTAAACCCTCCAACGGATTTCCAATAGCTGTTAATTGAATTGCTTTCATGATTTTATTTATATCGTTAATTCCACCACAAAGTCATATTATAGTACTTAATAAGAAGTCGCAGCATAGCTGGGGTACCCATATATCACAGGGATTCTTATTGACAACTTTAATTTTTAAATTTGCAGTATTAATTTAATACCACAAACATAGACGAAAAGTAGTATTAAAATAATACTACTTAAACTAATGACATTATGAGGACAATTGGAAACAGGTCAACCTGCCCTATAGGATATACACTGGATGTGTTTGGAGATAAGTGGACTTTATTATTATTGAGAGATATGATCTTTGACGGTAAGAACTCCTGGTTGGAATGGAAAGCATCTGCGGAAGGAATTGCGCCGTCGGTCCTATCAGACAGAGTGAGCCTGTTGATGGAAGAAAACTATCTGATCAAAAAGGTTTCTGAAAATAACGCCTCCAAATTTCTTTACTACTTGACCGACAAGGGACTGGACCTCATTCCGTTGATGGTGGAGTTGATGGCATTTGGCTGCCACTATAACCCTCGGGGTGGATCAGCATACTGGATGAAAAGAATAAATGCCAGCAAAAAGAAAACCATCACCGAATTACGTGAAAAAATGCTGAATGCCCGTCAGGAAGCCTTTCCATCTGTTTAATCGTCGAACGACTATCTTTTATGACCAGCACTCAACATAAGGCCATGACTTTTGATTTTTATGGTTTGAACTCTAAACCCAATTTCAGGTTGCTTTTTACGATCTCTTAAACTAAAATCTATAATTTTCTGACCCGATCATTTCTGACCGTTTCAATCTGTTTTTTGAAAATTACTTTATTGATCATATTAATTAAGTCCGAACTTTCCTTCTTTGAACTGAACAGGTGTAATACCGCTTTTCTTTTTGAATAATCGGGAGAAATATGGCGGGTTTTCAAAACCTAATTGGTACGCCGTTTCTGATATAGAATTATCTGTAGCTAACAGCAGGTTTTTTGCTTCATCTATCAAAAATATGTGGATATGGTCCAGGGCTGTTTTTCCCGTCTCCACTTTCAGCTGGTCGGTCAGGTAACGGGTAGATATAGCCAGTCGGGATGCCATGTACCCAACCAAGGGTAAGCCGTCTGTGATCAATTTGCCGCTTTCCTGATACTCCCTTAGAATCAAGTTAAATCTGGTGATCAGACTTCCCCCGTATTCCGCACGATTAATGAACTGGCGTTTGTAAAAGCGCTGAGAGTATTTTAAGATGGAATCGATGTGCGTTATGATGATCTCTTTGCTGAATTCGTCCTGGTTACTATGGTATTCTGACTGGATCTTGCCGTAAAGTTCCCAGATGTTTTTTTCCTCGCCTACTGATAAATGCAAAGCTTCATTAACGTCGTAATTAAAAAAGCTATACTTGCTTATTTCGGAATACAATTTTGTGTTCAACAAATAGGCCTCATGTATAAATATCAGAAAACCTTTTTCTGTTAATACCAGATCCCCAAACTCAATGATTTGCCTGGGACCTATATAGATCGGCCTATCCAAAATACTGGTTATTTTTTTCTTGATAGCGTTAGAGTCACCGAGAGGGAAGCAAGATCAAACACTGTGAGCTAATGGATAAAACGCACCAAAGACCTCTATAGGCCTATCCAAAAAGGTCCCCTTTGCCAGTGGAAAAGCTAATGTTATAAACCACTTAATGTTTTTAAATTTTCAATGAATTGGTTTTAATCATCTCCAGTGTGGGAGGCTTAAAATGAATTTTACTACTTAGTAATTGAACTTCCATTTTTGCATCCACAAAGTGTAGATTAATTAATGTCAACAAGTTGAGGCATATAAGCAATAAATCAGCACCAAACACAAAAACTAGCTTTGCAACGTCATTAAGTCTATAGCAGTTACTAAATACAATGTTTTTTTTACTATCTAATTTTTAAAAGGAGTATGCAGCATCTGTCTGAAGGTGCACACTCCTTTCATATACATTTTCTAATCTGCAATATGGGCGGGTAACCCGGTTTTATGGGGATCAACATCAGCCGCCAGCACATGCCTGTCTGGATAATCGCCACCGTTTTGCGCCCGGTATGCGATAGGTGCATCTGTAAACAGATCTTCCAGCCTCTTTTCCCATACTCTTTTTTCATCTTCAAATTGTTCTGGTTTTATTAATGTCGAACTATAGATGACGTGGGTCGGCAGTACCTCCATTCCAGGATAAAATAACGCTCCGTGGGTTAAAGGAAAAAGCAATTGTTCAATAGGCCCATTAATACCCCTTGAACTGTAATCCGCTTGCGGACCGCCTGCGTATACTGACACTAAGGCTCGTTTGCCTTTTAGAATTCCCTCCCCGAAACGAAATTGATTTGTACCGCTCTTATAGCCGTAGGCAAAACCAAAAGCGTAAACTCTTTCTATCCATCCTTTTAAAATAGCCGGCATGCTGTACCACCACAAAGGGAATTGAAAGATGACCGCATCCGCTGCCAGCAACTTTTGCTGTTCAGCCAGCACATCTGCTGTTTGAGTTTGCGTAGCATACGCGTTGCCAGACTCATGGATAAACGAGAGCCGATCTCCATTCACCCTTTGCGGAAAATCATGTTCGTCATAAACAGCCTTCCATTTCATACCATAGAGATCTGACAGCATGACCTCGTAACCTAAGTTTTCAAATTTATCTATGCTTGTATTTACCATCGTCCTGGTTAGCGACGTGGGCTCAGGATGGGCGAAAACTATCAATACTTTCTTTTTAATGATACCGCTGGAATCGCTCGTAGGTACTGCTTTTTTATCTTTTGAGTTTTGCATGTTCAATTAATTTTATGATTAACAATAACACAAAACTCCGACAGTAAATGCTGTTAAAAAATCAGCTATATAAAGAAATTTGATTAAAGTAGTTTAACTTTTTCCGGTTTTAGGATTGCGAAGTTGAGATAAATAAACCGGTGTAATACCTAAAAAGGATGCTATTGCATATTGTGGCACCTTCTGCAGAATTTCCGGGTATTGTTTAGAAAATTGAATATAGCGTTCTTCTGCGGTCTTGCTCAAGTTGGATAATATTCGCCTTTGCAGATAGGCAAATCCGCGTTGGGTGATGATGCGGAAAAAACGTTCAAATTTCGGGACCTCTTCTAACAATTTTTGCTCGTCATCATACGTAATTTGAATTACTGTACTGTTGCTCAAAGCTTCGACAAATAGGGTTGCGGGTGTTTGATAAATAAAACTGTTGAAGTCAGAGATCCACCAATCGTCAATTGCTAAAGCTATGGTATGCTCCTGCCCATCGTTACACATAATGTATGAGCGCAGCGCACCATTTACCACGTAACTCCGGTATTTACAAATAAAATCGGGCTGTACAACAAATTGCTTTTTTTTAATTTTTCTTACCCGGAGTTTTGAAATAAATATTTTTTTCTCATCGTCGGTAAGATCGATATACTTTCCGACGGAGGCAAGAATCTGGTCAAAATCTCCCATCTAACAAAAATAGAAAACAATCGGAAAACTACCGGGGTCTTTTATGTCTGATTATTTTTCAAGTTCAAGATAGGACTTATCATACAACTGCAAACTGACGGGGAATGGTATAGAAACTCTTTTATTTCGATATGTAACTAATGATTGAATCATTGAAAAACTTCGAATTGGTTCCGTATACCGCCCGATACGGATTCGACGAAAAACACCCTGCAGCAAAACAGCACGGAAGATCCGTTACGTATATTTATCGGCGCACCGAAATGGAGCGAAAAGAACTGGAAAGGGATTATCTACCCGGTCAAAGCACCTGCTGATCAGTTCCTGAGCCTCTATAGCCGGCAATTCAATACCGTCGAGTTTGGCGCGACATTTTATAATGCTTACGATGCGGAAGCGATCAGCCGCTGGACCGCACAGGTAGCCGCCTCACCGGATTTCAGATTCTGCCCGAAATTCCCCCAAAGTATCAGCCATATCTGCCGCTTACTAAATGAGGAGGAGCATACGGCGAGGTTCTACCAGAGCTTAATCGACTTTGGTGAGCAGCTGGGCCCATTGCTCTTACAGCTGAGCGACAACTTTTCGCCAAAAAGTCTTCCCAATCTCCGGAACTTCCTGGAGGAATTGGACCTGACCGTGAAAGTGAGCGTGGAAATCCGGCATAAGGACTGGTTTGCCGATACCGCTGCCCGGAAAGAGCTATTTGACCTGCTGCGCGGCCTGCATGTCGGTACCGTGATCTCCGATACCACCGGCCGAAGGGACTGTGTGCACATGGAGCTGACGACCGGCGACGCCTTCATCCGTTTCGTCGGCAACAACCTCGACCCCACCGACTACCAGCGCCTCGACAACTGGGTGGAGCGCATTGCCCAATGGGGCGACCAGGGATTGCAAAGCCTCTGGTTTTTCATGCACCAGAATAATGATCGCTTTGTGCCCCAGGCCTGTGTGTACTTTATTGAAAAACTGAATACCCGGCTGGGGATAGCAGTTAAAGCGCCGGAACTGATCAGCGGAAAATAAAACCTGACCCAAAGGGCAAATGTGTTAAAACATGGCCTTAATTCATCTAAAGTTCATAGCTTTAGTGTTCACCTAAATGACCATGGATCGTTTACAAAAATCAGGATTCATTTACTTATACCTGTTGCCGTTATTGGTCGCGGTAATAGGATTCGGAATCGGCCAGGTTAGCTACCTGATCTATATCCCCTTGTGGCTCATCAACACCGGTATCCTGGCGGCAGCCGTCTGGCGACTGATAAGACCTGGTCAGGCTGGCGGAAAGTACAACATCAGGGCTTGGGCCGCTGCCGGTGTGCTCCTGATCATTCCCTGGCTATTATTTTCCATTTTTGCCGGCATGGGGCCGCCACCAGCGACAATGGCCGCCTGGCTGGCATCCGCAACCGAACAACAGGCAAGGTATAGTATTTTGATTGGCGGAGGCATCATTGCACTTATGGGTTTCGCGCTATTGAAGGCAAAATTGCAGGAACAGGGAGAGCAAACCTTTTCGATGTTAGCATTTGCCGCAATGAGCCTGGCTATCCCTTTGTTTATTATCAATATGGCATTCTGGGGCTATTACCTGACCAGTGTGTTTCGCTATTTGGTTACCCTGCCCACCGGTGAAAAGCCAGCCTGGTATCCGCCGGTCAAAGCCCTTTTTTACGTGATCTCCGTTGTCGAAGTAGCGTTGATCTATCTCAGCACCCTCTTGTTGGCGATCTCGCTGAAACGGGCAGGCGTTTTAAGCCTCCGCGCCTGTAGATGGTACATCGTTTTTGCGCTGACCAGCATCGTTTTGTCCGTACTGCCGCCTTTCCTGCCTGAACCCTTCGGGACCTTAGGTTATCTGGCAGCTATTCCGGCGATCCCCTTTATCATGCCCTACCTGATCGGCGTTCGCCTGTTGGTTTTCAGCCGGATGGCAGGAAATTGATCAATCCGACCGATGGTAATGATGGAAAGCTGCTTTACAAAGTAATATAAAACACGTGCTAACAAAAACACCCGAGCCTTTCAAGGCGCGGGTGTACAAAAATTATGGCCTCAACTATTTATTGAACGATTTTTTGAGCTGATCGACAGCATAAGCTTGCGCCTCAACCGCCTCCGGTAAGACAGTAGCCATCCCAAAGAACTCGTGGGTCACACCGTCAAAGTTTTTCGTATCCACGGTCACGCCAGCCGCTTTTAACTTATCTGCAATCATTTCGCCGTCGCTTTGCAAAGGATCGATCTGCGCGGTGATAATGGTGGTCGACGGCAGGCCTTTCAGGTTGGCCGCTACCAGGTTAATGCGCGGGTCTTTCGCTTCGGCCATCGAGTTCAAATAGTTTTTGACAAACCAAGCCATCATCGGCTTATCCAGCGGTTTGGCAGCCGCATATTTTTGGTACGATGGTGTATTCATGTCCGACTGTGCGACCGGGTAAACCGCCAGGATATGAACCGGCAAAGCGACCTTTTTATCGCGTGCAGCTATTGCCGTGTTCAGGGCCAGGTTACCACCGGCACTTTCGCCGGCCACCGCGATCTTTTTAACATCACCCTTGATCGCCGCTGCGTTAGCCAGCACCCATTGATAAGCGGCAAAAGCGTCGTTATGGGCAGTCGGAAACTTTTTCTCCGGCGCTAAACGATAGGCTACGGACACGACCACGGCTCCCAGTTTATCGGCCAGCGAACGCGCCGAAGCGTCATAAACATCCAGGTTGGCGATCACGAAACCACCGCCATGGTAATACACTACCACCGGGAATGGCCCGGTACTTTTCGGGGTATACATGCGCAGGTGAATAGTGCCGCCAGCTACCGGGATATCTTTACCTGAAGTATCCACATTACTTGGCGGCATAGCGATCTTGTATTCGGTCATCAGGTCTTTGACCGCATCGGTCGGCGTATGGTTTTTACGGGCTTCAGGCGCTGTCAGCTCCGGGATCGGTTTGTCGCCGTAGCCGGCCAGTTTTTCGATCACCGCCTGCATTTGCGGATGGATATCCGGCGCCCAGGCCGGTGTTGCGCCTGTGGGCTTAATGCTATCCAGCGATACCGGGCTGCCTGCTTCAGCCGCCAGGGTATCCATAGCGGAACTATCGCCGGCTGATTTGTTGGGATTGGACTGACAGGACGCCAGCGCGACCGTACCGGCCAGCACTGCGTACAAGAATGGTTTCATTTTCATGTTTTTTTTCTAATAGATGTACCCTTGTCAACAGGCCGTTAACCTAAAGGTTGACCTAATTAGCGATGAAAAGCAACAACTTAGAGTTGTGTTGCTGATTAGTCTTCCAAAGGCACAACATCGCTGTCTTCCCGAAACCAGGGCTTTTGGTCGTCGTATGCCTGAATAGCCTCGGCGATCTTCTCCTGTTCTTCCTGGTTCAGGTAACTGCCGATGTAGACCCATTCATATTTATTGTCCTGGTGCATCGCGATCTCCCCCGCCGGGATACTGTCCATGGGTTCATCATCCTCTGCGGAATCCCCTTCAGGATGATAGGGACTTGCGGTGAGTATATACACGCCGTTGAAAATCGTCTGCCCATTTTCTTCGTAAGAAACGGGGTCGATGTCTATCCATTCGGAGGAGCCATCCTCTTTTTGCAAAATGACGGGGGTGGTAGTGATCATAACGTTACTATTTGTTGATAAAAACAAGCAGCGGCAACGTTTGTTTTTTGCTGCTGGCGAATCTGATCGAACGCCCATTAAACATATCCTGAAAATACCTTAATTTTAACCATGCAAATAAGACCGCTGATTATCGCTTTCATGATCATGTGTCAGGCCGCAGAAGGTCAATCCCTGAAAACCGGCTACGATTCCCTTGTTAATTTCCTGAAAGCAAAGGATGACTTCAATGGTCATATCCTGATTGCTGATAAAGGTAAGATCGTTTACCAAAGATCCCTGGGCTATGCTGATATTGAGCATAAATGCCCGCTGAACAACAACACGCTGTTCAACCTGGCTTCCTTGTCCAAGCAATTTACCGCCACCGCCATTATGATGCTGTTAGAACAGTACAAACTGAGTCTGGACTCCAGGCTCGATAGTTGCCTGAACGAACTGTCTTTTTATAAAAATATACGCATCAAAGACCTCCTTACGCATACCTCCGGCCTGCCGGATTACGAGGAGCTGTTCGCAGCGCATTGGGACAGGTCCCATGTCGCTCAGAATCAAGACGTGATCGCATTGCTGGCCCGCTACCAGCCTGCCGTTCATTTTGCGGCCGGTGAAAACTGGGCGTATTCCAACACCGCCTATGTCCTGCTGGCTTCGATCATTGAAAGAGGGTCGGGCATAAGCTATGCTGAATTTTTAAAGCGGCATATCTTCCGTCCGCTGCACATGCGCCGGAGCCGGGTTTTTGTGACGCGGATAACGCATCACGAACTATTACCCAACAGCGCGCTGGGTTATGTGATGGATCGAAAGACCCGCAAGGCCGTATCTCAGGACGCAGTCGAAGACCGGCAGTATGTCAAATACCTGGACGGCATTGCCGGCGATGGTGGCGTTTATTCGACAGCAGCCGATCTCCTGCAATGGGACCGGGCTTTGTACACCACGAAATTGATCAGCAGCCAGTCCCTAAGCCAAATGTTTACGCCGGTGAAACTCAAAAACGGCAACAGCGCCGGCTATGGTTTTGGCTGGGGCATCGTTACCGGTGATACGACAACCGGAAAATACCTGGCGCATAATGGTTCCTGGGGCGGATATGACACGCATATCGCCCGTTTTATCGATCGCGACAAAACACTCATTGTCTTGCGAAATGTCCAAAACCATAATCGTGCTTCCGGCGTCTATGAAGCTTATAACGCCATCTTATTCAGGCAGGCCTGGCAACTTCCGACCATTACGCCACCATAAAAGGCACGCCATTTGCTTGGTGAAGATTATGCACTCAGAAGATTTCAATAACCTGGATTATACCTATAAGACCGAAACGGTATTAAAGGCGACCTTTTTGGCCGAACGGTTCACCGACCGGGCGTACGTCAGGTTATACAGTCTGGACCGGACCTACATCGAAGTGTTCTTCGATTGCCGGTCATACCTGATCATTCATTTCCGGGCCTTTGAACATACGCTGTTCTTATTGCCTTACCTGGAAAACATTCACGTGACGATTTAAATAAGGAGGAACGATGCCCTGGTACGATGGAGAATCCCCGCCAAGCTACAAGAACCAACCGAAACATATCCGAGAAAAGGCCACGGAGATCGCGAATGAAGTGCTGAAAACAACCGGTAATGAAGGTGAAGCCATCGCTACCGGGCTGAAACAGGCGCGCGTACATTTCGAGCACCACCCCGAAGAATTGCCGGAAAATAAACCTCAATAAATTCCATTATTCCCGGTGATAGCTGATGTGTTCGGGTATCCAGGCAGCCATGTCCCCGGGTAAAATAAAAGGACCGACTGCCTGGAAGAGCGGCTTCACCGGCCAGCCATAAGGGCTACCTACCTTGACCCAATGGTCCATTAATGGCAGCTGTGCCGGCGTCAAAGGAATATCTTTATTGATCTTTTTACCGCGCCAGTGTGGGCTGAGTTGCTCCAGTTCGTCCGGTGTCAGATAAACCAGGTATGCCGGTTTGCTCTATTTAAAATCGACCAGGACATTCGTCAGCAGCCAGGCGCCGTTCATCCTGATCCAGATCCTTTCTTCACGGAGATCGAGCTTTTCATAGGCTGCGATATTCGGTTTTATTTCCAGATAGCGGGTCACAAGATGGTTGCTTAGCCGGACCACCGTCGCGCCCCCATCCAGCGAAACCATGCCCTCGTCCTCCTGACGGGTGACCAGTTTGTCCGGCGGATGCAGGGACATTTGATTGTTCAGATAAACATCCAATTTGACTTCGGCAGTTTTCAACGCGGGATAAAAATAGCATATCGGCATTCCCGGCTAAATGCGGCAATCTTCCGCTAAAAATGCAGACCATTCCAGCAAGGTAATCCCATGTATGGCGGCCAAATCCGCTGTTTTCTTTTTGAACTGGTGCGTGTGAAGAAGTTAAGCCCGCGCGAGGTCCATTTTGCGCATCTGTTCAGCCAGGCGGCAGATGCAATCCGCGTCCAACTTTTCCTCATCGTCCAGCTTCAGAAACAAGTAGGCTACAGGAAAGCCCAGCAACCCGCCTTCGACCAGCCAACCAGCCGTGTGGGAACGAACCCGGAAACCCGGAAATAATAGAGATAACCTGTCTTCCATCATCGCAGGCAAAATAGCGTAAAAGCCAAACAAATCAAATAGTTATGGCGGCAATTGGTATGGCTATTGTACCTTCGTTCACTATATGGAAAGAAATCGATTATTCCTTGGCGACCGAACAGGGCATCCGTCACCTGGTGATGCAATCCAATTACGAACAGGTGGAACGCGGCCTGATCGACCATGGTGATTATTCCGTTGGGGAGGACCTGACGCCTTTTGATACGATGAGCGACGACGAAGTGGACGCGCACTTTGAAAAGGCGGGGCACTGGGCGCCGAACCATATCTCGATACACACGGGATATACCTGGGCATGCTGCACGTCGACCTGTCCAACCCGCAGATCTTTACCTGGGACGGTAAGCCGGACGACCTGAACCTTGCGCAGCAGGCGCAGCTGGTGGAATACCTCACTAACGCTGAATTCGAGCCCAAGCTTACCTTTGAAGAAGACGAAGCGGGCGAAGACGTCTTTGCGACGATCCCTTTCGAAGGTAAAGAAGGCCTGCAGGTTGATGGAAGTATCATGGTGATCGAAACGTATAAATCCAATGTTATCCGTATACATTTGGTACCGGCAAAACAGGGTTACGAGATCTTCTTTAATGACGAACCGGTGGGCCTGCTTTTACCCGCCGCTAACGGCAACTGGAAAACCCAACATGCCTTGTTTCAGGACGATAATTTGGTCGCGAGACTGGGCATGGTTATTTGATCAAATATGTATTCGACCAGCTATTTTTTATTAGAGGACCAGGAGCGCGATGTCATCGTTCATGCGGAACCGGTGTCAAAGTCAATGTATTTGGCCTGTAAGTCGATCAATTTCAGCCAACCAGGGGCGAGCTCCATATCTTTGGCGATGATCATGGCGAGTGGCTGGCTTTTGAGACCGAAGGCTGGAACGGAGAACATTTCGAGGTCATTCAGCAAGCCGTGCTTTGGTATGCGCGTTACCTCGATTACCCACAAATGTCCATTCAAACCGAAGACCCGAGACCGGAGTTTCGTTTACGCAAACATCCGGATAGCTGAATTTCGAGATAGCAGGCAACAGCAATTTTGAAATATCCGCAAGTTCTGAAAAAACCAGGATGTCCCGTCGCTACACGGTATTCACAACGGTTTTGAATATACTTAGCCTAAATATTCCGATGGATTCAACGGCCCTGGTGTGAAATTTGTATCCGTTGCTTTTAATGAACATGGAAACAACTCCTGACACGGTTTAATGGGCATAGAAAGTAACAGTTTTTGCTCGGAAAAATTCAATATCTCGGCGATCTCCACCAGGCGATTATAGGTAAGCCGGGTATAACCCAGCTCTATTTTGCTATAGGCATTCTGGGATATGTTGAGTTTTAGGGCCATATAATCCTGGGAATAGTTCCGCAACAAACGCGCTTCACGGATATTGTCAGCCACTTTTTTCAATTTTACGTTTATGTCCAAGTCAAAGATATTTATTAATGACTAAGAAACAGGTTTATTGACAGAAAGTTTCACCGGTTGTGCAGCAAATAAGTTGATTTCCCGAAGTGCATCCCCGCTGTCTGTATTATACTACACCTTTCCTGAATAACATTGGACCGGGAACGGCCGAAAAATAAACGGCATGGTATTTAGCAGGTATAAGTTATTGAATTCTATAAGCAATGAGAGCCCAACAAAAAACAACCGTCCTGTATGTACCGGAGAGGTGAAAATGTACGAGGCATGGCACGACGATGATCAGTGCTGAAAAAAGTGCCGCCAACCCGGTCACCAGCCTTTTTTTCGCAGTTTTTGGGTACGGAAGGTGCGTACCAGGCGCAGCATCGCATGGGAATCCGGCAGGGCGCCGGTATCGGCGGTTCGCCAAAGGGTACGGATTTGATCAAATTCGTTCATAAAGCTTCAATTGTATTGCCAGTTTTTCTTTGATCCGGTGGATCTTCACCCGTATATTGACCGGACTCATTCCGACCACCTCCGCGATCTCCGCCTGCGGCAGTCCTTCCAGTTCTAGTTAAATAACGATACGGTCCGTTTCAGGAAGGGTTGCGATCGCCTGGTACAGCCAGCGCAGCTTTTCCTCCGGTGACTCCTCCGGTACCTCCGCCAGGTGCAGCGGCATGTCCCCGGTGGGCATACGGCGGGCGACCTCCAGCGCGCGCAGGCAGTGGTTGGTTGCGATCCGGAAGATCCAGGTGCCCAGCTGCGCTTCCTTCCGGAAACCAGCCAAATTCTTCCAGACCGAGATAAAAGTCTCCTGCACCAGGCCCTCGCCTGCTCCGCATCATTGGTATAGCCCAGGCAATCCCGGTAAAACTGGGGCGCATCCTGCTGATAGATAGGTTCGAACTCGGACATGGAAAAGGATAAATATGGATCAAATTTGCGGGATTAGATACGGGTTTTAATCAAATGTTACAAAACTGCAGGGTGCGGGTATTTAAATCCTGCTTCCTTAAAGACCCGGCTATCCTCCAACCTGGCGGTGTAAGCCAAACTTACGGTCACACCCGATGGTTTTAAGGGCAGGCGATCTGAAAACGGAGAAAGACGGGGAGGCGTACCCGGTATAGCGTGCACCTCCCCGTCTGGCATACTTTTAGCTGTAGCAAAATAATAATTACAGATCATGAAAGTAGTTTTTAAACAACCGGTCAAACATGCGTCATGCAGGATCGTTCAGTTGGCCCCTTTTTCTTTTCAGCCGTCCCTGCGGGATATTTATTATACCAAAAAAAGAATGGAGGAACGGCTAAAGGGAAACTGGCAGCAGTAAATGCCAGCCCGGGAGACGGTATTACCATGATATCATGTGTCGGGCTACACCTAAGGTATTTCCGGCAACAGCAAACCTGGTCCCGGCCAGGCTCAAAATACTTTGGGGATTTAACGCCAAAAGTCTCTTTTGCGTTGATGAATTATAACATTAATCCTAAAGAAAGAAAGTGTATTCACCAGAACCGCTTAGAAACTGGAAAATAAAAATCCGTATTTTGGTCGCGCCTGATCAGTCAGGTTTAATTAAAATCGGGTATATACTGTGTGGCGGGTACACCCTTTTTTATGCCTTGTAGTGACCGGAAAAATCGAACGGGTTGACCACCGCATCGAGGTAGGCCAGCAAAATAAAGCCAGGGACATTGACAAAGACAAGGAAATCGTCAATCCCTTCCGCCATGCGTGCCGGTTCCCTGCGGAGGTCGAACAAGGCATCGTAATCCATGAACCGGCCTGCCGGCCAGGCCCGCTGTGTCAGAGGTGTCAGCACGATACTGCGCCTGACCTTTTCCCGGTCAGGAGGATAGGTCTTGCAAAGGCAATACCGATAGCCCTGCCTGATCAGAAAATCGAGTAAGTCAGGTGTCAATAAAATGCGCATGGATAACAAGCCCTTTGTATTTACGTAGCCATATAACTGTAAACCAAATCATTGACCACAAAGTTTGCGCTGCATAGCATTTTTTTAGCAGACAGGGGCACCGGGATGCGGCAAATTTGAAAACGGTTAAGATGATCGCCAGATCTTGAAACAATTCTCATAGCTACCGTCCCGGTCTTTGATGATCAGCGACAGGTTTTCCTTGCGGATCGGGAAATGCTGTTCAACGGCCCGGTATATCTGCTGGAGCAGATGGACCAGCCGGTTTTCCACCTCAAAGCGGGAGATAGCGACAATGATCTGATTGGCAGCCGCCGTCACCGAAGCATCCGTGATCAGATCAGTTTTGATCAGCCGGGCGACAGCCGCAACGAGATCGGCGATTTGGGAAAGTTCAAGTGGGTTCATTTTCAGTTCAGTTAAGCATACAAACAAACAAACCGGCCAGGGCCTTTCGGCCCTGCTGCACAAATATAAAATACCTTCCATTATTCCTGCAAGTTCTACAGCATCTTTTCCAAAGGCTCTTATTACCTTAATATTATTTTTATTGGCAGATCTCATGCTGATGGATCACCGGCTGCAGGTTTACCGGGGTGCGCCTATTTGTCGTGTGCTCAAGGATAACCCTGCCATATCCCGGTGGTGATGATGTCGGCGACCATGGGGCTAAACGAAATAGCCGGAAAAGCCGGCGCAGACGCCGTGCTGTCCAAAGCCTTTGACCTGTCGGAATTGCTGGCGATTGTTTCCGGCTATACCGGAATCGACGCGCATTTTTTTTTGCAACATTCCTAAAAGTTGTATAAATTTACTTTTGCGAACTTTCCCCTGAGAACCAATCATCCTAAATGAAATAACAATGCCAGTGGTTTTTGTGCAATTGTGCGACCCGGAGATCCTCCATGTCGTGCAGATGATCCTTAACCTGGACGGGCTGGACGTGCATACCTTCACGGCGCCCGGTCCTGCTTTGATCCGGGCCGCCGCTATGCGGAAACCTGACCTGCTGATCCTGGATCATCAGCTGGATGGCGCAGCGTGCCTGGAAACTTTTTTGGAGATCAGTTCGGAAATGCCCGGTTTGCCGGTGGTCGTCGCCGGTTGCTCTTCGCTGGTTTCGGCATTTTGCCAACAACATGGTTTTTGCGATTTTATTGAAATGCCTTTTGACCTGCTGGTATTTTACGAAACGGTCATGCGATGTCTGCCGGAAGGCATCCGCCCGGCACACCCGCTGCCCCGCTGAACACGATTCCGGGTAAGGCTCGCTACCCTGGTGTGAAGATCCCCTTGTCCCGTTCAGGGTAGCACCGGCTCGATAAACACGTGGCGGTAATGCGGGTAGGCCTGCTGTACCTGTTCCCGGAGCTGCCGGATGACCCCTGCGATCTCATCGGCCTGTAAAGCAGGCTCGAAGACGACATCTGCCTGCAAAAGAACCTCTTCCGGCCCGAGATACATGGACCGTTGCCGGGTGGTTTTTTGCACGCCCGCCTGTTGCTCCATCAGCGCTTTAACCTCGGCCAGTTCATCGGCGGCCACGGTTTCCCCCATCAGGAGGCTCCGGCTTTCCCGGACAAGTAACACCGCTACCGCCGTCAGCAGCAGACCGATCAGGATCGATGCGATGCCGTCGATGAGGGGGTTATGCAGCAGCTGGCTAATCAGGATACCTGCGAAAGCGATGCTGATGCCGATCACGTCCGCCAGGTCCTCGAACAGTACAACGAAGGTTGCCGGGTCTTTACTGTTTTTTACCGCCCGCCAGAACGGTGTCCGGCCGCGCTGTTTATTAAAGGCGCGTAAGGCAGTGATGAGCGAGATACCGTCGAAAATAAAGGCGATAGCTAATACCACGTAGTTCCAGACCGGTTTGCGGATCGTTTCCGGGTGCTGCAGGTATAGGATGCCCTCATAAACCGACATCCCGCCGCCCAGCGCGAAAAAAAGCAACGAGACGATAAAGGCCCAGAAGTATAACTCTTTGCCATAGCCGAAAGGCCGCTGGTCATCGGGCGGTCTTTTGCTGCGGTTCAGCCGCAGCAAAAGGAGCACCTCGTTGCTGGTATCCACCAGCGAATGGATACCCTCAGAAGCCATGGCCGAGCTACCGGTAAAAGCAGCGGCGGTCAGCTTGGTCGCGGCAATGAGCAGGTTAGCGGCAAAGGCCGTATAGATCGGTGTTTTCGAGACAGGCATATGCTGTAAAGCAGCAAAGGTCCCGCTTTGTTTGCCCGCTTATTCCGCCGGTTCCCATAACTGGATCTTATTGCCTTCCGGGTCGAGGATATGCACGAATTTGCCATACTCGAATGTCTCCACCTGGTCGACAATGGCCACGTTTTCCTTTTTCAAATGCAGTACGAGTGCTTCCAGGTTCTCCACGCGGTAATTGATCATAAAATCTTTGGCCGAGGGTGCAAAGTATTTCGTGTCTTCCGGGAAGGGATTCCACTGCGTCAGTCCTTTTTTGGTAGTGTCTTCGGCATCCCGCCAGGCAAAGGTGGTACCATACGGGCTGGTATCAAAGCCCAGGTGCTCTTTATACCATTGGTTGATGGCTTTAGGATCTTTGCATTTAAAAAAGATCCCGCCGATTCCGGTTACTTTTTTCATAGGTTCTTTTTCGTTTTTATCTACACTGGTTTTGACCGCGTAACCCGCCAGGAAGGATGCGGCAATCAATGTTACGGTCAGGGCGTACTTTTTCATATTTATAAGGACTATCGTGTTAACGCTTTGACCGGGATCATGATGTCCAGTTCAAAATGCGCCCAGTCACCGATATGTTCCTTATCTAGGAACACTTCGATACCGGGCTGCAGGTCGCATTCATACGCACTGTTGATCAGCCAGCGGTCGAACAGGTAATTGAATGCCTGACCGACCAGGATCAGATCACCGGACACCCGGGTCACGGCGTACTTACAGGCGGGCAGGCGCATCGTCTCCACCGGCGCATCTTTGCTCACCCTGAAACCCGCCGGCAAGGTGATACAGGCTTCGTAGCGGTATTTGGCTTTCGGCGTGACCTCCGGATCATCCGGTGACATGCCAAAGATGGTTTCGTTCTCCAATAACTGCATCTCCCCGGCCCAGGCGGTCAGTTGTTCAAACGCCTGCAGGACGACACCTTCGCGGAAAGCGTCCGTTACGCGGATATACGCGATCCGCCTTTCGGGCAGCTGCCTGATCGTAACCGAAAATTCCTGCTCACAATGATAGGCGTCTACCGGGAATAAGTCTTTGCCGATCTTGCTGTTTTTGATTTCCGCACCTTTCCGGTATGCCCCTGGTGAGACCTCGAAATATTGGCTAAACAGGCGGGTCAGCGTGGAGGCCGAGGAAAAGCCGCAGGCCAGGGCGATATCGCGGATCGGGGTATGGGAGAAGCGCAGCAGCCGGGCGGCTTTTTCGCAGCGATCCCGGTTGCTGAATGCTTTGACGGTTTCACCGGTCACAGCGCGGAAGACCCGGTGGAAATGATACGGAGAATAACAGGCCACCTCTGCCAGCTGGGGCAGGGATATGGTTTCCCGGGTATGCGTGCGGATATAATCGATCACCCGGTCGATCCGGGCGCGGTAGTGCTCACTGGCTTTTTGCATGATCCATGACCGTCATCAGTTATGCTGCCAAAATAAGGTTTTCCGGTCAATATTCCTTAGCCTTCTGCCGGCGGGGGTCCCCTGAACGCGTCCAGCTTGTCGATCCGCTCCAGTTTTACGGGTTTACCGGTTTTGGCCGATTCGTAGATCGCTTCCAGCACCTTATGGTCCTGCAAGTCCTCCTCCCCCGGCGTAAACGGTACTTTATCATCCATGATGCAGGACGAAAAATGATCGATCTCCAGCGCGAACTGGTTACTGCCCCCTTTGCTGAGCTCCATTTTAACCTCCATACCGTCTTGTACCTGTGAAGCTTCCATCTTCAGCCCCTCATAACTGAATGCCGGGTCCAGGCCGAACCAGCCGCCGTTATCGGCATAGCAGCGGTAATGTTTGGCGTCGTGCACGCCATAGCTGCAGACATTATTGGCCACTGTGCCGCTGGGGAAAAACAGCTGGAACATCACGGTTTCCTCCACTTCTTTAAAGCGTTCGTCCCCCGGCGTGGAAAAGATACTGGCCAGCACGGTATGCGGCTCCTCCCCTGTCAGGAAGCGGTTGGTATTGCTGCAGTACAAACCGATGTCGGGCAGCGAGCCACCGCCCGCGAGTTTTTTATTCAGCCGCCATTGCCCGTAAGGCTCGGAATTCTGCACATTGACGCTGTCGATCAGTTTCACCTTGCCAAAACGCTTTTCGCGGGTCCATTTCATGGCCAAGCGGTTATGCGGCTCATATTGGATCCGGTAGGCGATCATCAGTTTTTTTCCGGCCTTTTTACAGGCGTCGATCATCTCCTGCGCCTCAGCGGAAGAATTCGACATGGGTTTTTCACAGAGCACATGTTTGCCGGCCTTCGCCGCGCGGATAGTGAATTCTTTGTGCATGCTGTTCGGCAGGACAATATAGACCGCGTCGATCTCCGGGTTATTCCTGATCTCGTCGTAGTTCTGGTAATTGTAGATGTTCTTTGGTTCTATCCCATATTGGACGGCTACGTTTTTAGCCTTCGCCGCATCGCCGCTGACCAGCGCGACAGGTTTGGAATAGTTACATTCGGCAAAGGCCGGCAGCAGTTGTTGCAGGGTAAGATTGCCCAAACCCACCAAGGCGTAGCCGATGCGTTTCGACGGCGGCGAGATCGCCGGCCATTTATCCTGCTTTTCGCTGGCCGCATGGATCGGCGGCAGTTCCACCTTGATCGCATCGGCCGTGCGTTTAGTATCCGCGGCGGCAGAAGTTTGCGCCTTTGCCCCCGCTGCAGGTAAAGCCCCGATAACGCCGGTGGCTATCATGGTCTTACCGGCCGTTTCGATAAAACTGCGCCGGCTATAGCCAGAAAGGGATTGTTCTGTTGTGTTCATAATGTCCTTGTTATAAATGGTACTGTCATGGCCGGCTATTTGGAATAATCATGTCCCCAGTTTCTCAGGGAATAATCCCAGTTGGAATCTTTCGGATGCGCAGGCTTTTGGGCCAGGTGGCGTTTCACATACCCATGGACCTTTTGCATGTGCTGATAATCACCCGCGGTCAGTTCGTCTTTCTTTTTATGCAATATCCGTGTAATATGCTCACCGGATTTATGACCGATCGACTCCCCGTCACCGCTATCCCAGCCGACCGATTTCGCTTCTGCTGTTTTCAGCCATTTTTCCAGTTCGGTGGCGGTCATATTCACCACCTGTTTAAATTCCTGGTAGATTGTTTCCTGTTCCTGATTATCCATCTTAAAAATTATTACTGCTAAAAAAGGCCGCTATACTTGCGTAAGCGGCCCTATTCTCCTGCCTTTAATTTACACTTTTGCCGCGTCACGCAGCGCTTTAATCTGGTCATGCGCTGCATTGATCTCCGACGCCTGATTGCGAATCATCGCTAAAGTTTCGACCGGTAATTCACCGTCAGTCAATACATCCTGGTAAGCTTTTTTGATCGCATCTTCACCGCGTTCTGCTTCCGACAGGATACTCGCACGATCGCTGCCGCCAAATAGCGCCTTCACGTCGATCCAGGCACGGTGCAGCGTACCGCCAACACTGTCGCCGGTTTCTACATCTTCAGGAGAGCCGACGATAGCGGCCAATTCCTGGCCATTCTTGCGGCTTTGTTCCGCATAGCCCTGAAAAATCGCTTTCAGGTCGATGTTCTCATCCCTGATATCGGCGATCGCTTTTTCAAAACCGGCTACGCGGTCATTATTAATTTCGATCAGGTCGTTCAGTACGCCTGTTGCATTCGCTGTAGTTGCCATGTTATTTTTTGTTTTCAATGATAGGCTGAACGTATACCTAATACCGTGCCAGATGAAAATTAATTTAAAATCTTAACCTAAAATTAATGGAACAAGGTTTGCTGTAAAACGGTAACACCAATCCTAAATGACCATGGCCGCTAAAAAGAAAAAAGATCCCTGCTGGACAGACTACAAAAAAGAAGGCACCAAGGAGAAAGACGGCAAAACCGTCCCCAATTGCGTCAAAAATTCTTCTAAAAAGGACTAAAAGTTCACCATCAGCTATTAACTACTTCAACATTCATCTTATGAAAAAATCAACCTCTATTATCCTGGCCACTGTGCTGAGTTTCGGCACGATGTCGGGCATGGCGCAAACCAGTGGCGGACAGCACCGGAAAACTAAAAAACATTCCAGCGAAAATACGCTGCGCGACACCAGTGGTTCCAGTGCCGCAGATACCAGCGGCATTAAGAAACACCCCGGGGGTAAACGTAAACACGCCATTATCGGCGCCAAGGAGGATTCGACCGGAAAAACCCGACAATAATCCATGATTCAAAACAGATATGCCGTATAAAACTGCTGCTATGCATTAAACCATGAAACTGTGTAAGTTTCTACGATCCGGCATTTCCTTCTAAAATCCGATCATGACCAATTATAACGACGTACTGATTCACGCTGTCCGTAAAGGCGAAACTGCCATTATTAAGGAACTGTTACAACAACAACCTAAAACTTTTAGGAGAGTGATTTCGTAAATCGATCAGGCGAATATGAAAAAAGAGAAAAATGAAAAGGGCGTAATTGATTTAAAGTACGCCCTTTTTTATTCACCAACCCGGTCATTCAATTTATGCGTGGTGATCAGCAAATAGCCCGGGCCTGATCCCTAGGCACCACATCCAGCTGCCACCAGCACTCCTCCCAGATTTGATCCAGCACAGCAGGGATATTACAATGAAATGGCAATGTCGTGAAGGCTTCGTTGGTTTCCATCGCCCGGAGCAGCGCCTTCAGTAAAACCCCTTCACCTCCCCCGGCCCTTTCCGGATCAAACGCTTCCCATAAGGTACAGCCCAATATATTACGATGGTGCGTATAGGTGGCCTGTTGATAAGCTTCATTGTAGGCCATGATAGTAAAATGTGGCGCATCTGCGCGCAGCAGGATCATCTGCTGCGTTGTTTCAGCCTTCAGGTGGATCAGGTGGAAGGGGAGCATATGTGGTACAAAATAATCACGTTATCAGTCCCTGTCGATTTCCGTTCCCCCCGTCGTATAGGTATAACTCCCGCCAGATGATTTATGCTTAGTCACGATGCCCTTAGTAACGAGTTGCCTCAGGCGATTATAAACGGTCGTAATGCTTATCGGAATTTTTTGTTCCTGCAAATGAAACAGGATATCCTCTGCACTCAAAGGCTCAGCTGAAAGCCGGATGACTGCAATCATCGAGGCATTCAATCTTTCAGATTTATCTTCCCGGATGGTTTTTCGGGACGAAGCGGAATGGTGAAATATACCGTTGTCGATCATATGCTTTAAGAACTTTCATTGGTGCAACTACTATAGTTACAAAAATATAGGCCCTTGTGTTTGCCGGCTGTGTTTAACCCAGGAACAAATGGGTTGTCCGGTGAAGCGATTCCTTGCTGTCTTTGGCGGCCGACAGGCATTTCTTCAGCAGATCCGTTACCTCTTTCGGGCAGATCCTGCTGCTCATTTTCCACCATAGATTAATAGTATCGACCGCTACACATTTCATGACGATAACAATAGCTGGCCTGTCAACGGCCAGACGGGTATTTAAAATGCCAGATATTACGAGGTAAAAAACCGCTAGGTCGACATCGGCTAATCGCTAATTGCATGGTATTCGATGTGATGAACCCAAAAATGGCATTGTAAACGACCGGGTAACGGCTGTTACTGGTGTGTGAGTCCTTTATTATCGCAGATACATCAACAAAAGGGGGAAAATCCATACTCCCTTCAGGAATATTATTTATTTTACGGCACTGATCAATTAGACAACATGTGGAGAGGCTACAACATTGTGCACCACGCCCGCGACCCCAACTAATGCACCCATTGAACCAGACCTTTTTGCCGCTGCGGCGTCAAACGGCACGATGCTGAATACGTAGCAGGTCACTGCTGATGAAAAACGTAATGTTTTGGCTGCCCTTAAGACGGTATTATTACCTGAAATGAGATGCATATCTTGACAATCAATCATCAGTCTGCGAAACGACAGTTACCGCTTTCCAGATCTGACGAATACCCGTAGCGTTTCTACGACACCGCTGTTGCATTTGCCGGCAATTCACTTCCATGATTTGATCGAAAATGCGGGACGCTACCGCAGCCTGCGCCGTTCATCAAAAAATAAAAGGACTGCCGCAGAATATTTCCATCCGGGCTATATTGCATGTTGAAACTATCGGCATATTTTACTTCTAATTGATTTATTTAACCCAGGTATTATTGTACTTTTGCGTCATTTGATTGACGCTATGCCCAAAACGATATTAATTGCCGAGGATGATAATGACATCCTGGATATTATGACTTTTCTGTTCAACGATGAAAATTACCGCGTAATCAAATCATCCGGAAACGATACGATTGCACAGGCGCTGATTTATCTTCCGGACCTGATCATCCTGGATCACCGCTTGGGTTCCTGCTGGGGTGCCGATCTTTGCCGCGAACTGAAAATGGATGAGCGAACCCGGCACATTCCCGTAATAATCATGTCGGCGACCATGCACCTGGAAGAAACGGGCCAGTCGGCAGGTGCAGATGCGATCCTGGCAAAACCGTTCGATATGACCGAAGTTCTGGCGCTGGTCAAAACCCAGCTGCAATCAATGCGTTGATGCTTCCGTTATGTAATCAACCGGAGAACCTACACAACGTTTTGATATGAATACGAAAAGAAGAACTATACTTCTTTACTTGAGCTAGTTTTCCATGGGAAATGGCATAATCATCAAGTTAAGTGTGCCTTATCGCTAAATTCTGCTTAGCTGATATGAATACCGTCTCAACCAGGGTTTGCCGCCGTTGGTCAAGGGTAACAGCTATTTTGACAATTTAAATTATCTTGTCGGATGACGGCCATCTGGATTGTTTATATCTTTTACTGATTTTAATCAGACTTATTTGCTTTTTCCTGCTGCATTTGAAATTAATTTCCTTTTGCGATGTCAGCTGCTGAAAATTGGTGGATCTCCACTGCACTCTTGCCCGCCACATTTAAAGCTGGACAACTCATTCATTTCGCATTAGTTGAATCACCTGTGTCTGAACTACAGAATTGTATTTTGATGGCATCAAACGGACTTCTGCCTTTCCAAGCTGTTTTTATGATCCGGTCCGTATCAAGGGCGTTAAAGTAAATGACCTTATTCGTATAGTTGGCATGCGCTCCACTGTCAGGTTTTTAATTTCTACCCTGCTGCCAATTCTTTTCTTCTCACAGTGTTCCAGATGAAAATTCTCCAGCTTTTGCAGCAGGTATTGCTAAGTAAACTTTTCGGCAACTGTGAGCCTGCCGGTGATGATCTTCCGCTGCGCTTCCAGGCCACGGCATGGGCAGGGGCTTTAGCGTCTACTAATTTTTTAAGCACATCATAAATGCGCCGACGTTTGCCGGGATCTTCCGTACCATTATGATTTTATGCAGCAATTATTTCCTGCACGCGGTTAACCAACAGGTCCAAGTCGAACGGTTTTGCCATAAAGAAATCGGCGCCCGCTTCATTGGCTATTTTCTCTCCTTCACGGCTTGCAGATATCACGATCACCGGCAGGCTTTGTGTTTCCGGGTTTTTCCGCAAAGTCCGCAGAACTTGATCACCAGACAATACAGGCATCCAAAGATCAAGCAGGATGAGGTCAGGCTGTTGCTTTTCGATCGTCTCATAAATTTGCAGGCTATTTTTGACCGGGATGATTCGGTAACCTGTTTCTTCTAATATCAGCTCCAATATATCCAGGATCCCCTCATCATCATCGCAGATCAAAATCGTTTTATTGCTCATCTGGCTTCCTTTCATCCAAAGGTAGGGTAAAGCTAAATGTTGAACCCTGGCCCGGTTCACTTTCCACCCAAAGCGTCCCGCCATGATTTTTGATGATCTGGTCGCAGACGTAAAGTCCGATACCCATTCCAGGAAAACGCTGCTGTATCTCCCCGACCCGATAGAAGCGATCAAAGATCTTTTTCTGCTCCTCTATTTTTATCCCCATACCTTTATCTGACACGGATACTTTCAAAAAGTTGCTGACCCGAGATAAATAAACTTCCACCTCCCCGGATTCCGGCGCATATTTGATCGCATTCGATAACAAATTATTGATGACCTGGACAATATGTGATTCGTCACCTGTATAACTGTTCGTGGCCTTGCCACGTACGATGACCCGGTGCGTTTTCGTAGCGCTTTGAATATTGTCGACCGCTTCGTGTATAGCCCTGTCGAAATCAAAAGTCTCCTTGTGCAGTTCGATGTTACCGGTCTGTATCTTTGACATGTCCAAAAGCTCAGCGATCAAAGAATTCAAACGCTCGACATACACGCCGGTTTTCCGCAGGATATCTTTGAATTTATCGCCGACCGTATCGGGTAGTAAGCGCTGCATGACCTGGACGTATCCTTTTATCGTCGTCAGCGGTGTTTTTAATTCATGACTTGCGATAGACAGGAAATCATCCTTCCGCCTTTCAATTTCGCGCCTGTCCGTGATGTCTTCAATCGCGATCAATATGCGGTCTTTATATTGCCCTTCAAGTTCTATGCGGTGGGCATTCAACAACATTAATTTCTTGCCAATATGCGGGAAGTCATGTTCTACCTCAAACTCCTCCACCGGGTTATTAGTCGGCAAAATATTTTCCAGTAATTCTTTAAGTTTGGGAATATCCCATTGACCGTTCCCTAATTCATAAAGCAGCTTACCCTCGGTTTCCTCCTTGGTTACCTTAAAAGTTTTTAAAAAGTGATCATTTACACTTAATACTTTAAAACCCGGATTTAGCACCACGAGGCTTTCCCTGACCGTCTGAACAATACTTGACAAATAATCCTCACTTTCCCGCAAGCTTTTAGTGCGCTCTTGGATCTGCGCTTCCATGATCGACTGTTGGTGCAGTAATTCCTGTTCCGCTTTCTTACGACGGGTGATATCATTTTGCACCCCAATGAAATAACAAACATTACCACGGGCATCCTTGATAGGCGACATATAAAGTTCGTTCCAGAAAAGGGTACCATTTTTCTGGTAGTTACGCATTTCTACGACACATTCTGTCCCGTCTTCTACAGCCTTTTTAAGGATGAGCCTCTGTTTCTGATTGCGGTCTTCTTTTTGCAGAAATCTGCAGTTATGACCGATGATCTCATGGCGCTGGTATCCGCTAATGCGCTCAAAGGCTTTATTACAATAGATGATGGGATTGTCCGGTTGCTGGTTATCTGTTAAAATGACCCCGGAAATCGATGAATCCAATGCCTGGATCAGCAATGAAAGATCCTTTTTTACTGTCTCGTTGGAAAATGAAAATTCCCCGTTTTTTAAACTATCCAATTTGTACCCTTTTTATTTGTTTTCCGAACGTTACAAACGCTTTGCCATTCATATAAAGCATCAATGAAAACACGGATTTAAATTAAGATGCACATAAATTCTTGGCGCAATTCAAACATTGGGGTAAAGTCTGAAACACTGACTGGTCAGCGGTGTCCCCATATTTAAACAAAGTGTATGATTTCTCGATACTGAATTAACTGACATTTCTCAACTTTAACCCATTTCTTCATTCTTCAATACACCTTAGGTAAAGCCGTAATAGATTTTAGATTATCAAAGCGATACTTTACCTTTCCGCATTATTTAAAAATTCAACTTTGTCAAGTTTGGATCATATGGTTTACCGTTTAACCTGTATTCTTCACTCATGTAACTAAAAACATATCAATTGTTAAAAAACAAGAAAAAACATCCTGGAGCTTTGGATGATCCTTGATAAGTCACCGATGTTGTTGTATTTAATATGGTGACGGAACTGTAATTATAGGATACAAGTTTACCGCTATTGATACCAATGGACGGTATAAATATTAGTATGTCAAAAAAATCCTCTTTGATGGAAAATAAATGCCCGAACTCTTGATCACTATTTTGATAACTTGGAAATGTTATGAACCTATCAGGCTGGTATTCCCAAGTGCCGATTAATAAATCTTGTAATTTTTGGAAATGTTATGAACCTATCAGGCTGGTATTCCCAAGTGCCGATTAATAAATCTTGTAATTTTTCAATTTCAGAATTCATAAGATAAGGTCGATTATTGCTTTATTAAAATAAGATATAATATTTAGGTTGAGTTATCTTTAGGAATTAAAAATGATATTAAAATATGGTATTCATGATAGAAGTTATAAATCCATAATTTCTAGACGGATAGAGCCAACAATTTCAGGTGAAGTATGTTAAACCTAAAGTTTAATTAACAAGCTGTGGATAACCCACATATTTGTTTCGTCAATCGGTTATTCTGTGGTAAGATGCCGATATAATCCCTGAACAGCGAGTGCTTCGGGGATTATTTTTTTACCTATTAAGCACGGCTAATTTGATTTTTAAAAGTAGATTTTTAAACTTTGTCTATGCCTGTCAACGGGCAGGACGTAACTTATAACAGATTCCACTCGGCGTAGCGGTACGCTGAGTGGAGTTATTTGTGAACAGAAAAAAAGAGCAGCTAATACTATCCTAATCAAGTAAATTGATTAGCAATTGAGATTTAGCTAATTGCAATAAACTTCCGTAAATCAATGCTACGAATATCATTATGAAATGCCAATTAGGTATTTCATAAACATTCATTTCTTCGTAAATCAATAAATTGAATACGCCGAAGAACATCATGCAGGTAACTATTATAAGACCTGGTGCGAGTGAATCTGACTTGAAGATTTTTAAGGGCACATTAAAAACACTAAATCGTGTCAGGGCAAAGCAGCCAAAATAAATTAATGGTGCTATAAAAAAGCATCCCCACATAGAGACATAGATAAAAAACAATTGGGAAAGAGCGATTAACACACTGTAACCTATCGCAATTGTAGAAATTGAAAGTAATACAGCTAATATATTTGTAGTAAAAAACTTCATAAACAAAATCAAAGTGGTAACCATCTTTTGATAAATTTGTTCTTGTGACTGCACTACTAATATATTTTAAAGTCCCTCAGCTGGTTAGGACTACAAACACTAAAGTTCAAATCATATTCCCTGTTCCTTACTCTTTGGACATTACTTAATATTAAAGGATGTAGGACATTATAAGTATCATTAAAAGAAACATCATCGGGCAATTCAACAATTAATACCCCCTTCATTGATAACTATCCTATCCCAATATACGGGCGGTAATTCCTGTTTTAAATAAACCATTATACGGTTCAAATATTCAATCTCTGTCATTTGCAGACAACATACTAAAAATCAATTTCAGGTTCAATACACGGGTAAATAAATTCTCCATTTTGTTTTTCATTCTGGATTAGACAATCACTTCCTTGATAGAACAATGCGGGTATCAAAATGAATGATGCAAGTAATTTGGTTCTGTTCCTGATTTTTAATAAAATTTATCTAAACCAAACCTTATTTAGTTTTGTATATTAAACCAAGCTTTAAACATATGGCAGCAGTATTGGTAATTTCAACCATCGCAGGAGTACTTATTTACATCACACGTTTTAGAATTAACTAGGATTATTTCAATATGAAATGTGGGTTTATGCCTTTGCCCAATATGATATCAGTGTCTGGATGCTCATCTATTTTTGACATAGGTACATATACTGCGATTATGGTCCCGGCTAAAAGGCACGCCATCAAGATTGTCTTTTTCATATTTTTAAAAATTAACAAAAAGTTAAACAACCGAAAGTTGCAAACCCGCTTAAATAAAGATAATCATAAGCTTATACATTGAAATAAAAGTCAATTGACCAAAATATAAAAAAGGTGGCTTTATGAAAACCACCTTTGAATTGCGGATCGGCTAAAACTTGTTATTTTAACTATTAACGGGGTATTATTGTAAAAAGTGTCGTAAAAACCTCCGGTACACTCGCTGACCGGAGATTTCTTTGTTATGGACAATTATGAACTATTGTACAAAAACTTAAAACTGGATGCCCTCCCCAATGCAGACCATCCTAAACCTTAAACTTCAAAATTATTTGTTCCGATATCGATGGTGTCTTATACGTAATACACATTTAATAGTTATAAAATAAAATCCCCAGAACACTCGCTGCCTGGGGATTTAAACCTAAACCTTATCACGCAATGCAGTTTTGGATACATTGCATAGCAAACTTAGGTATTGTTATTTTAACATCCGGTTAACGCAAATTTAAAAGTCACCATTATACGTGAGATGGCTGCAATTTATGGAACGTATTGCCCCTGTCTGTAAATCGATTTCAATATATTAACAAGATGAATGCTTATAAACACCAAGACGTGTATAAGTCGTCAGTAATTAAGCATATCTTACTTATTATATCTATTTCTTCCTTATTACTGCTCTTTAAATGATAGGTAGGCACCTTGCTTACCGTTTTGATAGGTTAGGTTAAAAGTCTTTTGGCACGGGCGCAAGGGACTTTTTCTTCTCGCAATGTCGAGATTAATAAGGGCCACTACATTTATCACCATATGCGCCTTGAAATAAACATTAAAGACTAATGGATCACGATCCTCAAGCGGTGAGCTGGACGGGGATCCATCGTCCGGACTTCCATTTCTGGGTAATCAAGCAACCGGGCATACCAAAGCACCGCCCCGCTGATCAGGTCAATGTCCTTTACTGTCCATCCATCCGTTTCAAAGGCCAGCCATTCACCATGATCGTCACCAAAAATATGGATCTCCCCTCTTTTAGGTTCAAATCCCTCCGTCTCCAGGTTAAACACATTGACGCGCAGCCCGCTTTGCCCGTGAACGATAATGTCACGATGAGCGTTTTCCAAAAGATAATAGGTGGTTGACCGCATGGCACATGAATGTAAAAGGAGTGAATGGTAACTGACCTTTATTATTAGGCATTTAACTATATATTTGTATTTGCACTGATCCTGCCAGGCGTAAAGAAATTTATTTCATTTCCAATAGCCATAGCTAAATCCAAGCATACCACTAAAAAATTACAACACGACAACCCATATAGCTAAGTCTTAGTCTTCGGGACCAATAAGGCTGTGGTCGCCATCATCTTCCGGCTCTGTCTCCATGTCACTGTTATCTGTAGCACTGCCGGTTATCGTTTGGTGCCCAAGTTCCGGAAAACTTTCCTGCTCATGAGCGGTTATTTTGTCTTTATGCAGGCTATCTCCGTCATTATTCTCCTCTATAAAATCAGGTACGATGTCCTTGTTGATGTTTTCCTTATCAGGCGTTTGAGTTTCCATAGCAATTTAAGTTTAAGATAAAACGGTCAACCTAATTTCTTGTTTGCAGAAATTCACAACGGGCTCACCTGGCACTGTCTTGGTGTATTTTCTCTAGGATAGCCTTCCGCATTTGTTCTATGAATTGGGTTTGGCTGGTTCGTTTCCGACTTTCAATTTCGGTAAAACGCCGCTGAACGATTCCTACTTTCAATTGTAAACTTTCCTCCAGCCAGCGGACGATCTGGTTCAGGCTTACGTTACCGTTATTGATCTGCCCGGTCAGCCAGATGCCGTAAGCCAGTTCCACGATATTAACCACGGCACCGGTCCACTTCAACATACCCTTAAATTCAACATGCTTAGTGGGGTTCGTACGGCCAGGACTGGAAATCTGTTCCAAAATTATCTCCCGCAATTGTTCGTAAGCTCTAAATTTCGCAAAAAGATAATCCAGCCCCGTGGATAGGTCTGTGTATAATTCAGGGAATTCTGATTGATAAACCATTGCTGCCTTTGGTCCACGCAGGAAGTATACCTGGTCCAGTTCATCCCCACCATAACGATAGTAATCATAATAAAAGGAATAACGTTCAAAATACAGGTTAACACGTATAAGTTCGGATTCCAGGTACCGGCCAACCTGCTCATCCGTTCCTATAGGCATCGATTTGAGGAAGCGCGCGTGCATGACTTCAAAAATATGCCTGCTGTAAAACATTGGCTTTGTTTCTTTAAAAAAAAGAATTTCCTCACTTATGGATTCAAAGGAATAGCTGCCGAGATACGTGCGTAGTTCCACCAAATACTGCCGGATAATGTTGATCCGTTCCGTTAACATTATTAGTGAACCGCTTGCCGGTTCGCCCCTTTTTTCCAGCTCTCCTAACATTTGTTCAAAAACCTTGCGGCTCCACTCATTGATCATAGTATGCCCTCCATATTTTAAGTAAAATCAAAGATTGCCTTAGACGAAATAATTAATAAACTTATACACTCTCGTCAAATTCGTGTAACAGCCTAAACCATATCCTAATTGTCATAAAAATGCCAGTTTACTTGCTTCTAGCGAATCATTCGTCGGTGAAGGCAACAGTTTTGAATCAACCAACGTTAACTAATAAGCATTATTTGATTAACACAAAGTAAATTCTTGTAATACCGGAAAGGGTTGACTATTGTCAAATTTTTCAACCTATACAATTTCACGTGAAAACTGATTTACTGATCAACACCTTATCGTTCATTTCTCCCTTAAATGAACGCCTGCAAAAACGCATAACAGAAGGCGTAAAAAAAGAATATTTCCGAAAAAAAACCATCCTCCTGAAGGACGGGCAGGTAAGTAAGCATATTTATTTTATCAACAGCGGTTTTGCCCGTGCCTATTACCTGACACCGGATGGCAAAGAGTATACTTCGTGGTTTATGGGTAAAGGCGACCTGATGATCTCCGTTTTTAGCTTCTATACTCAGAAGCCTGCGGCTGAATACATAGAATTGCTGGAAGACAGTGAATTGTTGTCCATGAGCTGGCAGCAGCTGCAAGGGATTTACGCAGAACATCCCGAATTTAATTTCCATGGCCGCCAGCTGACCGAGAAGTACTATATTCTTGCCGAGGAAAGGAATATTTTGCTGCGCACACTGAGCGCTAAAGAAAGGTATGAAAGGCTGTTGGAAACACATCCCGGTATCCTGCAAAAAGCACAGCTGGGGCAGATCGCTTCTTACCTGGGTATCAGCCAGGAAACCTTAAGCCGCGTGCGCGGGAAAAAGTGACTTTTTGACTTTTGTCAAAAAAGCAAACTCGATTTCCATCCAACTTTGTACCATGCCTATGAAAAAGATCACCTATATCACCTTATTGCTGCTGCTGGTAAACGCGGCCTGCCGGAAGGAAAATGCCGTTGATGTTCCAGCAACAGCTTCGAGTCAGGGCGATACCCTGACGCTGAACAGTGCAAAGCAGTGGTACCAGAATGCTGAAAGGAAAATCCGGTCGTCCGGAAATACTTCATCCATAGATCACGGCAAATGGGATCCAGAATGGATTAAAGCGAGTAGTCATCAAAAAGCATCCGGCAATTACTGGCTGATCCCGTTAAAAGGGCAGGCGAAGATGAGCGGATATAGAGCGGGTTATCGAAAATTAGCTTTCTACCGGTTAGCTTCCGGAGAAATCAGCGCCTACATCTTTGAAATCGTACCTGACCTCTTAAGTTTACAAAAAGGTGAACAAGCCGGTCATGACCATTTTACTGGGCGCGTATTTGTATATGATCTGGACTACCATTTGATCTCGGGTATCGTGCTGGCTAACGGTAAAGCGACCGGTGAGATCCGTAGGATACCGACGGGAACTAAAAACAACAGTCTGACGACTAACCTGGTTCGTGTGATCGAAACCTGTACATGGTACCAATCATCCTATACTAACGCGGAAGGAGAACTGGTCATTTATTCTGAAAAGATATGCTCGTATACCACCGTGCAGGATAACCCGCCTTCCCTACCGGACGGTTTCGGATCAGGACCGGTCACCGGCGGGGGTGGTGGTGGAAACCTCCCTCCTGCGACACCCCCTCCACCTACTTCGAATTTACCAGGCGAAAAAGGGACCAAAGTAAAGCCAAATGAACTCATGAATTGCTTTGACAATATTGCTGATGCAGGCGCTACCATGAAGGTAACGGTCTACGTCCAGGAACCATTCCCGGGGACGGAATTCAACATCGGCCCAAATAGCGTGGGACATACAGCGATCGGGCTCACTAAAAGTAACGGTAGCAGCTCGGTTACGCAAGTGTTAGGTTATTATCCTAGTACGACTCGGGCGGCTTTTGGAGGATCCAGTAAAATAGTCAATAATGGTGGCGATCTAAATTTTGATGTAAGTATCACTTATACAATCAATGCAGCTAGTTTTAAGAAAATTATGAATTACATCGCTAACCCACCATCTACCTATGATATGCTGAAATTCAACTGCACAACTTTTGTGGACATTGCCTGCTTGAAGGGGGGCATAGATTTGCCGAGTTCTTTTAATTTTGTAGGGCCGAGCGGCCCAGGCGGATCTCCAATGGTCATGTGCCCCGCCGGACTCGGGAAAAGCATCCGGGAACTAAATACCAATAATGTGAATAAAAAAGGTGGCACTACGCCTAATAGTAATGGACCATGTAATAAAGCAGCATGAAAAAAGTAATTTTAGTAATATTAATACTCGTCGTTATAGTAATTAATCTTCCACCAATAAATTATTTTCTGACAGAAAACTATACTTACAGCAATATCGATGCAACCTTTACATATAGCGAGGAAGGCGGTAAAGGAAAATCCTACTGGGGATGCCAAAGAAGTTATGGTTTTTTCCTTTGCAAACATCCAGAAAAGGATCAGGGAGATAATAATCTGTACAGAAATTTCACTATCAAACCATGGCGCTTTTGGGAATGGTACCAGATGATCTTTCATAGCGAGCGTTACTCATTGCCTTATATGGAACCAACAAAGGAAGCGGCCGAAAATTAAGGATTACGCAACGTTTTCTATTGTTGCTTGACGACTTTCTAAATGGGAAGATATACTTTATGCATATCGAATTGCCACCTGGCTTAATACTATAAAAGGAAACCAACCCGGCTTCCTTTTATTGCATTATCGTATTAACGATTCTTATAATATAAAGAACTAAAGGGTTGCATATCAGGCAAGTCTTTATTAAAAAAGCTCTTCCAGATACTGTCAGTTATCAAACCCCTCCTCAAAAAAATCCCTGTATTTAACACCCATCTTTGATATAAGTAAGCCGATGGTAACAAAGGTCAAATTCTGCCCCTGCTCAAATTTACTGTATTGTGAACGGTGAATATCATGGGCATTGGCAAATGCTTCAGCAGTTTCATACCCCAATTGAATACGGATCTGTTTTATTCTTTCACCAAGTCGTTTTACTATTTCTTTGGAGAGCTTTTCATCTTTCGGGCCTTTAAAACTGCCAGTCATATGGTAAAATAACTGAAAAAAACAGGCGTCTAAAACCAATTATAAGTAGACTACATATATGTAGTCTACTTATATGTATATTTACTGTTGATTTGGTATATTTACTTATTCAATCGTTAGCAAATGAAAAATGATGAGCATCTTGACGGCAAGATCATTTCACTTGACTTTAATGCCGGGTTTAAACAGCAGTGCGCAGTAATGGGCTATAGTACACTAAGAGAAATAATTGAATCGGGAGAGGAAAAATTACTGGCAAATCCGTCATTCAGTTATACCTGGCTGCACGAACTGAGCGGGTACCTGATCAGAAATGGTTTAATACAATACCTGCAGCCAGCAGTGGAAAAAAATGGCGGTTGATATAGGCAACCATATCTAATAGGAAACCTCGAACGCGTCCTGCGGTCACCTGTTCAGGGCTATAGTATTCTTTGCTTAAACTTCCGGGCGAAATGACTGACTGCTTCTTGGAACTGAAGTTTTTTGAAATAAAGTCAAACAATTCTGTAAGCGAAAGCCCGTTGAGGAGTTTCCCGTCAACAAAAAGCCTGGCGAAAAAAGCGATCTGAGCAACCGGTAATTGCAACAAAACTTTCTTTCCTGCAATAGGCAGACTGACTTCCTCCTGAAATAATTTCGATTCGAGCTTATTGATCTGTTCGTCCAGCCAGCCACCCACCATAACCGACAATGATGGCCACCGCGTTTGGCATTTCATACCATCCGTACTCTTATGTAAGCTGATCAGTCTTTTTTGCTGTTCAAAGTAAGCCAACTGTTTTGTTTTGTCTTTTAATTCTCCAGTCCTATGGAGCATCTGATCCTGCAAATTAACGGCATAGGGAAGATAGTTAAAATCCAGGCATAACAATTTTTCAGCAAGAGATTCTGGATTCAACCTGCCTGAAGTATGCAGGCTTTGTAACTCCAGTAAAAGATTTTGGGTGTAAATAAAAGAATGGAATAGATTGTGCTGACTTATGGGTGAGTTCAGTAAATCGGAGCAATAAACGTATAGGATATCCGAAAGGTATGTACCGGCACGTGTTCTGAACTCGCCGTTTATTACATTATCCAATAGATCAGTATGGCTGCCAATCCACTTTTCCTGCCATATATTGGGAGCCTGAATCTGACTTTTTAAATACCAATGGTATCGTTGCAGCAGCTCATCGATAATAAATAAAAGAATTCTAGATGCCTCTGAGTAGCGAACCTCGTGTATTAAATTGATTCCATCTTTTTTATTGAAAGGATCTAATTCTTGTAGCAGGTAAGCGACCCGTTCCAGGTGTAAGGTAAAATAACGCCGAAGACTTTGTTCAGATACATTGGAAAGCAAAGACCTTTCCCATGAACGAAACATACTACTGGCTGCACTGGCCATTGACTGAACAGGGTCAGAATTCCCCCGGTTTTTCTCAGGCTTAACGAGCAGCGCAAAAGCTTCTTCCAACTGGTAAAGGTCTTCACAGAACATCACAATTTATTTCGCATGAAAATGTGTAGTGGTGGTTAATGTTACCGTCACTGTATTGGTAGGATCAGTTTCCATAGCGACTGGATGTACGCCACTTACGCTTTTAAAGGGTGAAAAAATGGACATAGCTTGTTTTAATGGTTTTTTTGTTAGTGCTTTCATATTTGTTATTTTTTAGTTAAATTAAAATTGATTTTTAAGAACAAGGCTTTTTTTATACCATCGACCTTTTTACCTATGCCGACGTCAATAATATTTAACTCATCCTTTTGGCAAGCTCCCCGCTTGTCCATCCTGCTAAAACATGCATTCTGCTGGTTGCTATTTGCCTCTTATGAGTTAGGTTTACTTAAATATGCAACAGGAAAATTAGAACCGATCCTCAATTATGTGCTATATTACCTGATCAACATCACCTTCTTTTATCTTTTGGCACACTATATCTTTGAAAGCTTCAAACTCAATCTACTCTCCGGGATAACGAAAATATTCCACTTTATCGTCTTGGTTTTAATCGCATTTTTCTTAAAATACATGCTGGATGCTCTACTTAAAGGCGGTGGTTTCTCTTTGAAGAATATTACCACTAACCGCACGACACTTATTTTAAGCCTCATCCGTCTTAGTTATTTTGCCGTGCTCGCCTTTTTTTACTGGCTCGGAATGAATAGGAACGCGGTCATGAAGAAAGCCGAACAATTGGAACGCCTTAGGCTGGAAACGCAAAACCGCCAGATGGAACTGCAAAACCGTCTCGCTGTTGCCGAAAACGCCTATTTACAACAGCAAATTAGCCCCCACATGCTATTTAATGCATTAAGTTTTATACACAGCTCCGTTTACAAGGTTTCCGAGCAAGCTGGCAATTGTGCCCTTCTGCTGGCAGATATCCTCCGCTTCAGCCTGGATAGCAATAACGATGACGGAAAAATATTCGTTGAGGATGAACTGGAGCAAATAGAAAACCTCGTCGAGATCAACCGGTATCGTTTTCAGCAACAATTTATCATCTGTAATTTTCATGGCGATTTCATCGGACTTCGCCTCATTCCGCTGGTTTTGCTGACGCTGACGGAGAACGTATTCAAGCATGGTCATCTGCAGGATAGCGAGCAACCAGCACGGATATCGATCGGTTTCAGTGAGGGTGTGCTGACTTACTACGCGAAAAATCTTAAAAAACAAAAAAGTAACGAACCTCCCCGAAAGCAAATCGGGCTTTCTAATATCCAGATTCGGCTCGATAACACTTACCCAGGCAATTATAAATTGAAGGTCGACGAATCAGAAACCCATTTTATCACTCGTTTATCGATCAATTTATGAGCCTTTCATGTTATGTTATAGATGATGAGCATCACGCCATCAACGTGCTGAGCGACTACATTCTCAATACGCCCGGCCTTAAGCTTGCAGGCTCATCCACCAATCCTGTATTTGCGCTTGAAGAAATTAGCACAATTAGCCCAACTGACATATTGTTCCTGGATGTGGATATGCCACAAATGTCAGGCCTGACCCTAGCGGGAATGATTCCCCAAAGAATCGAAATAGTGATTACGACTGCATTCCGCGAATACGCGGTGGAGGCGTTCGAAAAACACGCAGCCGATTATTTACTGAAGCCGATCAGCTACGATAGGTTCCTTGCCTGCGTACAAAACATTCGAATGAGAAAGAACGTACCTGAGGTGCAAAACACTTCGCCGGATTTTTTATTCGTCAAAAGCGGCATCAAGGGAAAACTTGTTAGAATCAACATCCCCGACATCTTGTACATACAGGCCGCATCCAATTACATAGAGATCTTCACGACCGGACAAAAGTTGATCACCTACCTGTCCATGGCGGAAATCCTCGAAAGGTTGCCCTGGGCGGAATTCTCCAGGATTCACCACTCCTATATCGTCCATCATCGTAGTATCAGGGTTATTGAACCCGGACAGGTCTGGATTGACGATAAAATCAGGATCCCGGTCGGTCGTGCTTACCGGCAACCTTTCAAGGACAAAATGGTCGGGCATATTCTTCCTGAATCTAAATGATCCCAACAGCCTATTAACCGGGACGGACGCATCACCTACTTATAGGATCTGGCCTTCACCGATAACCAGTACTCGTACAGGCAATAGTAAACCAGCAATTCCTGCTGCCTGGGCAGTTCATTAAATGTCCGGTTCAATTGCATATGCACCAGGTCACCTAATAGTTGTTCATTTTTTTCGGGGGATCTATATGACCGGGTAGTCCCAAACCCCTGCATCTCCCTGGCAAACAAATTCAATTTCTTCACCAAAACATCGTTCCTGCCGCCGGTAACAACGCCTTCCAGCATAGACGTTAGGTCCGTTTTAAGCGTCCTATATTTTTTATCCAGGCTAATCCGCATTTTCTTATCAGCTTTAAATTCCAGGAGAAAACTATCCCGCATTATCGCTGCAAACTGAAGGCAATGATCAAAATTCTTATCGTATGCCGCCATGATCATTTTCCATGCCGTTAATACGCCAAAATTGAATAGCGTCAATCCATGGCCGCCACGTTGTGAAAGATGCCATAATGCCAAACGGCTGCCTTCATAAAAAATGGATTCCGCTTTCTCTATGAAATCTGCACCGTATCTTTCTACTTCCCTGTCATAAATGGTTACCTCAAATTGATGAAGTACGCTCCCTAAATGATACCTGATGAGCCTGCGTTGAATGGCAGACAGTAGCTTGGCCAAAACATCATTGCTACCTTTTAAGCGCAGCCGGATATGGTGACCATCTTCATTGTACCGAATAAAAAACCAGCGTTCCAGTTGCGCCGCAAATTTTTTAATCAAAGGGTGAATGATAATCTTTAACAACTCATCAGCCATTTCGGGAGTGCAAAACAATTTGATATACAGCCATTCGCTGCCGGGTAAAAAGCTTCGCGCAACAGGTAACTGTTTTTGCGAATTCACCATTGTAGTTTCTTTATAAATTTTTTGTTTATGGTTCAAAAAAACGATGAATTGGGCAGCGTAGGGATCATGACCGTTCTTGACGGAACGATCTGGCAGTAGATATTCCGTAAGTTTAAACTGCTTTAATCCGTTAATACATTGCATAAAGAATTCGGTTTCAGAGGGATTGGCGAGGTCGAATACTAATTGCTGGTCGGTGTCGCCCAGGGAAACACGGCGCGGTAGTTTATAATTTTTCCTGAATGACCTGATCTTATCTATGACTGGTCGATCATCCTTGAATACTGAAGCCTGCACTTTGTCAGATGAAATTAACCATTTGGCCAGGCTGAGAATAATATCTCCGACCATTACCCTGGGATAATAATCCAGACCCGGGAAATAATATTCCGGATCAAAGTTTAAGCTGGCCTGTAAGCCCTGGTATTGCAGATCACATAAAAACCTGAACAACGGCATGTCATTGTGCCGGTAGTTAAAAGCCGTTGCCAGTCTCGGGACCACTCGTTTTTTTTCTTTAATAGACTCCAATGTTAATTCCCCGTTATTTACGGACACCAGCAGTTCTTCAGGTTTAATCAGTGAGTACCCATCCTGCCTTGGATAAACATTTAGCGGGATAATATACTGATAGATCATCCGCCTCCGGTTGATATTATCGACGTGGGTGTGAGACAACTGATCAATGTCAGCGAAAATCACATTAGGATTGGCCTCCTGTTCAAGAGCAGCGATCTTCCTGCATAATTGCCAGGTTGCGTCATCAAACAAGGAAAATCTTCCAACCAGGGTATTAGCGCTTACGCCCCCTGCTTGTTCGATAATCAGGTATTCAGCGGTCTTCCGGTACATCACTGAAAGGCTATTTGGCAAAACCGGGATCGGATCCCTGTTGGCTATTTCTATTATATCCTCTTCCCGGATAGAAATGGGCGACCGGTCTGGCCGTCCGGTTTGATGCCACGCGGCTAACAGGAGCCGATGTACAGGAGACCAATCGAGTTGTTTCCCTGGCGACTTGCTGACCGGAAACTGGATACCATTCAACATAGCCTCACCTACACCGCCGGATGTCCTTGCTTCGTATAAAATGCCGGTATCCGGGTCCAGCGCTTCCAGAAGCGGGACCTTCCTGTTGCCATATTTCTTTTCAAATGCCTTTTTATAACGGACCAGGCTGCTATTGACTGAAGGAAATGACAGTGCTTTTAAATAGGCGAGTGCTCTCCTGATCACTGCCTGGTCCACCGCATTTGCGCCGCTGTTATGAACTGGTCGTTGCAGTGCGGTATAGAACATGGACTTTCCCGAATTTAATGCAAATGGGATGTCGGTAAAATCAGGAGCCAATTGATCTTTTAAAAGGAGACCGTCCTTCCATGATTGACGGACGTTGGTGATCAATGTATGTATACCTGTATTTTTAAGGCTATCATTATGGAGTGGAGTGTCCGTTTCAATCATCTGACTGAGCCCGTTCGTATAACAGAGCTGCGAAGAGATCAAAAAACGGAGATAATCACGCGCTTCCTCGGTGTCACCACCAAGGAAACCGGAGATCCAGAGCAGTAAATCGGGAGCCTTAACAGTTCCTTTACTTAGCAACTGCACCAGGTCAACATAAAACTTCTCCGCGGCAATCCCGTCAATAGCGTATTGATATTTCCCCTTTTCATCCGTAGTGGCCACGTAATACCGAAAATGCTTTCCTACCCGGTAAACAGTTGAATTTAATCTTAGTAGGGTTTGTTCTTCCTGTAAAGGGTGGTCCTGTTTTATGGCAGCAAGCCAGGCCTGGTCAGGCTGTAAGTGCACTATGGTCGAGTGGTCATTGCCCAGGCGCAGCACCTGGTCGTTGCTCCAGGATACCGTTGAAAACGAAGCAAACGCCCCGAACGGTGTAGGGCGGAAACTCATGCGGTTATAATATTTAGCCACCGAATATATTTCCCTGGCCGTAAGAACTTCAAACTTGAACTTTTTGGTTTCCAGCACCCCGTAGAATTCAGGGCTGGCGAGCCATAAGGCGTTTAAAAAATACTTATCCTGTAATATTTCCGGTAAACGGTCCAGGTCATAACCGCTAAAACTATAAAATGGTGCCCTTACAAAGACCTCCGGAAAAAATTCAAATTCACTGTCCATCATAATTTTCAAAGGGTATACTACCCATCTCCCACTGTTTTACTATTGCCGAGGCCGCTTCCTTTGTTAAAAAAACGACCATGCGCACAATTATTAAATCATTTGCTCCTGCCCTGCTCGTCCTGTTATTCACGTACGCAGCAGCAAGCAAACTATTCACCTTCAGTGAATTCAGCTGGCAACTACATAACCAAAATATTCCTGGTTGGCTGGCTGACCTGCTGCTGTACACGCTTATCCCGGCGGAGCTGCTGATCGCCGCGTTATTGTTGCACCCGCGAACCCAACGTATTGGGCTATTACTATCCATGGTCACGCTCGCCGTATTTACAGGCTACATTCTCCTGGTACTTGCCGGCGCCTGGGACAGGGTGCCCTGTTCCTGCGGCGGGGTGATCGGCCGGCTTAACTGGACACAACATTTCTTTTTAAATCTTTTCTTTCTTGTCCTGAGTATCGCGGGGTGGCGTTTTTCAGCTACTCCGAGCCATTCTTTACCGACTGTTAACTGACCGACAGATAAAGGGAAAGCCGAAAACCTTGAACAGAGTAGGCACATCATGCAAAAGTTTTTGGTTCGTTTTTTCGCAAAAAAGCGTTCAGTACCATGAAAAAATTAAGTATTCGTTTCGCCCTTGCCGCTGCGATCCTGGGGATCGGCAGCGCCTATGCAGGTAATGCTAACCACTTCGCGGTTAAAAAATGGGGCCTTGACCGCAGCACCGGATTGTATGTGGACGTCACTACGGCAAGCCCGTCTACCTACAGCTGTACCGGCAGCTCAGGTGTATGTACCGCGACCTACGATTCGGATGTGAACCCGAACAACCAGGCGGGTGATACCCACCCGGGCACTGCTGATCCGATCACTATTGTGAACGGTACTTTCGCTAACTGATTCCCCGTATTCATTCCCGGCCGAACGCCGCAGGTCTACCCGGCCTGCGGCTTCGTGGTATCTTCCCTCAGCGCTCATTTTGCGGGATATTGTTCAGCCGGATCTCTTCAGGCGGGATGGGGTACACATAGCGTTTGCTTTCCGGCAGCAATGTGTAGGTCTGTTCGGCTATGGTTCTCGTCAGGGTGACTTTGAAACGTTCATCGCGGTTAAGCCGCCGGAGATCGGACCAGCGTTGCCCCCGCCGGAATAGCTCCTTCCGTCTTTCCTCCAGTATTTTTCTTAATGCGGCTTCCGCATCGGCTGCGGTAACCGGCTTGAATTTTCCCGCAAGCCAGCGTTTTTCCAGTAATGTATTCAGATCACTTAAGGCTTCGGCGGTCTCCCCTGCCCTTGCCCGGCATTCCGCCCGGATCAGCCAGATCTCATCGGCAGCCAGCCCCGAAAAATTATAGATATTCCCGGTGTAACTTCCTTTGAAACGGAAGGTTTCGTCGCCAAGCGGGCGAAAAAACAACCCTTTTCGAAGGTCGTCCTGATCGAAAGAATTATAAAAGGCCGGATCTGCAACCGTAGGCGAAGCAGAAGTCGCGAAAGAATAACTGTTATCTACCGCGTACCAGATCACTTCATCATTCCCGTTGGGTAAAGCCGACGGGAACGGCCGGTTAGCTGCCGGGTTCAGCGTATTATAATCGATCAGTGCGGAGCGGAGCCGCAGGCAGGAATCCGCGTAACGTCCGGCGGCTTCGTAGTTTTCCATGGCGAGGTTGACGCGTGCCAGCATGCCGAAAGCAGCGGCCGTAACAGGCCGGCTCTTATAAGCCGCCGTCGACGGTAATAAGCGCCGGGCTTCGCGCAGGTCGGTCAGTATCCTGTCATAAGTAACTGCCAGGCTCGCTCTTGGCAATTGCCGGTCGACCGGGCTGCTGAGCGGTAATGGAATGCCGGGATCGGCATCCGCCGTCTCCTGGCGGTAAGGTAACGCGAACTGCTGCGCCAGGTTGAAAAAAGCATAGGCACGGTAGAACAACGCGGTTCCTTTAATCACATTCAGCTCTGTAGCGGCAAAGGTTCCCGGCTTCAGTTCGTTAAGTCCGTCGAGTACGATATTTGCGTAAAACACTTGCTGATACGGCCTGCTCCAGTCCAGTGCAGGTGAACCGGTAAAGATCTCCTTCGCCCAGGTATAAGAGGTGCGCTCGTAATCCTCCCCGTAGCCGTTAAAACCCGCATCGGACACGACCAGGTCGCCGTCTGCGAGTGATGTTAATGCAGGCGAGTAATTAAATACCTGTATGTTATCAAGGAGCGCCAGGAAATCAGCCGGGGTAGCGGGAACCAGTAAAGCCTTGCTGGGTTTCTTTTCTAAAAAATCCTTACCGCAGCCTGTGCCCAGTACGGCGGCAATCAGGAAGAACAGGAGGTATTGTATAAGTTTATTCTTTTTCATCTTCAATGATTAAAAGTTTAAGCGGATACCGCCTGCGATGGTCCTCGGGGCGGGATAAGTTTGTAAAAAGTCCGGATCGATGTGGTTTTTATTGGCGCGCCAGAGGATACCCAGGTTGGCGGCATATATGTAAACCTGTAAACTGCCTTTGGGCAGGAAGGTAAATTTACCCTGCGCGAAAGTATAAGATGCGGTCAGGTCCTGCAGGCGGATATGATCCCCTTTTTCCACCAACGCCGAGGAATAGGTATAAAAGTCATCGCGGGCGGCACTCGCTGCGGCGGGAATAGACGGCACCACGGTATGTGTCTCATCACCCGAATTCTGCCAGCGCAGGGAATAATCACCTTGTTGACCGGCGAGGCCGTAGTTGTTGCTGTAACGGATCGATGGTCGCCGGAAATAATAACCGAAACGGTAACTGATATTGGCCGACAAGCTCCAGCTTTTATAACTGATGGTATTACGGAATGCGCCGAACCAGGTCGGGCGGGACGAACCGTGATATACCAGGTTCTCCGGGGTTGCCGCTGCCGACATCGCGGTATAATCCTTACTCACCTCCCCGTTCAGATAACCTCTCGGGTCGCCCGTTTCCGGATCCAGCCCGGCGGAGGCATAACTGTAAACCGCGAAAAGCGGTTTGCCGGTAAACGGATAGCTGCCTGTGGCACCGCCAAACAGGTAATCCTGCGACAGGGAAGCCTGTTCATATTGCGTCACCTTCTCAGAAATACGACTGACGATCACGTTGCTGGTCCAGCTGAAAACACCGGCCAGGTTGCGCGTCTGCAGGTCAAGGTCAAAACCATGTCCGCTTGTCTGTGCCGTATTACCGGTAAAAACGCTCACGCCGGATGAGGGCGGGTAAGTTGTCCTGCCGATCAGGTCCGTCCCGCGCTTCAGATAAAACTCCAGCGTGCCGGATACCCGGTGGGCAAAGGCGGCGAAGTCAAGCCCGAGGTTGATATGCCTGATCTTTTCCCAGCGCAGCAGGGGATTCGGCGGGTTCAGGATATCCGCGTAAGGTTGCTGGATCTGGGAATCACTCCCGTCATAATACAAAGCCGTAGTGTAAGCGGAAAGGCTTTTATTGCTGTTCCCGTTAAAACCGTAGGTAGCCCGCAGTTTCAGTTCGGACAGCCAGCCGATATGGTAAAAACTTTCACGGCTGAGCTGCCAGGCAGCGCCGGCCGACCAGAGCGGTACACCTTTTTGATTGGTCTTCACCCCGAACACGTTGGACTGGTCTATGCGGGCACTTCCCGATATGGTCAGCCTTCCATCATATGTATAGGCAGCATTGGCATACCAGGAACGGTAACGATCGGTCAAGTCGGTTTCTTCCGTATTCAGCGGGATCGCGTTTTCCTGGAATGGGTCGTCGAAACGCGGGAATAGTGAACGGCCGTCCACTGGCAATGAAGTCGCATGTTCCGCGTCATAGCCATAGAGACGGTAAGCGTCGGCCAGCACGTTCTGGGTACGGATCTCGTATCCGGTCAGCGCGTTCAGGCTGTGTTTCGCACCTAAATCGCCGTCATAACTTAACTGCGCCCGTCCGTCATGACTGATCGTGGTGCTGTTCGACAGGTCGAGTAGGCCACCCAGAGGCACCGGCCTGACCATTGTGCCGTCATCTTCATTGACCTGCGTGAACCGGTTGATCATATCCCGCGCGGCATAACTTTCCGCGGACTGCAGGTTCCGGCCGGCTAACTGGCTGCGGTCATACTGGTAAAGCACCTGCGCCTGCAGGCCCAGCGGCAGGCGATATTTGAGGGCAGCGTTGATCCGCTGGCTGTTCAGGCGGTTGCGGTTGTCTGCCAGCCGGAGTTCGTCTAGCGGACGGTAGCGCCAGTCGAGCAAGCCCTGCCCCATCGCTTCATCGATGAACCCCAAGCGGTGATCACGCGTTAACGCGAGCGCGTTCCCGTTCTGGTCAGCTAATGCGGCATAAGGATAAATGGCCTGCCCACGATTCCACAGCAGGATGCCGGGGTTGTTCTGGTCTGTCAGCGTATGCACCAGGTTCAGTCCTAAACTGAACTCCAGCTTACGGTCAAGCATCGTCCAGTTATTGTTACCGTTCAGGGTCAAACGGTTAAAAACGTTACCCTGCAGGTTGTCGAGATTCCTGTCATACCCCAGGGAATAATAATAGCGCTGGTGCAGGGAACCGCCGTCCAGGCTGAGGGCATACTGCTGTTTGACGGCAGTGCGGTACAGGTAATGTGAAACATCCTGACGGATATCCTGCCCGCGCAGGGCGTCGATCTGACGGTCGGCTTCGGACTGGCTGATCTTACCTTCACGGGCATCGATCAGGAGTTCTACTACCGGCGAAAGCGGTGGGTGGTTACCCGCGTTTTCCAAACCGGTATAATAGTCTTCGCTGAACAACCGCTTTTCAATATCGATGTAATCAGAGGTGCTCATCCTTGGTTGGAAGTACAGGTCGGGACGCTTTCCGACTGTAACGTTCGCGTTGAAGCTCACCTGCATGGGTTTGTTATTTAATCCCCGGCGGGTGGTGATGACGATCACCCCGTTACCGGCTTTGGCGCCCCAGATGGATGCCGCTGCCGCGTCTTTGAGGATACTGATGGATTCCACGTCGTTAGGGTTCAGGTTTTCAATGGGTTCGTTGTAAGGAAAACCGTCCACCACGATCAGGGGATCGGCATTGGATTTGATGGTGCTTTGCCCGCGGATACTGATGCGGGTACCCACCGAATTAAAGCTCAGCCCCGGCACGACGTCACGCAAGCGGTCTACGATATCCGTAGATACGCTGCGGTTGACCAGGCTACGATCCACCTGCACGAATGACCCTGTTACGCGCTCCTTGGGGATTTGCTGGTAACCCGTGGAAACCACCATACCTTCCAGTTCAGCCGTGGCTACCCGCAGCGAAATGACCAGGGAATCACTTATGGGCACTGTGATGCGTTGTTCAATGGCGTTATAACCCACATAGGCGACCTTCAGTTCATAGCTGCCTGCCGGCAGGCTGAAAGTAAACTGGCCGGAATTGCCGGTTACAGAACGATAAGAAGTGCCGGTAATGGAGACTGAAGCGCCGGGCAAGGCCTGACCGGCATCCAATACCTTACCATTAACGGTGTATTTGCCGGCCTCCTGCGAAAAGCAGTACCGGCCAATCAGGAGTAAGATGACGATGATATAATATTTCATAAGGAATAGCTTAGGATTTGTTGGGGTAATCAATAATTAAACATCAGGGTTGCTGCGCGTCACGGATGACGAGCATTTCGACCGCGGCTTCTTTTTCCTCAAAAGCGAGGTCATAGACGGCCAAAGCCTTGTTTAACGTAGGCACATCGGATAAGTGGCCATCGACCGACAGGTCTACCCGCCCGGTATAGCCGGTTTGGTCGACCACCGGCAAAAGCGAGTTCTGCAAATACTGGTGATCCAGCCTTTTCATCAGCTGCGCGAGGGTGCTATTGCGCAGCCGGGCCTTGTAAGGATCAATATCCACCAGCACCTCCCCGCCTTTGGTCGCCAGTTTATCGGTGCCGGAAGTGCGGACAAGGGCAAGACATTTCGTCTTGCGGGTTTCTACGGTGACCTCATACGCCGGGAACAACCGTTTGAGGTCGGCCTGAATCAGCGAAAAGGCTTGTAAAGACAAGCCGGGCGGCACCAACAGTTCATAACACCATCCGTTGCCCTGTGCCAGCCAGTCCATGTAGGCCTGTCCACTCAGGCGGGAGTTCAGTCGCATGGAGTCTTTGGACAGGACAGCGATGCGGGAATCCTGGAACCAGCGCCCCTTATCGGCGAAGGCCAGACGGCAGACCCAGACAAAGGGAACATTACGCACATTAAAGCGCTGGCCGCTGCTACTGTCGAATTTGGTGACGGTCATACCGGCCTCGAGTCCGGGAATGTAACTATTCAGCAGCGCATGGTATTTGAGGCCGGTGCCATCCCCGCCGTTACTGCCTGCTAACAGCGGCAGTGTACCGTCATAAGGCTGTACGATATCTTTCTTTTGTGCGAGTGTCCCGGTACCGGAAAGCATGGCGCGGATGTTCTCCGCAGTCACCTCCTTTTCCTCGGTAATGGCGCGGACAATGCCTTTAGCGTCGATCCATACATAATGCGGCAGCGCGCGGTGCGGGAAAAGGCGGCGCAGTATGGTATCGCCTGTAACACCCGGCAGCTTAAAATCATGCACTTTGCGCATGGCAGACAATACGGGAGCAGCCACAGCTTCGGGCTGGTAAGTGACCGGCAGGATCGTTATTCGATCACCGAAAACCTTCTGCAATGAATCTTCCACCGGCATCATGGCACGGCAGGGGGCGCACCAGGTGGCCCAGAAACTGATGATCAGTAGTTTGCTGCGAAAATGCGATAAAGGCAGCTTACTCACCTGCTTGTTATTGACCCGCAAGCCGGATAACCCGGTGATGATGACGTTAGGAACCTGGTCGCCGATTTGCAGGCCTCCTTTGCCGATTTCGAGCGCGGCAGTTGATTTTGTTTTATTTGGGATGGGCTTATCCTGCGCCGCGGCCCCGAAAAAAAGGCAAAGCAGTAGCAGGAAGCTGAAATATTGCTTCATTTTGATGTGTTAAATAACCAATAAAAAAATGGAAGATGAGTGGCCTTAAACGACAAGCGGGTGCTTACCTAATACCACAGGCTAAAAAGCCAGATGAAGATTCACTCGGGCGGGGAGATCAGCAGCAGCCAGGTATGTACAGGGTAATTAGTCATGTACCCTACCCTCCTGCCCGGTTAAATGATTGCCGGGTAAAGATGGTTCTTCTTCCGACTCAGCCCTGCTTTCCTGGTGCAATGCATTGGCCGCGGCCACCAGGCTAATTAACTGATCAAAAAGCAGGGCAACTTCTTGTACATAAGCCGTCCCTTTATCTTCCAAACCTCCCTTAACGGCGAGGCGGAAGACATCCCATAGTTTTTCATGAACATCACTAATAAGGGGAAGCGAATCATTCGAACACAAATCCAAGATTGCTTTGTGAGATGTTTTTTGCTGAAAGGAGATTAAGGTCTTACTCATTATTTTGCTTTAATAATGAGCCTCATTTATGCAAGGAACAGGCTTTTGATAATGACAATAGGGCCGGTAACCCGCAAATTCTAATGTTGGCAGGCTCTGGTAGGGCCTACTTTTTTCTTTCGAAAAGAGTTTCACACATTATCATAAGCGAGCACCAGCCCTATCATAAATAGGGTATGGAGCTCTACTTACCGTCGCGTGAAATTTACCAGATTCGCCAGCGAGGCTCGTTGAGAAGTCTTATATTTAAGACTACAAATCTATTTGTTTTTTACTATAATATATCGTTTGTGTTAATGGAATAATATTTTTCAAATTCGAAATTATCGAATATTCTAAATTTACAGTTAAAAACTGTAAAGCAAAACCTACTTTTTATATCTTTAAAAACTAAAAAGGATACTATTTATATACTTCTATGGGCGCTATACACAATAAGATCAAAATCATTAGAACAAGATTGGGATACACTCAGCAGGACATTGCTGATAAAATGCACATGCATCTAAAAACTTGGCAAAAAATTGAGAATGGAGTTACTAAACTGGATATTGATCGTTTAAAGGAAATTGCTGAATTATTAGAGACTACCGTAGAAGACCTTATAAATGCTGAAGACAATGTCTATATCAATGAAATTAAAAATAACGATGTCGGGTTTAACAATAGTTCAATAACGATCCACCATAAATCTGAAATTGAAGGGCAATTATATGAACGGATAATCAAAGAGAAAGATGATGTCATTCTCGAACTTAGAGCTGAATTAAAGAAAGTTTGGTCGCTATATGAAGAAATGTCTTCAAAAAAATAAATGACTAGAAAAGGTAAAACCCTGTACAACCGTATTAAATCAGTACTAGCATAAACAGACAAAAACAACCAACAGTTAGCTGCTCATTTGGGAGTTGCGGAAGAAACTGTGTCTAGCTGGTGTACCAATTCGGCGCAACCTTCTATAAAAAGATTATTTTTCATTGCTGATTTTTTGAATGTTAATCTTCAATCATTATTAACGCCCACAGTTCCAAAAACAAATCAACAGCAGCCTTTTAAATAGTTACTATAAAATCCTGATGGTTATCTTCGCCTTATAATTCAGCGGGTCGTTTGACTGTGCAAACATGAATTATCTTAATACTTATATACTTAAAAAATATGGATAGAAAAACCATTACGCTTATTCTTTCTACAGTAATAATTACAGCTGTATTTATTTTTTTACCCATTGTTTTTCACAAACCCTATCCGTTTCCTCCTTACGTATTAGGGATTGGATTTCTGATCACGTTAATTCCATTTAAAAACCTGACGATTAAAGTGATAATAAATGCGGTGGTAATGGGCGCTATGATGTTGGCTTTCTTTATTCTTTAAACAGGAAATTATAGTTACTACTTCCTATAAGTTCAATCAGTTAGAATTAGTTGAAGTTTTGACTGCCTTCTAATTTCATTGACATCGGATATGAACTCTTTTGTAATTATGCCCTTTAACCCATGAAGCGTTCGGAAATACGTAGGCTGTTAAGTTGCCATTACATTTAACTATCTTCCAACAAAACGCAGGGATTTTTAATACACCGATACTATCGGCTTTCCCATAACTGCCGCACCATACTTCCACTCTACCGTATTTCAGTGCCAACTTACGTGTTTGCAATTCGAGGCATTTCCATGACCCCCTGTTTAGCTGTATAGTTTGCGGTGCAATATTAGAATAATAAAAACTTTCCTGCATCTGGGTAATGTTACAGCGGTTATCATTAGCATTCATATTGTGCCCACGGTCATAATTAGTCCATATCTTTTGATAGAGTGAATCAAGCAATTGCTCATCATCGATAACATCGTCTGCTTTAAAATTGCCGGTTCTGTCAATATGGTTTTTGCAACTGATGTCGCGCTGTTCAACATTCCAGCGCACTAAGAGTGGATATTGTAATTCCCTATCAAATGTGGTTATGTAACGCGCGTGCCGGATGGTTACAGTATCCTGGGCGTAAGCTATATTTATTAATAAGTGAAGGAAAAGTAGAATTTTCACAGTTTGCTTTCAATAAGATAAAGCTGACTTAAATGCACTTAACTAACCGGATAACGGCCTGTATAATTCTATGAGTTTAATCAATAAATAAAATTCATTTTTATTCTCTTTAAAATCCATTCACTTGATATCAACCTCCCATTTATAAACAATAGAATATTTTAATGTAGCAATTATATCTTTGCACCACCATGAACAATGACAGATTTTCCGCGCAGCTGGAAACCCGTATTTTTTATTTTTATATTATAGATCAAAAGCCGAATGAGGTTAAGATTACAATGTACGGAACTCACTACACGCTTCAAAAATCCAATGAGGGTTGGCGAAATTCAACCTCAAACAGTATGAATATGTCGCAGCCTTTGATAGATTCAGTGGTTGCTGTTGTTTTTTATTAATGTATAAAAACTGATTTCTTATTTATTTTAGAATTGCTTTTTAAGATATAGCCTCGCGGATTCGCTCATCGTTACAATGGCACCACCAAGTATAACTATATCTTTGATCACTAGGCGCCCCCTACCGGAAAGGAAGGGAAATCCAAAATCCTTATCCGTCAAATGGGGAACCCAATTCTCAGGAAACAGCGAAATTCTCAAAATAAAACGGAGAGAATTTGCCGGGACGAGAGGCAAATTTGTCCTCCAACAATTGAAACATTGTAAGGTTTAATCGTTCGGCAGGAATATCCCAGCGGAGTACATACTATCCTTTCAAAAACCTTATCGGAGATCTGGTCGATACGAAATTCAAAAGCACCGCCCCGTACAGTTGCAACCTTAATATAATGAATTCCAGCTACCTCAAAAGCAACATCTATCATTATTTTTGCGGCAATAAACTAACAAAACGTCAATATTAAAGGGATATCGATGATGGTGTTAGTAGATTTAATTTTAATCTTTTCTTTTAAAGGAGTTTTTTGAAAGTAATTTGTTAACAATTTTCAATTAGCTTATCCTTAATCAAGCCGTACAATCGGTATTCAACCTCAAAAGTTATAATGTGTTTTTTGCCATAAAACAGTTCGATATTCCTCTCGTGTAATATTTTTATTACAAGAGAGGAAATTTTCGTTTCATGAAAATATTTGACAATATTTATTAAAACGAAATATTTACTATCCTTAATCACCAAAAAATGAAAAAAATCAAATTAGACAATTCAAAACTTCAACTAAAGAAACAAAAGATCGCGTCATTGACCGATAATCAAATGAGCAAGGTACTGGGAGGTGACATACCAAGTGGTGTTACGAACCAAACTTGTTGTCTAGCTACAGATCCCCGTCGAGGAACAGATTGTAATATCCTTTCAGGAGATAATTGCACAGCAACCTGTGTAGGAAATAATTGCGGTTCCCTTGGCGGTGCCACATTGTGTCAAAATACATGCGCCTGCGCGACTTTCAATGTACTTTGTATGGGTTAATTGATGAAAGACAATATTTGTAAGATTGTTGATCATATTTATGCTTCCTATCAAAAACGAAATATCCAGTCTTCATCACTTTTATTAGGTGAAGCTGGATATTGCCTTTTTGAGAAATATTATCTGGAATTCGTGGGCAAAACCAGTAGTAGTATATTTGAAGCAAATATACAGTCATTGGCAGAAGCCTCTTTGGAAGATGCATATCCCACTTTATGTAATGGTACAGCTGGAATAAACTGGCTGTTTTCTTATCTAAATAAAAGTGGTATTTTATCTGATGCAGATTGGAAAGCTTTATCTAACACTGAAGATGTTAAATTAGCCAATTGGGCTATCGAATTTCTCAAGAAGTACAAAAATCCTGATTTTTTACATGGCGGAATAGGGATTGCTTATTATCTACTTTATTCTCGAGCAAATAATAGAAGCTATCGAGTTTTTTTTAATAGCTTCTTTCAACTCCTTGGTGACTTAATTATTTATCAGAACGAAAAAGCGTATTTCCCGGATTTCGATATGGTGGAACAATATCAAAATAAGGAGAAGGTCAATCTGGGTCTCGCACATGGAATACCAAGTATTCTTAAATTTTGCTTGCAATGTTATAAAAAAAACGTTTGTAAAAGACAAGCCAAATCATTAGCGCTGCAAGTGATCGAAATGCTTAAAACCTATGCAAATCCGGAAAACGATCAGTGTTATTTTCCGTACTGTGGTATTATAGAGGGACCTTCACAATCCGTTTATAGTCGACTTGCTTGGTGTTATGGCGATTTAGGTATTGGAATTATCTTATTTCAGGCTAGTAAAGTATTCCTCGACAAAACATTAGAAGAATTCTCATTAAATATACTGCGTCTCACTACAACGAGAAGGGAAATCGAAGAGACCCAAGCATTTGACGCAGGCTTGTGTCACGGGTCGGCCGGGATTGCCCATATTTATAATAAAATATGGCGTTACACAGGAGATTTAATTTTTAAGGATGCTTGTGATTTTTGGATACATAAGACTATCGATCAAAGCATTCATAAAGATGGCGTTGGTGGTTACAAAAGTTACGAAGGATCTACAAACACTTGGGTGAATTCTTATTCTCTTTTAGAAGGTGCAAGTGGAATCGGGCTTGCATTAATGAGTTATTTGACAGGTGATTTTGAATGGGATTTTTGTTTGATGCTTGATGATTAATTTAAATTTATGACTTATTCTTTTCCCTGTGTTCTTATGCGAGCTCCGGTGCAAAGCCTGAAAGACGCTTATCGTATTCCTGAATATTTTCCAACACTTTTTGAAGAAGGTATTTACCTATCATCCGACATTCTTTGGATGGAAATGCAAAAACATGATAATTTATCTAAAAATGATAAAGAAAAGCTACGCTTATCTTTATTAAAATATAACATCCGTAGTAGTAGCCGGTGTACTCCATATGGTACTTTTGCCGGTACAGCATTACTGAAACTTACCGATGATCGTACATCTATAACATTGTCTGCTGCGGAAACACATATCCGTAAGACAAGAATAGATATGAATTATATGACGGCAATTATAAATGCATTGATGAGTCGCACTGATATAAAAAAGGCTGTTAAGATGTATCCAAACAATAGCATTTATGAATTGAATGAGAGTTTCCGGTATGCGCAATATTATATAAAAGATAATACCAGACATTACGAACTAACTAATATCGAAAAAACTGAATATTTGACCTCTGTGCTTGCGCGTGTTAAAAATGGAGCGACAATACAGGAAGTCTGTCAATTATTGATGACCATTGAAAATGTAGGCCAAGAAGAAGCGGAAGAGTTTATTATGGGATTATATAACTCTCAAATTTTGGTTTCAGATCTTGAACCCTGCGTAACTGGTTTAGAACCTCTTGATAACCTTGTTCGCCAACTTGAAAAACTTGAAAATTTCGAGTATCTATTAAAACAGCTACAAGAAATTCAAAAAGTCATTTCGGCAGCAACTCCCGGTATCTCTTATTATCACAATCTCAAAGAGAAATTGAAACAACTGGATATTGATGTTGCAATCCCTAAAAATACTTTACAGACTGATTTATTCTTGTCTTTAGAAAAAAATGCATTGAATCGTGAAACGGTTCATAAAATAATTCAACAGCATGAGGATTTGTATGCATTAAGTCGAAAATATAGTAATCCTATACAGGAGGAATTTAAAGCAAAATTTTTAGCGCGGTATGAATATCAAGAAATCCCTTTAACTACTGCCCTTGACGCGGAGTTGGGCGTAGGATATGGAGGTAGCAACCAGTCCATTATTGGGGATCACTCAATTGTGCAAGACTTGGCTGGACTCAGTCAAACCTCGTCACAGATGGTTATCTTTGATGATATTCAATGGTATATTCATTCAAAATATCTCGATTATCTTTCTAATCAGCGATCTTTAATAGAATTGTCTGAAACAGAGCTAAAATCTTTAAATGATAATAGTCACAAAACGCGTGCTAACAGCTTTTATTTATTCGGCTGTATTATTGAAGAACAAGGCGGAGATGGTCAAAATGAAATCAAATTTGACCTTAATAATTCTGGGGGGCCATCAGCAGCAAACCTCTTGACAAGGTTCGCACACGGTGATATTGAACTGGCTTCGTTTATAAAGGAAATACTGCTACAGGAACAGCTTGATGATTCCACTGCAATTTATGCGGAAGTTGCGCACCAGCCTCAGGCACGAATAGGAAACGTCTTACTAAGGCCATTATTACGAAATTATGAGATTCCGTATGTAGGCAAATCTGGAATGTCGGTAAATGAACAAATTCCAATCAGTGACCTAGTGGTGAGTATACGTAACAACGAAATAGTACTACGTAGTTTAAAGCATAAGAAAAGAGTTATACCAAGACTGACAACGGCTCATAATTTCATAACAGCTTCACTGCCAATTTATCGGTTCTTGGGAGATTTGCAATTTCAAGGATTATACATCGCTAACGTATGGGATTGGGGAGTTTTGTCTTCTTTAAAACACCTACCACGAGTAATCTATAAGGACCTTATCCTTTCCAAGGCAAAATGGAAAATTGGAAAAGATTTTTTGGACGATTTACCTTTGGATAATAACGAGCGCTTGTTGCATATCCGTAGTTTTAGAAACAAGTTTAAAATACCATCAAATGTCTCTTATATTGAAGGAGATAACAAGCTTTACCTTGATCTTGAGCGAATAGATGGTATAGAATTATTAATACACTATGTTAAACGTTACGGAACTATTAATATTGAGGAATTTTTGTTTACCGAAAACAATTGCATCGTAAGGGATGCAGACGGCAATCCCTATACTAATGAAATTGTTATTCCCTTGCGACGTTTTACTGCCTTGGATAACAAAAATTTATCAAAATTTGATGAACCGTTTAAAATAACAAGGAAATTTTCCCCATTTAGTGAGTGGTTGTACTTTAAAGTTTACTGCGGGCCTGTTATTGCAGACCATTTTTTAAAAGGTGAACTACCGTTATTTATTCTAAATGGTATCAACGCTGGGCTTTTAGAAAAATTCTTTTTTATACGTTATAAGGATGATTCTGCGCATATCAGAATAAGGTTTTATAATTCGAATTTGGATAATCAATTAGTTATCTATCGGTTATTTATGCAATCACTGCAACCTTTATTGAAAAATGAATCAGTTGAACGCGTGGTTATAGATACTTATACCAGGGAAATCGAAAGATATGGTGAAGATATTATTGAAGAGGCTGAAACTTTGTTTTTCCATGATAGTCATGCGGTACTAAAATTCCTTCAATTGCTCGACGGCGAAGAATACGAAAAGTATCGTCTTCTATTTGCCCTTAGAGGAGCCGACGAATTACTAAATGACTTTAACTTCTCTCTAGTTGAAAAAAGAGATCTGTTGAAACGACTATCCTCTGATTTTTTAAGTGAGTTCGGTGGCAGTAATTCATTAGTAAAAAAACTGAATGACAAGTATCGAAGGAGTCAAAAAGAAATATTTTCGCACATGAATCCGAAATTTGACGCGGAAAACGAAATTGAGGAGGCCGTATTAATCTTCCATGAACGCTCACAGATGAATAAATTAATTGTCGAGTCTTTGAAAAGAAAAATAAACCATGATACCGAGAAAATGAATCAGGTATTGACCAGTTTTATCCATATGTTTTTAAATCGACTGTTCATCAATAATCAGCGAAAGCACGAATTATTAGTTTACCATTTTTTAGAAAGATATTATTCATCTCAATTTGCTATTTCACAAAAGGCGTAAATAAGCAGAATTGACATTTTAAAAAGTCGGATGTTTCATGCAATACATTTGTAGATTTATTTATCGCTATGCCCTTTCCATATTTTCAACAACATGACCAAATGGATTGCGGTCCAACCTGTCTACGGATGGTTGCTAAACACTTTGGTCGAAACTTTAAGATACAATCATTAAGACAACTTTGTGAAATTAACCGAAACGGAGTATCATTATTAGGCATTAGTAAAGCAGCAGAAAAAATCGGTTTCAGATCGGTTGGTGCAAATGTAAATATGGAAAGTTTAATTGAAGCTGAATTACCCTGTATTTTACATTGGAGGCAGAGTCATTTCGTTGTACTTTACAGAGTTAAAAAAAAATACTTTTATATTGCTGATCCAGCTCAGGGTTTAGTTCGGTTAAATAAGTTGGAGTTCATGTACAACTGGCTGGAAGATACAAATGAAAATAACGGCATCGCTTTATTTCTTAGTCCTACACCTGGATTCTACGATCAAATAGATGAGCGGGTGAATGAAATTGGTTGGGGCAGTATTTTTAAATATCTGACAGTCTACCGTCAATTGATCATTCAATTACTGCTAGGTCTAACTGTTGGTTCGTTACTACAGTTAATTGCACCTTTTGTTACCCAATCTATTGTTGATATAGGTATTAATGCTCGTAATCTCAACTTCATTTACATAATTCTCATAGCACAGGCTGCTTTGATTATTGGAAGGGTGAGCGTAGAATTCATTCGCTCATGGATCCTGCTACATATTAGTACAAGAATTAACATATCAATATTGACAGATTTCCTGATTAAACTTATGAAACTACCTATGAGTTTTTTCGATACCAAAATGACAGGAGATATTATGCAGCGTATGAACGATCAGCGCCAGATTGAAACCTTCTTAACAGGCTCAATATTGAACACTATATTTTCTACTTTCAACCTTTTAATTTTTTCTGTTGTACTAATATTTTTCAATGTCATTATTTTTTTTGTTTTTTTTTTAAGCAGTATATTATACACCTGTTGGATACTTTCGTTTTTAAAGCGTCGCCGTGATCTCAATTACAAGAGTTTCGATATTTCAGCAAAGAATCAAAGTAGTATCGTTCAACTCGTCAATGGAATGCAAGAGATTAAGCTAAATAATTGTGAACAACAAAAGAGATGGGAATGGGAACGCCTTCAGGCTCGAATGTTCAGATTTACCGTTAAGAATCTTTCGATTAGCCAATTTCAACAAGGCGGTTCTACATTAATAAATGAATTAACAAACTTATTTATAACTTTCTTAAGTGCCAAAGCGGTTATAGAAGGCCATCTAACTTTGGGTGGAATGGTGGCTATTCAGTACATTATAGGACAATTGAACATGCCAATTCAACAGTTTCTCAATTTCATTCAAGGCTTTCAAGATGCCAAAATCAGCCTAGAGCGATTAAATGAAATTCATGAAATGGATGACGAAGAACACCTAAATAAAGAACTTGGCTCCATAGTTCCAAAAGAAGGTGGGTTAAATCTTATCGATTTAACATTCAGGTATCCAGGGGCTGGTAGTGAGCCTGTATTAAAAAATATTAATTTGGAAATTCCAAAAGGAAAAATCACAGCTATTGTTGGTATGAGTGGTAGTGGAAAAACGACCATTTTGAAATTACTGCTGCGATTCTACGAGCCAGAAAAAGGCGAGATTAAAATAGGTGGGCAATCTCTTTCAAATATTAGTTTTAGTATTTGGCGAGGACATTGTGGAGTAGTTATGCAAGACGGCTTCATCTTTTCTGATTCGTTAGAGAGGAATATTGCTGTTAGCGATGAATATCCCGACCAAGAGAAATTGAAGCATGCAATTCATGTTGCTAATATTGGAGATTTAATAGAGAACCTGCCGTTGGGGCTGAAAACCAAAATTGGAATGGAAGGAAATGGAATAAGTCAAGGCCAGCGACAGCGCCTATTAATTGCACGAGCCGTTTATAAAGACCCTGAATATATATTATTTGACGAAGCCACCAATGCGTTAGATGCTAACAACGAACGGATAATCATGGACAACTTGAAAGAGTTTTTTAACGGCCGCACCGTGATTGTAGTGGCCCATAGACTTAGCACTGTAAAGAATGCAGATAATATCATTGTGCTTGACAGAGGGCACATTATCGAACAAGGTACTCACAAGGAGTTAACCGCATTAAAAGGGAATTACTTTCAATTAGTAAAGAATCAATTAGAGTTGGGAAATTAAAATCATATTCAAGTCATGCCATGGCATTTTCTAACCAAACTGACCGCAATTCACGTCATACCGATGAAATTCAGGAAATAATAACAGCCGTTCCGTCTTGGGTCGTACGTTGGGGTATCACTTTTTTTTTCGGTTTTATTTTACTGATTTTGGCTTTATCTGCTACAATTAGATACCCCGAAACTGTAAACGCCGAGCTTACAATATCATTTGACGATCATCCTATACCGATTGCGGCTAAGATTACACGGAAAATTGCCCGATTGATTGTATCAAATGGGCAAAAGGTTAACCAAGGGCAACCAATAGCGTTCCTTGAATACACTGGTATTCATGGTGATATATTAAAAGTACTGTCAGAAATGGACACATTACAGAAAATTCTGATCGAAGGGAACCCTTTACCTAGTAATTTATTTGATTTTTCAGGAGTTAATGGTCTTGGTGAATTTCAGATGAGCTACCTTGAATTTATTAAGTGCTATTCGTTGTTCAAGGAAACGGAAAGAAACGGTTTCCGGCAAAAAAAACGTTTGCTCCTGTTACGTGATATTCACACAATAAAAAAGGAACTTCGAAAGCTAAATCGCGAAATGCAATCGCAAAGACGTGACGCCATGTTAATGAAAAAAAAGTACTCTCTGCATTTGTCGCTTTTCAAGAAGGGAGAAGAAACGATAACCGAATTACGAAGGCATAAAAATCGTTATCTTTCCAAGAGGTCACTCCTTTCGCAAACTGAACATTTTTTAACCATTTCAGAAAGTACTTTGTTAGCTAAACAAAATGAACTTTTTGAATCTGATCACAATCTTTCTAAGAAACAGTTGCGGTTTTTGAAAACTCTGGATGATTTTATTAAGCATGGTGAAGAGTGGAAAAATAAATATGTATTATCTGCCCCTGAAACGGGTTTCGTCAATTATGTTGGAGATATTAAAGAAAACAAACTGATTTCAGAGGGGCAAATTGCGTTTTATCTTAGGGCAAACGATAATAACTTCTTTGGACAAATGAACATTTCACAGGATGATATAGGAAAAATCAAAGAGGGCCAAGGTGTTATAATTAAATTAAAAAGCTATCGTTTTGAAGAGTACGGCATTCTTTACGGCAAGATCGATAACATAGCTGATGTCGCAGATAATAAACGTGCTTTTATTTCAAAAATAAAGATACTTTCTAATGTATCTGATATTAAAAAAACGATTAAGCTACGATATGGAATGAGTGCCGATGCCGAGATAATTATCAAAGAAACAACACTATATCAACGCTTGATAACAACATCATTTAAAGCAATACATATTAATTAAAAACGTTTAACTGTTTTTACATTGAGTCGTTAAGTTTTAGAAACCGAGAAGACTCCAATAAATGTGATGTGGACGATATACATCACTTTAGTCATGCCACAAATGAAAGTAATAAAGGCGTGCGGCGATGAACACGCAGGTTCGCGTGGTTAAATTGAAGGGGTTTAAAGAAGGAAAAAATGCCTTTATGTCTAATGGAAAAGGAACTATAGCTGTTTAGCATAAGTTGAGCAAAGCTTCAGCACAAAAAGCCCCTCAAATACTGCGCTTCTTAGCTGGTACGATATCGAATAACTGGTATTTAGCATGTTTCTCTTGTTATCAAATTTCATTTTATCACTGGTATAGGTGGAGAAGCCACCACCGGCTAACAACACAAGTGAAAATATCAGAAAAAGAATCGGCCATAGCGGCTGCGTCGGTCGCCGTCTGATGAGGGGACGAATAGCAAAAAAGACTATGATATTGGTCACGGCAACCAGCCCGATGAAGCCATACCTAAGCCAATCGGAGCTCAAAATCGAGGTTAATATAATCACGCTCATATGATTTTTATTTAGCGGCTGCAAATGGCCGGTTATGCAGCGTGAAAAGGGGGATGTCGATCAATAAAGAGATATTCACCACGCTGCGTGATTTTACTGGTACAAAGGGTTCGCTTTCAGAACTATAAAATAGTTTAGGGGTTTGGCGCCAGCCTCCTCCTATAGTTAGCGGCGTTTTAGGTACCTGTACGAAAATTTGAAACGACGGTGAAAAAACGCTTTCTAGCCTGACCTCCTGTTTGAGCTCGTCGGTGGATGTCTTATTAATATTGTAAGATACAAAGGAACCGAGATCAATAATCGATGTAAAGAAAGTTACCGGAACGCCCTAAGGTTTGGACGAGCCAAAATTGAATGAAAAACCAATCGGCGCATAAATCCCATGCGCATACTTGTCTTTGAACAGCAGTTTGTTGAAATCCCATGCGTAACCAACATAGGCATTAAGTGATATATTAAAGGCGGATTTCTGTTTAACGGTATAGCTACCTACTGGTAAGGCCATTGCTTCTACAGCCTTTTTAACATCCTCTGCAGATTTTGCTTCAACCACATTAGCTGCAAATGACCCATACTTCAATAAGTTTGCAAAAAAGATGGTAACTTCAGTATCTACTGTGCCTTGTGATTGAGCATACGAAGAAAGCATGCTAAGCAGGTCCATGACGGCAGCATTATAATGTTTGGCAAGTATTTCGTTGGTTAACTGAAGCGTTCGATCCGTGTGATTAAAAAAATTATCCACCTCAGCAGGGACAACTAGTCTTGAATCGATGATAGCTATTGCCCGCAATCCGATTAGGAGTTGTCGGGTTGCTTCCGTTAATGCTGCAAAGTCTGCACTCAAATCGGCCTTAGCTGCAAGTCTATCGGCTTTCAACTGATCAGTGACATGCTGAAGGTTTTTTGCCTGCTCCAAAAAGTTAGTGATATAAGCTATAAGCCCCTGCACATTATCCGGTGTGATCAGCGAATTCAAAGCGACGGAATTGCCGCTGATATTAAATGTTATACCCGCTCCGGAATTAGCGATACTTATCTTCTGGAATACCAACCCCAGGAAAAGATTGCGTAAAACCTCATCCTTCAACATTCCATTAAACTGATCTGTGCTGATATAATTTTTCCCGGTTTCATTACTTTCTATGCTGAGGCTGAAAATGTTTATTACCTGTAATGTGCTTTTAATATTTGTAGTTGCCGCTGCATTGGCACCATTGTAGCCCAACAGAAATTCGCTGGTGGTAATCGAATTAATAATTTGCGGGGTTTTTTGATTTTGCAATACCCCATCCGAAACCTTTAAAGCGGAAAGCAGGAGTCTGCCGTTATTGCTGTTGAAAAAGTCTTTGATAACCGTGACTCTCTCCTTGCATTTCTGACAGCTTTCGGATGTGTCCCCAGCAACTTTTTCGCAGTCAACGACTTTTAGGTCCTTTAGTAGAATGATACTGGCAGGCAGTTGATTAATATCCTTATTAAAAGCTTCCTTAAGGGTATTTAGCAGGTTGGCATATTCCCAGGAATTGTAGTTTGACAGAAAGATGTAGGTGTTGGGGAATAGCGTTTTGAATTCCGGATAATTGTCGAGGAAATCTTTAAAGCGGATAAAAAATGCTTCATTGACTTCTGCTTTAGCCCGTTCAATAAGAAACTGTGATAAACCGTTAAACAGGTTTGTACCATTATAACTTCCAATCGTACTAAAGACAGAACTGATGGCAGTAGCGCCCGCTGGCGCACCCGCGAAGTAATTACATAAATAGTCATTGGTAACTGCCCCCCCGCAAATGCTTCGGTCAATTGCCCCATCATCATTCGCTGGGCCATTGCTACCACTGTCATAACTGTAGTTCTTAAGAATTTGGTACACTTGTGTTATCTTACTTGTATTAAAGAAGTAAGCGGAATCTTGCGTTACGGCGTCCGTTTCAACTTTAGTCATCATTGAACGCAACTTAAGCGCGTCATAATAGGGATTTTGCGCCATGGCATAAACGCAGCTCAACAGCAGGATCGCAAGGAAGGTAAGGTACTTTTTCATATTCAGGTTTTTAAAAAGTTAATCAAATTGCGGGGTAATAGAATCCCAGAGCCCTCGTCAGGTGAAAATCCCGGAACGGAACCAATTTTTTCTGTGCATCGCCCCTTTTCTAAGGCGGAAACGATTTCCTGATAATTGGGGACACGGTTCAGTGCCGCGCAGACGAGCGCCATCATTCCCGCAGCAAATGCGGTCGAAGCACTACTGTCATTGTAATTTGCGGGAACACTTGTGGCGGAACATGTGCGGATATTGATGCCCGGCGAAAGGAATTTCAGTTTAGCGTTTTTATTATTGTTCGGGTCAATCATGCGAACCTTCCCATCGAGACCATACGCGCCGACAGAGATACAACCGTCACAGCTCGCCGGGAAGGACAATTGTGCTCCTCCGCGGTCGCCAGTGGCAGCAAGGAACAGGATGGGCTTATTTTTGTATTCCTGAAAAATCTTCTCTAATTCCGGCAAAGGCTTAAAATACTGGATACTCATCGAAACAATCTGGGCACCCAATTTAATCGCTTGTTCTACCGCTTTCTGTATATTTAGTGGTAAAAATCCCCCATCTCCTGCGCGTATGATAATCAGCTCACATTCCGGGGCCAGGCCATACACTGTCGAGTTCCCGCTGGCACCTATAACTCCCGCGCTCATGGTGCCGTGCTGATTTGGGCTCCTGTCCAGTATATCGTCCGGACCTCCGATAAGGCTCATTGATTTTGGACTAATCCTTCCCGCCAGATCATTATGGGCGCTGCTGACACCCAGATCAATTACTGCTACTTTCACGCCCTTGCCACGGGTATTATAGTCACGCCATACTTTCCATATTTCCAGATCCGCAAAACCCCAATTGACCAACCAGTTACTGGTATCGTTTGCGCCTTGATGTAAGGCATCAAAGTTTTTGTCGGCCACAAAGGCATTGGAACGGTCCTCAAAATCCATAAGCCTGACCCCTTCGTCCGCAAAGAAGCGATTTAAATGATCTATCCTCCATAAGTTTGAAGTCCCTTCTTTAGGAATTGTTCCTTCAATCAGATCATCCTTCAGATGAATGGTTTCACCTTTTGCCAACTCTCCGATATAATTTTCGTCGCTCAGGTCAGAAGCGCTGCTCCTGATATTAAGCAGGGGTTTGGTTACAATATATTCTTTCATCTCAGGCAAAGGAGTTTGGTTTAGGTCTTTGATTCAGCGCACTTGTTTTTGATGCCGGCGCATTTTCATCGTCAGGCTTTTTGCCGCTAACCCGCAGGTTCACAAACTTGTTGAGGAGGTCGAACCAAAATGGTGCGCCGAGGGATATCGCAAGGGCAGTTATCAGCAGCCCGGCTATTATCAAGGGGAGCTTGTGCAAAATAAAGTATGCCGGAAAATCATAGCTCGTTTGTTTTGTCAGCCTGGCCTTATGCCAGGATAAGGAATCATTATGCATTCTTGACGTCCATCCCAGTCCGAGCGTCGTATTTTCTTTAGCAATCGACTTTTCATACAATGCCCGGATTTCCCGGATACCTTTGTTGATCTTAGCGGTGTCTATTGCAGCAGTGGTATTTACCGGTGAAGGATTAGGCTGGGAGCTAATATTTTGTGCTATATAATCGGAAGCGCTTTTGACCATCGCTTCTCTTGCTAACTTGTCGGTAGATAATTTTTGAGCTATCGAAATTGTATCTACATTAAATGTGGCGGCAAGCAGAATACCTATATAAAAAAGCACCCAATAAGATTGACGCTTATACCAGCCTGTTACCCGCTTCATTGTATCATTATACCAATCCTCAAGCAGTAGCTTTAAGCGTTGCATGTCACCGTTGGCCTGGTTAAGGTATAATTTTAATATTTTTTTGGTGTCGGGTGCCATACTGCCAGTTCCCGAAACAGGGAGAATTTCAATATGATTTGCGACATCCGAAAGTAAAACCGGTCCGCCTGAGGCAGGGCTTAAGATATCCAATAAGATATCTGAGAATGTTGCGGCATCAAGATAAGCCGGCTTTTTACTTAAAATAGAATTTTCAGCCGCTCTTTTTTAGAGTGGATGATTGATAAAGTTCGTCGCGTACAATTCTGCTTTGCTGTTTAGCTTGCTCCTGATAAAAGACTCAGATAAAGGCTTTCGCTGAAAGAATGGTTTAAATCTAAGAGGTCGAACAGGATCTGAAGACGATTTGATCTTAATCTTATATTTGGCCAAGTAATGCGCGCCATAAGAAATCCAATGCCATATAAAAAAAATAAAGTTCGCCAACTTATCCCACCAGTAATAACTATAGCTTTTGCCATCCAGCATCCGCTCAATGGCTAACTCAAGCATCCTCGGTCGATAAGAGAATATCGTGGCAAGCAGCTCATTTATACTTGTTGCAAGCAGGCTATACAATAAAAATATGAAGGTCAGGCCGATAACGATGTCAAGAACTGGATGATCGAACATAAAAGCTGTGATTGAAGGTTATTGATTTAAGTAACGAACTGCAAACCCTTCTGCAAGATTCCCAATTTTATAGGGAGCAGAGATTGGAGGATTTTCAAAAGCATTGCGGTCTGTGTAATCCCACTGCCTGTTTATGGCCCAATCGATAAAGTGAACACTTTCGTATATGATGGTATTCACAATAGACGGAATTGGACGCCCTAGCTTAGCAGAGTTGATATTGATTTCGGTTTGCGTCTTGGCTGTTGCGCCGCTAAGTGGGTTCCAATAGGTCTGTATCTTAACTACCAGATCGGATTGCATTTCTTCGGCTACCCGCGCACCTCTATAAACTGAATAGGCAAAATCAGGAAACGTAACAATTTGGGCATAAAACACAGGATCGGCCAGTATTCTGTTGGCAATAGATACAGACTGGATGATTTTTTGGTTACTGCCAGAATAGTTTAGGTTCATTTCTGATAATATTTAATGTTAATGGTATACCTCTAGCTGCCGGCTTACAAATTAGGGCCGGATAACAGGTCAGAAAGGATATGTATATATTGTCGTGTTAACCGGTAACACGTTATCTCTATAAATGAAAGTGGAAAAGAGGATTTCGAACTGAAATGTCTAATAATAAGATGATTACAGCCAAATAAAATTAAGAAATAATTTATATCAAACCTAAACAATTGTTAAAAAAATACTTTTTTTTAACATCACAAAAAAGTGCGTTTTCAGCGCGACAATTGTATTATATAATCTTTAAATGCATCCAATTATTATGAATTATATAGTTTTCCGATAGACCCTTTATAAATGGTATTATTGTTTAATAAAGAACAGAAAGACGAATATTAGTATAAACACGTTTTAAGATATACGCTATTCAGCCAATAGAGTACTAGGTAACAGTATCAAGTACTGACCATACTTATACGCTGGTAAAATCTTTTTCTTCTAAACGTACATGCAGAAAATCTACTGGATTAATCGGGCATCCCCATCGGGCCGGGCTTTCCGCTCTTATCTTTTCTTTTCAAAAAAAGGATACCCGCTGCAATCCCTGATGCGGCAAATCAGAGTCGTGGCATGATGGAATTTTGTACTTTGCAGTTATAAAAGTCATTACAGCTGTTTTTTTACCAAATGGTAAATGCAATGCCCTCAATAAACTTGAAATTTGGCCTATGGAAGCTTTTATCAATTACATCCTACAGTTCGGCAATCTCAATAAACAGCAAACTGACTTCATTTTAAGCAAAGCGAAAACGCTGGAACTTCCTAAGGAGGAATATTTTTCTGAAGCCGGAAAGATACCAAGGTACGTCGGATTTCTTCTTGAAGGGGTTGTCCGCTTCTGTTACTACAACAATAAAGGCGAAGAGATTACGCATTCATTTATTGACGAGAACAATTTTGTATCTGACCAGCAACGGTTTGAGGCACAAATGGTAGCCTCCGAGTACATTCAGGCGGTTACCCATTGTCAATTCCTTGTTTTTTCCAAGAGAGACTGGGACGAAATCGGCAATACCGTTGTTGGCTGGAAAGATATCGAGCACCTGATCTTAAAGAATTGCCTGTTAAAAACAATTGAGCGACGAAGCCCATTGGTCTCGGAAGATGCCACCACCAGGTATTTATCGTTTATCGGGCAGTTTCCCGGCCTTCTCAACCGCGTCCCACTTTCCCATATTGCGTCCTATCTGGGGATTACCCAGCAGTCACTGAGCCGGATAAGAAAAAATATCCGTTAAGGGCACTTTTTACCAAATGGTAAATGGTTTCATTTTATAGTTACCAAACTTTGCATCATTATTTTAAAAAACAAGAAAATGAGCAAAAAAGTAATTTTGATAACAGGAACAAATAGTGGCTTCGGCTGGCTGACCGCGCACAGTGTTGCTGCATTAGGCCACCAGGTTTACGCTACCATGAGAGATACCCAGGGTAAGAATTCGGAAAAAGCCCAGGCCCTTTCTGCTGTAGCAAATGTTACGGTTCTGGATGTAACGCTGACTGACGACGAAAGTGTGAAGCAGGCGGTTGAGCGCATTATAGCAAAAGAAGGCACTATTGATGTGCTGGTAAACAACGCCGGTTACGCGATGACTGGGGTGGCCGAGAGCTTTACCACGGCCGATGTGCACACTACCTTTGATATCAACGTTTATGCCCCTTGGCGGCTGATCAAACAGGTGCTGCCCAACATGCGCAAACAGGCCGATGGGCTGATTATTAATGTGACCAGCGGCTTTGGTCGCGTATCCTTCCCGTTCGCTACCATTTATGCGGCCTCCAAGTTTGCACTGGAAGGAATTAGTGAGGGCCTGCATTACGAGGTGAAACGTTTGGGCATAGATGTGGCTATCGTGGAGCCGGGTGCTTTCCCTACTGAAATGCAGCAAAAGAACAACCCCGCGTCCGATCAGGGCGTCTTTGAGGGGTACGGCGCAGTTGCAGATATACCCAACAAAATGGTAGCCGCCCTGACTGCGGAGATGCAGGCTAAAAACCCTAACCCGCAGGATGTTGCCGATGCCATAGTGAGGTTGATCGGTGCCGAAAAAGGCAAAAGGCCGTTAAGGACCGTTGTGGATCCGATAACAGGGGAATATATCCAAGCGGCTAACCAGGCTGTAATTGAGCAATTTGGTAAAGGCCTGACAGTATTTGGCATGGGCGAATTATTAGCATAAGACATTCAATTGACTTCTTACAGATAGTTAAGGCGGCAATGGTTCATATCCATTGCCGCTTTTATTTATCAAAGTGGTTTGGCAACCTAAACGCGCTCGTCAATTTCAGCAATTGATAATCATCCTTCATAAAACTTCCGCTAAGCAATTCAGGTGTCATTATCAATTTATAGTTAGAGTTGTTACATGCTATATCCAACGACAGGCCCTGTATACTCCTTATATCTCGTCAATATGCTAAAACATATATTTTCTGATGGTCGTAATCCCAAACCGTTTTATATTCTGACAAAAATCGGTAAGCGAAAGTCAAAAAATTGTCCTCGGTTATGCCCAGGGCCTTCCTGACGTGGCTGTTGTCATCCCCGGATTCTTTGTAGATACCTATTTGATCGATAGTGAATTGAGGGTCTATACTCACATTGTATAAAGAAACTAACTCGTCATCGTAGCCATCTTTACCATAATCTTTCAGTTTTTCTTTCTTAAGCTTTTGGGCATCCTTTACGGTAATTTCTAATCCTCCATAGGAACCTCCCGTATCAAAAGATGCGAGCATTTCAACATTGTCCACTTTTACTTTGATCAAGGGATGATTTGGAAGCCTTCTTGTTTCGAAATGTAACACAGCTAATACTTTTTCTCCCACCAGAAAATCTTTTGATGATTCTCTTTCCGAAGTGTTTTTGTAAAAAGTAATTTGCCGCTTGGTGTAATCCAGTTTAAAAAGATATCCCTTGAAAAAATCATGGCCTATATATCCTATGCAATCGGGGGTAATATTATTTTGTAAAAAATCGTAATTAGCACTGGGGATTCGTTTTAAGTTCTGAAAACGCAACCCGTTTACCAGCTTTACCTCCTCAATAGTATCATTAATATACTTTTTAAACTTTTGACCGCTCCCAACCTGCCCGTTACCCACCTCCTTTTGAAAGGAGAGCGGGATTATGTTATTATTGATATCCAAGGCATTCTGATTGCCGGTGTCAAACATCAGTTTACCCTTAACGCCATTAATTTCCCCCGAAATAAATGGGTAAGTGTTAATGATGGAAATAGGAAGCGAAATGCTATCCCCTGTTAATCCGAACTGGTCCTGAATTTTAGCACCATCTATATGCTGCGCCAATAAAGTACCGGACATCATCAGGCTTGCCAGTGTAAAAATCATTTTAATCATAAGCGATTTTTTTGATAGCTACATAGTTAACAAAATACGTAGGACGGTTAAAACTTACATAGTGCGATGCGGCTGGCTATTTTTCTATCGAATTCATATTGGCTTCATCATACCGCTGGCCAGCGGCAGGTGCAAGGTGGTTTAGCTTTTCGATGTGGGCTTGGCTAAGTTCCAGGTTGTCAGCTCCCGCGTTTTCTTCCAGGCGTTCCGTGCGCTTTGTTCCCGGAATGGGCGCAATATCATCACCTTGTGCCAGTAGCCATGCAAGGGCGACCTGGCCGGGCTTTGCATTCAGTTGGTCAGCAATGGCTTCCACTTCCCGCACGATCTGCAAATTTTTTGAAAAGTTCTCAGCACTGAACCGCGGATTGGTTTTACGCCAGTCGTCATCGGCAATCTGTTCCAAAGATTTAATTTGCCCCGTAAGGAAACCACGGCCCAAAGGCGAATAAGGCACCAGGCCGATACCAAGCTGGCGCAACAACGGCAATATTTCACGCTCCGGATCACGTGCCCACAAAGAATACTCACTTTGCAGCGCTGTAATGGGATGCACTGCATGAGCCCTTTGAATGGTAGCGGCACCCGCCTCCGAAAGGCCTATATGCCGTATCTTACCCTCTTTGACCAATTGGGAAAGCGTACCAACTGTGTCTTCAATGGGTGTATTTGGGTCAACCCTATGCTGATAATAAAGATCGATATAATCAGTCTGCAAGCGCCTGAGCGACCCTTCTACGGCTGCGCGGATATTATCGGGATTGCTGTCCAGTGCGTTAATGCCGCCATTGCGATGCGAGATTACGCCGAATTTGGTAGCCAGTACCACCTGGTCCCGTTTGCCCTTCAGGGCTTTGCCTACCAGTTCTTCGTTAGTGTAAGGCCCATATACTTCGGCAGTGTCGATCAGGGTCACGCCCAGCTCAATCGCTCTATGAATGGTCTTTATGGATTCCGCTTCGTTGCCTTCACCCATGGTATAATAGGCAGACATTCCCATGGCACCCAAGCCGATACGGCCCACTTCAAGTGCTCCCAGTTTACTATGTTTCATGCTCTTAATTGATAATTGTTATAGTAAAGTTTACATTTTTTAATATTAGCGTCGCAAAACTTATTTAAAAGGTCAGTTTGGTAAGCCATTCTGCGGTTTCCGGATCACGGTGGTCAAAGAAGACACTTTTGCCGGTGTCCAGTGTTGCGATCGCATTCAAATCTTCCTGGCTCAGTTCGAAATCCCAAATATTAAAGTTTTCGATCATACGTTCTTCACGCACCGATTTGGGAATAACACCAATGCCTTGCTGTACGAGCCAGCGCAGGGTAACCTGCGCGACTGATTTACCGTACTTCTGGCCAATGCGGGTCAATATCTCATTACTGAAAATTTCATTTTTCCCTTCAGCGAAAGATGCCCAGGATTGCGTGACGATATTTTTCTTCTTCAACAGTTCATGCTCAGTAGCCCTTTGATAAAATGGATTTATCTCAATCTGGTTCACGGCCGGGACAATCTCATTATGTGCGATCAGGTCTACCAAGCGGTCGGGGAAAAAGTTGCTGATCCCGATTGCCCGTATCTTGCCTTCTTTGTATAATTCTTCCATCGCACGCCATGAGCCGTAGTAGTCGCCCATGGACTGGTGGAGAAGGTAAAGGTCGACGTATTCGAGTTGTAGCTCGTCCAGCGACTTTTGGAACGCTACTTTGGTTTTCTCAAAACCGGCATCCTGTACCCAAAGCTTGGTGGTAATGAAAAGTTCTTTCCTTGGGACGCCGCTTTTTATGATAGCATTGCCTACGGCTGATTCATTTTGGTAAAGAGAGGCCGTATCAATCAGTCGGTAACCTGCTTTTATGGCACTTAGTACCGTCTGTTCACATTCGTTCAGGTCAGGTATCTGGAAAACGCCCAGACCTACCATCGGCATCTCGATGCCGTTATTTAATTTGATTGTTTGCATATTGATATATATGAATTTTAATTATTCAGGTATTATTGAGAGATATCCTTCACGATCCAGCGGGTCTCCATAGGATTTGATACGAATAAGCCTTCCGATGCGCTATTTAACCGTTTAATGTGGTCCTGCTTAAGCTGCACCTCATGGTCTGCCACAGTTTGCCAGCCTTCAATAAGGACGAACTTGTTTGGATCATCTGCATACGCATAGAGGTTAAATTCGAGGTTTCCCCGCGCATTACGCGAGAGCGTTGTAGCTGCGGCCATGGCGTCGATGAAAGCCTCTCGCTTTTCAGGTTTGACATCGAATAGCACGATGACATGGCGGGCATCGGTAGGGTGCTCAGCGGCGTTGGCCGTTATGGCGGGTAGCCTGTCCACCAGCAGAAGTGAAATAGATCTTGCTTCTCCTTTTAATGATTGCTGGATAACACTAATGGCATTTTTAAAATAGCCCTGTTCTTTATGGTAGTTATGCCCCGCCTTGTCTTTAAACCGTTCAAACCATATGGGCTGCAACCTGCCGTCTTCGGGCTGGTACAGACTAAAGGCAATATTGGCCTTTTCTCTGCGCGAATTACTTATGTTATGCTGTACGGCCTGGACAAAGGCAGTCCATTGCTCTTGTTTGACCTCGCCAAAAAAACCTATTTCCTGGAAGGTTTCTGTCTCTATATAATTGTTTCGGATCTTAGGTTTTTCCATCTGATGCGACTGTTGGTTACTGTGGGTGCATGACAGCACCATTAGTGCGAGGGATGTAAATACTATGAAGCGTTTCACGAAGGGAGCCGGGTGCAATGCTATTGCGCTTTGATATGCGTATTTTTTCATAATTATATTAAACCTATCGTTTCAAAATAAGGCAAAAAAATTAGTTGTTAATTGAGCCTATTAAAATTTCTGCTGTCTGTTTGGTTAACGCTGCATCGGTAAAAAGGATCTGCGTGTTGTAGATCGAGACCAGACCGGATACCAAAAAGTGCGCAAGGGCGCGTGGCTCTTTGGATGATTTAAGTGAGCCATCTGCTTTAGCCTGGTTCAACAATTGCTCGAACAGGTTAACGGCTTTAAGCGTCTGCTTACTTAGAATACCACTAACTTCTGTATCTGTCGTTGCCAGTTCAAATACGGAGTTGGTGAACAGGCAGTTGGTATCCTTTATAGCTGAAGCGGTCACAGATAGGATAATATGACGGATAGCCTCTAAAGGCTTTTTACTTTTCTTTGCCGCCTGGCTGTACTGCTTGTCCTTTTGCTGGATGTAATTGGTTAGTGACTTTATAAAAAGCTCATGTTTATTGCCGTACGCCAGGTACAAACTGCTCCGGTTGATCGCCAAAGTGTCCACCAGGTCATTCATCGTAGTCGCATTATAACCCTTCTTCCAAAAGAGGTCCCTTGCCGTCACCAGCTTCTCATCGTAATCAAATTCCTTGTTTCTTGGCATGGGGCAAAGATACTTATATTAAACCTAACGTTCCAAATTAAATTTGTTTTTTTTAAAGGCATCGATCAGTTCATAGAAGATACTTGCGATGTTCTCGGGCACCGGCGGGCTGCTGTCCCGCCTTGTGCATGACTTCCTGCGCTCATCCCCTCCACTTTATCTGTTGCTGCGAGCCGTATACTGGTCACCGTTTCTTAAGGGCGAAGGTATGGCAGCCCCCTTTTGGGGTTTCAAGGTCATGCCCTTCGGGTTTGGCAAAAAAATCTCCACACGCCCCATGGGCGGTAGTATTTTTTTGCCCAAAACCTTGCTCCCCCGGGGAACAGCCTTATCCTGCCCTTGAAACGAAACCAGCATACTCCGGCTCTTTACACGAATAAAAAAAATGTCAGGTATGAAAACTATAGCAAATCAGACACTTCAAGGCAAAACGAAACAGCTCCTCCTCTCATTGCCGAATAAATTTTCAGGGATTGGGGCAGCAAATAAAAAGGGATTAACATTTAAAAGCAATTTATCATGAACATCATCGGAAGGCTGACAAGTGATGCGCAGGTGCGCAACGTGTCGGATGAACAGCAGGTAGTGAATTTTTCGGTCGCGCTGAACGACAGCTACCGCAACAAGGAAGGCGAACGTACCGAGCAGGTAACGTATGTAGACTGCGCCTATTGGCGGACGGCTAAGGTAGCACAATACCTGACAAAGGGGACACTGGTGGAACTCTCGGGCAGGATAAGCCCACGGGCATGGGTGGATACGGACGGGCAGCTGCGGGCGGCATTGAATTTCCGCACCTCTGAAATCAAATTCCACGGGGGCGCTAAGAAAGAGGAAACCATACAGTCCAGTACAAAGCCTAAAAGCAACAAGGGGGCAGCGAGGGCAGCACAGTCACAGGAGGCAGGGGAAAATGACGACCTGCCATTTTAATCATTCAATTTTTCAATTCTTAAAGTCAAAACATCATGGGACATAATCTGAATTTCAACGAACATACAGGCAAATACTCCTTCTTTAGCGTACAGCAAAAGGCATGGCACGGATTAGGGCAAATCGTAACGAATTACCCGACAAGCGCCGAGGCCATAAAATATGCAGGGCTTGACTACACTGTAGCCAAACTGCCCAATACCCACATCCTGCCGAGCGGCAACAGCATCACGTCAGACAACAGTTTTTACACCCTGCGCACGGACACCGAAGCCATATTGGGCGATAAAATCGGCAAGGACTACCATATTGTACAGAACAAGGATGCCTTTACCTTTTTTGATGCGATTGTAGATGGTGGCGATGGGATATTATACGAGACTGCAGGGGCGCTCGGCAACGGCGAGCGCATATTCATTACCGCCAAACTGCCCGGCTATATCCGTGTGGGCAAGGGTGATGATGTAACCGAAAAGTACATTTTCCTGACCACCTCGCACGATGGTTCAGGCAGTATTACCGCAGCCTTTACACCAATAAGGATTGTCTGCCAGAACACCCTTAACGCCTCCCTACGCAATATGACCAACGTGGTACGCATTAAGCACACCGCAGGGGTAAAACAGCGATTGGAAGATGCCCATAAAGTAATGGGGCTTGCTAACATGATGAGCGAACAATTGGAGGGCATATTTAATAACTGGACAACCGTAAAGGTTACCGATAACGAAGTGAAGAAACTCATTCAGCTTGCCCTTTGCCCAAACAAAGAAACGTACGACCTCCTTAAAAAAGGGGCTGAGGATGAACTATCCACCGTATTTAAGAACAGTGTGGAGGATGCCTTTGCCTACGCCATGATAAGCGATACCCAACAAATGGACACCACACGGGGTACGCTGTTCGGGGCGTACAATGCCGTGACAGGGTACTACCAAAACGTGCGTAATTACAAGGATGATGAAGCCAAACTGCAATCCATCGTCATGGGTGGTACGGCGCAGGGCAAGGCACAAAAAGCCTTTGAGCTGTGCAGCAGCTTTGCTAAAGAAGGCAGCGAAATCCTATTACTGAACTAATCAAACTTTTGCAAGCTAACAGGGGCAGGCTTCCTGCCTGCCCCATAATCATTATACGCCATGAAATCTTTAAAGCAATTAAACAACGTGGAAAAGGCGGCACTGCTTTTCGGGCTTTTCCCTGACGAGATACCCACCTTTTTGGACACCATGCAGGGCATGGCCGCCACGATCAGGGAAAATGAAGCAGAACACAGAGCCGCCTGGCAGGATGGGCTGTTCGGGTTTGACTTTTGGTTACGGCTTGCAGGGCAGGCTGAGCAGGCCATCAAACAGTACGGCAAAAAGCTACACACGGGCAAACGCCTCTTTACCGGCCAGTTGTTCGATGGGTATCAGGCGATATTTTCCGTGCATTGCCTGACACAATATGCCAAGACACGCCAACGGGACAACCGTAAATTCTTCCTTGCAGTCGAAGTATTCTTTTAACCCTTAATCCTCTCATCATGGAAACGATAACCGCATTTATAACAGCGCACCCTAAAAGCCTTACCCTTTTGGGTATCGCATTACTCATACGCCTGTGGGTAAACAGGCGCAGGTTCTACCGCCGTGGTTGGGGCGGCATGCAGCACTACACAAGCTATAGCAAAGCCCTTTTTGCAACCGTATTTGAAAAGCTGCTTATGGTAGTGGCAGCACTACTGATAGTAGCTGCTATCCTTTTATTTCTTACAGGACACTAACAAAAACAAGATTATGGAAACGAACTTTTTTCAGTCCATCGCCGCCCTACAGGTTCAAGGCGGGTGGACAATCAATATCACCAATGAAAGTGCCGATTTATGGATTGTATCGGTGCTGTTCTACAACGACAAGATAGGCGATGATGCCCGAAAAAAAGTGCCGCCCCTTATTTTAAGGGGAACGGTGGCCGAACTGGATGCAGGCTTTTTTGAAGCTATTACCCGACCCGTACAGCAGACCGCCGCCCTACTTACCAATATGGAGGCCTACCTGAAAGGGCAGGAAAAAGCAAAGCTTGCCTCCAAAATGGAAAAAGACAGCACCGAGAAAGCCGCTAAGCAAAAGACCGACAAAGAGAAGAAATACGAGGAAGCCATGAAAAAGGTGGACGAGCTCGAAGCCGAAGGCAAGTTTAAAGAGGCATGGATGAAAGTGCCCAACCCGCAGGATTATCCCGAAGAAGCGGAAACACTCCGTAACCGAAAGGCTTCCCTATCGGCACAATTCGCACCCGATTTATTTAACGACACTAAAACTCAGTAGCCATGTTAATAGCCACGCAATTAGAAAGGGTATTTACCTTTAAAGACAAAGGGCAGGATATACAGCTTGCCGACCCCTCGCCAAGTTTCAGCCCCGAGGCGGTGCTGAACTTTTACGCACAGACTTACCCGATACTGACCACCGCCACCATAAGTGGGCCTGTCATTAAGGACGATGCCGTACAGTATGAGTTTACCGCCCAAATCGGCACAAAAGGATAAGGATATGGAAACGCAAAGCAATGCAGCTACAATAGGAACAATTAAAACCAAACGGCAATGGCAACTGCACCAACAATTAGGCGCATTCGCAAGCAACCTCAGCAGGCTGCGCGATGCAAACGAAGTGAAAACCAACAAGGTGCAGTCCGCACCCCTCGGGCTGCTGCCGATGGTTTTCTAAGACATAGCTTTCTGCCACGCTATAAGCAAGCGGCAGTACCGATGGCGAACGGGGCGGAACAGGATTTTTTCACTTCCCTTGAAAAGCTGCAAAGGCAGTACAGCCTCCAACCAGTGGATGTTACAGGCAAGCCCTATCCCTACAATGTATTATTGGCGGTGGAAAGTACAAAGGCGCAATTGCAGGAAACAGGCAGGGATATTACCCTGTCCCTGCAAAAATGCGATAACGGGCAGCTGTGCCTGTCCACTATGGAAACCTTTAACCCCGGCACGACCTTGTTCTACATCCCTGTACTGCCGCTTTACAGGATGCTTCAGGACACGCAGCGGCAAAGCACGGCGGAACTGCTCTTATCGGTTTGCACCTACCTCTACAAAAGCGCAGGCGTCCCGTACTACCGTGACGAGGGTACACCCCTGTATTACCAATACGAGTTTCTAAAGGATTGTAATGAAGAATACATAGACGAAGAAAATGAATATGCTAACACCGAAGAACTCGATGCCGCCGAAAAGTACGGGGATAAAATCCATAGTGAATTGTTCTGCGCGCATCATTTAGATGAGTTTCAGCAGCGTATTGACCACTACAAGCCCCTAAGCGAATACGAATTTGAATGCCTGAAAACGGCGAAGGAAGCCCTTGCCTTGCTCAACGGCTACCGCAATGAATCGGTGTTCCGCTATACGGAAACAACCCTCCGGGATGATGAATACGATGATGACATGATCAGGGCGGAACAATATATATCCTTTGTCGCCGAGACCGAGGGCGAAGTATACAGCCAGGTACAGCAGATGATAAATGATGAATTTAACGAGTGCGGCAGGATGGAACTGCCGACACTAACCCGACACTACGATGCCCATTTCGCCCCCGATGGCAAAACCCTTGAATTTGAATACAGGCTGTTTGCCCTTTTGGAGCATATATGTTTCCTTTTAAATAATACGCCATGAACGATATAACACAAACTTTCGGCACGCTTTACCGCCCCGTAAAAACACTGGTGGTTTACGAGGCCAGCAGCACCGAAAAGCACATTTACGTGGAAAGCTACGATATGGATGAGAGCGGTTTCCCCATCAATGCCCACCCGCTTAGCGTAAGGGAAAGCACTGCCCTTGCCAAAGCGCTCGACACCTCGGAAGAATTACAGCGGAATTTTTTAAAGCCGTCGGGCTTACTGCCTAAAAATGTGCTGTACATTAACCCCTCGCAACAAGGCTATGCGGTATGGCATACGCCGCCGCAAAGGGTGGGATTGTTCTTTACAGGCAACCTTGCTATTCCATGCGGCATAGCTTCCATACCATCGCTTTTGTGGCGGGCTTCAAAGGATGCCTTATGGGTTTATGCATTGGGCAGCGATGCAGAAATCCGTGAAGACACCGCCTTGTACCATGCGCCTTTTTTCAACCTCTACAACGATGGCAAGGTTTGTATGGGGACGGTTAAAATCCAAATCCCTGCCGACTGCCTGTTGGAAGAATTTATGCAAAGGTGGCAGCGGTATTTTTTTGATAGCTATTTCAGCCATACCATTGGCAACAGCCCCGTAAAAGGCAATATCATCCAGTTATGGCAAAGCCTTGTAAATACTAAAAAGCAATTCCCGGTAAAATCGCTAATTCCAACTCGTTACACCCTTAAAAACCTACTGAAATGAAAACAGCCATGCACTTTGCAGACAACTACCTGATTAACCCGACCAACCCCGTTACGGTCAACCTTATCGGTGCGGGAGGTACAGGCAGCCAGATGCTGACCGCATTGGCACGGATGAACCACAGCCTTATCGCTTTAGGCCATGCAGGCCTGCAACTTAACCTATATGATGATGATATTGTTACCACCGCCAACCAGGGCAGGCAGCTTTTTGCCGATTGCGAAGTCGGTATGTACAAATCTGTTGCGCTCATTAACCGCATCAACCGCTTTTTCGGTACGGACTGGAAAGCGGTTACCAAACCATTTACAAGTACGAATAAGCACCAACTGTCCGAACGTGGCAGGGCAAATATTTACATCACCTGTGTGGACACCGCAGCCGCAAGGTTTGATATTGCAGACGGACTTGAAGCCATTGCCGCCGATGGTAGGGCGCAGCGGGACAAGCCGTTATATTGGCTGGATTTGGGCAACTCCAAAAATACGGGACAGGCCATATTGGCTACTATCAGTTATATCACACAACCCAATTCTGAACGGTATGAGCCCGTAGCAGAATTACCTTTTGTAACCAAAGAATTTAAAGCGCAGTTGGAAGCGCAGGATGACAGTAATGAGCCCAGCTGTTCCCTTGCCGAGGCATTGGAAAAGCAGGATTTGTATATTAACTCAACGCTTGCGAACATGGCGGCATCACTGCTATGGAAACTGTTCCGTGAAGGTATGACCGATACAAGGGGCTTTTTCTTGAACCTGAAAAATTTCAGCAGCACCCCGATTAAGGTGGACTGATGCGCGCCGCCGCGCAATCGGCTTCCTTCGTCAGGGGATTGCGCGGCGTTTTATTTCTGCAGTTTACTGTTTATAAAAGGTGGTTTGATTGTTCAACCGCTGATTTTCGGAGGAAAATCAGCGGTTTTTTTACTGCTATTTCCAGCTAAGACAATCTGCAAATAGTTGCTGTTTGCATTTCCCTCGCAAGATTTAGTTTTCAATCAGATAAATTTATAAGTTAGCATAATAATTTACCCAAACCCATCATGACTTTTAATGTATGAAGAATTATACATTCACGTTAAGCAAAAAATTCTCCGAAAAACATATTGGTGCCTTTATCGATGAGTTTTATAAAGCATTTATAAAACATGGGGATACAATTAAGTACATTTTTGATTTATCATCAACAGAATGGATGTCAAATCAAGAACTCCTTGTTTTTACTGCACTGCTTAAATGCTTAATTAATGATGGGATAAAATTTCAAGTAACATTTATAGCACGTGATACTGGACATAGCTTGGATATAAGACGAGCGAAGAATATAATTCAGATTTGGGAAACTTGGAAGATTTTCCAAATTGCTCCGGAGGGGAATTTCAAGGACTACTTTGATATAGACGGCAACACTATAAATAATTTAAAAAGACAATTTGATATAACTTCCTCCCAAAATGAAATTTATAGCAGATATGGCGTTACACCATTTATATCACTTGATTATATAACTGGATACGAGGACAAAAAGATTTCAGATATGTTGTCTGAGGTTTACCGGCTTAATGAGGCGACAAGTGATATACTACAGCAGTACAATTGCTATATGCCCTTTGAAAATAATACGCTGAGTTCCATAGTTACAAAGGAGTTGTATGAAAACTTTCTTGATCATTATAAGCCCAGTATATTTCAAAGCGAAAATAAAGAGGCATTTATTTGTATTGGCTTAAATTTAAAACTGCGAAAAGACAATCAAGATATTTTAGCAAATAATTTCAAAGAGGAGTCTCTACCATATTTTAAGAACTTCTTTTATGATAAAGTGTCAAGAAAATTTAAAAACAATTCTGTTTTGCAACTCACTTTTCTTGATTTTGGGGTAGGAATTCCAGCAACTTTAAAGTCCCAATTTCAAGAAAAAAAAGATAAATATTTCTCTAAATCTGATGAGGCCATAGATTCTGAGATATTAGAATATGCTTTTCAGTTTGACAGTTCAAAAGACCCACTCTCTGAACGATATGCAAAGCGTGCAATTATCCCGCGAGGGTTATTTGACCTTCTTTCTATAGTTCAAAGATTCAAAGGTTTACTGGTTGCGCGTAGCAATTATGGTAAGATTTTCTATGATTTTTCAGATAATACAACTGAATTCTTCCCCCAAAAATTTACAGACGGTGATTTTTTCTTTCCTGGGACATTAATAAGTATCTACTTACCTGAACGTGATATAGTAAATAAAATACCAACAACGGTTATAAAGCCAATAATCCCTTTAGAAACTGCACAGATAAGTAGGAGACAAAAAAAGGTTGTTAGTATCTACGATATTACTAATAAATTAATAGAATCAGGAACAGATAAAAATGATCTTTATTCAAGAGTATTTGAAGAACTGATAAATCAGGTATCTGAAGGAAGTAATGATCCAACAACCATATATATAGACTTCAAAGATTATGATCTGGATGAACGAATTTCAAAAAAAATAATCTATTTTCTTTTAAGTGATTATAGTATAAATCAAAAGAATGGTGTAATTATAATTAATCCCCCACCGGCGGATTTTTTAAAGCAATTACAACACGAGATTACCCTATTACCCAAAGTAAAGAAGGATTATACTATTCACCCCCTACCTTTTATTAGCCGGGAAAACAATAACGACTTAAATGTTTTTTGGCTGGGAGTCTATAATAATGAAGATATAATACTTCTAAATGACACTATTCTTGAAAGTCATTCATTAAGGAGGAGTGATTTTAAAGATTCCGATAGTGTCGTCGGTAATGTCAATTATTATGACGCTTATGGAAATCTGACTTCCCTTTTAAATAGAGAGTATTTGCTTGAAATTTTCATAGAGGTGGAAGGCACTGCTCTCTCCCAAAATATTGATGCCATATTAGAAACAAGTATTTTAAAAGCTGAAAATCAGATATTTTTGTGCAATGGCAACTATTATCAGGAAGAGTATTTGCAGATGTATGATATTTTAAGCGACGAAAAAAACTGCCATTACTTATCCAGATCCTTGTTTGACAAAATACTAGAAAAAAAGGGGCAAATACAAGACGTAATTTATCTATGCATAACACCTAATAGTGCTAAGATTGGACAATCCCTTATTAAGCAAGAGCTTTTAAATAGCGATCAAGTACTGTTTTTTGAAAGTTATGAGAAACTGATAGAAGGTAGCGATACGAATAAATTTGATATACCCAAAAATGTGGTATTATTATGCGACGTCACATCTACCGGGTATCTTAATTTTTCTATAAAAACTGCTGTTGAAAAAATGAATGGGCAATTATGTTGCACCGCAGTCCTAGTTAATGCAATAGATGAGACATTTGAAGGCTCAAAGAAAAATTACCAAGATATAGATGAAAATCTTATTTGCTTAAAAAATTATCCCATAAAAAAATTCAGGAGAGCATTGATAAGGGATCGCCTGATTGATTCCAAAACTAAAGTAATAAGGATTGATCCTTTCACATTTAGTCCTGTAATGGTAGAATCACGTAATCTGCGCCTAGGGAATGAAAGCACAACTTTATTAGGCCCTGATGAATTTATAACTTTAATGCCTGAAAAATTCTTAAAAGCCGGGTATTTTAGGTTCAACAGCTTGATACATCCCTATTTTTTTGATATGGCCGGCGTTCTCAGTGAACCAACGGTTAATGAGGTATTACTTACAAAAATATTTGAGAAACTTTCTGACGATATCCTAAGTAATGTCGGAACAATTTTTTACCCAAAGAACTCAGGGGTAAGTGAACTGAATTTTAATTTCTTAAAGACTAAGATTTTCAAAAATCATAAAATAGAGGTGTATCAATTAGACAGGTATGGCACAAATGATGGATGGAGATTCCCTTTACTCCCGAGCTTCTTGCATTCGAAAACCTACAGCACAGTTCTTATCCTGGATGATGGCTCATGTTCCGGTGAATCATTAATCCAAATGATTAATGAGGTTTCCTCGTTGCCAGTAACCGACATCATTGTTCTGTCGATCATAGGACGTGTCTCGGATCACAAAAAAGACTTCTTTAGTGGCATTAAATTACTTGCAAATCCAGATAACAATAAAGAAATAAATCTCAAAATTTTCTTTGGCAGTCATTGGCATATTCCAACGTACTATGTTGAAGAAAGTCCTGTAATTTTTGAAAGGAATTGGCTTGACAGCCTTTTATCATATCCAAACGTCCCAAATGCGATAAAGGCAATCGCAAATAGTGTGCGCGAGGAATTAGCTGTTAAGGATATAAACGGTAGTAGTAACAGGTTTCTATTAAAGAAAAAAGATGGAACAACCATTATAAAAGACCTAATATTAAAAAAAGATGAGATAGGAAAAATCATGTCCTATCACCTGTATTCTGATTATTTTAAATTTTTTGACGATATAATAAGTACCTATGAAAATACTATTGATTTTGATGGTCGCTACCAAAAAATAGAGCTTGTTTGTGCCGTATTTCTGCATGAACCATATATTTTCAATAGGATCACAAAGGTTCTTCCCGACTTAACAGAAAAACTACAAGAGTTTGTTCAGACTATATTATTTGGAAATCCTACAAGAGCCAAAGCGCCACGTTTGGAAAAAGAAAAACTATTTCACCAGTGGAGCAATAAAAATCTAATTCATTTTCTTTTTATCGTTTATCAAGGACAAGACTTAATCGATCTTTTCAATTATGAAAAACTAAAGATGCTTATAGTAGATTTCTGTAAATCTGATAATGACCTAAGTTATCTTCTATTTAAACTGTTACGATACTACCCAGTAGGCAGGGTAGATAAATCATATGATTTAAAAAATGAAAATTTGGTTAATTTAATTAATCTACTTATAGATCGAAAAGAGTTGGAACCAAGGCACCTAAAATCCTTAAAGCGCTTCCGAACATTTGCCATGAGTTTAGCTTCAAGTCGCAATTTTCAGGATTTATTTACAAAAATAAAGCATAACTATAATAAATTAATTGATGATGAGAACCACAAGGATTCTCTAAATCTTCAAAGGGATATATTTGATACTCAAATAGCAGAACTAAAAAAGGACTTTCGACCAGACACAGAAGCTGTCATTCTCACTACCTGGGACAATATTTCCCCTTTTATTGCTGACCTTCTTTCATTTTCCAAATCTTTTCCAGAATTTTTTATGTGTTGTGATGAAGCTTTATACCACAAATTAGAAGCTAAAGACACATCATTACGTGCACTTTTTGGGGAAATAAACGAACTGTTATCAACATTAAATACTTCATCAAAATTTGATAGAATTCGTGAGATTTCTAAGCAGATTTTTGAAATGTTTATCACAAGTGGAACGGAGTATTTCAAAATTTTCATTGACGACCATAAACCGATTATCATCGATAAAATTGGAGAATTCATTGACAAATTAAAAGCTAAGGGATACACTGTAAAACATCCTGCAGTTAATGATCAAACGCATCACGCTTCTTATTCACTAGACTTTCCATCATATTATATAGAGCTCATTTTTAAAGAATTATTACAGAATTTCCGACATAGTGATATAAATAATCCGGTAGAGATAAACTGGTCCGTAGCTTCTGTAAATTTTTTAACAATCAATTTTCAGGCATATGCCCTTGCAAACTCTCAGGAGGGTGGCGGCAATGGTATTGCAAGACTTGAACGATTAAATAATATGCCTACCCAGAATGTGCAATATCAACATCAAAAAGAAGGTAACATTTTTAAACAAACCCTAACATTTAAAACAATTTAGTAATGAATAGTGAACGCGTGGTCTTAATCGTAATGGATGAAAAAGAAAATTTTTATTCAGACAATACACAACTAAGGATTGGGAAAACTTTATGGCAGGAAATTAAGCTGGTGACAAATCGTGAAGAATTCGATAAAGCATATAATGAACTTGAATTCGAGCAAGAATTTATATTCGCTTGTCATCTTTTCCACGCAAAAAGTGATAAAGGTGAAGCATTGAGAGGATATTATAACTTGTTAAATACAAAAATCGAACGTGATTATGGTATTACCGCCCATCTTGTGTCTTCTGGTGATGGTGGAGATGTTATGAAAAATCTGTTCGAAACAGAAAGGGTAAGCAGAACAGTCACATTATACTCTACTTTGAGAAATAACGTGGAACTCGGCGATACCAAGACCGACAAAAAAAAGCAAATTACAATAACTGAAGAATCTATTAGACACATGGATAGCATTAATAACTCTTATGATATTGGAATTATAACGGCTTTATATCAAGATGAATTTGATCAAATTGAAGAGCTTTTTGAATGGACCGATGAACACAATACGGGAAGAAAAATTTACAAATTGGGGCATCCAAAATCAGATCCTGCGAAAAAAGTAGTTGCAGCTTTTCAGACGGCTACTGGTCCTATTGATGCAGCTGTCATAGCCAGCCAGATGGCTGAAATTTTTAAACCAAAATACATTCTAATGCCTGGAGTATGTGGAGGTGATGTAAAGACTAACATTGGTGATATAGTTGTTGCAAGTAAGGTATTCATGTTTCAAAAAGGAAAGATCTCTGATGTTAAAAACGAAAAAGATGAATTAATGCAAATATTCAACGACAAAGGCGAAAAAATTGATTTGGATAATCTAAGAGATGAAACGGGAAAGCGAGTCATTTTAAGTTATGAAAATTTTGAAATTGAGCACAGTTCTATTTGTGATACTGATACCGTTTTGATTGATAGGTTACGGCCCTTAATTGAAGGTATTAAAGAAAAAATAAACAAAGAAATCAAAGCTTTAACGGGAGGAAAAGTGTTAGATATACATTTTGAGCCCCTTGCTTGTAGCACTATGGTTATCAATAGAGATGGATATTTTGAAAAAAATGTCAAACCAGTAGATAGGAAGGTCATAGCTCTCGAAATGGAAAGCTACGGAATCGCCCGTGCATGTCAATTTGCAAATGAGGGAAATACTAAGTTCCTTATTTTTAAATCTGTTATGGATAATATGAAAGATAAGACGGATGGCGCGAAAACCTTTGCAGGCAAAACAAGCTCGCTATTCTTGAAATATTTACTTGAGACGAAACTTTTATAGGCGAATTATGAGCATGTTGCCCAAAGTACCCAATAATTTTGTCGCGGAACGCCGAGGTGTTCTCAAAATTGCATCCTTGATCAATGAGCAGGGACATGTATTTAGAGAAACGCCGCATACTGATGTAGGAATTGATGGGCAGGTAGAGTTTGTGAATGACACTGGTGAGGTAACAGGTCAGATGATAGCTGTCCAAATTAAATACGGCGATTCATATTTGCACGATCATTCCGATCATTATGTTTTTTACGTTAAGGAGAAACATATAGTTTATTGGTCCACATACCCTTTATCAGTTATCTTATTTATTTACAGCCCTAAAGACCAGTGCACCTATTTTGTAAATGTTAGTGATGAGATATCTAAAAATCACTACAAGAGTGCAATTAAGATTCCCAAAGTTAATATCTACGAAAGATCAGGCAGAAATACCATTTTCGGAGATTCTACTATGTATGGTAGCAAATTTTTAAATAATAAGGATTTACTTGATGATATGATCAAGAATCGATCTAAGAATCCCACTTTTGCGATATCCTTTTTTGATTTATTCGTGCAAGGATTAACAAATATTTGCCGTCATTCTTTCTTCTCAATGTCATTAGCATGTGACATTGCTGATTACAACAACAATTCTGATTTTGGTATTTCCCTGGGATTTGATGAATACGAATTTTTGCATGATTACGCAAAATACCTTTTAGCTCAAAATTTAGTAAAGATAGATTATGACGATTATCTAATCGATTGGCAGCAACGGCAATTAGTGCCGAGTTTTTATGCGCCATTAACCGAACGGGGAAGGTTGCTCATAAGTTACATCAGTGAAAGGGCACAGGGAATGGGCAATGTTTTTGGAGTTAGTATCATTTCTGAGATGTTAATTCGTAGAGAATATCTGCCCTCTGATTTCCAACGTCTGGAGAAAACTAAGCTGTTCCAAAACAAATACTTATTAGGGGAAATTCAATAGTTTCAAACTTAAGCTCCACTTATGGAAAATCCTACAAAAGAAGCGCAACCGGGCGACATACTATACGGGGAGAATAATCGCAACATTAGAAATATCTCCTCCCATTACATCATTTTCTTATCCGCAAGTGATTCGCCCGAGTTATTCTTAGGAGCTATGTTAACTCATTCATCAAAATTTGGCAATATTGCACTTGAAGAGAATCACTTTACTAAATACGATGAACACGGCGTCCAATGGAAAGTTTATTATGAAAAAAGCTATATATCATCTGAATTATATCACAAAAAGAATGATTGGAGACCATTCGAGAGAGTTGGAAAACTATCTGACGAGGGACTTCAATTTGTACTTAGGAATGTCGGCTTTAAAGAACCTACATCGTTCCGCTTTAATAAACCGAGTTAATAGCTAACGACGGTCGGAGCGTAATTCGTAGCAAACCTTCAGCAGAATTTCAATAATAAAGATGAGCTGAAAACGTCTGCCGCAGTGCAATCGGCTTGCTGCGTCAGGGATGGTACGACATTTTTAAGGTTGGTTAAAAATTCAAAATAGCCTAGTAAATAAAAATCACACCGCAATTTCATTACAACTTGGTCAAACGGGTTATATGATTGCAGCTACTAATTACATAAGTATCTTTATATGTTGACGTTATAGAGTGAAATATTTTTACTAATATTACATTGCTCAATTTATAAACCTTTTCGTAATGTCAACAAATGCTCCTGCTCAACTACTTGGTTATACAGTCCAATTTCCCCGGGCACTATTGCATCTTTTACAAGCCGGTCCCGGGGATGCAATAAGTATTGAAGTTCTTGGGGACGTGGTAACTCATAAAGCAGATGCGTCAATTATTGCTGAAGAGGATAAGATTTCAACTGTTTCCAATCCCCTTACGAATCGTTCAACTGATTTCTGGAAAACTTTTTATAATTGGCTTCAAGCTATCGATAGTGGAACGATTGATTTAAATAAAACAAAATTTCTGCTTTATACAAATAAAAGCGGTAGGGAGTCAATTGTCAATACATTCCATGAAGTTACTACAATTAAAGAAGCCAAAAAAGCTTTAGAGGACGGTAAAAAGGAACTTGCGGACATTAATAACGAACATGAAATATGGCGATATTATGATTATGTCATGAAATATGACCAAAATGTTTTGGCGGAATTATTGACAAAATTTGAACTGGAAATAAACGACGGCCTGGGATTAACGCAAATAAATCAAGAACTAGAACGTCTTCTAATAGGAAAAAATCAACATAAATTTGTTTCCAACCTTTTAAACGGGTGGCTGCAAGAGCAAATAATGTTAAAAATTGCACTCAAAGCCCCAGCATTTATCCCTTGGGAAGAATACCAAAAGCAATTCCTTGTTTACTTTGATAGAGCCCGAAAACTCGAATTAGTAGATTTTGCCTTACAAAATCCTCCGACAATAGAAGTTATACAAGATCAAGTTAAGATCCAGCCCCATTATTTACAGCAGTTAAATCACATAGATATTGACGAAGATGATGTAATAGAGGCTGTTACTGACTTTCTTAGAGCAAAAGTGAATCGCGATTTATGGGTTGAAAACGAAATTATTAATGAAGAAATTGCGATTGACTTCGAAGAACGATTAACTAAGTTTTGGAAAACAAGGCAAAAAGCAATTAATTTAACAGAAAAAACATTAGAAGAACAAGACCGAGGTAAACTACTGTTTTATGATTGTAAAGTTCGACAGGAAGTGATACGAGATATGACCCCGCCAGCTGGAACAGTATCGGGTACGTACCATGCATTAGTAGAGGGAAAGTCATTGGGTTGGCATCCTCGCTGGAATACGCTTTAACTTATGGGAGAAGTATTAGAAGAAGTAAAAATATGGAACACACCGATTATCGGTGCTTATTTATTATGGCGTTTTACGAACGGCTATATGGCTACTCACCCAAACGGAGATGCACCAATTGGCTTACTGCATTTTGTAGCCACCGCTATTTTAACGAGCCAAAAGTTATCGGCTCCTATTTCTAATAAACGTGCGGATCTTCAATCTTATGTAAGAAGCTTTGAGGATTCCAAAAGCGCCGATATTCTACTTACAATACATGAAAGAACAAAGGAGCGGCTTTCTTATACAATGAAAGCTATTGATATTGCTGTGTCGAAAGGGCTTCTTTTTTGGGATATGGAAACAGCTAAAATTTACGCTAAAAGTGAACTAAAAAAACCTTCTCGTGGAAATGCATTAAAAGCTGTACACGAACAAGCCGGAAATAGAGCTGAGATATTAGGAAATTGGTTTGGAAAACATGATACACCTACAATCGCAAAATATTTATCTATCGTATTCTGATGAAACTACAACTATTAAAGTTAATCATTTGGCCTAAAAACAATCAATTTCCACCGAGAACGGTAGAATTTAAACTAGGGATGCTCAACGTAATAACCGGCGCTTCACGAACTGGTAAGTCGGCAATTATCCCTATAATCGATTATTGCTTGGCATCAGGTGATTGTACTATACCAATTGATACGATTCGTGACTTCTCCTCATGGTATGGCATTGTTTTAGAGACCGCTCAAGAACAGGTCTTGCTGGCGCGAAAAGTTCCGGTAGGCAATCAGGTAAGTAACGACTTTTACTTATCTCGGGCCGAAACAGTTTCTATACCCCCTGAAATCAGGGAAAGAAATGAAACTACCGATGGAATCAAAAATTATCTTAACACAATTTCAGGGGTTCCTTATTTCAACCTTGATGGCCAAGAGGAAAAAAAAGCATACAATTCACGCTTGAGTTTTCGCGACCTGATGGCTTTGATATTTCAATCGCAGGAAATAGTAGCCAATCAAAATATACTATTTTATAAAACACACGCTCACGAACACAGGGAGAAACTGCGTAACTGGTTTCCTTATATCCTTGGCGTTGAAAATCTTGAGACTTTAAAAGCCAGACAAAGGATACAGGAAATTGAGAAAAGATTAAATCAGTTACGTAGGGAATACGATAAAACGAGATCGATCTCAACCGCCTGGAAAGCCAACATGGAGGGCCATTTACGCGTTGCTAAAGAATATGGACTGTTAAAAGATGAAGTGATAGATACTACGGATCCGGAGACGCTTTTGGCGCTTGCAAAAAATATCCTTCACTTTATACCTGAATACTCTCAGACCGATTTTAAGGATATTGAAACAGCGAACAAAGATATAGCGAATCTGGAATCTGAAGAAAATGATATTAGTACAGCAATAGGTGCAATAAAAAAAAGGCTGGCAGATATAAAAAAATTGAGTTCTGGTCTAACAGATTATCAGAGTTCCACAAGAAAGCGGGTAGATCGTTTACAAATTGCGAAGTGGCTTGAAGATGTTTCGGCGGAAAGTGTTGCATGCCCTGCTTGTGGAAACGGAGAACATCCAAATAGCGCGGAAGAGTTGCGCAAGATATCGAGCATTTTTGCTGTTGTTGAACAAGAATCAAAAACCCTCGCCAATATTCCTACATCTTTTTCCAGAGAGGAACAACGTTTAAATGCAGAGTTGGAAGCACTGTTCGAAAAAAAGAAAGATTTCCAGCGACGGTTTGACATTATTATGCAAACGAACAGTGAGGCAAGAGAAGAATTCCAGCGAAGAAAAAACATGTATCTATTCTTAGGGCACATGCGCGCCTCGATGGAAACTTTTGAAAAATTAGTTGATGGTGGCGAATTACAAACTGAGATTGCATTATTAGAAAAAGAATATCAATATCTTCTGGGCATTGTCAATCAAAAAAATTTAGCTGCCAAGATGGACGTGGCAACTACACGTATTTCCCAAGGAATGCTCAACCATTTAAAAACGTTGGATGTCGAAAATAAATACCGGGAAGTAGCCCCTCGTTTTGACACCAAAGATTTAAATATATCAGTGTTGAGCAACGACAATCACTGGCATTATCTAAGTCAGGTAGGTAGCGCCTCAAACTGGGTTTCTTTTCATATTGCATTAATGTGTTCATTGCAAGAATATTTTTTAAGCCAAAAATCGTGCGCAGTACCCAGTTTTGTCATCTTTGACCAGCCAAGTCAAGTATATTTTCCCAAACTGAAGAGAAATGAGGCCCCCGCAGAAAATCAGCAATTTCTTGACGAAGATGTAGAAGCTGTGAAAGGAATGTTTGCCACTATTGCAAATTCGATTAAAAGCAATAACGGCTTATGGCAAAGTATTATATTAGACCACGCTGACGATACAATTTATGGTGATATAGATGGTGTTTATGAAGTTGAGGTTTGGCGCGAGGGAAATAAATTAATTCCTGAAGAATGGTACCTTGATATATAGGCACATCCATTTATTTTAAGTACAATTTTGATTTTAAATTGAAATGCATATTATACGCACGCAATTTGGTTAAAAGGATAAACCATAAAAGTAAGTGTAGAATTATCTTGCCTAATAAATTTATCTATATGAAGTTCAAGATTTGGAAATAATAATTTACCATGGACATATTAAATGCTTATATTTGTATTGATAATCAATCGGCTATATTTCGTTCTTAATCAATTTAGCTTCCTTGCAGGAAGCCTTTAAAAATACGGGAAAATTGCCTTGTGGCAGTTTAGTGGCAGTGTTTTAAAAAGCACGTCAAAAACGGCCTAAAAAAGCTATAATCGAACAATGTTCGAATCCCTCCGGGATTCGAACCGTTTGTCAAGCATATTTCGACTTCTAAAAAGTTTCACTGACAGAAAAATAGAGGCAAATCAATTTCCAAATATGATAAATACTGTTTATATTAGTAATATCATAAATGCGATTAATTTAAAGCAAATTATTCGGTTAACAGATGATTACGCGAAATACAACTCGTTGAATATAAGGTTAAAATACTAAGCCGATACGGTCCCGTCCATCTTTGAACTAAATCATCAATTAATTTTAAATAAGATCGAATTAGCTCTAAGTAATTTACAGCCTTTCAAACTGTCTTTGTAAGACAGTCCAATAAAATAATGTTGCCTCAAATACTCATTTTCAAAGCTGTCAAAATTTTCAATCGCTCCAGAAGGTTGTTCGAATTGTCGAGCACGTGATGCTTTATGTCAATTAAAGGCTGTGTAGAAAAGGTCGATTGACTTAGGAGCCGCTTCAAATATGTCCCTTATCCTGCAGAATGTTCGAATGTTTCGAAAAAACTTTTTTAGCTAATCGCCAATTATTTCAGGTGCTATTATTCTTGTAGAAAGCTTTGCATTAAGCTGATTGATGAAATAAACGCATGCTTGCGGAACATACCTTTCGTTATTTTGATGCATGAAAAACCACACGGTTTTCAATCCCAGCTCAGCCCAATGTTTTATTCGCTCTACCCAGTCATCCATCCGCTTATAGTCACTTTCCGCCAGGTTATTACCTACAAAACGAATGACTGCATCAGTGGTCGTCAACTCCATGTGTACGGCGTCCCTCCTACCCGATGTGTCGGAAATGACGGTTCCGATATTCAACTTGGATAGCAAATGAAAAAACTGTTCGCGATGCTCAGCTTCGGCAAACCATTGCTTATGCCTAACCTCTACACTCACGCTTATTGCAGGATCTAAAGATTCAAGATAAGCCTTAAGCTGAGGAAAACTTTTTGGCGGAAAGTTATCCCCTAATTGCAAGATGAGCGGCCCCAGGTGATCGCCGAAACCGCTCAGACTTTGGTAGAACTGTGCGGTTTGTGTTTCCGCATTAGCCAGCCTGCGCATGTGGGTGATTATTTGCGGGAATTTAGGACAAAATTTAAAGGCCGGGGAATCCGCTACCTGTGTAGTCCATCGCTTTATTTCATCTGCTGTATAAATATTATAAAATGTAGGACCAAACTCCACTGTATTGAATTGCTGGCTATAGTGCCCGAGCAACTGGTTGTCCGGCGTTTTTTTGGGATAAATAATTCCTTTCCAGGTTTTCTCCCCCCATTTTGGCGCGCCTATATATACGCGCAATTCACCTTCAGTTTTATTGGCTCTCAATAGCTGAAGAGTTGAATCCATATCCGGAGGTAATCTAAAATCAATATTATCTAACGAATCATTAACGCGCCCAAATTCCATGAAAACAAAATAAGGAGTAATTTGGTCAAGTGATGCATTATTTTTTTGTAAAACGCCTGTTATTCGTTTAAGGGATATATTTGCCTATGGAAATTCAACATCCTTGCTTTAGCTTTACCATGGTGTATGCAGAAAATTCCGTTAATTGTAAAGTGGTTATGGAAACTGATTCCTACGACGTATATTTTGACGACCGGTGGATGGCTGCTGTAGCACATACCGACGAATGGACGTGGATACAGGCATCAGGCGTCCCGCTACCGGAGAATATTATTGAGGAGATAGGCGCTCGTATAGAAAGTGAATATAAATAAGAAATAATATGCCCGAAATACCAGATCTGAATATATTCAGGAAAAACCTTGCCAGGCGCCTTGTCGGTAAGACACTGTCTACCATGCACGTAATCATCACGCGACGACTAAAAACCCCTGAAGCGGAGTTCAAAAATACCCTGGAAGGACAAACCTTGATGGGTATCGAAAGAACCGGAAAGGAATTGCACTTCCTGTTTAAAAACGGTCATCGTTTAGGACTTCACCTGATGTTGTATGGTGCCATGCATTGGTATGAGGATAAAAATGAAAATCGCTTCACCATCGCGGAACTGGTGTTTGACGACGGAACTGGGTTAGCCATCACGGACTGGCAAAAAGCAGTGATCCTGACACTCGATCCTGAACCTGCCACCATTCCGGATGCGTTGGACCTTTCCTCCGGTTATTTAAATACCGCTTTGTTAAAGATTTCGCGTCCCATCAAAACCGTTTTGACGGATGGCAAGACCGTCAGGGGCATCGGGAATGCTTATGTAGATGAAATCTTATATGAAGCTAAAATCTCGCCGTTTTCGGAAGCTAACAAAATCCCCGGGGGAAAGATCGAGGTGCTCACCAAAGCGATCAAAACAGTACTGACAAATGCAGAACAGCATATATTAAAAAACTTTCCGGATACGATTACGGAAAAAGAACGTGATTTTCTCCAGGTGCATCGCCCAAAACAATCAAAGACGCTCGCGGGAGAAGAAATTCTTAAAGCGGAAATCAATAAACGACAGACCTACTACACGGAAGCCCAGCAGCTGTTTAAATAGCTGGATAATTTTAATCCTTATAGACAAATAAAACAAAAGAATTTTTATGAAGTCAAATAGTGAAAAATGCAAAACCCAATTTCACTGCTGAATTGTGCTAAGATTGCTTTTAAGAGTGGCGAACGGGTATGCCTGATCTTAATTACTGTGAAAACAAAAAGTCACCTTGTATACCCCTACACAAAGTGACCTTGAAATTAATTAATTGAATTAGCCGGCGGTAAATCCGTACAAATATAAGCAACCGTTTAGTTCTAAAATAAAAAAGATGGTTATATCTCAAACCATCTTAGTGCCTAACTTATAACACAAGTGAACCCCACGCCCACAATAGTTAATTTTTATACGTTGAATATTCCTGAAAGTTTTATAGCGTTAGATAAAAAAAAATGCCCCTTACCACGAGAGCATCTCCATTATTGTAGTTGCGCTTGGATACCAGGCACTTATTAACTACAGAAGTAACATCGTGTTGTTACTTTTGTTCACCCAATAACGAAAATAGTTCCGTTCTATTTTTCAATTCCGGTAATGCGCTTCTAATTTAGGTTACCTGCAATACCCGCAAGCGGATTACTTTCAAGGCAGGCACCATGCTAGCCTTACCGGCCCACGGTTTCTTGTCCTCCTTTTCCCGCTCCTGATCTAGCACAACCGCCAACCATCATTCTGTAAAGCTGAAGTAAGCAGCGTGCTGCCAGGGTCCGCCCAAATAGGTCCAAAGATCCAGCCCGGTGACTTCAACAGCAAAAGGCCGAAAGCCTGGTGTAAGTTTAGCTAATAATTCCCTGGCTTTTTCTGGTGTTGATTTATTCATAATGGTAACATGCGGGCGGAATCCCTGCCGGTCCTGTGGGATCAGGCTGGGGTCAAAGTGTGCTTTGATGGAACGGTGCAGGGCCAAAAGTTCAGGGCTATCCATGCGGTACGCAACGCCGGCGCCCAGGTTCATCAAACCTACTACTTCCAGAAAAAACCCGGGATGCCGCAGGTCTGATAGGTAATGATAAGTAGCCGGTTCAGCCGGCAGTTGATGAAAAAGCATCAGGTGTGCTTCCAGGTGGTTTCTTTCTGCCGGGAAATAAAGTTTGCGCTGCGTATTAAAGAATCCGGCATCACTTGCGCACAATCGCAAAGTTAAAATCAAAGGTGCTGTTTCCGGCTTCTGCATTTATCTGAACAATACTTTACTTTTCCCATTTTTTTCGCCAAACGAAAGGCGGCCCGCAGTCGGAACAGACTTTTGCGGCAAATGTCGCTTTGCCCCCTTTCAAATGTACCCTATTGCTTACCATATATTCATTGATCGCAAATGGTCTGTCTGCATATTAAATAAAAATGATGGTGCGATAAAGAATCGAGAACTTGACGGTTACTTTCCTTAACGAAAGTATGCCCAAATAATAATCCATACTTGAAAAAGTTTTCATCTGAGCAATTAAATCCACCTTACTATACCAGCAAACCTTAGTACGTAAGACTATGGATACATTAAAGCACCATGACATCAATTATTTTTTTTGTAAAAGGAATGGAAACACTTATAGCATTTGTAATGCTTGATACTATCAGAAAGCAACATCTTGACGAAGCGAGATCTGGGGATTCTACGAACTCCAGTGATCTTACACTTAGGACATGTTATATTATTTTCATCTTCGATTGCAGGGGTGACAACCATGGCCTTCTGTTAAAATGGGTAAACGATACTTTCTTTTTTTAACGGGCAAAGTAACAACGTGGTTTTAGATTTATTGCGAAAAGATCTGTTTACCTGTTAACATCTGAAGGAGTGTACATCGAAATGAGCTTAATTAAGCAAACTGATTAAGCCATACATTTCCGTCTGATGCCCGGTTTCGCCTGTGGTAGCCCTTTTCAAAAATGCAGGATTCAGGTACTGCAAAGCTTAATTGCAAGTCAGTGACGCGTAATACATACAGCATGAAGCCTATTATTAACAGGCAAATCAGGGAGTCGAAATCAAATGGATTCGTAAATAAGCTGTCCTATAAAAGTTTACTTACGACGCTCACCAAGTGATCGATATTGAACGGCTTCTTCACAAAAGCATCATAATTGAAGTGCCCGATGGCTATCGCTTGTTTGTGGTAGGCTGACATTAACACAACCGGGATGTTGGCTGTTTCCTCATTGCTTTTAATAAGCTTACAAATCTGCCCGCCTGTCAGCCCTGGCAGCATATAGTCAGTCAGTATTAAATCGGGTTGGTGAAGTTTAGTTAGTTCAAATATATCGTTCGTCCCGTTTGATCCGGTAACATCGAAATTAGCGATATTTAATACGGCAGAAACGATGTCCAGTATATCGCTGTCATCTTCAATAATTAAAATCTTTTTTTTAGCAGACATACCTGAAGACTATACAATAGAAAGATTACCTGCGAAGCCATCTGCTCTGAAAATGGATTTCATGTTCTCGAGATTAATTGGCTTGTTGAAAAAGTGTTCTACCAAAGGATTTGACAACGACTTATTGATGTCTTCCCAGTAAACAGAGGAAGACAGGATATTGATGTGGATCTTTTTATATTGGTTGATACCGAAACGTTTGAATTCAGCTAAAAAGTCCCAGCCGTTCATGCCGGGCATGTTGAGGTCCAAAAAAATGTAGTCTGGCAGACCTTCCGGCTTGGTCTTACACATCTGGATCAACTTATTGATCGCGTTTCGACCGTCATTAATAGCATCAACCTGGATCTTACTGTTGACTCTTTTAAGCAACATCTTAAATATAATATTGTCCAGTGGCTCATCATCTATGACATAAACACGGGTAGCTTTATCAACTGTTGAAATCATTCCATATACACAAGCTAGCCGTGGCTTTGCCTGTTAAATTTTAGTTCTAATTAAAAAATTTAAATATAGGTACTTTGTCAATTATCGTCAAATAGAAAGTGATAAATCGTTATATCATTGTTGTTACTTAAATTTTTGATGGATTACGCCCCAACCTTCCGGCGAGACTTTCGACTAAGTGCGCACAGATAAATTCTAAATCTTCATTCGTGTAATAGGCTGTCCCTAATGATTGATAACTGCCGTTTTCCCGGCGCGAAATGTAGCCTTTGAAAGATCCGTTGGCGGTGATCATGTAACAGGGTCCGGCCTCTCCGGGCATTGATTTTTTATCAAATTGGAGGCTGGTGTCCTCCCCTGACACCAGGCATTGTAGTTTGATTCTGTCCATTTTTTACGATCTTAAGTTGTACTATATGTTCATTAGGATATAACGGGATTGGGTAAAATAGGCAGCTTGGCAAACTTGAGCACTTCCAGGCTGGCGAAGCCGAATTCCTGTACTACTTTACCCAGGATCAGGTAACATCCCGCGCCACGGAAAGGGTAAGACGGCGTGCTGTAGGGAAAATGCACCGTATCGAACGTATTGCCCTCCACGTCCAGGAAGTTGCCGAACCACATTCTTTTATTCGTTTTGGTATGCACCGTTTTTTCACAGACGTAGAGACCGACCATTTTTACCCTTTGCCCGACATGGTTGATCAAGTCGTTAGCCAATATTTCGCCCCGATAATCGGTCTGCAAAAGTTCAAACATCGTCATGCTCAAAGGAAAGCCCAGCAGTTCCAGCTCATGATACGCGTTTTCAAGCCGGGTGTTGACGAGTACAGGCAAGGAATAATTTTTGGCTTCCAGGCAAAATAGTTCAGCGGTATTGGATGGCTTTCCTTTCGCCCCCAGCAGTAAATGAATAGCCCAGAGCAGTTCCTTTTTGCTTTTTCCGGTAAACCGCAGCGCCCCTACCCGGATCAGCGTGATGGCCTGTTCCAGCCCGATGCCCGTTCTTTTGATAAAATCTTCCAGGTTTTGATAGGTACCGTTCCGCCTGCGTTCTTCCGGGATCAGCGCTATAAAAATATCTGTCAAACCGTGGATACCGGCAAAGCCCAGGTAGACGTCTACCCCGCTGATGTTCACCAGGCTTTCGCTGTTATTGACGCAGGGCAGGTGTACAAGTCCCCCTGATCTTTGTAGTTCCTGTACATACAAGGCCCTGTCATAAAAACCGCCATAATTGTTCAATACCGCTACCATGAATTCACGTGGGTAATAGGTTTTCAGGAAAAGGCTTTGATAACTCTCCACCGCAAAACTTGCGGAATGTGCTTTTGAAAAACTGTAACCGGCAAAAGAGGAAACCTGCCGCCATACTTCAGCAACTACTGCCGGGGGGCGCCCTAATTTGATCGCGCCTTCATGAAAACGCTCGACCAGCCTGTCAAATTCCTTTTTAGAACGGTATTTGCCGCTCATCCCCCGCCTCAAAATGTCGGCATCTGTGCCATCCATACCCGCGAAGTGGATACAGATCTTGATCACGTCTTCCTGGTAAACCATGACCCCGTAGGTTTCCTTCAGCTGCTCCTCCATCACGGGATGCAGGTACTGAACCTTATCAGGGTGATGGTGATTCTTGATATACTCCCCCATCATCCCGGAACTGGCAACGCCGGGACGGATAATGGAACTGGCGGCAACGAGCACCAGGTAGTTGTCACAACCTAACTTCCGGTTCAGTTGGATCATGGCCGGCGACTCGATGTAAAAACAGCCTTTGGTGTTGCCTATCCTCAGGTTGGCATTGACCGCAGGGTCTCGCATGAAGGTTTTCACCTGGTGAATGTCGATCTTTCGCTGCTGGTTTTCCTCCACTAATTTAACCGCCATTTTAATGTGCCCGATCCCGCGCTGGCTCAGGATATCATACTTGTCAAAGCCGATCTTCTCTGCTTCGTACATATCCCACTGGACGGTCGCCATACCTTTAGGCGGCAGGTCAAGCGCGGTATAGTAGGTGATGGGTTCCTCCGTGATCAATACCCCGCCGGCATGGATGGAGCGCTGGTTGGGCATGTTGGCCATCCGTTCATGAATGGCTACGATCTTCCTGAACGTATCATTGTTCTGGTTGACTGCAGCCTGGGTCGGGTCGGTAAAACCGTCGATCTCTGACTTCGGAAGTCCCATCACTTTGCCGATCTCGCGGATAATACTTCGGTCTTTGAAGGTCGACATCGTGCCAAGCAGCGCGGTGTGCTGGCTGCCGTAACGCTTAAAGATATAATCCTGCACGTCTTCCCGCTCGTCCCAGGAATAGTCGATATCAAAATCAGGCGGCGAGGTACGCTGCGCGTTTAAAAACCGTTCGAAATAAAGGTTCAATTCGATCGGGTCGACATCGGTGATTTTAAGGCAATAAGCGACGATACTATTGGCACCGGAGCCACGGCCCACATGATAATATCCTTGTGAACCGGAATAACGGATGATATCCCAGGTGATCAGGAAGTAAGCGCAAAAGTCCAGCTCATAGATCACTTTTAGTTCATGCTTGACTTTACGCAAGGCTTCTTTATTGGCCTTGCCGTAACGGTATTCCATACCGCTTAAAGCCAGTTTTTCTAACAGTTCCCGGTCATTTTTCTTGTTCCCGGTAAAGGTTCTTCGGTTCAGATTGATCCGGCCTTTCGGGTAATCCATGACGCATGTATTCATCAGGTTCCGCGTATTATCCAGTATGAATGCATACCTGGAAAACTTAGCTTCCAGCTGCCCGGGCGATAAGAACATATCGGTCGGCGAACATTTATCCGCTTCAGTAACCTCCGTCAGTACAACATTCAGATCGATCCCCCTTAAGTACTCATGCAGGCGGTACTCGATCTTATCCGCCACGAACACCGGCTGCAAGGCCAGCAACTTCTCTTTGATTTCCTTTAAATCGTTGCCGTATAACCGGTTAAGCTCGTTGAAACAGATTCCCAGGTATTCGTTTTTTTTCAATGGAACCGCATGTCCGTAAGGATAAACGATGTAGGCATCACTAAATTCCGGAGCGATGTCCGGCAGCGCCTTTTGTTCCAGGTTATGCTCGCTCAGGAAGTCGTTCAGCTCCTTCATACCTTCCCTGTTTTTTGCAATACCGATATAGAGCAGGCGCTTCTCCCTTCTGAATTCCATACCCGCGATGGGCTTAACCCCTTTTTCGTCACACTCCCGCATAAACTCCATGATGCCGGTGGAATTATTGATATCGGTCAGCACCATTTGCGTGATGCCCCGTGCCATGGCTTCCGCTACCAATGCCGGGATGGACATGGTGCCGTAGCGCAAGCTATATTGCGAGTGGACATTCAGGTACATAACTATAAGTTTAAATTAATACCTGACGCCAGTTTGATCGCATCCGGGCCAAAGCGCCGGCGGATCTTATCCATCGCCTGGCAAAGGCTGTACTGCTCTTCCGATTCCGAATACAGGTCGATCTGTTCGAAACCACCCACGAGGTTGGACAAGCGCACGCCGACCAGGCGGATAAGCAAACGCTTTTGATAGGCTTGCTTGAATAATTCTTTGACCTTCCTGATCAGCGGACCATCTAAAGCGGTATAGGGAATCATGGCCTGTTTCGTCACATCCTCCCTCGTGGAATAGCGTACGGTTACGGTTACGCAGGCTGCCTGCTTTTTCTTTTGCCGTAATTCAAAAGCCAGCTCCATGACCATCGAGGTCAATAAATAATTGATCGATACCAGGTCAATACTGTCACTTTTAAAAGTACTTTGTGTTCCGATAGATTTCTGCTCCTGGTAAGGAATGATCGGCGATTCATCAATTCCTTTTGCCTTCTGTAACAGCCAAATGCCGTTTTTTCCCAGAATGCTGTTCATGTATTCCGGGTGTACCTGCGCGAGTTCATAGATTCGCTTGACACCCATATCGCTCAGCTTGATAAAGGTCTTCTCCCCTAACCCGGGAATTTTACGGATCGAAAGCGGGTTCAGGAATGGTTGTACCACCGCTTTGTCTATGTTCAGCTCACCGTTCGGCTTACACTCGTTGGTAGCCATCTTGGAAACGGTCTTATTGACGGAAAGCCCGAAAGAGATCGGCAAAGCGGTTTCTTTCATCACCTTGGCACGCAGTTCCTTGGCATACAACAAAGTGCCGAAATGCCTGTCCATGCCCGTCATATCGATGTAGTGCTCATCGATGCTGGCTTTTTCTATCAAGGGTACATTTTCCTTGAGGATTTCGGTGATCTCATGGGAGGCCTTCGAGTATTCATCCATATTTCCCCTGATCCAGATACCATGCGGACATAACATGCGCGCCATCCTTGCCGGCATCGCCGAGTGCACACCAAATTTCCGGGCTTCATAACTGCATGACGCCACTACCCCACGGTCCGACAGGCTGCCGATAATGACCGGCTTTCCCGTTAATTGCGGGTTTTTACGGACCTCTACAGACACAAAAAATGCGTCCTGGTCCATGTGTATGATCTGGCGGTCTGTGCTCATCATGCTTACCGGTTATGTTAATTTGCGATTCATTTTTTTCCTGTATTACGCTTTATTTGGAGGACCTATTTGGATTAAAATACGTCCTTTGCAAAGCGGACAACAAAACTAATACTAAAAATATTAGTATTTTGTTTATGTTTGAAAATATTTTTTCCGGTAAGGTCAAGCGCCCTAATACACTGATCATTAACCGATAACCATGCATCTTCAGTTGTAAGGCCGGAGGTGATCATTAAAAAACGCTGTAAAAATGATGGAGACCCTGTTTTACAACCCATTCCTGAGAATTAAGGAGGACACGATAAAGAAACTGATTGGGATGAGCAAGCCTTTTGTGGTCATTCAGCGCTTTCAATGGCCGGGGCAACCCGCGCAGAAAACTTTTTTACTGTCGGCGTACGCCGAACGTAACGAGGCCCGTTTACACGAAGCGGAGTTAGGGGAAAAAGAAGGCAAAGCGCAGAACCTGCTCGATCCGGCACAGTATCAAGCGATCGTTAAACTATTAAAAACCGAATCCGGCTTATCGATGTTCTTTAATGGCACGATCGACGCAAGACATGAGAAAAGATTGCAGGATGCTTATAAGAAACCTGTTTATGCGTATATTCAATCCATCCGCATGAAAAAGGAAGAACATTATGATGTGCGTATATTTGTGGAGTACGGCCGCCTGAAGGCACAGATCACCTCCGGTGAGCAAAGCCATACCGCGCTTTTTTATAACATGATAAAATAAGATTTATGTGCAGGGATATCAGTTTTCATTCCGAGATCAAAATAGTGACCGATGACTTTAAAGGGATTAAGGTCGCCCCTGATGTGGCCCGGCATCCGGATGAGCTGATACACGTCACTTGTGAAATATTACCGCAATATCCCATCGTCGTTAACCGGAATGATCTTCACCTGGTAAATATGGGGTGGGGAGTTATTCCTGTTTACGAACAAGATCCGAAAATGCGCCAGATCCGCAGGCGCAATATGGTCAATGCGCAATCTGAACGTATCCTTGGTGATAAAAAATCTTATTGGTACAACATGCGGAATAACCGTTGCCTCATTCCCACCACAGGCATTTACGAACACCAGAAGGCAACGGGATTTAAAAATAAGATACCGTACCACGTTAGCGAAAAAGGCAGAGCCGGTTTTTATGTGCCCGCGCTTTACCAGGTTAGCCAGGAAGTTGACCACTACACCGGCGAGATATTCTCAGTCCCCTCTTTTACAATGATCACCAGAAGCGCGAATAATGTGATGGCATGGATCCACAATGATGGTGATAATAAGCATCGCATGCCTTTATTTCTTACGCAGGAAATGGAAAAGGCCTGGTTGCAGGCAGATTTGAAGGAGGGTGATATGGACGAGATATTTCATTACTGTATACCGGACGAAGACCTGGAATACCATCCCGTGTTTTCGATACGGGGCGGAAAACCGCATCCTGATGGCCATCTCAAAAATGCCCGCTATGACTGGGGAGATAAGCTCCCTGTTTTTGGAAGCGAATCAAAAGCAAATGGTAACGAACAGCCCTCCCTCTTTTCCTAAAGGTCCTTTAGAAGATTCAAATCAATTGCACGGTGGCATGATCTTTTTCACCAAGATAGTATTTCTCTAAGACGGCTAAAAAGACAGGATCGGCCCCGGGTACCAGGGCAAATAATGTCATCGAAGATCGCAGCTTCAAGTCATCAGGCGATCCCATTATGTCCCCGGCATTATCGCCTCTGAGTGCTAATAAAGCTTTGCTGATGGCCACCAATCTCGGCCCGAGAATAGGGTGTGCGAGATAAGCTTTGGCTTCAGGCAGGTCTTTAATCGCATAATGTTTCGCCATGCTGCTGAAACCAAGCCCGTCTATTTGGGGGAAAATATACCACATCCAATGGCTTTTTTTGCGGCCGCTTTTGATTTCCGTAAATGCCGTCGCATAATCACGGAATTGCGCGTCTAAAAAACGTTTCAGGTCAGGATAGTTATCCATCTTTTGTCTTTTTCTGTTCTTTGGCAAAATGCGCCCGCGCCTGTTTCAACCCTGTCGCAATCGCTTCTCCTTCGTTGCCGGTTGTCTTCAAAACCTCGTTGGCGATCGCTGTCGCCTTATCCCTTATTTTTTGTGGTTGGTTTTTATAAGATGGCGGATAATCTCCGTTGTGCCAGGGCATAATTCCTCCTTTTTACCTTTAACACACGAAAGCCGGTTTTGATTTAAGTACGGTTTGAATAGACGCGGATTGAGCTTCAAACACATACGGTGTTTCGCCACCACGTCGCTTCCCGGACGCCTGTTGTTTGGTGTTGCCGGGATCGAACATGATAAGCGCCGTCACATCCTTATTGGCACTTGAAACGTCAGTATAGGTTCCAGACCATCCATCACCGCTTTTTTGTCACTTGCTTTTTATCCTCAACAACACTTTTCATATCCACCTACGCCGTATCTATCTCATTTAACTTTAACCGCAGGTTTTCGTTGATCAGGGCATGCTGTTCAAACTTTCGCTTTAACCCTGCTAAATGCTGACGTTCGAACATACCCATCTTTGGGCTTACATCGTCCAAAAGCCTCATAGCTTCCAAAAGTATTTCTTCAGTCAATTTAATATCCGCCGATGTTTTCATTCATTTTAAACGAGAGTCAAAATTATCAAATACATTTTATAATGCTAATTTTTTTAGTATAAATTTGTAAACACAAAACGATTAAACGATGGGATACGAGGTTACAATAACGACAGAAGGCACCGTAATCAGGAATCCGGATACCGGCATTAACGTGGAAGTACGTGAAAAAGTGAAAGCATTGATGCCGGAGCAGACTGCTTATTGTATGGCAACACAATACCGGATCAATGGCGGATTTATTCCTGAAAAGATATTTATGTTCCGCGTTTTGCCCGGCATATCGCTTGAAACTCTTAAGGAGGCAGTCGATTTCTTTTTCAGCGATTTTATTAAAACGCAACTCTACGTGAAGGAGGTACCTCCTGATTCCGCATTTTTCCCCCAGGAAGCGCTCCGGTTATATGGCAACCATGAACAAGCAGTAAATAGCAGAAAGCCTGACACGATTCATGAAAGTGGGACAAAGTAAAGATTGCCGGAACATTTATTGGAAGACCAGGCTGAGTTATTGAAACGAACATAGCAGCATATTGCTGACTACGAACGGGACGATAACAATCGTAGCAAAAACATGCTGTACCACTTCAAACACGGTTTATCCCTGGAATTCAAAAAGCAATTTACCGGAAAAAAGTCGACTTCTGATGATCAAGTCCAAAGGGTCATGGAACCTGTCTGAAGCAGACCTTCTCCCAGGTCGTTTGATAATTATCAACAGTTTTTTATTTATACAACACCTCCAATTATATTCGCAGCATGAAGAAATTCTTTAGTATTTGCCTGATATTGCTGTCAGTGGTTCTGATTTCCTGGGGTTTTAAAGCGCATCGTGTCATAGCGACCATTGCACAAAAGCACCTGACTAGTAATACTGCCTATGTAGTTTCCGCTTATTTGAAAGGCGAAAGCATGGCTGACGTGGCCACCTGGGCTGACGAAAACAAAAACAAAGCAACAGCTCCATGGCATTTTCTCAATCTGCCTTTAGGGCTAACCCACGAGGGTTTTGTACAGGCCGTCCAGCAAAGCGACGACAATACATACACCGCTCTCCTTAAAACAGAAGCGACACTGAAAGATAAAACGGTAAATCCGGAACAAAAAAACGAAGCGTTGAAATACCTGATCCATTTGGTCGGAGATGCGCACCAGCCCATGCATATTAGCCGCAAGGAAGATAAAGGTGGTAACACCATACAGGTCCGCTTTGATAACAAGGGAACTAACCTGCATGCCCTATGGGATAGCCGGCTGATTGACCATGAGGGTTTAAGTGAAACAGCGATGATCAAGGCCTACGATCTGGCCACACCTGCGCAAATCCAACAATGGCAGTCAGACAGCCCGATGGAATGGCTATGGGAGAGTTACCAGTTGAGCAGCGAATTATACGCGCAAACGAAAGCTGGCCAGCAGATTGATGAAGCTTATTACCAGCGATCCATCATCATCGTCCGTAAACGCATGGACCAGGCGGCTATACGTCTGGCAGGTGAACTCAATAAACTATTCAATGACGAACAGTTAAAAATCACCAACGTAACTCTCGTACCGCCGCCACCGGTCAGTGCAGGTGTAGCAAGCCTGGTAAAACTGGAAGAAATTAAAAATGCTATAGGGAAAACAATACGCACCGAGGGAAAGGTCTATAGCAGTAAAGATATCGGCAGCATGGTATTGGTCAATCTAGGCGCGGCTTATCCTAACCAGTTACTGACGGTTGTATTAAAAGGCAAAGCTAAAGAACTGGGCACCCAATTGGAGAACAAGAGTATCACGGTAGAAGGCGAGGTAACCAATTATAAAGGAAAACCGCAGATCGTCATCATTGACCCGTTAAAGATCAAATTTTAATCTGATGAATGAGCCGTTTATCATTCCGGTAACTTACCAGGGAACTGAACATGAATTTAAGGCGCGATTTGAACGGTGGGGTTATACCCACCGGATTGCTGTGCTGATTGATGAGGCTACGTTTGTTTTTGAACCCGATGAAGAAGGCGGTTACCGCGCACTGTCAATCAACGCCACAACTGTATCCCTGAATGTCGGATTATTGCAGGCTGTGGCTGAGAAACTCAGGTCGCTAAGCAATTAGCGCATATTATTGATCTGATGTGCTGTCTGCTTTTTCAATCTGCAGATTTCCCAATCGTTTGGCTAGATCATGGAATTTTATTTTCGCAAAAATTGGAGGCACGGATCATGGTCTTTCTTGGTAATAAATGGCCCCGATAACTACCGCCAGTGATTATCTTGCGCGCCCCTATGAATAACCTCACTTTGCTTTTGATGTCAAAATGATCGTCGTTTTCAGGAACGGGACATTGCTGTTCAAAGCCGATGATCATTCCTGTAATAGAAAACCGTTCGTTTTGCTTTTAGTGCTATATCAACAGAAACAATAAGGTTTTCAAATAGTTATAAGGGTATGGACAATTACCCGATCATCATCACCGTAGGTAAAAAAGCGCATCATTTTGAGGTGGGGGAATACGCGCACCACCAAGACGGTAAATGCAAATTCCGCGTTTATGAGAACGGCACTTATGTAGCAAGCTTTACCCCGGATGATCAGGATTTTCTGCATATCTGCCAGAATCCAGGCAGAGTAGATGAAGAGATACTGCATTTACTGGCCGACAAGATCGAAGCGCATCACCCGCATGGTGTAAATGACAATATCAGAAAACTAAAGTTATGAGAAGTATCTGGACAGGCTCGATCGGTTTCGGCCTGGTGAGCATCCCCGTTAAATTATTCTCTGCCGTGCAGGAAAGCAGGCTCGACCTGGACATGCTGGATAGCCGTGATCACGCCCACATTAAATTCCAGCGGGTCAATGAAAACACCAAAAAGGAAGTTCCCTATGATAAGATCGTTAAAGGCTACAAGTATAACGATGATTATGTGATCATCGAAGATGCAGACTTTGAAGCTGCGGCTCCTGAAAAAAGCAAGGTGATCGAAATCGAAAGTTTCGTTGATATTGCTTCTGTCAACCCCATGTACTATGAAACATCGTATTATACCGCTCCTGCTACCAAAAAGAACAAAGCATATGCCTTGTTACTTTCCGCACTCAAGAAATCAGGCAAAGCAGGTCTCGCACGCTTTGTCCTGAGAAGCACCGAAAGTTTATGTGTCGTACACCCGGTGGAAAACGCCCTCGTAGTAACACGTATCCGTTTCTCCCAGCAAATACGCGAACAGGAGGAGTTAGGGCTGGATGAAAAACTGGAGGTAAGTAAAAAAGAACTCGATATGGGCCTGGCACTTATTGACCAGTACACAGAGCCAATTGACCTCTCTAAATACAAAGACGAATACCATGATGAATTATTAAAGATCATTGAACAAAAGGCCAAAGGCAAACGACCGACGATCAAAAAATTAAAACCAAAAGCTGCTAAAGGAGATGACCTATATGATCAGCTGATGAGTAGTCTGAAAGTTAAAAAGGGTGCTTAATATGATGAGCCCTGTCCATATCACTATTCCGCAGGCAGACGGCAGCGACCGTTATGTCGTTATCGAACCGATCCTGGAAATACAAGGCCCCAAAGGGTTAATCTCTGCCGGTGGATATAAAATCTATCAAGATAATTTTGGCGATGACACCCCGTTCATTACAGCGCCAGTCGAATTCGATACTCCCTCCAACGAACTACCTGACGATATGAACCCGGATTACCTGGGAAAACTTTTGTTTAAAAATGGCAGTGTTCAGCATTTTGAAGGCAGGGAACTTAGCCTTGTCGAGCAGGCTTACCTTGCTGTCTTTATCGAGACCTATCAGGATCCGGATATACCCACCCAACTTTAACTAATTTGCCCTGTTATCAGAGGAATTGGTTCTGGCCGTTTACAGTAGAGGCTGAAATCGCAGAGAGGTCAGCCGCTGAAATAAAGATCATTAAGCTCTTCATATGCTTATACAACTAAAAAAATGTGTTTCTAAACAGCTCCTTAAGTGGTTATTTATGCCGTACATAAAAATTCCACCTTTCTGTCTGGCATCAAAAATCGCGGTGTTTAAATTTGTGGGTGATTATGGTACACTGGATGTAACTATTTGCAAATTAGCCGTCTTTTTACATATTTGTATAAATGATAGAGGATCGTTTAATTTCTTTATTTCCAGACATGCACGTGAAGGTTTTGCAGGAAAATGCACGTTTTTCTGTAAGGGGAAGTATTGAAGGTTTGGCGGTTCATTACTTGTTTGAGTCGGTCGGAGAAACTAAAGAAGTTGATCGACAATATATCCAACAGTTTTCCACTTGGCTTATGGGGAACAAGGTGTCTAAAGGTTATCTTTTACTTAAGCATCCCGTAAAGAAAAAAATACGAGATCTGGCTCTCCACGCGGGTATAGAACTTATTCACCAGGATAATTTCTATGCAGAAGATTTTATGATCATTCCAAAAGTACCCATTAAATATTTTCATCCTTCATTACGCACGGCGGAAATCACACAAAAGGTATATTATAACAATGCGATGGCCTTACAGCCACCAACAAGACTAACTACCCGCTTGAAGGATGTTGGATTGATCTCTTTAGACGGGGGCGTCAGTCAGATGCTACAGAGTGAGTTTATTGTTAATAAGTATTTTGAATTGCAGCCAGATGTTATTGCTTTTGAGAATCTGGATTTAAAGGATGAACGCGTGTTTACTAAAAAAAACAATGCCTGGCTACTTACAGACCTGGTAATCGCTTTTAAATGGCGTAAGCCTGCTTATCTTATTTATCTTAACGCGGCCGATCTCTACCCTTACCGGAACCAATGGAAAAGCAAACCGATGTCACCAGATTTCAGGGTTAAGCAATTGACCTTGCCACCGAAAGAAGAGTGGATTATGATCGGCAACCCCCACAAGATGCCGGTACGAAACAACCTGTTATTAGAAGGAATCTATGAATTACCTGAAAACATGGCCGATTGGATTCCGCAGCACCTGAGTTATAACAATGACGATGATGATGAGCTCGTCTTTTACCGATAAGTCCCTTAGTTTTCCAAAAAAATTCAGTAAGAAAGCTCGCTGAAGCCGAAGTAAAAACACTATTAGTTTCCACTGCTTGTAGAGACATTCCTATTGGCATATAATTTACGGCACTATCAAATCCTATTGTGGAAAAAGGGGTAAGTCTTTGGCATTCTATATTAAAATGATAGATATTGGAAAACAATTCGCCATTCGAGTATATTTTGAAAAAAATATTCGATTTTAACCTGTAAAAATCTGAGATAATAAATATCCTATCTCTATTCTGCTGTAGGTAAGACATATGTAGATTTCTATACTTCAAATTTGTTCTAAAGTCAGTAGGAATACTGTTGTCTACAGGGAAAATAAATTTAAAACTCTTAAAGAGGGAGTTTTTATTTAACCTATAAATGTGATAATCGTATGGTTGCACAAAATAGTATTCGTCTTTATGTTTGTAGAATGTTTTTTGGGTATTGTAGGTATCAACGAAATTGATTTTAGCGGTATCAAAAGAAAGATATGATGACTTGAGTTTATAATTATTTATAATCAATAGATTGGCTGGAGTAGGCAAATTATAGCTCTTTTTTAATTGGCTATTTATAATTATGTTTTCAAATGAAGGATAATAAGCTAACAAATTGCTATCTAAGCTGACGAAATTTCTAAAATACAACAAAGGCGCTTCCTCGGCTTGAAGATTACCATCCAAATCGTATATATATATATATATATATATAGCAGGCTTGCTATGAAAATCCGGCACCAAAATTTCTTTTTTTTGATAGTTAACGGCGAAAAATGAAGCACTAATAGAAAATCGGGATATGAATTTTCCCATCCTATTAAAAATCAAAATTGATTTAGTTGAGCGATCTAAAATGATAAACCTTTTTGCTGTGACCTCAAGTTGGGATATGTCGCTAAAAATACTGTTCTTATTAGTTTCAAGAGGGAATACTTTACGGAATCAAAAATGGATGATGCTTTATGTATTGTATTTATTTTATCTCTGTCATTTGTAGGATCTATTTTAATAGTGATCATTTTGCTTGAATCCACATTCGTGTATTCTAAAATCTTATTAGTTTTATTTGTATTGCATGAAACAAATGCAGAAATAGCAAAAAGATATAGACCAGTTAAGATCGCTTTTTTCATGATAGAGGTTTAGGAGGTTAAGCAATTTGCATTGCCGTGCACTAAATTACTTTATAACTTTAAAGAAACAAAATTATTTTGTTTTTTTGTCAGACGTTAGTTATTAAACCAACCATAAACCCATATCATGAAATTCTTCCACAAATGCTTGTTCGTTTGTCTTTTACATTTAATTACTATAAAACATTCCCGTGCGCAGCAAACGTATAAAGGGACCGTCATCAACAGGCAAACTAAAGCGCCCATTCCATATATAACTATTAAGTTAACTAAAGAGAAAATAGCTACAGCTGCCGATGACAAAGGAGATTTTGAGCTGGTATCAACAAATGGCAGGGCTAATGACACTTTATTACTTAGCGGAGTTGGCTATAAAGCCGTAAAAGTTCCGATACAAGGGTTCATCAACAACACTAAAATTGAACTAATAGAAGATGCTGTTTTTTTAGATGAAGTTAGGATATCTTCTGCTAAAAGAAAGTTAAAAAGAAAAGAACTTAATCCGTTCAAAACAAGCCAAGTTACCCTACCTGAACAACCTTTCGCAATGATGGCTCAAGCCGCTATTAAATTAAGTTCACCCGAAATTTTCAGCCTTTTAAAAACAGTAAAAGTAAATCGACGTATAGGAGATTATGATACTTACACAAATACAGAAGCAAGATTTAGGATACATGTTTTTGACATAGATTCTGTTACCGGTGGCCCGGGTGAAGATATTGTACATCAGCTAATTGAAGTTTATGATAAAGACAATGGAGAGATAGAAATCGATCTTACTCCATACAATATTGTTATCCCCGGAAAAGATTTTTTCGTGGGCGTGGAATGGCTGTATATATCCGCAAATGAAAGCATAAGTGGAGGCTTAGGTCATGAATTCCATGGGTTTACCTATATGGATTATGAGGTACTATACCATCCCATCATTCACAATATTCGTTCCGATAAATCGGGGCAAAAAATTCATACATGGTATAAAGTTGCTCCTCGCTTACCTTGGGAATTTCTTGGTGCAAAAGGGAAAACTTTTTTTTGGAACATTGCCATCTCCGCTGAGATAGAATATTGATCCTAAATTATCGATAATGAAAAAGTATTTATTGTTCGTACTGTTCTTAACATTCCACACCCCAATTATCTTGTTAGCCCAGGATCAACTATTACAGGGCGAAGTATACGATAAGGTCACGCATAAACCGTTGCATTTAGCAACGATAATTTTAATGAAGGCCGAAGTCGCTTGTAATACTACTATTGATGGGGTGTTCTCCTTACAATCACCCAAGGTGGATTTATCTGATACGCTTTGGGTATCCTGCGATGGCTACCATCCTGCAAAAGTACCTATCAACCAGTTTGTTAATAATTGGGTAATCTCTCTTCAAAAAAACACTCCTGAGAAAAGGCCGAAAAGCCAAATAAAAACTAACTACCAAGCAGAACTTAATAATTTGAGTAATGAGCGACTTCGGTACTTTACCGGTATAGAGCGATGGCTTGAACCGTTTAACTATATACAACTTGCTCAAAAATTTACTGCGCCGGCAGTAAATAGTAAATTAAAAAAAATAACTGTCCAATTATATATTAGTCTCTACCAGCCATTGCATGATAGTTGCATGTTTCGTGTCCATGTTTATGGTATGGATAAATCAACTGAAGGACCAGGCGCAGAATTAACATAAGAAGGAATACTAGTTAAATCATACGCGAGAATAAATGTAAAGGTTAATATTCCAGACATCCACATTTCAGGCAAAAACTTTTTTGTGTCCATTGAATGGCTCAGGATACCTTTTAATCGCGCAGATATTCAAAATGAAATATATGTACCACGAGATAGGGGTTCTTTCAAAAATAAAATGTTTAAGCCAATTATTGGTATGTCTAACAAAAAGGGAGAATTTATTAACACCTGGGCTATGAATTTTAAACACGAATGGCAGTTGTATACGTACTTTGTGCCCTATCTCACTGATTTCGCCATTTCTGCTGAGGTGGAATATTAACCTAAACAATCATGAAAAACATTTGCCTAAATTTTTTTCTACTTATTTTTTCCATCAGCTCTTTTGCCCAGCAAACTTTTGAGGGCACAATCATCAATAAGCAAACCAGAGCGCTCATTCCATATATAACGGTTAAGTTAATTAAAGAAGGCATTGCCACAAGTGCAGACGAAACAGGCAGTTTTAAACTCATATCAATACACACTCAAATTAACGATACCTTACAATTTACCGGAATCGGTTATTTACCTGTAAAAATTTCAATAAAAAACTATCATAAGGAAATTACGGAAGACGCTATTTATCTGAACGAAATAAGTATTTCAAAAAAGAAAAAACGGGTTGAAAGAGAAAATATGCATGTTTTCTCTTTTTCCGATTTTGGACTTACCGAAACAAGGTTCTCCTATTACAAACAAGTGGCCAAACGGTTCGATTGTAGAAAGGAAAACGGAATGCTTGAAAAGGTTAGAATCGGAAGGGTAGTGGATGCAGCAAACAGGAATACTTATACCAGGTTTAGGCTTCACATATATGGAATTGATCCCGGAACTGGTGCTCCATCAGAAGATTTAACACATGAGTTGATAGAGATAGAAGATAACAATAATACTTATATAGATGTTAACCTAGCAAAGTACAGTATAATTGTACCAAACAAATCATTCTTTATCGCCGTGGAGTGGCTTTATATACCTATTAACGAATGCTATACACATTTAGTGCATTCAAAGTATGATATAAACTTAAATTTCATCAAGTCGAGGGCATTATATATTACAAACTACCAGCCACTTTTATACCATGTGCCATTTGAGCGTAATATAAAACAACCATATACCTGGGTAATGGAAATGAACGGTAAGTGGCTAAATTTTTACCATTCTGATATATCCCGACCAGTTGGTGAGGCAGCTATCTCAGCGCAGATAATTTATTAATGCGGAATTAGAAAGACTACAACCATGAAGAAAGTATTAGGTATTGGCATTTGTATTTTAAGCTTTAGCGTATCTGCACAGGTAAATAACCTGAGGGGAGGAATCATCAATTCACGGACCAAGCGTTCAGTGCCATATGCGTCAATTATATTGTTAAAAGCGAATTTGGCTACCAATGCCGAAATAGACGGCATCTTTGATATTAATATGCCAGAGGACCCATCTTTGGACACATTGGTAATAAAGCGATTTTATTATGAAACGTTAAAAATACCAGTGTCAACTTACAAAAATGGTTCTATTATCGAGCTAAAAGAACAGCAAACATCTCTTCCTGTTGGGCCTGTTGAAAAGCACGGTAATACCAAACTTGTTTTGAACAAGTTTGATAAAAAAGCTGTCCACTATTATGTTGGGTTAAACAAATATAATTACACGTTTAATTATCTACAGGTAGCGCAAAAGTTCAATGTTTCGGCTGCTAATGCAATACTATTAAATGTTAAGATCTTAAGATTGCGGGATCTTTCAAAGGTCGATCGTGGATACGATCCCCGAACAAAATTTTTGATCCATGTTTATGATATTAATGCACGATCAGGCGCGCCAGGGAATGAATTATCATCGCAACAAATAATTGTAGAAAACAGGTCAGATGAAATTATCGAAGTCGATCTGTCCGAAAATAATATTGCTATACCCGGCAAGCAGTTTTTTATCGCCATAGAATGGCTCAGGATAGATATTAATGAATTGGAAACCTATCCTTTTAACCATCCTGGCAGGACTTCAGATTTTGACAAGGAAAAAGTCCAAAACTATAAAGGGCATATAAAATACCATCCGTTAATCGGTATGTCAGGAACAAAAAGCAGTGAATTAAACACATGGGCGCTCAATTTCCAAGATCAATGGGCGCCATACACTTATTTTCAACCTAATTTTACCGATTTCGCGATATCGGCCGAAGTCCAGTATTAAAAGAGGTTAAGGTTTTAATTTAAGCTCAACTAATAGTGGATTGCTTCGTTTGTCATTTTTTTAACAAAAGCTGCTAGCTAAGGCGTAAGCCCATCCGTACTTAATCTATCGCCTAAGATATCCACAGCACGTATGGAACTAAAAAAGGATGCAATTCCATCACTACCTTGTATATTTAATCCCAAAGGCCAGTTATGGGTTAGTTTATCAGCTATTGTTCCACTAAAATTTATGAGTTGCTCACTTTTTACATTGTAAATAAAAACATCCATGGATAAGTTAGAATATAATTTAAAGCTGAGGTGATTACCCGCTTTGTAAAAGTCACCTATAAGATTAATAAGAGGTTTATGCTCTTCTGAGTAAATACGACGTTTATTCAAATAAATTTTATTATCAAGGAAATCAACCGGTAGCGATTGGTCAGCTGGGAACACAAACTGATAATTTACAGCTAAAGCAGCACCTTGCAAATGATAAACTCTATAGTCATAAGGCTTTGTTAAGTAGGTATCGTCACCACTAGTTCTGAAGTATTTGGCTAATCCACCTGCGTCGTTGTAATTAAAAGCCAAAGTATCGTACGGCAGATAATGGCTTGCAAAACTTTGTTGATTTTTAGCAAATAAAACATTGCTGTATTTTAACGCGGGTGTATTAAGTGTTGGCTCAAATTTATCCTGTACAAATGAATAGCCCCTGTAAAAAGCTGTTGTATTATCTTTAAAAAAGGTAAAATCCGTAAAGTTGATATAAGGTAGTTCATTACGCAGGAATTTCCCCTCATAATCAAAATACATCCATTTACCATCATCAAAATTGATTACTAAAATTTCCTTTTTTTCCTTGTTAACAGCAAAATATATGGTTCGGAACCCCTCCAGCTTGCTATGAAATTTACCATCTTTTGAAAATAAAAATATACCCGATTTACTTCGGGAATTAACGACAGAAACAGCTGCATCGAGTATAATAAAATATTCATCAGTAATCTCTAACTGATCAACTTTGCCAAAGGCGCTTTTGCTGGTTGACTCTAAGGGAATGTACCTTACAGATGAAAATACTTCACTTGCTGCGTACTCCTCCCCTTTTGCGGCTCTCGGGTCAATTCTAATTTCAGTAATATTGCTTGTATCAAGCTGATAAGATATCGCCTGTGTACAACCCTGATTCGCTTTTAATGATAAAAGCATCAGAAAACTAAAAAATAAGAACTTTGAGTTGTTAATACAGGTTGACATAGGATAGATAAGGAATTGGTTACCCAAATTTAATAAGTTAACGTACAAAGTTCGTATTAAAATTTGCTTATTTTTTCGATCTCACCGTCTCCTTTTATTTTTTCGGCAGTACCGAAAGCCGAAATAAAGACACCTGCATCCCCACTTACCTTTTCTACTCCGCTTTATATTGATGTGTGGACTCCCAACGATGTCTTATTTCCTCCAATCTTTGTTTTCCTTGCTCCAAATAAATCTTTCGGTAGTACCGAAACACTCCTGAAAAATCCTTTTTTATTGTCCTGAATTTTGATCCGTCATCAGGGCAATGTCCTGATGAAAACAGCAAGACTGTTACATACGATCATTGACATACAGGGACAAAACATTATCCTGATCCACAGGAAATTTTGCGAAGGTGAGATGGTATCAACAACCGAAAGCGCATTGGCAGACGAAAGTCCGGTTTGTAGAAACCGACGCGGGTAGTCCCGAATAGCTATATACCGGCAGGAATGTCTTTACGGGTTCGTTACCCGCTGCCGGTACCACTGTACTACTCCGACAATCTCTATTTTATCAATCTATTTATTTTATTAATAATTACGACATCAGATTATATGTTAACTGCCAAAGAACTAAAAGAACAGGCCTCGATCGTCGAGCTGTTAGCCAAACTGGGCTATCATCCCGTTCCTAGACATGGACGTGAAAGGATGTACATCAGCATGCTTCGTGATAACGATACAACGCCTTCATTAAGTGTCAATGATGATCTTGGCGTTTGGTTTGACCACGGAACACGTAAGGGTGGAAATATTATCGATTTTGGCCTGGCCTACTGGAAAAACCTAAGTTTCGCGGAAGTTGTTAAAAATATCCAAGAGGTACTTGTTATACAAGCTTCCGAACCCAGAATCTTGCGTCCGCGAAAATCTGTCAGGCCCCCCCATTATATTATTCAGGAAATTAAAGATATCGGTACACATCCTGCAATAACCGGTTATCTCCAATCCCGGGGCATAATAGACGAGGCTAAAGCATACCTCAGTGAAGTGCATTATTATGTTGAAAATAAAGCCGGCGAACGTAAACTTTTCTTTGCTGCCGGCTGGCCGAACGATTTTAATGGATGGGAAGTTCGTAACAAGTATTTTAAAGGATGCCTTGGGAATAAGGCCATTAGTTTTATACCGGGCAATGAGAAAAGCGTCGCTGTTTTTGAAGGCTTCCTGGATTTTCTCAGTTGGAAAAAAGAATATCCGGAACATGATAATAGTGTGATCGTTCTGAATAGTATTACTATGTTAACCGAAGCCGTGGAGCGGGCAAAGAAATTTTCTTCCATCGATCTTTATTTTGACAGGGACAGCGCGGGTTTTGGGGTGACTAAAGCTTTTTGTTTATCACTACCATACGCTACAGACCGCTCCTCTTTATATACCGGATACAAGGACTACAACGACATGGTGAAAGCCCATATGACCTCTTCAAAATTAGCTGCGAATTATTTCTCAGGAACAAGAGTTCCATTTAAAAGATAAGACCATTTTTGGTTAATACCTTACAGTCAAAAATTAACAGCCATTTTTTTCGCCTCCATCACATTTTGTTATCCGGAAATCTATTTGATTTCCTTACGGCAAGATGTCTTTTTGTGTCACAAAAAGTCTCTTGCCCTTCGGGGGATTGGGAAAAACTCGCAACTCGTTTTTCTATGGTTAAACTGAAAAAGTCGATGGGCAGGCCTAAATTGCCAGGTGATAAAAGAAGTAATTTTATTAATATCCGGTTTACAGATGATGAATATCAGCAGATTATTGAACTGGAGAAGACACTGGATTTATCCAGAACGGATTTAATACGTTTACGGGTATTATCGGATGCAGGAAAAGTGGTTGTCAATGCCCGGGAGTTAATGTCACGCATGGACGATATTGGTGCGGACATGGGCCGGATCGGTAATAATATCAACCAGCTAGCCAGGCATGCCAATACCCTTAAACTGCAGAACGCACTCGACCCGCGTGTCATTGAAAAGTTCAATATACTTTTTGAAGAATATATCGCCATTCAGCATATGCTGGAAACCGCACTTCGAAAGATCATCAAGGAACTGGGGCGATAACCGGCAATAGCTGAATTTGCATTAAAAACAACCTAATTCATGATCATTTTCGAACATGTACGTTGCCCGCTGCACCGATACACCTTTTCCGTAAAACCCATCAGAAATTGGGTTGAAAAGAATTGCGAAGGACATGTTTTGAATCTCTTTGCAGGCAAAACCATATTATCAGTAAAGGAGGTGCGGAATGATATTAATCCCGGGATGCCTGCCGACTACCACGACGATGCAGTGAATTTTTTAAGAAGCTGGCGCGGAGAGCCGTTCCAAACCATTCTGCTTGACCCGCCGTATGCTTATCGAAAAAGCATGGAGTTATATAACGGTTATATCTGCAGTCCTTTCAGGCAACTGAAAGATGAGGTGAAAAGATGTCTGCTGCCTGGGGGAATAGTCATCACATTTGGCTACCATTCCGTCGTTATGGGAAGCGGACGGGGATTCTTACCTGAAAGAATCGCGTTGTTTAGTCATGGCGGGGCCATTCACGATACCATCGGAACCATAGAACGATATACAACTGCAATTCGATAACGGAGTAACTGCTAATGAAGGTACATGTTTTTATAGCTATAAAGTTTAACAGTTATAAAGTTGCAGGCCTCCAAAGATCGTTGCAGCAGCGGTAACACAGATCTCTCGATACGCAGTTCCACCGTTATCCAGATAAATTTTATACAGGTTTTGTGATATCAAGTTGCATGACTATGCGGATGCATTGCTGTATTCGTACCTGATTCCTGGGATAGTAAGATTCGCTGTTATTTAAAAACGGTGATTTGCCGATACACGTTGATTTAGCTTCATACATACAGTGCTAAGCGGATATAGGCTTAGGTAACTATACGGATTGACCGCTATCGTCTTATATTGTTAGCCGACGATGCTGATACAGAGTACCGCGGTTTTCCAGCTACTTTTCAGGAAATGATCATCAAGATTTTGGAGAAGCCTTCAAGGAATTTTGCAGGTGTCAGCTATAACACCACGAAGATTGACCGCAATAAAGGGGAACTGATGAAGTTCGCCAACTTTGGCGCCCTGCAGGCACTGCATAAAACGAAACCACAGGACATCATCAACTACTTGAAAATGGTCGCTTCACAGAACCAGCGTGTCAGCAATACGCAGTTACACGCCGCGATCTCGGCTACAGGCAGGCAATACGATAAACATGAGCTGACCGCCATAGCAGAAGCCTGGTTGAAGGAAATGGGATATCATACTCAACCTTACCTCGTGGTCTTTCACAAGGATACGGAGAACAACCATGTGCATCTCGTCTCCAGTCGAATCGACCGGCAGGGTCGGCAGATCAATCGGGACTTTGAGCATGTCCGCAGCTTACGGGCGCTGGATAAAGTATTGGGATATACAACCGCATTACAATACCGTTTCAGTACCATCGCTCAATTCTACCTGGTTATTGAAAGCCTGGGCTATCCCGGAAAAGATTACCCCGATCAGGATAAGCTGATGGAGAAGATCGCAGGCAGGAAACCGGATACCGGGCGGATCGCTGAATTGAAAACCTTGTTTTTGCTTCACAAATCCCATCCGGACTTTAAAGAAAAAATGCGTTCAGATCACCGGATCGACATTATCCTGCACGCGGCAGAAGGCAAAAAACCTTACGGCTATTCTATCGTGGATCACGAGACCCTCCAGGTGTTTAAAGGCAGTGAGATATTGAGCCTTAAATATCTCCTTGAAAACAATGTCGTTCCTGTGGAGAACACGGTACCTGTAAAAACTATGGCTGCAGGTTTGATCGCTGATGAAAAAGAAACGGATCACGCCGACTATATCGGCCCGGTATGGATCGCTGACGATGTCGACGACGAATCCGTTTATGGCCGAAACCGTCAACGAAAAAGGAAAGCGGGCACTAACACACGTTAATTCACCTATATATATGATCACCATTATCGGAAACCAAAAAGGGGGCGTCGGCAAAAGTACGCTCGCAGTGCTGGCTGCCAACTATCTAACCATGGCCAGGGAATGGCCCGCTACTATTGTCGATATGGATTACCAGCAGTCCATCATGCAGAAATACGATAAGGCTAAGATCCTGGAGAACAAAGAGAACTACGAGGTAGTTCCCGCGACACTGGATATGTACCCCTTGTTAAAAAATGTCCTGAAGAATAACAGGGACGAAAATATGGTCGTACTGATCGACCTTCCGGGTAAGCTGGACGATGACGGCCTTATACCGGTATTCCAGTCGGCAGATCTTGTCATTTGCCCTTTCGCCTACGAGGAGTTCACCTTTGAATCCACCATACTTTTTACCGTGGTCGTCAAAAAGATCAACCCAAACATCGCTATCGTTTTCGTCCCCAACCGGATCAAGGCCAATGCGAAATTCGAGATCATGGCCGATGTCAATGAACAGCTGCGGAAGTTTGGCAGCATTACGCCGGTTATCCCCGACAGGGTGGACTTCCAGCGCATCACCACCTTTATGACACCGCTCACCTTACACCCGGTCGTCGCGCCGGTATTTGAAGAAATTTTTGCACCCCGCTTATGGAACAAATGAAATCGCTGGCAGACCAGCTCAGGGAACAGCTGGCCAAGCCCGCTGCCCAACAACTCAAAAAAAACAAATCCCTCAAAGGTGCCGAAAAGAAAAGTTCCGGTAAACCTGCTACCTCGCCTACTATACTGAATGACATTCATGCCTACGACACCGCCGGCAATAAAAGCATGGTGCATGCGCGGTTTGACAGCAAGACCGTGGATATCCTGAACAAGTTTAAGATGGCCACCGGGGTCGATGTCAGCAAGACCGTGGCCTTCGCCGTATACCATTTATTGGCTACCCAACCCGAAATCAAAACAATTATCAAACAATACATTCAAAACACAGACTTATGATATGGATCAAATTCAGCCTCTGGCTACTACTACTTTATGGCTTCTATTATGCCGTCATCATTGGCTGGGACTACCACCGGCTCCGCAAACCTCCCGCTGGCTCCGGTGATGAGGAGCTGACCTTTATGGTGGATGAGGATAAAGCGCAGACAATTCCCGACGCGCCGTCATCAGGGGATATTGCCTCCGCGGTCATCGCTTCCGGGGGCGTCAGCATCAGGCAGACCTTCTCGCTGGCAAGGGAAGAAGCGATAGAATTTACCCGTGCCGTCAGCTTCTGATGCGCAGGACTTTATTATTTGTTTCCTTCTTGCTCTCGGCATCTTCCGTATTGGCGCAACCGGGGATTGCCGAGATGCAGCAGGCCGAACGCCAGATCGGCAATGCTTTCTTCCCTGCCTTTGATTGCGCGATGGTGCTCGCGACCATACTCGGGATTACCGGCGCGGTCAGGATCTACCATAATATGCAGGCGGGTAAACACCATTTTGACCGGGAAGCGGCCAACTGGTTTTACGCGGCCCTGTTCATGGTACTATCCGGTGTATTTCTCAGGGCGTTGTTCGGAATCTGAACGCCTGTTTTACTAAGGCTGCTCTCCGCAGCTATAAAAGATTCCCGTCATTTTATACTTAACTCCTGCAAGCAGTTTATTCTGCATCAAGAAAAAATGAGGTCAACCTCCGGGCGTTGTTCGTGATCTGAACGCCTTTTTTTGGTTGGCCGGCCCTGCGCTCCGCGGGCTATAAAAGATCTCCGCCAATCATTTTTTCTCCTTTTTAATGTTTCACAAAACAAAAAAAATCTGGGCGGCAGCGATGTTGCTGGCCCTTTCCGTTCCTGCATTTGCCCAGAACGGCGTAACCGGCTTAAACACAGCGACTGCTTCACTTAAGACGTACATCGGGCCGGTCACCAACATTACCCTTGTCATCGGTGGTATCGTAGGCATCGTGGGTGCGATACGCGTGTATTCGAAATGGAACTCTGGTGATCAGGACATCAACAAAGAGTTGATGGGCTGGGGCGGTTCCTGCGTGTTCCTGGTCGTATCCGCGCTGGTGGTCAAAGCCTTCTTCGGACTCTGATGGCGCGTAAGTATGCTGTATACAAGGGGCTCCAAAAGCCCCTTGTGTTCAAAGGCTTCAAGGGAAAATTCATCTACTGGGGCATCGCCTCACTACTGGCCGGCCTCATTCTCGGCGCTTTAACCATGACTTTGATCAATATGTGGCTCGGCGCCATCGTACTGGCCGGCTGTATCGCCGGGGGACTTCTGTTCACCGCGACCAAACAAAAAGGCGGACTCTATACCAAAAGCCGCTCCTCCAAAATCTACCTACTCAATCATTATGGCCGTAAAAAACCTATTTGACATACCCTATGCGGGAATAGACAGACACGGCGGTTATGACCTGCTGATCGGCCTGTCCGGCGAAGTATCGGTCATTATCCGGATGAATAACCCGGTCATCCGTTATTCAGCCTACCCTGCCGGATACGAGGAGTTCCACCAATTATTTAATAATATTGTCAAACTGCTCGGCGATGGTTACCTGTTGCAAAAACAGGATATCATCAGCCACGCTGATTACCAGCCGCCGGAAGCCGCCGAATATCTCCAGCAACAGTATAATGATCACTTCAGGGGAAGGGATTGCCTTCGTGTCGAAACCTACCTGGTCATTACCCGCCGCAATAAAAAGGGGGCATTTTATCAATACGATAGCGGCGCGATCATGGCATTGACCCGTGTTGCGGAAAAGGTTTGCGACCTCCTGCCTTTCGGTAAGGTCCTCGATGAAGCGCAGATCAATCATCTGACCCTCCGGATCCTCAGTATGGATTTTCGTTCACCGAACGTCAGCCTGAACAACCTTGCCCCTTCGGAATCGGAGATCAGGATGGGCGACAGTTCGCTGCGCAGCATTACCCTGGTAAATATCGACAGCATCGATCTTCCCACAGAAGTATCCACGCATCTCGAAATAAATGGCAAGGAAAGTATTCGGGGTTTCCCGGTAGACCTCCTGTCCTTCCTGTTTAAAGTTCCGGGCTGTGAGGTCATCCTGTTCAACCAGCTGATCGATATTCCGGACCAGACCGCTGTGCTCCGCAAACTGGAACAAAAGAAAAAAAGACATGCGGGTATCCCCGACCCGGCCAACCAGCTATGTGTAGAGGATATCGACCTGCTGCTTAACGATGTGGCCAGGGAAAGCCAGCTGCTGGTGAATGCCCATTATAATATCCTGATCGCCGGGCGGCATGAATTGCTGCCAAAAGCCACCAACTACATTGAAAGCGCCTTATTCGGGATGGGGATCATCCCCAGTAAAAATGCTTACAACCAGCTGGAACTGTTCCGCAGCGCGCTTCCGGGAAATGGTGTTGAACTGAAGGAATACGACTGGTTCCTGACCACCTGCGATGCGGCCATCTGCTTTTTCTTCAAGGAATCGTTGCAGCAGGATGAGCCCTCGGACTTTCTGCTCCGGTTCACCGACAGGCAGGGCATACCCGTTGGCATGGACCCGGCTGACCTGCCCATGCGTACCGGGCGGATCAATAATCGCAACAAGTTCGTGCTCGGGCCAAGCGGCAGCGGCAAGAGCTTTTTCATGAACGCGCTGATCGAGCAGTATATGCTGTATGAAATGGACCTGGTCATTGTGGATACCGGTCACTCCTATTCCGGTCTGTGCGCCTATTACCAGGGAAAGTATATCACCTATACCGATCAGCAACCGATCACGATGAATCCCTTCCAGATCGATGAATCCGAATATAATATCGAGAAAAAGGATTTTCTGGCTACCCTGATCATGCTGCTTTGGAAAGGCTCGGAAGGCATTTCCACCCAGGTGGAACGGGATGTGATCAGCCAGGTAATCAGTGCCTTTTACCAGCATTTTTTTAATCCGCCGGAATTTCCCGGATTATCCAAAACAGAAAGAGAGACGATTCGTACAGCGGTTGCTGAAAAGCTTAAAGAAATATGCTTACCCGAGGAAGACTCCCCGGCAGATCCGGCGGAGTTTTCAGACGTGCTTACTGACGCCGAACTGGCTGAAATTGACCATTGGTTGATGCGGGGGTTGGACGATTCCGTCGCCCGCGAATATAAATTCCGGGCGTTTTTTTTAAGGTTATATGCGCTGGATATTAAAATCCGCAAGAACACCGCCGGGGAAGCTTTCCAGTCAAAGCTCATAAAGCAGCTTGATTTTAACAGCTTCTATGAATTCGCTTTATGGAAACTCCCCGAGATCAAACGGGACGAGGGCATATCTTTTGACCTGGATGAATTCCGCTATGTCCTGAAGAAGTTCTATCGCGGCGGCGAATATGCGGCGATATTGAACGAGGCGGCCGACCAATCCTTGTTCACGGAACGTTTTATTGTCTTTGAAATTGATTCCATCAAGGAGCACCGGGTGCTTTTCCCCATCGTGACGCTGATCATTATGGATGTTTTCATCCAGAAAATGCGTTTCCGCTCCGCCAGGCGTAAGGCCTTGGTGGTCGAGGAAGCCTGGAAGGCGATCGCGAGCCCGCTGATGGCGGGCTACCTGCTTTACCTGTATAAGACGGTGCGTAAATTCTGGGGTGAGGCTATTGTGGTTACCCAGGAGCTCGGCGACATCATCGGTAACCCTATCGTTAAGGACAGTATCATTAACAACTCCGATATGATCTGCCTGCTGGACCAGACCAAATTCAGGGACAATTATGACGAGATCGCCGCGCTGCTGGCCATCAACGAAACCGAACGCCGGAAGATCTTTACCATTAATCAACTGGAAAACCAGGATGGCCGGGGAAGATTCAAGGAGGTCTATATCCGGCGCGGCGCCACCGGCGAAGTGTACGGCGTGGAAGTTTCGCTGCACCAATACCTGACCTACACCACGGAAAAGCCCGAAAAATCCGCCGTAGAAAAATACATCAAACGTTTTGGCAATTACCGGCAGGGCCTCGATGCCTTTGTCCTTGATTTCCATGCCAGCGGTCAGAGCCTGTCCGCATTTATCACCTCTGTAAATCAATCCGATCATGAAAAATTTAATGAATAGTTTTTTGCTGCTGGGCTTATGGCTGATCGCCAGTCCCGCATTCGCCCAACTCCTGGTGATCGACCCTGCCGTTTCCGGCGCGATCGCCATTAACTCCTCCACCATTAACGGGCAGCTGAACACCACCAATAACCGTCTCGACCTGATCCAAAAGGGACAGCTGGCGGTAACCGGACAGCTTACCGTAGTCAACAATCTTCAAAACCGCATCTATAACGGACTTACCCAGGTGGCGGCCGTGATCAATAACCTCAGCAACATCAAAGACATTGCCGACTGCGGGATCGATATCGTGAAGGATGTGCAATCCGCCGTTACGCTTGCCCGGACCAACCCCATACTGATATTATTTGCTGAAAAGGGCGCCAGGGAGTTTCAACTCCGCGCGACTAAACTGGCCACCGAGGTCAGCGCTTTTGTGCTGACCGGTGGCCAAAGCAATATGATGGATGCGGGGGAACGCGGCAAGCTGCTCAACCACATCGCTACCGAAATGCGTATTCTGCGCGGCATCGCTTACGGCATGAACCGCTCCATGTACTGGGCCAAAATGAATGGCATATTCCGCTCGCTGAATCCATGGGCCGAATGGCAGAGCCAGGACGTCCGCATTGCCGGCGAGGTGATCAGTAATGCCAAGTACCTCACCCACCAATAATTCAACTATTCCTTTACACTCAAAACCGCTTATATGAAAAAGTTACTGATCGGTATCTCCATGTTGTTCATGGGAGATGATGGCTTCGCCCAGAAAAAAGTATTGAACATTCCGGGCATTCACCAGCTGGTTGACCAGTCGAAATCCGAGAACATACTCCAGGTCAAGGCCCGTGACAAACAGGCTGTCGTTACCGCCAACGAACGAGCCAACCTGACCTTGCTGGAGAAACTCAAGAACCGCTACCGGGAACTGCAGCAGCGCTACAATACCCTCGGCCTGCTGATCAATGCTGCTGATATCGGCATCTCCGCCACGCCCATGGTCAACAGGATCATCAGTAACCAGGGCCAGATCCTGGTGAACGTCCAACGTAACCCGGCATTATTGGCTATCGGGTTTGATTCCGAACTGGTCTTTGCAGAAAAGGCTTACAGCCTGCTCACCTATATCGCGGGGGTGAGCCTGTCCCTTGGTGATATCAACCAGATGCGGGCTTCCGATCGCAAAATATTGTTTGATTTCGTGTTACTTGAACTCAGCCACTTACAGGACCTGTCCAATAATATGCTGGGGTTGTTTCAATATGCGAATCTCGCCGCCATGCTGAAAGCTGCCAATCCCTTCCAGCATTTCATCGATGCCGACCTGTCCATCGCCAAAGAAATTATTCAAAACGCCAATTACCTGAAATGAAAAACCTGATCGTGTTACCGATGCTGTTCCTGTTGAGTTTTGGGCGCGCGCAAAAAGTGGTTTATGATTCCCGGCACTTTACCGCGGTCAGCCAGAACGCCGCCGTACGAAGCGCTGCAGAAAACACCCAGGAACAATACCTGTCAAATATCAATAACGATATCGATAACCTGAATACCAATGTCGCGGCGGTTGTTCTGGCGCAAACCATCATTTACGAAAGCCTGTCCAATGTGAACTCCGCTTTGAAAAACGGTATTGCGGTGCGGAATATGTCGCTCCTGGTTGCTGATATGACCGGCTATGTCAACCAGGCTATCACCATGGCGCGGGGTGATCCTGCTCTTTTGCTGTTTGCGGGAAATATTTCGGCTGAATTGCGGACCCGGGCGATTGCACTGGTCAGGGATGTTTCCGGTTATATTTTGAAGGAAGGGAACAACGTGCTGGCCGACTATAACAGCCGTGACCAGCTCTTACGCAGGGTCACCCAACAATTACAGATCATGAACGGCCTGGCATACGGTGCCTGGAAAGCCATGTACTGGGCAAAACAGCGCGGGGTGCTCGCCTCGCTAAATCCGGTGGCCGGATTCATCAGCCAGGATCGCCGGTTGGCCGAACAGATCATTATCAACGCCAAATTTTTAAAACCATGAAAATATTAGCTCCTTTATCCGTATGCCTGCTGGTCCTGTTTAGGAACTGCATGGCCCAGGCCTCCTACCGGGACGAAAGCATCCGCTACCAGCAGGAACGGATGGTGTTCCTGCAATGGGACAAGAAAAAGTTCACCCCCAAACCGGGCTTCTTAAGCCTAAACCCGAATTACTGGCTCACCTGGGGTCTTTTCCATCCCAATTACTACAAAAAAGACCTGCGCCCCCTGAGCGCGACCGGGCCTCAAACGCAAAGACTGGCGCTGGCCGGCACACTCAATGCTATTGACGACAGTTATAAATTACAGTCGGACACCACCCGCAATACCGCGCTTTCGGAAGTGGCCAACTACAGTGGCCTGGTGACGGAGCTCGATCCCTTATGGCGTCTGTACTACGGCCGTGAATTACGCCCAGTACTGAATACCGATCATGCCGCGGTGCTTACCGGATTATCGCCACAGGTAAAAGCCAAACTGATCACGGAAGGACTGTTCGACTGGTATACTGAAGAACTGGATATGCTGCGGGAGCGCGTCGAGGCTGCGCATTCGGCCGACATGGACCGCGGGGCCAGGATCATGGCCTATCACCGGCTGCTGATGGAATACCGCAAGCTGGCCGGGATCTGGGCCATCAGAGTCGCGACCGCCGCGAAAACCATCCGCATGAACGCACAGCAGCAACAGGTTCAAACAGGTCAGTTGGCTGTCAACAACTGGACGCCGCAGAGGGACGTGCAGATCGCTAACGAAGTCTTAAAACATGTACAATGAAAAAATTCAGCTTACTCATTATTGGCGTGTTGGGTTCGGCATTACACGCGCGATCTCAATCGGCTTCATCCCCGCAAAGCACCACAACCCTGGAATTTTTGCAGGGTGACGGCGTCTATGAAACGGGGGTCATGCATTTCCTGAAAGGTCTGAAAGATTCCATCTGGAGCCATTTCGACCTGTTCATCGGGGAAGCGAAGGCACTGTCCGCGATCTTTATGATCGTCTTTTTCGCCATCAAGTCCTATGAAATGATGTCCGGCGATAAAAAAATGGAGGTCATGCCGCTGTTGCGGCCCTTTGGTTTGGCGATGGTCATTTTATGGTGGGGCACCTTTGTTAAGGTCATCGCTTTTCCGACGGACCTGGTCGCCATGCAAACGGAGCAGATGTTTGAAAGCCAGCAAACACTGGTGAACAACCTGCGACTCAACCGGGCCGACCTGATGGTCGCCGTCGCTAATTCGCTTTATACCTACCAGGCACAGGCCGAGGTCGCGGAAAAGGAAAGCGACACCTGGTACGAAGAAGCGTGGGATTCAGTATCCAGCACCGTCAAAGAAGGGATCAGCTCGGTAGTGGCACCCTTAATGGAGCTGAAGGCACGCCTGACGGTCGGCATGCAGCTGCTGTTTACCCAGCTACTCGAACTGCTGGGTATCTGGATCTTGCGGATCGCGGTCTATATTATCTTCCTGCTCCAGATCATCTATTCATCCATCCTGATCATACTCGGGCCGTTTGCCGTAGCGGCCAGTATCCTCCCGGCATTCCGTGACAGCTTCAGCACGTGGATCGCCCGGTTCATCTCGGTCAACCTGTATTCCGGGATCGCCTACCTGATCATGTATATCTGCGGCCTGATGCAGGAATACGCCATGAAATCGGAGATCAGCAAATACCAGGAACTGGTCGGGCATAACGGAACCGGCGCCAACATCGAAAAGATGGCCATATTTGCGGGAAATGGTGTACTGTCGTTTGGCACGGTCATTATTGTTTTCGTGATCGGGGCGATTTGCATGTTCACCGTTCCCAGTATTTCCACCTGGATCATTTCTACTTCCGGCATCAGCTCGGCCTCCTCAACTTTTGGCCGCAGCAGCACCTTGGTAATCAGCGGCGCGAAGAAAGCCGCAGGCGCAGTCCTTTAAACAATCAATCTGAATTTATTTACCAGGGCCGTTTGCATCGCATAGCGGCCCTTTTTTATGAACCGCCATGATCATTAAAAACATAGAGTCCAAAGTTCGGCTCGCTACATTCCTCTCGGCAGGCAGCCTGCTGGCCGCGGTCGTCATTGTGGCACTTAATGCCTATTACACTTACCAACTGGTGGCCAGCGCGCAGAAAAGCATCTATATCCTGGATAACAATATCCCGGTACTGGCCCGCCAAACCGATGTACAGATGAACAGGCCGGCCGAATACAGGGCCCATATCAGCTTGTTCCATGCGCTGTTCTTTTCCCTTACACCGGATGACAACTACATGGAATACCAGATGAAAAAAGCCATGTACCTCGTCGACGAGTCCGGCATGAAGCAGTATAACGACCTGAAAGAAAACGGCTTCTTTAATTCCATCCTCTCTTCCAGTTCGGTACTTACCCTGCAAACCGATTCCATCGGCCTGGACATGACCAAACATTATTTCCGTTACTATGGGAAATTAAAAATAGACCGGCGTAGCTCGACCGTCTGGCGGTCCCTGGTGACGGAGGGTTACCTGAAGGACATTCCGAGAAGCGATAATAATGCACACGGCGTACTGATCACCGCGTGGAAAACCCTGGAAAATAAAGACCTGCAGGATGTGGAAAAAACTACGCTCTAACCGCGATCCCAGGGATACGCTGTTATCCGAGCTAAAAAAAGAGTTCGGACCCTTTCTATTGATTGGAACGATTTGGCTGAAGCGCCTGCTGCTCACTTACCCAAGAGCCTTTTTCGGTGGAATGATTGGCCTCTTATCGGTTTCGCTGCTCTTGTCTTTTACGCTGTTCCTGCACCCGGCTAACAAAGCGAAGATTAGGCCGGAACAAGTTTCCGCTACTGCTGACGACAGTTTTTCAAAGATCATCGGGATAACGGAACGCATAGAGGAAACCATGGCATTGAAAAAAACCGTGGACAGCCTCAACCGAAAGCCTCAACTGTCCGCGCAGGATAGCGCCAGGATGATCAAAACCCTCCAACGCCTGCAGCAACTGCTTAAACGTTAAAATCTTACCCATATGAAAATAGATATCAAACAACCGAAATACGTTTTGCCGGTACTGCTGCTGCCCTTTATCTGTTTCTTTTTCTACCTCTGGCAAACCGAATTCTCTAAACCGGAACAGGTGGTCAAAGAACAAAAAGGGCTTAACCCGGCTGTCGGCGAGGTATCCGAGGATATCCGGAAAAAGAATATGGCCACCAAGCTGGACGCATTCCGGGATGCTTATAAAGACGCCTCCGGTACCAGCGCGGTCAGCGCCATTCCAAAAGAAAGCAGCAGTAACCCGGAATACCACGACCCTTATTCCAAAAGGGAAAAAGACCAGCGCATGCTGGACTCGATCAGCAAACTCGCCGGCAGCATAAACCGCCATGACACGCGATCAAGGTCGGTACCCGAAGTCGACCGTGCCATTGCGGACCTGTATAACCAGCGGCGCCCGGCTACTGTTGTAAATGCTTCCCCTCCGGAGCCGAATGCGCCGGACCCGATGGAGATATTTAAACAACAGGTGTCCTACATGGACAGCATCAGCAAGGAAAATGATCCGGAATACCGGGAGGAAAAACTCCGCCGTGCGGCGTCGGCAACAGCTGTTGCGGCTAAAGCAATTGCGCTTAAGGTCAGGCGGTCTGGTGGCAGCGCAGCAGGGTTCCACACCATCATGCCGGTCAGTACCGGCGCATTCATCAGCGCGGTGATCGATGAAAATATCACCGGGTACGGCGGTTCCCGTCTTCGCCTGAAACTCATGGAAGACATCAAAGCCGGCGACCAGGTGATCAAAAAGGGTACCTACCTGTACGCGCTGATCAGCGGGTTCTCGGAACAGCGAGTAACGCTCAATATCTCGACGATCCTTTCGCAGGATAAGATCCTGCCGGTAAATCTGCAGGTATATGATCTTGACGGTCTACCGGGTTTGTACGTTCCTTCATCCGCCTTCCGTGATTTCACCAAAGACCTGGGTGGCAATACCATGCAGGGCATCAATATCAATGGCTCATCCGGGAACAGCCAATTCATCATGAGCACCGTCGACAAGGTTTTCCAGTCGACGTCATCGGCAATAGCCTCCCTGCTGCGTAAAAACAAGGCCAAACTCAAATACAACTCCTATATCTACCTCATCGATGCCGATGCGCTGCAAGGTGCAAAGTGATAGCCATTGAACTGTATTATCCATTCCCTTAATATAAATCTTTTATGAAACATCTCATTTTTTTATTGCTGACATTGTTCAGCGGCCGCGTGTTCGCGCAATCTTTACCGGTCGTCCAGCTTCCCGGAAAGGCGACGCTGCATTTTGTTTCCCCCGAACCCATCCAATACGTGGACATTTCCACGGGCTCGCTGGAAGGCGATCTGCCGCTCCCCAACCTGTGCCGTATTCACCTGCGGGACTCGGTGAATAGTTTCACGGATGCAATCATCACCATCGCCGGGGAAACTTTTCTCGCGCAATATCACCTCGTTCCCGGCGCTGCGGATTGTCCCGCGCGCATCGAGATCCTTCCTGCCGATACCCGGCCGCTCGACATCGCGGGAATAGGCCTGTCCCAAAACCAACTGAAAAAATTATCACTGGGCTTGTTAAGTTTGAAAGTACGGGGTTCCGTTCAGAAAAACAGGGCCTTTGGCATGACGGCACGGTTGAACCAGCTATACACCCTCGGCGACTATATCTTTTTGGACCTGGCCTATGAGAACAGCAGCCGGCTGAAATATGCCATCGAAGATCTTCGCTTCGCGATAGCCGATAAAAAGATCGCGAAAGCGACCAATGTGCAATCCTTCGAGGTAAAGCCCGTATTTGTACTCCTCCCGGTTCCGGCCTTTTCGAAACGGTACCGCAACATCTTCGTATTTAAAAAAATGTCTTTCCCCGGCAACAAGATCATGCAGGTGACCCTCAGCGAAAAGCAGGTTTCGGGCCGCGTGATCAGCCTGGATATTTCCTACGGTGACATTCTTGATGCCGATACACTGCCGCCCCTGCAGCACTAAATAATCCCACCGTTTATGACTGATTCCTTAGCCTACGATTATATCAAACTGGTACTCGAGGAAGAATTCCTGTCCGCCTATCTGCGGTTCAGCAACAACGGCATCTTACACTACGAGCTTACCAATATCATTGAAGTCTGCGCCCCGCTCATGCGTGGCCTCGACGAAGACGACAGGTTCCTGAAATACGAAGTGATCGGAACCATATCAGCCTACCTGGAGGAGGTTTAACATGGCATTTAATCCTGTAACGACAATGGCAGCCAACCTCGCGGCCATTCGCATCGCCCTGGACTTTAAGGGGCAATCCCTGACGGATAACGAGCTTTCTGCCTTGCGCAATTATGCCGGCTTCGGTGGCCTGAAGGTCGTCCTTTTCCCGCCCGGCGATATCGGGACCTGGCAAAAACTTAATGCTTCGCAGGCAGATCTCAAACTGCACCCTCAGGTCATGGAACTGCACGCGCTGCTGAAAGACAAGCTTTCCGCGAAAGGCTATAAGACGGCTGTAGATGCCCTGAAGAGCAGTACGCAGACAGCTTATTATACCCCATCCTACCTGCCTGAAGCGATATACGGCGCCATGCGTGACAGCCACATTCTGCCGCGCCGGATCTACGAAACCAGCGCGGGCGCCGGTGTTTTCCTGGAAGAAGCTTTTAAAGCCTTCGATACGCTGGAGCAAGTGAACGCCGTTGAAAAGGATATCATCACCGGGAAGATCCTTTCCGCGATCAGTTCCTCCTTTCCTGTTCCGGCGACGATCCAGGTGAAGGCCCTTGAAGAAACGGCTGCGGCCGAAAAGGGCCAATCGGACCTAGTGATCAGCAATATCCCTTTCGGCAATGTGACCGTTTATGACCCGGCATACCTGAAAAGCGGGATCGCCGCCAAGCTGCATACGTATTTCTTTGCCAAGGGCCTTGACAAACTCAAGGACGGCGGGATCCTTGCCTACCTGGTCACGGATGCTTTTCTGAATAACCCGTCCAACGGTAACGCGCGAAAATATCTTTTCACCTCGGCCGACCTGCTGACCGTGGCGGTCATGCCGGCCAACCTGATGAAGGACAATGCTAATGTCGAAGTGGGCATGCACCTCATCATCGTACAGAAGAACGATACGAAAGAGGCGCTCTCACCCGCGGAAGAAATGCTGCTGGAAACCGTGGAGGGTGAAAACGCGTTTGGTAAATACTACCAGAATGCCTGGCTGGCCGACAAAAATGAGCTCGTATACGCGGATGAGGTCATCGAGGGCACCAATGCCCGTGGAAAGGCCGCAAGACTGGCCTGGCAGAACGGCGACATGCAGGAGCTGATGCCCATGCTTCGTGAACAACTGGCAGCCGGATTCAGCAACCTCAACCGGGAGAAATGGGCTGCCATTTCCTTTGATAATGAAGCAACCAGGCTCCGGCAATTCACCTTTCTTCCCGTACCGGATCAGCGTGGAGGTCAGCAAAGTGCCGGTGCCGGCCAACTGGGTTTGTTCGACGCCCCGGCACGGGGCGAAACAGGGAATAAAGCGCTGGCTTACCTTACCGATGCAGACAAATTGCTCGTCAGGGAACATTCGGCCAAAGTGATCAGCACGATTCACACAACCACCAAACCCGGGCATGACAGTATCGTCATGATAACGGCGCAGGCAAAGACCAATAACCGCTATCTCTATAAGCTCTACAGCAACCTTTCGGAGATCGCCTTTTCAAATAAGTGGCTCACCGGAGTTTTGCTCGGCCAGGAACTTGACCGGCTGGCCCTGCGGCTTAAACATTTCGCTTACGACTACCGTTACGATGGTGACAGCACCTTCGAACCGGCTTTCAAACTGGCGCCGGACGGCCCGAAGCCATTTACCGGGCTGAAACACTACTACGTAAAGGACACGCTGGTCTTTCACAATGATCTGGTGGGAAGGATCGCAGAACCTAAAAACGGTGAAGCAGCATTCGAACCCTTCGACGTGCAGCCGGAACCTGTTTTTTACCGGCGCTATATCGCCCTGCGGGATGCCTTTCTCGATCTCGTAAGCGCGGAAGAAGAACACCAGGTTGCCTTCCCGGTCATGCGACAGGCCCTGAATGATCAATATGATACTTTTACCGGCGCTTATGGTGAACTGAACAAAAGCAGCAATGCCAACCGGCTGTTCGATGATGCGGCATTTGGCTTCAGGATTTTATCATCCCTGGAAACTCGCCAGGAAAACGCCTTCGTCCGCGCGGACATTTTCTACGGCCCTGTAATTCAGCAAAAAGAATCGCTCAAAACGGATGATCCCGCGGAGGCCCTTGGCCGCTGCCTGAACGACCTCGGCAGGGTCGACCTGCCAACCATTGGCGCGGTCACCGGCTTAACGGAAGAGGAGATCATCGTGCAGCTGGAAAAACAGATACTCTTTAACCCGGCATCCGGCGACTGGGAAACCACCGATAATTTTTTATCGGGAAACGTGGTGAAAAAATTAGACCTCACCTTAGCCGCGGCAAAAAAGGAACCGGAGAACCTGCAGATCGCCCGGAGCCTGGCGGCCATTCAGCGGGTACAACCGGAGAAGATCCCCTTTGAACTGCTTGACTTTAACCTCGGGGAACGCTGGGTGCCGGTAGATTACTACCAGCGCTTCGCGACCGACCTGTTCAAACTGGATACAAAGGTTAGTTATTTCAATTCCATCGACACCTATGACGTCAGCTATGTCAAACAGGGGAACACCGTCACCAACGAAGAATATTCGGTAATACCAAGAGAAAGCCACAAGGTTACAGGCCGGGTGTTGATGGAGTACGCGCTGTTGAACACCACGCCGCACTTCACCTACCCGGTGGAAATCGGTGGCAAGCTAACACGGGTGCCCGATACCGAAGCGATACAGAACGCGCACCGTAAGATCGATCAGATCCGTGCGCGCTACCTTATGTGGCTGCTGGAACTGCCCAACGAAGACAAGCAATATCTCGAAAAGCGATACAACGATACCTACAATTGCTACCGTCTCCGGGAGTACGACGGCAGTCACCTCACCTTTCCCGGGCTCGATTTCAAGGCCTTAAAAATTGAGGACCTTTATGTCTCCCAGCGGAACGCGGCCTGGCGCCTGATCCAGAACAATGGCGGCCTGATCGATCACGAGGTCGGTTTGGGCAAAACGCTCACCATGATCGTGGCCGCCATGGAAATGAAACGACTCGGCATCGTGCATAAGCCGATGATCCTGGCTTTAAAAGCCAATGTTCAACAGATCGCGAATACCTTCCGGCTGGCCTACCCCAAAGCGAGGATACTGGCCCCGGGACAGAACGATTTTGAACCGGCAAAGCGAAATCGGATATTTAATGAGATCAGGAATAACAACTGGGACTGCGTGATCCTCACCCATGACCAGTTCGGGCGGATACCGCAGTCCCCGGAGATCCAGCGCCGGATCCTCGAAACTGAACTGGACAACACCGAGATGGACCTGTTCAGCATCCAGCATTCGGGGGATGAAGTGACACGCGCCAAATTAAAGGGGCTGGAGATCCGCAAGCAAAATCTCGATGCAAAACTGAAGGCGGTCATCGAGGCTATCGATCAGCGCAGGGACACTGGCATTAACTTCAGTCAACTGAACATCGACCACTTATTTATCGATGAATCGCATAAGTTTAAGAACCTGACCGTCACGACCCGGCATAACCGCGTTGCGGGGCTCGGAAACATGGCCGGGAGTCAGAAAGCGCTGAACATGCTTTTCGCGATCAGGACGTTGCAGGAACGCAGAGGCGAGGACCTTTGTGCCACGTTCCTGTCCGGAACACCCATTTCCAACAGCCTCACGGAAATGTACCTGATCTTTAAATACCTCCGCCCGGCGGAAATGGAAAGACAAAGCATTGCGAACTTCGATGCCTGGGCGGCGGTTTACGCAAGAAAAACCGTAGACTTGGAGTTCACCATCACCAACCAGATCAAGGCGAAAGAACGCTTCCGGCATTTTATCAAGGTCCCTGAACTCGCGCTTTTCTATAACCAGATCACCGATTACAAAACGGCGAAACACATCAACCTGGATAAACCGGAGATCGAGGAAATCCTGGTCAACCTGAAGCCGACGCCTGATCAGCAGGATTTTATCCGCAGGCTGATGCAGTTTGCCAAAAACGGTGACGCGACCCTGCTCGGGCGGCGGCCGCTGACCAATGACGAGGATAAAGGGCGTATGCTCATCGCCACCAACTACGCTAAAAAAATGGCGGTGGATATGCGGCTGGTCGACCCGGAAAAATACGGGGATAACCCCGGTAACAAAGTGAACGCCTGCGCCCGAAACGTAGCGGAGATCTACCGGGAAAGCACCCCGCACAAAGGAACCCAGATCATCTTCAGCGATATCGGTACACCAAAACCCGGTGAGTTCAATGTGTACGACGCGCTGAAGGACAAACTCACAGAAGACTTTGGCATCCCCGCCGCCGAGATCGCCTTTATCCATGACTGGGCCACCGATAAACAACGCATGGAGTTGTTTAAAAAGATGAATGCAGAGGAGATCCGGATCCTCATCGGCAGTACGGAAAAAGCAGGTACAGGGTTAAACGTCCAGGAACGGATACGTGCCCTGCATCACCTGGACATTCCCTGGAAACCATCGGAACTGGAACAGCGGGACGGGCGCGGCGCCCGGCAGGGTAACTGGCTGGCCAAACTATTTTATGGCAACAAAGTGTTGAACTTTATCTACGCCGTGGAGCAATCACTGGATAACTACAAGTTCAATCTCCTGAAAAACAAACAGGTATTCATCAGCCAGATGAAGAACAATGAACTGGCGGTACGCACCCTGGACGAAGGCGCCATCGACGAACAAAGCGGGATGAACTTCTCCGAGTATATCGCCATCCTCTCCGGGGATACCTCCCTGCTGGAAAAAACGAGGATCGAGAAAAAGGTCGCCGAACTGGAGGGGTATAAATCCGCCCACTACAAGGAAGTTGCCAGGAACCGCTACCTGCTGGAGGATCTCGAAAAACGCAGCGCCGGTACCGAAACGACACTATCCATGGTACAAAAGGATGTCAGCACCTACCGGAATGGCTTGAAATACGATGCGGAAGGCACAAAGATCAATGCGCTCAAATTACCTGATATACCTTCCGCTGACCCGCTCGTGATCGGTCAGCACCTGATTGACCTGTATAAAAACTGGGTACCGCCCAATAACGCCGCGTCAGAGATGCGGCTGGGTGAACTGTATGACTTCGACCTTTTCATCCGGCGAAAGGTGCAGATCGGCGGCGGTGTGTTTTCAAAAGACATCGACGTGGTTACTTCGCTGTATGCGCAAAGCCGTGAAACAGGTATCAAGTATATGCAGAATGGCGGTGCCCCCAACATCGACAACCCGAAGGTCGCAGCCAGGTACTTCTTAAATTCCATCGACCGCGTAGGCGCGATGGAAGAAAGGTACACCAGGGAACTGGATGATTACCGTACCCGGATCCCGGAGGTCATGGAACTCACCAAACGGGTTTTCGACCAGGAGGACGAACTGGTCATCTTAAAATCCCAGCTGGAAACGCTGGAGCAGGAGATCAGTGCCAAGATCGCCGAAAGAGAAAAACAGGACCGGGAACAGGAAGAGATCCCCGCCCCCGAGCAGGATGATTTTGTCCAAAACAACAACTTACGCACCCTGAAGCGCTGAATTACCGCATAGCCGGTATCCCCTATTTCCCACCATCCCTTATTCTATACTTTATGGAAGAAACCCGTGAACAGCAAAAGCTGCATGGCTTCCTGCAATGTGCGATCTATGTATCGATTTTACTGGAAGCTGCTATTTTTATCTACCGTGATGCCCCTTTCTGGGGCATTTTTGTTTCACCACTGTCGCGGCTGGCGCAACTGCCCATCTACAATCAGCTCATCTACAGTAAGCTCGCCACCTTCGGCCTCATCTGCCTCGTCAGTATCGGTACGCTGGCAAAAAAGAAAACAGACCTCGACCCGAAAAAACACATCGTCTACCCGCTGTGTATCGGTCTGTTCCTCTTTTTCGGGAGCCTGCTCTACCGGGGACGGGCCTCCCCGCCTGTTTTTCCCTTCACTACCTGGTTCGACCTGTTTTATATGGTTTGCTCCCTCGTCGGGGCGCTGATGATCAGCCTGTCCATGGACAATATCTCCAAGATCATTAAAAGTGGCCTGGGTAAAGACAAGTGGAACCACGAGGCCGAAAGCTTTATGCAGCCGGTAAAAAAGCTAGAAACACCTTATTCGGTGAATATCCCTATGCTGTTCTACGCCGATAAAAAGGTGCGCAAAGGCTGGATCAATATCTGCAATGTGTTCAGGGGCACCATGGTGATCGGGACACCCGGCTCCGGTAAAAGTTTTTCCATTGTTACCCCCTTTATCCGGCAGCTGATCGCCAAGGAATTCGCGGTTTGCCTGTATGACTTCAAGTTCCCCGACCTCGGGCAGATCGCCTATTACCATTACCTGCTGGCCAAAAAGGCAGGCAAGTTGAAAGGCTTTGCCTTTCATGTCATCAACCTGAACGATGTCGAGCGCAGCCGTCGCATCAACCCCTGGAAAGCAGAATACATCCGAACCCTCGCCGATGCATCCGAAACGGCAGAGGCATTGGTCGAGGCGCTCAAAAAAGGGGATAAATCAGGGGGCAGCGACCAGTTCTTTACCCAGTCGGCCATCAACTTCCTCGCGGCCTGCGTCTATTTTATGAGCCGCTATGCCGACGGAAAGTTCTCCAGCCTGCCCCATGTGCTGGCGCTGCTGAACCGCAGCTACGAGGAGATATTCAACGCGCTGATGACCGAACCGGAACTCAAGCCGCTCCTGTCGCCCTTTATGACAGCCTTCAACGCGAAAGCGTTTGACCAGCTGGAAGGACAGATCGGTACCCTGAAGATCTTTATCAGCCGCATGGCCACCAAAGAAACTTTTTGGGTGTTCTCGGGCGATGATTTCAACCTGAAGATCTCCGCTAAGGAAAACCCGTCCATACTGGTGCTGGCGAACGATCCCAATACGCAGAACATCAATTCTGCCTGCTATTCGATTATCATCAATCGCCTGACCAGGCTGATCAACTCTAAGGGGAACCGACCATCGGCACTCATCGTGGACGAGGTACCCACCCTGTTTATCCATAAAGTGGAAAACCTGATCGCTACCGCGCGCAGCAATAAGGTAGCCGTACTTATGGGCCTGCAGGAATTACCGCAGTTCAGCCAGCAGTACGGCAAGGATACCTCGGCGACCATTACCGCCGTGATCGGCAATGTGCTTTCCGGCTCCGTCAGGAACAAGGAAACGCTCGAATGGCTGGAACGCCTGTTCGGCAAATCCAAGCAACTCGGCGAGGGGCTTTCCATCGACCGAAACAAAACCTCCACCTCACTCAACGAAAAACTGGAGCCGCTGATCCCTGCCGGGAAGATCGCCTCCCTGAACGCGGGTGAACTGGTCGGCGTGATCGCCGCCGACGCGCAGGAAACCTACACCGGGGAGTTTTCCACCTCGGCAGTGCATTGCCGGGTAAACCTCGACATGAAAGCCATTACACAAGAGGAAATGGCCTACACCTCGCTCCCCGTTTATTACAACTTCGAAGGTAGAAAAGACGAAAAACTGCGGTCCAACTTCAACCGCATCAACATGGAGATCCAGGAGATCGTCCGGCAATACACGTCCGCTAAACCGACCGAAATGCCCAAGGGCACCATGAAAGGAAATAACAAATGAATGAACACTTAAAAATGGAGGGCCGCACCGTTATGGTGCACCCGGAACTGTACGATGATCCGGCAGAAAAAACCGGTATGACCGGCACGATCCGTTCCGTCGACATTTCGGGGAACGACTTTTTCGTGGACTTCCCCGATGGCAAATTAGGCAGGTACGGCGCCGATGCGCTGCTGGTACTCAAGAAACCTGAAGATATCCACCAGGTGCTTGAAAATGATAAAGGCACATTGACACTTGCTGAACGAAAAGACCTGTTCAATATCACGCTCTTCCAGAACTACGGTTTTCCCGAGCAGGTAAAAACCGCCCTGGAAATGGCCAGAAACCGGCCGGTAGTGAGGGAACTCGGGCTGATATCCCTTGAAGACAGCCTGGGCATGAACCAGTCACGCGCACGCGGCCGCTGATCTTCATTTCAACTAAGAAAGTCCAACATAACTCACGGTACTATTCCGAACAAAACCTGAAAATATGATGAATGAACAAGACACCTTAGGCTTAATGGTCATGGTTAGCCCGGTCCTTTGGTATTCCGAATCAGTGGGCAAGGTGGGGCTGATCGAGGCGACCGATCTGGCTGAAAACGAAGTGTGGGTAAGGTTGGAAGACGGCGACCTTCTTTCATTCAGCCCCCAAATATTATTTATGCTGAGAACACCTGCCGAATTAAATGAGCTGGCGGAAAACAGGAAGGGTTATTTATGGCCACCCGTACCCCGGGAGCTGAAAATGATCGCCGGCTTACAGCAAGACGGATCCGCCCAATCGATCAGGGAAGCCTTTGAACGCCTGCGGGATGACCCTGAACTCCATCGCTGGGCGACCATTCGGCTGAATGAAGTCCTGGATGTCACGCCAAAGCGAAGAATAGGCAGGTAACAATTAACAACATAAATTTATGGAAAATACAACCTTAGCAGGCACGCTTGCGCTTGTACACCCGGAAATTCGAACCGACCCTGCCGCCATGCAAGGGCAGGTCGGCATCATCACTTACGCAGACAACCGGTCAGATGACGTATACCTCCGCTTTGAAAACGGCCAGGAGAGCCGGTACGCATCGGACGCCGTGCTGATCCTCAAGAATAAGGCTGATCTGCTCAACGACCTGAAAAACAACACGCATATCCAGGTTGCGGATTTCAAGGACCTCTATAAGGTAGGCATGCTGCAGGACCGGGGCAGACCGGCCGATGTCATACAGGCATTGCAGATAGCCGCCAACAACCCGAATATCCGTGACAATGCCTTGCTGGCTGTTTCTGCGGTAATCGGAACCAGCCAGGAAAGGTCCGTTGCGCGATGAGGCAGCTCATTTGCTGCCTGTTGTTCTGCCTGCCACTCAAAAACCTGCACCTCAATTCCGGCTTCGGCTATCGCGTTCACCCGCTCACGGGCAAGTATGCCTGTCACCTGGGGATTGACCTGAAGGCCAGAAGGGATACCGTGTATTCCATCCTCGACGGGCAGGTAGCGGCTATATGTTACAACCCGCAGCTTGGCATATTTATAAAAACGGCCCACGGCCCCGTGACCATTACCTATGGCCATCTTAACGTCCCTTTGGTCTTTCGGGGAGACAGCATATCGCGGGGGACCCCGATCGGCATCACCGGCCAAAGCGGGAAAGTCACGGGTGAACATCTGCACCTGGGCATAATGGTCAACCATCAACCGGTTGACCCTGTCAATTTCTTGTATCAATTAATCCATACATATCATGAGTAAAAATTTCAAACCATTACACGAGGTGGTCGCCAATAAGCTGATCGCCGAACTCGAAGCAGGAACCTCGCCATTCCAGAAACCCTGGACGGACAAAGACGGTCCGGCATTTACGGTCCCCTTCAACCCCACCACCGGGAAAAACTATATGGGAATGAACGCCCTTTGGCTGGCCATGCAAAATTTTGACGACCCACGTTGGATGACGATGAGTCAGGCCAATAAGGAAGGTTACTCCGTTGAAAAGGGCGCAAAAGCCAGCATCATCAGCTTCGTAAAAACATCCGATATGCAGGCCATTCGCGACGTGGACGGCAACAAGATCAAAGATGCCGATGGAAAGACCATGACCCGAGTAACCGAACTGGAAAAGCCGGTGGTGACCACCGCTTTCGTCTTCAACGCCAAACAGATCAAAGGTATTCCCCCGCTGGCCGAATACTTGAAAGAAACACAAAGCGAGCAGCAGTGGGCGCCTTTGGAAAGGGCTGAAGCCCTGCTGACCGCAAGCCAGGCGGTCATCAATCATGGTGGCAACGAAGCTTATTACAGTAAAACAAAAGACCAGATACAGCTGCCAGCCCGGGACCAGTTCGAAAATGAAACAAAATACTATGCCGTGGCCCTGCACGAACTGGGGCACTGGAGCGGACACGAAAGCCGGCTGAACAGGCCAATGGAAGGGCGGTTCGGCTCGGAACAATATGCCCGTGAAGAACTTCGCGCGGAGATAGCGTCCCTTATGCTGGGGAGTGAGCTGGAAATCGGGCATAACTTTGGCCAGCATGCAGCTTACGTTCATAACTGGGTTAAAATCCTGAAAGAGGAGCCGTTTGAACTGTTCCGCGCAGCAGCAGATGCACAAAAAATACATGACTTTATCCTGGACTTCGATCCGAAACGGGAGATCAGGCAGGAAGCGGCCCCGGTTGTTAACCTCGAAAAAGGCGACGAAATCGCCTATAACAATAATGTATACAAGGTCATCGATCAGAAAGGTAAAACTTTCAAGATGGAGGATGCTGAAGGTGCAAAGTTCAACCTGAAACCAACCGACGGCCTGTATAATTCCCTTGTCGAAGCTAAAAAGAACCCCGCTGCGCAGGAACTCATCACACAGGGGCAGGAAGAAACCGAATCACGAAACATAGGCAGATAAGATGCAGCTCACCACATTTAAAGAAAAGGATCTTCCGTACAAGGAACTGGAGACCATAGGCCTGGCAGCGGGCGAAAAATTGCTGCTGAACATCGACGACCTGAAAAACCTGTTGTCGGGACGCAGGACCGGGCTCATGCAGCTGCAGAACCTGGAAGCGGAAAACATCAAGATCAAATCAATGGATGCCAAGCTCTCGCTATTTCATAATCCGGCAGGCGGCACCGAACTGCGCATTCACCCGATCTACCGTAAACCGCAGCGGCCGGATTACATCGACGAACAGGAAGCCGACCAGCTCATCAAGGGTAGCACCGGGTACCTGCAAAAGATCACAAGGGATGATAAAGGGAACACGAAGGAATTACTGGTCGAATATGACGCGGAAACACATGAGTTCATCATCAGTGATACCGATAAGATCCTGGCACCGGATATGGTTAACGGCGAGTTCCTGACCCCCGCTCAGAAAGAGGACTACCGGAAAGGAAAAGAAGTGGAACTGCCAGATAAAACGGTATTCCAGTACGCGGCGGCCGAACCACAGGGTATCCGCTCCAATAAACTGGCCATCATTGCTTCTATTGTGGTCGACGGCGGCATGTCCTACCTGATGTACGAAGGACTGAACGCATTGTTCAATAAAAAACGTGACCTCAAAATGGCGGAGCAACTCAGCCCCGGCTACCACAATGCCGTTAAAGATGCCGAAGCCCAACGTAATGTCCTTATTCCCGACCAGGTGACTCGTGGCTATACCCGAAGCGGGGCGACACGCTGATGGCGGACCTGCTGACCAGGCTGGGTGTCCCCATGGACATCCGGTCCTGGATTAATATCGAAGATACGCTGTTTTCCTTCGGCGACGACCATGAACATTTCGGCGAAACCTTTCACCGCGTGCCGACCACTAAAAACATCTGGACAGCCGGTAACCACCAAAGCCCGGAGGTGATCATCACTTGCTCGGCGATGGAGGCAGTAGCCTACCTGTCACTCAACAGTTATCTGTACAGCAAGCCGTATAATCTCTTTTTTATTGCTATTGGTAATCTTCCCCACACCTGGCAGCTGGAATGGATCCGTCTGCGCTTTAAAAAAAGAAAATTTACCCTGGTTTTCGGCAATGATCTTTTAGGACGGCTTTTTGACTTGTTTGTTGCGAGCGCCATTCGCAATAAGGCTATCCGGATGAGTTACGACGGGACCCAGATAAAGGTAATTTATTGCGGCGCAGCGTATTTCTTTGATATGACATCCATATCCCTTGCCGTTGCCGAAAGAACCATGGGCATCAGGACCCGGATCCGGACCCGAAAACCGGCCACAGCGTTTAATTTTCTCGAACAGTTAAAGGCCACCTGGCCTTGTCAGGGCTAGAAATGTGCAGAAATAATGTATAAATTTTGTATGCCAGCACTTGGAGAATACTAACAGAATTAGTATATTTAACTATTGAATCATGAAAACTTTAATCCACTTTTTTATCACCTGTTTCCTCTCCACCGGAGCCTTATTTGGTGCGCTCAGTGCGCCAAATCCTTTTCCGCTTTTTGGCGTCGCTTTCGGAGTGTGGGGGTTCTTTTTTTGGCGCTGGAATGTTCGCTTGAAACGGGATGCTAAAAAAAGATACCACGAACGTATGTTTGAAGAATACATGCGTGAAAGAAGCCGTCATGTTCGTTTCTGATTAACATTTTTAGTGCTATCTATTGCCTGCTAATTGCACGGCTTTAATCCCTCCTACCCACCGGATTTCTCCGGCCTAAAAAATCCCTTATGAATATCGATATAATCACTAAAGACGACTTGCAGGCATTACGTCTGCAACTCATCGATGATATTAAAAGCCTGCTTGATACAGACAAAAACTTCGGAAAACAGGAATGGCTGAAAACAGCTGATGTAAAAAAATTACTGAACGTGTCCTATGCTACGCTGCAGACACTACGTATAAACGGACAATTGCCATTCACAAAAATCGGTGGAACAATTTATTATAATGCCAATGAACTAAAAAAAATATTGCATAAAAAAAAACATGAAGTACTGTAAGTTATTGGTAAACCAATGCGAAAAACTATCCAATGATCCTCGAATTAACGCCTACCATCTGCTCATTTTTATAGCCCTTTTTCAATGTTTTGTTTCGCAGGACGGCAGTAATCCATTTAAAATCACACGCAAAAATGTAATGAAATTGAGTCGGATTAAGTCCTTCATTACATATCATAAATACCTCTCTGAACTCGAAAATTTTGGGTATATCATATATCAACCCACCTATGATTCCTACAAGGGGAGTAAAATTTCATTCACGGAATGATCATTTAAATCGATAGAGCAAATGAAAAATTAGCGGCAGCAGTGAAAATTAGTGATGTCGCAAACACCAATTCGATAGTTGACCATGAACTATGCACCCATGGCCGTTTAAGTATAAATGTTATTCTTTGCCAATTGATAAGTTCGAGCAGAAATGCCCTGGATCAGAAAGATCGTTGTGTTATTTTCTGAGATCGAACGACTCAAACGTTCCAGATCAGTATCAACGTTTTTGCGTAAAAAGCGAACAGGTAGCCGCCGCCTATTAAATGAATAAATGGCCCGATAGCCCTCATGGTGTTTTTTCAAGGATAAATAGGGTTATCAACACCCGGTCAAATATAGTTAAGCATTCATTAAATGACCTTTCCTTCCCTTTTTTGAATAAGCTACTCTCTTTTTTAGAGGGAAGTAAGGCCCTCAGGTTTTCAGATAACACTTGACATCCTAAATTTAAAATCACACCTTTGTTGCGCCTATGAGGATATTTACCAGCAAAACATCAAAAAAAGCAGCGAAGTTACTTTCGTTGACGCTGGTATGTGTTTTTGCCTGGGCAACTGTTGTACAGGTTCTTCACAAACATAATTTTGCTTCCCTAAAATCAGCCGACGACGATACCGAATATGTTTACTCATCAGAGAAGTGCGATGTTTGTGATTATGTGATTCATAAACAGGCGCATTACGCGCAGCTGGCATACGCCCCGGTAATAATTGCGCCGGTAACTAAACCGGTAACTTTGCTGAGCAGGTCTTATGCCGGCATTTATAAATTTACCCTACAGGGCTTTACCAATAAAGGCCCCCCTGCCGCTTCCTGCTAAGCGGAAACCGTTTTTTTACTGCCTGAAATATTTAATAAGTGCCTAATTGCGCACCTGTGTTATCAAGTTTATTGATACACCTGTATTCAGTTTAGTTTACTCCCATCCGCTGCCATCCCTTTGCCCCCGCCTTTGCCGGGGATAATCCATTTATTTTATCGCTGAACTGACATTCAGTTAAAACGCCCTACGGGCATGTATTCTCATGTTTATTCCAATGCGTTTCCGGTTTCAACACCGGTTAAAACGGCTGCGTGTATGCTTGCAGCCATTGACTTTTACATTCCTGTTTTTTACACTCGTTGCAACATCGCAACAAGCCGCTGCACAACAATACCCGATCACGGTACAGGTGGTTACGGAAAATGGCAGCCCTCTTACGGGGGCCGAAGTACTGTTACACCTCATTGGCAAAACCGGCATTACCGATTCACTGGGCAAAGCAACTTTTAACGTAACTAAACCGGGCACTTACCAACTTACTGCTTCGCACATAGGTTATGCCCCGCTTTCCCTTCCGCTTAAGTTAAGTGACGATGGCGGACAAATACGCTTTGTAATGCGCCAAAAAACTTTCGACCTGAAAGAGGTTACGGTGCAAGATAATCGCGTGCGGCATCGTAAAGAGAGTGAATCACTTACCGTAGAAGTAGTTAGTCGCGATTTTATACAGCGTAATCTCGGCGGGAGTTTAATGGCTACCTTATCAAGATTGCCCGGCATTAAAACCATAGGCATTGGTTCGGGCCAATCCAAGCCACTCATCAGGGGGCTGGGTTTCAACCGTGTGGTGGTGGTTGATAAGGGCGTTAAGCATGAAGGGCAGCAATGGGGTGCCGACCATGGTCTGGAGATCGACCAGTTCGCGGCCGGTGAAGTGGAACTGATCAAAGGAGCGGCATCATTCATATATGGATCTGATGCCATAGGTGGCGTTATTGATGTGAAACCAGCAGCTGTTCCCGCGCCTAATACCATAGGAGGCGCGGTTGATCTTATTGGAAAAACCAATAATAACCTGTACGGCACCTCGGCAAATCTGTTCGGCAGGGCGCAACACTGGTTTTTTGATTCGCGCTTTACCTATCAAAATTACGGCGACTTCCGCGTACCCACCGACAGGGTATATGTTTACGATTACGCTGTGGGTCTTCACAAAAACCGACTGCGCAACACCGCGGGCATGGAAACCGGTGCTCACCTGAATACCGGCTATGTGGATAAGCGTTTTCGCAGCATTTTTTATATCAGCAACACATTTAGCAAAAGCGGTTTTTTTGCCAACGCCCATGGGCTGGAACCTCGCCGGGTGAATACCGAAGAGCATGATGCCTCCTCACGCGATGTGCTAATACCAAGCCAGCAGGTGAATCACTTTAAGGTGATCAACCGTACTGAATATCAGTTTGAAGGGCACCGCTTGGAAGCAGAATTGGGTTTTCAGCACAACTTCAGGCAGGAGTATAGCCAATATGTTAATCATGGCTATATGCCACCCGTTTATCCGGACACGATGCGGATACCATCAAATTTAGAGCGGGAGTTTACCAAGCAAGTTTTTTCGCTTAACCTGCGTGACCATATCGCGATGGGCAAACACCTCATCACAACCGGGCTGAATGCTGAATTGCAAGACAATGCCATATCGGGATGGAGTTTTTTGGTACCGGCGTATAAACAGCATTCGGCAGGTTTGTTTATATACGATAAATACCGGTTGAACGACCGGGTATTGCTGCATGGAGCTGTGCGATATGACCATAGCAATATCAATATTCGGGGCTATCGTGATTGGTTCGAGACACAAACCGGCACCGAAGGCGTTACCGTTTCTGAGAAGCTATCGCGGGCGGATAACCTGAGCCGTAATTTTAACAGCCTCGTTTGGTCGGCGGGGATTAATTACGATGCAGGAAACAGTTTTAGTTTAAAAGCCAACGTTGGCAAAAGTTTCCGTATGCCTATCGCCAAAGAGCTGGCGGCTAACGGCGTAAATTATCACTATTTCAGTTATGAACGTGGCGACCCCGATCTGTCTCCCGAACAGTCGTACCAGTTTGATCTTAGCCTTGGCTGGAATACCGGAAAATGGTTGGTACAGGTGAGCCCTTTCTATAACTATTTCCCTAACTATATCTACCTCAACCCTACCGCCGATCACGATTATTTTTATGGAGCCGGTAACCAGGTATTCCGCTATGCCCAAAGCCGGGTGATGCGTTATGGCGGCGAGGTGCAGCTCAAATACCAGTTACGGAACAACCTCAGTGCCGAGGTACTCACCGAATACCTTTACGCCCGTCAGCTATCGGGCCAAAAAGAAGGTTATACCCTGCCCTTCTCACCTCCGGCATCAGCATTATTCAATATCACCTGGTCGCCTAAAACGGGCAATAAATTACCAAACACCTATTTCTCTATCGATTACCGCTTAACAGCCGCACAAAACAACATTGTACCACCCGAAAAGAAAACACCGGGTTACCGGGTGGTGAATTTACAGGCCGGTACCAAGGTGCATGTATACAAGCAACCGGTAATAATAAGCTTGCAGGCGCAGAACGTGTTCAATACCCGCTACCTCAATCATACCAGTTTTTACCGCTTGATTGAATTGCCCGAGGCCGGGCGGAATATAGTGCTATCCATCAAACTACCATTCAGTATTTAATTAATAAACATTTATGAAAACAACAAAAACCATCGCAGCCTTTCTATTCATCGCTGCAGCTTTTACCGCCTGTAAAAAGGAGAATGAACAAACGCCTGAACCGGCGCAAACAACGGTGACCAATATTGAGGTTGGCCTGAACAATAACGAGATAGGTGTGATCGGTAAAGATTTCCACCTGAATGCCGAGGTATTGGCGGCTACCAAAATTGAGAAGGTGCAGATTAAAATTGTGCCTAAAAGCGGCGAAAGCTACGCCAAACCCTGGCAGTTCGAATTAACCTGGGACAGTTATAAAGATGCCAAGAACGCCACCGTACACAAACATTTTAATATTCCTGATGATGCTGTAGAGGGCAAATATGATTTCCTGATCATTGTACACGATCAAAACGGTACTGTTCTGGAGATAAAAAAAGGGATCACTATCTATCTCGCTTCTAATGTTCCGGTAAATCCGAACGCCGATATATTCAACATTTTTGCCAACGGCGCACGCTTTTACCGCAACGGAAAATTTATTACCGAAGGCGCAACACTCAAGAAAGATGACCTGATCAACGCGCAGGTAACCATTACCGATGTGAAAGGCGACGGTAAGATGTATCTGTTGCTGATCAATAAAAAATTAAATCACCGCCCGGAATCGATGGAGAATATTGACTTCAGCAAGGTGATCGTGTATGACGTTTTGGAACACAAAGGCTGGGCCGAGTCCGGTTCGTTCTCCAACGCTACCGTTGATTTGGCAACCAACACCCCTATCCGTACCTGGCCCGATCTTACTATTGGCGCTACCGCTGATAACAACTCCCCAAAAGCAGCCATTAGCGGCGTAAAAGCCTGGGAATCGGGCACCTATTACTTTGGGGTGGTATACAAAAACACCACTTATAACATCGGTTATTATCAATACATAGAGATACCGGTAGTATTCAATTAATCATTTAAAACAACAAATATGATGAATAAACCACTGATACGTTTTTGCCTGGCACTTACCTGTTTAATAAGCGCCTGCAAAAAAGATGCACAAAAGCAACCCGATACCGAATACCCGACAATAGATGTAACAACCGGGCAGGCCTTCCCCAAACAGTGCGGCACTGTAAAACGTGGGGAGAGCTTCACCTTTCGCGCCGGCCTGAGCGATAATGCCGAACTGGGTTCGGTGAGTATTGATGTACACCACAATTTCGACCATCACTCGCACAGCACCGAGGTGGCCAGCTGTAATATGGACGCGGTAAAAACTCCCGTGAAGCCTTTCCTGCTCATTAAAAGTTACCCGGTACCGGCAGGTTTGAAGAACTACGAAGTACAACAGGAGGTTGCAGTACCCGCAGACATTGATCCGGGCGATTACCATTTCCTGATTCGTGTAACCGATAAGGAAGGCTGGCAAACCATTAAAGGCATCAGCATTAAGATCAATTAATAAGCATTACTGCATATAAAGAACTATTTCGAAATAATGGTGCCGACGGGCATCGCACAGCGAACAATTAACAATAAAACAAATGACAATGAAAAAGAATTATCTGAAAAAACTGAGTTTGGTACTGGGCATTAGCGTAGCTTTTGCCGCTTGTAAAAAAGACCAAACTGAAACACCCGGGCCTGTTAATCCCGAAGACAATAAGGAATTTAAGTTTGTAAGGATACTTACCAGCGATGAAACAAGCGCTAAAGTGAGCCTTATAGATCCGTTTGAGGCTAAAGTGACCCAGTTTGATGCCAAGTATCCGCTGGCCAATCTTTACGGAACAGCTTCGGGCCGTTATGCGGCGGTGATCTATCAAAGCCAAAACCTTACTGAGGTTTTTGACAGTGGCTTAACATCGCACGGCGATCATGTAGATGTGGCCGGACAACCAGCATGGGCCGCTATTACAGCCACAGGCACCAAGCCCACCCACTTTAAAAGTAAAGACAATGAATCTTTGATCTTCAACGACGGCGACGGCACCCTAAGCTCGGGCCTTGAGGCAAACTTTCTTACAGCGGGTGCAAAGTTTACTACCATTAATGCAGGCTTGCTGCCTCATCATGGCGCTATGGCTCAATTTGCAAATGGCAATTATGCGGTAACCGTTGCGGCTTCAAGCGGTGCTTCACCTACCCGTGTACAAATCATTAACAAGGGAGGCACCGTAGTACACGCTTCTACTCTGGAGATAGGTAATATTCATGGCAATGCCACCGATGGCGACGTGGCAGTATTTGGTGGGTTCACTTCATCGGCAGCTACGGCGGGCGGCGTATTGGTGGTTAGCGCCTCCGGTGAACAAAAGCTGATACCCAACCCGGAAGGCTTTGGCGCTTTCCGTTTGGCAAGCATTTATTATGCAGAGTCGGCTAAAAAGTTTATTGGCTATGTGGCTACTAAAGGTGCCTATCTCATTGATATTGCCGGTAATAAAATAACAACGATATATGCCGGAACCGATGCATTTCAATGCAAGGTAGATTATGCCGGTAAAAACCTGCTCATATTAACCCTGGACGGGAAGTTGCGTATTTACGACCTCAGCACCGGCGCGTTGAAAAAAGAAGGAACGGCTATTAACACGGTAACCGCTACCGACACTTACAAACCCGTACTGGAAGCTACTGCAAAATATGCCTACATCGCTATACCATCAGCCGGTGAATTATATCAGATCAGACTGAACGATTTTAGCCAGGTTATTAAGCATAAAGTTACCGCCAAACCGGTAAGGCTGGCCCTGTTTGGTTTCGAAACCAGCGAAGGTCATAACGACTAACCTTGTATCTGCACAAGCGCCCGCTAAGGCGGCAACGCTAATATTTACGAGATCACCGTAGGTGGCGGCGCAGACGATTTTAAAGTAGGCGCGAAACTGGATGGTGCCAATGTCTACGCTCCATCGCTGAATATCCTTTAATAAAAACCAGCAATTAGAACAAGCAGATGTCCTTTCACACACTTAGTGGAATGTGAGGCATCTGCTTGTTTATCTCCACTGAACGATGACTTTATTATTAAACTTCATTATACAGGCAGCCTAATTTTGCATCTTATACAGCACCGCTGCTAGGGCAATATTTGTGAAACGCGGACTTTTCCTTTACCATCAATAAAAATTCACCATACCTTCGAAAAGTGGCCCAAGTGATGCACTTGGTCCGGATGAATACAGATGATCGATCCGGCTTCAAGCCAGTAGTCCTGAAAATCGATCTTCATTTCGGTGCGGCGTTCATCCTGGAACAAAAACAGGTGGTAGTCATCCCGGAGTGCGTCCTGCAGTTCATCAAAAACCCAGGTATCCGTAAATACTGTCCGGACGATGACTATGCCGTCACAGGAATTACCTGTCATGGTATGAACGGGAATGGGCATCCGCTATTGGTGTATTAAAACCAAATGTATCAATATTCTGGCTGAACACGGTGCGTTACCGGTATTAGCACATCCGAACGCACGCTATCACCGGCCGTGCCCGTTTCCAGCAGCTTACTGATCTCTGTGGCCGAAAGCTCACAGAACAGACATTCCTGGAACAACTGGCTGCGCCTTGGCGGCTGCGTGGCGAAAAACCATTCGATCAGGTCATGCCGGGTAATGCCATTGGGCCATGCGCCAAAATCATGGTTCTCCAGGAAATGCAGAAAGGCATACCGCATCGCGATCATGCTCGAAGGACTCAGTTCATCGTTGAGTTTCCGGAAGAAAAGCATCTTACCATTGACCAGCGTTTGACCGAAACCCTGCGTGCGAAGCCATAGGTAAATATTGGCTTGTTGTGCTGGCGAACTTAACGCAGCGGGCTTTCCTTTTTTTCGCAGGGTAACAAAATCTTCAACGGTGTAGTTCGTATACATAGATGGCTAAAATAGCGTCTGAATGCTTAAAATGGCCTTTTTGTTGATAAATCTGGCCTTGTGGAAAAGATCAATCTACTATTGATAGGCTACATCTACTGTTGACAGGAAGGGGTAGTAAAGATAATAACGATAGGAAAACTGGATATTGGTCAGCTTTTTACCAGTTATCGTGTAATCATAGTCCCAGCTCTGGTGGTCAACATTGTCTTTGGTGTAATATAGCTTCATGGCTTTAGGAAGGCGGCCTACTTGCGCCAGCAGTACAGGGTGCATATTGAACTCCAGCAAATAGGTAATTGCCCACGCGTCATATTATAAGTTTATAAAGCCCGGAAAATAAACAGCATCATTGGCACTGCAGATTTTCTAAACTCTCGTTTGATATAATTAATAAAATTTATACCTTTAACTCATTAATAAAGAAACACTTAACGAAAGAATTTCAAGCAGCATCAAATTCGGTGCACCGGGCTTTCATACAGATATAAAGAATTGAATATCAAGCCATTAGATGCAAGGTTCGATTCCCGCTCTGAGTACTTGAAAAAAAGCGATTAGGTGAAAGAAACTAATCGCTTTTTTATTAACGAAAAAATTATGGGCGAAATTGGATTAAGCTGAATTTGTCAACAGCATACGAAACTCTTATCCGTTTAATCCTATCGGAAATTTCTTTAGAATGTTTTGAATTTACCGATGTCCGTTCGTCAGAAAATAGGCAGTTAAAGATTTAATTCCGGTAGAAGAACCTTGCTCCATCCGGTTACTATAATCCCAGTTAGAGTCAAAAGGTTTCTTGTCTGAAACAGCCATACATAATTCCCCTATCCGGTGGTATATAGTTGTCCTCTGTATCAAAAGATACGGGTAGAAAGCTAAAACAAGCGGATATATCATCACAAAAGATTGTGAATGTTACTATGGATCTGTTAAGATCAGTGATCAGGATTGTAGGAACTATCCTTTCTTTTTTGAAAGCTATAAATGAGGTAAAAAAGCGCCGGCAAAATAAACACACTTCCAAGCAGCAGTGCCGTACCTAATGCTTCGATAGTTTTGTCATGACCACGAAGCTCAACCAGTGAAAGATGACCGGTTTTTAGAATCACAATATTGGGGTAATGATTTATGGTTACTGATAACAGGATCATCGCTATTTGAAATCCGGCAAGGAAACGTAAAATGATGGTTTTTCCTTGCATCATTAAATACCATAAAAGTATAAGTGAAATAGTAGCTGCTATAACAGCGGTTATTCCAATACTGTTACCAAATATCCAGGTGTAGACAGGAATATTACTCAGCCTGGCAGAAAGGAAGACCAAACCACCACATATCACCGCAGCAATGTTCATCGATACGGCCATTTTTCTAAACTGCTTTTGTTCTTCTTTTATTTTTGTTTCCCCGATCAGGTAAACTGCCGCCAAAAATCCGCAGATAGCTACCGTAAAAAGCCCTACTGAAAAACTAAACCAGCTAAACCAGCTAAAAATGTACGCGTTAAGGAAATCATGTGACGATAAATCAATTTGCCCGGAAACAGCGCTCCCGGCTACAATACCCAGGAACAGCGGCGTTATAAAACTGGAGATGGCAAATATCCGGTTATACACCATTTGCATATCATCTTTAATGGCATCATAATTACGGAAAGAGAACGCGGTGCCCCTGGCTACTATACCTAACAGCATTATGGTTAATGGGATATGAAGATAGATCGACATGGTTGAATAGATAACCGGAAACCCGACAAACAAGATAACAATGGCGATGATGAGCCACATATGATTTGCCTCCCAAATGGGCCCTATCGCCTTATAAAGCGTTTTACGGGTTTGTTGCCTGTCTTTTTTACCGGTGAAAAGTTCAATAATTCCGGCACCGAAATCAGCGCCACCCAACAGGAGATAAAGAAGTATAGATGTCCAGAGAAAACCAATAACTATATACAGCATAATTTTATATTATTGAACGCCCTCCTTAACATCATAAAGTATATTAACCATTTTAATTTGCCTGTAAAGCATAAACGTTACAACCACAGCCAGGGATACATATACTAAAGTGAAAATATAAAATGAATAAGCTATGCCGGGCATTGGTGTAACAGCGTCGGCGGTTCTCATCACCCCGTAAATGATCCAGGGTTGTCGCCCCACCTCTGTTACTGTCCAACCGGCTTCAACAGCCAAAAATCCCATGGGGGTAACGATAACAAATAGCTTAAGCAGCCACTCTTTTGTCAGCCATTCCTTTTTCTTCCAAAGCGCAAAAAAGTAAATCACCGCGGTAATCATCATTAAAACACCCAAGCCAATCATTATCTGGAATGCGAAATGCGTTATCGCGATCGGCGGATGTTCATTTTCCGGAATACTGTTCAAGCCTTTTACTTCGGCTTTAAAATCGCCGTGGGCCAGGAAACTCAAAACACCGGGGATTTTTATCGCGTAATTAACTTTCTTTTCTTTTTCATCAGGAATACCACCCAATATAAAGGGAGCGCCTTTTTCCGTTTCAAAATGCGCTTCCATGGCTGCCAGCTTAGCCGGCTGCCTTTTAGCAACATCTTTTGCAGATATATCACCGCTAAGCGGTTGCAATAATGCGGCTACACAAGCAAACAATGCAGCAATTTTAAATCCTTTTTGATGAAAAACAACATTATTCTTCCTGATGATCATTAATGCGTGTACACCGGCTACAGCAAAACCGGTGGCAGCAAATGCAGCGAGCGACATGTGCAATGCCTGCGAAAACCAGGCGTCATTAAACATGGCAGCTATAGGATCAATGTTTATATACTTTCCGTTTACGTAATCAAACCCTTTGGGGCTGTTCATCCAGGCATTTGCCGACACCACAAGGATGCCGGAAAGCAAACCGCTAACGCCAACAATAACGCCTGTAAACCAATGGAACCACCGGTTAAATCTGTCCCAGCCGTACAGGTAAAAACCCAACGCTATCGCTTCTATAAAAAACGCGGTTCCTTCAAGAGAAAAGGGCATTCCAAATATCGGCCCGGCATGCTTCATAAATTCCGGCCATAACAATCCAAGTTCAAATGACAGCACTGTTCCGGAAACAGCACCGGTCGCGAAAAATATCGCAACACCTTTGCTCCACGCTTTGGTAATATTTTTATAGTTCGGGTTACCGGTTCTAAGCCATATCAAATGGGATACGGCCATAAAAAATGGCATTACCATGCCGATACATGAAAAAACAATATGAAACCCCAGCGAAAGGGCCATTTGTGAACGGGCGGCTATAAAATCATCCATCTAATTAAACTATGCACAAAGTTGGTTAAAACATTGCATCTAATTTACCCCTACTTACCTTATTTTTCAACAAGGTAGTCCGTTAGCAATAATATACTAAAAACAAGCTGTACGCTTAGTAGATTAAAAACTACGAATGGAAGAAAAGTGATTTGATCAGCGTAATTTAAGGGCATTAAAGATACATATACCAACTAAATTTTATAGTGTTGATCTTTCAACGTTTTTTAGATATAATCTCGATTTTGGCAACAGTACCATCATCAAATAACTGATTATGATTTAACAGTGTATTTCAATTAATCAATCTCAAAACAAATGATCAAAAACTTGTTTGTCTTTTATCTTTTCCATGAAAAAAAGTTCACCTACCAATCAGTCTTTATTAAAAGTAAAATCGGGTAGATAGCGTTTTTCGCCGCCATTCATGGCCGAGTCGTGTGCTAAAATACCCACACAGGTGATGTTTGCCGATTGCGCTGCATTTGGATATGGCTGCCTGCCTTGCAGCAGCGCGCTTACAAATTCATTAACGAGATGCGGGTGTGAGCCGCCATGGCCCGAGCCTTGGATAAACGACAAGTGTGTTTCTCCATCTTCGCCATAAACACCTTGTGTAGTAAAGCCCTGGATCTCTTTAGGCAGTAAATGGGCATAATCGGGTATCTTCACTCTTTCAGGTGTTTCCCCGGTATGTATCACGCTTTCTTCATGCTCAACCAGTGTCCACTCGAATGTTTTTTTTGAGCCATACACATCAAAGCTCTCGCGATATTGCCTTGCGGTGTTAAATAACGAACGTGTAACTTCTGCCGACAAATCCGAATCTTTCAATTTTATGTGGCAGCTTTCTATAGCGAACGGCGAACCATATTTGGGGATCAATTCTTCACTAATTCGTCCCGAACCAAAACATGATACGTATTCAGCCTCTGCTTTTGGCAATGCCAATACGGGGCTTACGCAGTGCGTGGCATAATACATAGGCGGCAAGCCTTCCCAGTAGCCCGGCCAGCCAGCCATTTCCTGCTGGTGCGAACCGCGGAGGAACTGGATCTTTCCTAATTCGCCCTTTTCATAAAGCTCCTTTATAAAGAGAAACTCCCGGCTATACACTACGGTTTCCATCATCATATATGTGAGGCCTGTTTCGTGCACCGCTTCTATAATTTGGCGGCATTCGTCAACAGTGGTTGCCATGGGTACGGTACAAGCTACGTGCTTTCCGGCACGCAAAGCGGCAATCGCCTGTTCAGCGTGACTTTGTATAGGGGTGTTGATATGTACCGCGTGTACTTCCGGATCTTTCAATAATTCCGCATAGCTGGTGTAGCGTTTATTTATACCGAAAGCCTCTCCTATTTCGTTCAGCTTATCTTCGTTTCGCTGGCAAATGGCATACATATTGGCATTAGGGTGTTTCTGGTATATCGGGATGAACTCGGCGCCAAAACCCAGGCCTACAATTGCTACGTTGATCTTTTTCTCGCTCATGTTTGTATTTGATTATTATTTGAAAACCTCTTTTAAAAATCGCAGACCATTATTGGCAAACTCATCCTGACTGGCAGCCAATGGTTTCCATATACACACCGCACCTGCTAATTCCTTTACTTCGGGGGTGAAACTTTCTATCGAAATAATACCCTTATAGCCTATTTGTTGTAACCCGGCTTTGTAAGCGGCCCAATTAGTTTGCCCTGTACCGGGGGTGCCACGATAGTTTTCGGATACCTGGAGATGGATTAGTTTATCGCCCGCCGCAATAATGGCGGCCTCCACATCTGGCTCCTCAATACTCATGTGAAAACCGTCTAAAGCGATGTTGGCGGCAGGGTGACTGATATCACCGATAAGCCTCAACGCATCGGCAGCAGTATTGATCATGTCCGATTCAAAACGGTTCAGAGGTTCAATACCCAGTTTTAAACCCCTGGTTTCGGCCATATTACAAACCACGGTGAGATTTTCAACAGCCCTGCCCCACTCTATTTTACGCTGCTCGGGCGATGCTAAACGCGCCTTGCCAACCGCCGAATACATTGGCCCTGCAAAAAAAGGCACATCAAGCTGATTACAGATCTCTAAACAGGCTTCTATATAGTTAAAAGCCTTTTGATGATATGCCGTATCATCATGGGTAAGATCACGTTCCGGACCGAACGCGCCGCAGATTACCGCCTTTAAGTCGTTTTCTTTTAAAGCTTTTTTTATTAACGCGGTGTCAATAAGCGCCGGATCTTCTACCGGTATTTCTACCACATCGTACCCCATCGCTTTTATTTTACTAAACAACGCGATGGTATCATTACAAAATGGCGATGCCCACAACCACGTGCTAACACCAAATGTTACCTTTAAATCCATGTGTTTTTATTATGGGCTTTTTATTTAATCACTTTTAATAATCCGTTCATAATACGCCAGTGGCCCGGAAAGGTACACAGGTAAGGGTATGAGCCGGGTTGTTCGGGCGCGATGAATTCTATGGTTACCTTTTGCTGTGGATTAAGCAATGCCGATGATTTAAGTACCTCCGGTATTTCGGGTACATAGTTCTTATCGGCCCCCTTAGGGTCACGGGCCAGCTCGTCGGCAGCATTGCCAACTATATTGGTGGTACCGGGTTTTATCAGCACCCAGTTATGTTGCATAAAGTCGGGGTTTTCAAAATTGAGGATAATCTTCTGCCCGGCTTTTACGGTAAGCAGTTTTTTATCAAATTGCATCACATGCTCCACTACCTTTAAATTGATAGTAACCGGCGGTAGTCCTGATTTTGATTTTTCGGTAATTGCACCAGTGTTGAATTTTCCTGTTTGTTCGAGAGCGTCGTGTATGCTTTTATTAAGTGTACCACCGGCCTGAGCACTTTTCCCGGAGTATGCCGCTAAATAACCTACTTTATGTTTTATTGCCGCTGCCTGCAAGGCTTTGCTTATCCATTCGTCCTTACTATTATTCTCATTATTAGCTTCATCATATATTATGGTACCGATATTATTATCGGCCGAATGATCGGCCAGTACCAATATGGCAGCTACACGCACACGGGCATCGGTATCATTTAAAATATTCGCCTTAATAATTTCTTTCAAAGCGGCATCTGATAATGGCAAAACCTGTACAGCCGCCTTTCGTACAGCGGCGGCCGGGTGCTGTAAAGCCCCGAAAACCGCTTGCATAACCTGCGGATTGCTGCCATCTATAGCGCCAAATCCTTTCAACACCCACAAAGCGTGAACGGCAGCACCAGACAGGCCCACTTCATCCTGCTTTTTACTGTTTATGATATTGATAAGCGCGGGTATAGCAGCAGCATTCTTTCCTTCAACAAGTAGCCGCTGCGCCGTCATCCGCCAAAACATGTTATCGCTTTCAAGCGCTGCTATTAAACCCGGAATATCATTTTTGGATAATTTTATTGGGGTGTAGCTTTTGCCGTTTTTATATACGATGCGGTAAATACGTCCTTTATCATGATCACGCAGCGGGTTGATATAAGCATTCCCCTTCCCGTTCTCAAAGCCACGCGGTGTTGGGTTGTGCTGAATAATAAAATCGTACCAATCGGCTACCCAAACGGCGCCATCGGGCCCCACTTCGGCTTGTACGGGGCCAACCCATTCATCGGCACTGGCCAAAAGGTTCCAGCCATCTGTTTCGGTAAAACCGGCTCCATTTTGTTTCAATATGGCCTGGTGCACTACACGCCCTGTTGGTTCGCAAACAAAGGCTATTCGGTTCCAGTAATTTTTGGGGTAATTGCGTGCCGTGTAGAGGTTATGGCCTGCCGCCGCGGTAAAGCCGCCAAAAACATCAACCTGGCGAAGGTTAGGAAATACAACGTGCATATCATAATGCCCGTCGAGCTTTTTAACCGATTGAAAATCCCTTTTCTGGCCTGCATCTTCACTAACATAACGCGCGGGCAAGCCTAAAAAGGCACTATGTGTATTATTGGCAGTGGAGATAAATACATCATTCTCTTCTGAAAAACCCAGTCCCCAGGTGTTATTGCTGGTTCGTCCTAAAAATTCAAGCTGTTTACCATCGGGCGTAAAATTATAAACCCCTTGTCCAAACTTCATTTGCTTGCCGCCAATAGCGCCATCGAAACCTGCATAACCAAGTACCCCCCATATCTTATTATCGAAACCGTATTTTAAGTTTGATGGCCCGGCATGGGTATCGCTTTTGCCCCAGCCCGTTATGATACTTTCCCGCACATCAGCCTTATCATCACCATCGGTATCTTTAAGAAAGATGAAATTAGGCGCCTGCGCTACAATTATGCCGCCATTAGCAAATACAATACTGGTAGGTATATTCAGCTTATCGGCAAAAATGGTGAACTTATCGGCCTTTCCATCGCCATCAGTATCTTCACATATTTTTATACGATCTTGCCCGGTACCGTTATCTGTTCGTACTTCGTTAGGGTAATCAATGGTTTCAATCACCCATAAACGCCCTTTCTCGTCCCATGCCATTGCAATAGGATTAATTATATCGGGTTCGGCCGCGAAAAGCTCAACCTTAAAGTCAACCGGTACCTGAATCAGCTTTTGCGATTCGGCAGGCGAAAAAGGTGCCTGAAACTTTGGTGCCGGATCTCTTTTTTCATAATTAGGAATGTCGGCCGCTGTGTAGGTGCCCTGCGGAACCTGTAACGCGTTTACCTGTTTGTTAACCTTATCGCCCAAAGCCCACAGTAGTCCGTTTTTCACCAGCGTTAAAAATCCCTTATTAGTCCAGGTGCTATCATTGTGCCCGTAAGCTGTGTAAAACACGCGCCCAATGCCTTGTTTACGTACCCAGGTATATGGTTCATGATGATCACCATCCACCCTTTCGGTAAGTACCGTTTTATCGGGGTTTATTTTATCGTGAACATAAGTTTCATCCCAGGTTTCAAAAGCGGGTACATCTTTCATCACCGGGTGCTTGCTATTTACTATTACAGCCGGGAATTTGCCGGTTGTATGCGTTTTAAATTGCCCCCCTACTGCCTGTACATACCAGTTTGAATTACGGAAACAAAATGAAGCGCAATGCAATGGCACCAGGCCTTTCCCACCTTCAACAAATGCCCGGAGAGCGCTTTCTTCGGCTTTACCAATGGTGTCGTAATTAGCGTAGATCACCAACGCGTCGTACTTTGCCAGGTTTTCGGTGTTCAGATCGGTAAGCTCATCGGTGTAGGTTATATTGATCCCACTTTTAAAAACCGCCGAAGCCAGCATTGGCGCGTATTTATATGAATCGTGGTGTTTCGACGCGTGCCCGAGAAATAGTACCTCGGCACGGCGAGGCGCTGCATCTGATATTTGCGCTGTACTTTTATGAATTTTGCTTGAACAACTGCACACAACTATTAAGATGACTCCCGAAATGAGCCGGTTGATTGATTTCATAAATGTTTATAATTATTGGCAGAACAATTATCCAAATTATTAATGAAGCTTCATTGCTGATTTTTGCCCAAAAAAGACTATATTATATCATTTTGTTGTATGCAAGATGATTGTGCTATCCTATTTTTGATATATGAGAAGCATAGTAAAGAAAAGCCCTATACCTAAAAGCAAATCTTTTGTTATACAACACCTGCAATCGCATTATTTCGATCCGCATATACACTCGCACCCTGAATATCAGTTGTTTTATGTGGTGGAAGGGCGCGGCACACGCTTTATAGGCGATAATATAAAATCATTTAACGAAGGTGACATTGTATTTACCGGACCCAATTTACCACACCTTTGGCGCAGCGATAAGGAGTATTTTGACACGAAAACAGCATTGCAAACCAGCGGAATAGTGCTTTATATGAATGAGCATTTTTTGGCCGATTCCATTGGAAATGAAGAATTTGAAAAATTAAAAAGCTTATTCGACAGATCGTTAATGGGCATTGAGGTTACCGGGGCAACAAACGCGAAACTAAAGGAAATGCTAAAGGCCCTTTTACAAATGAAGGGCCTCAACAGTATTATCCAATTATTGAACATATTAAACCTGATGGCCGACTCGCCCGATTGCATACTGCTCACCCAAACGCCTCTTTCGGCCACGCCAAACGATAAAACAAGCACCCGGATGAACAGCATATACGAATTTGTAATGCATAATTTTAAAAGCAATATCACCCTTGCATCTGCCGCCGACCTTGTAAGCATGACCCCTACCTCATTCAGCAGGTTCTTTAAATCGCGCGTTAACAAATCGTTTTCAGATTTTGTGAAAGACGTAAGAATTGACCACGCCTGCAAACTTTTGGTTGATGAAAATATCCCCATCAGTCAAATCGCTTTTGAAATAGGCTACCCTACACTATCCAACTTTAATAAACAGTTTAAAGTGTTAAAAGGCGAAACACCGTTTGATTACCGCAAAAAATACAGGGAAATAAATAGCGGGTTCGTAAGGGAATTACATGCCGCCTTATGAATCCTGTTCAAATCAACGCAGCAAACGTACATCATGAATTGCTGCTGTAGTGTTACCCGGTAAAGGGACAAACTTAATCGTCAATTCCTTCAGGTTCTTTAACTGTTCGGGCAGATCATATTCAACTACACTAAATTGTTCCTGATCATTTCCGGATGGTGTTATCCGCCCTAAAAGCTGATCGTTGGCAAATACGTCAAAGTCTTTACCCTTATCTTTAGCGTAAAAAGTAATGGCCAGTGTTTTCACCTGTGGAGAATTTCTGAGCGTATAACCGAAATACCCTGCCGATCTGCGCCAGTGCAAATTTCCAAAACTGCCCATTTCAGACATGCTTTCGAAAAGTTTATGATCGTTCTCCGGTTGCTGTTCTCCCGGCGATACCTGGTCTTCGGTGGAAGCAATTTCTCGAAACAACAGGCTGGAAGGGTGAAAAGCATTCCTATTAATTCAACACATTTTGTTTAAATAGCTTCGTTAACATTATGCTAACATTGCAAAGCTACTTTTGGTGCCAAACTAAAAACTGGCATGTACCTGTCACTTACAGATGAAGCCCTGCTGGGCCTTTTAAAGCAAAATGATACCGTAGCGCTTAAAACTATTTTTAACCGCTACTATAAAGCTTTATGCCAGTTTTGTACGGTATATACTAAAGATCATTTTGTTGCCGAAGAGATCGTATCCGGTTTATTTATTAAACTTTGGGATAATAAGCACGATGTAGCCATACTGCACCTTAAACACTATCTGTTCGTGTCGGCAAAAAACCTTTCGCTCAATCATATCCAAAAAAAGAAAGACCCGGTACAATCTATCGAAGATATTGAACTGAAAAACCATATCCTCCAGGATCGTGATACGCCTTATAATATTCTTTCGGGCCGCGAATCATACAATAGCATCCTCGCCGTAATTGATACGCTGCCCAACAGCCAAAGACAGGTATTGTTAATGAGCCGCGTTGATAACCTGGATAAATACGAAATAGCCCGCATTATGGGCATATCCGTTCGTACGGTTGAAACTACCCTTTACCAATCTATTAAAAGGCTTCGCGATATCTTAAAAGATCACCCTAATTTCAGTATTGGTAGTTAATTATTTCTTAATATAAAGGTAACAAACTTCGTTACGTATCCTTTACGCAAAATCTGTCTTTAGGTACAGAGGCAGATGTAATGGAAGATAAATACTATAGCTTAATTATTGAATATTTTGAAAAGACCATCAGCAATGAGGGCTTAACGCAATTGCGCGAATGGATAGACCTTAGCGCCGAAAACCTGGCGCAGTTTACCGAAACGATAGAAATTCTCGAAGCATCAAAGGCTTATTTTAAGCAGCCCGAAATGATGACGGCAAGCTGGGCCGCTATTGAGCAACACATTGGCCAAAGTAATAATGAACCCGAAAAGAAAGCACCCCGCAAATTACAGTGGCTGGCTTACGCGGCTGCATGCCTTATATTCTGCGGATTGGGTTGGCTGGGTTACACACAATTTTTTAAGATTTCCGAAAGCGATTATACCATAGTTACTACCACAGAGGGTAAACAAAAAAAGATCCAACTGCCCGATGGTTCAATAGTTTACCTGGGTGGCGGCAGTACGCTCAAATACATTAAAAACTTTAGCGGTAGCGAACGCGGGATAGACCTGAAAGGTGAAGCTTTTTTTAATGTGGTGCACCAGGTTAAACGCCCCTTTATTGTAAAAAGCGGTACTATAAGTACAGTGGTATTAGGTACGTCGTTCAATGTTAACGCTTACCCGCGCGATAAAAAAGTTACCATAATGGTGGAGAGCGGCAAGGTTGGCGTTATGGCCAATTTACACGGAAAACAGCAGCTGGTAAAATACCTCGTTAAAAACGAACAGGTACAAATTGATATCAAAACAGGCTTATACACCAGCAGTACCCAGGATGACGGAGCCGCAAGCGCCTGGACACGTAACGAACTTATATTTTACAATACCCGCTTCAGCGAAATAGCCACGGCAGTAGAGCATCAATACGGTATTAAAATAGAATTTACCGACCCTGATATGGGCAAAATAAAGTTGACCGCGAAATTTAAAAACAAGCCTTTAACCGAAGTGATGGAAACATTGAGCTTGCTATCGGGGCTTGCGTACACGCAAAAAGGGAATCATTTATTTATATCAAACAACGATCAAAAAGGAGGCCGTATTATGAAATAGCATTTACCTGCTTAATATAAAACAAGGGCTCCGGCGTTGCTGGTAACAACTCCGGGGCCTGAGATGAAACATTTATACTCACGATTAATAAGAATAAATTAAGTAAACTTATGAAAAAGTTATGGTTGTTAACCATACTGTTTTTTTTAATATTGCCATTTGGCAATACAGGAGCCAGAGCGCAAACAGTAAACAAAAAGATCCCATTCGGGGCAGAAGGCATTACGCTTAAGAGCGCCTTTCAGCAAATAGAAAAATTAGGCGGAGTATCAATAAGTTACAACAACTCCGTATTGGATGACAGCCGCAAAGTAACCATCAGCAAGGCAGACCGTACCCTGGCCGAAACCCTGAATTTGCTTTTAAAAGGGACAAATTTCACCTTCAATCAGTCGGGTAACGATATTGTTATTGTGCCCCGTGCCAAGGGAAAAGGCCGCATTACCGGTAAAATAACCGATGATACAGGTGAATTACTGCCCGGCGCTACGGTAAAAATAGTATCTGCCGGGGTAACAGTAGCCAGTAATGCCGACGGTACATTTTCCATGTCGGTTGATGCAGGAACTTACACGCTTGAAGTGGGCTTTATATCATACGCCAATACACAGCAGGAAGTAACGGTTAACGCTAATTCGGTAACTACGGTAAATATCGCTTTAAGTCCGTCATCAAGCAGCCTTAAAGAGGTTGTGGTAACTGCTTTGGGTATAAAGCGCGAACAAAAATCATTGGGATATGCTGCCACTGTGGTAAAAGGCGAGCAGCTAACCAGCGCATTATCAGGCAACTGGACAGACGCTTTATCGGGTAAGGTGGCAGGTTTAAACCTGATCCGCTCGAATAGCGGCCCCGCCGGTTCAAACAAGATCATCTTAAGGGGCGAGAATAACCTTACCGGCGACAACGAAGCGCTGATAGTAGTGGATGGCGTGGTGATTAACCAGGGCAGCGGCAGGCGTACATCAAACTCAGGCGAATCTGCCTATGGTACCAGCAGTGATAACATGCCTGCCGATTATGGCAGCAACCTGAATGATATAAATCCCGAGGATATTGAGAACGTAACAGTGCTGAAAGGCCCCGGCGCGTCGGCATTATACGGTCAGCGCGGAGCTAATGGTGCCATTATCATCACTACAAAATCGGGCACAAAACGGAACGGCATTGGCATCACCCTAAACTCAAACATGTCTTTTGAGGAAGTTAACCGCTGGCCCGATCTGCAATATGAATACGGCCAGGGTACCGCCGGTTCCAGATATTACTCCTATGGCGCAGGCCCTGATGGTGCAAGCACCAGCGCGACCAGTTCTGCCTACGGACCGAAGTTCGACGGGCAAATGTTTTATCAGCTTGATCCGCTTACGCAAAAACAAAGCACTGTACGTACGCCATGGGTACCTTATAAAAACCAGATCCGCGACTTTTTCGAAACCGGGCAAACCTATACCAACTCCATAAGCGTTGATGGTGGTACCGATAAAACAAGCGCGCGCTTTTCGGCAACCAACGTTACTAATCACTGGATAACGCCTAACACCGGCTATACCCGTAACAGCGTTGCCTTATCGGTAAACTCAAAAATAAACGATAAGCTTACCATCAGTTCAAAGGTAAACTACAATAATAAAAACAGCGATAACTTACCCGGCGCAGGTTACGGTAACCAATCGTTAATGTACTGGTTCATATTTTGGCAGCCCAATGCCGATCTTAACTGGCTGAAAGATTACTGGAGAATTGGTCAAAAAGACCGTCAGATATTTTTCCCTTTCAGCAGTTTCCCTGAAAACCCTTACGCGGTATCTAACGAGTTTATTAACCGCTCAAACCGTAACTCGGTAACCGGTAACATACAGGCCAATTATGCCATAACTAAAGAGCTGAGCCTGCAAGTTCGCGCAACATTGGATATGGGTTACGAGCAGCGCGCGCAGGAACGCCCGTTCGATGCAGGTACAAAATACCCTAAAGGATCGTTCCGTACACAAAATATCTATTCAGAAGAAAAAGGTGCCGATTTCTTGTTGAAGTACGATAAAAAGATCAATAAAGACTTCAACATTACCGCAACCGCAGGTGGTAGCATGCTGCGCAATAATTACAACCGTGATGAGGTACGTGCCGACTCGTTATTATATCCAGGTGTTTACACCATGGCTAATAATGCCGGTCCGCTGGTTACCGCGCCGTATAAATCAAAATACTCACTTAACAGCTTTTACGGCTTACTCTCAACCAGCTTTAAAGATTATTTATACCTCGATCTTACCGCCCGTAACGACTGGGTGAGTACACTGGCAACCGCCACCCGTACAGACCAGGTAGGTTTCTTTTACCCATCGGCCAGTTTGAGTTTCCTGGCATCCGAAGCATTTAAAATGCCGGAGGCTATTGATTATTCAAAATTCAGGGTATCATTTGCCGGTGTGGGTAGCGGTACTACAACCCCATACCAAACCACGTTTAACTATGTTACGGCAGGCAGCACCTATTCAGGTGGCTTGCAAAACCCGCGTATCCTGTCAAACCCCGATCTGAAACCTTTGCGCACCATCACGCTGGAGGTTGGTACCGAGATGCGTTTCTTTAAAAACCGCTTAGGTTTTGATGTGGCGCTTTACACAGGTAATACCAAAAATCAGATCATTAACCGTACGGTAGATCAATCGTCGGGTTATAGCCAGGCGGTTATCAACGTAGGGCGTGTAAACAATAAAGGTATTGAGGTAGCGGTAAACGGCTCGCCCGTACGTAATCCACGCGGTTTTGAGTGGACGATCAACGGTACTTTCGCGGCCAACCGCAACACCATTAAAGAACTGGCCGATAGCTCGGTAGTGTTGCGCACCGGCCCAACAGGGGGCGGCCAAATTGTAGCGAGAGTTGGCGGCAGCATGGGCGATATGTATGGCCGGGGCTATCAGCGTTCGCCTGACGGACAGATCGTTTACGATGCCGCCACAGGTTTTGCCAAACTTGCCGATGACCTGGTTTATCTGGGTAACACCATGCCTAAATTTAAAACCAGCATGGGCCACGATTTCAGGTACAAACAGTTCCATTTAAGTGTATTATTTGATGCCCAGTTTGGCGCTGTATCCTATTCGCTATCAAACTATAAACTGGCCGAACAGGGTAAAACCAAAATCACCTTACCGGGCAGGTATAACGGTATAATTGGCGATGGTGTGATTCGAAATGCTGATGGTACCTATCGCCCTAATGATGTAATAGCATCAGATATTGACGGGTACTACCGCTCGCACTATGGTATTGATAATGCTGAGGGCAATACCTTCTCTACCAACTTCATCAAGTTCCGCGAAGCGAGGTTTGATTATACCATTAATTCGGGCTTTACCAAAAAACTGGGTATACAACGTGCTACCATCGGTGTATACGGGCGCGATCTGTTCATCTGGTCGAAATGGCCGGCATTTGATCCTGAGTTTGGTACGCTGGCAGGTACTGATATTGTGCAGGGCTTTGAAGTGGCGCAATTTCCATCTACCCGCACATTTGGTTTCAACTTAGTGATCGGCCTTTAATAATTCTGCAAAAATGAAAAAGAAGATATATGTAATACTTGCCATGATCTCGCTGTTAAGCACCGTCATGGTATCGTGTAAAAAAGATTTTATCGAAACAAATACCGATCCTAACGGAACCCCGTACGCTTTGCCGCAGCAATTGCTGGCGCCGGCCCTGGTGAATACGGTAAGTACCAATATGCTGCGCAGCCGTACATTCAATAACGAGCTGATGCAGGTAACTGTAGATCCGGGCGATTCGGAAGGCAAGGTGTTCAGGTATGATGTAAAACGCAGCTGGGCCGATTATACGTGGAATGCCTGGTATACGCAGTTAACCAATTTTAAGGATATCTATACCGTAGCCAGTCAGCCGCTTAATTACAACAAAACGTACATGGGTATCTCGCTGATATGCCAGTCGTGGATCTATTCGATGCTTACCGATACTTATGGCGATGTGCCTTATTTTCAATCGAACCAGGGCAGGGATAAAAACTTTACGCCGCCGTTTGATAAGCAGCAGGATATTTACACCGATATTTTCAGCAAGCTGGAGGCTGCGGATACGCTGTTGAACGCGTCGGCAAATGTACCCGGCGGCAGCGACCCTATATTTAGGGGCGACGCTTTGAAATGGCGCAAATTTGGTAACTCATTGTACCTGCGTTTATTAATGCGTGTTTCGGGCAAGGCAGAACTATCAGCAGCTTGCATCGCCAAAATAAAGGAGATTATAGAAACCAATCCAGCTGACTACCCAATAATGGCCAATAATACTGATGCCGCGGTACTACGCTGGACGGGTGTGGCGCCGCTTTCGTCGCCGTTTATTGGCGGTGTGCGCGAGCAGGATTGGAGACAGCCGGGCATAGCGGAGTTCTTTATCAATAACCTGAGCCAATGGGCCGATCCGCGTTTGACCACCAATCGCTGGTCTATTGGTACTTACCAGGGCGGTTTCGCGGGCATACCAAGCGGTTACGCGCCGGGCCAGGCTCCCGAAAAGAAATCATACTTCCTGTCAACCACATCAGCAACCACCTTAATGAGCGAGCCGTTGATGGGTAACATCATGAATTATTCGGAGTTGCAGTTCATTTTGGCAGAGGCGGCCGCTAAAGGCTGGCTTACCGCCACGCCTGCCGAAACCTATTACAAAAATGGTGTGCAAAGCGGTATCACCTTTTGGATACCATTGTACAGTACACCGATAGATACCTATTTGGCCGGTGCCGATATTGTATGGGATAACAACGCCCCTTTGGATGAAAAAATGGAAATGATACACGTACAGAAGTACTATTCCATGTTTTGGACAGATTTTCAGCAATGGTTTGAGTATCGCCGTACAGGGCACCCGGTATTGCCAAAAGGCAACGGCTTAACCAATGGCGGTGTAATGCCGGCACGTTTAACCTACCCGGTTTATGTACAATCTGCCAATGCCGATAACTACAAAAAAGCGGTAGCACAACAAGGCGCGGATGAAATAAGCACCAATGTATGGTGGCAAAAACCATAAACAAGGCTGATCACAAAATTTAGATATTCATTAAAATGAAAATAAAATATTTATATCTGCTGTTAGTTACAGTCATCTTTTTTTCGGCTTGTAAAAAAGATGAATACGCGTCGGGCACGCTGAGCCCCATTATAGCCATTGTCGACCTTAAAGATATTTACAAAGGCGGCGATGTGGTTTTAACCCCCGGCAATATGGGCGGCGCAAAAGAGATAGTGGGCGTTGTTATAGCTAACCCGGCAGGAGGTAACGTGCCTGCGGGCTTACTGGTGGTGCAAAACAACCGCCGTAACGCCATCCGTGGTATTGCTATTGCCCTGGGCGAAAGCGCGTCGGCATACAATCCCGGCGATTCGGTTATTATACAGGTTGACGGTGCTACTTTAACCCGCGTGAACGGAAGCATGCGCCTAACCGGCATAACCGCGGCCGCGGTTACAAAGGTTGATACAGGTAAAACCATAAGGGTGCAGGCCGTACCTGCCAATACATTGCTGGCATTCCCTGATAATTACGAGAGCACACTGGTTACCATCAGTAAAGCCATCACTGTTCCGGAACCAACCGCTGGCGAAACTTATGCGGGTGATAAACTTATTAACGATGGCTTTGGCGACCTTACTTTACATACCGAAGCGACGGCTGTCTTTGCATCGGCAGAGCTGCCTGCAAGCGCCAACTTTACAGGTATTCCCTTTATTTCAAATACAGGCGGTGCAAGCAAAGTGCAGATATGGCCACGTGTGCTTGACGACGCTTTCCCACTGCCGCTGATTAAGCCATCGCCGGTAATTATTACGGGGTATCTTACCAATCCGGCCGGTTCTGATGCCAATTACGAGTACATACAGTTGATGGCTACAGCCGATGTTGATTTCGCGGCAACTAACTTTTCAATTGTAACTTGTAATAACGCGGGTACCAACCCGGCACCGGCAAACGGCTGGGCCGAAGGACTGGCACGTACCTACAAGTTCAATATTACAGCAGGCAAGGTTACCAAAGGCCAATTCTTTTACGTTGGCGCTAACAAAAACATTTATGGCGCAGGCTCAACCGACATCAGCAACGCCAATTGGATAGTGAGCAAAATGTACAGCAATGAGCCCGGTGCCGATTTTGGTAATTTAACCACAAACTTATTGGCCAACAGCGGTAACGTTGCCGGTATAGCCGTATTTGCAGGTACAACCGTTAACGCGTCAACCGTGCCTTTAGATGTAATTATGTATGGCGGTAACGGTATTGTTTATTCGCCAGGTCCGCCGGAGATAGGCTACCGCATCAATAATACCGATTACTATAGCACCATTAACCCGGTTACACGCTTAACGCAGGGCTTTTATGGCGGCGGTACCAATACCTCTAAACTGCCTTTACCTGCCGATGGTAATTTTGTGCAGCTGGGCGGTGTGTACGATGCCGCTACCGGCAGATGGGTGGCCGGCCGTACGGTTACCAGTGTGCCGTTAACAGATAAGTCGCTATTGAGTAGCATTGAAACAGGCTTAAGCTTTACCAGATTGAATAACTAATAAACTATGGCCGGTTAAAACTGCCGGCCATACTATTTTTATACTGATTACTATTCTGTTATTTCCGTAAGGAGAAGAACAGGATATTGAAAAACAAACGAGAGGATGAATAGAAGATCATTTTTACAAAACGCCGGTTTGCTTACAGGCGGCGCTTTTATAGCGCTTAACAGCAAGGCCTTCGCATTTGCAGAAGAGGGCGTAAAAGGCAGGGTTACCGATGGCAAAAAGGGCATAAAAGGTGTTGTTATATCCGATGGGTTTTCGGTAGTAGTTACCGATGCCAACGGCGATTATCGCATAACACCTAATGCTAACGCGAAAAGCATATTTATGAGCACGCCTGCCGGTTACGAGTTTAAAACCGACTATAATATTGCCCGCCATTACCAGGACCTGGGCAGCAACGCTCAATTCGGTTTTAAGTTACAGGCATTGAAAGGGAATGATGCTAAGCACCATTTTATTATCTGGGCTGATCCGCAGGTGAAGAATAAGAAAGATGTAAAGCAGATGATGGAAACATCTGTACCTGATACTATTGAAACCATCAGATCATTAGGGAAAGATGCCATTGTACACGGTATTTGCGTAGGCGATATCGTATGGGACGCGCACAATCTTTTCCCAGATTATAATGCTGCCGTAGCTAAAATGGGGATCCCCTTCTTCCAAGCTATAGGCAATCATGATATGGACTACCGCATGGGCGGCGATGAAACTTCGGACGTTACCTTTAAAAAAGTATATGGCCCTACCTATTACTCATTTAACAGGGGAAAGGCACACTACGTGGTACTTGATGACGTGCGCTACCTGGGCACCGAGCGCGAGTACGATGGTTATATCACCGAAGATCAGCTGGCCTGGCTGAAAAAGGATCTTGAATATGTAACCAAAGACCAGTTACTCATTATTAACCTGCATATCCCGGTATATAACCAGGTTAAAAACAACAAGGATTTTTACGCGGTATTAGCAGGCTTCAAGAATGTGCACATCATGTCGGGCCATACACATTACCATGCAAATAACATTACCAATGGCATTTTTGAGCATAACCACGGTACGGTTTGCGGTGCCTGGTGGACAGGGCCTATCTGCATTGACGGTACGCCGCGCGGGTATGCCGTATACGAGGTAAATGGAACCGATTTGAAATGGTATTATAAATCAACCGGTTTGCCAAAAGAGAATCAGATCAGTATCAATACAGAAAAACTAACCGACCAGACACGTCTCATCGCCAACGTATGGAATTACGACCCGGCATGGAAGGTAGAATACTTTTTAGATGGCAAAGCGATGGGCACTTTATCAAGGGAAACAGGTTTCGATCCATTAGCGGTAACCCTGTACAAGGGAGATACCCTACCCGAACCACGTCACTTTGTTGAACCAAATGAAACAGATCATTTATTTGTAGCCCATTTCGGGCCATCGGTAAAAAAAGTAAAGGTGGTAGCTACTGACAGGTTCGGAAATAGGTATACGAACGAAAAGGAGATATAGCATACACACTTAAATAGTATTGTACTTACTTTATTAACATAAATGCCCGGCAAAGAATGTCCGGGCATTTATGTTATATGGTAACAAATTCACTTACATACCCTCTCAATATTACAGATAAACCAGGAATCAAGCTTTGTGATCCGATTCAGCAACGAGATGCTTTTTTGTGGAATAAATTCCCGTTTGTGAGATATTATTCCACTTTCATAAAATACCCTATCTTTTTAATTGCCTATACAAAGCCTGAAAAAGCCTTTTTAAAAAAGGGCATTGGTTTTGTTGTGATGGGGCGAACATAAATCGCTATCACATCTGATGAAAAAAATTACTTGTGGCCTATTCCTGGTCGGCCTTACTGTATTGGTTGCCTGTAAGAAAAACATAACTGATCCCGGCAATAGCACTCCCGAAATATCATCTAACAAAATCGCGCCTGAAGGATTTAATTTTGCTACTTCGCGTGAGGTAAGTTTTAATTTAACACTCAAAGCTACAAACGGCGCCCCATTAAAAGGTATTATAGTGAGCGTTTACAACCCTTCAAATACAGCGGCAAACGCGGCTATATTTAAAGGAGTAACAGATGTTGAAGGTAAACTCTCAGCCAGGATAAGCGTTGCCAGTTCAGTTAATAAAATAATAATTGATCCGGCATACGTGGGTTTATTGCGTTATGCCCATGCCAATATTAACAGCAATAGCGTAACAGCCCTTTTGGGCGGCCCTACCGTGTTTGGTGGCGATATTGTACCTGACGCTGTTGCAAATGGCACGACAAGTGGTCGCTCGGTTTTAAATATGGCATCAACCGGTACTATATTCACTTACCCATCTCCGTATTCATCAACTGCTGACGCGGTGTTAAATACTACTTCAAACCCCTTATATTATGGTGTTCCAAAATATCTTGAACCTACGCCAGATGAAATTGACCCATCATTACTAACTTTTGTAAACGCATCGGTGCCTGAAGGAAAAACTGTGCCAGAAAATCACCCGAAATATCTATCAAACAGCGCGCCTTCTACGCTACGGATCACTACGAAATCAGATATATGGATCACCTTTGTATCTGACGGGGCGGCTAATTATAACAGCCTTGCCTTTTATACTTACGAAACCGGCAAGGCACCAAAAAGCGAGCTGGATATTAAAAACGCCACCTTAATATTCCCCAATGCATCCTCACTTGGCGGCGGCGGTGGGTTAAAGCCGGGCGACAGAGTTAAAATAGGAACTTTTGATGCCGGTACATCCATCGGATTTATTTTGTTAAGTAACTCGTGGACGGGTAGCGGGATAAATACCGAGGTTACAAAATATTACTCGGAAACGAGTTTAAATCCGGAAACTGATGACAATAAGAAAAGGCACAGCGTTGTTTTATATGATGGTATACATAATCTTACCATGGTTGGCTTTGAGGATGTAAGCAGGCAAACCGGTGATAATGATTTTAATGACCTGGTTTTCTATGCCAGATCAAACCCGGCAGCCGGCATAGCTACTACCGGTATGCCTGAAATTGACAGAGGTAATGATTATGATGGCGACGGCGTTCCTGATTCAATAGACGAATATCCTTATAATCCTGAATGGGCTTATACAATGGACTATCCTTCAGCAAACACCTGGTGTACACTGGCATTTGAGGATAACTGGCCCGAAAAAGGTGATTATGATATGAACGACCTGGTTTTAAATTACAGGTATCATTACACAATGAGCTCAAAAAACCGTGCAAGTATGATAGATTGTATTTATTCAATTGTTGCTGTAGGTGCCTCGTTTAAAAATGGGTTTGGCATACAATTTAACGTTCCGGCAGAAAATGTTGGAGAAGTTGCCGGATTTAAAAATAATAGCAAATATTATCAAGTAACAGGCACCGGGGTTGAATCGGGCCAAAGTAAAGCGGTAGTTATTCCGTTTGATAATACGGATGACATCATTACCAACCCGGATAAATCCTATTTTATCAATACAAAAACTGACAAATACAAAACACCCAATAATGATAGCAGGAGAATATCTACTTATTTTTACATAGCACCCGACTATGCTTTGGTAGCTCCTGACAAAATTAACCCTTTCCTGTTCAGTAACGGAAGGCGCGATCATGAAGTGCATTTACCAGGCTTTCCACCAACGGATAAGGCTAATCTAAAACTGTTTGGCGCAGCTGATGATTCCTCAGTACCAACTGCCGGTAAATACTATGTATCAAAAGAAAACTGGCCCTGGGCAATAAATTTTTCAAGCCAGTTTACCTACCCGGTTGAAGGCGTTAAAATAAGCGATGCCTATACGCATTTTCTGGACTGGGCCGGTACAGGTGGTTTAAGTTATTCTGATTGGTACAGCAATTCCATACCCGGCTATCGTAATAACGCTAATTTATATTTGAAATAGCATGCAAAAAAATAAGCTGTCGTTAAAAGGACAGCTTATTTTTGTTTAAGGTGAGTTCCAAATCCGCAAAAATTCGGCAGATATACAATTGCTGAATTTCTTGGTCTGGCTTGCCGCATCGGGTAACGTATGGCAGAAGATGCAATTATTGGGCACTATGTTGCCAACAGCACAAATGTCAGGTCAAAATAAACTTTGGCTGCAAAAACCGACACCGGTGTTAAAATGATTAGCTTTATATTAGCTGATGAAATATGAACACGTTAGTTGAATTAGTACAGGCACATGGGTTATGGGTGGTTTTCCTGATCACGCTGTTGCAGAGCGTTGGCCTGCCGCTTCCTGCATTTGCAGTGCTGATAGTTACAGCCGCTGTTACACCGCCTACCGCTGTGAATATCGCCGTATTGATACTGACGGGATCATTGGGAACTTTAATAGGAGACTTTGTGCTTTATGCCGCGGGTAAGAGATACGGAACCAGCATCCTCGGAAAACTATGCAGAATTTCCATATCACCGGATTCATGTGTTCGAAGTACCGGTGATATTTTTGACCGTTATGGCGCCCCTGCCCTTACGGTTGTAAAATTCATTCCCGGCCTGTCTACTTTGGCTCCTGTAGTTGCAGGTGTTTACGCAATGTCGCTTACTTTATTTGGATTATTCTCTTCCATTGCAGCACTCATTTACCTTGGGGCTGCGGTTTCCCTTGGCACATTTTTCCGCCATGAGATTGGCAGCGTAATAACGGCACTGTCTCATTATGGCAACATTGGTGGCCTGTTTCTGGTTGTATTATTCGGTTTATACCTACTCTCAAAATGGTTCCAGCGTTACCGTCTCATCAGGCAATTTGAAACCGATCGCGTAACCGTAAGTGACCTGATCGAGCTGATAGAACGAACATCCGGCACGGTGATACTTGACGCGCGCCCTGTAGATCAGCGTACCAAAAACGGATTTATTCCGGGTTCGGTTATTGTTGATGAAAGCAACCTGAATGACATAGCCGACCGTTATGCCCACCATAACGAGGTGGTCATTTACTGCTCCTGTCCAAATGAGATTACCGCTGCAAGATATGCTGAGAAACTGCGAAAGATAGGGTTTAAACGTATCAGGCCGCTACTCGGTGGTCTTGACGAATGGGCAAAATCCGGCGGAGAGGTAACTTTCCCTTAGTAATAGTAACAACTAATCGTCCGTAAATTTCTAATCAGGAAACAAGAAGGTTCAGTTAAGTGAAAAAGGAACAGGTGAGCGTTCTGAATTTCACTTCATGTTCCTTTATCATTTATCAGAAAATTGGCACCTTGACAATTTTTTGCAGACCGGCATCCCGGTTGCCAGCCAGTAAAACCCACATTTACCATTAATATTCGATATCAAAAACCACTAATTAGTTTCTATTATTAACTGTTTCCCTTTTTTCAGATCTTCATCGGCAACAAAGTAGTCCTTTATACTTTTACCGCTGCTCGTAACGCTGCTGATGTTGTTCCCTGTTCCTTTTTTAATTATAGAAAAGGTGGTATTGGTTGACGGCAGCTTAATATCTATCCGGTTAAAAAGGGGTACCGAAACAATGTATTTTGGGTCGGCGGGTGAGAAAGGATAAAAACCCATGGCATTAAAAACATACCACGACGACATTTCACCCGCGTCATCCATACCGGCATAGGCCAGCTTTTCTTTACCCATATCGTAAAAATGGTTCATAATGCTATCCAGCACCACCTGCGATTTCTGCTGTTTATTCACAAAATAATACATGAACGGAAAGCTATGGTCGGGCTGGTTACCGTGGCAGTACTGGCCAATAAAGCCTGATATATTTTCGGCTTCGTAACCTTTCCATGGTACCGAGAACAATGAATCGAGCTTTTGTTCAAAGGCAACTTTATTGGGGTAAAGGCTTATCAAACCATTGGGGTCATGCGGAGCGAAGAACGATGATTGCCAGGCGTTCGCTTCCCGGTACATGTATTCAAAATAAGGATAATCGGGTTTAAAGTTCTTTACCCAATCACCATTTGCCAAACGGCCACGCATAAAACCTGTTAATGGGTCGAACACGTTTTTATAATTGCCGGTTTTGCTCATCAGCATTGTATAATTGGCCGTATCGTTCAGCGCTTTGGCCAAAAGGGCTACCGCGTAATCATCATAAGCATATTCTAAAGTTTTGGTCACCGCGGCCTTAGTTACGGTGTTGGTAACCGGGTTGGGCACATCAAGCTCGGCGATGTAGCCTTTGGTATTAAATTCGGTGATAAAGGGCCTGGTTCCTCCTTCTACAGTGGCGTTTCTTAACAATAAATTATAGGCGCTTTTTACGTCATAGTCTTTCAAGCCCCTTAAATACGACCCGGCAATAAAAGCCGACGCGTGATCACCATGGAAAAAGGTGGGCATAAAACCTTTTTTCTCGCCCTTATCAATCAGCGATTTTATTACGTCATTGGTCACTTTTGGTGAAAGCAAACCTAAAAGGACTAATTTATTACGGTAATCATCCCATAAAGATGGCTCGGTATAATAATTAAAACCTTTGTTAACCACCTTGCCGCTCATGTCGGTAAAATCGCAGTTGGCATCGCTACGTAAGGCGGGCCATAAAAACGAGCGGTACAGGCACGAGTAAAATATACCTTTTTGTCTTTCGGTACCGCCGCTTATAGTGATCTTACTGAGCAGATCAGTCCATGTCGCGGTCGCTTCTTTACGCACCTGGGCAAAGTTTTTACCCAACATCTCTTTTTCGAGATTAGCCTTCGCATTTTTTACACTTACGTAGGAGAAGCCAATTTGAAGTTCGAGCGGCTTGTCGGCATCAACAAAACTAAGCACCGGTACAACTTTCGTCTCCTGCTTAAGCGAGTCGATATTTTTTATCTGATGATTGGCAACAGCATAAAAATAGATCTTCTCGCCACCTTGCTGAAAACCTGTAAACACATTTGCCCCTTCCTGTTTAATATCCCATGCCCTTACACGCTCGTTGGCCATTGCCAAATCGGCGATAAGCTTTTTACCCTTGTTCTGTTTAAATGTATACTTATGAAAGGCACAACGCAGTGTTGAGGTTAACTCGGCATTAATATGATAACGTTCAAGATAAACCTGGTAATAACCGGGGTGGGCCGATTCATTTTTGTGGCTATAGGCCGATTTATAATCATCGGCAGTGAACGCGCCATTGGCAGGCATTAAGGGCACATTACATAAGTTCCAGTGCCCTTTGCTGGTATGGATAAACCCATAGATAACGGTATCTTCATACTGATAGCCCGAGCCGCTGTGAAATTTAGTTATCGGGCTCAATTGCACCATAGCGTTCGGTACTGACGAACCCGGAAAAACTTCGGCTCCCCAAACCCGGCGTGTAGGTGTAAACCCTGCATCCTTAGCATCCCATAACGTGGCCGTGCCCAATAGCGGATTTACATAATCAACCAACGGCTTTTGTGCATGCACAGTTAATGCCAATAAAAACAAAACAGTAAATATTGCGCCTTTTTTCATAGTAGGTAATTTCAGAAGATGATTTGATAAAGTAAGATAAAGTGAGCTGTTTAGCTCACTTTATCTTCAAGCGGATAATAAGTAACCTTCAACGGTTACGCTTTATTACCAGCCGGGGTTTTGGGTAAGATTTGGGTCGGTTTGTAAACTCTCTGTTGGTATAGGCCACAAGTAATGCTTGGCAGGATTAAAAGTGCGCACTACAAGTTTCAAAAACGCGGTATTACCGGCAGCGAACTTAGCGCCGCGTACCTCGTTACCCGGCGGGTGGTTAAGCACGGTTTCGGCAATTTTCCAACGTTTAATATCGTCGTAACGTAATGATTCGAATGCCAGCTCGCTCCTTCTTTCGTTTCTCACCTGGTCAATCATAGTCATGGTGGTATTACCCGGATAATTTAAGGCAACACTTTTGGTAAACCCTGCGCGCTCACGCAATTTTTTAATGGTATTATTCCAAACGGTCGCATCCATTTGGCCCTGCATGGCTTTCGCTTCAGCCTCCATCAATAATACTTCGGCCCATCTTTGTATAATGATGTTTTCGCCGTAGTTGAAGGTGCCGTTATCGGCTGTAGGGTCAAAATATTTGCGCCAGTAATAACCCGAAGTGGTAGCTGTAGGGCCTGCTTCATTCTTTTTATTAGAAGCATCGGGCGCTGTGCCCGGTTTAATATAAATGATCTGTGAGTTGCCCAGGTTGTTTACCCAAACATATTTATCATACACAACGGTATAACCCAAACGCGGATCTCTGTTGGCATACGGGGCATTATCAACATCATACCCCGAACCGGCTTCAAATATGTTCTTGCCGTCTAAAGTAAGAAAGCTCTCTACCAGGTCTTGCGTTGGCACCAGGTTATTATTTGTAGCAGCGGTAGCGTTTGGCCCGGTATAAAATGGTCCAAAATCGGCCCAGTCTGTCCACCTGCGATCTTTCGGCTGGTAACCAAGATCTGATATGATCTCCGAATTATATTTATTAGTTGCCGAAAATATATCAGGAAAAGAGGCTTGTAACGAATAATTACCGTTCACCGATTGGTTGTTCATTAAATCCTCGCAAACTGCCGAGCACTCGGCCCAGCGGGCATTGTATAATAATACCCTTGCCTTCATAGCCTTGGCAGCCCCTTTGGTGATACGGCCTTTATCCGCGGCAGCAAAATCTTCCTTTTTTGGCAGATCGGCAGCGGCTGCGTCCAGTTCAGTAAGTATAAAGGTTACTACCTCAGCCTTTGGTGTTTTGGGCGTTACTTTTGCTTCTTCGGGTGTTTGCACTTTGGTAATCAAAGGTACGTCTCCAAAAAAGTTGGTCAGCCTGAAATATGCGTGGGCACGCAGGTAACGGGCCTCGGCTTTCATGCGGGTTATCAGCGCGGCACCAAGGGTAGTGTTCTTGTCTACATTCTCTAAAAACAAGTTACACGACCTGATATTGGTATAATAGCTTGCCCACTCATACTTAACGCGGTTAATGCCGGGGTTAAAGTTGGCATCGCTGCCGCTTGATATTTGTGTAGGCGTACCTACGTTCACATCCAGCGGGCAAAACGCGTTATCTGAAAGCGCTTCATTATAAAAATACGCCTGCGAGGCGCTGCTTGAGCCTCCAAAGCCACCGCTGATCTGCTGACTGTAGCAGGTAGACAGGGCATTAAAAGCATTGGCATTTACCTGCCAAAAGTTATCATCGGTGTACACATCTTTCCTGCTCACGTCTAATTTTTTACAGCCAAACAACGCGGCTGTAACTAATATGATGATGGTTGTTTTATTTAAATATCTTAAACGCATAATGATTGATAATTAATTGTTAAAAAGTTAAGTCTAAGCCCATACCGTAAAAAACCGGCACAGGATATCCCCTTGGGCTATTGGCACCCACGGTATTATCCAGGTTGTTGCCAAATTCGGTCCCTTCCGGATCGGTAAACTTTAATGGTGAAACAGTAATTATGTTTTGCGCTGTGAAATATACGCGTGCCCGTTGTAAACCTGCTTTTGACAGCCACTTTTTAGGGAAGCTATAGCCTATCTGCAAATTTTTAAGCCTGCCATAAGCGGCATTAAACAGGTACATATCTGAACCGGTACGGTAGTTATTATTGTTTGAAACCGTTCCGTTTTCGGCCAGGCGCGGATATTTGGCATCGGTGTTCTGCGGTGTCCAGAAATCGCTTGAACTGTCATATATCGTTCCGCCGTAATTGCTGAAGTGATATGGTTCAATCAGCTCGCCACGTATAAAGGCATCACGCTTAAGCACACCTTGTATAAATATGGTAATGTCAAATCCTTTATAGTTCGCGTTGTAATTAAAGCCAAAGTTGTATCGGGGGAACGGGTCGCCAAGCACAAATTTATCCTGCGCGTCAATTTTACCGTCACCGTTCTTGTCAACAAATTTCCAGTCGCCGGGGCCAAGGCCTGTTGTGTAATTTGCAAACCTCGGGTAGCTGTCAACCTCGGCCTGTGTTTGGTATAAGCCATTGGTTTTGTAACCCTGGTAAACAGTGATCGGGTAGCCTACCCTGCGCACAAACTCAAACTCTTCACGTTGAAACACGTTTTCGGTTTGGCCAAAACTGAAAGCCAGCAACTTGCTTTTCGCATCGGCAATACTAAACGTAATGTTTTGCGAATAAGCGCCACGGGTTGAATAGGTAATTTTAGCCTCCCAACCGCGGTTTTGCACCTTTGAAACATTGTAAGACGGGAAGCCCGAACCAAAAATGGTAGGCACATCCTGCCTTGATGCCAATATATCGCGTGTTACCTTGTTAAAGTAATCGAGCCCAACAGTTAGCTTTCCGTTAAAGAAAATACCATCAGCACCAATATCAAAGGTCGCGGCTTTCTCCCATGTAAGATCTCGGTTGGCCAAATTTTGAGTGGAACCGGCTGTTGCTACATTGTTAAAGGTATAAACGTTGGCATTGGTATTATATGAAGATACAAACTGGTATGGGTTAACGTTTTGGCTGCCCAGTATACCATAGTTTGCACGTATACGGATATCGCCAACCTTATCTTTAAAATGGCGCATAAAGTTTTCCTCGGTTAAGCGCCACGAACCTCCAATTGATGGAAAATATCCCCAGCGTTTATTTTTCGGGAAGTTTGATGAAGCATCGGCCCTGAACGTTCCGTCGATAAAATATTTATTGGAGAACGAGTAGGAAACACGGCCAAAATACGAGTTAAGGCTGCTTTCGTTGGTATTGCTTAACGAGTTGTACGAACCATCGTTCGGGTTACCCGGATCGATGATGGTACCGCTTGTAGGCACGCCTAAAAGTGAATCGGTCAGTGATTTGCGCACACCATTACCTTCAGATGTAAAAGACTCATTAGCCACACCAGCCAAAACGTTGATATAATGGTTACCTATGGTTTTAGTATACTCGGCTATGAGGTTGGTATTGGTAGCAAGGGATTTAGCATTGTAATTGGCTGTTTGCCTGCTTGAGTTTGATTCGCCGGTAGGGAAATACTTCAGATCTACCTGGCGCTGCAATTGCGAACCGGCCTTTACCGTACCACCAAATACCGCGCGGATCTTTAAATCAGGCGTTATGGAATAACCCACGTTAAAGGCTCCGTTTATTTCATCATTATTAGTATACCTGTACCCACCCTGGCGCAGCAACGCAAGCGGGTTTGATGTTACGAAACCTGTAACATAACGCCCCTGCGCATCCTGAAAGCTATCAGTTAAAGGCGCACGTATCACATCGCCAACTACATCATTAAACGGTTCGTTAAATTGTATTTTGGCGTAGGTAAGGTTCCACCCGGTACTGAATTTACCCAGTGTTGCCGTTTGATTCAGGCGGAAGTTAAAGCGGCGCAAACCATAGGTGCCGTTCAGCTCGCTTTTTTCAAAATAACTGCGCTGATCAAAATAACCGAACGACATTAAGTAGGTACTGGTTGGCGAACCACCGCTGATACTCACATTCTGGTTATTTTGCGGCGCGTTGTGCATAATGGTTTCCAGTCGCCAGTCACCGTCGCCTTTGGCTTTTATCGCGGCAAGCTGATCATCTGAATACTGAGCCGGCTTGCCAGAGTTAGCCAGTGATAAGTTCTTATCAAGTGCATTATCATAAGCGCTTACCGGGTGAAAGGTAAAATGAGGTACCTGCGTACCATAAATACCATTATAAGTAACGGTAGGTTTAGTGCCCAGCTTACCTTTTTTAGTGGTAACCAATATAACGCCATTGGCCGAACGTGAACCATATATGGCTGCCGAACCGGCATCTTTCAGTACAGATATATTATCAATATCGCTTGGGTTGAGGGTATTGATATCACCGCCTATGATACCGTCTATTACAATCAGCGGATCGTTGTTACCGGTAGTACCCGTACCACGTATATTGATATTGAACGAGCCGCCGCCGGGATTCCAGCCTTTTTGCTGAATGGTTAAGTTAGGTGATTCGCCCTGAAGCGCCTGTATAGCACCTGTAACAGGGCGGCCATCAACAGCCTGCGAGCCCGATACACGATCTACAGCACCGGTTAACGATACCTTTCTGGCTGTACCATAACCAATCACCACTACTTCGTTCAGGTTTTTGTTGGATGACAGCAGGGTTACGGTTAGCGCGGTTTTTCCATCTACCGGTATTTCCTGCGTATCATACCCTACACTGGTGAACACCAGCACGGCATTGCTTTCTACAGTGATAGAAAACTTACCGTTAATATCACTCACTGTTGCCTCCTTGGTTCCTTTTACGGTGATACTCACCCCGGGCAGCGGGCCCTGCGAGTCGGATATTACCCCTTTTACCACTATGGGAGCGGCAACAAGTAAAGGAGCAACGGTTATAAGGCCGTTTTCCTGAACGTTAATTTTAAGGTTTGAATTTGCTATCGCTTTTTCAAGCACCTCAATTACCGCTATGCTATCGGCTTTTAGCGTGATCTGCTTTTTAGGAATATCCTGTTCACTGTATAAAATGCGGATACTCCCCTTTTTCTCCAATACAGAAAACACCTCTTTAAGCGACGCGTTCTTTAAATCTACACTGATTTTCAGTTTTTGAGAGTAACTGTTTGCTGACACCTTAATGCAAATTGCAAAGGTTAAGAATAGGGTCCACTTCAACATTAAGACGAATTTATTGGGGCATAGGACAGCAAATAGAACTTTTTTTAATAGTTCCGTTTTTTTCATAATTTTGGATTTTACGGTTAAAAATTGGATTTAGCAGTTATACTGCTCATGAAGATGAAAGGCAGGGATGTTGGAAGCATTCCTGTCTTTTCTTTTTTCAGTAAATGGTTACGTCATTGTTATCTATTTTAAAGTTAAACTGTTTGATTGTTTGCATTGCTTTTAAGGCTTCGCCAAGCTTTTCATTGGTAAATACACCGGTAAACCTGTAGGCAAGCACTTTGCTATCGCTTACCTTAATTTGAATACCATACCATTTTTCAAGCCTTGGCACCAGTTCTTCAAAAGTTTCATCCTGGATGATCAGCCTGTTCTCTTTCCACGATGTTTCGGTGGTATATTGTTCATCGCCTACCTGTAAGGGCGTAATATTGCCCAGTCTGATGGTGAGGTTACGCACAGGATCAGGATCGGCCGCGGCTTGCTTGGCCGGAACCTTCTGTTCAATAAGGTCAAATTTCTCTGAAGGCTTTAATTTTATTTTGGAGTAGTTTACATTGTTTACCGAAAGTTCGATAGAACCACGAATAAGCGTTGTTGTTGATTTTTCGGCATTAGGGTAAGCTTCCACGTTAAACGCCGTACCTAATACCTTAATAGATATTTTGTCGGTATTTACAATAAAGGGATGCTGTTTATTATGGGTAACATCAAAAAAGGCTTCGCCGACAAGTTTAACGGTACGGGTTTCTTTATTCAGCATATCCCCTTCGTACGATAACTGGCTTTCGGAATTCAGCCAAACCTTAGTACCGTCGGGCAGCTGAAATTGCTTGCGCATGCCTTTGCCTGCCATAATGGTTGTAAAGGCTTTATTTGATGGTGCCCGGTAAACCTTTTGCAGCATTAAACCTATTACTAACAAAAGCGGCAAAATAAGCAACACTAATTTGAGCCTTAAGCTGCCCCTATCCGGCGGAGATAGTAAACCATCATTTTCGGGCGGGGTAAAGTCTAATTCGTCTTTAAAGCGGGCAACATGCTTTTCGTATTGCGAGTTAGTTTTATCGGCTTGTTGTGCAGTATCGGCCGATGGATGCCATAGTTCCTTTAAAAATTCTTCGTAGTAAACAGCGTCATGATGCTTATGAAGAAGATCATTTAATTCCCTTAATTCGTCGGCAGTGGCTTCGCCGGCAATTTTACGGGTGAGTAATAAAGTGATTCGTTCTTCGTACATACAGGCTGTTATAATTGGGTAACTACAACAAGGACAAAAAATATCGCCCTATTCCCTATTCCGCCTGAAAATAAATTTGATTAATATTTTGACAGGTTAAATTCCTGTTTTAAAGCGGCCGTTATTTTGCGTACAGCGGCTACCAAATGCGCGTCTACCGTTTTTACAGAGATATTCAGGATCTCGCCGGCCTCCTTATACGAAAAGCCATCCTCGCGCACCAGTTTAAAAACCAGCTTGCACTTGGCAGGCAAGCCTTCGGTTACCTCCTTTATTTTTTCTTTAAGCTCGGTATACATCAAAATTTGTTCGGGCGAGCGCTCAAACATCGCTAAGTTAACGTCAATATCATCCAGACTGATCAATTTATGGCGGGCCTGCTGTTTTAATACATTTAGAGACAGGTTTTTGGCGATAACAAAGGCGTATACCTTTATATTTTGTACCTCGGTTAACAACTCCTTTTTACGCCAAATGGTGATCATCACATCGCTCGCTACTTCTTCGGCCAGATCTTCCGATTTCAGCAAGGTAAATGCAAATCCCTTAAGGCACGGAAAAAGCGCATTAAATAACCTCCGGTAATCCTGCTCGTTTTTAAAAACGGCAACATTACGCAACAGATCGTTCAACTGATAATCCTTGGAAGTCATGGATTGTTGGTTATTAAATTGGTTTAGCAATCTAAAAAATTAAAATGTAATCTGAAACTTTTTGTAATTTTTTTGTTGCAAAACTTTTATAAACCAAAATTTCAACGAAACAATGCCCTACTAAATTACCGCCCGAATGGTCTATACCTATCTAATCTTTACCGCTATCTGGGTATCGTTCTTAATTAATTGGTCAACAATACTTTTTCCATCCTGAAGAACCCTCAATCTAAGTTTATCTTTCTGACGCTGTAAGCTTATGCTTACGTTAGCATTAAAGGCGCGGATGTTATTTAATTCCAAATGAGTCCACTTCGCTGGCAAATTGGGGCGCAAAAGAAAAGTATTGAAACTTGTAGGTTCAATACCTAACAATCCTTCCGTAAACACGCGGCAATACAAGGCGCTTTCGGCAGAGAGATGAGCCATCCCGTTCTCGGGCCATGCTTCCACCACATAAGGTACACGGAAGCCGGTTAAACGGGTAGTTGAATACGAGGCAAGCCTTTCCAAAGCTCTGTCAGCCGCACCCGCCTTAAAAGCACCTCTAAACGCGTAAAGCGTTCCCCGGTCCCAAAACACCTTCGCGTCACTTTCATTGGGGTTTAATTCGGTAAGCACACCATTTGCCGACCATAATTTATTAAACAAGGCATCCAGGGTGCCATTTTTTCGCTCATTTAAACCCACTACCAAAGGGAGGCATATCCAGCTTCTTAACGTAGTATTTTCCTTATAATATTTGTAGGTATCGAGCCCATCCATTTTTGCCCCGAAGTATTTTTCGATAGCTTGAGATAGTTTTTTTGCACGAGCTTCGTAATCGGCAATTAAAGAAGCCGGCTTACCCATTGCTTTGGCTAACCGCCCGGCCTGAACTAAGGCACCGTAATACAGTGATGATGTTGACAGGTTAGCCGAGCCTGTTGGAAACCGCCCCTCCAGTTCATCACTTTCTGAGGCTACAATTCCATCGGGAGTAACCCGTTTTTTAGTATACTCCAAACACCAGTTAATAAGAGGCCATATTTCCTCAGCTTTTGCCCTGTCACCCTGCGCCAGTAAATAATGGGTTGCCCCATAAGCAATCATCGCCGCGTCGCCACGGTCATTTGCTCCAAAGGGGAAGGTTACATCTAATTCAAATGAGGCCCATATTTTACCACCGTCTTTAGGAATATTTTGTTGGAATATCCGGTAGGCATTCATGGCTGCCTGTGTACCTTTCTGATAACCGAGATAAGGAAAAAACGGGCCGCTATACTCAGCCTGATCATTAGCCCAGATGCCTACGTAGTAATTACCACCGCCCGGTGAATGTACCAAGCCAAGCCGCGACTTGAAAATACTCTCTGCCGCCCTGATCTTTGAAAAATAAAACAAGGTATTTATTACATCATCCGGTGATTTTAAAACGAGGTTATTGGAAACACTGTCCAAAAATAAATTCCGGTTATGCTCTATGTCGGTGAAAGACCTTGCCGGCTCCGGCTCATCGTTTAGCGTAGCTGTGAAGTAAATGCCGAATTCGTATTTTTTGCCGGGCGCAATGTTTACCTCGCGCTGTGCATCGGTAGTTACCTTTCTGTAATAACGGCCATGCCAGCCTGCTTCATCCTGGTTCAGTTCTGTAGCGCCAATGTCCAGCGTTTGTGAGTCTGAACCGGTATTGATCAGCGTCCATTTCTCTACAAAACACCGCTTATCCATAGACGGGAAGAAAGATCTTACTACCCTAATCCCATCCCTTGCTTTAAAATAAAACGCTATTTTACCATTAATACATACCGAATCTAATACACCGGTTTCCAATTTCTTTTTTGCAAGGGTGATCACCGGCAATATATCGTCGCTGTATTCGGACCGCAAATAAGCCCTGTACATCGACTCATTGGATTTGCTGTATTTCCGCAGCTGCGGAAAGATCACATCTCTTATAATTTGTACTTGTTTAGCCTGATCGACTTTATATTTCACAATTCCCGATACCAACAAACCCGACATCTCCATATTATCGTCATGGGGTAATCGCTTCTCATTTAAGATGTTCCAGGTTATTCCGTTACCGGCATTGGTGTGCCAAAAAATTTCATTTTGCTGGCCAAGATCCTGGCTTTTCGCCGGGTTAACAAAACAAAGCAATACACCAATTACCAGGCATGCTGAAATTTTGATTGGCGAAGATTTAATCAGGTTAAAGTTAAAATGGAATAGTGTCATTTTTGGCAGATCATATAAGAGGTGCCCTAAATTAGTAAATCTATCCAAAATCTATTCACCCTTATAGCAGAGCAATATTCGATAGAACAGCAGGTTGCCTTTCCAAGGTACCGGCTTTATACTTGCCATGTTGATACAACATGATTATATCACCATACCTAATTATAGCTTGCCCGGAACTCCAGTGGCGAAAGGTTGGTTTTAGACTTGAACAACTTGCTGAACGATTGCGGATGTTCAAAGCCCAGCTGAAAAGCGATCTCGCCAACAGTGAGATTGCTGATGGTGAGGATCTCTTTGGCTTTCTCGATAATTTTAAGATGGATATGCTGCTGTGTATTATGCCCGGTTAGCGCCCTCAGCATATCGCCGAGATATTTGGGTGAAATGTTCAATTCGCCGGCGAGGTATTGTACCGATGGCAAACCTTTCATGAGCGCGGTTTTATCCCTAAAGTAATTATCCAGCAGCGTATCGAGCCTTTCCAGTAAAATATTGTTGATGGGTTTCCGGGTGATAAACTGACGCTTATAAAATCGCTGGCTATAATTCAACAGTAACTCGATCTGAGAGATCAGCACATCCTGGGTAATATCATCAATGGCTGTTTCCAGTTCGTCGCCGATGTTTTTACCAATAGCGCTGATAACGGCCCTTTCCTTTCCCGAAAGGTGCAGGGTTTCGTTCACCGAGTAGGCAAAAAAGCCGTAAGTTTTAATTTTAGCATCCAGCGGGTAGTGGCGCAGAAAATCAGGATGAATAAGAAGTGTAAAGCCCGGACCCGCGGCGGCCGATTCTACAGGTTTTAACGGTTGGCCCGGCGCGGTAAAGAACATACCGCCCTCCTTAAAATCGTAAATGGTTTGCCCGTATTTCATCCGGCAGCCCGAAACCTCGTTATAAGTAATGCAATAAAAATTCATCACAAAGGGATCGGCCAGCATTTCGGCAGTAACTTCTACTTTAGAAAAGTCGAGCAGGCTGATCAGCGGATGTAAAGGTTGCGGCAGGCCAAATACACGTTGCAGCTCGCTGATCGTGTTAAACACCCTTACTTTATTTTTCAATTCCATAATACTCACGTAAATAACTGCCGGTAAATATGGTTAAAGATATTTACCGGCAATGTAAAATTTGGTTGCCTACAAGGCATCAAACATTTGTTTTATCCTTACACGGAATGCCTCATCGCCTTCTGCCAAACGTTGCGCGTAAAGGTTTTTGGCATCGTCGCCGCAAACATAGCGCAGGGTATTTTTGCCATCGGTAGCCGCCTCGTAAACCACTTCGGCAATTTGCTCCGGAGTTGAAATATACTCTGCCCCTGTCATTATTTTTGTAAACTTGTTCATGAGGGTTTCGTATGCCGGGTGCCCTACAAATACCGCACGGCTGCCAATATCAGTAGCTACCATACCGGGTTCTATGGTTTTAATGCCTATCCCCTGCTCATTCAATTCGTAGGATAAGCTCTCGCTCCAGCCCTCTATTGCCCATTTACTGGCATCATACATTGAACTAACCGGGAAACCCATTAAGCCCGCAGAAGAGCCATTGGTGATGAACAGCCCGGACTTTTTCTCGCGGAAATAAGGAATAAATGCCTGCGTAACGCGGATCACTCCCAGGAAGTTGGTTTCCATCTGCGCCACTATCTGTTCATCCGTATTAGCTTCCAAAGGGCCAAGTAACACGTAACCCGCATTGTTAAACACCACATCTATATCACCCAGTTCAAGCGCCTTCTGAGTAGTTTCCCTGATCTGCGCCAGGTTAGTTACATCCAACGGCAGTAAAGTCACATTTTCCAGCAGGTTGAGTTCCTGTTCATTCTCCGGCTTGCGCATAGTGGCAATTACCTTCCATCCTTTATCTGCAAATAGTTTAGCAGTAGCTTTACCAATACCTGATGAGGCGCCGGTAATAAAAATTGTTTTTGTCATTTCCTTTTTGTGATATTATGAAATGCAAATTTGCGCGAACGTTGCCGCTCCCATGTGCCGAAAGCGGAGCAACTTGTAGCCAAAATGATAAGTAGGATCAATGATAAACCAGTTGGGAGGCAAATCGAACTTCGGATTGTCAGAATGTTTATTTTCGACAAAAACATGGTAAATGTGCTTGACAACATTTCGAAGAAATTGCGATGGTTTTATGTATTCAAGAATCCCATTTGTATTAAAAATAGTATCTCAATTAGCAGAGCGCTTAAATCTTTCTGAAAAAGTTCAAAAAAATCTCATTACAGGTGCAAATTAATTTCCTTGGCAATCAGTTACTTTGGGGAAATAACCTCCAAAAACAATTGATTTTGCCTAATTAATCTAACTTAACAATTGCAAAACAAAAAGATAATCCTATCTTTGCATCGTTAAAAAAACGCTCCTAAATAAGGATAGCAAATAGCACTAAAATAAGTGCATCTGATTTTTAATCAGGAATAAAGAATTGAACATCAAGCCATTACAGCAAAAACTTCAATTCCCGCTCTAAGTACAGAGCAAAAAGTTTGCTAAATTATAGGATCTGTTTTCACCAAGCGAAAGTAGCTCAGTTGGTAGAGCACGACCTTGCCAAGGTCGGGGTCGCGAGTTCGAATCTCGTCTTTCGCTCTTAAATCCCTTTCTCTACGGAGAAGGGTTTTTTTGTTTTGTAGCCATTCCATCCCCCCTTCCGTGCGGCCGAACATTTTCAAACCAAGAGCGTTAATAGAAAATGAAGTTACTCTTTCAGCTGTCTATTTTTTTGTTGCTGATTATACCGGCATCGGTAAAGGCTCAAAAAGCTTATGATGCCGTTGCTTACAGAGCAACTCTAAAAGGCAAAACGGTAAAATTCATCTTAGCGGATGGTTATTTGGCAGCCTCGAAAATCACGATCAGCAAGGGGAAAATGCAGAAGGCTATTGTCTTTTTACCTGAAAACGCCGTGCCGGATGAGGGCGGCAAACTAAAGTTTACACAAGCGTCTTTACCTTCAGAATATTTTATTGCAGATGGCTTGCAGGAGTCTCTTGAAAACCTCCCGGCAATAATAAAAGCAAACTACCACACGCAGGGTAAGGTTATAAGCGTTCAATTTAAAAAGAGTGAGCATTAATATGGGTATAGCAAATTTGTTAGTGCGTATTAAACTGTAGTGATTACCTTAGTGCATCATCATATTTTATGAAATCTATTTTCAAGATCGTATCAACTATTTTATTTTTTGCCCTTTCACGGGGCGCTTTGGCACAGGATGTAAATTCCCTGTTAAAAGAAGGTATTGAGCTTAATAATGCACGTAATTATACAGGCGCTATCGAGAAATATAAGGCAGCACTTGCGCTGGAACCTGCCAATATCAACGCTAATTACCAGATGGCTTTTAGCCTGAATGCATCAGGAAAAGGCAGCGACGCCCTGCCCTACCTGCAAAAGGTTGTAGAGGGCAATGCATCGGCCAATATCATGGCGGCATCCTACGGTTTAATGGGCAGCATTTACGACAAATTATCGCAGGCGCAAAAATCTGTTGACAGCTATAAACTGGCCATTAAAACCGATTCAACCGATCATTCCACGTATTACAACCTCGGGTTGGCCTATTTCCGTAATCGCCAGTATACTGAAGCTGAGCAAAGCGCTATCGCGGCCATCGGCCTAAAGCCCGATCACGCAGCCAGCATACGCTTATACGCTTTGGTTACCTTTCATCAAAACAAAAGGATGCCGGCCTTACTGGCACTGTGCCACTTTTTATGGCTCGAACCTACGGGTGCAAAAAGCGATGAGGCTTATACCAACCTGCAAAGCATATTAAAGGGAGGTGAGTTAAAAGCAGGCCAAACATCGGGCACTGTAAGTGCCGATACACGCGAACTTAACCAGACCATAACCACGGCTGTAGCCGGTGCAAATAATAAGAAATACCCCACGCCTGCCACATTATTAAGTGAGCAGTTGAAGGCAATATTTACAGCGGCAGGCAATTTGGCTAAAAAACAAACAGGGGGCAGCATCTTATATACCAAACTGATGAACCGCTATTACAAACTGGCGCAAACAGGCAATATGCCCGCGTTTGCCAATTACATCAGCCAGGCTAATGATAAAGGTGCCGCGGCCTTTGTTAAAACGAAATCCGCCTCCATCACTGCGCTTGATACTTGGGTTAAAGAGCAAGGGGATTTATAAAAAGTCGATTATTGTATAGCCTTGATCTTGGCTTTCAAAACAGTGGCAGCCTTGGTATAGCCACCCTCAGCACCATCTACAAAATGGATATGGCCGTCCTCCAGATCGCGCACGTAGCACGACATGATAGAAGCGCCGCTTACATGCAATCCATAATAAATATCGCCCTGTTTTTCCATTCCGTCGAGTATGGCCTGTAACTCGGCACGTTGCTCTTTGGTGCCCGATATTACGGTATTGATCTTACCATCGATCACCAGCGTGTCCGACATTTCAACCAGTCGGTTCAGGTAGTCCTTTCCCTTTTCGGTACGGAACCATACGTAACTATACAGGTTAATAGCCCATGTTTTAACCAGTTCGAAGAATTTTATTTTACCCAGCCGTGCCCGCATTTCGCTCCCCAGCCTGTTAAAGGTCGATTTAAATTTGAGCTTACCTACTGATATAGGCTGTCGCTTTTTGGCGCTGCCGTAAATATCATCTATCTGCCGCATCACCTCGCAAAACACGGTAGACTGCGCCGCGCTGTTGCGGGCAATAACCAAGAGGGTAACCACTTCATCTTTATTTTCGGGCGGAGGTATTTTATCCCAGCGGCATTGCATGCCGGTAAGGTCGGGCTCTTCGGTAAGATCACTATCCAACCCAAGCATGTAACCTTCGCCTTTAATTATACTTTCGGCATAATTCAATCCATCGCCCAATACAATGGGGATCGGAAAGCTATCGGCCAGGCAAAACTTGCATATCTGAAGCGAATAACCGGCCTCGTATACATCGGCGACCCGCACAGTGCCAATACGCAGGTTCAAGCTAAAGTTATCCATGGTTTGCTGTTTATATTGCAACAGCGCAGGCATGGCCTTGTCAACCAGTTCGGGCGGTAATATAAATGTGGCACCATCGCCCCCAAAAAAGAACGGAACAGCCATACCAGCCTTGTAAGCAAGGTTAAGCACAGTAACAATGCTGCCGGTTGCCACCATGTTCACGTTTTGGTGCAACCCATCCTGCACGGCAAGGGTTGAACTTTTAATATCAGTAATGATAATGCGCCAGTCGGCAGGTACCTGGTGAAATAAATCAGCCGTAACCAATAGCTCGGTAAGCGGCAATTTACTAACCGGTAAGGCGGCATAAAACTGATCGGTATGGGTTGGCATATAGTGGTATAAACGCTTTGCACCAAAATACTGTTTTTATAGCAATATGGTTTTACTGAATAATAATTAACGCTTGCTTTAATGTTGATTCAGTTCGTGATTTACTATCGCTAAATAGATAAGTGATCTATCAGTTTTTAATGGTAAATAGCAACCTATGTTATCACCTAAAAAACCACAGCTTAGCAATAAGCTGACATTATCACATCTCTATCATTGGCAGCATCGGTATAAAAATCACGGGTTGGTATTGCTGATTACGTTTGCTACGCTGTTGACAGCCTGTTCGAGTTTAAAAGCCCCTCATCGGGATGGACTGGTTGACTTGAAAGCCCCTCGGTTATTGGGCAGCTATCCTGTAGTAACGCGTCAGGAAAATGCCCTAAATCTCCCATCAAACAATGTAATTTGGAATTACTTTTTGAAAGAGCCCGATATTGATTCGACAGAAGTAAAGCAGGCGACACATTTTACGCTGGAAATGGCAGACCCTAAAACTGTCAAAGCATCTTTATACAATGGCAATCATTTACTTAAAACACGGCTGGTGAAAGGCAAATTAAAAAATGGTTATTTCAGGTTAAAGCACCGGCTTAAATGGCAAGGCATCCCCATCATTTACTGGGGACTAAGCTCGGAGAAAACACAGTTCGGCATTGGCAGTGAGCAGCAGCTATATATCGATCATTCTTCAACCCGTAACGGCGGCATATTAATTATTATTTCGGGCACGCCTGATGTTACTGTCAGTTCAACTATACTGCCCTATAAACCTTAAAGGCTCAAGCGGCTCAAAGTTTCGCGCGTCACACCTAAATACGATGCTATTAACGCCTTGGGGATACGTTGGACTAACGATGGATATTGTTCTAAAAATTCTTTATAACGGGCATGAGCGTCATTGTTTAGCAAGGATAATATACGCTGCTGCAAACTAACGTACCCGGCGTTATTTTTCACTCTCAAAAAGTGCTCTATTTTATGCGATTCGACACAGAGCTGTTGTTTGCTTTCGGCGGAGATGGCCAGTAGTTCCGCGTCTTCTATACAGTCGATATTAAAAGTGGCCGGTGTTTGCTTACTCAGGGCTTTGTAGTCTGATGTCCACCAGTTTTCCATGGCAAACTGAATGATGTGCTCCTTGCCCTGCTCGTTCAGGAACGACGATTTTAGCAAGCCGCTTATCACAAAATGATCATTATTAACCATATTACCGGCCTGCACCACAAACTGGTGCTTTTTATAACGTTTGTAAGTGAAGAAGGAAAGCACATGATCAAACTCGGCATCGGTTAACGATATTATTTCTTCTAAATGCTGCCTTAATACAATGCTCATAGCCGGTTTAATTACAAGGTACAAAGTAAATACTTTTATTGACGATAAACAGCATTAACGCCCGACTGATGTGATGTACCTCACACAAATTTGTTGATCTACATCCTTGTATTAAGCCTGCAATTAGTGCCAATTTTGAATAAAAAAGAAATGAAAACTAAAGCAAATATTTTATTGACATTGGTACTATCGTTTGTTGTTGTAAGCAATAGCGCTAAAGCCAATACCACCCTAACTAAAACCGAAATGAACACATTAAAATCAAAAAAAGTATTGATAGTGGTTACCTCATTCAGCGATGTAGCCCCCGGTAAAAAAACCGGCATTTGGCTGGAAGAACTGGCCACACCATATTACATGCTTACTGCCGCCGGGGTTGAAGTAACCATTGCTTCGCCAAAAGGCGATCAGGCACCTATTGATCCAAAGAGTGTTCAGCCTGAATACAGCACACTTTCTGTTAAAAAGTTTTTAGCTGATGCTACCGCGCAGGACAAACTTATGCATACAACAACTTTAAATGAGGTTAATGCTAAGGATTACGATGCCATCTTTTATCCGGGAGGCCATGGTCCGATGTGGGATCTGCCGGAGAATAAAACATCCATCGACCTGATAGAAACTTTTTACAACACCGGTAAGCCCGTAGCACTTGTTTGCCATGCCCCGGCAGCGTTAAAAAATGTAAAAGCTAAAAACGGCGACTTCTTAGTTAAAGGCAAAAAGGTGGCGGGCTTTACCAATAGCGAAGAGGTGGCGGGCGGTACTACCGATGTGATTCCGTTTTCGTTAGAAGATATGCTGAAACAAAGCGGCGCTGTTTACCAAAAAGGTGACGACTGGAAACCGTTTATAACTACCGATGGCTTGCTCATCACCGGTCAAAACCCGGCCTCGGCAGAATTGGTTGCCGATAAAATACTTGAACTACTGAACGTAGCCAAATAATAATTTTTGTTTAGAGGATGATTGGCCCTTTCCGATTTTTCGGGAGGGCTTTTTTTAATTCAAAAATTAAAAGTCAAAATTCAAAAAATATTTCCCGCTCTTTAATCCTGATTCTTAACTCCTGATTCTCCTTTTTAATTTTGAATTTTAACTTTTGAATTAAATTCCTTTGTGACATTTTAGTTATCCGTACGAATAATTGTGTATAAATTGATAAACGCATGTACAACAATGGATACGCTTAACCGGGACGAACTCTTTTTATCGGTAATTGAACAGCATAAGGGATTGATCTACAAGATTGCCAACTCCTTTAAAAAGGACGACGACGATAAAAAAGATCTGATACAGGAGATCATCCTGCAGCTATGGCGGAGTTTTGAAAGTTATGATGCCCGCAGCAAAATATCTACCTGGATGTATCGTGTGGCGCTCAATGTGGCTATAGACTCGTACCGGAAAGAGAAAAAGAAGAACGAGCACATACAGCCGCTACCCGATAACATTATTGCTTTTAGCGATGTCGGTAATGACGACGACCAAACCAACGTTCAACTCAATCTTTTACAGCAGTTCATCAGCGAATTAAAGGAACTCGACCGCGCGTTGATGCTGCTTTACCTCGAAGAAAAAAGCGGAAAGGAAATAGCAGAGATACTGGGTTTGTCTGAAACCAACATCCGCACCAAAATAAACCGGATCAAAGAACAACTAAAACAAAAATTTTCAAAAATTAAAGCTTAACACAATGGAAGAACTGGACATAAAACAACTTTGGCACGCGTATGATGCCAAACTGGAAAGATCGCTGCAACTCAATCATAAAATAATTAAGGATATGCAAACCCAAAAGGCCGAAAGCAAGATCAACGCGTTCCACCGCCAATTGATATTGGGGGTAGTACTGGGTACACTTTGGCTGGTAATTTTAGGCCTCGCCGTGTTTGATCACCTCGGGAATATATACTTCGTTATTTCGGCAAGCTTTATCATTTTCTTTAACCTGTACGCGGTGATAAAATACGCGCAGCATGCAGGTCAGCTAAATAATATCGACCTCAATGGTAACATTACCCAGGCACAGGAAAAGCTGGCCGCTATACAACTATCAGGTATTGATGTGGGGCGAATACTCATATTACAAACGCCATTTTATTGCACCTTTTGGTATAACGACACATTGGTTGCCCATGCAGGCACCACCTTTTGGCTGATCCAGTTGATAGTGGTATCCTTATTTGTAATACTATCTGTAGCCGCCTATCGCCTGCTCAATTACCGCAAGGCCCGCCGTACCTGGGTAAAAAACATGATAAAAAGTTTTGGCGGTACGGAGTTAAGTAAGGCTATTGATTTTTTAGATGAAATAAAGGACTATAAAACCGACCATGAGCAGGGGGTGTAATTATTGCGAAGAAAAAACGGGGGCAATGTGCGATTCCCTCCCCTGGTGAGGGTGGAGGGAGGGGTTTCATAGCCGTTTATGCAATACTGGAGAAAACCCCTCCCTGCCACTACACTTCCCAACGCACCCCTCCCCAAGGAGGGAAGTGAAAAACCTTCCTAAAACCATTTTAACTTCTGCTCCGTTTTGTCACTGTACAATAGGCTTGGGGCGTAAGTATTGCGAGGGAAAAGCGGGGCATGTGCGATTCCCTCCCTTGGGAGGGTGGAGGGAGGGGTTTCATAGCCGTTTATGTAATACTGGAGAAAACCCCTCCCTGCCACCACGGTTCCCGACGCACCCCTCCCCGAGGAGGGAAGTAAAAAAACCTCCTAAAAACCATTACCCTAAACACCTGTTACTTCAACAACCAATACATTGTTTATGAAGTACAGGTTATTGATCATCGCGTTTGTTATATTATTTAGTGCCTGCAAACAAGGCGGCACGGGCACTACTAATACCAAAGAAACACTTAAAAAAAGTTCGCCACGGGAGCTTTTTCCGGAACTGTTTGAGGCGGTACAATCGTCGGGGATATTTCCGGATAGTAAAACTTTTACCGATTACACACCTAAACGGAGCCCTGCCGATATAATTAAAGATTACAGAGCCCAAAAAGATAAACCCGGCTTTAAATTAAAGGCTTTTGTGGCGCATAATTTCGGTTTGCCCGCAACCGCTGCAAACAAATACAAAAGCGGAAAAGAAAGTGTTGAAGCGCATATTGAACAGCTGTGGGATGTACTTGCCCGGAAGACCGACAAATATGACGCTTCAAGCTCGCTGATTAGTTTGCCAAACCCGTACATAGTACCCGGTGGGCGTTTCAGGGAAGTATATTACTGGGATTCGTACTTTACCATGCTGGGGCTTAAGCAAAGCGGCAGGGTGAGCATGATCGAAGATATGGTGAACAATTTTGCCTGGCTCATTCGCAATTATGGTTTCATTCCTAATGGTAACCGCACTTACTATCTTACGCGTTCGCAGCCACCCTATTTTTCGCTGATGGTGCAGTTGCTGATGCAAAGCAAGCCTAATAAAGCCGATTCTGTTTTAACCGCCAATAAAGACGCGCTTGAAAAAGAGTACCGTTTTTGGATGGATGATAAAAAAACCAACGTAATGGTATCGGCACACGTAGTGCATTTACCGGGCGGAGCGGTACTCAACCGCTTTTACGATAGCGGCGACTGGCCTCGTGAAGAAGCCTATACCGAGGATATTGCCACAGCTGCGGCAAGCGGCAGGGCAAAGCCCGAAGTTTACCGCCAGTTACGTTCAGGTGCCGAATCGGGATGGGATTTTAGCAGCCGCTGGTTTGCCGATGGAGAAACGCTTAAAACCATCAGCACTACAGATATTGTACCTGTAGATCTCAATTGCCTGCTTTATAACCTCGAACTTTTACTGGCCTATGCCGCGCAGCTCGATAACAATGAGAAAGCCTGCGGCGATCTTACAGCGAAAGCCGAAAAACGCAAACAGGCCATTATTAAATATTGCTGGGATGCCAAAACCGGCTGGTACCGCGATTATAACTGGAAACAAGCCAAGCAAAGCACTCAATTAACACTGGCCGGTGTTTATCCGCTATTTTTCAAGATAGCATCGCAGGAGCAGTCGGGATTGATGGCTAAGGTGTTGCAGAAAAGATTTTTGAAACCCGGCGGCTTGGTTACCACCCTCGCATTCACTCATCAGCAATGGGATGCGCCAAATGGTTGGGCGCCTTTGCAGTGGGTAGCCATTGAGGGATTGAAGAATTATCAGCAGCAGGCTTTATCTAATGAAATAGCATCTCGCTGGAGCCGTACCAACATTAGGGTGTTTAAGCAAACCGGTAAACTGCTGGAAAAATACAATGTAATTGATACCACGCTGATAGCTGGAGGCGGCGAATACCCTACACAAGATGGCTTCGGCTGGACGAACGGGGTGCTCATCAGCATACTCAAACAAAAGCCATAAAACAGAAAGCGCCGCCAATATAATTACCAGCGGCGCTTTTCTTTAAATCGTTAAATTACTTTTTAGCTGTTTGCTTATCGTACAGCATCTTCATAAAATAACCGCCGATAACGCTACGGGCCTGAAAGCCTGTTTGTTTACCGTTAGTAGTTTCGTGCCAGTCGCTCAGTGGTACGCGGGTGCTGGTTTCTAAGGCGTATTTGTATACAGGCTGAATCAATGCTTCAAACTCTTTTTGAGTTGGTGCAAAGGTAGCGGTCCACAATATCCAGTCAGATTTGGTGTATGTTTTGCGGCTATCTAAAGGCAAACCGTATTCGTTTTGCTTGCTCAGGTAGTATTTGGTTTCTGTATCATATACCGATTGCGGGAACAGGTTTAAGCCTAAAACTTTATCCCAAACCAGGTTATACTTTTGGCTCCAGGTGCCTTTATTTTCGAAAGTAAGGGTATAGTGGTCACCATCGCCTGCCAGTTGCATCCATTTACCAACCATGCCTTTAGCAATTTCGCGGTATTTGGCAGCGGTTTGTTTTTCGCCAAGGGCATCGGCCAGTTGCGCGTAGCAGCCAATACCAACAATAGCTTTAACCGATAAGTTTGCATTACGAGCCAGGTGACCGGCAAAATCGTCGGTACATAACTGGTTAGCCGGGTCAAAGCCTTCTTCGGTAAGGTAATTTACCCAGGTGCTCAGGGTTTTCCAGTGTTTGCGGGCATACTCAGGATTGCCCTGCGCTTTGGCAATAGCCGCCACCAGGATGATCATATTACCCGATTCTTCAACCGGCATACCTTCGCCGTAAGTTTGGCCGTTGGCATGCGGATAGGTACCTAAATCGTGCGCCGCGAAGTTCTTATCAAACTTACCGCTTTCGCTAAAGTAGAAGATACCATTAAGCATCCCTTGCAACAATTCGGGATTGTAAACGAGGTACAGCGGGGCAGATGGATAGGTAACGTCAACCGTATTGATGAAACCACCGCTAAAGTTCTCTTTTGATAACCAAAGGATTTCGCCTTGCGGACTTTTAACCAGTTGGTGTGCTGCTATACTTTGACGGTAAGCCAATACGCACAATTCGGCATAATCTTTACCGCCCGATTTTAAAGCTTGGGCATACATGCTTTTGTTAAACGTCGCGCATTTTTGCAATACCGAAGCATAACCTGTAGCAGCCTTGGTAAGCTGGCTCTCAATGGTTTCTTTGCCCGATAAATTCCACCATGGCCTTAAATTGGTTTTGAAGTATTGGATAGAATAAATATCATCGTACCCTAACTCAATAAATTTAGATACCGGTGCCGCCCCTACCTTTGTAAAAGGCACAACAGTGTTTAACGCCAACTTTTTACCTTGTGATGCAGTTGATACCACACTACCTTTACGGAAAGCGCCGATAGCTTCTTTTTCAGATGTGATGAACTGGGTAGCGCCTGCCGATTTTGGCGCGGCTACATAAACATAACCCCAGTCTATCCGCATATCGTCGCCTTTCTTTTTCAAAATGGGCTGCTCAACGCTGCCTGCTTTTAGGATAGAAAGATTGGCGGTAGCATATTTTTTAGCGGTAACCTCCTGCGATGATTTATTAACCGCGATATCAGTTGACGCGCTTAAGTATACCTTAACATTGTGCGTTTTGCCATCGTTAGCCTTTACTTTATAGGCGATGTATGAAACCGGCCTTGACAATAAAGACAGGTCATTCATCAGCAATGGCGAAGTAAAAGTTACATCCAGATCAACCTTGCCTGCTTTAAAGCTGTAAATGGTTTGCGTAGCGTTGATGCTTACATTGGTTTGATCGGCCACCGATATCGGCTTATCGGCACTTGGCTTTTCTTTATCAACCAGACCAATATCGGCACGTGCGCCGCCGCCTGTATTTGCTACGTGCATAGCCAATACGTTTTGGCCTGCTTTAAGCTTAGCTTTATCAATCGGGATCAGGCCGTAATCGTTAGTTACACCTACTTTTGAGTAGAGTGCTTCGCCGTTTAAAAACACCTCCACATCATCATCATGAGATAGCTTTAAAAGCAATTTATTGATGTCTTCGGTTTTGGCGAGAGTAAACGTTCTGCGGAACCAGATATCTTTTGTTTTCCATAAGATCTTATCCAGCCCTTCGGTATCCCCAATTGGCGATGCGCCTTTTTTCCAGCCTGTGGCAGGGTATTGCGCTGCTTTCCAGTCGCCCTCGGGTTTGGTTTCGGTATAAGTAACCTCGTACGATTTTTCGTCGGATGCAGGCAAAATAGTTTTGTAATATTCGGGCTCCTTACCTAAAAAGCGGTAAATGGTGCCGTCAACATTAATTAAACCGATAAGCGATTGGTTTGAGCCTGTCCAGTGGGTAGTAGTAGCATCGGTAAGCTTGTTGGCGGTTGACCAGATACTGAAATACGGGTTGTGCGTAATTAAAGGATAGGCCGGTGCCTTGCGGTCCTGACCCGAGGCATAATGAAAACTTGTTAGGAATAATGCAATCCCGAATAGCAGGTTTTTTCTCATGAATGTGAAAATTTTAAATTTTGGTTAATTGTATTGTCGAATTATGGCATCAATGCACTATTGTTTTACACTGCACAGAATAATCCATTAAATAAACGCAATTTAATGCTAAAAGCATTTATTATTTTCAATTATTATAGATGGTGCCGGAAGATGTAAAGCCAATTCAACCTACAAAACAAAACCTTTATCTATACCTTTAACCGATATGATACGACAGGCAACACCTACCGACGCGCCGCACATAGCACGCTTAATTGTACAGGCCATGGGCGAGCTGGCTGCTAAGTTTATCAATGCCAATGACCCAAACGAGGCTATCCCCGTGTTTGAACATTTCGCCGGGATAGCGGGCAATCAATATAGCTATGAGAATACATTAGTTTACGGAGATGCGGCAGGTGTACACGGCATCATCAATGGTTATAATGGTGCCGATCTGGAAGTATTACGCGCGCCTTTCCTGGAGCATATCCGTTCGGTTTACGGCTTTTCAACCCAACCCGAAAATGAAACCGAAGCCGGTGAATTTTATATAGACTGCCTGAGTGTAGACCCAAACCAACAGGGAAAAGGCATAGGCAAACAACTAATAGCCGAATTGGTACACCAAAATCAAAACCAGCCCATTGGTTTACTGGTAAGTAACGACAATCACTTAGCCGAAAAATTATACAGTGGCATCGGCTTTAAGGTAGTTGGCCAAAAGCCACTGTTAGGCGGCATGTATAAACACATGCAGTATCGACAGGAGCATCAGCCTGTTTAGGCTATTTCTTTCAGGAATATATTCTCAATAAGATCGGTTTGTTCGGTATAGATAGATTTTTTGCGAGTGGCGAAGTACAGCATGTTCTCTATCTTTTTATCGCCTTCCCATAATATTTTAATAGCCCCGGCATCAAGTTCTCGTTTGGACAAGAAATCGGGCACTACGGCCACTCCTTTACCGGCGCTTAAGCACCTGATGATAGAGCACATATTTGGCACAATGAAATTTGGTTTAAAATCGGGCCGTTTACCAAAGTTGGAGAACCAAAAATTGCGCAGGTGTTCCATATCACCGGCGGTACCATACCAGCGTTGTTCCTTCAGCCAGGCTTGCATTCCGGCCATATCCTGCTGCTGGTGTAGCTTATTAAACCCGGATGTAGGTGTTTGTGAACCGGTAACAACTACTATTTTCTCTTTAAAAAACGGCTTGTATAGTAAATTTTTATAATCGCCTTTTTGCGGTGTAATAATCAGATCGAGGATACCATTATCCAGATCGGCAAGCATTTCGGGGTATTCGCCAAATTTGATAATTACGTTGAAGGGCAGTGTAGGCAAATAGGATTCGAGGGTGAACTGAAAAGTTTCAAAGCACATGCCTATACTAATAGTAGGTACATCCTTCTCGGTGCTTTTATGGAAATGCTTCTCGGCATCTTCGAGGCGGCAAACAGCTTCCTGCACGTAATTATACAATATTTTACCCCGCTCGGTTGATACCATTTTGCGCGAAGCCCTGTCGAAAAGTTTATAGCCCACATAAGCCTCCAGTGAACTTAAATGCAAGCTTACCCCCGGCTGCGATATAAACAAGCTTTCGGCAGCGCCGGTTAGCGAGCCTGTTTCATATATCGCCTTAAACGTACGGAACCATTCAAAATTTACCATTTTCTTATTATTATAATTATGATACAAATGTATAATTTATATTATTTTAATAATGAATTAAAGCGAAGTAATTTTGCTGCACAATAAAAGAGAAACATATAATGAAAAAAATATTTGTAATAAACGGCGGCCAGGTGTTCGGGCATTCAGGTGGTAAATTCAATAAAACCTTACTTGATATCACCACCAGTTTTTTTGCCGACAGGCCGGAATTTGAAGTGCGTGCAACAGACGTGAACGACGATTACGACCCGAAACAAGAAGTTGAAAATTATAAATGGGCCGATGTGATCATTTACCATACCCCCATCTGGTGGTTCCAGGTGCCGCACGATTTTAAGAAATATATCGACGTGGTATTTACCGAAGGCCATCAAAATGGCATTTACCGCAGCGATGGCCGTTCATCAGCCAACCCGGCTATTAATTACGGTACAGGTGGTTTACTGCATGGCAAAAAATACATGGTAACCTCATCGTGGAACGCGCCTAAAGAAGCCTTTACCCTGCCGGGCGAGTTTTTTAAAGAAACCAATGTTGATGATGGCATACTGTTCGGTTTTCACCGCATGAATGCTTTTACCGGCATGCAGCCACTGCAAAGCATCCATTTTCACGATGTGATGAAGGCCAGCAACGTACCTGCCGAACTGGATCGTTACAAGGCACATTTAAATACTATATTTACTCCAAACAACATACATAATGAGCATTTACTTAACAGCGTTAGTGAAGTGTAAACCGGGTACCACAACCCAAATGAAAGGTTATTTACAGCAATTGGTAGCCGCCTCAACACAAGAAGCCGCCTGCCTGCAATATGAGCTGTATCAATCTACCGAAGATGAAACACAATTCATTTTCCACGAAACATGGGCCGATCAGCCGGGTCTTGATCTTCATAACAGCCAGCCGCATTTGCAAACCTTTAAGCAGCAAATTGCCGATATTGTTGATGGTAACGTAACCGTTTATAAAACCGACAGAGCAGCTTAACTAACTATAAAATAACAAAGCCCGGTTACACAAAAGTACCGGGCTTTGTTATTAGCTTGCATTGGTTAACTTATATGGTTAAAATTGCTTAACACAAACCAAACTATTGGCATGGCTAATGATAAATCGTCGCACATACTCAACGCGTCATCAAACTTACTTGGATTATGCTTTGTGGTGCTTACTTCACTAAAATTTTTAAAGGTTGACCAACGCACCTTTATTGACGAAACGGTAACCTTCGCCCTCATCTTTTTCATGTTGAGCTGTATCCTGTCATTCCTTTCCATCAGGGGCAGCCTTAAGCCCGGCGGCAGGCTCGAGGCCATTGCCGATTACCTGTTCCTGGCCGGCATGTGCGTGCTGTTTATTACGGCTATTTTGATATTATTCAACGTAATAGCGTAATAGCAATCCACTAATTCAGGGCTGCATCACCCTCCAACAAAACAAACGACAATTCGCAGATGAACACCTTGCAAAAGGTCATGATACTGCCCCTTGCCGCTGCTTCGCTTACGCGGTTGGCAAACAGGGTTTGAAATTGCTGCAATATAGAGCACCTGTCTTCGGTATTCATGCCCTTCCATATTTCGAGCGCCAGTTTAAGCCGCGCAAAGTCAACGCTGCCATTGTCTTCATCGGGCAAAATATTGGTGGTCAGCTGCATTTCGCAGGCATCAGGCAGGGAATCCTGCGCTGCCATGTCAATATATTGGGTAATGTAGTTACGGTTAAACAATTCGGTGAGCCTGCGGCGTAAACGCTCTTTAACACACAAACCCGGATAAAGCCCGCCTTTAACTGTATATAAATTGGTATTGTAAAATTGTGCCATCGGTAGGTATTAGTTTATCATGTTTTTAGATGTGGTATAAATAAAGTCGGCAAGCAGTAGCCCTTTTGAACCATCGGGGGTTTCAATGGTATGTATATATTTAAAGGTGCGGGTAAACTGGTCGTAAGCCTGATCTATAACGATGATGTTCAGTTCGTCCATCCCAAATTTCTCCTTGTTTTGAATGCACAAAAAGCTTTGCCCGCGTAAGGGTAAAAAATCGTGTATGTAACCTTTGTCGTGCAGATCGATAACCCGCCGGGTTAAAATGCTGTTAAGCTTAATGATGTAGTCGCGTTTTGTTTTCATAATTGTGAAGTGCTTGATTAGCACACACATACCAAACAACAAGCCAAAATCACAACTATTTATATATCAAACAGTTAACACAATTAACATTTTATAGCACTAACGGTATTTCGTTAGATCACGGAAACCTGCACGAAATACAACAAAATTACATAACACGCTAATTATTAACACGTTAAAATCGACTTTAAAAGCTAAAAATAACGTAAATGCTGATAATCAGCAGTTTCGATATATCGTCCATTTATTTCGTAGAACTACGAAATAAAGATACTTGCAAAAACGATCAATGTTTTAATTTACTGACAGACAACCATTTAATCAATTGGCACGTGTTATGTCTATGGGATGACATAATCATATCAACAGTAAAAACAAACTATCATGAAAGCAATCATCTCAACCAAAACAAATAAGCATAGCACAGGCAATTGGCTAAATATAATAACAGGTAACATAGTGAATGTGAGGCCACAACTTAACACAGGCAACAGCATATCAACTATTAATAGCAATGGGTTACCGGTTATTACCAAAGGCCAAACCGACTTTATAAAAGGCAAGCTGATGCTGGCTTACTTATATGCAATAGAAATACTTTATATCATTTACCGATAATTAACAACACCCAATCAACCTCAAAAACAATCACCCGTTATGGAAATCTTAGTTTACACAATCACCCGCGCCGTACTGTTCTGCTGCTTATTAGTACTCATTTATGTAATTGTACCACAAAACGCCTCACTTGATAAGCTTGATGAATGGGAATAATTGTGGCGAAATTTGCAGATCGATCGTCTTGTATAGGCAATTTATATCGTAACATTTTGGGAATGACTATCGTATAACATGCGTTACCACACCTTTCCCTTATTTGTTTGCATAAGATATATTGTACCCCTATATAACCCATGAAAAGATCTGCCGGCGCGGATCTTTTTCTATTTGTAGGATATTTAGACCTGAATTAAAAAAATCGTTGTGGTGATAACACCAACGGTGGGCTATAAATAATATTTGCTACTTTTTATCCAGGTAATCGGGCGGATAAAGCTTTTGACCATATTTTTCGGCTATTTCCTGGAGCTGCTTCATGGCTTCGGCATCCATTGGTGGCGGTGGCAAAATTTCACCATAGGTAATGGGCTGTCCAACTTCCAGAAAGAAATTCTCCAACCCCGCAGGTACTACGGTACATAATAATCGGGCGTTTTTGTCGGCCTTGTTTTTAAAACAATGCACCATCCCCCCGGTAGGGATATTTACATAAGCCCCGGTTTGGGCAGTATAGGTAAGCGTTTCTGTTTTCACCTCAACCTCCCCTTCCAAAATATAAAACGCTTCCTGAAAACCGGCATGAGCATGCGGCCCAGGGCCACCACCCGGCGGCACCAGCATTTCAATTACCGCGTAGGCACCCGCGGTTTGCTCGCCGCTAATAACAATGCGATAAGCGCCACCGGCAATTGATACACTTTGTCCCTCATGAGCACCTACGGTAGTAAGCACGTTAGTTGAATTTTCCATATCGGATAATTTATGTGATGTAAACTTAAGCCAGCCAGTGCGGTATAATTAGTCGGCACAGACTTTAAAACAGTCTGACTGGGCAAAAGTTTAACCTGTAAAAAATAATTAGCCGGGTGTGGGATTATCTGCGGCCTTTTCGTCCACCCGTGTAAACCCGTAGTGCATAATTCAAAAATGACGATATAATTTGGGCGTATCCCTACGGGTCGGGCTATCCGCTCATACGGCACAGGCATTAGGCGCGAGGCCGGTATCCGCTATTATCCCTTACGCGGGAAGGGAAGTCGTGATATTAAAGATGCGGTGTGGTGATAACACCAACCGCAGGCTGTAAAGTTTTATTTTCCATTCTTCGCGTTAAGGATTGAAGTGGATACCGGCCTTAGCGCTTAAGGCCTGTAGGCGTATGAACGTAAAGCCTGACCCGACGAAGGAGGGTAACGCCCATGTATTAAATCAGGATTAAAAAACTGTGGTATTGAAATTTTCAAGTTAATAGCGCTGTCAACTACCGTAAAAATAGGACAACTTGGGAATTGTCAGAATAATTAAACGTATAGAGATTGCTTCGTGCCTACCCATGACGTGTTAAAAAAACTGTCATTCTGAACGTTTGAAGAATCTTCTTTGCTATGCATATCTGCGATAGATGCTTCGTGCCTCAGCATGACAGTGGAGAGGGGTTGTGGGCCATCGTCATTTTACCTTCAAAGTCCAAAAAAAATTGTAATTCTCGCGATGACGAGTTTTAAAAAATGCTTATAAACGGGTCATTATGAGCTTGTCGAAAGATCGTGCGCGGAGGCCATCAACTCACGCACCCTTTAACAAGCTCAGATGACAGGCCTACATAAAAGATCCCAAACCTTCTCCCCTATGGAAAGAAAATTTGGGATCATATATTTTCTTAAATCCTGAATCTCTGTTCTTGAATCTAAACCAACTACGCTGATGCTACCAGCTTGCTTACACTACGGTAAACATAGTTGTTGAAGATATGCCTGCGGGCGAAACGGCCGGGTGAATCGGCGTTGATGAGCTTTACATAGATGGCTTTTGGCACGTCGAAATATTCGTATTCGTTACCATCGGCAAAGCTAACTTTAAGCACTTGTGATTTGTATTCAAAATCAACCATGGCCGATGCGGTTGTGGTGGCGGTATATTCGGTGATAGACTGGGCACGGGTTTCGGGAGCGATGCTCACTAAAAAATGATAGGCTTCGATAATAGTCTTACTTTTTTCTTCGGCAGCTAACTTGCTTTCTTCGCTTTCCTGAAATTTATCAGGGTGCCAGGCTTTCATCAAACCACGGTATACCGATTTTAGTTCCTGTAGTTCAGCGGCTTCGTTAACGCCCAATAATTTCCTGTAGTCTACTATCTTTTTCATGCTTTCGTTCGTTTTATGTTATTATGTAAAAAGATGAAAGCCTTGATATTAAGCCCAATCTCCCCCCGAAAATAATTTTGCAAAGGTACGCTTTCTACACCACAATTTTAAGCCCCGGCTCACTATTATCAATTTGATAATATCCGCTTAAAATTTAGCGCCAGGTATAACTGCAATACCTGCACTGTTGGGCATAAGGTGTGCGCGCAAGCTGGTTACATTGAGGGCATAAATTGAAGACAACCTCAGCCGGATGATTTTCTAAAATGCGGGCGGCGGTTGCAAGCAGGTATTGCACATATTCAGGATCAAGATAGTTCAGTATTTCCGCATCGGCGGTAAGCCAATTGTTATGCACATAAAGCTTCGTACGAATTTCGCAATCGGGCATATCCTTTAAATTCAACGCAAACCTTCGGCTAAGTAACTCCATATTTTCTTTGCGTGGTAACAATTTGCTATAATATTCAAGGATATAATTAGCCTGTTCTATTGTCATACCGTAAATATAATTACAAACGCTGCGGTTTTAAAGTTTATAATAAATACCATACAAACAAGCAATTATCGTATCGACAATCACCCTATAAACCCAAACTGACAATAATCTGACAATAAAATATAATATCTATAGATTTAGTAGAATATATATTATATATTTGCAGCGTCAATCGTTCTTATACATCATTTAATTATCCAGAAAGACGGAGGGAAAGGCCCTGTGATGTCTTAGCAACCTGTACGCCATTGGTATAAAGGTGCTAATTCCTATCTGCCCCGTGGCAGAAAAGATAATGTTAACTCTGCAAACTGTTTGCACTACAAGCAAGCATCTCAGCTTATCTCCGGCAATCTGTATAATTAATTAAAAATTTTATTTCCGTTCATCCATAATTGGGTGCGACGCATTAATTAATAATAACAAGCATATTCCCCACTTTTAATATAATAAATAAGTAAATGAAAAAACGAAGTACTCACTTAAGTTTACCTACCTTAAAAACCACATCTAACGGTGCCTTAAGCACATGCATTTTCGCGCACATGACTGTCATGTGTTGTTGCAGCTAACAGGCTGCCAGGTTATTTGCATCAGTCTTAATATACAGGCTATCACAGCGAATAACGCCAAACAATAAATATTTAACACCCTAAAATTGATACTGTTTTTAAGCGGACGGGCTTTGCTATGCGCTTGTTTTACGGCAACATCAATACAAATGGGGAAACACAAACACTCACAAACAATTGTCATGTTAAAAACTTACAAATTATTAGTGGCCCTGCTTTTGCCACTTCTTTTTGCCCAAACGCTTTATGCGCAATCGGTAAAAATAAGCGGTACGGTAACCGCCAAAACCGATGGCCTGCCCCTACCCGGCGTTAGCATCTCCATAAAAGGCAGCACCAGCGGTACCCAAACCAATGTGGATGGTAAATTTACCCTTACCGCCAAACCGAAGGATATTATAAATGTATCATACATCGGTTACAAAACACAGGAAATTGTGATAAGCGAAACCGAAACTACCTTGCAAATTGTGCTTGATGAACAGGCCAATTCGCTTAACGAGGTGGTAGTAACGGCGCTCAACATATCTAAAGAGAAAAAATCATTGGGCTACGCAGTTCAGGGTTTAAAATCAAAGGATATATCAGAGGCTAAAGAAACTAACATTATCAATGCCTTATCGGGTAAAATTGCCGGTGTAAACGTTACCAGCAGCCAGGGCGATATGGGTTCGGCACGTATCATTATACGCGGCGAAACTTCTATTGCCAATAACAACCAGCCGTTATTTGTGGTAGATGGTGTGCCTGTGGATAATGCCCAAAATCAAGGCACCAACGGATCAAGGGATTTCGCCAACGTACTGTCCGACTTAAACTCAGAAGACATCGAATCGTTAACCGTGCTGAAAGGCCCTAACGCGGCGGCATTATATGGTTCACGTGCGGCAAATGGTGTTATCCTCATCAAAACCAAATCGGGAAAGAATAGCAAAGGTTTAGGCATTACGCTTAACTCAAACACCAGCTTTTCGAGCCTGCTTACTTTGCCCGATTATCAGAATGCTTACGGACAAGGCTCTAACGGCAAATTCAGCTACGTAGATGGTAAAGGTGCCGGTATTAACGATGGTGTGGATGAAAGCTGGGGCCCGGCATTGGATGGCCGTTTAGTCCCTCAATTCTTTTCGAAGGGTAAAGCCGAGCCTTTTGTTGCCCACCCAAACAATGTTAGAGATTACTTTAACACAGGTTATACCTACAACAATGGTGTGGCCGTTACCGGTTCTGATGAAAAGTTTGACTACCGTGTATCATACAATAACCTGCACCAAACAGGTGTAGTGCCAAACTCATCGCAAGGTAAAAACGCCTTCGCGCTCAATACTACCTATCGTGTAAACGATAAACTCACCATTAACGCGGTGGCCAACTACATTAAGGATGATGCCGATAACCTGCCCGGCGCTTATGGCAAGCGTGCCACAAGTACCATGTTGCAATTTACATGGTTCGGCCGCCAGGTTGATATTAACCAGTTAAGAAATTATCGCAATGCTGATGGCAGCACTTTTAACTGGAACAACAGCTATTACAGTAACCCATACTTTGTAGCATACGAAAATACCGTTGCACAACACCGCAATCACTTTTTGGGTAATGTGGAGTTAAACTATAAGATCATCGACGGACTGTCTGCCAACTTCCGTATAGGTACAGATCAGTATACCGACAGGCGCAAGATCAAAGTCGCTTACGGTACAAACGGAACCCCATTTGGCTCGTACGAAGAAGATGCCTACAACTTTAACGAAACCAATGCCGAGGGGCGTTTACAATACACCAAAAAACTTAACGACGATTTCAGTATCGACCTGTTAGCAGGTGGTAACATAGCTACCTGGCAAAATGAGCGCAACGATCAGTTAGCGCCAAAATTAGCCGTAAGCGGTTTGTATACACTAAGCAATTCGCGTGATCCGCTGATATCATATAACGAATTTTATAAGTATAAAACTTACAGTTACTTCGCATCCGGCCAAATCGGTTTCCGTAATTACGCCTTTATTAACGTAACCGGCCGTAACGATTGGTCGTCTACGTTACCGGCTTCCAGCCTTTCATACTTTTATCCTTCGGTAAACGGAAGTTTAATACTTACCGAAGCTTTGGATATTAAGAGCGATGTTTTAAGCTACGCTAAACTACGTGGCGGGTGGTCAAAAGTAGGTAAAGCGACCGACCCTTACAGGCTCATCAACTTTTACACGTTTACAGCACCTTTCGGCACAAGTCCGCAGCAGGCTATTACCAATACCGATCTTAACCCTAACCTGAAGCCGGAAAGTACTACTTCATCAGAGGCAGGTTTTGAACTCGGTTTCTTTAAAGACCGCATCCGCTTAGATGTAAGCGTTTACAACACCAACAGTACCGACCAGATCTTCAATGTTGACGTAAGCCCTACTACGGGTTTCACCCAAAAACTGATCAATGGCGGTAAAATAAACAATAAGGGTTTAGAGGTTCAGTTGGGCTTAACACCTGTAAAAACTAAAGACTTCACCTGGGATATCACCACAAACTACTCGCTTAACCGCAGTAAAGTAGTTTCATTGTACCAGGATCTGCAAAGCTACGTATTGGGCACTAACCGTACCGTACAGGTATTGGTTACCGTTGGCAGGCCTTATGGTACACTATATGGCAACGCTTACCTGCGTAATGCCAATGGCGATATTATTGTAAGCGATGGCGGTACACCGGTTATTAACCCAACCAAGCAAAACCTGGGTAAATTTACCCCTAACTGGCTGGGTAGCATTAACAACAGCTTTACCTACAAAGGCATTAACCTGAGTGTATTGGTCGACGCGCACGTTGGCGGTTCAATCTACTCCAACACAAACCGTACCGGTACTTATACCGGCGTGCTGGCTTCTACCCTACCCGGTCGTGGTGCTGCTAACGGTGGTTTAAGCTATTACTATGCCAACAACACAACTACGGGCAAAGCGATAGCTATTAATGCCGGTACCGCTGCCCCTAACGGCGAAACAGTGTATGATGACGGTGTAATTTTTAATGGTGTAAAAGCTGATGGCAGCAAAAACACTACCATACTACCGGCACAATCATACTACAAAGGCTTTACCAATGTTGACGAGGCTTTTGTGTACGATGCTACTTATGTAAAACTACGCGAGATAAAATTAGGCTATACCCTGCCAACCAGCTGGATAAAAGGCCTTAAACTGCAAAGCGCAACGGTATCATTAGTAGGCCGCAACCTGTGGATCATCCACAAGAACGTGCCAAACATCGACCCTGAAACGGCATTTAACACCGGTAACGGTCAGGGTTTAGAAGACCTTACCTTGCCTACCGTTCGTAATATTGGTTTTAACATTAACCTTAAATTCTAACACTCATGAAACTTAATCATATACCGCTAATATTATCAGGCCTTTCGTTGATCGCGCTTACATCGTGCAAAAAGAGCCTGGTAGAACTCAATACCAACCCCAACAATTCACCAACCGCGCAACCCGATTACCTGCTCACCGGTGCCATTAAAACAACTGCCGACAGCTATTGGGGAACCGATAATAACATGAACTCAAGCCTGCTGTTTGTACAGCACTGGGCCAAAATACAATACACCGATCCCGACAGGTATATTTATACTAATAACGATTTTCAAAGTTTATGGTCGTCGGGTTATGCCAAAAGCATTATCAACCTTAACGGAATAATTAAGCTGGCTGATGCGCAGGCTACTCCTAACTACAAAGGTGTGGCGCTGGTATTACGCTCGTGGGTGTTTACTTTGTTAACAGATGCTTATGGTGATATTCCGTACAAATCGGCTGCCCATATTGAGGAAGACCTTACCCCGGCTTACGACCCTCAAAAAGATGTTTATTATGCTTTGCTGGATGATTTGAAAGCAGCCCAAACTTCGCTCGACCCATCGGGCAAAGCCATACTGGGCGATGTGATCTACAATAACAATATCGCCTCGTGGAAAAAGTTTGCCAACTCGTTACGCTTACGCATTGCCCTGCGCATTGCCGACCGCGAACCCGAAAAAGCTAAACAAACTATTGCCGAAATACAGGCTGAAGGTAGTGGCTACATCAGCACTAATACCGAAACCGCTCAACTGGTATACCTGGCATCGCCAAACCAAAACCCGATAAGCAACCTGTTTGATACCCGCGATGACTACCGTATCAGCAAAACCATTGTCGATCAGCTTTTTGCGCTGAATGATCCGCGTCTGCCAATATTTTCGGCTAAAACAAAAGATACTACCCCGCAAACTTATGTAGGGATACCTAATGGTTTACTGGTAGGTGATGCAAGTAATCTTGGTTTTACCAAAACATCAAAACCGGGCACTTACTTCACCGCGCCAACCGCTCCTGCTGTAATTATAAGCTATGCCGAGGTATTGTTTGACCGTGCCGAAGCAGCAGCACGCGGCTTTACTAACGAAGATGCCGCCGACCTGTACAATAAAGCGGTAACAGCATCCCTTAACCAATACGGCATAACCGATGCTCCCACTATCAGCAGCTACCTTGCCCAAACTACTGTAAAGTATGATGCAACAAACTTCCGCAAATCAATAGGTAACCAAAAATGGATAGCCCTTTTTGGTGAGGGTTTAGAAGCCTTTGCCGAATGGCGCCGCTTAGATTACCCTCAATTACAACCTGCCGTAGCCGGTGTATTAAGCGGTAAATTACCTGTACGTTTTATTTACCCTGGTACCGAACAAGCCATTAATGGCGCCAGCTACCGCGAAGCCGTAGCACGCCAGGGTGCCGATGTGCTCACCACCAAACTTTGGTTTGATGTGAACTAATCATTCGGAACTATAAAAAGGAAAAGGTCACGGTGTAAATCGTGACCTTTTCCTTTTTTGTATAAATGTGTAATACTTAATTAGAGGCGAAAGCAAATTGTATAGTTAACTCACCCGGTCTACGCTTCGCTGGACCTGCCCTCTCTGTGCGAGCACAAAGAGGGCGGGAAAGGAACGAAAAACACATTGCCCCTCGTTCCGCTTGCGGAGAGAGGGGCGGCGAGCGAAGCAATGTCGGGGTGAGTCGACATAACGAACAATCCATCGAACACATTTTAAGTTGATCAATATACGGTGCTACTTAGCCTTGGATGAGTCCCTCACAATCAACTCTGTTGACAGCGTTATTTTTTGAACAGGTGCTTTTGTTTTGGCATTGAGCTTGGCTAACAACAGGGTGATAATACTATCGGCAATGGCGGTGATAGGCTGGACTACGGCGGTTACCGGGCAGGTGTACAGTTCAAATACCGAATAATCATCAAACGATGCCACTGCCAGATCATTGGGTACCCTCAAACCGAGTTTATTGATCACCTTCAATCCACAGGTACCAATATGGTCGGTACCGAAAAGTACGGCATCTAAATGTTTATTTTCTTGCAAATAGCGTGTTAAGGGTTCTATCACTTCGGCATCGTCGCGGTTAAAAACAATTTCTTTAACATTGGACTTCAGCTTATGCTCGTCAATCGCGTTGTGGTAGCCCAGCATGCGGTCGGTCATTTGGGTTTGGGTGGATGCAAAAGTGATGTAGGCAATATTTTTATAGCCTTGCTCGATAAGGTGGCGGGTGGCATTATAAGTGCCAAACTGATTATCGACAATTACATGATCGGTATCTATCAAAGGCAAATAACGGTCGAACAGGATTACCGGCAGATCATTCTTCAGTAATTCGGCAATATCATTTTCAATTCCGGGTGGGGGCGCTATGATGTAGCCATCCACATGTCTGTCGCGAAACATCCCTATCAGATCGTGTGTTTTGGCGGTATTGTTATCGGTACTGCAATAAATTATTTTGTAGCCATTTTCATAAGCACGATCTTCAATGAGGCGGGCTATGCTGGCAAAAAACGGGCCCGAGATATCCTCCACCATTAGCCCTATCGTATTTGATTTACCTGTCCGCAGGCTTTTGGCTAACGAGTTTGGCCGGTAGCCTACCTCCTCCACATAAGCCAGCACACGTTTAACCACTTTATCGCTTATCCGCTTTTCTTCGGCGCGACCATTCAGTATGAATGATACGGTGGTTTTTGATAAATGCAACTCGCCGGCAATATCAGCAATAGATATATTCTTGCTCAAGGTTTGGTTATATCAGTTAATGGTAAATGTAATGATCGGCAAATGTGTAAAGCAACACATCGCTAATGCAATATAATAAAATACCGCCTCAATAGCGGGTTTAGTTCAATTTGTTAAAGAAACGGCTAAAAAACAAAGCCTGGTACTGCACCGAATTCCCCCAATACTCCCACGAATGCCCGCCGGGCCGAACCGTAAAATCGTGCCCTATTTTAGCTTTTAACAGCAGATCATGCAATTGATTATTGGCGTTCATAAAAAAATCGCCCGCGCCACAATCAATCGTCAGTTTTAACACATCGGGCTTAAGCAGATCTATCATGCCTACTATGCTGTGTTTGGCCCAGCTATCGGGGTTATCCTCGTACTTGCCCAATATATTACTGATGCCGAAATCTTTAGCGAAAGGTTTAAGATCAACCCCGCCGCTCATTGATCCGGCAGCGCCATAAACATCCTGATGAGTGATAGCAAGGTACAAAGCGCCATGCCCACCCATGCTTAAACCGGTAATTGCCCGCCCGGTTCGATCACGGATTGTAGCATAATGCCCGTCGATATACTTTACCAGTTCTGATGAAATGTAGGTATCATACATCCAATCTTTATTTACAGGGCTATCCATATACCAACTGGAGAAACCACCATCAGGGCATACGATGATCATATTATAGACATCCGCCAATTGCTTTATTGAGGGTACTTTTGATACCCAGTCGGCATAGTTACCGCTAAAGCCGTGCATTAGGTACAGCACCGGATAAGGGGTTTTCTTTTTATAGGTTTGAGGCATTATCACAACCGCTTTAATATCCTTGTGCATAATATCGCTGTGGGTAAGCACGGTATCAACTTTTGCAGCTTTAACACTAAGGCTTGCGGCAACTAAAAAAAGTATAGGTAATAATTTATTAAGCATTATGTATAAGTTTCATTTTAGGTGATGGCAATATAATTATTCAAACTTTACCCTGATAAACCTTGGACGGTAAAGGTTAGGATACTCTTGCAGGTCTTTCAAAAACTCAACCGAGTTGATATTATAGCTGATCAGCAGTTCGCCGGGTTTTGAGAGTGTGGGATGCGCCTTGGCGTTGTATACGGTATAACTTTTCTTGGCCAGGTCTTTACTGCAATCCCACAGTTTTATAATTGGCCCGAACGGACCAGTCAGGCTTTTACCGATCCGCATACCCACAATAGGGCTCATGCCATTCACCTGGAAAACCAGTGCGAACCTGCCATCGGCAAGGCGGGTAACGCTTAATTCGTTCGATACCTTATCGGTAATGTTCGCCAAGCTGTTAATGTCAGTTTGCCAATCGCTGCCATCCCAATAGCGCCACTGCTTAAAATCGTCGAAACTTTTAGCCGGAACCCGTGCCAGTACAAGCTGCTTGGCCATGCCGCGCACACCATAAACATAGATATAGCCATCGGCATCGGGCGCGCCCGCGCTTTTGGTATTGGCATAAATTCCCGCCCCGAACGATCCTATATCGCCCTTGCTATCTAAAAGATACAGAGGTGTGTCCTCCTGTTTTTGATTGGCAAACTTAGGTACATCGTTAGCGTTGAGCTTAATCAGCGTGTTGCCTACTTCCCTAAAACCGAATGCTTCTTCGCTAACGTTAAATATGCGGTAACCGAATATGTACAGGCTATTGTTCTGATCTTTATTTACAAAGCCATCGCCCAGCCAAAAGTATTCGCCTTTTTTGGTAGCCGGTGATGTGGGTACAAATAGCGGCTCGGCTTCGTTCTTTGCGTTCTTATCCCAGTAAAACTGTATAGCCTTTTCGTCAGGTACGTTTCCCTTTAATATAGCTGCTGAATTATGGATCATGCGGCTGCCGGGCGCCAGGGTATTATCGCGCACAGTGCCTATCATGGTATCGCTAAATATGAGCAAGGTCTTATCATTTTTACCGGCCGGCTTCCCCTCCTGCCCGTTCAGCGGAATAGTATAGATCCCATCGGCACCAAACCAGCCATCGCCTCGGTTCAATAGCTTAGTCCATTCGGGGGCTTCGGCAACGGTAAATTTTACGGTTTGCCAGTCGTCGGCACTTTGCGCGTAGCCTTGTATACTAATGGTAGCCGCTAATAATAAGGCACAGATATGTTTTTTCATGGGTGATGGGATGTAGGGTTACCGGTATTGCAAATAATTGGTTTAAAGTTTAATGCAATAGTAAAAAATAAGTTTATGATTTTGCTAAATCGAGTACAGAAAAAATTACCATGTAACAGTATTGGCACAATCAACCCTTTAAGTTGGCATTTTATCCCCTGCGTCGCTGTTGTTTTTGCTTGTATGTTTGTAATGTAAATCAACAACAAATAAACAATCATCCCCACTAACCAAAAAACCAATACCATGAAAAAGATCACCCCGTTCCTGTGGTTTAACAACAACGCCGAAGAAGCCATAGATTTTTACACCGCCGTGTTTAAAAACTCCGAAAAATTCAGCGTAACCCGCGCCGGCGGCAATGTGTTAACCGCTACCTTTAAACTGGAAGACCAGGAATTTATAGCCCTCAATGGTGGCCCGCATTTCACGTTTAACGAAGCTGTTTCATTTTCTATCGACTGCAAATCGCAGGAAGAAGTTGATCATTACTGGGAAAAACTTTCAGAAGGCGGCCAAAAATCAAGATGCGGCTGGCTGAAAGATCCGTTCGGTTTATCGTGGCAGGTAGTACCCACCAGGCTGGTTGAGCTATTGCAAGACAAAGACACTGCTAAAGCCCAACGCGTAATGCAGGCCATGATGCAAATGGACAAAATCATCATCAGCGATTTAGAAGCAGCCGCCAAAGGATAATGAATACCGACACACCCGTACCGCAAACCATCGACGAATATATAGCGCAGCAACCCGAAGCTTTCCGCGAAACGCTGACCGAGTTGCGCGCTATTATCAAAGGCGTGGTACCTCAGGCTACGGAAACCATTAGTTACCGTGTACCTTGCTTTAAGTACCTGTATATGCTGGTGGGTATGGGGGTAAATAAAAACTCGTGCAGTATGTATGTGATGAGTCCGTCGCTGCTAAAGCAAATGCAAAGCGAACTTAAGCAGCACAAAAGCATCAAGGTAGCCGGGTCAACCATTCACTTTGCGCTCCGGTTACCTTTACCCCTTGAGCTTATACAGCAGATTGTGTTGGCTCGGGTTGCCGAAAATGAGTTATTGTATAGGCAGAAAAAGAGTAAGTAATTGACTGTATGCCGGTTTTAAAAGTATTCAACACTAAATAACTTCCAGGCAAATACGCTCAATGAAGTCGCCATTATAGCCACCAACCAAAATCTTGGGCTATTTCTAAATCTTTCTTTAATAAGAAAATGCGATTCGTAAAAAAGCGCGATAGCCAATACACCTGCGATAACGAATACTAAAAGTACTGTTGCTATCAATCCCGCCACGCCAACTACACTGCTTAAATTAAAAATACCTGCCCAATAAGGTCTTGCATTCACAAGCAAGAATAGCACTATGGAGGCGGCTATCAATAAGTTCCTGTTTTTTAACATGGTAAGGTTAGGCTATTTCATTTTTCTTACTGCACTCTCTTCATCCTCGAAAACGGGTAACCGTTGCAACCCTTCTTCGGGTTTTGCCTGTCGGTATGGGCTGTAACTTCGGCTATTGAATCGTTTTGGGCATCGTACACACTTAGGCAATAGCCCCAAAGCCAGGGTTCCATGTTGCTAAACTGCATAAAATCGATGCGGGTGTACAAGCCTCCTTCGCCGGGATTTTTGTCATCGTTATGGGCTATCAGGTACTGATCCTTAATATTCCATTTAATGATGTGGAATTTTGAACGTGGTTTTTGCAGCCAAAGGGTATCGTTAATGCTGTACTTTATGCCGTAATCATCTACAAAATTACCAACTAAAAAAGCGGGTATTTTTTCGGTTTGTTTGGCTTGATGATTGCCTAATTGCGCGCTTACCGTAAAGCCTGCCAATAGCAGTATAATGATGAAAAATCGTTGCATTGGTAAAGTGATGGATTTAACGCAAGATAAAAAAAGAAAAGCACATACATCAGGTAAGATAAACAAGCATCCGGCCCGGCTCGCCCAAGCCGGATGCTCCGATTTATAGATTAGTATGAGAAAAATTAAAATTATAACCGTAGCCCATTTACTGAAATAGACTATTACTTATATTTTGATGGATAATTCGTTGGGAGGAGATAACTAAACGCGTCATTGCGAGGAACGAAGCAATCTCTACGTATGCAAATTAGCTCTGTATAGCTTAGAGATTGCTTCGTACCTCGCAATGACGATGGTTTATATAGAGGCTTAAAACGCGACGTGATTGCTTCGTACCTCGCAATGACAACCTTTTTAATATTGTTTTTAATACCGCTTTTTCCTTACCGGAACTTTTTGTGTTTTATTGATAATAAAAGCTGCTATGCCATCAATATCGGCTTTGCTGATAGCGCCGTTCCAGGCGGGCATACCTTTTTCGGTAATGCCGTTGGTGATGTTACGGATGATGGAAGCCCTGTCGGCACCGTATTGAAAACCGTTGATGAAGCCTCTTGTACGTTCAGTGCCTTGCAATTTATCGCCGTGGCAGCTTGCGCATAGCTGCTGAAACATCAACGCGGGAGTCATCTTTTTACCCTGATTGGCAACATCGGTACTCGCGGCAAGTTTGGTTGACGACAATGGCGCGTTACTACTTCCTTCAGGGCGCATGCGCAATATCATGTCGTAATGTTCGCGTCCGTTACCTTCGGGAGGGTCGTTCAGTGAAGTAGAAAAATAGATGTAACCATCGGGCCCGGTAACCAACGAGCGGATGCGGCCATATTGTTTTTTCAGCAACACTTCCTGACTGGCTACCTTATTATCAACCAATTGAATTTTGAGTATCGATTCACCGCGTAAACAGGCTACCAGCAAACTACCCTGCAATTGCGGGAATGCCTTGTTGTTATAAAACAAAATTTCCGACGGACCGATAGACGGCGTATACTCCGAAAGCGGCGATACCATGCCCTGCCTTGTATCCTGGTGGTGGATTACAGGCCAGCCGTAGTTAGCCCCCTTTTCAATAATATTGATCTCGTCGCCGCCTGTCGGCCCGTGTTCAGATTCGTATAAGACGTTGGTACCGGGTTGAAAAGCCAGTCCCTGCGGGTTACGGTGTCCATAAGTCCAAATCTCTTTGCGCGCGGTATCATTTTTAGCGAACGGGTTATCAGCCGGAATGCTGCCATCGTCGTTCACCCTTAAAATTTTACCGTTATAAGCTTTTAAATCCTGCGCCTGCATCGGCTGATCGGCATCACCGGTGGTGACATACAACTTTTTATCCGGCCCGAACACCAACCTGCACCCGGTATGGTTTTGATTGGCCGGGATATTTTCGAGGATAGTAAAGGGATTAGTCAATGTATCATTACCAAACTGGTACCGTACTACCCGCAGCCGCATTTTACGGTTACTGTCGGTGTAATTATTGGCAAGGTAAACAAACTTGTTCCTGGCAAAATCGGGGTGAAGGCAAAGCCCCAACAAACCGGTTTTACGGTCGGCAAATACATCGCTTACCACAAATACAGGCTTAACAACCAGCTTTCCGTTACGATAAATACGCACCCGGCCTGCCCGTTCGGTGAACAGCATGCTGTTATCGGGCAAAAAAGTAAGCTGCCAGGGCACTATCAGGTTTTCGGCAAGGGTATCAATTTTAAAGCCATCCGGCGGCAGGTTTTGCCCCACAGGCTGATTGCTATACACAAACGCGCTGGCTATGATACCTAATATACCAATAGCTATGATCCCCCTTTTTATCTTCATGATTAGCTGTAATAAAAATTACATGGTTGGGTTTTGCTTGTAAATCGTCCACAATTGCTCAGGCACATCCTTTTTTTTGGCCAGTATGATAGATGAATTTACAGTACCCTCAACATCTGATGGCGTTACGTACAATTCAGTACCCTTTAACTTAATGAGGTAGTTGCCTTTTTTCACTTCCACAAACTCATATTGCTGGTTCGCGGCTTCGGCAACCAAAGGCTGTTCCTCAAAAGCCACATCAGCGGCTGCATCTGCCGAAGGCTGGAATGTTTTTTTGGTGAACAGGTTTTGTAATTGGTAGGTACCTTTTCCGGTATTTTTAAAATCCCAGGTCATGCACTTCCAGTTTTCGGGATAGTAGGCTACCAGCGGTGTGCCGTTTTTACCATTGGCATCTTTAATACGCAGCAGCATGCCTGTTTTCACGTTTTTAATGGCGTAAGTCCCTTTAATATCCTGCGCAAAACTGCCCGTAACCACGAACAGCAAAGCGATTAGCACCCATTGTATTTTTCTCATTTTTAAGCAGATATAATTAACCGTATAACACACGGTTAATATAAATGGTTTTAGCGAGAAGAGCAAGGGGAATTTGTGTTGTAAGTTGTGTGTTGCAGGTTGTATGTATTTATCTAATAAGTTTTCGTCGGACCGACATACTCCTTACAACTCACAACACACAACTTTCTACCCCCTCACACCGCTACAGCACCTTTCTTCTTCTTCAAAATCAGGGCGCTTATTAATGATACTATCAAACCTACGGGCAGTATTTCTACATAGGTGATCAGCATGTTGAAAAGCGGATTTTTGTATTTCTGGTTAAAGTTGGCCATGCTGGCTCTTTGGGCGGCTATTTGGGCGGCGCTGCTGCCATCGTGTTGCATTTTCTTTATGGTGTACTCGGATAGCTTCTCGGCAAAATCCGGCACGAAAAAGAAAAACTCTACCTGCCAAACCAATACATACATGGTAGAAGCGATCAACGCAATAAAGAATCCTATTTTAAAAGCCTTGCCAAAACTTACTACTCCGCCATTATACTTATCGCGGTAATTTTTCACTGCCACAAATATCAGCGAGAAAGCCAGCAGCATAGATGCATAGCCCAGCACCATGCTGTTCCCCGGGTCGAACGTTTTACTGTCGTGACAATTCAGTGTAGTTATAGCCATCCAAACCGATACGATCACACCGGCAATAAGGCCAAATACAATTACATTTTTTTTCATGTTGTTTTATGTTTTTGATGGCTCAAATGTCTTCTATCGGTTTGTAAATGGGCTCATACTTTAGGGTGATTTTGCTTAAAAACGTCCTGTTTAGTACTAAAGCATGATGCTTTTCAGGGAATCAAGCTTAGTTTTTTGGCCTTATCAACGGCTTGTGTGCGGCGTTTCACGTCCAGCTTTTCAAATACTTTTGACGAATGGGTTTTAATGGTATTTAACGATACAAACAAACGTTCGGCAATTTCATCGTTACTCAGGCCTGTGGCCATCAGCTGTAATACTTCCAGTTCGCGCTTACTCAGGTTTAAGCGACTGAGCTCATCCTCATTCAGTACAAAATCGTTGTTTTGATTAATATAGATTTCCTTCTCTACAATCACTGTTTGCACCTTGGGTTTCGTCAGCTTTAGCGCCAGCCAAATACCTAAAGCGGTAAAAATTATCGCGATAGCACCCGCGTAAATTTCAAAGGCGTTATCAATAATTATAAACTTCAGCTCCAGCCACCGCAGCAAAAACAACAACAAAGCCAGCGATATACCATATAATATCAGTTGCTTGTTACGATTGAATATATTGGCTTTGGTTTGCATGTATGGGAATGTGGCTCGTATCTCAAAAATAAGAAATTTGTTGAGGTTTTGCGCAGAGAACCCACCCCGCCACTTCACAGGCCTACGCTCGCCCCTCCGAGGAGGGGATTTTGAACCACATTGCCATTTACCTAACTTACACTCCCCAAATTACTCACAACTCACAACTCACAACTCACAACTCACAACTCACAAACCTTACATTGCCATAACCAAACAGTTTAGGGCTTTGCGTATCTTTAGGTTACAATGAAAAAGTATACGATGAAGGTAGAGATATGGTCGGATGTGGTTTGTCCGTTTTGTTATATAGGTAAACGTAAATTTGAAAACGCTTTGAAAGATTTTGATCAGAAAGATAAGGTTGAAATAGTTTGGCGAAGCTTTCAGTTAGATCCTGATATGGAGTATGTTGAAGGGCAATCGGTAAGCGAATATTTGGCGAAAAGAAAAGGCGTATCCGTAGATAAAGCCCGCGAAATGAACAATTACGCTAGCGGCGTAGCTAAAGAAGTTGGCCTGGAATACAATTTCGATAAAGCCATCCTTAATAATACACTTGATGCTCACCGCTTATTGCACCTGGCAGCAGAGCATGGCGTACAGAGCGAATTAAAGGAAGCACTTTTTGCTGCTTATTACACGCAGGGCAAAAACATTGGCGATACCGAAACCCTTGTAGAAATTGGCACTTCATTCGGCCTCAACGCAGCCGAAATACGCACTATGCTGCAAAGCGACACTTATAAAGATGATGTGCGGCAAGACCAATACCAGGCAAACCAGGTAGGCGCGCAAGGTGTACCATTCTTTGTATTCAACAGTAAATACGCCGTATCCGGCGCTCAGCCTACCGAATTGTTCAAACAGGTACTGGACAAAGTTTGGGCCGAAGAAAAACCGGTAGAAGAAGCTACCGACGGCGGCTTTTGCACGCCCGATGGTGTTTGTAACTAATACTTAATATTCTCCGCTTATAAAAAAGCCGGGTGCAAATGCATCCGGCTTTTTTTGTGCCCTTTATTTTCTTACAAAGAAACCTATCCATTTGTCACTTGCTTCTCACGGATGTGCGAAAACTGTGAAAAGGGTGATTATCGCATATCCGCATAACGGCGTTTTCGCTACAATTACATTTAACGCATATATGTAATACTGCCACATCGGGTATACATCATCCGCTTATATTAACTATTAATCCTCTATGACAAAAGATCACCCTACCTAAACCACACCACAAACCATTCTTCGCAAGGCCATTTGGCTATAATTTATTAACTGATAATTATTAACACTATGAAACTAAAATTACTTTCTATACTGTTTTGTCTGCTGGCATTTACGTCGGCATGGGCACAAAACAAAACTGTGAAGGGCACCATAACCGGTGCCGACGATGGCTTACCCCTGCCCGGCGTAACCGTTATTATTAAAGGCAGCTCAACCGGCACCCAAACCGATGCCAATGGCGCTTTCAGCATTTCGGTGCCTGAATCGGCAGTGCTGTTATTCACCTACATAGGCTACAAAACTACCGAAGTACCCGTTGGCGACAAAACGCAGATCAACCTTGCTTTGGTAAGTGATGCCCGCCAGCTCTCCGAGGTGGTGGTAACCGGCTATCAAACCAAAACCCGTTCAGATGTATCGTCGGCGGTATCGGTAGTTAACGGTCGCGAAATGGCCGATAAGCCTGTACCAAGCATTGATAACCTGTTACAAGGTAAAGCAGCCGGTGTGCAGATCACTACCGAAAATGGTCGCCCGGGTGCTAACGCCTTTATCCGTATACGTGGTGTGGGTTCGGTAAATGCCGGTCAGCAACCGCTGTTGGTGGTTGATGGTGTTCAAATACCTGACGATGTAGCGCCACAGGTTTATACCACCCTTAACGCCAACGACATTCAGAATATTTCGATACTGAAAGATGCCGCGGGCGTATCATTATATGGTGCACGTGGTTCAAACGGCGTTGTGGTGATCACCACTAAAACAGGTGTAGCAGGCAAAAGCCAGATCACTTATAGCTTTCAGTATGGTACCAATGCCAAAATTGCTGATAACTTTAAGCTGATGTCGCCTGCCGAAAAGCTGCAATACGAGTACGATTTGGGTTACGAGAACGGCGATTTCACTACCTACCTTGCCGATAATAACTTCCCGGCTACGGCTACCCTTTTTAATATTACCTCGGCACAAAGACAGGCCGGTTGGAATAGCCTGATCGGTCAATCGCACAACTGGCAAAACGACATTTTGCGCACCGGTAAAATAAGGCAGCATCAAATTGCCATCAGCGGTGCCGAAGGCAAAACCAGTTACTACGTATCTTTCCAAAAATATGATGCCGATGGTATTACCGTAGGTTCTGATTTCAGGAGGTATACCGGTAAGATCAATCTGAAAACCGATGTAAACAATTGGTTATCTTTAAGCAATAACCTAAGCCTTGGCCAAAGAGCTACTAACGAGCTGCGCGATATTTACAACGCGCAAAATCCGTTCTTCGCGGTATACGGTTATAATACTTACGAGCCAGTTTACGCCAGCGATGGTACTTTTAACTTAACCAACCAGGGCTTTCCTATTCTGGAGGCAATAAAGAACAACCCTGAAACGCAGAAATACATCAACGGTTATAATACCACCACTTTGGATGTTCACCCTATTAAAGGACTGAATGTATCCACCCAATTCGGTATGACATACGATGATTATAAACGCGAAAATTACATTAAACCGGGTTCGATACTTGATCAATACATTGGCGACTCTACAGCTCCCGGCTCAAAGGTTGACAATGGCTCTACCGAGTTTTCGTATGACTGGGTGAACAAGGCGACCTACAAATTTGATGTAGAAAGCGATCACCACTTCAATATACTTGCTGTACAAGAGTTTCAAAAAGACATGTTCAGCAGCTATGGCTTACAGAAAAAAGGCTTCGTACTGAGCGATTATGTAGATACACAAAGTGCAGGCGCTGCCAACACCGGTGTTAACACTACCAATAAAACCAACTGGACCATCAGCTCATTATTGGGCGAACTGGATTACAACTACAAGAACAGGTATTTTGTAACCGGTAGCTTACGCCGCGATGGTTCATCAAGGTTTGGTGAAAATAATAAATATGGTAACTTCTACTCAACCAGTTTATCGTGGCTGGTAAGTGAAGAAAGCTTTTTAAAATCAGTTGACTGGATCAACGTGTTGAAACTGCGCGGATCTATCGGTACTGCCGGTAACTTCAGCGGCATCAGCAATTACCAATCGCTGGGTTTATTTACTTTCGGGCAGTACAACAACCTGCTTACCGCTTTCCCGTCGCAACTGCCTAACCCCGATCTTACCTGGGAGAAAAAATTGAAACGTAACATCGGTATCGACTTTGAATTGTTTACTTCGAGGGTAATCGGTTCATTAGATTATTATAATGAGAACACTACCTCGTTATTACTGGATGTACCGCTTTCACAAACCACAGGTTATAAATCGGTTATCAAAAACGTTGGTTCAATGAACAACAGCGGTATCGACGCGGCCATCAGCGTTGATGTGGTACGCAACAAAGAGGTAAAATGGACCGTGTATGGCAACATCAACTACAACCGCAACAAAATTACCGAACTTAACAACGGTTCTACCGAAATTGTAGATGCCAACAACCTTGGTGTGGTTAAACCGGGCTACGCTATCAATACCTTTAAGCTGGTGAGGTACGCGGGTGTAAATTCAGAAACAGGCGCGGCGCAGTATTATGATAAAGATGGCAACATCACCGAAGATTACTCAAGCGATGATGCCGTTATACTGAAAGGCAAAAGCCCTAACCCTAAATTCTTTGGTGGTTTTGGTAGCAATGTAAGCTATAAAGGCATTGATCTATCTGCTGATTTCACTTACACTTTGGGTAACTATGTTTTCAATTACAACAAAGAAACCTTAGTAGCATGGGGCGACCAAGTATACATTAACCAGGCAAAAGAAGCCTTAAATTACTGGAAGAAACCGGGAGACAAAACCCTGTTGCCAAAAGCCGACCCGAACAATACCACTTACGATACCGACCTCTACCTGCAAAAAGCATCGTTCATCAGGCTGCGTAACGTAACGCTGGCTTACACCATTCCGGCCGAGATCACCAAAAAATATAAAGTACAGGGTTTAAGAGTATTTGTTACAGGCCAAAACCTACTTACCATTAACCCTAACCACTTTTTTGGCGACCCTGAAGTGGGTGTAGGCAGCGGCGAAAGCTTTACTACTACCATACCGGGCCAGGCAACCTTATTCGGTTATCCTAATACCCGCCAGTTCACCTTTGGAGTTAATTTAACCTTTTAACCATCCATTAACAGAGAAATAAAGATGAAAAAGATATATATATACGCATCGGCAGCACTGCTTTTAATTGCAGGCGGATGTAAAAAGGAATTAGATCAGAAACCGCACAACGCCATACCTTACGGTGATACATTTAAAACTCCCGAGGATTATACCTATGCCGTAAGAGGCGCTTATGTAGCGTTAAGAGGATCGGTTTACTACGGCGGTCAGGATGGTGGCGCCATGATCAGCACGCCTGATATTTTGGCGGATAACCTTATTCTGAATCAATCGGGCCGTAAATCGCAATCTACATTCTTTAACTTTAAATACGTGGCCAGCAATACCTGGAATCTTTGGGGCGACGCCTACAAAACCATATTGCGCACCAATTTTATTCTCGAAAATGTAGACAAACTACCAGCAGATGAATTTAAGGATAATATAGAAGGCGAAGCTTTGGCTATACGCGCGCTGGCGCATTTTGATCTGCTGCGGGTTTACGCTAAATCATACACATCAGCCACAGATGCTGATCCGGGAGTGCCAATTGTTACCTCTACCGATTATACCCAGCTACCATCGCGTACACCGCTTAAGCAAGCTTATAATGCCGTAGTGGCCGACCTGGTTAAGGCAGAAGGTATTATCGCTACTGAAAATTCGGTAGGGCATTTTACAAAAGCGGCTGTTGAAGGTTTGCTTTCGAGAGTGTACCTGTATATGGGCGACTGGCAAAAAGCGGCTGATGCTGCAAACCGTACCATCACCAACGTTGATGCAAGTAATGACCTGGCTACCACCGGTGAGTTTGCGGCTATATGGTTAGATGGAACGGAGAAGGATGTGCTTTTAAAACTGAAAAACCTGGATAGTGATAACGACCCTATAGGTGTAGGCTATAAACAAGGCAGCCCTAACGGTGTAATACCGGAGTATAGTGTTGATTTCGCTTTTTACAATTTGTTTAAAGATGAAGACGTACGCAAAGCCGCTTACATTGATGAATCAAATTATAACGAAACCGACTATTACTACGTATACAAGTACAATGGCCGCGCAGCGGGTGATGCCGATGTGGTGGATGTGAAGCTGATACGTATGGGTGAAGTTTATCTTAACCTTGCCGAAGCGGAGTATAACTTAGGCAAACAAGGTGATGCGCTTACAGCGCTTAACAAGCTGCGCAGCAACCGTTATACCAACTTCGATCCGGCTACGGCTAACGAAACCGGCACGGCTTTATATAACGCCATATTGTTGGAGCGCAGGCTTGAACTGGCATTTGAAGGCTCAAGGTTTTTTGATTTAAAACGTTTGAACCTGCCTGTACAACGCTCTAATTTTGGCGACGAAGCTGATGGCGCAGGTATACCGGCCAGTGTAAAAACTGTAGCCGCTAAGGATAAGTTGTTCCAGCTGCCTATACCACAGGCAGAAATTAACGCCAACAAAAACATTTCGCAAAATACAGGGTATTAATACAAGCACAATTAACGGTAGGGTTTAGGCCCTATCGTTATTATACCGTTGCGAATAGGTGATTTTCACATATAGCGCCGCATCGCATCTTAGTATGTTTGCTACCGAACCAGATAGTTATCGTTAAAACATTTGGTCAGTTAATAGTTAATTAAAGAAGTCAGTTACGCGAGGTGATTGACTTTTTTTTATGCTCGTCCTCCTCATTTAAAAATGTGCGAAAATCACTTTTCGCACCCTTAGTGTAACATTTAATTTTTTTGTGCGTCTCTTTAAATAAATCAACCCTTACATGAAAAAGTTTATAATTATAGCTGCAGCCGGAAGTATGTTCGCATACTCGTACAGTCCGGATAGTTCAGAGCGCGACAACCCTAAACCACGTTGCAAATCGACAAAACACTACAAAAAATCAACAGCTGTTGTGGCACCTCATAAAACCACTGTTTATTGCTAAACGCTACAAAAGTTTATGGCATTGTATAAATAATGCACTACAAAGGTTGATCAGGCCGGCAGCAAACAGCCTGGTCAACTATTTTGCCTCACCTCTACTCTCTTTGCCCTTAGCCTAAAATTTCTTTAATATCCTCGGCAGACAGCGACTTGATGAAGCTCTCTTCGGTAGTGATGAGCGAACGCGCCACACTTAGCTTGCGTTGTTGCAGGGCAAGTATCTTCTCTTCTACAGTATCTTTGGTGATAAACTTATAGATAAACACGTTTTTGGTTTGGCCAATGCGGTGTGTACGGTCAATAGCCTGTTGTTCCACAGCCGGGTTCCACCATGGGTCGAGGATGAACACGTAATCTGCCTGGGTAAGATTAAGGCCTACTCCACCCGCTTTTATAGAGATCAAGAACACCCGTGTTTTTTCATCCTCCTGGAAACGTTTCACCACGTCGCCGCGGTTTTGGGTACTGCCATCGAGGTATACGAACGGTGTTCCCTTTTCTTCCAGATAAGCACGGTAAATAGACAGCTGTTTCACAAACTGCGAGAAGATAAGCACCTTATGCCCGCCCTCCAGCACGTTAGCCAGCGTATGCACCACATCTTCAAACTTACCCGAATCGCCCTCGTAATCATTATCTATCATGATGGGGTGATTGGCTATCTGGCGAAGCTTGATGAGGCCTTGCAATACTTGTATCTGTTGCTTGGCGTAAGTACCATCCTCAATGCTTTTCAGCAACTCGTTGCGGTATTCTGATTTTATTTTTTCGTAAACCTCAGCCTGTTCTTCGCTCATTTTACTGTAGAAGAGGTTCTCGGTTTTTGGCGGCAACTCGGTAGCTACCTGCTCTTTGGTACGGCGCATTACAAAAGGCTTTATCAGCGCCTGTAAACGGCGGGCCTTATCTTCTTCCTTTTTGCGTTCTATAGGGTTTACAAATTCGTTCAAAAAGAACTGCTGCGAACCCAATAAGCCGGGGTTAATGAACGACATTTGTGTCCACAAATCATTCACCGAATTTTCTACCGGGGTACCGCTCAATATCAGCTTAAAGCGTGAGCGCAGCTGCTTAACCGACTGGTACGATTTAGACGACGGATTTTTGATATTCTGGCTTTCATCCAGTATCACATAATCAAAAAAGTACTCCTTAAACAGTTCTATATCTATCCGGCTGATGCCATAGGTGGTAACAATTACATCGTAGTTTTTAAACACCTCCGGCGATTTATACCTGAACGTGCCTGTGTGCACCATCATACGAAGCTTAGGTGTAAACTTTTTAGCCTCATTAAGCCAGTTATATATCAGCGAGGTAGGCATTATGAGTAACGATGTGCTTTTGCCGCCTGCGGCCTCTATATCCTCTTTATTTTTTTGCAGCAGCGCCAGCGTTTGTATGGTTTTACCCAAACCCATATCATCGGCAAGGCAACCGCCAAAATGGTATTGCTTTAAAAAGTGGAACCAGTTGTAACCCGCCTTTTGGTATGGGCGTAGTGTGCCTGCAAAATCAACCGGCATAGGTATTTCTTCCAGCTCCTCAAAATCGTTCAGCTTTTGCAGCTTACGGTTCATGGTAACGTGCGCCATTTCGCCTTCAGCCAGTTCGTTTACCAGGCCTATATGATGGCGGCGCAATTTAAGTTCGTTAGTCCCCTCGGTAAAGTGCAGCAGGTTACCATATTGCGAAAACCATTTTTCGGGTATTATGGCAACCTCGCCCGATGGCAGTGTAAACTCGCGCTTATTATTTAAAATATGATTTTTAAGTTCGATGAACGGGATGCGGTACGGCCCGAAATAAACAACAGCGTTGATATCAAACCAGTCGTTATTTTCTTTTACCTCCAAATCAATTTTGGTATTGCCGAAAACGTAACGTTTTTGCCCTTCGGGCTGCTCCAGTTCAAAACCTTCCTCAATCAGCTGATCGTGGTAATGGTTCATCCACTCGAATACCGAAAAAGATTGATCTGCCGACTCATCATCGGCCGCGGCAACCTCCAGGTTTTGGAACAGAGAAGAGGTTGTTTTAAGGCCTTTCTCTTCCAGCAAAGCCATTTTATTACGCTCCCAGGTTAAGGAGCGCTTTATGCGATGAAAAAGGTACTCATCGCCATTACGCTCAATACGTACCGATACATGCCTGCCATCCCCGTAAGGGAAAATATAACCGGCATATTTAAAATACAATTGCAGCTGCGAAGTGCCGCCTTCAATATAAATAGGTTTAAGCACCGGCCTGGCATCGTACTTTTCGGTATTAATGGTAAAGCCTTCGGCGTATACGTTGTGTTTTTCTATCAGCGGGGCAACAAAGCGTTCAAAGTATGATTGCTCTGATGAGCGCGGTATTGCGATGTAGCGTTTATTAAGGAAAGGCACCAGCTTTTTACCTTCAATCTCTTTATCAAAAAAGTAAAGGGTATCATCGAGCAGCATCCATGCCGGGTGGTTACATATAACTTCGGCGTTCTTAAACATAAACTCAATACGCATTCCCTGGTATTTTATGGTAGGGAAATAACGGATCTCGGTATCATCACGCCTGAAATGGAAAAGAACAGAAGCCGCTTCTGCCGCAATGTGCAACTTGCGTTCGGCTGGGTAGCCCTCCTTGCTCATCAGGTAAATTTCTTTAGTGCCTAATAAGCCCAAAGCTTCGGCCATACGCTTCTCCATTTTGGGGCGTATAACATCGTATAGTTGCTCGTTAAATATCTTGGAAAAAAACTCGAACGGACGGATTGGCTTTTTGTAATACTTTTTAATAACATTGCCCTGCTCCATCTCCTCAAGCACCTTAACCAGCTTAATATCAACCTCATCAATACAGTGTACAAACTCTTTGGCTGTATTACTGAATAAGCGCTGGTGGGTTAGCGAAAACTCGCCGTTGGGGTTTAGCTGAACAATATGCGGTTCAATAACATAGCCCAGGTATTCATGCTTTGCAATGGCATAAATTATTTGGCAGGGCTTGGTACTATCTACGCGTAACATCAATTTATATTAAAAATTAATGCAAGCTACATCAACAAAAAATTCAAACGTAAATAGAATTTATCTCAAAAAAAACTTTTGGCGTTAATATTTTTTAAACATTTCTCGGCTGTCTGTTTAAATTACTGAATGCAAGGCTGTAAATTTTTAACAAAATGATAATTATGCCTGTTTAATAGGCAATGAGTTAATAATTGATAAATCGTTTTTCTTAATTAGAAAAAGATAGTTTACAACTTTTGGCTATATTTCGGCCAACTATCTTATCATTGCTGAAAAACAAACTATGTCTGGTGCATTACGAATTAGCCTGATCTTTTTATTTATAGGTTTATTGTGGGTAACGCTTAGCGATGCGCTGGCTTTTTATTTTATAAACGATAAAACTATCCTGCAAGAGGTAAATTTATACAAGGGGTATTTCTTTATGATAGTAATATCTGTATTGCTGCACTCCATGGTGAAAAGCAATAATAAGTTGCTTTTAAAAAAGACAAAGTTTATAGCCGATGCCGAAGAGCTGGCCCATATTGGCGGCTGGGAATATTTCCCTGCCGAACGCAGGATGGTGATATCAAAAGAACTGCGCCGCATACTTAAAATAGCAAACCACAAAAGCGACTTTGACGTTACCGACGTGGCTGATTATGTACACCCCGACGATATTAAACTGGTAAGGGACAAATTTAGCGCAGCCGTTACCAACCATACCAACCTGCGGCTGGTGCACCGCGCCATTACAGGCGATGAGCAGGTACTGTTTGTTGAACAAATTGCCAAAATTGAATATGCAGATGGTTTACCATACCTCGTAAGAGGTACCGTACAGGACATTACACAAACTATTGAGCTGCGCGATACCCTCGCCAAAACCAGCCAGGAAAATCAGCACCTGCTGGATATTATGAGCAAAATAAAAAGCATGGTGATCATTACCGATAAGAACGGTTTGGTAACCTGGATAAACCCGGCTTTTACCAAACGCACAGGTTATACACTGGAAGATATGGCAGGCAAGCGCCCCAGCCAGGTATTACACGGACCGGAAACTTCGGCAGAAGCATTTAATGCCATTCAGCAGGACATTATAAACGAGCGTTATACCAAGGTAGAGATATTGAACTATACTAAAACGGGTGAGAAATATTGGGTTGAAGTGAACATTACCCCTATTGTTACCGATAACAGGTTAAGTGGTTTTATTACTATACAGGTAGATATTACCGAGAAAAAGGCCTACCAGGAAAAGCTACAACATCAAAACACCTTGTTAAATGAAGTAGCCTGGATGACATCGCACGAGATCAGGAAACCGGTAGCGTCTATACTCGCCCTTGCCGAACTATCCAAACATGCCTCAAGTCGCGAAGAAAAAGATGAATACGTGGATGTACTGGTATCATGCGTAGAAGACCTCGACAATATTGTGCGACACTTTACCGCCAAGATCAATACCATTGAGCAGAATAAACGGGCTGAATAATTAGCCTGCTTATTCCTTAACCGTATACACTACCGAAAGATAACGTTCCTCCACCGTGCGGTAGAACAATACCAACAGTAATAACGCGGTAACAATAAAGAAGGTAACGATATGGTAATCGGCATTAAACAGCCAGAGGGCGCTGCCCACTACCAGCATACGTAAAAACTCCACCGCGAAGATCCACTGCTTTTGCTCCATTATAGCGCCGCAATTAATAAGCGTAAGTATAGTGAAAGATGTAAACAGGAATTTGGCGCTGTAGCCAAACTGGTGTTCAAACAATATGAAGGCAAATAAGGCCACCAGCATCACTATCACCTGCCATACCACATAATTACTCAGGCGCTGCTGTAAAGGCTCGTGGTGCTCTTCAATGCCGAATATTATTTCGGCCTTGCCGCGCACTTCAGGGTCTATGAGATTAGGGCTGCCGAATACTACTTTAAATTTATCCTTAAAGGTTTTTTGCTGCTTTACGGTAAGCCACAGCTCCACCAAAAAGTGAAAATGCTGCCATAAAAAGCTGTATGTATGCAATTGTTTGGTTAAGCCGTAAACAGGCTTTTCGTCTTCCTTTTCAAATGTACCGAACAGCTTATCCCAAATAATGAGTACATCGCCGTAGTTCTTATCCAGGTATTGATCGTTACAGGCGTGGTGCACACGGTGGTGCGATGGGGTTACCAAAAAATACTCCAATATACCCAGCTTACCAATTACCTGTGTATGCACAAAGAAAGGATATAAACCGTGGATCAGCAGCATTACGGTGATCATGGGTGCAGGGAAGCCGATAATAGGCAGCACGCACCAAAAACCGGTACGTACAATAGCCTGAAACAGCGTGATACGTGCCGATACGGTATAATTAAAATCTTCACTTTGGTGATGTACCACGTGCACAGCCCAAAACACATTCATTTCATGCGCGAGGCGGTGATACCAGTACCATATAAAATCGGTACCGAGCAAAAGCAGGATCCAAACGGCTACGCCGGGCTTTATGTCGAAAATACCGAAATTCTTTTGGAGATAATCGTATACAAAATAGAAGGTGCCTGCTGTAAGCACATCGGTAAGGCGCTCCATTATACCAATACTTACATTGGCAATTGAGGTGTGCAGATCAAATAACTGCATCTTTCTGCGACGCGCTACATAATACTCCAATAGCATAAATACTACGAAGAGCGGTACTGCAAAAGCGAGAATATTGAGCTTCATGATGTCAATTTTTCGTTTGTCATGGGCAATTTTGTGGCAAACAGTTCACCTAAAAAACCGTCAAATATAAATCAATACTTGTCAAATTTATAAAAAGTGTGATTTTTAATTGGACATCTTATTAACGCTCAGGGTTTAAAATTTATTATTGTTGATACGTTTAACTAACTTTGTTGTAGTATGGGGAAGTTTGAAGTGCCAGATAAGGTGTTATACGTTTGCACCGGGAGCAAATGCGGTAAGCGCGGAGGGAAAGATCTTTATAAGATGGCCGGCAGCATGGTGAAACATGTGAAGGGAAAATACGAAGTAGAAGTGGTACGTATAGAATGCACAGACCGGTGCAAGTTTGCACCGGTCTGTAACATTCAACCAGATAATATCTGGTTAAAAGAATATTCTGAAAGAGAAGTGCTCAGGCTTTTAGCCGGCATTATGGAAAAGTAGCGGAGTATTAAGCTTCGCTGCTATAGTGAATTTTGCCAACGTGTTTGTCAATTTCCCAGTTGCCAGTACCTTGTTCGCCAATAATTTCGAACAGTTCCAGCGCGCGGCGGGCTTTGTACTCTTCTTCGCGTTGCTCTTTAAAGAACCAGTTTAAAAATTCAAGGGTTACAAAATCCTGCTCTTTGTAGCAACGGCCTGCAATGTTCTTGATTGATTCGGTTACGCTGATCTCCTGATCCAAAGCATCCTCAAATACTTCGCGGAAAGAGTTGTACTCAATTTTGATATTGGTTACTTCAGGTGATATAGCGGTACCGCCCATATCAAGCACATATTTGTAAAATTTAAGCTGGTGTTGTCTTTCTTCTTCAGCTTGTTTAAAAAAGTAGTCAGCTGAGTTATCAAAACCGTTACGATCGCACCATGAAGCCATGGCTAAATATATAGATGAAGAAGTTGCTTCTTTTTTAATTTGTTGATTTAAAACAGTTTCTATCTCGGTAGATAGTAAACTTTTTATTCTGATAATATCTTTCATGATCTGATTGTTTAATCATTTATAACAATACAAAAATAGTGCTATATACAATAAAGCAACCAAATATTAACAATATGGAAACAATCTAAGTATAGTTAAACGGCTACTCTATACAGTCTGTTGTAGATGATGTGATTCAGGTCCAGCATCACGAAAGTACCTTGCAGTAACTCTTTAAATTTGATGATCTCGGTAAGGGTTAACACGTAGGTATCATCACAAGCGCAAATAAATATAATTTCCAGATCGGGCGATTTGGTATTATCTAAAAGAAGGCCTTCAATATCGATGTTGTTAACTGCTTTGCGCAGTTTCATGAGGCAGCGGTAATCAAACCTGGCTACTTTGCCTGCAAAATCAATATACCAGCAATTTTCTGCATCACATTGGTAAATAGCCCCCGCGTTGGTGGCGAATACATCTGTCCAATTTGTGCTTGCTACTACTTCTCTTACCTGCATTAACTTAAATGTGTAATGCAAAACTAACACTATTTAGATTAAATCCAAACACTATCGAGAATTAATCTAAAGAAATTATCAACATGCCTCCAATTGTTTTATACAACCGGAGGCATGTATGGCTAACTATTTGTTAAACAACACAAAGGCAATTACCAGTGTTACCACCACGTTAAAGCCCTGCGCTATCAGGAAAGCGTATAAAGGTTTCTTGTTCTCGCGGCTAAACAGGTCGGCAAAGTTGGTTTCTAAACCAATACTGGTAAAGGCCAGCGCGAACCATAAGCCCTGCAAATTTTTCAGACTGCCTTTTACCTCGGCTATTGCGGTTTCTGGTAAAAAGAAAGAGAACAGCAGCGATGCGGCTATAAAGCCTATCACAAATTTAGGGAAGCGTTCCCATATCACTTTAAGGGTTGGTTTCTTGTCGGCATCTTTAGCGGCGGGATGCTTGGTATACGTCCAGTAAACAGAGATAGCGAAAGCTGCTAAACCCAATAGTACGTTTTGTGAGAACTTAACAATAGTACTGATCTTCAATGCCTCCTCGCCTACCAGCGTGCCTGATGCAACTACGGCACCGGTAGTATCAATACTACCACCCAGCCATGCCCCCGTTACCTGCTGCGGAAAATGGAAGTAAGCTGCGATAATGGGCATAAAAACCATCATAGGTATAGCGGTGATCAACACCAATGATATTACGTAAGATAACTTCTTAGGGTCGCCTTTAATAGCTCCAGCAGTAGCAATGGCGGCCGATACACCGCAAATAGATACCGCGCTGGAGATCATCATGGTTATCTCATCATCAACCTTTAGTTTTTTACATACCCAGTAGGCAAAATACCAAACCGAAGTAACCACCACCAGCGACTGGATAAGCCCCAGTGAACCGGCCTTTAAAATATCTGAAAAGATAACGCTGGTACCCAACAGCACCAGGCCTATCTTAACGTATAATTCAGTGGCTAAAATAGATTTAAACCATTCGGGCAGCTTAAAAAAGTTACCGATGATAAGGCCCAATCCCAAACTGAAGATCACCCCTTCCAGATTTAATGCCTTGGCTTCCTTACTGCCTGCAATTATTAAAGCGATAATGGTAAGCACGTACACCGCCGGAAAGCCCAGTAGGTAGTTTTTAAGGTTTTTGCCGGTAAGCAAAGCACCTAAACCAGCTATAAACAGTACAAATAAAAATTGCAGACCGAATATTTGAAGGTTGGCTATGCTAAATACTTTATCGGCCAGATCGGCACCGGTGGCCCAGCTAAAAACCGGAACGGGCAACAATACGCCCGAAAGCAAGAGAATAATAACAAGCGCGCCAAGTATTACAACCGTCCAGTCTTCGTGCAGTGTAAACTTACTTTCATTAGTTGACATAAAATTTTAGTGTGTGGTAATTGTGATTAATTGAGTGGTTTTATTTTGATATCGAACACGTCGGCCAGCGCTTTTTTGGCGGCATAATAACCGCACATACCATGCACGCCACCACCCGGAGGGGTTGATGAGGAACAGATATACAGGCCTTTGGCCGATGTTTTGTACGGCGACCAGCGCAATGCAGGCCGGGTAAACAACTGGCCTATATCGATAATACCCCCGTTGATATCCCCGCCTATGTAGTTGGGGTTGTGCTCTTCTATCTGTTGGGTATTAAAGGTGTGTTTGGCCAGTATGGTGTCCTTAAACCCGGGCGCGAAACGCTCTACCTGGTTTTCGATGATGGTGGTCATGTCCTTAGTTGAACCATTGGGTACGTGGCAATAGGCCCATGCGGTGTGCTTACCCGCCGGTGCCCGTGTTGCATCAAACTGGCTTTGCTGCGCCAGTAACACGTAAGGTTTTTCGGCATGATGGCCGTTGGCCGATGTTTGCTCGGATAGTACCAATTCCTGAATGGTGCCACCAATATGCACCGTGCCCGCCTTGTGTACTTCGGCAGCGGTAAACGGAATAGGCTCGTCAAGCGCCCAATCTACCTTAAACACGCCATCGCCGTAGCGGTAACGTTCCAGCTGCCATTTGTATAGTGATGAAAATTTGTGCCCGGCTATTTGCAGCAGTTGCTTGGGCGTTATATCAAACAGCACCGCATGTGATGAAGGCAGCTGGTTGAGCGACCGTACATAAGTATCTGTTTCTATCTTGCCCCCTAATGATACAAAATAAGCCGCCAGCGAATTGGCTATTTGCTGCGAACCGCCTTTGGGTACTGGCCAGCCCTTCAGGTGCCCGTTAGCCATCAGCACCAGTGCAATGGCCGATGTAGCGATATTGGTTAATGGCTGAATGGAATGTGCCGCCATCCCCGCGAACAGGCCTTTGGCTTCCACCGTTTTAAAGCGTTTGGCCAGCAGGGTAGCCGGTTGTAGTGCAGATAAACCAAACTTTGCCAGGCCTATCGGGTTCTTCGGAAAATGCAACGGCCCCAATACATCGGCTGCCAGCGAAGGCCAGTCGCGTACTATGGGGTTAAAAAGATCGAGATAATTTTGTTCATCCGCACCTAAAAGCCGCGCGGTATCCTCTACCGAGCCTTTCAGCAAAGCTGCTGTTCCATTATCAAACGGATGGGCTGCATCAACCTCGGGGTATAAAAATTCCAGGCCAAACTGCTCCAGCGGCAACGTTTTAAAAAATGGCGAACCCACCGCCAGCGGGTGAACGGCCGAACAAATATCATGTTTAAAACCGGGCAGTGTAAGCTCGGCTGTGCGTAAGCCACCGCCTATGGTTGGTTTGGCTTCAAGTACCAGTACTGATAATCCGTTTTGCTGCAATAAGATAGCTGCCGCCAAACCGTTTGGCCCCGAACCCACTATTACCGCATCGTAATCACGTTTTTCAAGCTTCATTTATATCCGGTGGTAAAGATATATTCCTTTTTAAGTAAGGGGCCAATGTAATATTTACCCCTTACAGGTATATTTTGTTTAATAATTGAACAATTGTGCATTTAGTTTACTGCCACGCCGGCTTTTGTAGCCTCGGGCACTTCAATAAGGCTGCCGCTTTTAACATCATAAATGTAGCCATAAACGGGTATATCTTTCGCTACCAGCGGGTGATTCTTTATCCGTACCACATCATCGGTAACACTGGTTTCCAAATTTTTAAAGGTAAGGAAAGATATATAACGCGCTTCGTCGGTACCACCTTCTTCCTGCACATTTCGCCAGCCATTTTCATCAACCGTAGCCGTTTTTAAACTGGTAGCTAACAAATCGCGGATGATATCATCGGTAAACAAGGCCATGCCGCAATCGGTATGATGGATAACGAACCACTCTTTTGTACCCAATAACTTATGCGATATCACCAGCGAACGGATGGCATCGTCGCTTGCGCGGCCGCCTGCGTTACGTATCACGTGGGCATCGCCTTCGGCAAGTCCGGCATATTGGGCCGGGTCTAACCGGGCATCCATACAGGTTAAAATAGCGAACTGCCTTGCCGGCGGAATGGTCAGTTTTGACTTATCGCCAAAATGCTTAACATATTCACTATTGGCGCTTAGCACCTGTTGATGAACAACGCTGTTTTCTTTTTGGAGTAGGGATGCCATATTTGATGATTTAAGGGTTTATATGATTTTCTATGCAGATCGTTTATTATCGGTCAATACTGCCTGGTGCACCGCGTTGATGATATCCTTTTCGGGATAGTTACCTTGCAGATCATGATCTATATGGTGATAAACTACCTGCCTTGCAGTATTTAGCACGTAAACAGCGGGTAAATGAATATGCGGATCGATCACCGAAAGCCGGTTCCAAGCTGTGGTACCACCCGGGTAAACCCGGAATTTTTCGGCCACGCCACCATCGGTATCAAAATAAAAATTAAGACTAAGGCTATGTTCCCATGCCAGTTTTTCCAGTTTAATATCGCGCTCATCGGCAATTACCAGCAGGTTACCGCCGTAAACTTTTATTTCGTGCTGAATTTCGTTGAAGTGCTTTAACTGCTCTAAACTACCCTTGCCCCAATAGTTTGAATAGAACGCGATAACCAGCGGCCGTGCGAAAAGATTTTTAGTGATAAATGGTCCGCGGATTTCGGCGCCATTATAAAAATGCTGCCAGCGCGATAGATCGTTCAGCAGGTTAAAGGATACAAAATGCCCCTCCCGTACCGGGCTAAAGGCATGATCATAAGTGTAAGCCGAAGCAGAAATTTCAGTTGGATGTTCAAAAACAGGATAATTGACAGATGCTAACATGGTAGTGTTACAGGTATAGATATAGAATAAACTTTAATTGGATGATTGCCCGCAGGCAACATAGGTAAATACAGCGCAGAAAGGCTTGTATTAGCAACAGTGACAACAACACATTATACCTTTAGCAGTGTAAAGATATGTAAAGCTTAAATGGCTGATATTGCTATTGTAAAGTGACATTTGAGTATTGAATGGTCAAATATACTATATTGTCTATATATTTAGTAGAATATTTTAAACTAAATTTTTAGATATGGATAAAATAACAATTAGTTATAGCGTTTGTTATTTAGGCGGATGCACAATAATCATGTTGATTTAACATCAAATTGATTAATTTGCGCCTATCAAAAACTAAAAAACAACAGATAATGAGGGTAGACATTTTAGCGTTTGGTGTAGCTAAGGATATATTTGGCCAACCATCCATCAGTATGGAGATCACCAACGACGCTACCGTATATAATTTAAAATACCTGCTGGAAAACCAGTATCCGCGCCTGAAGCAACTATCATCATATATGATAGCCGTTAATAACGAATACGTATTACCCGGCGATACCATCCACGAACGCGACGAAATAGCCATCATCCCCCCCGTAAGCGGCGGATAGAACAGGAGCCCGATCAACCGGTTAAGCGTATTGACGATTGACCACCCACCACTAACTATACAACATTAACCATCTCCTCACAACTCACACCCCACAACTTACAACTCAATTTGTCCACCCAAATCAGTATATCGCCCTTGCCCTTAGATCCCCAGGCTTGTATTAACTGGGTGATCACTCCCGAAAGCGGCGGCATTGATGTATTTATTGGTACCGTGCGCAATGCTACCAAAGGTAAAACAGTATTAAGGCTGGAGTTTGAAGCATACGAAAGCATGGCTATCCGTGAGATGGAAAAGATAGCGCAACAAGCAATGGAGAAATGGCCGGTGCAGAAATTACTGATCCAACACCGTACGGGTGTTTTACAAGTTGGCGAAATACCGGTGATCATAGCCGTATCATGCGCGCACCGCGATGCCGCTTTTGAGGCTTGCCGCTACGTTATCGATACACTGAAACAAACTGTTCCCATCTGGAAAAAAGAAGTGTTTGAGGATGGTGAAATTTGGGTGGCTGCGCACCCGTGAAGAACTCACCCATATAAAATCTTGTCATTTCGACGAGGAACGAGGAGAAATCTTCTGCTTCGAACAAGTAGCCGACTTACATGGCGAAGAAGATCTTTCACTACGTTCAAGATGACAGGTAAGAGAAAAATATATTTCCCTTTACCCCCGCCACGCCTTTAACCCGCCTTCTAAAGAAAACGCTTTAACTTCGGGATATTTCAGCTTAAACAAGCGTACGGCTTCGGCGCTTCTTATGCCCGATGCACAGTAGAACACCTTCACGGTATCAGTATTTAACTGATCGATATTATTTTCGAGTTCGTTTAGAGGGATATGCCTGCCGCCAATATCAAACAGTTCGCGCTCGTCGGCATTGCGTACGTCTATCAATTCAACCGAGTTAGCGGCGAGTGCCTGCTTCAAATCGGCTACTGTAATTACAGGTTGCTCTATACTGATGGGTAATGCCGTAATATAAGTTTGGGTAATATTGCCAATTTTAATAATGTGGCTGCGCATGCTTTGCGCGTCAAATATCAGCACCTTACCGGTAAGCAACTCGCCGTTTTGGCTGATGTATTTGATCACCTCGTTGGCCTGCATACAACCTATAATACCGGCCAGTGTCGGGATAACCCCGCCCTCGGTACAATTTGGTATCTGTGATTCATTAACCTTCGGGAACAGATCGCGGTAGTTGGGTGTGTAGTAACCATTGCTGTTACGTACGTTCCATATAGCCACCTGCCCTTCAAACTGGTAAATAGCGCCGTACACTACCGGCTTACCTGCCAACACGGCGGCATCGTTCAATAAGTAACGGGTGGCGAAGTTATCGGTACAATCAACTACTATATCATACTCCGCGACCAATTGCAATACGTTTTCGTGGACGATCTTTTGGTTGTAGGGCACTATCGTTATCGCCGGGTTTTGCAAGCGTAACCTTTCGGCGGCTACTTCGGCTTTGTTACGGCCTACATCCGCCGGACCGAACAATACCTGCCTGTGCAGGTTGCTTACCGATACATTATCATGATCGGCAATACCCAGCGTGCCTATACCGGCCGCGGCTAAATATTGAGCGGCAGGGCAGCCAAGTCCGCCTGCGCCTACTACGAGCACTTTGGCCTGTTGTAACAAACGTTGCGAAGTTTCGCTAAAGCCCGGCAGGGCTATTTGGCAACTATATCTTTCAAAACCGGTTTCCATTATTCAGCAGCTATTTGTTGATGAAGCCGGCGTTTTATATTGTCGAGTTCATCAGGTGTATTAACATTGGTAAGGCTATCGGGGTTGGGGGCATTAAGCAAAGTAGTATCGCTGTTGATGAGCACCTTACGCGGGCACGAGTAGCCCTGCGCCAAAAAGGATAATAAAACAGGATAACTTTTAGGCTCCCAAATAGTGATCAAAGGTTCCGGAAAACCATCGAAAGCACTATTAAAGGCCGTGGCCACAGATGCCGTATTCCGGTTTGCCGACAGGTATTGCAGCGTACCATCATCCAGCAAAGGCAAATCGCTTGCCACTACCAGCCAGGCCGCATCGGGCTGCGCCCTGAATGCCGACAGTATAGCGCCATAAGGCCCTAAACCTGTAAAGGTATCTTCCAGCGTTTGATAGCCGTAAATATCATCTTTCTGTTCGCTGCGGATGGAGATGAAGATATCCTTGCAATAAGATTTCAGCATATCGGCAACATGGTAGCGCTGTTCGCGGCCATGCCATTTTACCGATCCCTTATCAAAACCCATACGCAGGCTTTGTCCACCTGCAAGGACCAGTCCGTTCAGCTTGGGTTTGGCTTCCTGCATTTGCCGCTCAAAAAAAGCGATGCTCTTGCCCGTTTCGTCTAAACTATATATAGGCAAATTTTGCCAGTAAGGAATAGCCTCCTGTATAAACTCAAAAACTTCGGTACTGTTAGCGGCCAGTAAAATCATCTTCACGTTAGTAAGCTCCGCTACACGTTTTTTTAGCGATGCCCGTTTATTTTCGTCGATAATAACAATCTGCGCCGCAGCTTTATGATGGTTACCGTTAATGAGTACTACATCGGCCTGTGCCAATTGTTGCTTCATCTCAAAACTGTTCAGCTGACCTGCAAAGTTGATCTGCCGGTAATCGATCTGATCGGTATATTCCATATTGGCACCGGCTGCAAGCCTGCCCGGCGGCAGTACAATATCATCGGTATGGGTGGTATCAATGTAAGCGCACTTGTAATTGGTTGATAGTGATTTGATCACTTCATCGGCCAATAGCTTAATCACCGTACAAGGCGCGCCAACAATAGCCCACTCGTTGCGCCCATAGTTACCGATAGACGGTTTAGCCAGCGCGGTATGTTTTTTATGCTCTTTTGAAGTCACGCTTCCCTCCTGTCTTTTCAATCAAACGGGTTTCTTTAATCACTATATCGTGGCTCATGGCCTTGCACATATCATAAATGGTGAGTGCCGCCATACTTGCGCCAACCAAGGCCTCCATTTCCACCCCGGTTTTAGCGGTGATGCTGGTCGTACAATCAATTAACACCTCCTGCTGCTCGTTTAAACTGATGCTGATATTGCAGTTATCCAAACCCAACGGGTGGCAAAGCGGTATCAGATCACCGGTTTTTTTAGCGGCCATTATACCTGCAATTATAGCTATCTGAAATACCGAACCCTTTTTAGTTTGCAATTCGCCATCGGCCAACAGCACCAATACTTCATCGGGCAACACCACCACACTACGTGCCACAGCCGTACGTAATGAAACTTTCTTTTCGCTTACATCTACCATGTTTGGGTTGCCGTTAGTATCGAGGTGGGTTAACATATTATTTTCTTTGGATTACACCGATTTGTTGTTTGGCGATTTCACCGATTTTTTTGTTGGATTACGCCGATTATACTTTTTTGATTACCCGATTCTTTTTTGATTGATTATGCTGATTCGGGATGATATTGCCTGTTTGTTATGTGATGGATGAGATGAGGTATACCCTGTAGACCTCGCCTTTTTTAAACAATGTTTTTTCGGCGGGGAGTTCCATAAAGGCATCCGCGTCGGCTAAGTTAGAGAAATCTCCTGAACCATTTCCGTTTAAGGGGATGGCTGTTACTTGCGCCTGCTCGTTCACCCGTAGTTTAACCTGCAAAAAGTATTGCAGATCGGGTTTAAACTCCAGGTCGTTATCTAACATGGCGTACACAGGTGGTTTCTCGGGCATATCCATTGAGGTATGCAGCCAAGGCAAAAAGTACCTCTGCATACACAAAAATACCGCTACCGGGTTACCGGGGAACGCGAAAACGAACGAACCGCCCTCGTGCCTGCCAAACCAAAACGGCTTGCCGGGGCGCTGCTGCACTTTATGAAAAAGCTGCTCTACCTCTAAATTTTTTAATACCTGCGGAATGTAGTCAAACTTACCCATTGATATGCCGCCGGTTAAAATAATGGCATCGTACGCGTGCAGGCATTGCTGTAAGTGGTCGGTTATCTTCTCCACATCATCGGGTACATGCAGTACATCGGCATTTACTCCCTGCAACTTCAAAGCCGCCTGTACAGTAAAACTGTTCGACTGCCTTACCTGGTATTCAGTAGGTGTTTTATCTACCGGCACCAACTCATCGCCCGATGAAATAACTACCACACGCGGTGTTTTCTTCACCCTTACTTCGGTTTCGCCAACAGAGGTGATCAAACTGATCACCGCCGGACTGATCACCTGGCCGGGTATCGCTACAACATCACCTTCTTTCCTGTCGGCACCCTTATAATGGATACTTCCGCCCTGCGCAATATTGTCGGTTAAAATGGTAGCAATACCATCCTTTATCTCGATGTCTTCATAGCGTATCACCGTATCCAGCGTTGCCGGTAAGGCGGCGCCGGTCATCACCTCAATACATTCGTCCGGAGCTTCTGTATCCACGGGTTCATCACCCGCGGCCTGGGTGGCCTTTATCCTGAACGATCTCATCCCGCTTGCGAATGCCTGGTAACTCACCGCTATACCATCCACAGTAATGCGGTTGTAAGGCGGCAGGTCGCGGTCGGTTTTAATGGTTTCGGCAAGTATACGGCCCGCGGCCTGGTTAAAGAGCACTATCTCTTTACCAAAATCGCCTTTGTTATCCTGTATTATTTCTTCAGCTTCTGCAACTGTTATCATAAGTATTAGCCTCCTATTGTGGCCATTGATTCGTGAACACCTGTTTTTTCTATTCGCGACCGCTCAGCTTCGTAGCCATCCTGCGGTCTGTGGTTAAAGGCATTGGTCAACACCTTTTCCAGTTCTTCATTTGTTATGCCCTTACGCATCACATCCCTAATATTAAGCACGCCATCATCATACAAACAATTCTTCAACGTGCCCTGCGGAGTGATACGAATACGGTTACACGTGCCGCAAAAAGTGCGCGAGTAAGCTGCTATGATACCCACATCGCCTTTGTGGCCGGGTACATGATAATTGTATGATGTTGAATGTGCCGGATCGATCAATTTTTTAATATCCGGAAACCCATCCCTGATCTCTTCCAGTATCCGCAGATGATCCCAGGGCAAACCCGTATAAATATGGCTGTCGCCGTTAAACGGCATTTCTTCAATAAAACGCACACTCACCGGCAACTCCTTCGTCAGTTCAACCATCGGGATAATGTCCTGCGTGTTTTGACCGGCCATTACCACCGCGTTTATCTTTACTTCTATATCGTGCTTTAACAACTGGTGTAGGGTATTCATCACCATATCAAATTCATCCCTGCGGGTAATGGCGAAAAACCGGCCGGCATCCAAAGTATCTAAACTTAAATTTACCGACCTCACCCCTATCCTTTTCAACTCCGGAATGTAAGGCGCGGTAAGTACCCCATTGGTGGTAATACTCAACTCGTCCAACCCATCCAATTTTGAAAGCGCGGTAAGCAGTTGCATAATATCCTTGCGTACAAAAGGTTCGCCGCCGGTAATACGGATCTTTTGAATCCCCATTTTTACCAGCAGGCTGCTTAAGCGCAGCATTTCTTCGTAGCTCATCAATTCGGTACGCGAAAGCCAATCCAAACCATGCTCGGGCATGCAGTAAAAACAGCGCAGGTTACACCTGTCTGTCACCGCGAGGCGAAGGTAATTTATTGGCCGACCGTGATTATCTGTTAGCAATGGGTATCCGTTTAAACGCTTTGTGTAAAAGTACAAAATACTGCCTTAGTAATTATTTTAAGGCCGTGTTTGTTTGTAAGGATTACGTATTTTTAACAAATAAGGCCATATTTTCAATTTCTATGGTTATTAAAAAAATTAAACATAGCGTGTTACAATAACATAACTCATTGATATATTTATCATAACATTATTTGCAATACCCAACAAAACCTTATCATGAAGAAAAGATTCCTTTTAATACATTGCTTTATTATTATCAGTTGCATTTGCAAAGCGCAGCAATTTCCGCAGGACACCCACACAGAGAAGGATGTCAAAATTTTATGGATCATTAATTCTGATGATAAACCTTCTGCTATTACGTTAAATGCGTTGGTAGATCCAAAAGCACGTGAGTATATTAAAATTTTACATGGAGATCAATACTGGGGATTGAGCAAATATCTAAAAGTAGATATAATAGCCGTTATAAAACTGAAGCCTAAAAGCCGCTTATTTACTTTAGCTGATATTTTCCGGATATGCAGCATTCCTGAGGCGTACCAAAAAGCGACAATTATGCTTAATGATGAGGTTCTGAATCTACCTGAAACGCTATTGGCCTCCCCAAACCAAATAACCTCGGTTCAAATGATAAAGAACAGCAAGGGTCTTTTCACAAATCTTATAACTATAGACTACCCCGAAGTTAAAAGTATGAGGGATAGAAAAAAGAAGGGAGAAATTTTCATAGGCAAAAAATAGCTTTAATCTATCTATCAAAATCCCATAAAAAAAGCGGATGGTTATAATGCCATCCGCTTTTTTTAATTTAAAACCCTTCATTACTTAACAAAGAATTTGTAAGTAGTGCTGGTTTTATAAGTTTCACCCGGTTTTAATACCGTGGTTGGGAATTGCGGTTGGTTAGGTGAATCAGGGAAGTGCTGAGTTTCTAACGCAAAGGCAGTACGCAGATCATCCTTTTTACCAAATTTAAGCGTGTTTTTGCTTTGCATAAAGTTACCGCTATAAAACTGCAAGCCCGGCTCTTCGGTGTAAACTTCCATAGTGATACCACTTAAATCGCCGGTGATAGCTGCAACCGGTTTGGTGGCATCGTGCTTGTTCAACACGTAGTTATGATCGTAACCTTTACCGTTTTTCAATTGCTCGTTATCAGTTTCAATACGTGCGCCAATTTCGGTTGATTTGTTAAAGTCGAACGGGGTACCGGCAACTTTTTCAATTTTACCTGTCGGGATCAAAGTTGAATCAACCGGGGTATAACCATCAGCATTGATGTATAAAGTATGTTTCAAAATCTCGCTGCTGCCTGAACCATTAAGGTTGTAGAAAGCGTGATTGGTTAAGTTAACCACTGTAGTTTTATCGGTACTAGCTTCGTAGCTTATTTTAACCGCGTTATCATCAGTTAACTGGTAAGTTACCTTCACTTTCAGGTTGCCAGGGAAACCTTCTTCCATATCTTTTGAAAGATAGGTAAGCTCTAAAGTAGTTGAATCTACTTGTTTACCATCCCAAACTACATCCTGGTAACCTTTTTTACCACCGTGCAGCGTATTAACACCATTGTTGGTGAACAGGGTATATTGCTTACCTTCTAAAGTAAATTTACCTTTAGCTATACGGTTACCATAACGACCGATGGTAGCACCAAAGTAAGGCTCAGTTGAGTTTTTGAAACCCTCAACGCTGTCAAAACCTACTATAACGTCGGTAAGTTTACCGTTTTTGTCGGGTATTAAAAGGCTAACTATACGGCCGCCATAATTGGTGATGGCAGCTTCGGCCCCTTTGCTGTTCTTTAATACGTACAGGTGAGTTTCTTTGCCATCTATTGTTTTTTCGAATGCAGATGCCGCTGGCAGGGCGGCAGCAGATGTTGAATCAGTCATATCAGAATTTTCTTTTTTTTTGCCGGATTGATCACAAGCCGATAGCATAATGGCCGGTATGATCACAGCCGACAAGCCTTTGATTAATTTGTTTCTCATAACTTTAAATCAGGTTTATTATTTGTTGTTTAGTTTCTTTATCAGGTCAACTTCTTCCTGGCTAAATACCTCGCCGTTTTTCCTGAACACATCATGAAACCAAACTTTAGGTTCGGCTCCGTCAGGCATTGGGGTATCCCAGGCGTACATGGTATTGGTTTTACCGGCAACAAGTCCCCAGTTAATAGCGCCAACATTTTCCTCTTTAAGCAAAGGCGCAGTATTGGCAAAGGTACTGTTACGGGTACGGGCCATATATTCGGTACAAATCAGCGGGCGACCGTGCGATTTCAGCATTTTTACCACGCGTTTGTGCCAGTCTGGTGCTTCGTAATCGTGGTAAGTGATCACATCCGAATTGATGGCCTGTAAAGCGTTCAGGTCTGATGCATCCCATGTCCATAGACCGGCGCTGATAGGTTGTGACGGGTTAACCGCGCGTGCCCAGGTAAATACCTGTTTCAGCAGATCGAAAGATTTATTGCCTTTATTAGAGTTACCTGGCTCGTTGTACAAATCCCATAACAGGATGCGTTTGTCGTTTTTAAACGTGTTAAGCACATCGGTTACGTATTTTTGCAATGCAGGGTAGTCTGCGGGTTTGGTTTCGATATTGGCAGGATCCTGTACCCAGCCAGAATTATGCGTTCCGGTTTTTGGCTCCGGTTGTTTACCCGCTTTAGGCGTAGCGTTCCAGCAATCATCAAAAAATACAAAAATGGTTTGTATGTGGTGCTTATCGGCAATGGTAAGGTAATCGCCCACACGTTTTTTAAATCCCTGCGGATCTTCTTTCCAGGCGATGCTGTGCAAGAACACGCGCATGGTGTTAAAGCCAATCCCTTCGGCCCAGCCCAGTTCACGATCAATAGTGGTAGGATCAAAAGTATCGGCCTGCCACATTTCTAACTGGTTAATGGCACTGCTTGGTATAAAGTTGGCACCATTGATCCATTTGTGTTGCGCATACCAGGTGTTGGCTTTTTCTATAGACCACCTTTTACCCGGTGCTACATCTTCTACTTTTTGCGCCCAAAGCGACGTTGTTGATACCAGTAAGGCACCCGCGATGGTTAGTTTTTTTAATAGGTTCATATAAATTTGATGTGTTATTTACTCTTTTTAGTACCCGATGGAAGCGCCAGTGCTGTACCCAACTTTACAGGCGTTCCAAAATTTGGGCTGCCATCTTTATTCCAGGTGAACTTTTGCGCCCTTGGCGATCTTTTGTTACCGCAGCCATCACCGGCATTAGCGTTGGCATGGTATAAGATCCAGTCTTCCTTACCATCCGGCGATTTAAAGAAGGAGTTGTGCCCCGGCGCATAAACGCCATTTTTTGGTGATTGCTGAAACACCGGTTCTGCCGATTTTCTCCATGAGGCTACGTCCAACAGGTTACTTTTGCTTGACGCGGTAAGCATACCCAGGGCATAAAAATCTGTCCAGCAGCCGCTGGCCGAGTAGATCAGGTAAAGCTTATCGCCGTGTGCCAGTATCTCGGGGCCTTCGTTCACCAAAACGCCTATACCGCTGTTAGTTTCCCATTTGTACGTTGGCGATGATAGTTTAACACGTTTGCTGCTGATTGTCCATGGGTTGCTCATTTCGGCTATGTAAATGTTTTGCATACCGTTTTTATCGCCTTCCCAGCCCGACCATATCATATAGAGTTTCCCTTTGTTTTCAAAAACAGAACCATCAATGGCCCATTTATTGGTATCGTCGGCCACTTTGCCTTTAAACGTCCATTCGCCTTTCATTGGGTCGGGAGATGGATTTTCGACCACGTACATGCGGTGATGATTGTTATCGCCATCATCGGCAGCAAAATACATATACCATTTCCCCCGGATGAAGTGCAACTCGGGAGCCCAAAGTTCTTTAGAATATTCTTTACCGGTTGGCGGTACCCATATTACTTTTTTCTCTGCCGATTTAAGGTCGGTCAGGTCTTTTGTTTTCCAGATAACCAGGTTACCACCTGTAGAGTTGGTGTAATAGTAATAGCCATCCTTGTAAATATTCCACGGATCAGGCCCTGCGGGTAACAAGGGATTAGTGAACGTATTTGAGGGTGCATTTTGTGCAAAACCAAAAGAAGATAGCAATACAAGAAAGAGGAAAACGGTAGTTTTTTTCATATCAGGCTAAATCGGGTAGTGCAAATATATATTATTCGGGCAAAAACAAATGTAAATCATACATTTAATTTATATATAGTCGCCTAATTTTTTGCTACCGCCGCGGCCTGCATGTAAATTGCTAAAACGGATTTGCTAAAATCCGAAGCCATCCGTCTCAACTACAGCGTTTTCGCAAATGTAGGTAGGTACTATGCCTGTAGCATGTATGCTCGATTCAGCATCGCCCGGCAGCGTATTGCCCGATAATACCAGCACGGTATCTAACCCGAATTTGTTGCCGCCTATAATATCGGTAAACAGGGTATCCCCCACCATTACTATATTCTTTTTGTTGATCGGCCTGCGTTCGCGAATCAGATCGTACGCGAACATGAACATCTGCGAATCGGGTTTACCAAAGCGGATAAACTCTTTACCCACTATACTCTCCACCATGTTGGCAATACTGCCAACGGCTATTGATATGTCATTTTTTGACAGCGGGTAAGCATAATCGGTATTGGCCACAATAGCCGGAATGGTGCGTTTACGCAGCAGGTTAACGGTTTTATTGATATCTTCAAACCAGTCGAAGCCCTCATCATCCATAAACACCAGCGCGTTCACTTTATCAATATTGGTGCTGTTCACCTCGCTTACAGGCAGGGTTTGCCTGCCCTCCGCGTCAATATAATGTGCCGACTCGGGCGTACCCAGGTAGGCAACAATACCGCCGTTAACTTTAAGGTCGAGGTACTCTTTGGTAAGCATCCCCGAAGACACAATACGTTCCGGATCGATAATGTTTAAACCATATTTATGATACGACTGCGCCAATTGCAGCGGACTGCGCGAGGCATCATTAGTTACTATGTAGTACTCTTTGCCCTGCTGTTCCAGGTATTCAAACGTTTTTTCAATACCCGGCAACAAACCTTTGTAGGTTTTAAGTACACCAAAGGCATCAAAAAAAACTATCTCGTAACGATCTATTATGGATTTAAAATTATCTATCCGCTTCATTTATTATTTTAGTTTTAGGGCGCTTATTATCTTTTCGGCATCAAAATCCCTGTCAACAGATGGCAGGTAAATATCAAAGGCTTCGGCTTGCAGCTTTTTGGCATATTGCTCATGGAAGAAGTGTTTACCATCTTTTATTACATAGTTCAATATAAAAAAGCGGTAGCTTTCTTTCAAAAACCTTATCTCATCCGCTTTTAGCGGGTTCACTTTATGGTACTCTTTCAGGAAGAGGATAAACCTGTCTTCCATCATGGTATCAATTACGTAGCTAAACACGGTGCGGTCGCCAATGGATGATACCACGCGGCTGAAAAAGTAAAAATCCAATATCCGGTAACTCATCCGGAACCAATCATAATCCCAGCGCGAATACAGTTCCAGATCGGGCGTTACCGAAAAATTGCCGATGTTCCAGTCGATAAATACGGGGATGATCTCGAACGAGTTCAGGTTATATTTCGACCTGTTTTTCAGGAACATTTCACACTGGTATTTCAGGTAATCGGCCTGCATGCGCGAGCCAAACTGCTTCTCGTTGGTCGCCAGCTGATCGAGCAATATATTGATATCGGTACGTAATGTTTTAGATGATTTGGGCAGTACGTTCTTTACCCTTGAACAGGCTTTATGAAACTTACCGACCTGCTGACCCAGCTTGCGGATATGTTTTTCTTCCAGCTGGCGCGGCAACCTGTCGAGTATGCGGGTTGGGTTGTAGAACACCACCCAGGCGTCGGTTTTGCCCTGCTTGTAACGGTAAATATATACCCTGTTGTTTTTTAACAGCGATTTGGCAAGCAGGTTCTCGAACGGATAAAGCAGGTTGTTTGATAAGGAGTGAATAAGGCGGTGGTCTTCTTTAAAATGCTCGTACTTACCAAAGTACGATAGCTTGGCGATGATGATATCGTCGTCATCAAAGGTGATACGGTAAACATGATTGGTTGAAACCCTCGCGCTGATATCTTCTATAGTACGAATGGTTTTCGAAGCGTCATATCCCTCCCAGGCCTTCTTAATAATAATTGAATAGTCCATTTAGAATTTATAATAGATTGCAAAGGAAAGCATTTTATTTAGTTTGATAGGTGGAGGGATAAGCACATTTTTAAAACCGCTGAGATAACGGAGTTTTACGCGGAGGACGGGGAGTTTGAATAATTAGAGTTTTTTGAGGTCTTGAGTTTGAGTGATATTTTTTTACCGCTGAGGTAGCGGAGGTTTACGCAGAAGACGGGGAGTTTGAATAATTAGAGTTTTATGGAGTTTATTGAGGTTTTGGGCTTTCTTTATAATTATTTACTACACGTTTTATTCCATCTCTTAAAAGGGTGACATTAAAATTCATCAGGTAGCCCAAGTTGTATCCACCCAATTTCATGTAAGTTAACACCTGTGCCATGTGCACATCACTAATAGCCTCAACACTTTTAGTTTCTATCACTATTTTATTTTCAACTAACAGATCTATTCTGTAACCTACATCAAGCTTAACCTCTTCATATATCAGTGGCATAGGTTTTTCCTTTTCAACATAGAAGCCGGCTTTAACCAATTTATAAAACAAACATTCTTTATATGCACTCTCCAACAATCCGGGACCTAACGCTTTATGTACCTCAATTGCAATACCTATAATATTACTTGTTAATTCACTATCTCCCATAATTTCATTCACGTAATATAACTTCCATTTAAATGTACCTCCCAAAACTCCATTCTCGAAAAATTGCCCTCATATAAAACTCCCCGCCCTCCGCGAAAACCTCTGCTACCTCAGCGGTAAAAAAACACCATGCAAACTCCATTCCTCAAAAATCACTCTCATATAAAACTCCCCGTCCTCCGCGTAAACCTCCGCTACCTCAGCGGTAAAACAACTTATATCACCTCAAAATACCTCTTCAACTCCCAATCGCTTACGCTTTTGGCAAATTGGCGATATTCCCATAGGCGGGTGTTGGTAAAGTGGTCTACAAAGCCGGCACCGAAGAGTTCCTGGGCTACAGGCGAAGTTTTCATGGCGATGGATGCATCAAAGAGGTTGCTGTGCAGTTTGCCGTTGCGGGTATCCTGGTAACCATTGCCCTCGGTTGCAGGTATATTTAACGGAAGCTTATTTTTGATACCATATAAACCCGATGCCAGCGAGGCCGCTATGGCAAGGTATGGGTTAGTATCCGATCCCGGGATGCGGGTTTCGAGGCGGGTATATTTTTCGTTTGCGTTAAGGATACGGATAGCCGTGGTACGGTTATCAATACCCCAGGTAATAGTGGTGGGTGCCCAGGCACCTTCAACCAGTCGTTTGTAGCTATTGATGGTTGGGGCGTACATTGGCAATAAATGCGGAAAACAATATAGCTGACCTGCCAGGTAATGCTTCAGCAAATCGCTCATATTATGCTCATCTTCAGGATTATAAAAGAGGTTATTCTTTTTCTCTTTATCCCATAAGCTTTGGTGAATGTGGCCGCTGCATCCGGGAAGATCAGCGTTCCATTTAGCCATAAAGGTGGCGGTGATGCCGTGTTTGCTGGCAATTTCTTTAACCGCGGTTTTAAACAAAACGGCTTTATCGGCGGCAGCCAAAGTTTCATCGTGAATTATGGCGGCTTCATATACTCCCGGACCGGTTTCGGTATGCAAACCTTCTATCGGGATATTGAATTGCGTAAGCAGATCGAACAAATCATTATAAAACGCGCTCTGCTGCGAGGTACGTAATATAGAATAACCAAACATGCCCGGCGTTAGCGGCTCAAGATTGGTAAAGTTTTTATCTTGCAGACTTTGCGGTGTTTCTTTAAAATTGAACCATTCAAATTCCTGCGCGAACTCGGCGTGGAAGCCCATCTCGCTACATTGCTTAACAATATGTTTCAGCAAACTCCGCGGACAAGCAGGCAGATCATTGCCATCGGGCTTGCTAAAATCGGCCAGAAAGAACGGGATATTATCCTGCCACGGTATGTTGCGCAGTGTTGACAGATCAATACGGCAATCTTTATCGGGGTAACCGCTGTGCCAGCCGGTCAGTTTTACATTATCATAAGCGGCATCGTTTACATCCCAGCCAAAAACAACATCGCAAAAACCGTAACCATCCTGCAAACCTTCGGTAAACTTCTTAGGGTGGATCATTTTTCCGCGTAAAACGCCATCAATATCAGCGAAAGCGAATTTTATTTTTTGGATGTTATTTTCCTTAATATAAGTAAGGATCTGGTCTGTATTCATATAGTGTAAAGGTATATGCCCGGTTTAATTTAAGCAAGATAATTGTAAACGCGATGCAATAGTAATAAATTGTGGCTTCAAATCATGCTGATGCCGATAGCCACTCCATTTTTGTTTGTATACGGAACTTTGCTGTTAAGCGATAACGAATTTGGAAGATATCTTAAAAATAACTGCACATTTTTTAGCCACGGCAGTTTCAAAGGTAAATTATTTGATATCGGAGAATACCCGGGAGCCATCATTGATCAATCCGGAGAACATTATGTACACGGCAGCATTTATAAACTGCATAATGCCGATAAAGTATTGAAAATTTTAGATGAATACGAAGGCGTAGGCGAAAACGAGATACAACCCAATTTATATACCCGGGAAATATTGGAGGTAGATACAACTGACGGCAGCTACCCGTCCTGGGTATACCTATACAATTGGCCACTGGAAGGTAAGGTATTTATTGAGCGTGGAGATTATTTGAAGCATAAATTTTAGGGACTCACCCTGTCTTTGGCTTCGCCTCGACTTCCCTCTCTACTTCGTAAAGAGGGATTTGTAAGTTTTGAAGATACAATTCAACATAAGCCTAACCCTCTTTTCACTTGTGAAGAGAGGGACGACCAGTGAAGCGATGTCGGGGTGAGTCACTCCTGCTGCAAGGCCAGCTTCATAAAACCGATCACTTCATCATTAATATCATCAACCTGCAACATCCTGAAATGGTGATTATACTGATCATCGCCCGGTACCTGTGCAATTTTCTGAAAGCAGGTGTTATCATTATACGGTTGCTTAAACGGGAACACCACATGAATAAAGCTTTTGCCTAACTGTGTTACCCAGGCAATTCGTCGTCCGTCAGGCGCTGTAATACCGATCATGCTTTTTGTTGGATAAATGCCGATATCACTTAAGTTTTTGTATGCTGTAATAAAATGATCAAACAACATTAGCGTATATTCCGATTTTCCTTGTAAAAAAGCGTTTAATTGTTCATCGGTGCTCATTTTGTTGGCAATTGGTGCATTTAAAGATAGTGAATTGGGCTAATATGCCAGCATTGTCATCATTGCGAACGTAGTGAAGCAATCCCCGACTTGCAGAGCCGCTCGGTAAGTTGGGGATTGCTTCGTGCCAGCAATGACGCGTTTTTTTTTAGTTTATGTCAGTCCCAAAAACAAAAAATCCCCTTCTCAATTAAGAGAAGAGGACTTTTAAGTATTGTAAAAGCGAATATTATAATTTCGCTGATTTTACAGTTTTGATGATCACTGCAGCTACTTTGTATGGATCAGCAGCAGAGTTAGGACGACGATCTTCCAGGTAACCACTCCAGTCGTGATCTACAGTGTAAAGTGGAATACGGATAGAAGCACCACGGTCAGATACACCATAGCTAAAGTCGGTGATAGAAGCAGTTTCGTGTTTACCGGTTAAGCGTTGATCGTTATCAGCACCATAAACAGCGATACACTCAGCAACAGCCGGACGGAAAGACTCACAGATAGCTTCGAAAGTAGCTTTGCTGTTAGCAGTACGTAAAGTAGTATTTGAGAAGTTAGCGTGCATACCAGAACCGTTCCAGTCTAATTGACCAAGCGGTTTGCAATGCCAGTTGATTGATACACCAAATTTTTCGCCGATACGCTCTAACAGGTAACGAGCGATCCAGATTTGGTCACCAGCTTCTTTAGCGCCTTTAGCGAAAATTTGGAATTCCCACTGACCGGCAGCAACCTCAGCGTTGATACCTTCAACGTTTAAGCCTGCTTCTAAACATACATCTAAGTGCTCTTCAACAATTTCACGACCGTAAGCATTGTTTGCGCCTACTGAACAGTAGTAAGGGCCTTGCGGAGCCGGGTAACCACCAGCCGGGAAACCAAGTGGTTTGTTGGTTGCAGGATCCCAAAGGAAGTACTCTTGCTCAAAACCAAACCAGAAATCGTTATCATCATCCTGGATCAAAGCACGGCCGTTTGATTCGTGTGCAGCACCGGTTGAATCCAATACTTCGCACATTACTAAATAACCGTCTTTTCTTTGCGGATCAGGTACTACGTAAACAGGTTTCAATACACAATCAGATGAACCACCCGGTGCCTGCTCGGTTGATGAACCATCAAAGCTCCAAAGTGGCAGATCTTCTAATTTACCACTAAAATCTTTTTCAATTTTTGTTTTGCTACGAAGGCTTTGTGTTGGTTTGTAGCCGTCAAGCCAGATGTACTCAAGTTTTGCCATTGTTTTTTGTCGTTTTTATTTATTGTTGTTGGGGTTTAATATAGCTTTTGCATTTCTGCAACTAATTATAGAGGCGAATTTAAATTATTTTTATAAAATTCATAACAAAATGTTAAATAAATTATATTTTTTTTGAAATTCTGACAATCAACCTTCACAAATACACAAAAGCCATTATTCTAATTACCAAAACATCATTAATAGTTAAAATATTGCCGACTAATCAAAATAATTTATCAAAAAGAATGATAACAACAAATAATGCACTGACTTATATATTATATTAATGTAAAGTCAATGCTTCTTATTAACAAAAAGTGCTATGCACAACTTTTTTATTCAAAACAATCCATTGCCTGCATAGTAAAAGGAGATAAATACATGGTATATTTTTACAAAATCAGGAAACATCTTTTATAAAATTTTCTTAAAATTGCCTGATTTAAATTTTCGGTTGCCTCAATACCCGGGGTTAGCATTTATTACATCTGCCCTCAAACCGTTCTATCATAAATCAGTTTATTTTGAGCAGTCCTTTTACATAAGGCTTTTATATTTATAATGAATAACAGCACAGTTTCAAACAGTACGGTAGATGTGGTTTTAATAGGCGCCGGAATAATGAGCGCTACTTTGGGCGTAATGTTAAAAGAGCTTCAGCCCGATCTTACAATAGAGATTTTTGAACGACTGGATGTTATTGCTGCCGAAAGTTCGGATGCTATGAACAACGCGGGCACCGGTCACTCCGCGTTTTGCGAGCTCAACTACACCCCCCAATTACCTGATGGTAGCATCGAAATAAAAAAAGCTATCAATATTGCCGAGCAATTTGAAATAAGCAAGGAATTTTGGTCGTACCTGATTGAAAGCGGATACATTACATCGCCAAAGGCATTTATTACCAAAGTTCCGCACATGAGCTTTGTTTGGGGTGCCGAAAATGTTGAATACCTTAAAAAACGCCAGCAGGCCTTAACCAAACACCACTTTTTTAAAGATATGCTGTACTCGGAAGATGCCGCGCAGTTAAAACAGTGGATCCCTTTGGTAATGGAAGGCCGCGCGGCTAACGAAAAGGTATCGGCAACTTATATGGATATTGGCACCGATGTAAACTTTGGCTCCCTTACCCGTGCCCTTTTTGATAAACTGAAACAATTACCGGGCGTTAGCCTAAGCCTCAACCATGAGGTTGATGATATAAAGCGAGCTACCGATGGCAGCTGGCAGGTTAAAGTAACCGATAAAACCGGAGGTGCATCGCGCAAGCTGAACACTAAATTTATATTTGTGGGTGCAGGCGGCGGCGCTTTACCGTTACTGCAAAAATCGGGCATACCGGAGAGTAAAGGCTTTGGCGGTTTCCCGGTGAGCGGGCAATGGCTGGTTTGTACCAATGAGGCCGTTATAGCGCAGCATAATGCCAAGGTATATGGTAAGGCATCGGTGGGTTCGCCGCCAATGTCGGTACCGCATTTAGATACCCGTACCGTAAATAACAAAAAAGAATTGCTGTTTGGCCCGTATGCGGGTTTCTCTACCCGTTTTCTTAAAAAGGGTTCGCTGCTTGATCTTTTCAAATCTATCAAGTTCAATAACATAAAACCGCTACTATCAGTAGGGATGCACGAAATGAAGCTGACCAAATACCTCATCAGCCAGGTGCTGCAATCGCCTGCCGACAGGTTGAAGGCCCTGCAAGAGTATTTCCCTAACGCCAAACAAGGCGAGTGGGTACTTGAACATGCCGGTCAGCGTGTACAGATCATTAAAAAAGACGACAAACTGGGTGGCAAGCTGGAGTTTGGCACCGAGGTGGTAACCTCTGCCGATGGCAGCATATCAGCCCTACTGGGGGCATCGCCGGGCGCATCAACATCAGTACCTATCATGATACAACTGATAGAGCGCTGCTTTAAAGGCAAAGCGACATCAGCGGCATGGCAGGCTAAACTGAAGCAAATGATACCGTCGTACGGCCTGTCGATGGTTAAGGACGAGCAACTGGCAGATGCCACACGCGCACGCACAAGCAAAGTATTGGAGTTGGTTTAAAAAAAGCAGATTATCATAAAAGAGCAGCCTTGTACAAAAGCTGCTCTTTTTTTATGGATCAATTTAATAATAAAGAAGCAAACGTTAAATTAACGATAGTGTTTAAAATACTTAATTTCTCAACTTATAATAATTTAACAACATTTCGAGCTTACCCTCTATCGGGTAACCCACATATTTTGCAGGCTCCCAATCAGCTATTGCCTTTATCGAATTGGATATATCTGTATTAACCTGTTCTGGCAATACACTTTTAATTTCAACATCGCTTACTAAACCGTTATCGCCTACCGTGATGTTTATACTTATGTTTCCAATAATTTTAGCGATTTCGCTATCACGCTCTGCCAGGTAAACATACTTACTTACTACTTTTTTGATGATTGAAAGCACAGATTTTGATTGTACATGTTCATTCTCATATTTAAAAGGAAATTTTTTTCCATTATCATGATAACTCACACCTGAACCTAACATTCCATCACTATAATTCACAACGGTTTTCAAAGAATCAACAATTTGTATGGTCCACGTTCCATTACGTCGTCCGTTTCTAATTTCGCCTTGTTTAATTATTTTTTTATAATCGTTATCATATTCAATCCAACGCCCTTTACCTTTTTTTGCTAATATATTACCTGTTGAATCCCTGCATTCTTCCATTACAAGCCACTTATTGTCGTCTAACCGTTTAATAGTATGAAGTTTTCCGGTAGGATAAAATGCCTTTACATCGTCAACCAGCATACCATTCTTATAATTTGCAAGCAGCTTTATCGCTCCATCTTCAAAGTATTCTGTAGTGGTTCCCCAAATCACCCCATTCTGGTAATTTTTTACAATATGGGTTTTACCACTTGGGTAATATTCCACATAATCGCCTATGTAGGAAAGATTTCGCCAATTATTATTTAGTGCCTTATTTTTGGCACGCAAACGCCCATCGGTAAATACGTCTGTAACGTTGTAAAATGAGTCGCCGGCTTGGTGCGATATTGTACGGACAAACACGGCTTCTTCTATAGTATTAACCGGATTATCATCACCATTCATTAATATAATAGTATTACTGGGCTCATCAGCAACATTATTGCCGGCACTAAATCCAACGTTTACGGTATAGGCAACCTTACTGGTATCCTCCTGGGCATGTATTGAATTTGCGAAGAACATCGCAAAAAGAAAAGCAGTTAATAGTTTAGGCATAATTCAATCAAAAAAATACCCGCATGCAGTTAGCGCACACGGGTATTACAAAAGTAATTAAAAATATTATTTAAAAGTATCGGCAGTGATATTGGTATTAATATCCGCTGTTTTTACTTTAAATTCTATCGGGTAACCGGCCACACTTGTTTTTTCGGTATAAGGTACTTTTATACCTTTTACATCGGTATAATTATCCCACTCTATTGGCGCCGCGTTAGGTACATCAAGCAATTGCCTAACTTTTAAGCCGGTTTGTATATCGTAGTAGTTTTTCACAGGTACACCTTCAGGCGTAGTTACAGTAATGAGGTATGCCGGTTGTTTGTTCACTACCTTGGCATTTGGTGATAGCTCCAGCTTGTAACCCGCTTTGCTATAATCAAGTTCAGGATACTGTTTATTTTTAGTACGTACATTGGCACTGGTTGTTTTATCCATTGGCGATTTTTGGCCGAACTGCGTAATGGTGATACTATCACCTACAGATACCAAATGAAACACCTGCCTGCCGCCTGCCTGTGGCAAGGTAACATCCTGAAATACCGAATTCGGCGCTTTGTACTTAGCTACCTTATTCACCTCTGTGCCTTGTATGCTACCTGTAGACGTGATGGTTAAATCTTTCAGGTCTTTTATTTTATCGGCACCGCCAATAGCATCCAGGTATTTTTTAATAATGCTTTCGGCTGTAGTACCTTGCGGAACGGCTACCCCGCTGAACGAGTTGTTATCCGGGTTAATGTCCGGCAGGTTATGGTCGGGGTCAATAATGGCGTAAACAATTTTTGAGGTTGATTTGTGCGCGAATGTCCAGGTACCGCCGCGCTGCCATATTTCTACAGGCAATTTAACGGTATCTGTTTTGCCATTCTCTTGTTTAATAGCAATGGTTACCGGCAGGGCCATTTCTTCGAGGTTCTCAATGGTGATCAGCGAGCCTTTAGCTGCATCATTATCAATATACTTAATATCTTTCACACCCTGGTCAAGCTTGAACGAGGTAAAGAACCACTCATTCCAAAACCAGCTCAGGTCTTCACCGGCCGCGTTATCCATTGAATGGAAAAAGTCGTAAGGTGACGGATGTTTAAATGCCCATCTTTTGATGTAAGTACGGAAAGCATAATCAAAACGCTCATGGCCTAAGATCTGCTCGCGCAGGATAGTCAGACCCAACGCAGGTTTTTGATAAGCATCAATACCAAGATTATTAGGTTGTATTACGTCCGGCGTGTTCATAATAGGCTCTACCCCATCGCCAAACATGTAGCTCGCGGTCGCGTTTACATCTTCCTTTTCATAATATTCGCCTTTGTTGAAAATGCGGGTATCCACATCATTGATAAAGGTATTAAAGCCTTCATCCATCCAGGCAAATTTGCGCTCGTTTGATCCAACGATCATCGGGAACCAGTTATGACCGAACTCGTGGTTGGTTACGTTCCATAAACCGCCGCCGCTGCTGGTATAACCGCAAAATACGATACCCGGATACTCCATACCGCCAACAATACCGGCTACGTTGGTAGCTACAGGGTATGAATACTCAAACCAGTTTTTTGAACATTGCTCAATAGTAGCTTTTACATACTCGGTTGAGCGGCCCCATTTGATATTGCCTTTACTTTCAACCGGGTAAACTGATTGCGCCAGCGCTTTTTTACCGCTTGGCAGGTTAATGCGCGCGGCATCCCATATAAATGCTTTTGAAGCAGCCCAGGCCACATCGCGCGAGTTTTTACAGAAGAAGTGCCAGGTTAACGATGGCTTTTTCAGATAAGCCGTTCCGCTTTTTACATCAACAGTATCTTTAATAAATACCGTTTTCTCACTCGCTTTAGCGGTAGCCAAACGTGCAATAGCGGTTGGCGTAAGTACTTCATTAGGGTTTAGCAATTCGCCCGAACCTGCAATCAACAGGTCGGCAGGCGCGGTAATGGTATAATCGAAATTACCATACTCCAGGTAAAACTCGGATGCGCCCATGTAAGGAATGGTGTTCCAGCCGGAAAGATCATCATATACTTCCATGCGTGGGTACCACTGGGCAATTTCATAGATCCAGCCGTTCTTGGTTTTTAAGCGGCCTAACCTGTCGGTACCGTATTCGGGCACGTCAAAAGCGTAGTTAATTTGTATCTGCAATTTACCGCCACCTGCTTTCAGGGTATCGGGCAGTTTAATTTGCATACGGGTATCGTTCACCAGGTAGTTGGCTTTTACCGGCTTGCCGTTTTTAATAAGCGTTACCGAACTAATTTCGGCGCCTTTGGTATAAGCCTTAGTGGTGAAACGACCGCCTGTTACCGGCGTAACGGCAATAGCGCGCGAATCTTCGCGGTAAATGTTCTGATCTACCTGTAACCAAACAAAGGGCAGCGGATCGGGGCTGTTATTAGTGTAGGTAATTACCGTTGAACCTGTGATGCGGTGTTTTGCCGTATCAAGGGTAACGTTTAGTTTGTAGTCGGCACGGTTTTGCCAGTATTTGGCCCCCGGCGAACCACCGGCTGTGCGCACCTCGTTACCCCTGCCGGGATAAAAAAGCGGGTTAAACACTTTGTGCTGATCGTATTTTGATTCGTTTTTAGGCTTTTCGGCCTTTTGGGCATAGCTGCTGATGGCCCCGGCACAAAATAAAAGTGATAAAAGAGGTCGGATGAGTTTCATTTCGTTAATAATTTACGCCAAGATAAAAATATTTAGCGTCTGTTTAAGTTTAGTAGATGCAGATTTATATTAAGGTTTGCCAAAGCATTATTTGTTTTTTATATTTTTGCCAATTGTGGCGAAATAATAACAGCATCGCACAGTACATCCCTATAAATGGATATATCAGTAGTAGTACCTCTTTACAACGAAGTAGAATCATTGCCCGAGCTAACCTCATGGATAAGCAAGGTAATGGACGACAATAAGTTTTCGTACGAAATTTTATTGGTTGATGATGGCAGCAAGGATGGATCGTGGGAGATGATATGCAGGCTAAAAACCGGCAACCCGCACATTAAGGGCATCAAATTCAGGCGCAACTACGGTAAATCGGCCGCGCTGAACGTTGGTTTTGAAGCCACACAGGGCGATGTAGTAATTACCATGGATGCAGATTTGCAGGACAGCCCCGACGAGATCCCCGAGCTTTACCGCCGCATTACCGAAGAAAATTACGACCTTATATCGGGCTGGAAGGCCAAGCGGTACGATCCGCCGAGCAAAACCATCCCTACCAAGCTATTCAATTCGGCTACCCGCAAAATGTCGGGCATTAATAACCTGCACGATTTTAACTGCGGCCTAAAAGCTTATAATAAAACCGTGGTGAAAAACATTGAGGTATACGGCGAAATGCACCGCTATATACCTGTATTGGCCAAATGGGCAGGCTTCACCAAAATTGGCGAACAAATTGTAGAGCACCGCGCCCGAAAATACGGCACCACCAAATTCGGCATGAGCCGTTTTGTGAATGGTTTTTTGGATTTGCTTTCGATATTTTTTGTAGGCAAGTTCGGCAAGCGCCCTATGCACTTTTTTGGCAGTATGGGCGTACTTAGTTTTTTAACGGGTTCTATTATAGCAATATGGCTGATAGTTGAAAAACTGTATTCGATATCACACAACGAGCCATATCGCGATATTACATCAAACACATTGTTTTATATCGCCCTGGTAGCCATCATATTGGGTTCGCAATTATTTTTAACCGGATTTGTTGCCGAGCTGGTATCGCGCAACTCACCCGAACGTAATAGCTACCAGATAGAAGAAGTTGTTTAAACCGGATGTGTTGATGTGCAAATATGCAGATGTGCAAATTGCATCATCGGCACAAAACGCATTGTTCATAATTAACAAGATCAATCATCTGCACATTAGCGCATACGCATATTTGCACATCAAATAACTATGTTTTTTTCCATCATAATCCCTTTGTATAACCGCCCGCAGGAGATAAAAGAACTGCTGGAAACCTTGCTACTGCAAACTTATAAGCAGTTTGAGGTGCTGGTTATTGAAGATGGTTCTGTAAATGACGCGGCCGATATTGTGAAGACCGTTGACGGTCAGCTCGACCTGCGTTATTTTGTAAAACCCAACGAGGGCCAGGGTTTTACCCGCAACTTTGGTTTTGAGCGTGCCAAAGGTGATTACTTCATCATATTTGATTCGGACTGCCTGATACCGCCCGATTACCTGGAGATCGTTAACCGTTCGTTGAAGGCCAATCCGCTGGATATGTACGGCGGCCCAGATGCTTCGCACCCATCGTTCACCCCTATTCAAAAAGCCATCAGCTATTCCATGACCTCGCCTTTTACTACCGGCGGTATCCGTGGCAATAAAAAAAGCATCGGGCAGTTTCATCCGCGTAGCTTTAACATGGGCGTATCGCGCAAGGTATGGGAAAAGGTAGGCGGCTTTATTATTACCCGTTCGGGCGAGGATATTGAATATAGCATCCGTGTGCATACGGCAGGATTCAGGATAGGGCTGATACCCGATGCCAAAGTTTTCCACAAACGCCGTACTAATTTTTTACAGTTCTATAAACAGATCCACTTTTTTGGCAGGGCACGTATCAATATTTACAAGTTCTTTCCCAGTGAGTTAAAGGCGGTACACTTTTTTCCGAGCGTATTTACGCTGGGACTAATTTTTACCTTGCTGGCCAATATTGCAGGCTGGCCTATCGCGCTGTTTTGCAATGTAATGCTGCTGATATTAATTATGTTGATATTTTTTCACTCATTGATTAAAAATAGATCAGCAAAAATTGCATTTTTGAGCATAATAACTGCCTTCATTCAACTCACTGCTTATGGTTTAGGCTTTATGCAGGATATTTGGAGACGACTGATTTTAAAACAATTTTAAGAATTTCTAATGTACCATCCGTTTTCTGTAATAGAAACCATTAAAACTTCATGGGATATTCTCAGAAAAAACTTTATACCGCTTATAATTTATTCGGTAATAACCTTGCTGATCTATAAGGGGGTTAAAATTGTTACGTTTATTATATTTCCGGATGATGATGAACTGCTGAACAATCTAACACAGATCTTTGCGCAGATGATTGTTCAAACCTACCTCACATTAAGCTTTTATAAATTGATATTAACGCTGATGGACAGGGCCTATTACGAATTTGAGTTTAAAGACATTTTGCCTTCCCTGCGTATGGCATTCAATTTCATCGTTATTTGTATAGGATTCGGAATACTCATTGCATTTTTAATTTTTATTAACCTGGTATTGAGTCGCCAAAACATTGTCTTTTCTGAAGTATTTACAGTAATAGCTACTTTAGGGTTATTGTATATGCTGCTTAGGTCGATATTTTGCGTTTGCTTCATCATTGATGACGATTCAAAGCCGCTCGAATCATTAAAGCAAAGCTTTGAGATTACTAAAGACAACTTTTTTAAAACTTTAGGTATCGCGTTAAGTATACTCGTTATAATGATCATCACACTGATACCAATCAATATCATCATCACATTTTTACACCCCAGTGCCGATGCGGATGACTACGTATTTGTATTAGGGTATTATGCATGGTTTGCCATTGCTTTCCCCGCAGTACAGGTTATTATTATGGTTACTTACCGCAAACTGGTTTACAGCCACTTAGATGTGGATGACGATATTGCCGAAACCAACTAAACTATGGGTTTAAAAGCCACATTAAGTAAAGTGTTTGCAGCTTTTGTAAATGTGCAGCTCAATAAGCTGCGCAAAAACGCTGTGCCGCTTCAGCAAAAAACATTCCTGCAATTAATTGAGCAGGCTAAGCATACCGAGTTTGGCAAAGCCCACAACTTCGCCCAAATAAAAACTTATGCCGATTTTAAAAAGCATGTCCCGGTACGTGATTATGAGGAACTGCGCGGCTATATAGAACGTGTTACCGCGGGCGAAGAGAATGTACTTTGGCCGGGTAAACCAACCTATCTTACCAAAACATCGGGTACTACATCGGGCGTTAAATACATTCCGATATCAAAAGAAAGCATGCCCGAGCACATCAAAGCCGCCCGCAACGCGCTGTTGAGCTACATCCACGAAACCGGTAATGCCGATTTTGTAGATGGCAAGATGATATTTTTGCAGGGCAGCCCTATATTGGCCAAAAAGAATGGGATAGATACCGGCAGGTTATCGGGTATTGTAGCCCACCACGTGCCCGGTTACCTGCAAACCAACAGGCTGCCAAGCTACGAGGTTAATTGCATTGAAGATTGGGAGCAAAAGGTTGATGCCATTGTAGAGGAAACCGCCAATGCCGATATGCGCCTCATTTCCGGCATACCGCCATGGTGCCAAATGTATTTCGACAGGCTATCGGCCAAGTTCGATGGTAAAAAGATCAAGGACATCTTCCCAAACTTTAAGTTATATGTGTATGGCGGCGTTAATTACGAGCCTTACCGCAGCCGCATGCAGGATAGCATCGGTTTCGCCATTGATACCATAGAAACCTACCCTGCATCTGAAGGTTTTATCGCTTTCCAGGATTCGCAAAAGGAAAAAGGATTGCTGCTGCTGGTTGATTCGGGGATATTTTACGAGTTTATCCCGGCAGATGAATACTTTAACGAAAACCCTACCCGTATCAGTTTAGAGGATGTGGAACTGAATAAGAACTATGCCCTCGTAATGAACACAAATGCAGGCCTTTGGGGTTATAGCATTGGCGATACGGTGAAGTTTGTATCTAAAGATCCGTACCGGATTGTAGTGAGCGGCCGCATTAAACATTACATATCCGCCTTTGGCGAACACGTAATTGGCGAAGAAGTAGAGCAGGCTTTATTAAGCGTAGCCAATCAGGAAGGACTGGATATTGTGGAGTTCACCGTTGCCCCACAGGTAAACCCGGATGCCGGGCAATTACCTTACCACGAATGGTTTATAGAGTTTGGCCAGCAACCCAAAGATATTAGCGACTTCGCACTCAAGGTTGATAAGGCACTGCAAAAGAAAAATATTTATTATTTTGACTTGATAGAGGGTAACATTTTGCAACCTTTGATCGTCAAAGCCTTAAAAAAAGATACCTTTATTAACTACATGCGCTCGCAGGGTAAACTGGGCGGGCAAAATAAAGTACCAAGATTATCAAACGACAGGAAGATAGCCGAGGAATTAAAGGATTATATAATTTAACGTCGTGGCGCGTGAATAACATGGCCAACGAACATATATGCACAATAGCACACACAACGATATAAAAAACATAGCCATACTTGGTTCTACCGGCAGTATAGGCACCCAAACACTGGAGGTGGTGAAGGAAAACCCTTCGCTGTTTAAGGTAGTGTTGCTTACAGGTAATGCCAACGCCGCCCTGCTTATTGAGCAGGCCATCGCCTTCAGGCCGCAGCACGTGGCCATTTGCGATGAAAGCCAGTATCCGGCAGTTAAGGAGGCGCTTGCAGGTTACGAGATCCGTGTACATGCCGGTCACCAGGCCATTACCGAACTGGTTACCCTCCCCGAGATCAATATTGTGCTTACCGCTATGGTTGGTTTCGCGGGTTTGGAGCCTACCATTGCCGCCATAAAAGCAGGTAAAACCATCGCGTTAGCAAATAAAGAAACATTAGTGGTTGCCGGTGATATTATTACCGAACTTGCACAACAACACAACGTAAAAATATTACCCGTTGATTCTGAACATTCGGCTATTTTTCAATGCCTGGTAGGCGAAGAAAATAACCCGATAGAAAAGATCATTCTTACAGCCTCCGGGGGCCCTTTTCGTGGCAGAAACGCCGAGTTTTTGGCTAATGTAACCCGCGAAGACGCGCTGAAACACCCTAACTGGGTAATGGGCGCTAAAATAACTATCGACTCTGCTTCGTTAATGAATAAAGGGTTGGAAGTTATAGAGGCAAAATGGTTATTCGGTTTAACAGCCGATCAGATTGAGGTGATCGTTCACCCGCAGTCAATTGTGCATTCGCTGGTGCAGTTTCAGGATGGCTCCATAAAAGCGCAAATGGGTTTGCCCGATATGAAGTTGCCTATACAGTATGCCCTTGCCTACCCCAACCGTGTACAAAATAATTTTAAACGATTTGATTTTACGGCTTACCCTAATTTAAGCTTTGAGCAGCCCGATACCAAAACCTTCCGTAACCTGGCTTTGGTATTTGATGCTTTGCACAAAGGTGGTAACATGCCCTGCATTGTTAACGCTGCCAATGAGGTAGCCGTAGCTGCTTTTCTGCATAAAAAAATAGGCTTTTTAGCCATGAGCGATGTTATTGAAGCCTGCATGCAGCAGGTATTTTTTATAGCCCGCCCTAACTTAACCGACTATTTGAATACTGACAGGGAAACACGCATATTTGCACATAATTTTATAAACAATATACCGCATACGGTATTACAATTTGATACAAACAACTAAATGAATGTAATAATAATGGGTGGCCAGTTGCTGCTCGCCCTTTCAATATTGGTAATTTTGCACGAGATGGGTCACTTTTTGGCCGCACGTGCTTTTGGTATTAAGGTAGAGAAGTTCTACCTGTTTTTTGATGCCTGGAATTTTAGTCTGTTCAAATTCAACTACAAAGGTGTTGAATACGGTATTGGCTGGCTGCCATTGGGCGGTTATGTTAAAATAGCCGGTATGATAGATGAATCAATGGATACCGATCAAATGGCCGGTCCGCCGCAGCCCTGGGAGTTTCGTTCGAAACCGGCCTGGCAGCGCCTTATTGTGATGCTTGGCGGTATCTTCGTAAACATTGTTGTAGGTATATTCATTTTTTGGATGATGACCGTTAAGTACGGCGAAAGCTACACCCCAAACAGCGCTATTAAATATGGTGTTGCCCCGGGTAAAATAGGTACTAAAATAGGCATCAAGGCCGGCGATAAAATCTACGGTATCAATGGCACCCCCGTTGAGCGTTTTGATGAAGTGATCAGTGCCAAAGTATTATTGAACAGCACCGTTTTAAATGTTGAGCGCGACAATCAAAAGCTGGATATTCCTATCCCGAAAAGCATCCTGAACGATATATCAGATTATGGTATCAGCGAGTTTGTAATGCCGCGCAGCAAATTCAGCGTGCAGCAGGTTACCCCAAAAAGCAACGCGCAAAAAGCAGGCTTGCAAAAGGGTGATAGCATACTGGCTGTAAACAGCACCCCTACCGTATTCTTTGACCAACTGCAGGGCGAACTAACCAAAAACAAGAATAAACAGGTACAGCTTACCGTAAAGCGCCATAAAGATGTATTGAACCTTAACGCGCAGGTGAACAACCTGGGTCAGCTTGGTTTTATGCGTACTTATGATTTGCCGGTTGAAAAAACTATCCGTTACAGCTTCTTCTCCTCGTTACCTGTTGGTGCCAACAAGGCCATGAACATGTTTAAGGATAACGCCAAAGGTTTAGGCAAACTGTTTACCGGCGATGTTAACCCGCGCAAGGCAGTATCAAGCCCGATAGGTATAGCGGTATTGTTTGGTGCCGAATGGGATTGGGTTCGTTTCTGGGGACTTACAGGCTTGCTATCAATGGTACTGGCACTGATGAACCTGTTGCCTATCCCTGCATTGGATGGCGGCCACGCGCTGTTCCTGATCATCGAGATGATAAAAGGCAAACCACTAAGCGATAAGTTTTTGGAGCGCGCGCAATTGGTAGGTTTTGTATTGCTGATCTCCCTGATGGTATTTGCCTTCGGTAATGATATTTTAAAACACATTGTGCCTAAATAAGAACAGGCACAAAACATATTCAAAGTAAAAGCGGCGCTTCCTGATCAGGGAGCGCCGCTTTTCTTTTATCTACTTGTGGTGTTTTAAATATTAATAACGTTGTGGCTCAGGAGCCTCGTCAAACTGTAAGGTGATAGGTGGCTCGCGTTTAAATATGGCTGCAAATATGAGTGCCAAAACAAACGTCATGATAATGGAAATAACCACACCTTGAATGTATTTGGCTACACCGGCATCTTTTTGAGCGTCAAAACCTTTTTCTACCTCTGCTATCTTTTTATCAATTTCGGCCTGCTCAACGTTTTGGTCCTCCATAAACTTGGTAGTAGCATTTACCATGGTGTTTTGCATCTTTTCAACCATTTGTGGCTCAATAACTTTGGCAAACAGCAAATCGCGGCCTATGGTACTTACTATGTTGCCCACAATAAACAGGATAAATATGCCGGATGTGGCTTGTTTCAATGTCCAGAAACCGCCTATTTTCTTGCGCAGATCGAGCACGAAGAACACAGCGATAACTAATGGTACAAGAATACCGAATAAAAGCGGCCCCGATACGATAAGCCAGAATGATGATGCGATACTTACTACAAAGTAAAACGAAAATATGCCCAATACCAGCAAAATTACGCCCAATAGCACGCCGCTTGGTATAGCCGCTTTTCTTATCGACTGCTGTAAAGCCTTATCCGCGGCTGCTTTGTTTTCTTCAATATCCATTGCGATAGTATTTAAGTTTATTTAAAGTTAGTTAATATCTCATATACCGCACTGTCAAACTCTGTATCTACAGCGTTAGCTATCACCTCTTGCTTATCCTCTTCAGATGGATCGGTATTATAAAAGAAGCTCATCACCGGGTAAAACAATTCCTTCAGTTCTGATTCTTCGGGTAAGGCTTGCGCTACCTCGTTAATTTCGGCGTAGCTGCCTTCCATTAGTATCTGGTTGGCAATTATCGGCTCATAAATACGGTACTCATCCTGAAACTCATCTTCATCAACTAATAAAAACTCTTTCAGGTAATCATCCAGTTCGGGCTCGATGCCTTCGTCGTCGCACTCGTTAAGGTACAGCAGCAGGTTCAACAGTTCGGTACCACGGTCTATGGTTTCTTCTTCAATGGCTTCCCATTCCGGAGTATCCAGGTAGTCTTCTTCCAGTTTCTTTACATCAGCGCTAAAGAAATTGATCATCAATAAATCGAAGAATACCTCACGTAAACCTTCTATTTCAGGGTTCTCGTTAAACACATCATCCAACAGGTCAACCTTGGTTAAAAAGTCTTCATCTGATGAAAAAACTTCGTGAAAACCTTCCGTCAGCTCAACAGCGTTAAAATCACTGTTGTTACTGAAAGCCGCTAACGCCGCGTCAAGGGCTGCTTTAATTTTTGGATCTATCATGCTGATGGTAAATTAAAAGTTTGATTATTATTAATGGTTAACAGCACACGGCCTTTTAAACTGTGCCCTATGAACGGTGAATTATATGATTTTGATCGGTTGTTCTCCTTAGTGTACACCCACTCCGCTTCGCTGTCGAACACAACCAGGTTGGCCTCTTGCCCTTCGGCTATGGCAGGCACCTCTACACCCAGTATACCACGCGGATTAACAGCCAGTTTCTGCACAATGGTATCTACACTTAAACCTGCCTTTAAAGCCAGTGAAAGCACTGTTTGCAGCCCGATGATACCGAACTCGGCCATCTCGAACTCCACATCCTTAAACTCAATTTCGTGCGGGGTATGCTGCGATACAATGGCATCAATTGTACCATCGTTAAGGCCTTCTATCAGCGCGTCAACATCACTTTGAATGCGCAGCGGGGGTTTTACTTTGTATTGGCTGTCGAAGCCTGCTAAAGCGGCATCAGTAAGTACCAAGTGGTGCGCGGCTACATCGCAGGTTACGTTAAGCCCCTTACTCTTCGCTTCGCGGATCAAACTCACCGAACGGCCTGTTGATATGGTACTGAAGTGAAGTTTTGAATCGGTGTATTCGGCAAGGTAAAGGTCGCGGGCTATCATCAGTTGCTCGGCCAGCGGCGGGATGCCCTTCATGCCCAGTAAGGTGCTTACTTCACCCTCGTTTACCTTGGCTTTGCCTGCAATGGCGGTATCTTCAGGGTATGAAAACACTGTTGCGCCAAAACCGTTGGCGTACAATAACGCGCGTTCCATTAAACCGGCATCCTGCACCGGGCGGTTGGCATCGGTAAAGGCTTTTGCGCCGCTGCTGTACATATCGTACATTTCGGCAAGGTCTTTCCCCTCACGCTTGTGCGATATGGTACCTAAAGGAAATACATCAACCAGGTTATTTTTCGCGCGGTTAAGCAGGTATTCTACCTCGGTTTTTGAGTGCACCGGCGGCTGGGTTGCAGGCATCAGGGCCAAGCCTGTAAAGCCACCGGCAGCGGCGGCCTGTGTGCCTGTTTTAATATCTTCTTTTGTTTCGAGACCAAGCTCGCCTATGTTGCAATTAAGGTCGAAAAAGCCGGGTGAAACGTATTTGCCTTGCGCGTCAAACACCTCAACATCAGCAGCATTAATAGATGCGGCTATTTGGGTGATGATACCATCTGTAATTAAAATATCGGCAATTTGTTGATTAAACGGAGAGTTGGGGTCAGTAATTTTTGCAGATTTGATAAGCAAATTCATTCGCTGTTGCTTTAATGAGTAGTTTGAGGTGATGATGCCCGGTTTGCCGCGACACTGTCGGTTTTATAGAACCTGATGAGCAGTATTTCGGCAGCCAGAAAAACCAATGCCAAAATTATACAAAGTTTCCATAATTGCATGCCATAATTTGTGTCATTAATTATGCTTTTTAACGACGCGTTGGTGGCAGGCAACAAAGTACCTGTTTGCGGCAATAAGGTTTTAAGCTCGGCTGCCGACAGGTAACTCATATCTGATTCGCTGCGGTTATCGTTAAAAGCCAATATGGCAGCGGTACTGTCTTGCTTTTTAAGTTCGTACAAGCCGGTTTCCTGTAGCTGGCCGGGCAGGTATAAAACGGTGCCGCCATCCTGCTGCCTTACATCGGGTATTATTTTCTGCTGACCTTTTACCAGTGTAACAATTTGCTTTTCGGTGGTTTGCAGCGGCAGGGTTTCTATCCCCTCGTTGCTGTCCAAATTGTAAAACAAAGGCGTATCCTGTCCGCTCAATAATGCAATACGGAACATAATGGGCACAAGCATGGCATGCCGTTGCAGGTTGCTAAAGTCATCGTTCAGCGGCACGGCAGCTACATACACATTACCCTTGCCACTTTTATAGCCTGCCCAAAAAGGCTGACCATCGGCCAGTTTCATTATCGTTTCGGCATTGGCGGTGCTTAATGTAAAATATTGCTTTGCTACCGGCAGATCAGGGTTTTGAGGAATGGCCTCGAATATGTTCTTGAAAACTTTGTTCTGTAAATTAATGGCAGATACTTTTACATCGGCTTTTACAAGCTTTTCGGGGTAAGCCGCGTTTACAGGTTGTAATAACAAGCGGTAACTCGCCATATCCGCATCGGCAGCCGGAAATACCGCAAGTGTACCGCCTTTATCTACATAGGTTTTTAATTGCTGTGCAAGGCCGGTGGAAATACTTTTAACATCGCTCAATACAATCAGCGGGTAAGTATTAAGTCCCGCATAGTTAACGTTTCCATCAGGTACCCGTGTAGCCTGAAAAAATTTATCAGACCCGAAAATGGCTTTTAAATAACTATTCTCCGTACCTCCATCTATCAGTAAAACAGGCATCTGCTGTTTTACGTTGAAGCTGAAATAAAAACGGTTATCAAAAGTGATGGGGTTATCTTGCAATTCAATTTCGCCACGCTGCCAGCCGGCCTCCAGTCCCGAAAAGCTAAGCGTATCGTTTTGTACCGATCGTGGTTTTATGCTGTAACTGCCTAACGCCTTTTGCTTACCGTTGATCATGAGTTTCAGCGGAATGTTTTGCGCCTGTTCATCGGCATAATTATGCAGCCTTACCACCATCTTTTCGGCTTCACCGGGGCGGTGAACCGCGCTCAGCAGCCAAACAGAATCTACTGCTACGTTGGGTAATAAATTGGCCTTAAGCTGCACCAGGTTAACGGTAATATTTTTATTTGCCGGGATAGGCTTAGTACCGATATCTTTTTGAAAATCAGATATGATATATGACAAACCTTCGGTACTGCCCTGCATATCCAGCAGATCTTGCTGGCGACTGATGATCTGTTGTAAATTGCGGCTTTGCGCGCTGATCTTCACTTCATCAACCGCGCTGTTAAACTCATCGCGACTTAGCAAGCGCTGGTGCCGGCCTTCAAAATCCTGCGTGAGCAGCTGAAAACGGTCATTAATGCCATAAGCCGATACGATTTCTTTGGCCTTTTGCTTGGCCTCATCAAGCAGGCTCCCCTCACGGTTAAGGGTTTGCATGGAGTACGAATTATCTACAAATATGCTGATCACGTTTTGCTTACCCGCCACTGCCGTGCTTTTGCCGGGGATAAAAGGCCGCGCAAATGCCAGCACCAAAAATGTAAGCGCCAGTAAACGACTGGCCAGTATCAACCTTTCGCGCAGGTTACGGCGCGAGGCCTGCTGCTCCTGTATCTCTTTTAAAAACTGCACATTGCTGAAATACACCTTTTGATACCGCCTGAAATTGAACAGGTGTATCACCACCGGGATGGCTAAAGAAGCAAGCGCGAAAAGAAAAGCCGGATACAGAAACTGCATTTATAGATATAGGGTATTGATGTTATACAAATGTGCAAAATTCATTTGCAGCAGGCAACTTAAAAAACTGGTAAACAATTCTTTTAAAACAGTTGCGATACCTCTCCCATTCCAAGCTCCCGCCACATTAAACCCTCTTTCACCACAGGTGTTGGGAGGACTACTTGTCATCTCGAAACGCAGTGAGAGATCTTCTTCATCATGCATGTCTGCTACTTACATGATGATGAAGATTTTTCGCTACCGCTCAAGAGAGTAGTTTCTCCTCGTTCCTCGTTCGAAATGACAATAAATTGGTCTTCCCAACACCTGTGGCTCTTTCACAAGCGAAAAGAAGATCAAAAAAATCCCTCTTTGCGTAGCAGAGAGGGATATCCGGCGAAGCGTCGACAGGGTAAGTCCGCCTGTTAATTTCTATGCCTGCGTCTCTTTTTTGATGATCTTGAAGATGACGACAAAGAACGCTTCTTCTTTGACGAACTGCTGCGTACTTCTGATTTCTTTTCCGTTTTTTCTTCCTGCTTTGGCTGGTTGGCAACGGCTTGTTTAGGCTCATCTTTAGCGGTAGAATCTTTACTTAACTGATCAACCGTAAAACTATTATTGCGTAACCCATATTCAAACACACGTTTAGCGCCGCTTGGTTTCGCTTCGGCCCCTTCACCATCATATATCGGGAATTCGCGCATCAGCTTGCCTTCTTTTATGTAGAAGTTATCGTTACCACGATAGCCTTTGCGCTGTTTTTTGGTCAGCTTCGGAAAGTCGAGCTTGTTTGCCCTGTCGCCGTTAAACTCAAAGGCGTAAACGTTGGCGTAGTTAGTGGTATCCTTGGCCTTGCCTTGTATCAGTAGTTCGGGGTTGCCATCGAGATCCATATCCGAATTGTATACATCTACAATGCTGCCCTCCAGGTTGCCAGTAGTGGTGGTATAATCCATGCCTGCCGAATCAGAATGCAGTATCAGGAAACTGCCCACATCTGACGATCCTCGGCCCCAGCTGAGCACATCAAAGTCCTGCCCGGGCGCTACCTCTATCCTTTTATGAAAACGGAATGGTGCCTGTACCGTTGGCTTTTTTGGAGTCACGGCGTTGTTATTTACCGGCTTTTTATCGTCGCTGCCGCAACCTGCTGCCAGCGCGCCTGCCGTTAATAAACCTAATATAAACCTTGCGTTCATGTTATTAAATTTCTTAGTTGAAAAGTGATTCGGGCGATACTTCGCCTTTCGGCTTGCCCGGTATGGTCATAAATACTTTAAGTATGCTTGATGAACCGATATTGAAATAGCGTAACGTTAACTTATGAAACCCTTTTTGCAAAGGCACTGCCCCGCCCTGTTCGTACAGGTTATGGCGGCCATCGTTATCAACCACCGGCTGGTCGTCTATTAATAACACCGAGCCATCAGTTGATTGGGTTGAAAAGCCGTAAACGCCATCGGTATCAATACGGATATAGCCGTTATAAACTACACCGAAGTTTTTGGTTACTTTTTTAAATGCCAGCGGACTAAACGTTTTGGTAACGCCGCTATCCAGTAACGAAACCGACTCTATCCTGCTGGTATTACCAAAGCTACCGGAATATACCTGGTATTTAACACCCGGAATAGTACCCTGAAAATTAGCTACAGGAGCCAGCGGCGTACGGTTATAAATAACAGCCTTGGTAACCAAACTGCGTTTGCCCGATGGCGTTACTACCATGGTTTGCAGCATTCGGTACTGGTCTGCCGGTACATTATAGGTAGCGGGCAGGTCATAGATCAGGTCTGTTTCACGCGGACTGTAATCATCTATGGTATAATAAATTTTAGCGCCCGCGACCGGCGATTTCAAATCGACCGTAAACTGCGGCGCGAATATGATGGTATCCTTTGCGCCAATTGCAGGTGGCACACGGTAATTATAGTTGTTCCTGTCCAGCCAGGCAAAATGCTGCGGCAGGCGAACTTCGCTAAAATCTTTAAAATTTTTGTTGGCCAATGGCGACCATGCTACCTCGGCAAGCGCCAGTATGCGCGGTAGTACCATGTATTCTACCTTGCCCTCGGTGGCAATGTACTCCGTCCAAAGGTTGGCTTGTACACCCTTTATATATTTTTGTTGTTCGGGAGTTAAAGCGCCCGGTGTTGGGTTGTAGCTGTAGGTTTTTTCTAACGGAGAATAACCGCCAATGCCCACCGGCTCCTGGTAAAGTTTGCCCTGCGCGTGGTCAAGATAAAGACCGTTCGAGCCCGGTGTCATGATCACATCGTGGTTTTGCTGTGCCGCGCTGATACCACCTGCCTCGCCTCTCCAGCTCATTACGGTAGCGTTGGGTGCCAGTCCGCCCTCTAATATTTCATCCCAGCCTATAATGCTGCGGCCTTTGCTGTTCACAAATTTCTCCATACGTTGAATGAAATAACTTTGCAGGCCATGTTCGTCTTTCAGCTTCAGGTTTTTGATGAGTTTTTGGCAAAATGCCGATTTCTTCCAGGCTTCCTTCGGCACTTCATCGCCACCAATGTGAATGTATTTACTCGGGAACAGGTCGATCACCTCGGATAATACTTCCTGCAAAAAGGCAAAAGTTTTTTCTGAAGGGCAGTATACATCGTTGAATACTCCCCATGTTTCGGCTACTTTGTAGGTTCTGTCGGGTTCGCAGCTTAGTTCAGGGTAAGCGGCCAAGGCAGCCTGCGCATGACCCGGCATTTCAATTTCGGGCACTATGGTGATGTACCTGTCGGCGGCGTATTTTATAACATCCTTAATTTGTTCCTGCGTGTAAAAACCACCGTAAGGGGTATTATCATATTGCTGCGGAGTACGATCGTGATAGTTACCAACCACCGTTTGCGCACGCTGACTCGCAATCTGGGTTAATTTAGGGTATTTCTTGATCTCGATGCGCCAGCCCTGGTCGTCGGTTAAGTGCCAGTGGAAGGTATTGATCTTGTAAGCAGCCAGTATATCGATGTATTTTTTAACAAACTCTACCGAAAAGAAATGACGGCACACATCAAGCATCGAGCCACGATAACCGAAACGGGGATAATCCTCAATTTCCACAGCGGGTAGTTTGGCAACTCCTGCCCTTTCAACCGGGAATAATTGAATAAGCGATTGAATACCGTAGAACAGGCCCGCGCCTTTACCAGCGATGGTAATACGCTGCGGGGTAATTGTTAAACGGTAACCTTCGGCGGGCAAATTATCAGTACCTGCCGATGTTAGATAAATGGTGTTTACGCTGCTGCCGTTACCGGTAGTAACGGGTTTATTGTATGCCAGTTTATTGGCCAAAAATGATTTGAAAAAAACTACGGCCCGGTTATCAGGTGTATCGGCTTGTATTACGGTTTGCTGGCTTAAAATAAATTCGCCAACGGCTTTTTTAACAGATACGGGGGCGGGTATAATGCCCATGTAGGGGTTGGTGTCCTGTGCCATTACGGTACTTGCAGAAAAAGCAGCCAAAGCACACAGCAGGGTGTAGATTTTTTTATGCATCAAAATAGAAACGATCAGTTTAATAATTTATGATTGGGTGAAGTTAGCAGATTTTGAATTTAATATGCAAGCTTACCGGCAAAAAACTACCCTAAAAACAAAAGCCACCCTGTAAAAAGGTGGCTTTATGCAATCGTTTGCTAAAACGAACTATAATATTGTAAAAACGCTCCTGGTTAAGCGGTAACTACGTGCTCTTTAGCGGCAAGGTAACGCTCGGCATCAATGGCCGCCATACAGCCCGAACCAGCAGCTGTTACTGCCTGGCGGTAAATATGATCTTGCGCATCGCCGCAGGCAAACACACCTTCTATATTGGTTTCTGACGAACCAGGTTTAGTAATGATATAACCGGTTTCATCCATATTGATCCATCCGCGGAAGATCTCGGTATTAGGGTGGTGACCAATGGCCACGAAGAAACCGTTCACATCCAGTAACCTGTCCTGGTTAGTTTGGTTGTTAAGTATTTTAACACCGGTCACCACTTGTCCGTCGCCTACTATTTCGGTAGTTTCTGAATTGTAGATCACCTCGATATTCGGTGTATTCAACACCCTGTGTACCATCGCCTTTGAAGCGCGGAACTCATCGCGGCGAACGATCATGTATACCTTACGGCAAAGTTTTGCAAGGTAAGTAGCTTCTTCGGCAGCGGTATCACCGGCACCTACTATAGCCACATCCTGTCCGCGGAAAAAGAAACCATCGCACACGGCGCAGGCAGAAACACCAAAGCCATTATACTTTTGTTCCGACTCCAAACCCAGCCATTTTGCCGATGCGCCTGTTGAAATGATCACCGTATCGGCCAGTATGGTTTTGGTTTCGTCAACCACCACTTTATGGGGCAAGCTTGCAAAATCAACTGAACTTACGTAGCCAAAGCGAATATCGGTACCCAGACGTGATGCCTGTTTCTCGAAGTTCTGCATCATTTCGGGCCCTAAAATACCATCCGGGTAACCGGGATAGTTTTCAACCTCGGTAGTTTGGGTAAGCTGGCCTCCCGAAAGCATACCGGTATATAATACGGGCTTAAGATCGGCGCGTGCAGTATAAATAGCAGCTGTGTACCCGGCAGGACCCGAGCCTATGATAAGGCATTTAACGTGTTCAGTTTCTTGCGACATTAGTATTATTGAATTTGAATACAAATTTAAGCTTTATTGCTGATTAAGGCAACATACATCAGTCAGTATAGTGCCATTAGGTGGTTACGTAGTAATTACAAATCAGGCTACGCTCCGTTTGTTGTAAACGTTATAATTTTTTGCTGTGACAAATTTAAGCTTGCATTCCAAAAATAGTGCCCACCATCTTCAACAAGAATAATTTGATTATACCAGGTCTTCTTTTTCAAAGGCGATTCTTTAGTAGCACGTATATGAAAAAGGTCTGGCCTCCAGGCTGCATTAATATAAATCATCTTTTCGCCCCTGTAATTTATATATCCCAAGTATTGGCGAGTATATTTACTTAGGTTGGCAACCACAAAATCATGACAATATTTAAAACTGTTTAAATCAGAAGCAAGCAACTTTTCAGTTGATAATATTTCTTTTATAGATGGGGTAAAGCGTTTATGACCTTTTAATTCGTGTAAGTTTTCTACAGCATACTTTTCACTAAATATTACTCCATCAAAATTTCCTCCCTTAACATAAACGGAGTAGCTTGTTTCATTTTTAACTACTTTAATATTTTGCCCCTTTGTGATACAAAAAATAAATAAAGCAAGTATTGATAGCAGCAACCTTTTCATATCCTATCAATTTACATGTTCCGTCAATCGCAAATCTACCTTAAACAAAAACACATTGTAAGGCTGCCATTGCGACATCAGGAAGTACAACTCATCCCCATCGTTTTTCTGCGGATGGATGAACGCGCCATATAGGCCGGGATAATCATCGCCGCTCACCAGTAGTTTGGCATCGCTCCATTTACCGTTTATGGTTACGGCATCCCGCAACATTATCTTTCTCCTGTGTTCATCCAGATAAGTTACCATCCAGCGTTTATACTTGGTATTGTATGCCAATGATAGTTCCCCGGCAGGGCCATTAAATATGGGTGAAGCTTTCGCTTCGTTACCTTTTACCCAACCTGTTTTAGTATGGTATTCGTAATTGCTTTGCTTCGCGATGTTCTGCTCTTTAAAGCGGGCAAGGTACACATCGCCGAACCTGCCTGCTTTGGTACCCAGCATATAAACGTAGCCATCTTTTTTACCATAAGCTGCCTGCGCGAAATTGCTGGTAGCGGCAAAAGTTACGTTTGGTACTTTAGCCCAATTCTTGCCGTCGTCGGTTGATCTGTACAGCCCTGAATAATTAGTCGACCAAGTACCGGGAGCACCCCATTTTTTAACGGCCATGTAATGCAGGTAATCGGCACCGTTAGCACGAATGGCCGCGGTGGGGATGGTCGTCCAGTCGCCGTTACCGCTGGTATTATGGGCGCTGGGGACAATTCCCCTTGCGCTCTTTCCATCGGCATTCATAGCCATACCCGAAAATGTAAGACCATCATCAAGCTTATTATCGGCAGAAAAAGCTAACAGGTTTGAGCGCCAATTAGTGCCATTACCGCCGCCTTCTTTGGTTTGCTTCCAATCGCGCCCGAAACTATCGCCAAAGAAAATACCGATACGGCCTTTACCCATATCCCACATAATACCAAGATCGGTACCGCCCAAATCATATTTAACCGGAGTATTATTGGGATTCGGCAATGTTTCGCCGGGAAGAGTAGCGCCAGTTACACGTGCTATACGCTTTACGTTGACGGCAATTAAATTATTGGCCTTTTGCTTTTGCACATGCTTTTTTAATGCCCGCAGATCGTCTTTTTTAAAGCAGATCATCATGGCGGCAAAAGCAAGCGCTCCAACAATACACAGTATTCGTTTCATTTTTCGGGATAGATGGTTTATACAGTTGGTAAAAAACAAGTATTGGAAAAGGCACTGTCATCTCGACCGCAGGGAGAGATCTTCTTCGCTTTGTAAGTCTGCTACTTACTTGATGAAGAAGATTTCTCCTCGTTCCTCGTTCGAAATGACATCCTTTTTATCCCAATACATGTGGGTGAATCACATTACGCAATATATAAAACCTTCTACTTAAGTCCGTTTTTATTATACCAAACTTCTTCGGGCTTTGAGCTGAAGTTTTCCATCTGCTCAAACAAGTCATCTATAGAAGCTGAACTTAATACCAGTTTACGATTGGCCGGTTTTAAAAACTTTTGCTGTTCCATTACATCCAGTTGCTGTAATAGCAAATCGTAAAAACCGTTTATATTTAATAAACCAACCGGGTTTTGATGCAGGCCTAACTGCAGCCAGGTAAGGGCTTCAAAGTATTCTTCGAGCGTACCCAAGCCACCAGGCAGGGTGATGATGCCATCGCTTAGTTCGCTCATGAGTTGCTTGCGTTCGTGCATGCTTTTCACAATGTGCAATTCGGTAAGGCCGGCGTGGGCAACCTCTTTATCAATTAAAAATTGCGGCATTATGCCGATAGCTTTGCCTCCCCTATCTAAAACAGCATCGGCCAGCATGCCCATCACCCCTACTTTACCGCCACCAAATACCAGGCTGATATTACCGGCAACCATTTTTTCGGCCAGTTGCTCAATAGCCTGTGAAAGCACCTCGTCGCCATTAAAATTGGCTCCGCAAAACACACAAATAGATTTCATCACTCATTAAAAATTAGAAGGCCAAAAATAGCTAAATCAACCGTTTATATCTGTTTGCTAATTGAATTGTATTTGTACATTTATAAAAAATAGAACCGAAATGAAAAAAACCTTATCCTTTATAATTGGGATGTTCAGCATCTCATTATCTGCTTTTGCACAAAATATTTCTTACCCTGTAGTAGCAAGAACTGATGATCAGCTAACTACCATTACTAAAATTGAAACCAATAACCAATATACCATTATCAGCTTTGAAAACACACCCAGCGGTGATAGCTCGTGGGTACAGGTAAATAAGGAAATTTATCTGCAAACCGACCAAAACAACGCCCATTATGATTTTGTAAAGGCCGAAAATATAAGTATTGCGCCTGCTAAACATTATTATAAACCCGGAGAAGAAAAGCTGGCTTTCAAGGTGTTTTTTAAAAAGATACCTGCCACTGCCAAAACTTTAGATATTATTGAGCGCGCTGGTGCGGGTGGTAATGGCGTAAGCTATTTTAATTATTACGGAGTAGTGGTAGATGCAAACGTAAAGATAGCGACTGTTACACTATCTCCTCCGCCTCCCTTAAACACGGCCGATGGATTAACGCAAATGTTTACAGACGGAAAAGCAGGTAATTTTTTCAGCGCAATGCAGCAATCTGTTTTAGATACCCAGCTTAACTATTACAAACAGCCGGGCAAACTGGCCGAATTTGCCAAACTCACTAAAAAGTATTTTGATGAACTGGTGAAAACCGGTTTCACAAATGACCAAGCATTAAAGATCATTACATCCGATGGTATCATGTCGAAAATAACGAACGTAAAGTAATTTCATAACATAAAAAAGACCGGTACATTTTCATGCTACCGGTCTTTTTTATTTATCGTCGCTGATACTTATCTCGTGTAGTTCGGCGCTTCCTTAGTGATAGTGATATCGTGCGGGTGCGACTCGCGGATACCTGAAGCGGTGATCCTTACAAATTTTGCTTTTTGTAATGTAGCGATGTCTTTTGAACCGCAATAACCCATACTTGCGCGTAAACCGCCCACGTATTGGTAAACTACTTCGGCCAGAGTACCTTTAAATGGTACACGGCCTACAATGCCTTCAGGAACCAGCTTTTTAATATCGTCTTCCACATCCTGGAAGTAGCGGTCTTTTGAACCTTGCTCCATCGCCTCGATAGAACCCATACCACGGTATGATTTAAAACGGCGGCCTTCGTAAATGATGCTTTCGCCCGGCGACTCTTCCACACCTGCAAATAACGAACCTGCCATGATAGAGCCCGCACCTGCCGCGATAGCCTTAGCGATATCACCTGTATGTTTAATACCACCATCGGCAATTACCGGGATGCCTGTACCTTCAAGGGCTTTGGCACACTCGTAAACCGCGTATAACTGCGGTACACCCACACCGGCAATGATACGTGTGGTACAAATTGAACCCGGACCGATACCTACTTTTACAGCATCTGCACCGGCTTCGGCTAATGCTTTGGCGGCATCGCCTGTGGCTATATTACCCGCTATTACCTGCAAATCAGGATATTTAGCTTTTACTTCTTTCAGCTTATCAATAACTCCTTTTGAATGGCCGTGAGCAGTATCGATAGCGATAACGTCAACACCAGCCTTAACCAAAGCGTCAACCCTGTCCATTGTATCGGGTGTAACACCAACGGCTGCACCTACACGCAGACGGCCATGCTCGTCTTTACAGGCATTAGGGAAGTTTTTAAATTTCTGGATATCTTTAAAAGTGATCAAACCGATCAGTACATTCTCGTCATCAACAACCGGCAATTTTTCAATTTTATGGTTTTGAAGTATTTCTTCGGCTTGTGTAAGCGTGGTACCTTTTGGCGCGGTGATCAGGTTTTCTTTGGTCATTACATCCTGCACGCGTTTGGTTGGGTCTTTTTCAAAACGCAGGTCGCGGTTGGTAATAATGCCTTTCAGTTTGCCGGCATCATCAATAACCGGGATACCACCTATACGATACTCCTTCATTATTTTAAAGGCATCAGCCAGTAAACCATGCTGGTTAAGCGTAACCGGATCCTGGATCATACCGCTTTCCGATCTTTTTACCTTGCGAACCTCATCGGCCTGACGTTGTATGCTCATGTTTTTGTGCAGCATACCCAAACCACCCGCTTGCGCCATAGCTATTGCCAGTTGCGCTTCGGTAACGGTATCCATTGCTGCCGAAACCAAAGGAATGTTCAGCTTGATCTTTCTTGTAAGATACGAGCTGGTATCAACTTCGCGCGGTAAAATTTCTGAATAAGCCGGGAGTAGTAAAACGTCGTCGTAGGTTAATCCTTCGGCAACAAATTTAGAGGTATCAGGGTGCATAGCAAACAATTTTAGGAGTTATTATTTGCCGGGCAAAGATAGGAATTTATTTTGAAATAGAGAATGGATAGCAACTAATTGTTATTATGCGGCAGATTATTGCCTTGGTGTGATAATTAGGATTGGTTTAGACTTTGGGATGATTATAGGTTTAGATTGAAGATTTAAATTATTACCGCAGAGGGCGGGGAGCATTTAAGATTTACCATAGAGGGCACAGAGATTTGCACGGAGTTACACAGAGATGTTGTTTTATTTTTTGAAAACCCCTCTTTCCGTTTACGGAGAGAGGGGCATCCAGCGAAGAGAAGACGGGGTGAGTCCCCTCTTAATACTTTCCTACAATCACTTTATAAAACCTGTCGAAGTCGAGGTATTCCTGTGCCAGTTGCTGTAAATATGGCGCGGTTACCGTTTTTACGGTTTGGGTGTAGCGGGTGTAGTAATCGTAATCTAACCCGGCGAAATAGATATTTTTGAATTTATCGGCATGCGAAAAGATGTTCTCCAGGCTACCCAACAGTGAACCCAGCATGTAGTTACGCACCAGGGCCAGTTCCTCTTCGGCTATCAATTCTGTTTTTAAAAGATCGATCTCTTTTTCAATTTCGGCAACGGCTGATTTGCATACATCTGCCCCAACCTCGGTGGCTATAAACCAGGCCGCAGCATTTTTTAGCGATGATATGCCCGAGCCTATGCCGTAAGTATAACCTTTATCCTCACGAATATTGGCCATTAACCTCGACCCAAAATAGCCGCCCAAAACAGTGTTCAATACTTGCAAGGCAGGGAAATCGGCATGGGTGCGTTTAATTGCCGGTATACCCAGCCTGATGGCTGATTGCAGTGCTTCCGGTTTTTCTACATAGTAAAATAAATCTGCCGATGGCTCTACTTCCGGTTGTGTGGTATCCGCCGGTGCCAGGGCATTTTCCCAGGCCGCGCCGAAGGTATCAGTGATAATTTTCAGCGTTTCGGCATCTGTTTTACCGGCCACTATAAGGGTACAGTTTGATGGCTGGTACATTTGTTTAAAATGCGCCAGCAGATCCTCGCGTTGCAGGTTCTTATAATCGTCGGCATCAGGTGCAAGGCCGTAAATAGTATCGCCGTTAATGGCTTTATTAAAAGTACGGCGTGCAACTACATCGTTCTTTTGCAGGTTTACCTGTAACTTTTGCTGTTGGTTGCGGATAAAGGTCTCTACCTCCTTTTGCGGAAAAATAGAATTGGTAAGCACATCCTTTACTACCGGCAAGGTACTTTGCAGGTGCTTATTAAGGCTGAACAGGGTTACCTGCGAATGATCGAAACCGTAGTCGGACTGGAAGAACGCGCCGTAAAAATCTATCTTATCGGCAATTTGAGCAGCGGTTAAAGTTTCGGTACCATCGGTAAGCATGGCATTAACGGTAAGGTTAAGCAATGGCTTTGCCGGGTCAAAACGCAGGTTACCGAAGATCCACTCTATGCGCACCAGCTCCTGGTCGCCGGAGTTGAACACTAAAACATTACAGCCATTATCAAGCTGAATATGCTCGGGCTTTATTAAATTTATATCGTTGATGGCCTTAAAATCAGGCGCTATAGTTCTGTCTATCATTCTTTATGGTCAGTTGTTGTCGGTAAGTGGTCATTTTCTGTCATTGGGTCATTATTTAGGTCATTTTGTTATTGGTCATTAGTTTATCTATTCGAAAAAACAATGACTAATGACCTACTGACGCAATGGCAAATGACTACTCAGCCAAATAAATTAACGTTGATGAATTATCCCGACGGAATATCGAACGGGCCGTTTCCTGTATTTGTTCGGCAGTTACGGCTGTGTATTTACCGGTTTCGCTGTTGATGGCTTCGGCATCGCCCAATAATTCAAAAAATGCCAGGTTCATCGCTTTTTCCAGTAACGACATTTCAGAGAATACCATGGTCGATTCCGTTTTGTTCTTCACCTTGGTAAGTTCATCGGCAGGCACCTGTTCATCATTCAGCTTTTCCAATTGCTCCCATATAGCAGCCTCGGCAGCTTCAGTAGTGATGTTTTGCAAAGGCTTACCTTCAATAACCATCATGCCTTTATCAAGGCTACCGGTAATGTAAGCATGTACATCGCTGAATATCTGCTTTTCTTTCACCAGGTTACGGTATAACCTTGATGAATTTCCGCGCGAAAGTATATCGGTGATCAGCTCGGTAATGTAGTAGCTATCGTCGGTACGGGTACCGGTTTGCAGGGCTATGTATACATTATTTAGCGGTACTTTGGCGGTAACGGTTTCTCGGCGTTCATCGTGTTGCTCCGGCTCCTGCGGCAGGTCGCGGTGATATTTTTCACCGGCAGGGATAGGCCCGAACCATTTTTCGGATAGCTGCTTTACCTGTTCAACGGTGACATCGCCCCCAACTACCATAATGGCGTTTTGCGGGTTGTAGTGCTTTTTAAAGAATGCTTTTACATCCTCAATTTTAGCATCGCTGATGTGGCTGATCTCCTTACCAATAGTTGCCCAGCGGTACGAGTGGTTTTTATACACCAGCGGACGCAGTTTCAGCCAAACATCGCCGTAAGGCTGGTTCAGGTAACGCTGCTTAAACTCTTCTATCACCACATTGCGCTGCACTTCAAGGCTTTTTTCGCTAAAGGCAAGGCTAAGCATGCGGTCGCTCTCCAGCCAAAAAGCAGTTTCAATATTTGCTGATGGCAGCGTGATATAGTAATTGGTAATATCGTTGCTGGTGAAGGCGTTATTTTCGCCGCCTACACGTTGCAGGGGCTCATCATAATCGGGTATATTAACTGATCCGCCGAACATAAGGTGCTCAAATAAATGCGCGAAGCCGGTTTGTTCTGGATTTTCGTCGCGGGCGCCAACATCATATAAAATGTTAACTACCGCCATTGGTGTTGTATTATCTTCGTGAACAATAACCCTAAGGCCATTATCCAGTGTAAAACGGTTGAATTTAACCATGTAACTTTATCAATATTTAAAAAGATAAAGGTATAATTTTTAGTTTTCGGCTCATTTTTTTGTTGTATTGATTTTGTAAAAATCCACAATTAGCTATTTTACAGGCCCATACATTTACATTACATACACAATAAGCTACCCGGCCAAAGCAAAAAACCGGAGCGCAATACCTTGCACCCCGGTTACATATACTAACTAACAGACTAAAATTTTATCAATCGGCCAAGTGATAGTATGCCTTAACAGATTCGTAATTGTTAAGATCTATCTTTTTGGCTGCGGCTACTGTTACCCCGCCCGGTATAATTACATACCTGTATTGCAACAGGGTTGATAATGCTACGCTATTGCTGTTATCATGCGCAAAGCGGGTAATAACCAACCTCCTGAACAATGGCATAAAGTTGATAGTATTAGGTTTACCACCTGCATTGCTGGTGTATGGTAAAGGCAAAACGCCGCCGCCATAAGTAAAGTAAACCAATATAGTACCCGAGTTTAATATACTGGTTGTAAGAGCGGGTACGGTAATGTAACCCACTTTTAAAGCAGAATTATCTACAGTAGTATCGCTAAAAGCTTTGGCATACATCCAGCCTGAGTATTGCACGTTGGCAGTTCCGGTAGCTCCTGTCGCGCCATTATCGCCTTTATCCCCTTTGTCGCCCTTATCGCCTTTGGCACCTTTTAAAGATATGGCTACGCCCCAGCCGCTATCAGTTCTTGGGCCGTACAGCAGGTAGGTAGTGGTATTCAGGTAAAAATCGCCCACTTTGCCTAAGTTGGCAGCAGGAATAACTGTACCTGTTAATATCTGGCTGCCGGCTGCGCCTTTAGCACCTGTAGCGCCGGTTGCACCTTTATCGCCCTGATCGCCTTTTTCACCCTGGTCGCCGGTGTTGCCTTTGGCACCTTGCGGGCCTTTAAGCGATAATGCCGTACCCCAGTCACCTTGTGTTTTAGGGCCGTACAGCGCACCGTTAGTTGTGTTTAAATAATAATCGCCATTTTTACCTACGCTGGCAGCAGGCGCGCCTGTACCACTGTAAATAACGCTACCGTCGTCGCCGGCCGGACCAGCGATACCTTGCGCGCCGGTATCACCTTTAGCACCTGTTTCGCCTTGCGGACCAATGCCACCATCCTTACCACACGATGTTGCCAATGCCAGCAGGGCAATAATTAATAGGTTTTTAAATTGTTTCATAATGCTTAATGTTGTTTGTGTTAATTGATATTCCAAAACAACAGCATACGCTAAAGGAAACACCCCGTTAAAACACCCTATTTAATTGCTTTATTAACTTGAAAAACCTGCAACTTTCACAGTTAAATAACAGGTTAACTAACATGACTATTTGTTACCTAAAACGGTAAAAACAACACGATTAATAACCCTTGCAACCTCTTTTTGAACTGAGTACAACTTGTATGTTTAACAGCATTAAAAGCTATAATTGCTCCAAAGGCAAAAGGTATACGCTCACTTGTGTGAAGTTTTGAGAAACAAATTCTTCCCACTTTTCCCACTCAGCCGAAAAAGATCAAAAAACAATGTTGAAAATAAAGGCGTTTTTTAATTTTCACTTTTGAATTTTGACTTTTGAATTAACCATGACCCAGCAGGAACTCATCAAAGAAATATCGGCCACCATGGGTAAATCCCGTGTGGTTGAATTGGTGGCGTTGTTAAACAAGCACCGGTTCCCGCTGACCGATCTGATCGATATTACTTTTCACACCGATAAGAATATCGCCTTCCGGGCATCGTGGATGTTGGAGAACGCTTTGATAAAGGATGCCGGTAAATATGTTGAGGAACTGAATTATTTGATAAGCAAATTCCAGGAAGTGAGTTATCCAAGCTGCCAGCGGCATTATGCTAACATCATGATACGGCTAACCGCCCGCAAAGCATCCCCCTTGATTAAAGCTAAACTGGACGCGCTCGATTTGGAACCGGTTGTAGAGAAGCTGTTCGACTGGATGATTGACCCTAAAGTATTGGTGGCTGTAAAATGTTCGGCTGCCGAAGCTTTACTGCACTTAAGTCGCCGTTACAACTGGATTGCCGAAGAACTGGCCAACCAGCTTCAGTTTTTGATGCGTAATGGTTCGGCTGCTATACAAGCGAGGGGGAAGATGATATTGAAAAAGATCCCCCCAGCCCCCTGAAGGGGGAGTTTTGATGATCATTTTTTAGCTTTAACGCTGGTGGTAGGTGGTTTTATTACTGTAGACTGGATAACACTGAGGGTAACGTACACCAAGCCCCACTGTCATGCTGAGGAACGAAGCATCTGTCACGGGTAAGTAGTACAGAGAAGTTGCTTAGCTATAAATAGTTCATTAATAGATGCTTCGTTCCTCAGCATGACAGTGGGAAGGGCATAAAAAAAAGCGACTGAATATTAATATTTGTCGCTTTTTCTAAGCTTACGTTTTGGCGTCCCATTTTAAGACTTGTTAAGCTTTAGGTCTGTCTTCGCCGTGCAGGTGATCGCTTACCTGGTTGTGGTGAAGTTTTGCTACCAGCGCGGCCGTAGCATTATCGGCATATACGCCGTAAGCGTTTACCAGCACGCCCTTTAAGTTATACTTATCCGAACTGATAGCGTATACTATTGATGTGTCTGAAGGATTACTTGCCCCTTCAAAGCGGTAGAATTCATCAATTTCAAAATCATCAGGCAACATTTCAATGTTGTGCTCTTTATCGTTTACCGAGTCTTCATCTAAGCTCAGGTTTGCTGTATATCCTCTTTTTAAAAGATCGTTAGTGGCATCCACTAAGGTTTCATAATTTTCCATGGTGATGTTTTGTTTAGTGATAACATAAGCAGAGGTTGCTGCTGCTCTCTTCTGTTGTATTAACTTATAAACCGCACAGGTTGTTTTACTTTTTTTACTGATTGTTTTATGATGGGTGATAATGAATGGGTTGGAAGAGTGTGTAAACGGAATAGGCTTCGCATGTTTTAAAATCAGCCTATGTAAATATATTCAAGTTGTCATTTCGATCGAGGTACGAGGAGAAATCTTCTTCACTATGTAAGTGACAGACATACATGGTGAAGAAGATCTCTCCCTACGGTCGAGATGACAAAAACGATTACCAATACAGCCCCACCCACCCCCCTTAAACGCCAAAGAGCTGCCTTTAGGGGCAGCTCTTTGGCTATATGATGGGGTTAATTATGTTCTTTTGAGAGAATTTACCGGCTTTGGTTTAACGGATAAAAAACTTTTTCCGTTAAACCTGCGCCCGGTTTAATCGCCTTATTGAACACTCTCTGCACTTGTATTTACAAATACAAACTGGTTATCGAACATATCGAGCTTTATAGTGCTTTCTTTATCTACTTTGCCTGCAAGTATCTGTTTTGATAGCTCGTTCAGGATCTTCTTTTGAATAACCCGTTTAAGCGGACGTGCACCAAATTGCGGATCGTAACCCAATTGTGCCAGCCAGTCGAGCGCTTCGTCGGTTGCGTTTATCCTGATCCCCATTTCGGCAAGGGTATCCTGTACCTGCCTGAACTGGAGTTTTACGATATCGCCAATCTCGTTGCGGCTTAGCGGGGTGAACATGATGATCTCATCTATCCTGTTCAAAAACTCCGGCCTTATGGTAACACGCAGCAACTCGAACAGGTCATTCTTGGTTTTAGCGATCACCTCGTCGCGGTTATCATCTTCCAGTTTCTGGAAGTTTTCCTGTATCACGTTCGAGCCAATGTTGGATGTCATGATGATGATGGTGTTCTTAAAGTTCACCAAACGGCCTTTATTATCAGTTAATCGGCCATCATCAAGCACCTGAAGCAATATGTTAAATACATCGGGATGCGCTTTTTCAATTTCATCCAGTAATACTACACTGTATGGTTTACGGCGTACGGCTTCGGTTAATTGTCCGCCTTCATCATAACCCACGTAGCCCGGAGGCGCTCCTATCAAGCGTGACACCGAATGGCGTTCCTGGTACTCACTCATATCTATCCGTACCAGCGCGCTTTCATCATTGAACAGGAATTCGGCCAGGGCCTTTGCCAACTCGGTTTTACCTACACCGGTGGTTCCTAAAAATATGAACGAACCTATCGGTTTACGTTTGTCCTGCAATCCTGCACGGCTACGGCGTATGGCATCGCTGATCGCTTCAATAGCTTCTTCCTGCCCGGCCACACGTTTGTGCAGCTCTTCTTCGAGGTGAAGCAGCTTTTCGCGTTCGCTTTGTATCATTTTAGAAACCGGGATACCTGTCCAGCGTGAAACCACACCTGCAATATCATCAGCCGTAACCTCTTCTTTGAGCATACGGCTATCGTTTTGCATAGCCTGTAAAGAAACTTTCAGTTTCTCTATCTCGTCCTGCACTTCTTTGATACGGCCATAGCGTAATTCGGCTACTTTACCGTAATCACCGGCACGCTCGGCCTGGTCAGCTTCGAGTTTAAAGTTCTCAATCTGCTCGGTCTTTTGGTTAACGGCATCTACCAGGTCCTTCTCCCCTTTCCACTTAGCGTAAAGCGAATCACGATCGGCAGATAGATTGGCAATTTCAGCGCTTAGCTCCTGTACCTTCTTTTCATCCTTCTCGCGTTTAATGGCTTCGCGCTCAATTTCAAGTTGCATAATCCGGCGGTTCAACTCGTCTACCGCTTCTGGTACCGAATCCATCTCCAAACGTAGTTTAGAAGCAGCCTCGTCCATTAGGTCGATAGCTTTATCCGGTAAAAACCTGTCGGATATATAGCGTTGCGACATCTCAACCGCGGCTATAATGGCCTCATCTTTAATAATTACCTTGTGGTGAGCCTCGTAGCGTTCCTTCAATCCACGCAGGATCGAAATAGCATCGGCAGTATCCGGCTCATCAACTATTACTTTTTGAAAGCGGCGTTCCAGCGCTTTATCTTTCTCTACGTATTTTTGGTATTCGTTAAGTGTAGTAGCACCAATGGCTCTTAGCTCGCCACGGGCAAGGGCTGGTTTCAGTATGTTCGCGGCATCCATAGCGCCTTCGCCGCCACCTGCACCTACCAGCGTGTGTATCTCATCAATAAACAGGATGATCTCACCATCGCTTTGGGTAACTTCTTTCAGTACGGCTTTCAGGCGTTCTTCAAACTCGCCTTTGTACTTGGCACCGGCTATCAGCGCGCCCATATCCAGCGAATAAACCACTTTGGTTTTCAGGCTTTCGGGCACATCGCCTTTAATAATACGGAAGGCAATACCTTCGGCGATGGCTGTTTTACCTACACCGGGTTCACCTACCAGTACCGGGTTATTTTTGGTACGGCGGGATAATATTTGAATGGTACGACGAATTTCCTCATCGCGACCGATCACCGGATCGAGTTTGCCCGATTCGGCGTACTCGTTAAGGTTGCGGGCGTACTTGTTAAGGGCGTTGTAAGTGGCTTCGGCATTTTGGTCGGTCACTTTATTATCGCCGCGTAAGGCTATAATGGCCTTTTTAAGATCCTTTTCATTAACACCGGCATCTTTTAAAGCGCCGGCGGTTTTATCATTAGATGCCAGGATACCCAAAAGAATATGTTCAACCGACACAAATTCATCCTTAAATTCCTTTAGGTACCCCTGCGCTTTTTGCAAAGCAGCATTGGCATCCGACGATAAATATACATTGCTGCCGCTAACCTTCGGGAACGTGCCGATCTGCTGATCGAGCGTTTCGTTCAACCGGTTAAGGTTAACATTCAGTTTTTTTAGTAAGTAAGATATAACGTTTTCATCAACCAGTAACAAGCCTTTTAACAGGTGCGCATTTTCAATGGCCTGCTGCTGATTACCGGTGGCAATTTCGGAGGCCTTTTGTACGGCTTCCTGGGCTTTGATTGTAAAGTTGTTAAAGTTCATATATCCCTCTTGTTCAAATCTGTTGCCAATGTGTTTATACTGAAAAAATGTCGGTTTAAATCAATCAGTCGCGACTTTTTGACTGTTATTGATCAATAACCATTACAAAACGTGTAGGAATACCGCCAAATTAACAGATACCCGCGAAAGCTGTTTTACCTATTTGCCCCCGGCAATAAATAACCATTGACTAAATGACTAAATGACCGCATAGCGAAATGACCTAATGACCATTGACTATATGACCGCGTAGCAAAATGACCCAATGACTAATGACGAAATGCCTAAATAAAGAATCGCTCGTTAAAATTCACCAAAAACAATTCGTTAGTGGCGCGGGTGCAGGCGGTGTAAAACCAACGCAAAAAATCAAGGTTCACCATTTCTTCGGTTAAAAAACCCTGATCAACAAATACGGCGGGCCATTGGCCGCCCTGTGCTTTGTGGCAAGTGATAGCGTAGGCGAACTTAATTTGCAGGGCATTATAATAAGGGTTGAGCTTTAGCTCCGCATGCTGGGCGCGGCGGTTAGGGATATGCTCATAATCTTTCATTACTTCGAGGTAAAACCGCTTTTGATCTACCTGGCTCAAGGCAGGCGATTCAGAATCGAGCGTATCCAGCAATACCTTGCAATCAATAATAGGATCTTCGGAGTAGTCTATCAGTTCCATTTGTACATTGGCGAATCTGAAACCGTACATTTCTTCAACACCGCGTACTTTTCTTATGCGGGCAATATCGCCATTGGCAATAAAACCGGTACTGCCTTCCTCGTTCTCCTGTAGCCAGAAATAGTTATTGCGCACCACCATTATCTGGTCGCCGCCGGTAAGTTCTTCTTCGCGCCATAGTATGCGTGCGCGGATCTGTTTATTATACAAGTTGGCATTTTTGTTAGAGCGGCAGATGATCAGCGTACTCTCGTGCCCATATTTGCTATAGGCATAGTTAAGGCCTTCTTCCAGCTTATCGCTCCCCATCCGGAAAACATCTTTATAACCTTTGGTAGTAATACGCGGCATTTGGAGCGTTTGCAGCCTGATCATATCGCGTACGTTGGTTACATTAAATAGTATACCCGAGTTTTTTTGCTGCCGCAATACATCCGTCAATTCAAAGCTGAATATCGAAACGCTGTAAGCCGAACGCACCAGCTCCACATCCAATGCCGGACTTTCATCCGACCCTACAGGCGGCAACTGCGCGGTGTCACCTACCAGCATCAGCTTGCAGTTTTCACCGTTGTAAACGTAGCGCATCAAATCGTTCAGCAAGGTTTCGTTACTGTTACCACTGATGGAATCGGCAATCATGGAGGCCTCATCCACAATAAAAATGGTATCGGTAGCCATATTGTCGGCCAGCAGAAAACTTTCGTCGATGGTTAGGGCCGATTTTTTACGATAGATACGCTTATGAATGGTGTACGCCTTGCGCTGCGCATAACTGGTGATTACCTTGGCGGCACGACCGGTTGGCGCCAGCAGTACATATTTATAATTGTACGATCGTAAGGCTTTCACCAATGCACCCAGTACCGTGGTTTTACCGGTACCGGCATAGCCTTTCAGTATAAAACATTCGTCGCCAGTGCCGCTGGTTAAAAACTGGTGCAGCTTACCAAACAGCTCCAATTGCTGGGCGGTAGGCTCATGCGGGAATGCTTTACGAATAATATCTGTAGGTGCGGACACTATGCAAAGGTAGTGAGTTTTTTGGCCTCACCCAACCCTCGCCGAATGATAGGGCTTTGCTTGTTTTGTAAACAAAGGATGGAGTTGACAAGCAAGACTATTTTTCGTTATCGCCCCAACCGCATAGCAAATTCATTAATAACTGGGCCGATTCCGGGTTCATATCGTTTTTAAAGGTGGTGGTAGTGTTGCCGAAAATATCATTTACCCTTTTTATGGATAAAACCTCACGTCCTGTTCTATCTACAACGCTTCGTTCTTCATTCCCAAAAATATCTGTCGATGTTTTTATGGTCGAATTGATTTGCCCGTTGCTGTTGCTGATCTCTATTATCTCGTTGCCAAAAATATCCTTTGATTTTTTAACCGAACCAATACGCTCATAGTTGGGGCCGGTCACTTCCTTTGTTTCGTTACCAAATATATCTGTTGAGGTTTTTATGGCTAAGGTTCTTTGTCCGTTTCCGTCAAGCATTTCGATGGTTTCGTTGCCGAAAATATCTTTTGATTTTTTAACCGAACCAATGTTTTCATAATTTGCCCCGGTTACACTTTTTGTTTCGTTGCCAAAAATATCTTTCGATGTTTTTATGGTTTTCGCGGGTCTGCCGTTGCCGTCGCTTATCTCAACAATATCATTGCCGAAAATACCCCTTGATTTTTTAACAGATCGTATTTCTTTGCCGCTGGCATCAGTAATGCTCTTTATTTTATTGCCGAATATATCGGTAGAGTTTTTTATAGTCGCCGCGGTGCGCCCTGTTCCGTCAGAAAGTTCAATGATCTCATTCCCGAAAATATCCTTAGATTTTTTTACTGACTTTATCTTTTCACCATTAGGGCCGGTAACCGTTTTTATTTTGTTGCCGAAAATGTCGGTAGAATTGGTGACGACTACGGCCTTATTACCGTTTTTATCCTTGTAGGTTTCAATACTATCCCCGGTGATGGTTACAGTTTTTGTAACGCTATACTCCTGGGCATTAGCCGCTATGGTAGTTGTTATTAAAAATAGTGATAGAAAAAATCGCGTTAGCATAGGTGTTAAGTTGCAAATATTATTCTTAGGATAGCATTTTGGCCATAAGGTTTAATCATTATTTACTGTTTACTGCCGGTTATAATTGCTCTACTCTTACCCAAACCTCAAACCTGAAACCCCGAACCTCATAACAGAAGAAGTCAAATATTTGCCACAACAAAAAAAATACTACTTTTGCTTAGCTCATGAACGAACCTGACTATAATTATTACGATGACGACTTTAGCCTCGACCAGGCCGAAGGTTATGTATTGCTGTTGCAAATTGAGGCAGCTTCGTTCGCTTACGCGGTAACGCAAGGCAGTAGGCTATTGGCCTGGGGCAGCGGGCATCCGTTAGATGAGCTGACCAATCCCGATGAATTACGCGACCTGTTGACCGCAAAATACAAACAGGTAATTACCGGCGTGCCTGCACTTAGCTTCACCCTTGTACCCGAAGCCGTTTACAGCGACGCGCATATTGGTTTATTAGCCCGCCTGTTAAATGTACAAGCCGATGAAAAGGTATTTGTACAGGAACTTGATACCGAAAACCGTGTGGTATACAAAGTAAGCAACGGCACTGTTGCCGCCGTCGAAAAATTTGAGCTGAACAATTCTATTTTTGGCTTAAAGGGCTGGATAAAGGCCATTGCCAACTACAACCCTAACGATGATACGCTATACCTCGAACTCAACGCCAACAAGGTTAGCTTTTTATATTACAACCAGGGCAAGCTGCGTTTTTTTAACAGCTTTGAGTTTTACAACGCCGATGAACTAACTTATTATACTGCCTTTGTAGCCGAGCAATTGAAGCTGCAACCCGGCAGCATTCATTTAAATTTAAGTGGCAAAGTAAGTAGCGACGATGCCAATTTTAAGCGGTTGGCTGAATTTTTTAAACACGTTGAGCTGAACACCATACAATTACTGCAATTGCCTGTTTCGGTTAAGGCGCAACATATCCTGTCACTTTCGGCATTAACGTTATGCGGATAATTGGGGGTACATTAAGGGGTTTAAGGATCAATCCGCCGCAAAATTTACCTGTACGCCCTACTACCGATCTGGCAAAGGAAGCCCTGTTCAATATCCTGCAAAATCAAATTGATCTTGATGGCATTAAGGTACTCGACCTGTTTAGCGGCACGGGCAATATCTCGCTGGAGTTTGCTTCACGGGGCGCGTCGTTAGTGCAGGCGGTTGACCGTAACCAGGGTGGCATTATCTTTTTAAAAGATACCGCGCAAAAACATCGCCTCGAAAATATCAAAACCTTCAAGGCCGATGTATTTAAATATCTGGATATAGAAAGCGAAAAGTACGACCTTATATTCGCCGATCCGCCGTATGATCTCAACAAGATCCCTGAAATACCGAAGATCGTTTTCGAGAAAGAATTACTTGTACCCGGCGGTTTGCTTATTGTAGAACATCAATCGCTGCAAAACCTAAGCGGCCACCCCAATTTTACCGATCAGCGTAAATACGGGCATTCGTCCTTCTCCTTTTTTAAAGCACCTTAACCTCATTCGCATATAAAATGGCAAACGAAAAAATAAGAAACATACATACAGAGGTTTTATCGAACAACTGGTACACCTTAAATAAAGTAACGTTTGATCATCAATTAAAAAACGGAGAGTGGGAAACCATATCGCGTGAGGCTTATGACCGCGGCAACGGCGCTACCATATTACTTTACAACAAGCATAGCAAAACGGTAGTTTTAACCAGTCAGTTCAGGATGCCTACTTATCTTAACGGTAATAGCCAGGGTTACCTTATTGAAACCTGCGCGGGTTTGCTTGATAAAGACAATCCGGAAGATTGCATAAAACGCGAAACCGAAGAAGAAACCGGCTATAAGGTATCATCCGTTAAAAAGGTATTTGAGGCTTATATGTCGCCGGGCTCGGTTACCGAACTTATCTATTTTTTTGTGGCCGAATACGATAAGGGCATGAAAGTGAGCGAGGGCGGTGGTATTGAAGAAGAAACAGAAAACATTGAAGTACTCGAAATTCCGTTTGCAGCTGCACTTGAAATGGTAAAAACAGGCGAAATACGCGATGGCAAAACGATAATGCTGTTGCAGTATGCTCAAATAAACCTTGACTTGCTGGGGTAAACAGTGACCTTGATTTTCTTGATTAGGATTGATTGATGGGATTTTGACCTGGATTGGTTAGGGGTGAAAGTAAACCATGATTTTTTTGATTAGGATTGATTGGCGGGATTTTGACTTTGATGATGATAATGGGGTTTGGGATTGAGAATGATTGAAGGCTTTGAATATTTTGATTAAAGGATTTACTGATGCTTAAATCATTATTCTTGAACATTAATAGCTACTTTTGGGCAAACAATTGCTGATACTATGAATATCGCTCTTTTTCCGGGTTCGTTTGATCCTGTTACCAAAGCTCACGTTGATATTGTTAAACGCTCGCTGGCCTTGTTTGATAAGGTTTATATAGGCATTGGGGCAAATAGTTTAAAATCGAGCTTTTTAAGTATTGAAACCCGCCAGCAAATGTTGCGTGCCGTTTTTGAGCACGAACCCAAAATACACATCATCGCTTACGAAGGCCTAACGGTTGATTTTTGCAAGAGCATCGATGCCAACTTCATGATCCGCGGGATACGTACCGTATCAGATTTTGAATACGAAAAGGGTATAGCTCAAATGAACCATACCCTTGCGCCCGATATAGAGAGTATCTTTATTGTAAGCAAACCCGGTTACTCGGCCATCAGCTCAACCATTGTGCGCGAAATTTTGCGCCACAACGGCGATATCAGCCAGTTTATACCAAAGGAGGCACTGGCTTTTCTTTAACCAGTTCGGTTTTTACCAGCACATCCATAATTGACGGGAAGGTATTTTCAACAATGGTACCTACCTGGCCTTTTTTAAACCAGCGTACATCGGTAATGCCTTCTTCTTTTTGAGGCTTCAGCTTTTCCTGGCCTTTATATTTCATTTTATACCAATGCGTTTTCTTTAATACCACTTCTTTTTTAATGGTATACACATGGTAGGTTTTGCATATTTTTTTGCCCAGTTTATTTACCGATATGCCGCATTCTTCCTCTACCTCGCGCACCGCGCCTTCTTTAATGCCTTCGCCCTTTTCTATCTTTCCCTTAGGCAAATCCCACTTATCGTTACGGTAAATGAATAAATAATGCCCATCTTCATTCTTCACCAGGCCACCGGCAGCTACTATGGTTGTGGTAGCGGCTTCTATTTTTTTAATAAAAGCCTTTGCATCTTCACATACCACATAAAAAACGGCTTTGCCCGATTTTAAAATTTTAGGGTAAATAGTTTTCAAACTAAAAGTTTGAGCATCAATCAATTGATCGGCTTCAACTTTTTCGGGTGCGGTTTCTGTTATAAGAATAACCGTTTGGTTGATATAAATTCTGTATTTTTGAGCCATGTTTAATAATACTGAAATAGAACAGCAGGTAGCTGAATTCCTGTTGCAAATTAAAGCAATTAAATTACAACCTAACAATCCTTTTACATGGGCATCGGGCTGGAAATCTCCAATTTATTGTGATAACCGTGTTACATTGTCCCATCCGTCAATCCGTACGTACATCAGGCAAAAATTAACCACCATAATTCAGGAGACTTTTGGAGCTGTAGGATGTATTGCGGGCGTAGCTACGGCGGGTATTCCGCAGGGCGCGCTTGTGGCGCAGGAGTTAGGGCTTCCTTTTATTTATGTACGCGCCAAGGCTAAAGAACATGGCCGCGGCAACCTTATTGAAGGCGAAATAATGAGCGGACAAAGGGTTGTAGTAATAGAAGACCTGATATCGACAGGTAAAAGCAGCCTGCAAGCCGTTGATGCCTTACGCGAAGCCGGTTACGATGTAGCAGGACTGGCAGCCATATTCAGCTATGGCTTTGATGTAGCTACCGAAAACTTTAAAAATGCTAAATGCCCTTTTGTTACGTTATCTAACTATAACGCGCTGTTAAAATATGCCGAAGAACAACAGTATATTTTACCTGCCGACGTTGAAGTACTTAAACAATGGCGTACCTCTCCGGATACCTGGGGACAATAAAACATTAGCATCTACCTATGACATTATTTGAAAGCACTGTAAATATAGCCCGTCCGGTTAGTGAGGTTTATCAGTTTTTGAACAACCTCAATAACCACCAGCAATTAATGCCTGAAAGCATACAGGACTGGCGCTCAACGGCCGACGAAGCAAGCTTTACCATAAAAAACATGGCGAAGCTTGCCTTAGTGGTTGAAAGCCGGATAGAAAATTCGGTAATAAGTATTGTTGCTGCTGATACACCTCCCTTTGAAATTAAACTGCAGTGGTTACTGGCGCAGGAGGCGGAGTACACATCAGTTCAGTTCACCATTGCGGCCGAACTGAACATGATGATGAAGATGCTTGCTTCGGGCCCGCTACAAAAGCTGGCAGACCACGAAACCCAAACTTTAGGCACCATACTGGGCTAAGCTTGTTATATATTGTTGGCGGCTTATTAATAAAGCCTTCTTGGTGATGATTTGCGGGCCAGTACCACTACTAAGTTGATAACTATAAGGCTTGCGATTAATGCGATCATAACTTTGCTTTTTAAATTGTTATTGAAATCTGTTCCTGTTATAAATAAGTCAAAGTTTGTTCCAAAATTTCCCGGTTTTAATTGGTATGCGTAATAATGTATGTATAACGCTGTAAATCAGCATTTAGTTTACATTTAAGCCGTCATAATTGTGTAAAACAGCATTTTACAACCAATGGTTGTAAGTTTTGATTGCACAAATTGGGGAAATACGGGAAATGCCGACAATCGCGCTGTGTAAAAGTGTGTAATTAAAATACAAAAAGTGTTAGCATTTCTCATCAACTGACAAACACCCTGAACGTAGTACCCTCATCTACCTTGCTTTCCACATCAATTTTACCGCCCATGGCCTCAACCTGGCTCTTGGTGATGAACAGGCCCACGCCCCGTGCTTCTTTATTACCATGAAAGGTTTTATACATACCAAACAGGTTTTTGCCATGCCTGGCCAAATCTATCCCCAAACCATTATCGGCAACGGTTAATACCCTGCCCCCCACCGTATCGGTAAGGTTAATGATTATTTCGGGCTGCCTTTCGGGGTGGCGGTAGCGAATGCTGTTGGTAACAAAGTTGAGCAGTATACTTTCGAGATAGGCGGGATGATACAGCACCTCTGCCGCGGGATCGACATTATTTTTAATGATTACCCTGTGTTTACTTACATCGCCTGCCACTACATCAATGGTACGCTCTATATAGCTGTTAAGGTTAATATTGGCCTTTTTAAGGTTACTGGTTTGTATGGATACTACATCGTTAAGGTTAACAATAGTATCGCTCAACTGGGTTGATACGTTTTGCAGCAGTTTTAGTAAATGCGTTTTTTCGTCGGGTTCCGTTTCGGGGTCGTTCACCATATCAATCAGCGACTGAAAGTTGCCCGAATGCGTACGAAGGTTATGCGACACAATGTAGGCGAAGTTAAGCAGGCGCTCGTTCTGATGGTTCACTACATCGAGCGTAGCCTTTATTTGCTCTTCCTGTAGTTTTTTATCTGTAATATCCTGTATCTGCGATACGAAGTGTAAAGGGTTGCCCCTTTCATCGCGCACTAATGATACACTAAGCAGCGCCCAAATAACACTGCCGTTTTTATGAAAATAGCGTTTCTCCATTTGGTAATGGTGTACTTCGCCTTTTATCAGCTTGTTCAGCAGGTCGAGGTCTTTCTCCAGGTCTTCCGGGTGGGTAATATCCTGAAAGGTGATCTGGTTCAGTTCATCTTCGGTATAGCCTAAACAACTGATCAGGTTTTGGTTTACCTTAAGCCATTTACCTTCCGGCGATACCAGCGCCATACCAATGGTTGAATTTTCAAAAGCCCCCTTAAAGCGCGCTTCACTGCTTTGCAATTCGAGCTTTATCTTCATTTCCTCGTCAATGTTTTGCAACGTACCGAACAGTCGTACACATTTGCCATCCTCAAACTCGGCATTGCCAATGGTGCGTACCCAAACTTCGCGCCCCGTAGTGGTGATCAATAGGGCTTCTGTATCATAGCTCTTCCCGGTTGCCATGGCCTCCTCTACCCCTTTACGCAATGCCTCGCGCCCCAAACCTTCCTTATAAAAGCCCAGGGCATCATCTACCGACGGTTCGTAATTAAACGGCACTTCGTGTATTTGTTTGGTTACACGTGTCCAGGCCAGTTTATTGTTGGCTACATCAAACTCCCAGCCGCCAAGGCTTACGCTAAGGTTGGTTTTATTTAAAAGATCTTTGGTTTTTTTAAGTTTTTGTTCAATTACCTTATACTTGGTAATATCAATATGCACACCCACCATGCGCAATGGCTGGCCATTCTCATCCCACTCAATTACACGGCCGGTACAGGTAACCCAAACTATCGATCCGTTTTTGTGGTAATACCTTACATCTGGGCTGTAGGCTATTTCACCTTTACTGTTAAAATGAGCTTTTAATGCCTCATCTACTATGGCGAGATCATCGGGGTGCATTATATCCCGCCAGGTGGCAAACTCAACGAGCTCATCTTCGCCATAACCTATCATGGCTTTAAGGGAAGGCGATACGTACAGGTAATTGGCTTTAATATCCCAATTCCATGTTCCGGCCAAAACATCGTTCACCAATGTTTTATAAAGCCGTTCATTATTATGAGGCTCAATAGAATAAACTGTCATCAATAGTTATTATAGGGGGATATAAATACTACTGCCAACAGAATACACGGCACCTATTAAATTTAACAAAGGGGGTAATATTAAATTGAATACAGGAATATTTAATATCCTAAAATTACAAAATAATACTGCCACAGCAACACTTAGCCCCAAAAAATCGTCAAAAACATAAATCAGATGCGCAAAAGTTAACAAAACCGATTTTGATGTTAATTTCTCAGTCGCTTTTATCTTGAATTAATTAACCGTATTTTTGCGCCAAATTACAGGTGCAGCATGATCACAGTATCAAATTTAACATTACGCTACGGCAAACGTACATTATTTGAAGACGTTAACTTAAAGTTTACCCACGGCAATTGCTACGGTATTATTGGCGCTAACGGCGCGGGTAAGTCAACGTTTTTAAAGATATTATCAAAAGAGATTGACCCTACTACCGGCTCGGTAAGTTTTACACCCGGCGAGCGCATGGCCGTGCTGAAGCAAAACCACCACGAGTTTGATGAGTATACTGTTATTGAAACCGTACTGATGGGCCACAGCGAAATGTACGCTGTAATGAAAGAAAAAGACGCTATTTACCTGAAGGAAGATTTTAGCGATGCCGATGGCGAACGTGCCGGCGAGCTGGAAAACCTTTTTGCCGAAATGGATGGATGGAATGCTGAAAGCAATGCCGCTACCCTATTGAGCAACTTAGGTATTAAAGAAGACCTTCACTACAAACAAGTAAAAGAGATTGATGGCAAGCAAAAAGTACGTGTGTTACTGGCACAAGCACTTTTTGGTAAACCCGAAATATTATTACTGGATGAGCCTACCAACGATTTGGACATTAACACCGTAAGCTGGCTCGAAGACTTTTTGGCAAGCTACGAGGCTATTGTACTGGTAGTATCGCACGACAGGCACTTTTTAGATACCGTGTGTACCCACGTGGTTGATATTGACTTTGGTAAGATGACCATTTATACCGGTAACTACTCGTTCTGGTACGAATCGAGCCAGTTGGCATTGAAACAACGCAGCGACCAGAACAAGAAATTGGAAGACCGCGTGAAAGAATTGCAGGATTTCATCCGTCGCTTTAGCGCGAACGCATCAAAATCAAAACAGGCTACCAGCCGTAAAAAGGCTCTGGATAAGATCAACCTTGACGAGATCCAGCCATCGAACCGTAAATACCCGGGAATTATATTCAACAACCTTGGCCGTGAGGCGGGCGATCAGATACTACAGGTTGAAAACCTGGGTAAAACTCAAAATGGCGAGGTGATGTTCGGCAATATATCGTTCATGGTTAACAAGGGCGATAAAATAGCTATCATTTCACAAAACAGTTTGGCTACCAGTGCTTTTTACGAGGTGTTGATGGGTAGGGATACCGACTTTAAAGGTCAGTTTAAATGGGGCGTTACTATTAACGCTGCCGATATTCCTATCGAAAACTCCGAATATTTTGCCGGTAAAGATCTTAACCTGATCGATTGGCTGCGCGAATATTCACCGGGCGAAAAAGACGACCAGTTTATCCGTGGCTTTTTAGGCCGTATGCTGTTCAGCGGCGAAGAGGTATTGAAGAAAAGCAATGTGCTATCGGGCGGTGAAAAAATGCGCTGCATGTTTAGCCGTATGATGCTGCAACAAGCCAACGTACTGTTATTTGACGAACCTACCAACCACCTCGACCTGGAATCGATCACAGCGTTAAACAACGGTATGAAAGATTTCCGCGGAACGGTATTGTTTACCTCACGAGATCATGAACTGGTAGAAACCGTTGCCAACCGTATTATTGAGATAACCCCTGCCGGTTACATTGATAAACTGATGAGTTACGATGAATACATTAACAGCGAAGCCGTTAAAAAACAACGTGAAGAACTTTATGCTTTAGCATAACAACATACTTCCATTAAATAAGCAAAGCGCTCCTGTAAACTACAAGAGCGCTTTTTTTGTGATTGTGATTTAGATGGATTGGCTATTTCCAATATTTTTAACGTACCGGCAAAATTTTGATCAGGACTGCTGTTTTTCCTTTGGTAGTGGTAAATGTAGGGTTGTCCTTATCAGTAAATCATCTTACCAATGGTGTAAAGATAGCACTGCATTATATTCCTGAAAGGGGTGAAAACACGGTATTATTTGTTGTTTTAACCCGGCAACAAAAAAAGGGTTACGCCGTGGCATAACCCTTCAAATCCGCTGCTATAGTAATTAATGATCTATTTTACCGTTGCCGATGTAAAATATAGGTCTTTATTTTTTATGCCTGCGGCAGGAGCGGCATCGGGCACCGCACTCGACATGCTGTACATTTTGCTGCCAATTAATATCATTTGCAGGTACAGCTTCGTTTTTTTAGCCGCGTTGTTACCTGTTAAGCTGTATGTAGTATAACCTTTCCATTTACCTATAGTAATATCGCTCAGTACAATACCTTGCAAGCTTTGCTCTAAACCAGCCTTAAGCTGACCGGCAAACTCTTCGGTATCTTTCATAGGCGCCAGCGCGGCCGAATCAAGATTGGCAACGGCTTGAAAGTCGACAATGTTTAGGGCATAGCCAACGCTATCTTTATCCTTCAGGCGATAAACACCGTTTTCAACCTTTGGCGCCGATGGAAATTTCACAGATACCTTATCGTCTATCTTTTGTGTTACCCAGGCGTTTTGGGCATTAACTGCTGTAACTGCCAGTACAACAACTATAAATAATGAGAATACTTTTTTCATAGGAATTAATGTTTTTAACAAATATAACAGCCTCTTTTTAATATACAACTCTGCGGAATGTTATTATTCGGCGTGTGTATCTATCCCAAATAAATTTTTGGGAAATATTTTATCAAATAAATTTAAATAAATCCCAAAAATCGGCCTCGGCTTAAAACACTTAATACAACGGCGGGTTGTATGTGCAACCAATTTATAAATACTGATAATGCCACTCACACTACAAACAGAATAGCTGTTACCCAAAATTATTTGATATCGACTGAAGCACACCCTCCGCTGATCAGCATTTAATAAGTATTATCGAAAACCAGTTAAAATTCTTTACCCTAAATAAATCCGCTTACTTATTTACTTCGTAGTTAATTTAATTACCTATAATTACTAATTTATTACTAATAAAATATGCACCCAAAAGCCAAGGCAGTGGCCAATAAAATAAGAAGGATGAGAGAGGACAGAAATTACAGCCAGGATTACCTTGCTGCAAAGCTGGGGATCTCGCAAAATGCTTACAGTAAAATTGAGCTGGGCTATTCGCAGGTAACTATTGAACGGCTGTATCGTATTGCAGAGGTACTGGAGTATAACTTTGCCGATTTTTTTGATGAGGACGAACTCCCCGGAAAGAACAACTTTCGCACTTTAGGATAATATGAACTACAGCTGCAATACGGCATTGCGACTGTAGTTCATCATCTATGTTATTATTTATCTTCTTTTATAGCCTTTAAGCCTTTTGCCCAACGTACCAGTTCGTGCAGTTGTACAGCGGCAGATTTTTCGGCGCTTTCGCTTGGGATAAACTGCCCGTCATCATTAATATATTGAGAGAAGAACGGAATATTTACTGCCTCATACAACGGCACTATCCTGAAGGTGGACAGATCGGCCTTTAAGCTGTTAGCCGCTCTTGTACCACCCGATAAACCACCATAACTTACAATACCGGCCGGTTTATAACCCCACTCATGAAACAGGTATTCAAAAGCGTTGCGTAAAGCAGCAGGATAACCATAATCATACTCGGCGGTAACAAATATAAAAGCATCGGCCTCGTTAACGGTAGCGCTCCATTTTTGGGTATGCTCGTGCTCGTATTTTTGCATGGTTGGGTGATTGGCCTCGTTCATCAACGGCAGGTTAAGCTCGCCCAAATCGATGTATTCAACATTGAAATTACCGGTTTGCTCGGCCAGGTTCTTAATCCAGTTAGCCACTATCGGACCCTTACGGCCGGGCCTTACGCTCGAAGAAATGATTTTTAAGTTATACATATAGTTATTCTTTTTTAAAATGGTGCAATTTGAAAACGGAATGCTAAACCCCGTTCGGTAAAGCTAAAATATAATAAGTATACATTTTAAAGGGCAAAAAAACATTACATTTTAATGCAAAGCCCGGTGATGTGTTGATAAACCGATGACTTACAATTGTCGTTATCAACCCCTTAAGCTGTCGTTTATTCACCCTGCCAAAGCTTTTTGGGCACTGTAAATTTGTATTAGTTAAAGCAATCAACTCAATACAATTATGGAAACCACACTCAATAGCTTCGAAAAAACCATTGGCGAATTCATTAATATCGTTTCATCGTTTGATGACCATCAGATCAACACCGTACCATTTGCCGGTAGCTGGACACCCGGACAAGTCGCCCGCCACATCATTATGTCTAATTCAGGCTTCGCGGATATGCTAAGTGGCAGTGTTGCCAATACCACACGCGATGCCGCCGAATTTGCAGATCAGATCAAGGCCGACTTCCTCAACTTTAACATCAAGATGAAATCACCGGATTTTGTAGTGCCCGAAGATACCGACTTTAAAAAGGCCGATCTTTTGAATGATCTGCAACATATTGAGCAAACCATCCAAAAGGATATAAAAACTATGGATCTTAGCAAAACCTGCACTTCTTTCGCGCTGCCGGTTTATGGCAACTTAACCCGCCTGGAGGCTATTTACTTTGTAATATACCATACGCAAAGGCATACCCACCAATTAAAGAACATCCGTAATACAATGGTTAATTAAACCACGCGCCTGCTTAATATGCTGGGGTAATGGGTTCGCTTCCATACAAACATGTAGGCGAGCGCCAATACGGAAATACCTGCGGAAAGATAAAATATGGCCGGCACCTTGCTGATCACGTCCTGGTACATCCAGCCGGCAATAAGCGCGCCGATGCCTATGCCTGCTTCCAGCGAGATATACATGGTAGCAACAGCCTTTCCGCGCGATTTCGGGTCGCTAAGGTCAATTGTCCAGGCGTTAACGGCAGGCGATAATATGCCCGAGCCTATACCGTAAACTACTGCAGTAAGCATTAGCCCGCTCACCGTATCGGCATACCCGGCAATAAACAGCGATATCACGATGATAAGCAAACCAGCTTTGATCACCGAGATACGGCCATACCTGTCAGACACCTTACCGGCTATAAACCTGATGAGCAACGAAGCTATGGTAAACACCATGAAGAACAACCCCTTGTTGCCGATGCCTAAATGCTGGCTCCAATCGGGTATTAGGGTAATGATGATGCCATAAGGCATGTACGATAAAAACGTAACGATACCTGCGGGAATTACGCGGATATCGATAATATCGTACTTTGATATTTTAAACAGCCTGAAACTGAAGGGGTGCTTATGGCGTACAGTTTCTTTCATGTTCATCAATATAATGATGGACATCAACGCGAATAGCGATGAGCAATAGAAAAGCACATTGATAGAAAAGCTTGAAGTAATAGCACTGCCTATTGCAGGGCCAACCGCCATACCCGTGCTAAAACAGAGGCCATGGATCCCCAAAGCCTCGCCCCAGCGCGACTGCGGAACAACATCGGCCACGTAAGCGGCAGTCGCGGTAGGTTTAAACCCTGTGGAAAAACCGTGGATCAACCTCAATAGTAAAAAACCTGTAACATTAGCCAGCAAGGGATACAAAAAGCCACACACAAAACATACGATAGAGCCCACCGCCATCACAGGCACACGGCCAAGGGTATCGGTAAGTTTACCACTGAACGGGCGGGAAATACCGGCAGTTAAAGTGAACAGCGCTATGATAAGGCCCTTATATTCGGCACCGCCCAGGCCGCTTAAATAACCCGGCAACTCCGGAATAAGCATATTGTAGCTGGCCGAAAATAGCAGCGAGCTTAAACATAACAGCGCGAATTGTAAATTATATATTGGCTGCGCGGCAGCAGTACCCGGTAATGCAGATGTAGCAGAGGAGCTACCCGGTCGATCTTCTGTTCCCATTGGCAAAGATAAAAATTATTGCTTTGTTTACCTTTAAAACGTAAGGTTTATTAGTAACGCTACAAAAAGGTCGGGGTTAAATAACGGATGCACAGATATAGCCGTATTTTACTTTTCAACCGCAATTACAGCCGATATTGCGGCATCAGCATTATATTGCAACTCGACGGCGCTCGTCCATTTACCATCGTGTGCTTCTAACAGCCATGTTGTTGGCAGCTTATCTTTGGTACGGGGTTTTACACCGTAAAGCACCGGGTCGTATTCGAGCGTGTATTCGGCATAGCCATCTTTGCGGCCTTTTACTTCCTCTGCAAAATCAACATACCATGTATTAATGGTTTCGTTATAAGGTATCATCAGCCACTCTACCGCTATAAAAAACTCCTTTTCGGTAATGCGGATGTTGTTTTTGGTGAGGTCTATCTCAATAAAGGTGTTCCGGTTATTTTGCAGTTCAATGGTATCGCGGCAAATGCTTTTACCCGGACCACCCGTTATAGGGTCGACCGCGTAAATACGGATCCTGAAACGGGTTCGGCCATTCCTGTAATTATAATAGCCCTCAACAGGATCATCGATAGGGAAACGGATAAGCCTTGCCACACGTACCGACCGGAGCCATGAAATATTGTTGGGCGAAATAAACTTACGGGCAGCCTGTACATAATTACTATAATAGATTGGGCTTGCCCCAAAGCCCGGGTCATACACCGAAAAGCTGCCCAACTTTATCTCTTTTCTTTTTACCTCCTTTGAAGTGATCTTTACTTCGTTCAATATCACCTCATCCTGCTGCATCATAATAACGCGGCTTTTCAGCAAGGTGCTTGCCACAATTTTAACAGTAATATAGCCTACCGAAGTAAAAGCGATGCTATCATCACGAATAATTTTACGGGAGACAAGCCTGAACGTGCCTGTTGTATCAGTACCGGTAACAACGTTTTCCTTTATTAAAGTAACGGTTACATAGGCCAAGGGCTCTTTTGTATTTTTATCAACCACGCTGCCAACATAAGTACGCTGTGCCAGGCAGCTTAGCGGCAGCAGTAACATAAAGATTATTTCAAGGCAGATAGCTTTCATTAATAGTACTTATTTTTCAACCGCGATCACTGCCGAAATAGCGGCATCGGCATTGTATTGGTAACTTGCGGCGCTCATCCATTTACCATTAGGCACGGCCATAAACCAGGTACCCGGTATTTTACTTTTGCCACGCGGCTGTACGCCATAAATTACCGGATCGTATTCGAGCGTATATCTCGCAAAACCTCTTTTGTGGTTTTTAACCTCATCATTGTAAGCCTCATAAGCTGTGGTAATGGTTTCATTATAAGGGATCAGCAACCATTCTACAGCTATAAAAAATACCTTATGGGTGATCAATATTTTTGATTGACTTAGGTCTACCTCGATAAAGGTATTCCGGTTATTTTGCAGCTCAATGGTATCGCGGCATATATCTTTACCGGGACCACCTGTTAGCGTGTCAACATCATAAATACGTATCCTGAAACGGGTGCGCCCGTTTTTATAATTGTAACTGGCCATATCATTAGGGAAGCGGATGAGCCGCGCTACACGTACCGATTTGAGTATGGAAATATCATTGGGCGAAATAAACTTACGGGCAACCTGTACATAATTCAAATAAAAACTTGGCATCGCCGTAAACCCCGGATCATAAACCGAAAAGCTGTTCAGCTTCAGTTCTTTCTTTTTAACTTCTTTCGATGTAATGTTTACCTGGTTCAGTATCACCTCATCTTCTTCCATTATAATTGTCCGCTTTTTTGCCAAAGCCGCAGCGGCAATTTTTACAGGAATATATCCCACAAATGTAAATAACAGACTATCGTTAGCCTGCCCTTTGCGCGATGCAAGCCTGAAAGCTCCCTTCTCATCTGTGCTGGTAGCAATATTGTCCTTAATTAAAGTGACCGTTACATAAGCTAAAGAAGCTTTTGTTTTTTTGTCGGTTACGTTACCAAAATAAGTTTGTGCAAACCCATTCAGCCACATCAGCATAAAAATCAAGAGTATGATACGGCCCTTTTTCATCAATAAACTATTTCGGCAGATATGGCCAGGTCAGTATAATCGGGCGAAAAGTAAGTGTAGGGTTTCCATATATTGTGGTAGGTTAAGGCCCACATATTCAGCTTTGTTCCTTTTTTGGGCTGAATGCCGATGTACGGCGTATAGGTATCGTCATAAACAAAAGGATCATCATTTTTAAATGTCGGAATTTTAAGCTTACACACATTATACCCAATCCGCAACCACTCCACCGATACATAAAATGCCTTACCCGGAATTAAAACCGGCAATGGCGGCTTAACCGTTATCTCTTCCGACGATTTATTGGTTACCATTATCGTAGTATCTGACAGCTCCACTCCCGGGCCGCCTGTATCCGGGTCAACATCGTATATGTGCACCAGAAATTTGGTCTGCTGTGCAAATTCGAGGCTTTTGATGCGCATGCGCCCAATCCTGATACTTTTCAACTGCGTTTTTTCGACCGGAGCTTCCAACTTTTGCGCCACCCGCAAATAGGTAAAGCGTTCAACAGGTTTATCAAGACCGGTAAACTGTAAAGCCTCATCGGTGATGGGGTTAAGTAGTACTTTTTCGGTTGTTTGCGGTTTTGCAGCAAGCGCAATTCGTTTTGGTTTTGGCCACGGATGCAGTAATATGATCCAGTTGTTTACAAAATCGCCAACCGCCACTTTATGGGGCATGTAACCTGTACAGGTAATTAATAAGGAATCGGTAAGGTTTACATTGGTGCTATACAGCATAAAAATGCCATCCTCTTCGGCGTTGCAAGATTTATCAGCGTTTAAAAGCGCTATAGAAGCATAGGGCACCGGCTGCATGGTTAAATGATCTTTAATTTCGCCGCTCAGCAGTTTCATAGCCACCTTTGCGGGAGGAGGATGAAAACGAGGTTGCTGTTTTGGCCTGGGCGATGACCATTGCGCCCATGCTAATAAAGGGCACAACCAAAGCACCAGTAAAATTTTAAGTTTCATGCTGATATGTGATCTCATGAATGTTTAGGTAAAATGGTTACGCGCCTTGCTACAAAATACAAGGCCTGTGAAACGGTATTTAGACTGCCCGAAACTGTGAGGGTTTAACCGTGTGTAATATTTTCACCTGCTTATCAGCATAAGGTCATTTAAACCATGAAACACTTTATTTTATTAATTAAATAAATTTGTTAATGAACAATCAGTTGCTTACCTTGTTGCAGGTTTAATGTTCACCATTTAATTTAAACATACCATGGGTTTAGGCACACCAGAGATTATCCTAATGATAATCACCTCAATATTTGTATTAGTACCGCTTTCTATTGTTTTCTTATTATATAAGATATACAAACAAAAAGCTGAAGATGCCAGAAACCTTGTACCTGTAAGGGTAAAAGCTAACCGGAGATTTTAATTACGATACGGGTTTAGCACCCGTTACTATAAAAAGCCATACATTATGCTGATTTTTTTAGCACGGTGTATGGCTTTTGTTTTAATTCAAAAGTTAAAATTCAAAAATCAAAAACTTTCAAGACTTACGAAGTTTTTAAAACTTCGTAAGTCTGCACGCTGCTTAATTCTCACTCAAGTCCTACTCACAACTTGCCCAATCCACTCAAACCCCGAACCTGAAACCTCGCCCCTCATTTAAAAAACCTCAACATTTCACCTATTTTATTGCGATTATTTTTCATCCGATTGTCTGCCGGTGCCATATTTGTCATCAAACTATAATAACAATGCCAAAAACCCTACTTGCCCGGTAAAACACTTGCAAGTAATACTAATACATTGTTACTTTTGCTAACACTGTTAGGATAAATAACACATGGGAATTTTAGAGCGCAAGTTAAGGCAGAAGGAAGAAGTGAAGAACGACATTATTTGTGCCGCCTGGAATATGGTTAAAACAGAAGGATGGCAATCACTTTCTATCCGTAAAATAGCTGACGCTATTGAATATAGCGTACCGGTTATTTACGATCATTTTGAAAACAAGGAAGCCATATTGCTTGAGTTTGCAAAAAAGGGCTTCAAAATGCTTACCACCCAAATGCTGGAAGCGAAAGACATGCACGTGGGCAACCCGGCAGCACAAATAAAAGCGATGGCTGATGCCTATTGGAACTTCGCCATTAACGATATAGAACACTACCAGCTGATGTTTGGTATAGGCATGGCCTGCTGCGAAATTGGTAAGGCAATGCCCGAGCAGGAATCATTCAGGGACCTGATGATGGAACCCATTGAAGACCTGATAGCGAAGAACAAACGTACTGATATCAACTCCTGCTTAAAGTACCATACATTCTGGTCGGTAATGCACGGACTTATTTCTATTAAAATAGTAGGTACCTCATCAATAATTAATGATGATGAGCTAAACAAAATGGTTTTGGATGACGCGATCAGCGGATTCATCAAAAATATGAGTTAGCGCCTTTAATTTTTTTTCAGTATATCTAACACTGTTAGGAAAATTAACAATGTTTAAACATCAATTCCTCAATATATATAAATTAACACATACCTCTTAAACAATTAACATAATGAACACGATCACAAAAGCAATCCTGAAAATCAGGCAAAACATACCACTCTTTTTAGCTATGGCGGGGATGGTATTGTACAGTAGCTGCGGCTCATCATCAGCTAACCAGGGCGCAGGCGCTCCGCCGCCACAAGAGTTACCGGTTGTAAGTATAGAAAGCAAACCGGTTACCACCTACAGCGAATTTACAGCAGCTATACAAGGTAGCCGCGATATTGAAATTCGTCCGCAAGTGGATGGTTACCTGCAATCAATACATGTTGATGAAGGCGCTTACGTACACAAAGGTCAGGCATTGTTCACCATTGATGCAAGGCCATATACCGAGCAACTGAACAACGCTAAAGCACAGCTATTATCAGCTAAAGCAGCGCTTGAAACCGCTTCAATTAACGTGGCTAAACTTGCTCCGCTGGTTGAGAACAACGTTATATCAGATGTTCAATTACGCTCGGCCAAAGCAGTGCAAGATGCCGCTAAAGCAAACGTAGCACAAGCACAGGCGCAGGTACAATCCGCTAAAATAAATGTAGGTTACTCAACCGTTACTGCCCCGGCAGATGGTTATGTAGGCAGCATTCCTTTTAAAACAGGTAGTTTGGTTGGCAAAACACAAGTGGAAGCCTTAACCGTATTATCAGAAAATCGCGAAATGCACGCTTACTTTACTATGAGTGAGGTTGATTTTATCAACTTTAAAGAGCAGTACGCAGGTGCTACCATACAAGACAAAATTAAAAAGTTGCCTGCTGTTGAATTGGTACTGGCCGACAACACTACTTACCCGCAAAAAGGTAAAGTTGAACTGGCACAAGGTCAGTTTGATAAAGTGAACGGTACTATCAGCTTCAGGGCTACTTTCCCTAACGCTAATGGCTTGTTAAGATCAGGCAACACCGGTAAAATTAAAATACCGAGCCTTAACTCAGGTTCATTACTCGTACCGCAGGAAGCTACTTTTGAACTACAGGATAAAGTATTTGTTTACGCCCTTGCTGATAGCAATAAAGTTGTAGGCAAACCACTTACTGTAACCGGCACAAGCGGCCACTTCTACCTGGTATCGGGCGGTTTAAAAGCCGGCGACAAAATAGTTTACAAAGGTATTGACAGGCTGCGCGATGGTATGGTGATCACACCTAAACCAATATCGGCTGATAGCTTGCTGAAAACAGCTTCTTTATAATAAAGTAAGTCACCCTATATAACACCTTATTAACTGTACTCCTGAAACACTCAGGAGTACTTAATACCACAATCATGCTTAAAAAATTTATAGAAAGGCCCGTCCTTTCAACAGTAATCTCCATCCTGCTCCTGCTGCTGGGGATCATATCACTGGTGAGCCTGCCCATTACGCAGTTCCCGGATATTGCACCGCCTACCGTACAGGTTACCGCTTCGTACCCGGGTGCAAATGCCGAGGTGGTTGCTCGTTCGGTAGCTACCCCTATTGAAGAAGCCGTGAACGGTGTGGAGAACATGACCTACATGACATCCAACTCCAGTAACGACGGTTCGATGACCCTAAACGTTTACTTTAAACAAGGTACCGATCCGGATATTGCAGCCGTTAACGTACAAAACCGGGTATCAAAGGCATTGAGCCAAATACCACAGGAAGCTGTACAAACAGGGGTATCAACCCAAAAGGTTCAAAACAGTATCATTATGTTCGTGGCCCTGGCCAGTAAGGATACTTCATACAACGAAACCTTTTTACAAAACTTTATTAAAATCAACCTTATCCCGCAGTTACAACGTATCCCCGGTGTAGGCCAGGCACAGCCTTTCGGTACGCATGATTATTCTATGCGTATATGGTTAAAACCTGATAGGTTAACCTCATACAATCTTACTCCGCAGGATGTTACCAGCGCTATTAAAGATCAAAGCTTAGAAGCTGCTCCGGGTCGTTTTGGCGAAAGCAGCAAGGAAGTATTTGAGTATGTATTGAAATATAAAGGAAAACTGAACAAGGTAAAAGATTACGAAAACATCATTATCAAAGCCAACAGCGATGGATCGATCATTCACCTGAAAGATATAGCGCGTGTTGAATTCGGATCTTACACTTATTCATCAAACAGTATATTAAATGGCGGCCCTACATCGGGTGTGGCTATTTTCCAAACCGCTGGTTCAAATGCTAACGACATTTTAACTGAAGCTGAACGCCAGATAAAAGAGTTTGCTACTACCCTGCCAAAAGGTGTTGAGCCTGTGGTAATGTATAACTCTAAAGAGTTTTTGGATGCCTCTATCGACCAGGTAAAACACACTTTAATTGAAGCCTTCGTGCTTGTATTTATTGTGGTATTCATCTTCCTGCAAGATTTCCGTTCAACCCTTATCCCTGCTATTGCAGTACCGGTTGCTATTATCGGTACGTTCTTCTTCATGAACCTCTTCGGGTTCAGTATCAACCTGCTTACACTATTCGCGCTTGTACTGGCCATAGGTATTGTGGTGGATGATGCCATTGTGGTAGTAGAGGCGGTGCACTCCAAAATGGAGCGAACAACGCTTAATGCTAAAGATGCCACCGTTGAATCAATGAGTGAGATATCAGGCGCTATTATATCTATTACATTAGTAATGGCGGCGGTGTTTGTACCGGTAGGTTTTATGCAAGGCCCTGCGGGTGTATTCTACAGGCAGTTTGCCTTTACCCTGGCCATCGCTATCTTAATATCTGCGGTTAACGCGTTAACGCTTAGTCCGGCACTGACAGCATTATTCCTGAAAAACCCGCATGCACATGAGGGCGAAGAAGGACACGAAGCTAAGCCTAAAAACTTTGCTGCCCGTTTCTTTGCAGCGTTCAACATCGCGTTTAACGCCATGACTGATAAATACGTTAAATCCCTACAGTTTCTAATAAAACGCAAATGGGTAGGTATATCAGGTTTGGCATTGGTAGCAGCCATCACTTTCGTGATGATCAAGAAAACACCTACAGGCTTTATCCCTACTGAAGATCAGGGCTTCCTGTTATACGCAGTGAATACTCCTCCGGGCAGTTCGTTAGATCAAACGCACAAAGCCATGAAGGAGATTGATAACATTGTGAAGAACAGCCCTATCAACAAAAACCATTACATGGTAGAGGGTTTGAACTTTATCTCTAACGCTAACGCTTCTCCTTACGGTGCCGGTTTCATCCGCATGAAAGCACAGGACGATCGTGGACCGATCAAAGATCTGGCAACGATCACTGCTAACATGACCGCCGAGGTAGCTACCAAAGTAAAAGGTGCAAGCGCGTTCTTCTTTACGTTCCCTACGGTACAAGGTTTTGGTAACGTGAGTGGTTTTGAGTTTATGCTGCAAGACAGGAACAACGGTACAATGGGTAAGCTTGATTCAACCACTCGTGCTTTCTTAGGCGCGCTGATGCAGAAAAAAGAGATTGCCTACGCCTTTACCACTTTTGCTGCTGGTAACCCTCAATACCAAATGGATATTGACAACGAGAAAGCCAGACAACTGGGCGTTAAAGTAGCCGACTTATTGCAAACCCTGCAAGTATACTATGGTAGTAGTTTCGTGAGCGATTTTAACCGCTTTGGTAAATACTACAGGGTAATGGTACAGGCTGATGCCGCTTACCGTGATAATCCTACCACGCTTAACGATGTATTTGTTAAGAACGCCGATGGTAAAATGGTACCGGCTAATGCCCTTGTAAAATTAAGAAGGGTATTCGGACCGGAGACTGTAACACGTAACAACTTGTTTAATGCCGTAACTATTAACGGTGTGCCAAAACCGGGTTATAGTACAGGTGATGCCATCAGGGCCATACAGGAAACCGCTAAAGAAACCCTGCCACGCGGCTTTGGTTACGAGTGGACCGGTATGACACGTGAGGAGATCCAGTCAGGTTCGCAAATACTATTAATATTTGCCATGAGTATGATCTTCGTATACTTCCTGCTATCGGCACAGTACGAAAGTTATATTCTGCCGCTGGCGGTTATCCTTACCATACCATTAGGGGTGTTCGGTGTAATGCTGTTCATCAACATGCTGGGTATCGATAATAACATTTATGTACAGGTCTGTCTCATCATGCTCATCGGTTTGCTGGCCAAGAACGCCATCCTGATTGTGGAGTACGCTGTACAACGCCGTAAAGCAGGTATGGATTTGGTTGAAGCAGCTTTAGAAGCATCAAAATTAAGGCTTCGCCCTATCCTGATGACCTCATTCGCGTTCATCGTGGGTCTTATACCGCTGATGAGGGCAAAAGGCGCTTCGGCTTTGGGTAACCACTCTATTGGAGCAGGCGCTGTAGGCGGTATGCTTACCGGGGTTATTTTAGGTGTGTTCGTTATACCTGTATTGTTTGTAATATTCCAGGCATTGCAGGAGAAAGTTTCGGGCAAACCAAAACCAACTGTAGTAAAAAAAGAAGTTGAATTAGAAAATGCCTGAACAAAATAATATCATGAAAAAGAATAATATCATCATATATACGGGCCTTTTGCTCGCGCTGTTCATAAGCGCTTGTAAAGTGGGTAAAAACTACGAGCGCCCATCGGTGGATCTGCCAAAGCAATTTGGCACCACCGCGTTTGCCGATACCAGCAGCATTGCCGATATTGAGTGGAAGAAGTTTTTTACCGACACCACCCTGCAAAACCTTATTGATAAGGGCATTAAATACAATTACGATCTGCAAATTGCCGTAAAACGTATCGATATTGCCAATCAGCAATTAAAACAGGCTAAGTTGTTATTGCTGCCTAACCTTAACTTACAGGTTACCGGTTCATACAACCGCCCTTCAGATAACAGTTTGAATGGTTTAAGCACCAGTCAGTTTTTAGGTACAAGCCATATCGAAAACTACAATGCGAACCTTAACCTGCAATGGGAGCTGGATGTATGGGGTAAACTGCGCCGCCAAAAAGAAGGCGTATTAGCCCAATACCTGCAAACTTACGAAGCTACCAAAGCGGTGCAAACACAACTGGTGGCTGATATTGCACAAGGTTATTATAACCTGCTGATGCTGGATAAACAATTGCTGATTGCCAAACGCAATTTAAGCTTAAACGACAGCACCCTGCAATTAACCCAACTGCTTAAAAACGCAGGCGAAGTTAACCTGCTGGCGGTACAACAAGCCGACGCGCAAAAACAAACTACCGCCCTGCTTATTCCGCAACTGGAGCAAAGCATTGCTATACAGGAAACCGCCCTGCAACAATTAGCAGGTCAGTTACCATCTGCCGTAAACCGCAGTGCGAGTTTAGAGAGCCTGAACCTGCCTGTTACCCTGCCTACCGGTTTACCGGCAGCAGTAGTAAGCCGCAGGCCTGATATCCGTTCGGATGAAATGGCTTTGAAAGCGGCTAACGCGCAGGTTGGTGTAGCGCAAGGCAACATGTATCCGTCATTAACCATATCGGCACAAGGTGGTTTGGAAAGCTTTAAATCAAGCAATTGGTTTAATGTACCGGGTTCATTGTTCGGCCTGGCATCGGGTACTGTTTTGCAGCCTATATTTAACAGGCGCGCGCTTAAAACACAGTTCGAGGTAGCCAAGATACAACGCGAACAAGCTGTGTTACGTTTCAGACAATCGGTATTGAATGCCGTTGGCGAAGTAAGCAACGCTTTGGTACAAAACGAAAAACTGGCGCAACAACGCCAGATAGCTACCGGACAGGTGAACACCTTACATACGGCTATTAAAAATGCTCAATTACTATTTAAAAGCGATATGGCTAATTACCTTGAGGTAATTACAGCCCAAAGCAACGCCCTGCAAGCCGAGCTTAACCTGGCATCAATACAACGCCAGCAAGCCGGTGCAACGGTAGAACTTTACCGCGCATTAGGCGGCGGCTGGAAATAAGCAGCCAAACACAACAACCGGAAGAAACACCGAAGGCACGAATTGTGGTTTAAAAAGGATAGTGTGTAGTGCCCGAGGTTAACAAAAGCCCAGGATTACGGAACTCAGGTTCTGTTTTCCGGGCTTTTTTGTTTTGGGGCGATTTTAGTTTTAACCGCTGAGTAAAGGAGTTTGCCTCGGAGGGCGGGGAGTTTTGATTTTACCACAAAGTACACAGAGGTTTTCACGGAGTTACACAGAGATTTTTGTTTTTGGGGTTGAAACGCTGAGTAAAGGAGTTTACCGTTGAGGGCGGGGAGTTTTGATTTCACCACAAAGTACACAGAGATTTTCACGGAGTTACACAGAGACTTTTTAGGGGTTAGCGAGAAAAACTCCGGAACCTCAGCGGTAAATTTTTATCATTATATTGCAGCGTAATTAACTGATCTCATACATGAAAAAACTTTTACTTGCAGGGTTCATGGCTTTCAGTTCGTATGCTTTTGCGCAAACAAAGGCGAGCGATGTGAATACCTTCACCCTTAAGAACGGGATGAAATTCCTGGTGATGGAAGATGCTTCTATCCCGAATGCCAATATGTACCTTTTTTACAAGGTAGGTTCGCGCAATGAATATCCGGGTATTACCGGCCTCTCCCACTTTTTTGAACACATGATGTTCAACGGTTCTAAAAAATTCGGCCCTAAGCAATTTGATAACGTAATGGAGTTTAACGGTGGCGCCAATAACGCGTATACCAACCAAAACGTTACCGTATATACCGACTGGTTCCCTACATCGGCTATGGAAACTATTTTCGATCTTGAGGCCGACCGTATAGCTAACCTAAGCATCGATCCTAAAATGGTGCAGAGCGAGCGCGGCGTAGTGGCTTCGGAGAAAAGTACCGGTTTGGAGAATAGTCCGTGGAACAGGCTGAACGAAATGGTGAATGCCACCGCTTTTACCGAACACTCGTACCATTGGCCGGTTGTAGGTTACCAAACCGATATTGACAACTGGACCAAGGAAGACCTTGAACGTTATTTCAAGACTTACTATTCGCCAAACAACTGCGTGGTGGTAATAGTAGGCAACGTTAAAACCGCCGACGTTAAAAAACTGGCTGATAAATACATGGCCCCTATCCCGGCGCAGCCTACCCCGCCTGCCGTAAACTTGAAAGAGCCGCCGCAAGTTGGCGAGCGCCGCGTGCTTTTACAAAAGGAGCTGCCTGTGCCATACATGATCATGGGTTACCATACCCCCGACACGCAAAACCCCGATTATTACGCTTTAAGTATTTTGAGCGATATTTTATCGAGCGGTAATTCGTCGCGTTTATATACCGCCTTGGTTGATAACAAACAGGTAGCAACCGAAGTATCTACCGATTTTGGCGAAAACTTTGATCCAAACCTGTTCAGTATATACGCCGTGGTAGCAAAATCATCAAACGAGGCCGATGTTGAAAAAGCCATTGATGCCGAGATTGAAAAGGTGCAAAAGGATGGCGTTACCGCTGTTGAACTGCAAAAAATAAAAAACCAGAAACTGATACAGCTTTACAGGCAGTTAGAAACCATTAACGGTAAAGCTAACGCGCTGGGTACTTACGAAGTGTTCTTCGGCGATTATAAGAAACTCTTCGACGCGCCCGAGGCCTTTAATAAAGTTACCGCTGCCGATGTGCAACGTGTAGCCAAAGAATACCTGAAGAAAACCAATCGCACTGTAGGTGTAGCAAAATCAAACGTTGAATAAATGAAGACCATCATCATAAAAAATATATTCCCGGTTGTTTTGGGCTTTATGCTTACAACCGCGGCCGCGGCACAGTCGGCTTTTAAGGTACCCGCTTTCGAAAAGTTCAGGCTTCCTAACGGACTTACCGTTTACCTGATGGAGCAGCACGAAGTTCCGCTGGTAAGCGTGTCGGTAGTACTACCCGCCGGTGCCATTTACGATGGCGAAAAGCACGGCCTGGCCTCTTTAACCGCGCAGGGTTTACAATACGGCACTAAAAGCTATACCAAGGCTAAAATTGAGCAGGAGCTTGATTTTATCGGCGCCAACCTGAACACTTATTCATCAAAAGAATACGCTTCGGTTAGCGCCAAGTTTGCCGCTAAAGATGCAGATAAAGTACTGCCTATACTTAACGAGGTACTTACCGCGCCTGTGTTTCCGGCGGTAGAGTTTGAGAAGGATAAAAAAAGAAACTTATCGTCGCTTGAGCAGGCCAAGAACAGCCCGAGGCAAGTAATTAACGCTTACTGGGATCACTTTATTTATGGCAATCACGTATATGGTAACAGCGTAACGGGCAGTCCGCTTACTGTGGGTAAGTTAACAGCTGATGACCTGAAAGCGTTTTACAAAGCGAACTATGCGCCTGATAATGCTGCCATCGCTGTAGTGGGCGATTTTAATGCCAAGGTGATGAAACTGAAGTTAAGCCGGCTTTTCAGCACATGGAAAAAGAGCGGTGTTGTGCAAAACAACCAGGCAGCACAAGGCATTGCCACACCTGCCGGGGCAAGGGTTTTATTAGTTAACAAGGATGATGCCCGTGAAACCACCATGCTGATCGGCGGTATCGGCGTAAAACGCAACAATCCGGATTATGTGGCTATCGAGGTAGTGAACACCCTTTTTGGTGGTCGTTTCACTTCTATGCTGAATGATGAGCTACGTGTAAACTCCGGCTTAACCTATGGCGCACGCAGCAGCTTTAACTCGCTAAAAAATTCGGGCACGTTCAATATTTCTACGTTTACCGCTTTAAAAACTACCGAAGCTACTGTTGATAAAGCGCTGGAAGTATTGGCCAAATTGCATAAAGAGGGCATCGACGAAAAATCATTGGCTTCGGCTAAAAACTACGTTAAAGGCCAGTTCCCACCACGTTACGAAACATCGGGTCAACTGGCTGATCTGCTAACGCAGATGTTTTGGTATGGCTTTAACGAATCATTCATCAATGATTTTCAGGCTAATGTAGATAAGCTTGATCTTGCCCAAGCGAAAGCAATCATCGCCAAATACTATCCTGCCAATAACCTCCAGTTTGTACTGGTAGGCAAAGCCGCCGATATTAAAAAAATTGCCGAGAAATACGGTAAGATTACTGAGAAACAGATAAAAGAAGACGGGTTTTAAGGAGTTCATATTGCCCTGTCTATTGTCATTTCGATGAGGAACGAAGAGAAATCTTCTTCATTGAGCAAGTATCAGACATGCAAGGCGAAGAAGATCTCTCACTACGTTTCGAGATGACAAGCTGTGGTACATACATAGCTCTAAATGAGAAGCGTTCCGAAGCAAATGCTCACCATGACTCCCCCGCTATAATAGCATTCCAGCCTTACGAAGTTTTAAAAACTTCGTAAGGCTTTTCTTTACCAAACATTTACTTCCCTTTGGCTTTACTTATCAACCATTGCGCCAAATCATCGGCGGCTTTGTCGTTTTCGTATTCTTTGGGGAGGCGGCCATTTACATATTCGTTATAAAGCCATGGGTCGCCAACGGCGAAAACAGTGCCTTTACCATATTTTAAGGCGACCGCTATGGCAGCATTGCCATCGGCAGATCTAAGTACCGTTTTGGCTGACTTACCTGCACTAATAGTACATACATCTTTTAAAAATACCTTTTGCGTAGTTTTAAATAAGGTACGATCTGCTATTACCGCGCTGCCATCGTTAAAGTGGTTATCATCAACTACATGATTCTGCATTTCATTATTAAAGCGCAGCCCGAACTTTGCTGCCAGTATGTTAAAATGTTTAAGCTCAACATTGGCGCTGTCATTCGCCATTAGTACTAACACACCGCCTGCTTTTACCCATTGCGCTATCTGCGCTGCATGCGCATCGCTCATATAATTTGGTGCCGGGCTTTCTTTGGCATTGTCGGGGTCTACAATAATGTAGATGGATGTTCCTTTCAAATTATCAGTAGTTGGTGCTACATCCAGCGAATTTAGCGTAGCGCCATGCTTCTTGAAGATCTCACCCCAAATGGAAAATCCGGTATTATCGGCATCTTCCCACAAGTAATGGAAGCGTTGCAGCTGCCCATTTTTACCGGCGTGGGTTTCATGGTTAAAATAATAATCGAGCGTAACGGTTTGCGCATTTACTGTGCTTGTTGTAAACAGTGCTAAAAGCACAGCCCACAAGTATTTCTTTATCATGCTATACTCCTCCATAAATTGAGAAACCGCCATCTACACAGATCATTGACCCGGTTACAAATGCCGAAGCATCGCTTAACAACCATACCAACGCACCTATCAATTCATCGGGCTGCCCGAAGCGCTTAAACGGCGTTTGGCGGATCACCGCCTCCCCTCTTGGTGTATAACCACCTTCGGGTTTAGTAAGCAGGTTCCGGTTTTGTTCGGTAAGGAAAAAGCCTGGTGCAAGGGCATTCATGCGGATAGCATCGCCGTAACGATTAGCCAGTTCAACGGCAAACCATTGGTTATAACAATCAACCGCCGCCTTGCCCATGTTGTAGCCCAACACCTTGGTAATGGCCCGTTTGGAGTTCATGGATGAAATATTTACGATGCTCCCCCTGCCTGTTTCGGCAATAACCTCACCAAAAATTTGCGTAGGGATGATGGTACCCCAAAGATTAAGATCGGCAACGCGTTTCATGCCTTCAATACTCATATTAAAAATATCATCTTCGGGTTGCAAAACACCGTCAGGCATGTTGCCGCCTGCCGCGTTCACTAGGCCATCCAACCGACCAAACGTTAGCATCAGCTTTTCTTTGGCATCGGTAAGTTCGGCTTCGTTGAGTACATCGGCCACTAAAGCGACGGCCTTACCTCCGTTTTGGTTAATGGCATCGGCACGCTCGTGGGCAACATCCGCATTGCGGCCCAGTATTCCCACGGCACCACCGGCAGCTACAATACCGTTCACAAATGAGTTGCCCAGTATGCCCGTGCCGCCCGTAACTACAATTACCTTGCCTTTTAAAGAATAGTTATTTTCCAATGTTGTGGTATTAATGTTAGCGCAAATCTGTTATCGCAATGGCATCCATATCGGTATAGTCGAGGTTTTCGCCGGCCATGCCCCATATAAAACTATAGCTGGCCGTACCGCTGCCCGAGTGGATGCTCCACGGTGGCGATACTACCGCTTCGTGGTTATTCATGAGGATATGGCGGGTTTCGTTACCCTCGCCCATGTAGTGGAATATTTTTTGTCCGGCAGGCAAATCGAAGTAAAAATAGGCTTCCATCCGTCTGTCGTGCACGTGCGCGGGCATAGTGTTCCATACGCTGCCGGTATGCAAAATGGTTAAGCCCATCACCAACTGGCAGCTTTGTATTCCCTCGGCATGAATATATTTATTGATAGTACGATGGTTGGCAGTTTCGGGCGCACCTGCTACTACCTTCACCGCTTCTTCGTGCGACATCAGCCTGTTGGCATACACAGCATGCGCCGGTGCCGATAGCAGGTAAAATACCGCAGGATTTGCAGCATCCCCGCTTGAAAACACAACACTTTTTACACCTTTACCCAAGTAAAGGCAGTCGAGCTTATTTACCTGATAAGTTTGCCCGTCTGCCGTTACCGTGCCATTGCCGCCTACATTGATAATGCCGATCTCGCGGCGCTCCAGAAAATAATTGGCCCGGAGGTTTGGGTAATTGCCCAACTCCAGGGATTGATTAACCGGGTTGGCCGCCCCTACTATCATCCTGTCGTAATGTATATAGGTGCAATTGATCTGATCGGGCTGCACGATGCCGTCTATCAAAAACCGCTCCCTGATGGTTTCGGTTTGGTAGCTCTTAAAATCGTGAGGGTGAACGCTGTGTAGTACTTTCAAGGTAGTATGTTTTTTCAGGTTAACAGATAGATATTCGGTAAAGCAAGTGTACAATTTATAGCGGCTTATTCAAAGCCGGATATTGTTTTTATGCCTTGGTGATCAGTTTCAGGGCTTCCTGTATATAATGCAGGCCCTGATCGGAATAGGTTAAACCCAAAGCGAACTGATGCCCGTGGCTATCCATTTTTAGTAAAGATTTACGCAGGATATTGATCACCTTATCGGCATCGTGCTTTTGGTAGAACTCTTCGTACTGGTATTGCAAAAACACCAGGCAAAGGGCATTCTCCATGGTTTGCACTTCGGCATCTGCCTTAATTTTTTGTTTCAGGATGATTTGCCTCACGCGTGCTATCTGCTCATCACTATAGCCCAATTTTTGTAAGATAGCAGTTGCCGTTTCGGCATGGAACAGACCAAGGTCTTTACGCCATTTAAGGTAGGCTTCGCGACCGTCGGGGTAGGTATTACGGGGTATTTCCCAGCGGCCAATATGCTGACTGCGAGAGGCCAGCAGCAACTCTTCACTTGCATCAGGGTCGAGTTGTAAAACCCACTCGTACAATTTAACAGCTAAAAAATATTCCTGCGGATAGGTTTCGCCCTCCCAGGTAAACGTGTGCGGGTCTTGCTTATTATAGTTATCAAATTGCTCAAAAGCGGTTTCTGTACGGCTCATCATTAAATAAGGTATTAAAAAATTAAAGATACTTATTCAATATAAATATCTTTAATTTGATTGAGCCGCTAACGTAATTAAACCACCGTCAACTCTTCCAGCAAAAATTTAACAGCCGCCTGCGAGTGTATCAGCGTGGTATCAAAAACAGGAATGCTGCAATCTTCGGGCGCTATCAAAATAGGCAATTCGGTACAACCTAATATTATACCCTGCGCGCCTTCTGCCACCATTTTATCAATTATGCTGATGATGTGCTGTTTAGTGCTATCGCTGAATATGCCGTTGCAAAACTCATTTCTAATGGCATCGTGCAAATAATCCCTGTCGGCATCGTTTGGTATAATAGTATCAATGCCAAACTTTTGCAGGATGCGTCCCTTAAAAAAATCGCCTTCCATCGTAAACTTTGTACCCAACAAGGCTATTTTGGTTAAGCCTGCTTTTTGTATCGCTTCGCCGGTTACATCGGCAATATGGATCAGCGGGATGCTGATCTTTTGCTCCACTTCATCGGCAATACGGTGTACAGTATTACAGCAGATCAGGATGCATTCCGCGCCCGAAGCTTCCAGTTTTACAGCGATATCTGTGGTAATATCGGCTACGCCCTGCCAGTTTCCAACACGGCCCATCTCAACAATCGGGTCGTAATCAACACTGTGCAATTGTATTTGTGCCGAATGGATACCGCCCAATTGCTGATGAACCATTTTATTGATATGCCTGTAGTAAAGCGCCGAGCTCTCCCACGACATGCCTCCTATTAATCCGATTGTTTTCATTTTATGATGATCGTTGTTTGTGATTGGATAATTACTTAATTCAAAATTCAGCAAAAACAAACACCAAAAACAGATGCAGAATTTATATATTTGACCATAACAGATTTTACAATGGAGCATAACAGGGTACAGCAGCACGATGAGTTTTTATACAACCAACTGGCCGAAAAGCTGGAAAGGAATATTACCGACGGCGTATTAAAAACCGGTGATAAGCTGCTATCGGTACGTGCTTTAAGCAAAGAGCAGGGCATTAGTTTAAGCACAGCCTTTAAGGCTTATACCCAACTTGAAATTCGCGGATTGATAGAGGCTCGCCCGAAATCGGGCTATTATGTGCGTTTTTACAATCAGCGTCACCGTGCTGTTCCCCAGGCATCCATCTATAAAAAAGAACCCGAAAATGTAAGCGTGGACGAGATGCTGGCCATGACCTACAAAAACATACGTACCGAGGGTGTAATAAAATTAACCAATGCCACACCCGCGCTTGAGCTGCTGCCCGAAAGCAAGCTCAACAAAACCATGGCCGAGGCGATAAGGAGAAGTCCGCATAGCTGCATTAATTACGATGACGTGCAGGGGAATATTGAGTTACGCAAGCACATTGCCCGCAACGCCTTTAGCTGGGGCGGCAGCATCAGTGCCGATGATGTAGTAACTACCCAGGGCTGTATGGAAGCTATGGTATTTTGCCTGAAAGCCGTTGCCGAACCGGGCGACACCATCGCCATAGAGAGCCCCACTTACTTTGGTATTTTCAACACCATGAAAAGCCATGGGCTTAAAGTGCTCGAAATACCTACCGACCCCGAAACCGGTATCAGCCTCGAATACCTGGCCGATGCTATTGAAAAGGTAAACATTAAGGCCTGCCTTTTCGTAACCAATTTCACCAATCCGCTGGGCTGCACCATGCCCGACGAAAAGAAGAAACAACTGGTTGAGCTATTGGCCGAAAAAGAAATCCCGTTGATTGAAGACGATATTTACGGCGAACTATACTTTGGTAAAACCCGCCCGCGTACCTGCAAAAGTTATGATAAAAAAGGCTTGGTGCTGCTATGCTCATCGGTATCGAAAACACTGGCACCGGGTTACCGCGTGGGCTGGTGCATACCGGGCCGGTTTACCGATAAGGTGATCAACAGCAAACTCATCCATACCGTAGCGGCCGCAACCCCAACACAGGCTGCTGTAGCGTTGTTTTTTGAAACAGGCAGGTTTGATCTGCACATGCGTAACCTACGCAAGGCGCTGCATACCCAATGCCTGCGTTATATACAGGCAGTCACCGAACATTTCCCGGATGATACCAAGGTAAGTCAGCCCAAAGGCGGCTATGTTTTATGGATAGAATTGCACAAAAACATTAACGCCTTTGAGGTTTTTAAAGCGGCTTTAAAGTACAATATTATATTTTACCCGGGCCATGTATTCAGTACCGATGCACGCTTTACACATTGCATCCGCATCAGCTTTGGTTCGCCGTTTACCAAGGAGATTGATCATTCTTTGAAAATTGTGGGTACGTTGGTGAAAAGTTTGTATAAAGCGCAGTTGAATATTGGGAGTTAAAACGTGGTTTAGTTTTAACAATGAAGAAAATATCGGTATGCAAATTCGTTTTGCAAGCGTAGAGATTGCTTCGTGCCTCGCAATTGTAAAGGTCAAGTAATTCGGTAACAGAATTACTTGACTTTTACAGCAATGACGAGAATTGAGATTACTTATTGTAAACTCTTTTCGCGGATTGCTTTAAACTCCGAGCCTTCTTTCCAACCGGGGAAGGTGGTTTCGTTGCTTAGCTTTTCGCCGACGTCAAACAGTAAGCGCAGGTCTTCCACCATGCCTGAGAAATCCCATTTTTCGGGTTTAAAGTTATCTGCCGGGGCGTGGTAACGGTTCTCGTTGTAATCTTCCTGCTGTTTTTTGCCCCATTCTTTGCCATGCGCTATGTTATCAATTCCGTTGCCTGTAAATATGGATGGGATACCCACCTTGGCGAAGTTAAAATGATCTGACCGGAAATATGAACCTGCCGATGGGTTAGGGTCTTTCACTACTACCCTGCCCTGTTTTTTAGCGGCTTCTTCAAGATATGTTTCCAGTTCAGACTGGCCGTAGCCTATAGCTACAATATCTTTTGTTTTGCCCGATGCTTCCATGGCGTCAATATTAATATCGGCCACGGTTTTATTTACCGGAACCAGCGGGTGCGCCGAATAATATTCAGAGCCTAACAAGCCCTGCTCTTCCGCGGTTAACGCGATGAACAAGATAGAACGTTCGGGCGGAGTTGGTAATTTTTTGAAAGCGTGCGCCAGTACCAGTAACGCGGCAGTACCGGTAGCGTTATCAACCGCGCCGTTGTAAATAGAATCGCCGTTTACGGCTTCGCCTTTGCCTAAATGATCCCAGTGGCCCGAGTAAATGATATATTCACCGGCACGTTTGCTGCCCGGTAAAATGGCGGCTACGTTATTTGAGGTAGATCTTTTAATGGCATTGTTTAGGGTGATGGATAATTTTAAGCCCAGATCAACAGGTTTAAAACCCGGCTTACCGGCTTGCTGTAATAAATCGGCAGGTTTACCGGCCAATTTGAATAGTTTTTTGGCTACCTCTAAAGTGATCCATCCTTCTACCGGCACACGCGAACTGTTATTATCGGCGGCAGCTAAATACAGTTTCGATTTTGACCATCCACTGCGGATCACCGTCCACGGATAACTGGCCGGGGCGGTATCATGAATAATGATGATGCCCGATGCTCCCTGACGGGCGGCTTCTTCAAACTTGTAGGTCCAGCGGCCATAATAGGTCATGGTTTTGCCCTTAAACAAGGTAGTATCAGAAAAACCGGGATCATTCACCATTACCACGACTGTTTTGCCCTTTACATTCAGTCCGGCATAATCATTCCATTTATATTCGGGAGCTACTATACCATAACCTGCAAATACAATATCCGAGTTCTCCACTTTTACCTGCGGCTTTACATGGCGCGTAGCGGCAACAAAGTCGTCAAGGTATTTTAATGATAAACTGCCTGATGCGCCTTTGATCTGCATATCACCCGCCGGGGTCGACATAATATCAACCATGGGCACTTTCTGAAAATAGCTATTGCCGTTACCCGGTTTAAGACCCGCCTTTTTAAACTCGGCTTCGAGATAATTAATGGTTTTGGTTTCGCCGGTGGTGAATGGCTTGCGGCCTTCAAAATCATCAGAAGCCAGTACGCTGATGTATTTAGAAAATGAGGTATCATCAATAGCCTTCAGGGCTGTTGAATCGGTCATGGTATCGCCTTCTTTTTTGGCAGATGGGTTACATGCAGCCAAACCTATTGCAGCGGCAACCAGTATTAAAAAATATCTTTTCATGTTATGTATTTCTAATGGTAGCTTAATATGGTATCGATCAAAAATAAAACTTCGGCCATTAAAACTGAAGTTAATATGAATAGCCTTATAATTGTTACACAAGCTTATACTACACTGTTTACCTGCCATGCAAACACTAATAAAATACAGCAATGTAAATTATTGTTTAACTTAGATAATGCCTTATCGTATAAAAGAATTATAAAACCGTATACGTGATCAACAATTTAAGCGCATCTACATGTTAAAAAAACTGTATTTATCGGTTTTATTGCTTGGCTTATGCTGTAGTGTTTCGCTTGCAAAACAGGCTATTACAAAACAGGACAGCTTAATTGACTACATAAAACTAACCGACAGGTATACCCGCGAAAAAAAGCTGGTCAACTACTTAAAAGTACGCTTTCTTTTCGCGCCCGAAGCCGCGTTGGCCTTAAGCAGAAAAAACCTTACCGATACCCTTTATCGCTTTAATATTGAAAATAAAGAGGCACTTAAGTACTTTATTGATTGTATTTACTACAAACGCTTTTTACAACTTAAAGAAGCTGAAAACGCCATACTAAAGGCCATTGAACATGCCCATAAAACCGACGACCATTACCTGCTTTACCTGTTTTACAGCAATATGGGTTTCTTACAAACCGATAAGGGTAATGCCAACAGCGCGGTATACAGCTATGGGCTCGCTAAAAAGGAAGCTATAAAACTGAATGATATCTACCTGCAAAATCTTTTGAATATCAATATATCAGATGTGTATTATAAAAACGGGTTCTATAGCCAGTCGTTATATTACCTGAACAAGGCGCAGGCGGCGTACTACAAGTACAAACTTGATTACCCCAATCTGTTTACCCTCATTAACTACAACAAGGCCGAGAACTTTTTCAGGATAAGGAATTACGATTCATTGCTGCTTTATAACAAAAAGCTGAACGGCCCCGGTAATTCGAGCTATAAATTGGTGACGTACCAAAAACGTACCGCGTATTATTTGTACCTGCTAAAGCATGATTATAAAACTGCCATAGGGTTGATCAACGCCCTGCTTAAAGATAGCGTATACGTGAAAAGCGACCTGGAACCGCAACACCTTGCAAATGCTTATTATTACAATAAGCAGCCTGATTCGGCCCGGCATATTTTGGAACAAATGCTGAACGAAAAAACGCAGCTGCACCACCCGGAAGTTAAATACCAACAGTACGAACTACTGGGTAAAATAGCGGGCGAGCATAACGATCACAAACAGGAAGCTGAACAATATAAAAACGCGCTTAACGAACTGAAAGGCTACGTTAACAACCTTACCAAGGTGGGCGATAATTCTTCGCAGCTGAGAATATCCGACATGGAATCAACCTATATCGCCAGGGCGGCCAAGTACCGTAAGGAGCGTATGATGCTGATATTTGTGATCATATTCATCTTTTTGGCAGTGGTGGTACTGGTTATGTTTTACCTCAACATTAAGCAAAAAAGAAAGTACGAACAATTGCTGTTCACCAATAAAAAGGAAGAGATAGCATTTATCAATTCACACGAGGTACGTAATCATCTTTCAAATATTATTGGTCTGCTGGATATTATGCGTGCAAGCGATAACCCGGAAGAAATCAGGAAAACAAAGGAATACCTTGGTTATTCGGCCGAGCAATTGGATAATGCGATAAAGACGATATCGCATAAGTTGAGCGAAGAACATTAACCTTGATTGGACCTTGATTTATAGGATTTTTCTTGATTGACCTGATTTTTGGCCTTGATTTGACCTTGATTTATGGGGATTGTACTTGATTAGCCATGATTTTGACCTTGATTCCTGGTTTACCTTAGGATGGTGATTGAGCCGGATAGTCGGGGGCGGCCGTTTCTTTGGTCTATCATGTAATAGTATGTTCCTGAGGGGATGGCGGAGCCGCTTGATGTTCCGTCCCAGGGTTTTGAATAACCTGTTGACTGGTAAACGATAGTACCATATCGGTTGTACACATTTACAACGCAGTTTGGCGCTTTGCTTAGGCCGGTGATTGTCCAGGTATCGTTATATCCGTCGGCATTGGGAGTGAAGGTATTTGGTATTTTAACCACACATTCGCTTTCGGGTAACACAACTACCGTAATGGTGTTAGACACCGCGAAAGGATTAACAATACATAATCCGCCGGAAGTTATGGTACAGGTAACAACATCACCATCCATTAAGCCACTTGTAGTAAATGTAGCACTGTTACTACCGCTTGCATTACCGTTTATTTGCCATTGAAAAATAGGTATTTCCTGTGTGTTTTGCGCGGTAGCCCTAAATGTTACAGGTGTAGCCCCGCAAACCGGTCCGGTAATATTACTGCTTATAGTTACAGAGGTGGTAGTAAGCGGCTCGATAATGACAGTTATAGCATTTGATGGGTCGGAGGATAAAGGCACACATGTGCTATTATTAGTAACTACAGCGGTAACTTTATCCCCATTTTTTAAGGTATTAATGGTAAACGTGCCCCTTGTTTCGTTTGCCGCTACGTCATTAACATACCATTGATAGGTAGGATTATTACCTGCTCCTACCGGTACGGCGGTATAGGTTATATCGCGTCCGTCGCATTGTAAATTTGCATTTGTGCCTATGGTTATTGTAGGTTTATCAATACTGTTAACCGTTAGGGTTTGCTGTATTGGCGGTGGGTTACCATCGTTAGCTGTAATAATGGTAGTGCCCGGCCCGGTAATGTGTATTTTGCCCGCCACAATAGTAGCAACCAAAGGATTGCTGCTGGTGTAAAAGATCGGGTTTACGCTACTTGCGCCAGGTGCAAAATCAACGTCGCAAATATTTTTCACCTGCAATGGCGGAAACGTTAGCGTTATGTTTGATTCTACACTAATAGTAAGTGTTGCAGCAGGGCCATTACCTGCCGCGTTGATAGGGGTTATTTTATATTCGGTTACCGGTGACGGCGTTGTTGGCTTGCCGCTTATTACCCCGGTTGTTGTATTAAAGATAAGCCCGGCCGGTAAAGTTTTATCTATAGCATAAGATGTGGCCGTACCAATATTTTTAATAGGAGCTAAAGGAAAAATAGGTTCATCAACTATATATACCTGCGGTGTTTGATAACTTATTTGAGGCAGATCTGCCGATGGCACTACCACTGATATATTTACAACTGTGGTACCGCTGCCATAAGCATTGGTAGCAGTAACATAGTAATCCGTTGGTGGCCATAGTTCAGTTGGGGTACCTGTAATTTTTCCGTTAGCGGTATTAAATACCAAACCCGCAGGCAACGCCTTATCTATTTTAAAATTACCGAATGATATATACCTGATGAGGCGATTATTGGTATCACCAATATACAGGTTACCAAATGCATCAAGCAATATTCCGTTTGGCGAATAGAAGGTTGCTTGAAGGTTATCACCATTTCGGGAGCCTTGCGCCCCTGTACCTGCAACAGTACTTACAAAACCATCGTACTCCACTCTTCTGATCATGTTATTCTTTTGGTCGACCACATACAGGTTATTGCCCGCATCAACCACAATGCCCGACGGATAATTGAAGCTTGCTATACCTGCCACTCCGTTCTCTCTACCCGCGCTGCCACTGCCTGCAAATCTTATTACATCGCCCGCGCTGTTGACTTTACGGATAAGATTATTTTCAGAATCGGCCACGTACAAATAGCCATCGCGGTCAAATGCCAGTGCCGAAGGACTGAAAAAGCGGGCATTGGTACCTTTGCCATCGGTGTTACCATTAGTATTACCGCCTGCAAATGTTGTTACCTTACGTGTGGTTACATCTATTTTACGAATACGGTTATTATAAGTATCAGCAACAAACAAATTACCAAACTTATCAATGGCGATGCCGTAAGGTCTGAAAAATTGAGCTGTAGCACCATCGCCATCAGCAAAACCCGCTACGCCGGTACCGGCAAACGAACTAACCGTACCATCAGGTTCAATTTTGCGAATCATATTATTGAAAGTATCCGCAACATACAAATTACCCAATTCATCGGCTACTAAATTACATGGCACATAAAAACTGGCTACATTAGGTGGTCCGTTATCTTTTCCTATTTCGCCGCTGCCTGCATAAGTTTTTACTTGTCCCGCCGGGTTTATCAGCCTTATTTTATTATTCTGTTCATCGGCGATATATAAATTACCCGCCTTATCTATTGTAATTCCCCCGGGCGCATCAAAGGTTGCCGATTGTCTGTCACCATTATCCGCTCCTTTGTTACCTGTACCGGCATAAGTAGTAGTTCCGGCTGCTATACCCGGTATAGTTCCGCCACGACTTACATCGGGCGAGAGCGTAGGTATTGCATTATTAATTACATATTTTTTAGGCGTTTCATAACTGATATTTGGCGCGTTGAGGTTTTGGTTTGATGATTGTTTTATTTCTATTTGAACATTACCATAAGCTACAGATCTATCCCCATAAGCTGCTATACTGTAAAAAGCCTGGCGCGTTACAGCAATTGGCGTACCGCTTATAACCCCGGTAACCGGGTTTACATTTAAACCTGCCGGTAGTCCGGGATTAAAATCGCGAAATGAACCGAATGATACCCGCCTGATCTTATTATTTTGAGTATCTGAAACGTATAGTGTAGAATATTTGTCAATCATTAATCCGCCCGGCGCATTAAAGGAAGCTGATAAATTATCACCGTTATCACTGCCTCTTATGGTAGTACCGGCAACGGTTATTACATTAAAACGCATCAGCTCCCTTATCGCGTTATTTCCCGCATCAAGCACATATATATGTCCACCCCAGTCTTGCACTATTGCCGACGGATGATTAAACATAGCATTCGCTATCGGCCCGTTGGCATACCCCGCCTGCCCTGTACCGCCAATAGTACTTGCCACACCCGATGGATCAACCAAACGAATAAGGTTATTATCGGTATCGGCAACATATATTACCTGCGCAACACCTACATAAATACCGGTTGGCCGGTTAAAACGGGCGGCCTGGCCTATACCATCATCCCTGCCACTTGCCGGGTCGCCTACCAGCGTGGTTACCTGCATATCCGGGGCTATTTTACGGATGCAGTTATTATCTGAATCGCTTACATATAAATTCCCGCTTGCATCAAGCGCTATACCAAACGGGTGATTAAATTTCGCTGCCGTACCGTAATCGTTTTTATATCCCACTGTACCGTCGCCTGCTATAGTAGTTACACCCCCATCGGGCGTTATTTTTCTGATCAGGTTATTCTCGCTATCGGCCACGTACAAATTATTTTGCCCATCAATAGCTATTCCCCTTGGCTTATTAAAGCTCGCGGCTGTGCCCTTGCCGTCATTTTTACCCGCTGAACCGCTGCCTGCAAAAGTGGTAACATCACCCGAAGGCGTTATGCGCCTGATGAGGTTGTTATCTACATCGGCCACAAATAAATTACCTGCCATATCAGTGGCACCACCGCCCGGTGCATTAAAAGTGGCTGTATTCTTATCACCATTGGTAGCTCCGCTATTACCGGTACCGGCGAGGGTAGTTGTCCCTTTAGGTATGCCGGGTATTGTGCCGTCTAAAACAGGAACAATAGGTGTAATAGGCGTGTTAACCTCAAAAACATACGAACCCGGATATTCAATTTTGGGAGGAGCCTGCGCAAAAACATTACCGCAGCAAAATACAGCTGCCATTATAAACAAGAAAGTAATATTAAAACGTTGGTGGTTTACAGGCACGGTTATTTAATTGGTTTAGCACAAGTGCTTATCAACAAATTTAAAAAAACTTAGCACATGTTAAAGCTTTTATAGCATAAGGAAAATGCAGGGCTAAAATGAACGTAATGAATAAATAACAAAAGGCCGTGGATAATTATTTTTACTACTATAACATCCTATCTAACCATTATGCATTATGAAAAACCCGAACTGAAATGCCATAAATGCGGCTTTCCGTTTCATTTTCCGAAACCACCTGATTTTATCTGTCACTTGTTTTTCTTTTTACCTATCAAGGTTTTCTTTTGTGCCAAATGTTTAAAAACAAGGCACCTTCTTATCAGTACTAAAGAATATCGAAAATATAAACGGGTAGTGTAAAGCTGAACCATTAATGGTTTAGCAAACAGAATAAGGCCGGGCTTAACAACCCGGCCTTTTCTGTTATTTATGTTTTCTCGTTCTCATCCCTATCCTTTCTGATAGTACAACCACAATTACTACAAATGGGGAAGCATAATCTTAAATATCACTAAAGCTAAAGAGCTTCACTGTAATATTTATGTATTTACATAACTACATTTTACGCAAGAGTAAAAAATTCATGTAAGTATGCCTCACACCTACCTCTACCTACTGAATTACATCATTCAATCAAATAACAATTATTTAAAATGTTATAACATATAATTATATGTAGATGTTTATTCTACATATCTGTATAAATATTGCTTACACCATATATCCCTATAAAATCATTTAACAAGCTAAATCAATTTATTATTATCAAATAATCAGTTAGTTAAATTATTATTTACAAACATTTGTTTATTCAAATTTTAGAATGTATCTATGTACATACAATTAATTTAATCCTATAGTTTAACACTTACTCTAAACCATTATGAACCAAAGAATTTATCCCTGCCACAGGGTAAAATTTCTGTGCTGCCTGTTCGCGTTACTGCTGTTCGGGATAGCCGCGCGGGCACAAACCCCATTTACCCTAAGCGGTAAAATTACCGACACCAAAGGTCAGCCCATGCCGGGGGTGAGCGTATCCATTAAAAACACCTCCACGGGTGTGGTGAGCGATACATCCGGCCGGTATTCCCTCCGGATATCTGATCCGGCAACTACCCTTGTATTCTCCTTTATAGGGTACGTTAAGCAGGAAATTGAGGTTAGGGGCCGTCGTACCATCGATGTAAAACTGATAGACGATGAAAACTCCCTTAACGAGGTAGTGGTAGTAGCCTACGGCCAGCAAAAGAAGGAAAGTATGGTAAGCGCCATTACTACCATAAGCCCCAAAGAGCTTAAAGGCCCTACCAGTAACTTAACCACCATGCTTGCCGGGCGTATTTCGGGTATTATATCCTACCAGCGCAGCGGCGAACCGGGTGCAGATAACGCGCAGTTCTTTATCAGGGGTATCACCACATTTGGTTCGGGTAAAATAGACCCGCTGATATTGATAGACGGTATGGAATCGAGTAACACGGCACTTGCCCGTTTGCAACCCGATGATATTTCGGGCTTCTCGGTACTGAAGGATGCCGCGGCATCGTCGCTGTACGGTGCAAGGGGTGCGAACGGCGTTATCCTGGTAACCACCAAATCGGGCAAAAGCGGCGAAACACGGTTTAACGTGCGCTTTGAGAACTCGGTATCAACCAATACCCAAAACTTTAAACTGGCCGATAACATTACCTACATGCAACTGGCTAACGAGGCTGCCTTAACCCGCAACCCTTTGGCACCGCTGCCTTACAGCCAAAACAAAATAGACCATACCATAGCCGGCGATAATCCGCTGCTGTACCCAAGCAACAATTGGATAGGCTCGTTGATTAAAGATTATACCTCAAACCAGCGCCTGAACCTTAACTTACAGGGTGGCGGTAAAGCGGCGCAATACTATCTGTCGGGTACGGTTAACCAGGATAATGGCGTACTTAAAGCAGACCAGGGCAATAATTTCAGCAACAACGTTAACCTGAAAAGTTACCAGGTACGCTCAAATGTGAACGTTAAGTTCACCCCAACATCTGAAGCCATTATCAGAACTTCGGGTAGTTTTGATGATTATACCGGCCCTATTGGTGGTGGCGGCGCTATTTTTAATAGCGCGCTTACCTCAAACCCGGTACTTTTCCCGGCTACCTTCCCTGCATCTAAACTTCCTTTGGTAAAGCACCCGCTGTTTGGTAACGCCCCGCGCGGGCAAAATGGCGAGGTGTTCAGCAATCCTTACGCGCAAATGGTATCGGGTTTTCAGCAATATAATACATCAACGTTAAATGTACAGTTGGAGTTGAAGCAGGATTTCAGTTTTGTAACCCCCGGTCTTTCGGCCCGTGGTATGGTGTATACGCAACGTTACTCTTACTTTAACCTATCACGCCAGTATAATCCGTTTTTTTACTCGGCAAGCCCATCGCAGGATGACCCTAACGGTTATAATTTAAACCTGCTGAATGAAAAAACAGCTACCGAGTACCTCAACTATAGTCAGGGCGATAAAATTGTAAACACCACCACCTATGCCGAGCTGGCCGTTAACTACAACCGCACCTTTAACGAAAAACACAATATCAGCGGCTTGCTTATCGGTATCCGCAGAAACTACCTGAATGGTAATGCCGGCGACCTGCAATCATCGCTGCCGTTCCGCAACCAGGGGGTATCGGGCAGGTTTACTTACGGGTATGATAACCGCTACCTTTTTGAAACCAACTTTGGTTACAACGGATCGGAACGTTTTGCCAAAAGCAGCCGTTACGGTTTCTTCCCATCAATAGGTGTAGCCTGGAATGTTAATTATGAAAAGTTCTTTAAACCACTCGAAAATGTAATTACCAAACTGAAATTCAGGGGTACTTATGGACTGGTTGGTAACGACCAGATAGGTAACGCCAACGACAGGTTCTTTTACCTCTCCAACGTAAACCTTAACGATGGCAACTACGGCGCCTCATTCGGTGAAAACTATGGCTTTAATCGTCCGGGAGTTTCCATATCCCGTTATGCTAACGAGGGTATTACCTGGGAAAAAGCCACCAAAACCAACATCGGTATGGATTTGGGCTTGTTCAACAATTTTAACCTGATAGTAGACATATACAAAGAGCGCCGTAACAGCATCTTGATGCAACGGAGCTATATACCAACCACTTTGGGCCTTACCGCCCCTGTAAGCGCCAACGTAGGCGTGGCACAAGGCAAGGGTATCGACCTGAGTGCGGATTATAACAAAAACTTCAGCAGCAAATTTTCGGTACAGGCACGAGGTACATTTACCTATGCTACGAGTAAGTTGCTCGTTAACGAAGAGCCCGAATATCCTTCAAATATGTTCTACCTGTCGCGGGTGGGGCAATCGCTTACGCAGGCTTACGGTTTAATAGCCGAAAGGTTGTTTGTTGATGATGAAGATGTGAAGAACTCACCGCGCCAAAACTTTGGCGAAGTAAGGGGCGGCGATATCAAGTACCGTGATTTGAATGGCGACGGACAGATCACAGACCTGGATAATATAAACGGCTTGGGCTACCCTACCACTCCCGAAATTATTTACGGCTTCGGTTTATCTGCTATTTATGATGGATTTGAGTTCAATACCTTTTTCCAAGGTTCTGCAAGGTCGTCTTTTTTTATCGACCCGGCTTCCATTTCACCTTTTGTGGTTAATGGCGCCAACCAGAATGGCCTATTGGATGTGATAGCGAAAGACCATTGGTCGGAAGATAACCGCAACTCCTACGCCTTTTGGCCGCGCTTAGGGCCAACTCAAAGTAACAATAATAACCAACGCTCAAACTGGTGGATGCGCAATGGCGGCTTTCTGCGATTAAAAACCGCGGAAGTAGCTTACAACTTCCGGAGCAGCTTTATCAAAAAGTTCCGCGTACAGGGCTTGCGCTTATATGTAAACGGCACCAACCTGTTCCTGCTGAGCAACTTTAAACTTTGGGACCCTGAGCAGGGTGGTAACGGACTTGGCTACCCGGTGCAAAAGGTATTTAATATAGGGTTAAACGTTCAGTTATAGGCCCATTAAAAAGAATCAATTATGAAATTTACACATACTCAAAACAAATTTTCAAGGCTAAGCAGTCTGAAATTTATTGGATTAGGGTTACTGCTGATCACCATAGCGGGTATATCATCGTGCAAAAAAAGCTACCTTGATATTATACCCGACAACGTGGCCACGCTCGATAACGCCTTTGCCAACCGCAACGAGGCCGAAAAGTACCTGTTCACCTGTTACTCGTATTTGCCGCAGGAAGGGCATCCCGATAAAAACCCCGGTTTTAATGGTGGCGATGAGCTGTGGATCTACTGGCCATTTCAAACCGATTACTTTTTCCTCGACCCCTACAATATTGCACGTGGTTTGCAAAACAAGGCCAACCCGTACCTCAACTATTGGGACAGTTTTGATGGCCGTTCACTATGGCAAGGCATCAGAACCTGTAATATATTTTTAGAGAATGTAGAAAAGGTGCCTGATCTGCAACCCTACGAAAAAGCACGCTGGATAGCGGAAGCTAAATTTTTGAAAGCTTATTTTCACTGGTATTTGTTCAGGATGTACGGGCCTATTCCTATCCAGGATAAAAACCTCGACATTACCGCGTCGCCGGAACAGGTAAAAGTTTCAAGGCAACCGGTTGATTCGGTAGTGAACTACATTACCCGCTTAATTGATGATGCCGCTGCCGGCGATGACAATACCGGCCTGCCCAGCAGAATCACCAGTGCAGCTACCGAGCTTGGCCGCATTACCAAAGTAGCCGCGTTATCTATCAAAGCCCGCGTATTGGTTACAGCTGCAAGCCCGCTGTTTAACGGCAATACAGAATTGGGGGGCATGAAAAATAAGAACGGCCAGGCATTATTCAATACCCAATATGATGCCGCCAAATGGACGCGTGCTGTAGAAGCCTGTAAAGCCGCTATTGATTTGGCCGAGGCAAACGGCGTTATCCTTTATCACTTTAACCCGGGGGTAATTAATGTAGATGACGCTACCAAAACTCAAATGAACATACGCAACGCTGTCTGCGAAAAATGGAACAGCGAACTGATATGGGGATCAACCGCGAGCGCTAACCCTACCTTTTGGCTGCAATTATTTGCTTGCCCGCAGCTTGATCAAAACAATATCAACCTCGATTTAAAAGGCCAAATGGCACCTACGCTTAAAATGGCCGAGCTGTTCTATACCAAAAATGGCGTACCTATTGAAGAGGACAAAACCTGGGATTACGCCAATCGCTTTAAATTACGCCCCACTCCTTCCGGCGATCCTAACCTGCAAGCCGATTATCAAACCGTAGGTCTGCACGTTGACCGTGAGCCGCGCTTTTACGCCGATATCGCTTTTGATGGTGCCAAATTTTTTATGAAGAACGGTAACTTCAATATTCAAAGTAAGGCTGAGCAGTATTCGGGCAAAAAACAAAGCCGTTTGTACTCCATAACCGGTTACTACACCAAAAAACTGGTGAACTGGAACTTGGTAGCCACATCAACCAACGTAACGGTTGAATCGTACCCGTGGCCTATTATACGCCTTACCGATCTTTACCTGCTTTATGCTGAGGCCTTAAACGAAAGCGGCAGAAGCGCCGAGGCCTTACCCTACCTGAACCAGATTCGCGACCGTGCCGGTTTAAAATCGATAGAAAGTTCATGGGCTACCTACTCAAAAAATCCGGGCAAGTACACATCAGTTAGCGGCTTGCGCGAAATCATACAACAGGAACGTGGTATAGAACTGGCCTTTGAGGCAAGCCGTTTCTATGACCTTCGCCGCTGGAAAACAGCGCCGCAGGTAATGAGCACACCTATTTACGGCTGGGATATTAACCAAACCAGTTTTGAAGATTTTAACAAGCGGATATTGCTGTTCAGTCCGAAGTTTACCGGCCCGAGAGATTACTTCTGGCCTATCAAAGAATACGATTTGCAGATCAACCCTAATCTGGTACAAAACCCGGGCTGGTAAGTACGCAGTTGAGTTAAACACAATTTATATATAAATATAAAACGATGAAAAAGATACTATATATATGCTGTACAGGCTTGATGATGCTACTGATCATCAACTCGTGCAAGCAGGGGGTATTAGCACCCGTAGAAAACGACGGCAAAGCACCGGGGCCGATAACCAACGCGGTGATCACCAACCTGAATGGCGCGGCAACCATCAGCTTTAACGTACCGTCGGACCCGGACCTATTGTACATCAGGGCCGTGTATACCACCAAACAGGGCGTAGTGCGCGAAACCAAAGTAAGCCGCTATAACAGCCAGCTTACCGTAGAGGGCTTTGCCGATACATCGGCTTACCAGGTTACATTATACGCCGTTGATAAAGGCGAAAACGCGTCGGCACCGTTAATGGTTACCGTGCATCCTAAACGTCCACCCTTTCAACTGGTACGCGACAGCCTTGCTATAACACCAGATTTTGGCGGATTGACCGTAAATTTCAAAAATCAAACGGGCAATAGCCTGGCCGTGGTGATATTATCAAATGATAGCCTTGGCGAGTTTGTACCCATCAATACCTTTTATACCAAGCTTAAAAAAGGCGATTTCGCTACCCGCGGGCTGCAATCAGTAGAAACCAAATTCGGCATTTACGTGCGCGATAGGTTCGGCAATTTGTCGGACACCTTACTGTTTAACCTTACCCCATTGTTTGAAGAAAGGCTGGACAGAACGCGAATGAAAGGCCTTGTTTTACCTACCGACGCGCCGCTGGGTTATAGCGGTAACATAGCCGGTTTGTTTGATGGCAACCTCGGTAACGATCTTATGTACCACACAGGTGATGCCGCGCGTATGCCGCAATGGTTCACTTATGATATGGGCGTATCGGCCAAGTTGAGCCGTATGAGTTACTTTATGCGGATGGGTTTCTATTTCAACCTGCACACGCCGCGCGTAGTTGAAATTTGGGGAACCGAAAACCCTAACCCCGATGGCAGCTATACCGGCTGGACGCTGCTGGCCACCCATACACAGGTTAAACCATCAGGCTTACCAAACGGACAGCTATCACAGGATGATATTGACGCGGCTAATGCCGGCGAAACCATCACCTTTTCTATCGATGCGCCTAAAGTGCGTTACATCAGGTTCAAAACACTCAAAAACTGGTCGAACGGCTCGTACGTGAACTTTAACGAGATAATGATGTGGGGCGACACAAAATAGGTAACAATTAAAATATTAAGTTTATGAAACCAATAAAATATTTAGTGCCGCTATACCTGCTCATTATGGGCATGTTATTAGCCGCATGTACAAAAGAAGACGCGTATAAAAGTTTTGAAAAGGGCGGCGAGATCACCTATCCCGGCCGGGCAGACTCGGTGATCGTGCAACCGGGTTATAAAAAACTAAGGCTGGCGGTAGTGCTGGGCAATGATCCGCTGGTAACCAAAATAAAAGTTTACTGGAACGATGGGCAAGATTCTACCGAACTTGCCGTAACACGCACCACAGGTAAAGACACCGCCAATATAGACATCAGCGATCTTAGCGAGGGCAATTACAATTTCAACATTTACACCTTTGATAAAGAGAACCACAGATCGGTAGTGGTAAACGTGGCGGGTATTGTTTACGGCGATAGTTACCTTACCTCCTTAGAGAACCGCACGCTTAAATCAGTAGGTTTTTCGGCTGATGGCAAGGCGCAACTACTTTGGGGCGACGCCGCCGGCGGTGAGGTAGGGATAGAACTAAAATATTTTGACAGTAATGGCGCTGCCAAAACCATCATCATTCCGCCATCGGAAACCGATACCCGTTTAAGCGACTATAAAGATGAAAGTTCATTAACCTACAGGTCATTATTTAAGCCTGATTCGCTGGCGTTCGAAACATTTTCGCCGCCGGTAGCGGTAACTAAACTGCCGTTTTTTGAGCGCGTGCTTGATAAATCAAAATTTGTGGCAATGCTGTTGCCGGGTGATGTGGACGAAGGTGGTTATGGCTGGCTGCTACCCTATCTTTGGGATGAGCGTTACAGTACACCGGGTTTCGCCAGTAAATCAACCAAACCTGTTCCGTTCACTTTTGATACCGGAGTAACCACCAAACTAAGCCGCTTTAAAATGTGGCAGGCCAACGACAGGCTGTACAACCTCGAAAGCGCCAAAACATTTGAAGTATATGGTAGCAATAACCCCAACCCTAACGGAAGCTGGGATAGCTGGACCAAATTACTGGATTGTGAATCTATCAAACCATCAGGCTTACCGCTCGGCCAAAACAGTGCCGCCGATGTGGCATACGCCCTTGCCGGAGAGGAATTTAAATTCCCGGCCAATATTGCCAAATACCGGTACTTAAGGTTTAAACTGCTGACCAACTGGGGCAATGGCAGCTTCATGACCATGGAAGAACTAACCTTTTACACACAAGATCATTAGTAGTTACGAGTCATATATAATTAATGATGATAGAGGGAGCCTTCGGGTTCCCTTTTTTTATAGCACCTGTATACCGGCTTCTACGTATACTTTCAACTCCTCACTTTCGGGCGATACATCGGTGATCACCGTATCCAGGTCAGTAATGGGGCAAACGTAAAAAGCTTCGGCAGTATTGGTTTTGGTAATGGTTGATAGCGCGATGATATGCTTTGAGGTGGCAACCATGGTCTTTTTCAGCTGCGCATCTTCATAATCCATTGTGGTGAGACCGGTTTCGGCATCAATACTGCAAACACCTAAAAAACAAATATCGGCCCTTACGTTTTTAAAAGCCTCCACGGTTTCGTAGCCCGTAGTGGTAAAAGACGACTTGCTAAGCCTGCCGCCCGCAAATATTACATCGGTAGCAGGGTGATCTTCCAGTACGCTCGCTATCGGAAAACTGTTGGTCACCACCGTAATTTTCAGGTCGTCGGGCAGGTTTTCGGCTATAGCCAAGGCCGATGTACCACCGTCAAAGATCACCACTTGCCCATCTTTTAAAAAACTAAGCGCTTTACTTGCAATAATTTTCTTTTGGCTGATGTCCTGCTTCTCCCTGTCCCTAAAATGGTGCGGCACCGGTGAATGCACCATAGCTCCTCCCCTTACCGCCTTAAGTAAACCCCTGTCTGATAGCTCCTTAATATCACGGCGAACAGTATCTTCAGATACATTGAGGTGCTGGCTCAAATTACCCAACAGTACTTTTCCGTCTTTAGATACCTGCCCGAGTATCAATTGTAAGCGCTCTTCTTTGATCATAATTGCAATGTTAAGCAAATATAAAATTTAATTTTGCAATATATTGCAATTATTTAGATATTTGTTGCAAAATATTGCAAATCGAAATGAATGCTATTATTTGTTTAATCTTTTTTATCTTACATATATAAATGGTTTACGCACCAAAAATTATCCGCACCGCAGTAGCTGCCATGTTCTTTGTAGCCGGTTTATGTTTCGCCAGCTGGGCTTCGCGCATCGCGACTATACAACAAAAGCTTAACCTTTCAGACGCCGCGCTGGGTGGCGTACTATTCGCCTTGCCGGTTGGCCTGATGATCTCCCTGCCCCTATCTGGCTGGGCCGTTACAAAAATTGGCAGCCGCAAAGTATTGGCAGCGGCCATTAGCACTTATGGTTTAATGCTGGTTACCCTCGGCGCGGTAACAGAAGTTTACCAGTTGGTTTTATGTCTAATATTGTTCGGCATCAGTAGCAATGCCGCCAATATATCAGTTAATACCCAGGCCGTTGCTACCGAAGGTTTGTACAGCAAACCCATTATGGCTTCGTTTCACGGCGTGTGGAGTTTGGCGGGTTTTGTGGGTGCCAGTATAGGTACATTTATGATAGGCAAAGGCGTATTGCCCGCGCCTCACTTCGCCATTATAGCCGCCATTACCATTATAACGGTGATAGTTAGCTGGCGTTACCTGCATAACGACCATACCCCGGCAAGTACAGGCCCTGCATTTGTAATGCCCGATAAATCATTGATCACCCTCGGCCTGATCGCCTTTTGCTCCATGGTAGTTGAGGGTGCCATGTTTGATTGGAGCGTGATCTACTTTAAAAAGATAATACTGGCCGAAAAAGGCTGGATAGGTGCAGGTTACACGGCCTGTATGTGTACCATGGCATCCGGCCGTTTCGTTGCCGATCGTTTTGCCGCACGTTTCGGACTTAGGCGTACCTTACAGTTAAGCGGTACGCTTAGCGCCATCGGTTTACTCATTGCGGTATTGTTCCCGAGCCTGTTAACGGCTATTATTGGGTTCATGTTTGTGGGCGCGGGCATCTCATCGGTAGTGCCAATGGTGTACAGCGCGGCAGGTAAATCAACAACCATGCAACCGGGCGCGGCTATTGCAGCGGTGTCTACCATCGCGTTTATCGGCTTTTTGATCGGTCCGCCGGTTATTGGCTTTTTAGCCGGGGCATTTACATTGCGTGCATCGTTCAGCTTTTTGGCTGTAATGGCGGTGGCCGTAGTGGTATTATCTACCAAAGCAAAGGTTTAGCGCCTTCGCTTTGGCGCGTTACATGCCTGCCAGTTTAATCCCCGAATCTTTAATATCCTGCAAAATAGTTTCCTGCAAGGCCAGCTTAGTATCGTAAAAACCGTGTGCATTTACCCAAACGTTTACGCCTATCTTGTAGCCATCGCTCTCTAAAACGGCAACGCCTATACGGCGCTCCGGCTTTTCGAGGATATTTTGCGAACGGTTGATAGATTCGTTGATCACCGATTTTACTTCTTTAATATCAATAGCGTTACTGAATTTCAGTTCGATATCGAGCCTGCGGTTTCCTTCGCGACTGATGTTGATGATCACCTCATTAGAGAGCTTGCTGTTAGGCACAATTACCGAGCGGTTATCGAACGTGCGCACCAGTGTATAAAATATCTGGATAGATACTACCGTACCTTCCAATCCCTGGGTAATAATGTTATCGCCTACTACAAAGGGTTTAAGCAGCAGGATGAGGATACCACTTGCAAAATTCTGCAAAGTTCCGGATAATGCCAGTCCCGCTGCTACGCCAATGGCACCTACAACGGCTGTAAACAGGGTAAGTTGTATCCCGATGATCTGCATTACGGATAGCACCAGTATCACCCGCAGTACCACACCTACCAAACTCACCAGAAAGGGTTTAACCGTTGGGTCGACTCCCTTTTTATGCAAGCCTGATTGCGACCGGTTCAATATCAGTTTAATGAGCCAAAGTCCTGCAAATAAGATCACCATACCCAGTATGAAACGGGGGCCGTAATCGATAAGCCAGTTAACAGCGTGATTATAAATCTTGTTAATATCCATAGTTAAAAGATCCGTTAATAATAAACCAGCCCCATCACAAACAGCCTCAAAACACCTGCGGGACTTCCTTTACAACTTAAATTACTACGATTTGGTTTTAATCAGGCCATAACGATGCAATTATGGCGGTGGTAACAGCACGTCAATCCACCCTAAATAAATATTGATGAGTAAGCCTAAAAGCTTATTTTTATATTCCTAATAACCAATTATGAAAAAACACAAATACATTAAGGCACTGCTTATTGCCTGTGCTGTTTGCTTTACCCACTTGCAGGGCATGGCGCAAACACCCGTTGCTAAAAATGGCTGGCTACAGGTAAAGAACGGGCAGTTAGTTAACGAACATGGCAAAGCGCCTCAATTAAGGGGCATCAGTATGTCGTGGAGTATTTGGGAGGGGCAAAAGTATTACAACAATAATGTGGTCAACTGGCTTTGTACCGATTTTAAGGCGACCATCATCAGGGCTTCTATGGCTATTGAACATGAGGGCGGGTATTTGCAGGATTCGGTGAAGCAAGTAAAGCTGATCACCACCATTATAGATCAGTGTATTAAAAACGGCGTATATGTACTGATAGACTGGCACGACCATAACGCGCATCAGCACCTTGGGCAGGCCAGACGCTTATTCGCGGCTATGGCACAAAAATACAAGGGTGTGCCCAACGTAATTTACGAGATATGGAATGAGCCCGAAGATATCAGCTGGCTGGTGATAAAAAAGTATGCTAACGAATTAATACCGGTGATACGCAAATACGATAGCAAGAACATGATCATTGTGGGCAGTCCGCGTTGGGACCAGGATGTACACATTGCCGCGCTCGACCCGATCAAAGGTTACAATAACATCGCCTATTCCTTCCACTTCTACGCATCCGACCCATATCACCAGGAAAATTTGCGAGCGAAGGCAGACAAAGCCATTAAGGCGGGACTACCGCTATTTGTTACCGAATGGGGCGTGGGCGAATCAAACGGCGATGGCGTATTCGACAAAGCTAAAACCGAAGCATGGCTTAAATGGCTCGAATACAACCAACTCAGCTGGGCCGACTGGAACCTTACCGACAAAGCCGAAACCACCGGTATATTAATTGGTGGCGCCAATGTAAACGGCAACTGGAAACCGGCAGAACTAAGCCTGGCAGGAGCTTACATCAGGGATAAGCTGCGGTTGTACAATAAGTAACTAAGCATTTACACTGATGTAGCCATCATTTACCATCACGTAACAATAGCTTAACTTTAATAAGGTTATTTGCCTGCTATGAGAAAGTCACTTTCAGTTATCACCGTTTTGTGTACGTTGCTGCATATTAGCGCAATAGCGCAGCAACGGCCGGGCAATATTAAGCAAAGCAACCAGATCATGCTGCCCAATGGCTGGAAGATCAGCCCGGCGGGACGGTCGTTAACGCTGGGCGATTTGCCGCTGAATATGCAGTTAAGCGCGTCGGGCAAGTTATTGGCAGTAACTAATAACGGCCAAAGCACTCAATCGGTACAGCTTATAGACCCTAAAACGGAACAACTGCTCGATCAAAAGGAGCTTGGCAAATCGTGGTATGGTTTGGCCTTCAGCCGGGATGAAAAACAACTGTATGTATCGGGTGGTAACGATAACTGGATATTGAACTTCAGCATCAAAAACAATAAACTGGGGCAGGCTGATACAATAACACTGGGCCAGCCATGGCCAAAGGGTAAAATTTGCCCGACAGGTATGGTGGTAAACAAAAGCAATAACCGTTTATACGCCGTAACTAAAGAGGATAGCTCGCTATATGTAATTGATCCGGCAGCACATAACATCTTAAAAAAGGTAAAACTGGCTAACATTGCTTACAGCTGCGTACTATCTCCCGATGAAAAAACGCTATATATTTCACTTTGGGGAAGCGATAAGGTGGCCGTTTATAATATGTCTGCCGGCAACATCACAACTACCATTACCACGGGCAATCACCCCAACGAATTATTGCTCAACAAAAAAGGCAATACGCTTTTTGTGGCTAATGCCAGCGATAATACGGTATCCATCATAAATACGCTTAACAATAAGGTGGTTGAAACCATATCCACCTCGTTATACCCTACCATGCTCACCGGGTCAACCACCAACGGGCTGGCACTGTCATCAAACGAAAAAACACTTTATATTGCCAATGCCGATAATAACTGCTTGGCCGTTTTTGATTTAACCAAACCAGGTTACAGCAAAAGCATGGGTTTTATCCCCGTGGGCTGGTACCCTACCAACGTAAAAACACTGGGGCGCAAAATACTGGTGGCCAATGGCAAAGGCTTAACATCAATGGCTAACCCACAAGGGCCGCAGCCTGTTTCAAAGGCCGATAACAGCGGTTACCATACCGGCAGCACACCCAACAGCAAACTGCAATATATAGCAGGCTTATTCAAGGGATCGTTATCGTTCATTGATGCGCCTAAACCCGAATTGCTAAAAACCTATACCCGCGAAGTTTATGCAAATACGCCCTTTACTAACAAAAAAGTAGCACAGGCCGAGGGCGTAGCCAACAATCCGATTCCGCGTAAACAGGGCGAAAAATCGCCCATTAAGCATATTTTTTATATTATAAAAGAAAACCGCACGTACGACCAGGTGCTGGGCGATATGCCTGAAGGCAATGGCGATACCACGCTTTGTTTGTTTGGCCAAAAGGTTACTCCAAACCACCATGCGCTCGCCAAAGATTTTGTATTGCTTGATAATTTTTACGTGGATGCAGAAGTAAGCGCCGACGGCCATAACTGGAGCATGGCCGCCTATGCTACCGACATAGTTGAAAAAACATGGCCTACCAGTTATGGTAACCGTGGCGGCAGTACCTCTTTTGAGGGCGGCCGACCTGCCACCTACCCGCGCGACGGCTTTATATGGGATTATTGTAAACGAGCCGGCATCAGCTACCGCAGCTACGGCGAATTTAGTGATAATGGCAAGGCCAACATTAAAGCACTGGAAGGGCATATTTCGCCTAAATCGCCCGGTTTTAATATGGATATTAAAGATCAGGTGCGTGTTGATGCCTGGCAGCACGATTTTGATTCGTTGCTTACTATTAACGCCGTTCCGCAGTTTAATACCATCCGGATTTCAAACGACCATACCAGCGGACAGCGTTTAGGCAAGATTTCGCCTGCCGCGGCTGTGGCTGATAACGACCTGGCTATAGGCCGCTTTATAGAACATTTATCAAACAGCCCGATATGGAAGGAATCGGTAGTGTTTATACTGGAGGATGATGCCCAAAATGGCCCCGACCACGTGGACGCGCACCGTTCGCCTGCTTTTGTGGTTGGTCCTTACGTAAAACGCAACGCCGTAGTACATACCATGTACTCTACCTCGGGCTTTTTGCGTACTATGGAACTCATATTGGGCCTGCCGCCGATGAGCCAATACGATGCTGCCGCTATCCCGCTATACGAATGCTTTACCAGCAAAGCAGATTTTACGCCTTACAAAGTAAAACCCGCGTTGATAGACCTCGACAGGCGCAATGTTGCGGTAAACGAAAGCAGCAAAAGATCGGCCTTGTTCAACTTCGCCAAAGAAGATGCCGCCCCCGATCTGGATTTGAACGAAGTGGTTTGGAAATCGGTGAAAGGAGAAGACTCCGTAATGCCATCACCTAAACGGAGCGCCTTTGTAATACTGGAAAACAAAAAGGATGACGATGATGATTAGTAAGAAACCCGTTTAATTAACAATTGACGTAAATTGTTGATTTGTGTGATGATAAAATAGTTCGTTATCTTGTAATATGGTATCCATCTTAAAACAGCAATATGCTTTATTATGCAGTTCAAGGAAGTTCGTACTCAATTTTGTGGCGAACGAAGTAAAGCACGACTGGCTTAAACCCATACCCGAATTTAACGGAAGCGATGTACGATACCTACTGGTGCACAATGCCAATGTGTATACGCACTGGCTGGCCAACTTCGCCATGAATAAAGAAATCGCGATTATTGAAGAAAGCGACGTAACCACCATTGATGCTGTAAAACTATTATTTGCTAACGCGGATGCTTATGTGGATGAATTTCTGAACCAGTTCGCGCAAATATTAAACCAGCCCATCAGCGCTGTACTCCCGCGGAACCGACCCGTTAACGCTACTCCGCTGGAAATTTACACGCACGCGTTCGCCCATGAGTTTCATCATAAAGGGCAGATCATGACCATATGCCGATTGCTTGGACATACGCCGCCCGATACGGATATTATCAGGTTTTAATTGTTATATATTGCCATAAATCCCCCGCAATTTGGCACAATTACACCTTTTTAAAGCAGGCAGCTTCTCCTATCTTTATCTTATTAAAATTCAACAAAATCACTAACCAATATTACTATGGAAACCACAAGCAAAGCAATCACTGTAGAAACTATTGTTAATGCCCCTATTGAAAAGGTTTGGGATAGCTGGAGCCAACCCGAACACATCACCAAATGGTGCCAGGCATCCGACGACTGGCATGCCCCTTATGCCGAAAATGATTTGCGTGTGGGCGGTAACTTTTCGACCACTATGGCCGCAAAAGATGGCAGCTTTAGTTTTGATTTTGGCGGTACTTATACCGATGTGCAGCCCTACAGCCTTATTGCTTACGGCCTTGGCGACGGCAGAAAAGTAAGCATCACCTTCGCTAAAGAAATTGATGGCACCAAAGTAACAGAAACCTTCGACCCGGAAGAAACTAATCCCATAGAAATGCAACGCGGCGGTTGGCAGGCTATCCTGGATAACTTTAAAAAATATACTGAAGCACTGTAATAATAAGTTTTAAATAATGGAGCCCGGTTGTAATAACAGCCGGGCTTTTTGCAAAACCCTATTTAACAAATACCAGGTTCAGCGAGATGTCAATATTTTCGGTGATCATTTCATCCTTTATAGCAGCAAACAGGTTCCAGTCATCCTTTTTAGGCTGAAAATCGATCCGCCATTTTACGCGGTTTATCTGGGTTACTGCTGTAGCTGTAAGTGTACTTCCTGTGCCTTTTATAAGGGCAGTAAATGTAATTGGGTTGGTGATTCCTTTTATCGTGAGATCGCCCGTTACTTTGTAAGTATTTGCTTGCTCTGTACGGATGATCTGTTTAACCGCCATGGTTGCGGTTGGATATTGGGCGACATCAAAAAAACCGGGGGTACGCAACTCGTCATCTACTTTTTTATTTTTACCATCTTTAGTATGATCATTGGCTCGCATCGTGTTCATATCAATGGTGAAAGTGCCGTCTTGAGGCTCGCCACCGGGCGTATAGTTCAGGGTACCCGCATTAAAAAGGATGTAACCGAAATGACCACCCATCGTTTTTTGTCCGTTCCATAAAAGTTTGCTTTTTTTAATATCCAAACGGTATGTTTGCTGGCCATAAGCAGTAAGTTGAAGCATAGCGAACAGCAGGATAATGGTAAGTTTGTTTAGCATGGTTTAATATATTTTGATGCAGCAAACCTACTTACACGCAATACTTTAGCTATGATGATTATTGTAAATAAAATTGTAAACTTTGTAAAATCAATCCGTATAGATATGGCCGGTTATAAAGTACCCCTGAAAACCAAAACAAAATACCTGCTGGGGCTTACTGTTTTGCTATTTTTAACGTTATTGAGCGCCGCTTTTAGCAGGGCCGGTACCGATGATTTTGATACGGCCAGGAAAGAATTATTGTTCCGAAAAATCGGCCATGAGGTACTTCTGCACTCGGGCGACAGCACATCGAGGGTATTGCCGGTAAAGAAGATCGCCGAAAATGAGTACCAGATAAGGTTTGAAAACGATTTTTCTTTTCAGCCCGATTCGCTGGAAAAGATAATAAGCCGAACACTGGCTAAAGAGAAGATTGCCGACGATTACATTGTTAACGTTTTAAATTGCACCGGCAAGGAAGTAATATACGGCTATGCCATATTCAAAAACTCGAAGGACAATATTGTAGCCTGCGCCGGTCGCAACCAGCCAAAAAACTGTTACCTTATTGAACTGAGATTTAAAAGCAGTGGCATAACCCTACCTCAAAAAGGGTATTTGTTAGGCGGAATTCCTTTGCTGGCGTTTATCGGGTTGATCATCTCGAAATCGGTTAAATCGCGTAAAGAGGTTGCTGAATCAAACAACACCGATGTTGACCATTACAAACTTGGTGATGATACAGTATTCTATCACGAGAAAAAACAACTCCTAAATAACCAAACCATAACAGAACTCACCGCTAAAGAAAATAAACTGTTGCTGATCTTTGCTCAATCGCCAAATGAAATCATTGAGCGAAGCCGCCTGCAAAAGGAGCTGTGGGAAGATGAGGGTGTAATTGTAGGCCGTAGCCTGGATATGTTCATATCAAAATTGCGTAAGAAACTCGAAAATAACCCCTCGATACAATTGATCAACATACACGGCAAGGGTTACAAACTGGAGATCAAATAGCTGATAAACACTATCATCATAAAAAAAGCAGGGTTTTTACACCCTGCTTTTTCTGTATTATTTAAGTTGTATTTTTTGCGGTGCCGAATAGGCCAGCTCATTTGCGCCTACGGTTTTTACACCTACACGCACATACACCGCGTCAGCGCCGGTTAAGGCTGCCGGTATGGTTACGGTGGCGTTAAATGGTGTACCCGGTGTTACCGCAGCGCCGTTAACTACGCCAATAGCGCTGTTATTGTTTTGATCGAGCAGGGTTGTTTTATAAACGTACAACCTTACCTGCTCAAGCTGACTACTCGGATCGCCCTGAGCTACTGTTACCGATGCGGTAATGTCATTCCCGCTCCTGGTATAAGCAGCATTTGTTACAGCAAAATAGGGAGTTACCGGTACATCAACAATGGTATTGCCGCTAACATGCACATCGATAGAATCTGTTTGATTGATCCACGGGCCCGAACCATTCAGGCGGGTCAGTTTATAATCGCCATCGAAAACCAATGCCGAAAACGATCCGTTTTGATCCACAAATACCTGTATCTTATTAAAAAACGCGTAGCCGTGCTGCCAAAGCTCTAACTGAACCTGGTTTGAACGTACCCCTACCGGCTGCCCGTTAAATACCACCCTGCCCGATAGTTTTGATTTTGGCGCTTCATAGTTGTCCTTTTTGCAACCGACCGCTCCCGCTATTACCAACAGTAATAACAGGCTATATATATATGATCTGACTTTCATGATGCTCATATTTAGTTAAATGGATTTTGAACAATTTTAGGATTGTTGTTAATGATCGACTGATCGAACCTCGAATAGTAATTGAAATTTTGGAAAAACCTTGCAGCCTTAAACCTTGGCGCAACCATTTTCACAAAAATATATTTACCATCGCGGGCGGCATCGCCGGGGCGTACTACCCTGTATGGGTATAAACTGTACACAACCGCGTCCGGATTGCTTGAACTGCCATTCCAAACTTTATCGGCTATCCTCCAGCGTTTCAGGTCCCAAACACGGTGGTCTTCAAAAGCAAATTCCGACCTGAATTCGGCCCTTATTTTGTCGCGGGTTAATGTTGCTGTAGTGTACAAATTAGCTCCGGTAAAGCCGGCACGTTGACGTATCGGGTTAATATAGGTTACGGCCTGGCCGGTTTCGCCCAGCTCAAAGGCTGCTTCGGCCGCGTTCAGGTACATTTCGCTTAAACGGAACCAAACCCACCATACATCACTTTGTATACCACGGGTACTGGTACCGCCACCCTGATCAATATATTTACGCAGATAAAACCCGCTATTTGATACCTCGGCAATACTACGGTGCGGGCCCGATGCGGATACCAGCAGTTTACCATCTGTATAATTTGTACCTAAATCGGCACCTTCCTGAAGAGTATATGAGCTTGAGCCTGCATTCCAAACGGCAACGCCGGCCTGCATATCCACATTAGTACCTTTAAACGGGGCACCCGGGTAGATCACCGTACCGTACATTCTGGCATCTTTACCGGCAAAAACATCTGATACGTTATTGTAATACAAATAATCAGTATTACCTGCATTACGAATCTTCAACTCACCGCTGGTACCGTCAAGGTTCTGATAGCTTTCAACCAGGTTTAGCGATGGTGTAACGCTTGATGAACTCAGGTTATCTTCGCGTAAGCCACGGGCTATATTATCATAAGTAAACCCATGTTTTTTTGCTTTTGAGGTTAAAAAATCGCGTACAAAAAGCACCTCTTTATTACCGGTTTTGTTGCGGATGGCCTCATAAAAGTTCTCGCCCAAGTCGGGGTTGCTATTGTACAATTCATAAGAACCGCTGTTGATCACCTCTTTTGACGCGTCAAGCGCTTTTTGGTAATACTCGTTAGCGCGGCTTGCGGGGATACCAACTTCGCCGTTTGCTAAGGTTATTGATGGTGTAAGCAAAGCGTTATACTTGGCAATACTGGCCGCATACAACATAGCACGGCTTTTAAGCGCAAGGCAGGTATATTTATTTGCGCGGCTTACACTGGTACCGTTAGCTATAACATCTTTTATACCATCCATTTCGCTCGCTACAAAATCGTATACTTCGGCTTCTTTGTTACGCGGTTGCTGCAAAGGCGTTGGGTCGCCACTGTTATCATAAATAAGTTGAGTGGTTACCAGTGGCACGCCACCTTCTCTTTTTACCATTTCAAAATACTGGTAAGCCCTTATAAACCTAAATTCGGCTTTTAACTGGGTACGCTGCGCCTCGGTAAGGGTTGATGAACCAAATTTGTCAACATTTTCTATCGCCAGGTTCAAATCGCGTATAAAATAATAATCGTACAAAAACCACCTGCCTGCATCATAATTAACTATGTTATTACGCGCTTCCAGATCGGCATTGGTTTGGCCAGACCACATCGCATCATCATACGAGGCCATATTGCGCCATTGTGAACCTGCCTGGTCTGTAAGGCCCATATCGGTAGGTATACGGTTATAAAAATTAGCCAGCAGGCCTACAATAAGCTTCTGATCTTTCCACAAATCCTCATCAGTTACTATACTAACGGGTTGCAGCTCCAGGAAATTTTTTCTGCAACTTGTTGTCGCCACCAGCACCAGGGCAAGGCTAAACATCAAGCATTTATACATTTTATTTTTCATGATCCAATGTTTACAAGGTTAAATTAAATCCAAATGTGTATATCTTTTGTTGCGGGTAAGCCAAGCCGTTCACGGCCGAGATCTCCGGATCTATCTGGTAACCTTTCACATTATCAAATGAGAAAAGGTTGGTACCCGTAACATATACTCTGAGGGCATTTAATCCCATTTTTTTGATGATCTTTTGCGGGAAGGTATAGCCTAACTGCAAGTTTTTAAGTCTGAAATAATTGATATTGGTAGTCCAATAATCGTTACGCCAGTTCGAGGCATCATTTGCACGACCTGCAACTTTACTTGATAGCGCATCCGGAACCCTGAATATCGACAGACCATTATTATCTTTCCGCAAGGCAGGATATAAACCCGGTACCCATGCGCTGTTAACGTCATAAGGATCGCTGCGGTGCCAAACATCAGTAAGCATATAAGCCGGTGAGTTACCATTGTTTTGGAAAGGATATTTCAGCTCATAATCACGATAGAAGGTTTGCATGGTAGCACCCGCGAAATCAAACGCCAGTGAGATACCTTTATAGCTAACGCGACCATTTAAACCATAGTTAAGGTACGGCAAAGCGCCTTCGGCATAACCTACCGGTCTTTCATCGTACTGGTTTATTACGCCGTCGCCATTCAAATCTTCATATATCAAATCGCCGGGTAAAAGTGTACTGTTAGCCTGGCCATCAATATTTACAGGGTAATCATTTATTTGTTGCTGCGACTCAAAACGACCAATAATGTGGTGACCGAAGTTAACGCCAGTCCAGCGGCCCGATCTGCCAAACCTGTACTCCTCGTACGAGTTACCGAAACGTTCTTTATAAACATAATCAGTTTTATTACGGCCCAGACTGGCATTTACACCAAGCGAAAAATCAACCTCACCTACTTTATTGGTATAAACAACCGATCCATCTAAACCTTGCGTAATATCTGAGTTCAAGTTTTCGAGCGGTAACAGGTAACCAACCTCGTTAGGCAGGGTAACATCGTAACGGCTGGCAGGGAAACCGGCACGTTTACGGCGGAAAACATCAAACTGACCGCTAAAGTGATTGAACACGGTGAAATCAATACCCACGTTCAGCATTTTATTACGTAACCACGATATAGTGGTGGTAGGTAAGCCGCGTGGCACTACACCGTTATAAAAGGTACCATCAAGCACCGCGTTACCGGCATTGGTATTGTAACCACCCAAATAATCAAACGGACCAGGTGAATAGTAATTTCCCGCGGCATCTTGCAGGGATGTACCTGTTTCGCCATAAGAGAAGCGAAGTTTCAAATCATTGATCTTGTTCGCGAATCTCTTCATGAAGCCTTCTTCGGTAATGCGCCAACCGGCTGTAACACCAGGGAAGAAACCATAACGGCTACCGCCGCGGTACAGGAACGAGCCATCGTAACGGGCAACACCTTCTATCAGGTATTTATTTTTGTAACTATAGTTGATCCTTGATGCAACACCTTCAAAAGCTTCCTGATAGCGGGAATCGCCCAGGTAATCAACATCTGCAAACAACTGCGTTACAATAATATTATTCGGCGGAACCGAGTGCAGGGCTTGGTATTTGTTTTCGCTCTCGCGCCTTTCATAAGCTACTACGGCAGATATATCATGGTCGCCCAGTTTTTTGGCATAGTTCAATTGCAATTGCGAAAACTTTGAGATCACATTTCTTTTATGTGTTTCGCGCCATGGGTTTTGGTTACCATACAGCGTTCCGTTGGCAGCGCGATCGTTATACTGGCCTGTAGCGGCATCATATATGTATGCCGGGTAAGTGAACTCAAAACCTTCAAAATCTTCGTTCAGGAAATCATAAGAATACAAACCTTTAATAGACAGGCCGAATTTAAAATCGTACTGCGCGTTAAACTTGGCGCTCATGGCACGGGTTATATCATCAATATAACCGGTTACATCGTTTTTGTAAGTTGCCGGGTTAACGTTTACGTTGTGTGTTTGATTGATATATAACGGATTATCATTGGCATAAGCCTTTTCGGTAGGCCACATACTGCCTATACTTAGCAAGGGATTAAAAAAGTCGTCCAATCCCGGTACGCCTACGTTGTGCCTGTCCTCTAAACGTCCGCTCAATTGGGCGCCGACCGTAAAGCCCTTAGCTATTGTGCTGCTGATATTACTTTGCAGATTGGTACGTTTAAATTTAAAATCTTTAATTATCGCGTCCTGGCTTACATGGTTAACTGCCAGGTAGTAGGTAGATGTTGCCGAACCACCCGCTACGTTTGCGGCTACATTGTATTGCGGCACATTAGGGCGGGTAACAAAATCGTAATAATCATTATTCTTGTGAGCCTGATCTGCCTGGGTTTCCCATTTCATCAATTCATCAGGTGTATAAAGTAATGACGGATCGCGACCAAGGTTTTGCTCGCTTTGCAATAAGCCCCTTACATACTGACCCGCATTTGCCGGGCGTGGGAAACGTGTAAAGTTTTGCAAGCCATAGTAGCCTGATACGTTGATCTTGGCATCCTCACCTTTTTTACCGCGTTTGGTGGTTACCAATATAACACCGTTACCTGCGGCTAAACCATAAATTGAGGCAGACGCATCTTTTAATACGGTAATACTCTCAATATCATCTAAACCCAGTTGGTTAAAGGCATTTTCACCCGAGATTCCTGTATTGTAACCAAATGCATCGGTACCGTTTGAGGTGCTGTAGGTTACCCCATCAATTACATACAAAGGGTTACCAAGGTTACGGATCTGGATGCTGGTACCGTTACCGGGCCTTGAGTCGGTAGTACGTGAGTTGATACCCGGTACCTTACCTACCAACGCGCTGGTTGCCGCTACAGATGGCGTACGCACCAGATCGGCAGATTTAACGGTGCTTATCGCGCCGGTAACGCTGGCCTTCTTTTGGGTACCATAAGCTACCACCACTACCTCTTCCAAATCGTTATTGGTTGGTATAAGCTGCACGGTAATGTTTTGACCGGGCTGCACCGCTACATCTTTAGTAGTATAGCCAATGTATTTTACCTCTAATGTGGTGTTGGCGCTAATATTAAGCGAAAACTTACCGTCAATATCGGTAGCTACACCCGCCTTGCTCGTTTTATCTAACAGGGTAACGCCGGGCAGGGGTACGCCCTTTTCATCAGTTACCACACCGGTCACCTTGGTTTGCGCGAAGGCGGCGGTGAGGGTTACACAAGATAAAATCAGCGCAATGATCAGCCTCCTGCTGCCATTCCGCAACCATCTGCCGGGAAACCGCGACAGATACCCGCGCACAAACGCAGGTTCGTGTTGTAAATCTTTTCTCATAAAATTTAATTGGTTTGTTTGATTTGTTGGTTTGTTGTTGATTTTGTTAGTTGAACTGCATCATATTTATTAATTGGCATTATTATCTGGAAAAGCAAATTCACAGAATTATATATTGTACTTATAACACTTATTAAAATGAACAAAAAAAATATCGTTTGATATTTTAAAATTGTCAATAAACTTATAATCCCGCATCAGTTATAGCTGATACAGCACGAAATATTCAGTATGTTTTTATATAGTTATATTAAGAGAGCAGAAGACAGGTTTATACCTATAAATTTGATTATCAAATATATAATTGAATATAAGAAATGCCGTAAGCAAAAAATGCGTATACAGCCGACCATTGGCGAGCCCTGTATTTTTCATAAAAAGAGGTATTAACGGTTTCTGTTAATTGATTATAATATCAAATGTAAAATAAAAATCCGAAGTGTCAATAAGATAATGGTAAAAAGTGTTAAAAAAACACTTAAGATAGTTTAACATAGCATTTAATTAGGTTTAAAGCCACATTTTCGCCTTAGTTAATGCCACTTTAAAATTAAAATGGTTTAAAAATTTTCATTTTAGGGCTGCACAAATGAGCTTTTTAACAAAGCAAATTGAACTTCTCAACAAAACTACTGGTCGTCATTAGCCATATCTTTACCTCAAAATGAGGCTATAGCGCGGCTAATTGCTTTACTTTAGTATTTACGTTATCATAAAACAAACAATGAAGATCATATTAACGGGCGCCACCGGTATGGCGGGCGAAGGTGTATTGTTAGAATGCCTGCAAAACAACGCCGTAACATCTATACTCATGGTAAACAGGCGGCCATCACCTATTACACACCCTAAACTTAAAGAATTGCTGGTGACCGACTTTTTAAAGATAGAGGAACACAGCGATGCGCTGAAAGGTTATGATGCCTGCTTTTACTGCGCGGGCATCAGTTCGGTAGGGTTAAACGAGGAAAAGTATACCGTTATCACTTATAATACTACCCTGCACTTTGCCAAAACATTGCTGGCTGTTAACCCAGATATGGTATTCAACTACATAACAGGCGCACATACCGATAGCTCGGAAAAAGGCAGTTCCATGTGGGCAAGGGTAAAAGGTCGTACAGAAAATGACCTGATGAAATTGCCTTTCAAAGGACAATACAATTTCAGACCCGGAGGTATGGCACCTGTTGAAGGGCAAAAGAACGCGAAGACACTGTACGTGGTTGTTATCAATATAATCAAGATCTTTTCGGCCAAAAGCATTATCAGTTTGCATGAGCTTGGGCAGGCTATGATCAACGCGGTATTAAAAGGTTATACAACACAAGTATTAGAAATTAAGGACATTAAAGCCTTAGCCGCGCAATAGCATGAAAAGATTGCTAAAAATACTGAAGTATACCCTATTGGGCTTTATGGGCTTGGTTATAGTGCTGGCCGTGATCACATTCTTTTATATGCGCCAGCCGCAGTTTGGGAAAGCACCATCGGGCAAAAGGCTGTCGCGGATTGAAAGATCACCGCATTATAAAGACGGGCACTTTGTGAACAAAGTAGAGAAGCCCATTATTACCGAAGGTTATAGCATTATCGGCGAAAGCTATAAAACTATTTTCGCTAAAAACCCGAGGGTAGCGCCTAAAGATTCCCTGCCATCGGTACAAACCGACCTGAAACACCTCCCGCCGGATAGCAACGTACTGGTTTGGTTCGGGCATTCATCTGTATTTATACAGGTGGCGGGCGAGCGAATACTGATCGATCCTATTTTTAGCGGCAATGCCTCCCCTATTCCGGGTTCGCTGAAAGCCTACAGGGGCAGCAATACTTATCATGCAACAGATATGCCCGAGATAGACTACCTGCTTATCTCACACGATCATTACGATCACCTGGATTATGAGACGGTTGTAGCGCTTCAACAAAAAGTAAAACATGTAATATGCGGCTTAGGCGTTGGCGCCGATTTTGAGTATTGGGGCTATAAACCAAGCCAGATTATTGAGCAGGATTGGGATAAGGACGTAAACGTAGCACCCGGTTTTGTTATCCATACGGTATCATCACAGCATGACAGCGGCCGGGGATTTGTACGGGCTAAAAGCCTGTGGATGTCGTACCTTGTGATAGCGCCGAAGATGAAAATATACATCAGTGGAGATGGCGGGCACGACGATCGTTTTAAGCAATTGGGCAAACAATACGGCCCTATCGATTGGGCGATATTAGAATGCGGGCAGTATAATAAAGCATGGCAATCGGTACATCAATTACCCGAAGAGGTGATGCAATCGGCTTTAGAGATGCATGCCAAAAACCTGTTACCCACCCACCATTCTAAATTCACACTGGCGCAGCATGATTGGGATGAGCCATTGATAAAAATTTCCGAACTTTCTAAAAATCAACCTTACCGCTTGGCAACACCGCTAATTGGCGAGGTGGTACAACTGAACAGTACCAAACAATCATTTACACAATGGTGGAAAGGAATAAAATAAATAAGCACCCATAAGCACTGCATACCTATTTATTATAATGTACAGCGGCGGCTATTTTTTCATTGATGGAATGCACTATGGTATCCATTTCGCGGGCGGTTTGGCCTATCAGTCCCAGCATTTCGTCCTTTTCTTCTATGGTGCCGGCAGTTTCGGTAAGGTTCATCAGGCCCAGTATGGTAGCTACAGGCCGGCGTATCTCGTGCGAACTCATCCAGGCTACCTCCCTTAAAAATTCGTTTTGGCGTTTTACCTCATCTTCCTTTTCCTTGCGCGAATTGATATTTTGATACACGGCTATATATCCCTGGTATTCGCCTTTGCTATTAAATGATGGCGTAAACTCGGCAGCTACCCACACCGGTACGTTATCGATGGTGTAAATGATGAGGTCGAGCACGAAAGCTTCGTGTGCTTTAATATGGGTGAGTAATTTTTCAACTGTTTCAGGTGCCATACTTGGCCCGGTCAAAAATTCGAACGGTGTTTTACCTGCTATTTCAGGCAGTTTAAAACCTGTATTCTCTTCAAAAGCACGGTTTACCCATTCTACCCGGTTTTGGCAATCGGTAACGATAATCATGTTGTTTACCCGGGTAATTAAATCGGCCAGTCGTTTATTTTCGTTGATAGAGCGCTTCAGTTCGTCAATATCTCTTATGGCACCTATCAACCTTACAGGTTCCTTTTGATCGTTATACACAAAATAACCCTGATCCATTACATACTTATACTCGCCGCCACCAATATCGATACGGTATTCGCATTCCCAATTGGTTTTACCCTCGCTACTGATCTTGTGCTGACTCGCGGCTACATTAGCCACATCATCCTGATGAATAAGCGAGCGCCACCATTGCAGGTCGTACCCTACCTGGTCTATCGGTATCTTCACCAGTTGTGTAAGGCTGGTATTGTAAACCAGTTGATTATTCACCATGTCCAAATCGTAGATCACATCGCGTGTGGCTTGCGCTACCAGTTCGTAACGCTCTATGGCTTCTTTCAACTGGCTGTCTTTCAGCTTATGCTCGGTGATATCTGAAAAGTAAACAGCCACACCCTCATCGGTTGGGTAAGCCGCCAGCCTGATCCATTTTTCCAGATTGGTTGAATATTCATCCAGCTTAACAATCACTTTCTCATGCAGCGCTTTTTCATAAGCCGGGTAAAGTTTATTTCTCTCTTTGGGGAAAACATTAAAGATATTCATACCGATCACCTCTTCACCGGGTTTACCTATAATACTCAAAAAAACCTGGTTACAGCGAATAATATCCATCTTTACATCCAGCGCGAAGAAGGCATCGCTCATGCTGTTGAGTGTATTTTCGAGGCTGTAGAAATATTTGTTCCGCTCCTCTTCAAGCTGCTTTATCTCGGTGATATCTTGCATAGAACCGATAATCTTCGGCCCTGTTTCGGGCGAGGTTTCTAATTTAGCAAGTTGCCTTATGTAACGGATCTCGCCGTCTAAACCTATTATCCTGTGCGTAACATCCAGGTGGCGACCTTCTTTCAGCAGACTTTGCAAACCGGCAACCATCTGCGGGCGGTCTTCGGGGTGAATGTGCTTTATATAAATATCAAAAGCCGGCCGTGTATCGTCCGCGCTGATCCCGGTAATTTCATATACCTCGGCAGACCATACCAGGTTATTATTTTCCGGGTAAAACTCCCAGCCGCCAACTCTCGATATGCGCTGCGTTTCGCGAAGCTTGGTTCTTTCGGCCTGCAAATCCTGGTTAACCTTTTGCAAGGCATCCTGAAAAGTAACACGCTCGGTTATGTCGCGCGCCATAACTACTACCGCAGCATGTTCATTAAACCTTATTTTGTGCGATATGATAATTACAGTGATCAACGAACCATCTTTTTTCAGATGCCTCCATTTGCCACTCTTGTTTGGCTCGGCCTGTACTTTTTTGGTGGCTTCTTTTACCTTTTCCACATCTTGGGCAGGCCTTATATCGAGGATAGATTTACTTAAAAACTCTGCACGGGAATAGCCATAGGCCGCAATGGCCGCGTCATTTACCGATAATATCTTCAATGTAGCCTCATCGTAGATCCACATCGGTTCTGGATTGGCCTCATACATGCTGCGGTATTGGGCTTCGCTATTACTCAGCTTTTTTTCGTTGCTGTTGATGAGCAGGTAAAGTGCCAAACCGGTACCACTTACAAAAAAACATCCCTTTACCGATCCGATCAACAGCAGTTGGTTCTCGCTGAGCTGCTGAAAAAAATAAAACAATAACTTGTCACTACAAGTGATCCAAATTAAACTGATAATAATATAAATAACCGCGATGCGCAATGGTCCGGACTTCATGCTCATGTTTATAATTTACCCCTCACTAAACGCTTTTACGTGGGTACCGCCAATAAGTTATTGTTGGGTTGACATTTATATGAATGAACAGGAATGAACACGTTGTTCCATACACATTGCTTCATTTTAAAGCTAATAATTGCGTGCTTTATTGCTCATTATTTCCCGTTTTTCATCAAGTGTGTACTTTTCACACCAACTACACCCCACATTTCACACTATTTAGCCAATCATTTTACTGGCACATCAATTGTTATGATATAAACAATATTATAAACCATTTTTTGATATGTGTAAAGCGATTGTGATTGACGATAACCCCATGGAACACATGATTATTCAGCGAATGTTTGAAAGCTATGATGTGTTCCCTGATGCTGTTCACAGCACCGACGGGGCTATGGTTATTTCTTTTATGGAAGAGTATTATAACGAAACCGATATTCTGCCCGATATTATTTTTCTCGATTTGAACATGCCATACACCGGCTGGGATTTTTTGGTTCACCTGGAAACCTTGTTGCCCTCATTGCATAAACAACCTGATGTTTTTGTGGTTACCTCATCAATTGATATTAACGATAAATTGAAAGCCGCGCAATACGCGTGTGTAAAAGGTTATATCAGCAAACCACTGAAAAAAGAAACCCTTACTGAGCTTGCCGCTACATACCTGCCGGAAAAACGTATTGCGAGTTAATTAATATAAAAGATTTATAAAAACTTGTCATTACGAGTTTTTAAATCCGGGAACTATAAAGGTGCGATGACGCGTATAGCCTGTCACCCTGAGCTTGTCGAAGGGTGCGCGAGTAGAGGCCTCTGCGCACGATCCTTCGACAAGCTCAGGATGACCCATTTTATAAGCAATTTTTAAAACATGTCATTGCGAGGTACGAAGCAATCACGTCGCGTTTTTAGTACTCTTTTTATCACTATCGTCATTGCTGTAAGGTAAGAGCAATCTTTACTTAAGTTTGTGCTACAATTATCGTCAAAGCTTCTTTGCTGACGGATAGCGAAGTGGCAATTCTATATTTCCCAATACTTATATCCTATCCATCATTAGCACTTTTTTTATAGGTTTGCTGTAAATGGAATATGTATTGAACAACCCGGCCTGGTATGCTTTGGGTACCGGCAACCGGCACCTCGGCGACGGCAATGATGTGGTGAAGTATTTCGACAGAGAGGTTTCGCCTTTTGTTGGCTTGAGCGATAATTCTGTGGAAAACATGCTGCATCTGTTCGAAATATTACCGCACAACAACCCCATTTTGTTACTCTCCTTAAGCGAAATGCAGATCCCGGCGGTGCTCAATACGCTTTTCTATATAAAAGGCCTGCAAATGGTTTGCGATGCGGAAGTGCAACTACAATCTACCGATGCAGAAATCATTAGTTTAACCGAAGAGCATATCACGCAAATGATAGCGCTTACCAAGCTCACTAATCCCGGACCATTTTCGTTACGTACTATTGAGTTTGGGCATTATACAGGCATTTTTCATAATGATGAATTGGTAGCCATGGCCGGCCAGCGTATGCATGCGCCGCCATACGCCGAGATCAGCGCTGTTTGTACCCACCCCGATCATTTAGGTAAGGGTTACGCCCGGCAGTTGGTTCAATACCAGGTGCAACGCATTAAAGCAGCAGGGGGTATCCCGTTTCTGCACGTTAGGCACGATAATGACCGGGCCATTAAGGTTTATCAAAACCTCGGCTTTACCGGGCGTACCACAGTGCATTTTTACCTGCTGCAAAAGGCAAGTGAGTAGAATTTATATTTCTTCTACCTCCAGATCGCGCCAGGTTTGTTTTTTGTACGAACGGAACATAAGCCAGTTGATCAGCAGCGCCGGGATAATGGCAATCCATACAACCATTTCCCACCGCATTAAAAGGTAATGCCCGAAACCGATGCCACCTGTAAAAATGAGGATCACCAAAGAGGTAATTAACTTGCCCCCACCCTGGCTGGCTACTACAGGCTTTGAAAAGGGTAAACCCTTCACCATAAAAAGCGCCAGTAATATACCGTAAATAAGGCTCACCAGTAAGGCCAGCAAAATATCGTTAATAGCCTGCGGTCCCCAAACGGCAATTATACCTGCACTTAGTACTAAACAATAAGGTAAAAAATACAGCGTAATAATTGCCTTATACATGCCCGATAGTATTTTGCCTGGCTTATCAACAGGTAAGGCGTAATATACCCAGGCCGACTTATATTTTTCCGTCATGGAGATATTCATTAATATGCTCGACAGCAGGAAAGTACACAGGTAAATCAGGAACACGTAATTGTGCCCGCTTTGTAACGTTTCCCAACGTTCGTTAAGATCATTCCCTTTGCCGTTTAGCGCGAAGTACAAAAAGTAAATAGGCACATAAGCAAAGGCAGGATAAACCTTCATTTTAAATTCGCGGGTACGGGCGGCAAGCTTCCAGGTGATTCTGAATCCGGCATTCTCTAACGGTTCTGGTGCTACAAAATTGGCCAGTTTTTCGATAAAGCCCGATTGCCCTGCTTTCTTAATTACAGGCTCTTTGCTATTGTTGGCATCCGAAGTAGCTATAACGGCCAGGCGCTTATTAAAACCGGGCGCTAAAACCTTAGCCACAAACCATAAACCGCCAAGCGGAACTGTGATGCCTGCAATAGCCAGTAGACTGGTAACAAGGTTTGATCGTGAGGGATGTATGAGCACCTCATTGAGCGCGGCTATCCATACCGGCGGCAAAGGGTACGCCCACGAATGCGAAAGCAAGGCTATCTTACCCAGAACCGATACGTTGATAAGCCTCGGTACCAGGTAATACGCCGCGAAGATGATCACCGAAAAACCGATCTGGAAATAGCTGATCACATCCTTAAACCGTTGCGGACTTACCGACCGCATCAGCAGCAGGTAAATGATATTGACGAAAAATATGCTTAAAAAAGTAGCTTCCAGTATCTGCACAAAAAATATGGGTACAGCCCAAATACCATCGAGCATGCCAACAATAATTAACGCGGGCAGGCCCTGCAGCAACGCCAGCCGGAGCACATAAATACTGATATGCAATATGCGCGATACCGCTATGGTACGATCATTAACCGGCCTGGGTAGCAGGATAAACTGATCGCGGCTGTCAATTAATACCGTGGTAAAATCTGATATCAGCGTGAGCGACATCAGCACCATAAATATGATGAAGTAATACGTTTGCCCCACAAAAGGCATGTCATTTAAAAAAAGTACCATACCTATAAAAACGCCCATCAGCATGGTAAAAAAGTTAACCAGCCATGGCGGCGATTGCTGCGCGTTCTTTTTGGCATCTTTACGGGTAGCGAACATGGCTTTCGGCCTGCGGGTATCCATCATTAATTTGATGCGCAGTATTTCGGCAAGCTGCGCGGTATCAACACCCGTTTTAGCCAAAACGGGGTAAAAGCCGGATACAAAATACAGGAACAGCTTATCTATCGAGAACTTTTGTAGAAATGATTTCATGCAGAGGAACGGTGAACAGGTTAATCAAAGGCATTGATAATAGCATCCGTTTCGGTTGACGAATCTTCGCGACCGGTAAGCTTTGAAAAGATGCGTTCCAGCGTATCGCTATGGTTTTGCTTTAACGATTCAAAGGTACCATCGGCAATAATTTCGCCTTTGTTGATAAGCAAGATCCTGTCGGATACTTTCTCTACCACATCCATCATGTGCGAACAGTAGAAGATGGTTTTTCCCTCCTGCGACAAGCGCATGATCAACTCCTTGATCATAATTACCGCGTTGGCATCCAACCCCGACAGGGGTTCATCCAATATAATAATCCGCGGGTTATGGATAATGCCTGATATCAGCAGTACCTTTTGTTTCATCCCCTTGGAGAAGGTATCCATGCGATCGTCGCCATTAGTACCTAAACCAAATGCCACCAGCAGCTTCCGAGCCCTGTCGTGCAAAACAGATTCCTCCATACCATACAGCTTGCCTATAAAATCAAGGTATTCCATAGGGGTGAGCACATCGTAGATCTCGGCATTTTCGGGCACATAGCCTATCAGCTTTTTAATTTCGAGCGGAGCTGTTGCCATGTTGATGCCATCTACAATTACCTCGCCCTCAAACTCGGGAATAAGCCCTGTAAGTATCTTAACCGTGGTTGACTTACCCGCGCCATTTGGCCCTATGTAACCAATTACCTGCCCCGGGTAAATATCCAGCGAAAGCCCTTTTAGCACGTGCTTGTCGCCGTAATGTTTTGAAAGATCGCGTATTTGAATAAGAGGAGTATCAGCCATAGTATGTGAGGTAATAGAGCTGTAAGTTATAAAACTTAGGTGGCTTTTGGTGGATAAACACTGTATTACTTTCTCACAAGGGCATTACTTACCCTTCAATATAGCTGCAACTTCTTTCAGCAGCAACGGAAAGGCCGGTACGGCCATGCCACCATGGTCGTATCCCTGTAGTTGCAGCAACCGGGTTTTGGTATGGCCTGCCAGTTTCATCATGCGTAACATGTAGGCGTTTTCTTCGTAGCGGCCAAGCAGTTCCATCTCCGCGTCGCCGGTTATGAGCAGCGTTGGTGGGGCATCGGCACGTACAAAGTAAAGCGGCGCGTACTCGTCAATAATAGGTTGGGTATCTTTAATACCCCGCTCCTGCCGTACGGTAAAATGGGTAATGCATTGTCCGCTAAAGGGAATCAATCCGGCTATGTTATTGGCATCAACCTGGTATTTGTTCAGGTATTTTTTATTGAGCGTGATCATCATGGCCAGGTAGCCACCGGCAGAATGCCCCGATAAAAAGATCTGCTTATTGTTACCGCCATAGCTGCCGATATGTTTAAACGCCCAGGCAACTGCCGCCGCCGCGTCTTCAATGTAAGCAGGCGCTTTTACCTTCGGCGATAGCCTGTAACCTACGCCAATTACCGCGTAACCTTTGTTCATGAGTTCTTTTGGCAACTCGCGGCCACCGCCGGTTAATCCGCCGCCGTGGAACCAAACAATGGTAGCGAAGTTTTTTACGCCTTTAGGGTAATAAATATCCAGCACGCACTGCGAAGCGATGTAAGCATCGGTTTTATTTATGGCGTCGTCATAGTAGTGTATGGCTTTTTCGGTTACGTATTCCTGCTGTGCGAAGGTGACAACAGAAGGAATCAGCAGAAGCAGGAAGATCAGTTTTTTCATGGTTTGTTACAGGTAAAGATGAGCGCAACTAAACTATACAATATGCGGCAATTATTGAAGCCATCAATGTAACTGCTTTATGACAAATACGAAGCCGGAAGACAAAAAAATGTTATCGAATAAGGAACGAGGAGAAACTATCTCTTGAGCTGTAGCGAAAAATCTTCTTCGCCAAGCAAGTAGCAGACTTACAGGGCGAAGAAGATCTCTCCCTACGGTCGAGATGACACGTAGTATTTCTAACACTTATAATTTAACCCCGACCGTTACCTTACCACCGGGAACTGCGAAATACGCAATTGGGTGCAACCGTAAGGCACCAGTGTTACTTCTTCTTCCTTTTGGTTTTCCATACCCTCGTTGTAAATAATACTGTAAGGTACGGGTCCGGCCATTTCATTGTACAGTTGCCATTGCGGTATGCGTTTCGCCTTAGCCTTTATAGTTATCGGCGAATTAGCTAAAGTCCACGGGAAAAGGGCTACCGTAGCGGCCTTTTCAACCTTGTAGGTTTCGTTCAGCTTATTGTTGGGCACTTCAACCAAACCATAGTTCCACGGTGTTGTAGGGCGAACTTCGTAGTACGAGCTGCCGTAAGCAATTGGGTCTTTATCGTTGATCACCTTTTTTGTTTCTTCGCCCATTTTAAGCGCGTAAACTATCGGGCCACGTTCTACTGATGCCGAATTTTCGTACCAGGTATTTTTAAAGATGTGCATAGGCAAGGTCAGTTCAAGCACATCGCCGCTTTTCCATTCGCGGTTTATCTTTACAATTTGGTTACCTGTAGCTTGTTGCAATTCTTGTCCGTTCACCTTAATTACCGCGTTTTCACACCACGCCGGTATCCGCAGGTGAAAAGGGAACGTAACCGCTTTCGTTTTTTTACCGGTGCTTAGTGTAAACTTAATGGTTTCATCAAAAGGATAATTGGTTTCTTCTTTAAACGTTACCGGCACCCCATCAGCCACCGAAGCGCTTACCTCGCTTGGCGAATAAACCAGCGCGGCAACACCCTTATCGGCGGTAGCGTACCAAAGGTTTTGTACAAACTTAGGCCAGCCCTGGTGCATGTTTGATGTGCAGCAAGGGTAACCGGTAAGCAGGCCGTAGCATACATCGGTACCGGCATGGTTAACATCAAAATTATGCGGCTGCCGTGTAAGCATCACCTGGTTAGCCTGCTGAAAGTACTGGCGATTCATATAATCGGGCGTGGTTTGTGTTGGCAGGGCGTTGAAGGCTATCTTCTCTAATTGATCGGCATAATTCACATCACCGGTAATCTCCAGCGTGCTTTCCAGCGTAAACATCATCTCCACAGCACTACATAGCTCCGAACCCTGGGTTGGGTTATTACCGTGCAGCGCTTCATCGCCGCCATACAGGCCATGCGCCATACCGTTAAACTTGCGCAAATCGGCATAGCCTTTTTTAGTGGCATCTACATACTGCGCTTCGGGGTGTTGCTGGTAGTAAATGATAGGTTCTTTCATGCCCTGTGCCAAATTTACCCCATGGATACTGCCTGCACTGGCCAGCATATCGGTATTTAAAAAGGCATTGGTAAAATCGAAACCTTGCTTGTGCAGCAGATCGGCCAGATCAAGCAGGTATTTATCGCCCGTAATATTATACAACCAGTACACCACTTGCAGGTTATCGCCCTCGCGGTATTTGGCCCAAAACGACCAATGATCCAGCGGTTTCTGCGGTAATTCTTTCAGCTGGTATTTGAAATAATTAGTCATGAGGGTGATCACTCTTTTATCGCCCGTGGCCGAATAGTATTGCTTTAATATTTTTAGCATCACCATTTTTGGCCACCAGTCGCGGCTGTTATCGCGCTGCAAACCGGGTTCGCCGCTGTAATCTTTCGACGGACCGAAGTAGCCATCGGGCTGCTGGCTTTTTATCGACCACTCTACCCACGGTTTCACCTTCGCTATCAGCTCCTTATCGTTTAATATATAGGCCAAAGGCAACAACCCGTCAATCCAGTACGGACCGCGTTCCCATTGATCGCCGTCGCCGCCCAGCCAGCCATTGCGCTGGTTCATTACCAGCGGGTACAGCTTATCGAGGTTACCGGTAGCACCGTTCTTTTGCCTCACCAGCATTTCGCGCAGCCAGCCCTGCGGCCTGATGGCACCCAGCGGAAGTTCGACATAAGGGTTTTGGCGCAAAGGCGCACGACTCATGGTATAAGCCGCCGGTACAAGGTTACTTTTTGCCGACTGGGCCGCGCCGTTTAAAGCAGCCCCCATCAACACGATTTGCAGTAGATACTTGATTCTCATTTAAATTTTCAGTGGTTTATGATGTATTTCGAAGTATGGTTTATAAATCGCACTAAAAATAGCATTTTAAGTTACAAAAACGATTTATGTGGGGTGGGAATTTAGATTGGCGAGGACTTAATCTTAGGTCAAGTATCCACTCTTTAGTTGATTTAATATTTTGACTGTCTGTTATGTTACATTTTATTTAAACAAAAATCGATTCAAATTTGTATATTAAACCAAACTTAAAACTTATGGCAGCAGTATTAGTAATTTCAACAATAGCAGGAGTAGTTATCTATATCACTCGATTCAGAACTCAATAGACTCACTTCATAAACAAGTGTACCAGCACCACAAAAAGGTTCCAATAAAAAACCCCTCACTTTCGTGAAGGGCTCTCATTTCACCCTGTGGTCGGTGTTATCACCGCACCACCGCTTATGTTCCTTATCCACCTCTAAAAAAATGGTGCGGTGATAACACCGACCATAGCTGAATAGCATTTTATGTTACAAAAACGATTTATTTAAGGTGGGAATTTGGACTGGTGGATACAATTATAAACGAATAAAGTCAGTGATTGCCCGTCGCAGATTTAATATCGAAATAAAGTAAAAAGTGACGTAATATTCTATCACTTACTTAAATTTTGCATAGAAAAGTTATTAACAGAATAAATATTTATGTCATTATAATGTCAGCTAAGATGATTTGTGTGCAGAAAAAAGAATAATTAACCTTGCATGCACGAATTTAGTCTTATAGATTTGTTATAATGAAAAACCCCGAAGCGGGAACTTCTGGGCAGACGTGACTACAAAACTTGCCGGTCTTATATTTAAGTCCTACATCAACCAGTTTTGCGAAACTGATCTTAAGTTTAAATGAGAGGGACGAAATCCCTCTCATCTGGTAAACAAATTTAAGTTTTGATACCGGGGTTATGATATGATAGTTTTAAACAAAAAGACGAGTTATCAACAATCATAAAAAATGACCATTTTATGAAAAACTGCGCTTGCAAAAACAGATTAGCGTTTTAATATCAAATTATTTTCATATATTACATTTCGCTTTTATAACTGTCTTTAGGTTATTTATCACCTAATTCCAATATCACATTGTTAAAAGGTTTCTTACAAACAAGAACGTTTATAAATAATTTGTGATACTTATTTCATGTTATAATGTTTATTTTTTTTCACGCTATCCACATTTTTGCATTAACAAAAACTTTCCCAATGCTCTTCAGCCTGTGATCGGTATTATTACCGTACAATCATTTATGTTCCTTATCCACCTGTAAAAAGATGGTGCGGTGATAACACTGGACTATAAGCTAAAAAGGCCTTCACTGAAAGGCTTCTTTTTTATAACATTATTACATAGGATACCAAATGCAGCAATTCATAATGGATTTTGTATTTTTAAAAATGAGCGAAATTATAACTATCGAAACTACTTCTGCTGGATTAGCATTATATGAACAAACCGCTAAAAGTCTAATATTCCATGCTAAGCATTTGGAAGATATAAAGAACTTTAAAGAGCAATTATTAAAATTTAAATCTTCATTACCTCAAAATTCAGAGACCATTAATTATGAAGACCTTAATAAACTTTTAGAATATAACGCACTTCTCAACATAGCAACACTTGATTTGGCTGTTGTAGTTAGGAATTTATTCGTGACTGTCAGTGATTGGGAAAAACTGTTCTATGCTAAACATGCTTACACATTGATCTATGAAACGGTAGTGCGTTATAATAAGTACAATGAATGGTTTAAAAAAATGTTGAATAGTAAGGCAGTTACACTACTTCCTGAAATGCTTACCATATCAAATCAGCTAAAACAATTCAAGAAAGATTTTAAGTTTGATACAGCAATTGCAAACGTTAGACAAAAGGTAGGTGCACATATTGATAGCTTTGAAATATATTATAAAACCTTAAAATCTATTGATCCTCTAAATGCGCTCAACGCAGCTAAAGTCTTTTTGAATATCCTAAATGCTCTTCAAGACCTAACAACTAAAATTGTAGAAGTTTATAATAAAGAAAGCGAGAAGAAATTTACTTGAAAAGTAACGGGAAAATGGAATTATTGAACGCTACCAGATTTATAATTGATTTATAGGCTATTCTCGAATCCAACTTTTTTTTATAATTTTTATAAGGTAAGAAATCAACATAAATCATGGATTTATTTGTGCTATTACAAGAGCATTTTCGCTACATAAAAAAAGCCCCTAAAACTAAATTTAGAGGCTAATTAAAGTGACCCCGCTGAGGCTCGAACTCAGGACCCACAGATTAAGAGTCTGTTGCTCTACCAACTGAGCTACGGAGTCGGGTGCTTTATTTTTTGGTGCGACAAAGAAACAATTATTTCCGAATACTAACAAGTCATGTGTTTGTATAATTAACGTTGGGGTTATATAAAAGCAATAAATAACAACTAACCTTTACAGCTGGAAATTGTTAATTAAGTTGAAGTGTGCCAACTTTTGCGGGGTTTGAGTTCGAGCCTCAGCGGGGTCACAAAACTTTTTATCCTATGAACACCAACAAATCAATACTCGAAAAAGCTAATGCAGCCGTTACCCAAGGTGATAATGAGGGCTTCCTCACCTACTGTACCGACGATACGGAATGGACATTTGTGGGCGAGCAAACCCTGCGAGGCAAAGAAGCTGTTAGGCAATATATGGCCAAGGCTTATGTGGAGCCGCCAAAGTTTGAGGTAGAGTACTTAGTAGCCGAGGGCGACTTTGTTACGGCGATCGGTAAGATCAGCATGAAGAATGAAGACGGGAAACTAATCCACTACTCCTATTGCGATGTATGGCGATTTCGCGATGGTAAAATGGCCGAATTAAAGGCTTTCGTTATAGAAACTGAAGCGAAGTTATAAAATCAAGAAAGCCTTTCAGCAATAACTGAAAGGCTTTCTTATTGGAATATTTTACAGCTTACAAATCTGCCAGTACACCACTACGGCGTGCGTTAACAGGTGTGGCTACCACTACCGGCACAGGTACTATACCGTTCTTGCTTTCAAGGTATGGCAGGTAATATTTTTCGTAGAAGTTTTTCTTAGAGTCTTTATAAGAGCTTATGGCACCTAAGGTGTGCATAAACTTAATATAATACCAGGCCATATCAACCTGGTGCGGTTTAAAGCCGCTACGCGCGCTTTTAGGGTACAGGTGGTGGTTGTTGTGCCACTCGCCGGCTACTATGCCCGGCCAAAGCTGGTTAACCGATTTGTCGTTCACGTTATGGTCAACACCTTCGCGTTGTTTGTCTTCACCTTTGCCGTGGCCTTCATAGTTGAAGGTACGTACGCCTACAGCCCAAAATCCGGCAGCGCCAAATAAGCTGCATGCCAGCGCGTGACCGCCGATAAAGTAAAATGCCGCGTACCAAAAGCCCCAGTTAAGCACCCAGGCCAAAACGGCACGGGCCGGGTTTACATACGAACCCCATTTTTGGTATTGCTTATAATTATTTGCCTGCACACCGGTATGGCGCATCAGTTGTTTTACGCGGTTATAGTCTGACTCGTTAAGGTCTTTAGCGATAGATTGATGGTTAACATCGGCCAAAAAGCAATAAAAGAAACCCGCTTGTGCGTTGTAAGGATCGCCGGGCTGATCAGATTTCGCGTGGTGCACGTGGTGCGATATCACGTAGATCTCTTCCGGAATTACGCTGATGGTTAAGTTTTGGGTTACAAAACGCCAAAAATTATTGCGGAACTTATAAGCTCCATGTGTACAATAGCGGTGGTGCCAAATGGTACCATGCGTACCCATGATGATCATGCTGTACAGAAAAGCTGCACCCACGGTCCACACAGAAAGATAATTGAACAGGAATAAAAAGAAGAAAGGGATAAGGCACAATACCTTGAACCAGCTAAAGAAAGGCAGCCAGTTCTTGCGATCGGCAAATACATTGAGGCGCGAGAAAAACTCACCAAACAACTGCTTTACCGTGGGTTTAATCAAATTCCCCTGTTCGTCTTGCCAACCATAGGCAGGGCGTTGTAGTACATGGTCTAAAAATGCCATTAGTTTAAATTAAAATTTAAAGTGCTATTGAATAATGTGTGAGTGTAAAGGGGACTTTCTAAAGATAGTTTTTTAATATGAAGGTCATATTATTAAATGAGAATTATTTTAAACAAGATATTCAGAGTTAATAATACAGCCTTACGATTAATAAATTATCGTTATTGATTATATACGAGAAAAAGTTAGAATAAGTTTTCTATGTATTCGTCCCTAAAGTCGGCAGCGAAGCGCAAAATATTATGCTGACCGACAAATTCGGAGGGCTCATGAGTGGTAGTAAGGATGATGGCCTGCATGCCCGCGTTGGCCGCGGCTTCCGCGCCTTTTGGCACATCTTCAAAAACGAGGCAATCGGCAGGTTCAACATTAAGCAGTTGGGCCGCCTTTAAAAAGGTTTCGGGGTGGGGTTTGCTTATCGCCACGTCATCGGCGCTTACCACCACCTGTATATACTTGCGGATGTTCAGACCATCCAGCACAAAATCAATATTAAACGGAATAGCCGCCGAACCGATAGCCATCGGGATACCTTTTTGGTAGGCATTCTCTAAAAATTCGGGCAAGCCAGGCAGCAGGCTTAGTTCGGGTAAAAAGGCTTTTTGATACCGCTTTTCTTTTTCAAGCGATAGCCTGTCCATTTCTTCGAGGGTGAAGTGGCCTTCGCCAAACATGCGTACCAGCAGTTCGTGGTTTTTGCCGTACATGTTCTGCTTCACCTCTTCGCGGGTGAAGGAGCCGCCTAAATCTTCGTTTAGTATGCCTTCCCATGCCAGTGTATGATACCACATATCATTGATCATGGTGCCGTTTAAATCGAAAATTATAGCCTTCATTCGTAGCAATTCCTTTTTCACAAACATAACATAATCAATATGCTTTAAATGTTAAATATTGTTATTTAAAGCATACAGGCACTATTTTGTTACAACAGGCCAGCCATCTGCCCAATTTAATTTTTCCATACGCAGTTTCGGTATGCCCCTGTCGGCTGCATCATAAGCGTGAAATATCAGGTAATCAGCTCCTTCAAAATTAGCTACCGCGTTGTGCCCCACGCCATACCAATCTTTATCGCCCTCTAAAACCAAAGTACCGCCGCCGCTTTGCATAGGCGTACCGGTTTTGTCAAGGTATAGCCCCTGTAATTTTTTAGCACGGCCCACTATCATTTTGTATGTACTCTTCGGCCCCTTGCAGCAATAATCAATAGAAGCGAACAGGTAATAGTATTTATCTTTTTTGTAGATGAACGGCGCTTCAATAGCGTTGCCGCCCGCGTCGGCCGGGTTGCCATCCACCGCGGGTGGATTGGCAGCATTCGCATTCTTCTTGCGCGACGCGATGGTAGGTATCTTAGCCGGATCTTCGGCCAAGCTCAACCTGTCTTTCTTTAGCTTCACCAGTTTTATACCATCCCAAAACGAACCGAATACCATGTATGGCGTTCCGCTTTTATCGGTGGCAATGTTTGGGTCGATGGCGTTCCAGTTGGTTTTACCGGGATAGGATTGAATTACCCTGCCATGATCAACCCATTTATAAGCCACATCATTAGTATGCAGCGTAGTATTAGTGGCTACGCCGATGGCGGATGTATTTTTCCCGAAGGCAGATACCGAATAGAACAGGTAATATGAGCCTTTATAATAGGATATATCGGGCGCCCATATATGGCCTTTAAAGCCGGGGATGGTATCAACAGCCCACTTTGGCGGGGTATCAAACACGGGCTTTTCCTGTTTCCAGTGTACCCTATCGGCAGATGACCACATAGCGATGCCATTGCCCGTACAAAAGATGTAGTACAGGCTATCCTGCTTGATCATCACCGGATCATGTACCGATATATTGGTTTTAAGATCCTGTGCGCTGCACCAGCTGTGCAGCGCGAGGATCATCACCCACGAGAAAAAAAGCTTTTTCATATTATTTTACCGGCTGTACGCCTTCGGTGGTCATTACTACCTTTTTAATAGAACCATCTTTATTATAGTACAAATAATCAATACAAACCGACCGCCTGAAACTGCCGCCATTGGTTTGCATAGCACCGTTATGATAAACGATGTATGATTTTCCTTTAAAATCAATAATAGCCTGGTGGTTGGTATTGGAGTTACCGGCCACTTCGTTAAGCAAACCTTTAAAATCCCACGGCCCGTTTATACTCTTGCTCATGGCATAGGCCAGTTTCTCGGGGAATTGGTAAGCGTACGAGAGGTAGTACCAGTCGCCATGCTTATGGATCCACGGAGCTTCGGTATAATGCGGCAGGCCGTTTATTTTAGTGATAGGGCCGTCAAGCTCTGTCATATTAGCTTTTAGCTTGGCATAGTAACAAACGGTATTTCCCCAAAACAGGTAAGCCTGCCCGTCATCATCAATAATTACCGATGGATCGATATCGTCCCAGCTGATCTTGGTATCGGTGGTCATATCGTTAGTGATAATAGCCGAACCACGGGCATCCTTAAACGGCCCTGTCGGACTATCAGATACCGCCACCCCAATGGCCTTGCCATGTATGGTAGCGTGCTCAACCGCTACATACCAGTAAAATTTACCATTACGCTCTATCACCTGCGAAGCCCAGGCATCATCACGCGCCCATTTAAATTCTTTTACATTGAGGGGCGATGGATGCTCCGTCCAGTTCACCATATCCGATGATGAAAAGCATAGCCACTCGTGCATTTCGTAAAAGTTCTTTTCGGGCGGTGCTACATCATGGCCGGTATACAGGTACACTTTATCCTTGTAAACCATAGCGGCCGGGTCGGCAGTGTATTTGTTTTTGATAACCGGGTTACGCTGCAAGGTATCGTGCACACCGGCTACACTTTGCGTAGCTTTTACCGATGAACAGGCATTGAATGCCAGCGATGCCAAAGCTAAACCGGCAATAGCCACAGCGGTTACAGAATATGATCTTTTAGTAAACAACATACTTATTTAGCTTTTAATTTGATCACTGTAAATGAATACGGCTCAACGCTTACACTTAAGTTTTTACCCGCTATTTTCAGCTGACTAACCACAGGCGCTATCACCACCGGATTGGTCAGTGAATTTTCGGCATCAAGCTTGTTGCTTTGCAGGGTTGTTATGGTAGCCGTTGGCTGATATTTAGCAAGTCCTTTAATATCAAATGCGGCAGTTTGCTTAGCATCAGTTGTATTTACAAATTTAATAAGCAGTTCGTTGGTCTTTTTATCGATACTGGCGGTAGCAAAAATGCCGTTCTGCCCGGTTACGGCTTCGTCATTCAATAGCAGCGGTACCACATCTGTACCTTTATTAAGCGAGTAAAGCTTTTGTACATAATAGTTAGGTGTGCCGTAGCTATGCTCGTTGTCAAACCAAATTAGGTCGGGTGTCCACTGCCAGGCATCCACATGCGCAAACAGTGGCGCGTACGACGCCATGGCCACTACATCGGCATTACGCTCAAGACCAGTCATGAAAGCGGCTTCAGATAACGCGCACTCCCAGTTGTTCTTATTCTGCGGACTCGCGATAGCCACACTCTGCGCGGCGTATTCACCAGCGAATATCTTCGGACCGTTACGATCATATTTGTCATACCGCTTGGCATTGTCCCTGAACCATTTTGGCGCGCGGTAATAATGCTCATCCAAAATATCGGCACCCAATGCACGGAAAGCGGTATTCAGCGTATCAAACCTTGCACCATCCGGATCGGTACCGGTACTGGTTACTATTTTAACGTCAGGGTATTTCGCCTTGATAGCTTTGTGGAAGATCTTCCAGCGGTCAATATAGTTTGGCCCCCAGTTTTCGTTACCCACACCCAGCATTTTCAGGTTAAACTTAGCCGGATGGCCTAATTGCGCGCGCAACTTTCCCCATTCTGTTTCAGGGCCACCGTTAGCAAACTCAATCAGGTCTAAGGCATCCTGCACGTAAGGGTCAAGCTGACCCAGTTCGGTAAGCTCGCCGCTGTTGAACTGGCAGGCCATACCGCAATTTAAAATTGGCAGCGGTTCGGCACCTATATCTTCGCTCAACATAAAGTACTCCATAAAACCGAGGCCGAAGCTCTGGTAATAATCGGGCGTTAAGCGGTGCTTGAACTCGGTGTTCCAGCGGTTAATTACATTCTCGCGGGTGTCGATATCGCCAATGGTTTTTTTCCATTGATAACGGGTTTTCAACTCGCGGCCCTCTACAATACAGCCTCCCGGAAAACGCAGGAAACCCGGTTTCATATCGGCCAGCTTTTGTACCAGGTCGGCACGCAGGCCATTGGCACGGTTCTTCCAGGTATGCTGTGGAAACAGTGATATCATATCTATATCAACCGAACCTTTACCCTTAAAGCTGATGTACAATTTAGCCTTATTGGCCGATGCCGTTGCCACCAGTTTAGCGCTGTGCTTAGCCCATGTGGCACCGTTAGGTAGTAGATAAGTTGTAGCTATCACCTTGCCTGCCTCGTCGCGAAGTTCAATGGTAAGTTTCACCTTACTATCCGCTGCTTGTTTGCTCAAAACCGAAAAATTATACCCCTCCCCTTTTTTGATTCCCATACCACGGAAACCTTCATTAATTAACGAAAAAGCACCGCTATTTGAAGCGATATCTACATTGATCACATGAGGGTTATCGGCACGTTCGCTGCTGCGGTCAACCACTTTTACTATACCATTGCCGCCTTCGGTTTTCCAGCCCTGCAAGGCATCGCCAAACTCAAACGAGCGGTTCTTTACCAATTCGGCATACAGGCCGCCATCGGCACCCATATTAATATCTTCAAAAAATATACCGTACATGGTAGGCTGTATATGCGCCGTTACCTTCGCCGGATCAATGGTGTACACCTTACCCGTTTGGCAAAACGCCGTTACCGACAGCCCTAACGCGCTTATCAGCAAGCCTATTTTTTTTGTTCCTTTAAAAATCATATTCAAATGCTACTATATGTAATAGTTGTTTATTTTTTTGCCGTTCAATTATTTCAACTCCAGTACCACTACCGATATTGGCGATAGCTTCACCTGTAATTTGCCGCCTTTTAATGACGCGCCTTTAAAAGCAACCGGTTGTATCGCATTCGGCTGATCGAAGGTGTTGCGGTCTTGCAGGTTTTTTGAGGTAAGTGCCCTGCCTGTTACGGTTTTGTAAGCGCCGCCGTCAAGCGTCAGCTCAATATCCTGCGCGTTCTTTGGGTCGATGTTAGCGAGGGTGATATGTGTTACCCCGCTCTTATCAACCGATGCCGAAGCAGATACGGCAGGCAGTTTATCGGTACCGAAAGTATAATCGTTACTGGTAACTTTTATAGGCAGCAAGGTAGCATCCTGGTGTACGCTATACATTTCCATAACGTGGTATGTAGGCGTAAGTATCATCTTCTCTTTATCGGTAAGTATAACTGCCTGCAATACGTTTACTGTTTGGGCCAGGTTGGCCATGCGCACCCTTTCGGCATGGTTATTAAATATGTTAAGGGTAACACCGGCAATCAGCGCGTCGCGGATGGTGTTTTGCTGATACAGGAAACCAGGGTTCGTGCCATCTTCCACCTCGTACCAGCCGCCCCATTCATCAACCACTAAAGCTACCTTCTTTTCCGGATCGTACTTATCCATAATGGCCGAATGCTTCGTTACCAGTTCTTCCATGCGCAAGGCCGATTTGATGGTTTTGAAGTAAGTATCCTCGTTGAATTTAGTTGCCGATCCTTTTTTGTTCCACTCCACAATTGAGTAATGGTGCAGGGCCACGCCTTCTACCATTTGTTTCGGGATGCCTTTCATCAGGGTTTCCGTCCAGTTGTAATCATCAACATTAGCACCAGATGCTACACGGAAGATATGACCGGTATTTGTCCAGTCGGACATGAACGTAGCATATTTTCTGAACTCGTTGGCATAATAATCCGGTGTCATGTTACCGCCGCAGCCCCAGGCCTCGTTACCCACACCCCAAAAGCGTACGCTCCATGGTTTCTCACGTCCGTTCTTTTTCCGCAGGTCCGACATCGGGTTCTTGGTATCTGAATTTACATACTGTACCCAATCGGCCAGTTCCTGCACTGTGCCGCTGCCAATATTACCGGCCAGGTATGGCTCGGTACCTAAAGCTTCGCACATGTTTAAAAAGTCGTGCGTACCAAAGCTGTTATCTTCGGTAACGCCACCCCACCAGCGGTTTACTATCGATGGGCGTTCGGCTTTAGGGCCTACGCCGTCGCGCCAGTGGTAGGTATCGGCAAAACAACCGCCCGGCCAGCGCAGGGCAGGAATCTTCATTTTTTTTAACGCCGCCACAATATCATTACGCACCCCATTGGTATTCGGAATTTTTGAGGTATCGCCTACATAAAAGCCACCGTATATACATCTGCCCAAATGCTCGGCAAAATGGCTATATATGTATTTACTAATTTGCGTTTTACCCTGCTTGGTTTCAACAACAATGGTATTTTTTTGTTGCGCGAAAGCGTAGTTTGTAACAAGCAATCCCGTTAGCGCGATCTTTGATAACAGTGAAGAAATTCTCATGGTTTACAGTATGGTTTGTAATATCAGTTGTTAACTGCTGCGTTGGTTCTTAGTTGGTTAAAAATTTATAGGTGGTTTCGGTATGGTACACCTGTCCCGGTTTTAACTCTGTAGACGGGAATTTTGGTTGATTTGGCGAATCGGGAAAATGCTGTGTTTCCAAACAAAATGCCGAACGCAAGCCATAAGCCTTACCGCCCTTACCATCATGATCGGCACCGGTTAAAAAGTTACCGCTGTAAAACTGCACGCCCGGTTCGGTAGTGTACACTTCCATTTTAATACCGGTTTGCGGGCTGCTTACAATAGCGATAGGCTGCTTGCCATCATTTTTATTAAGCACAAAGTTGTGATCGTAGCCTTTGCCATTCTTCAGTTGTTCATCTTTAACGTCAATATCTTTGCCTATAGCCTTGGCCGTAGTAAAATCAAAAGGCGTACCTTTTACCGGTTGCAATACACCGGTTGGTATCAGCGTGGTATCAACAGGATTAAATGTATCGGCGTTTATTTGCAATACGTTATCTGTAATGGTTGGGCTGCCCGCGCCGTTAAGGTTAAAATAAGCATGATTGGTAAGGTTTACCACCGTTGCTTTATCAGTAGTAGCGTGGTAAACTATCTTTAGGGCGTTATCATCAGTTAAGGTATAAGTTACTTTAACTGTTAACGTGCCCGGGTAACCGCCCTGGCCGTCATCAGATATATAAGTAAGTTCGAGGTTTTGATCGTCGACCTGTTTAGCATCAAAAACCTGCGCGTAAAAACCTTTAAGGCCGCCATGCAGCGTATTTACACCATCGTTAATATCTAACTGGTATGTTTTGCCATCAAGCGTGAATTTTCCTTTAGCAATACGGTTACCGTAACGACCTATTATAGCACCGAAGAAAGGCTCTTTCGGTTTTTGATAGCTTTTTAAACTATCGTATCCTAAAACCACGTCAGTCAATGCTCCTTTATTATCGGGTACTAACAAACTCACCAGCCTGCCGCCGTAATTGGTAATGGCTGCCTCGGCGCCGCTTTTGTTCTTTAACACGTACAGCTCAACTTGTTTATCGTTGATGGTTGCTTCAAAGTTTTTCTTTTCGGGGATCATTTTGTTTGTAGATACTGAATCCTGCCCGCCGCTTTGCTTGCCAGCCTGATTATTGCAGGCAGTAAATAGTGTTGCCGCGCAGCAGCTTGTAATAAATAGGTTAATAAAATTTCTTTTCATAAGATATTAATACTAAAAGTGACAGCAACAGGCTTTAACCTTTATATGGCGCGGCTTGTTGTATTGTTATATAATTGGTTGCTTATAATTTATAAAGGGCTACAAGAGCCTTTTAATTAAAATCGAAGATATAATAAAATATTTAATTGTTAAAAAAACACTTAAAATATTTTTCATAAATGCAGTGTATTTGTTACACTAATTACTAACTAAAAGCGAAGCTAAAACGTAACAATACATCAAAATGGGTACACGTTTTATTTTGAAAAAAAATTTAATTCTTATAAGTACATTTGTTTTTTTTAGAAAAATCACATAACGTTATAAAATGCAGAAATATTCGAAACAGACCAGGCTCTTACTTGCAGTTGATTGTATCATATTTGGTTTTGACGGAGAAACTTTAAAACTCTTGCTAATAAAAAGAGGTTTTCAGCCCGAAAAGAACAACTGGAGTTTAATGGGTGGGTTTGTTCAGCCTGATGAAAGCTTAGACCAGGCATCTAACCGAATATTAAAGCAACTAACTGGATTAGAGGGTGTTTACTTAGAACAACTGCATACTTTCGGTAACCCGCTGCGCGATCCTATTGAGCGTACCATATCAGTAGCTTACTTCGCGCTGGTTGATATACATAAGTACGAAAAGCAGATCAGCGCTGATTACCACGCCGAATGGTTTTCGTTGAAACGCGCGCCAAAAATCATCTTCGACCAGCAGGAGATGGTAGAATTGGCCAAACAACGCATCCGTTATAAAGCGGCTTTACACCCTATTTTATTTGAATTACTGCCCGGAAAGTTCACTTTACCTCAATTACAGAACCTTTACGAATGTGTTTTCAATACAACCATTGATAAGCGTAACTTTAGTAAAAGGGTACTGGCTACAGGCCTATTGATTAAGCTGAACGAGAAAGATAAAGCAGGTTCAAAGCGCGGCGCGTACTATTACCAGCTGAACATGCAAAACTACTATGCTAAATTTCAGGCGTTTATGAACTTCATTCCTAACCCGGATTCTATCGGCCTGTAAGCCCTTTTCAAGCTCTTTCTTATTTGCAATAACCGGTGTAAACATGCCCATGTTTTTACACTAAGCCTCCCCTGTGAATTTATTTTTAAATGTTTTTTTGTAAAAATTTCTTTTTGTCAAAAAATAAGTGTTATTTCGACAACAATTATTAATCTTTATGAGTAAGAACCAATATGTAATTGGAGTTGACTATGGGTCTGATTCCGTTCGATCTGTGATTGTTGATGCCGCTAACGGCGAAGAGATCGCATCATCAGTATACTACTATCCGCGCTGGCAAAAGGGGCAGTATTGCAACCCGGCCGCCAACCAGTTCAGGCAGCATCCGCTTGATTATATTGAAGGTTTAGAATTTACGATAAAGGATTGCATACGTTTAGCCGGCGGCGATGAAGTGGCCAAAGCCGTTAAAGGCTTATCGGTTGACACCACAGGCTCAACACCGATAGCGGTTGACAGCACCGGTACCCCGCTTGCCCTTACCCCGGGTTTTGAAGAGAACCCTAACGCGATGTTCATCCTTTGGAAAGACCATACCGCGGTTAACGAAGCCGCCCAGATCAACGAGCACGCTACAAAGTTTGATACCAATTATCTTAAATATGTAGGCGGAATTTACTCGTCGGAGTGGTTTTGGGCCAAACTGCTGCGCATTGTAAGAGTCGACAAAGGCGTGGCCGAAGCGCTGCACTCATGGGTAGAGCATTGCGACTGGATCCCGTTCTTACTTACCGGCGGTACCGATGTAAAAGAAATTAAGCGCAGCCGTTGCGCGGCCGGACATAAAGCCCTTTGGGCCGAAGAATTTGACGGCCTGCCGCCCGATGAGTTCTTCTCCTCATTAGACCCGATTTTGGGTGGCATCACAGCAAAATTATTTAAAGATACCTATACATCTGACATAGCCGCAGGCAACTTAAGCCGGGAATGGGCCGATAGGTTAGGCCTTTCTACCGATGTGGTAGTAGGCGTTGGCGCTTTCGATGCCCACATGGGTGCAGTAGGCGGGCAAATTGAGCCTTACCATTTAAGTAAAGTAATGGGTACTTCCACCTGTGATATACTGGTTGCGCCAAGCGCCGATGTAGAAGGTAAACTGGTACGCGGCATTTGCGGACAGGTGAACGGTTCGGTTATTCCCGGTATGGCCGGTTTAGAGGCCGGGCAATCTGCCTTTGGCGATACTTATGCCTGGTTCAAAAACATCCTGTCGTGGCCTTTAAATAACTTGCTGGCACAGTCAGCCGTACTTGACGCGCAAACCGCGGCTGCTTTAAAAGAAGAACTGGCAGAAGCGATCATACCCGAGTTGAGTCGCCAGGCAGCATTACTGCCTATAGAAACCGGCAACGAATTGGCGATTGACTGGTTTAACGGCCGCCGCACCCCGGATGCCGATCAATCTTTAAAAGGAGCTATCACCGGTTTAAACCTGGGTACTGATGCACCGCGCGTGTTCCGTGCGCTGGCCGAGGCTACTTGCTTTGGTGCCAAAAGCATTGTTGACCGCTTTGTGCAGGAAGGCATCCCCGTTAAGGGAATCATCGGTATAGGTGGTGTGGCTAAAAAGTCGCCGTTTGTAATGCAAATGATGGCCGATGTATTGGGCATGCCTATCCGCATCCACCAGTTTAAACACACCTGTGCTTTGGGCGCGGCCATGTTCGCGGCTGTTGTAGCAGGCATTTACGCCACGGTAGAAGAAGCGATGGAAGGTATGGGCCGTGGTTTTGATGTAGAATATCAACCAAACAAAGAGAACGAAGCGGTTTACCAAAACCGTTACGAGCAATATAAACGCCTGGGCGAGTTTACCGCTAAAGAAATTGCCGCTAAAGCTGCCGTAAGTGAATCATCTAATTCGGTATTGGCATGAGCAAGTATCAGCATATAAAACAAAGCGCTTACGAGGCCAACATGAAACTGCCTAAACTGGGTTTAGTGCTATTCACCTTCGGTAACGTAAGCGCCGCCGACCGTGAGCTGGGGGTATTCGCTATAAAACCAAGCGGTGTGCCGTACGAAGATCTGTCGCCCGAAAAGATGGTGATTGTTGATTTTGATGGTAAAACTATCGAAGGCGATCTGCGCCCGTCATCAGATACCCTTACCCATGCCGTATTGTATAAGCATTGGGATCATATCAACGGCATCGTGCACACACACTCCACTTATGCCACCGCCTGGGCACAAACACAAAGGGACATACCTATTTTCGGTACCACACATGCCGATCATATTACGGTTGATGTGCCCTGCGCCCCACCAATGAGCGATGAGATGATTGCCGGTGATTACGAATACCAAACCGGTTTTCAGATAATGGATTGCTTTAAGGAAAAAGGCTTGAGTTATGAAGAAGTAGAGATGATACTGGTAGGCAACCACGCCCCTTTTACCTGGGGCAAAACCGCCGACAAAGCCGTTTACAACAGCGCCGTTTTAGAAACCGTTGCCCAAATGGCCTACCTCACCGAGCAGATCAACCCGCAAGCCCCGCGCCTGAAGGATGCCCTGATCAAAAAACATTTTGAGCGCAAACATGGCCCTAACTCATATTACGGCCAATAACCAACCATAAAATATAAAGCCAATATGGTATATAAATATATTCTGTCTTTACTGTTCGTAAGCGCGTTGGTTAATCTGGCTTCGGCGCAAAGCGTTTACAGTCCGGATAAAAAAATAGAGGTTGCATTTAAGCTGAAGGCAGGCAAGCCTGTTTATACAGTCGCGTACAATAAGCAACCGGTTATCAACGAATCGGCTTTAGGTATAGCGCAAAGCAATGCAAATCTGTACAGTGGCTTAACGCTCAAAAGCACATCGGCAATAAAACCGGTTAAGGATAGCTACACCATGCTGAACGCAAAGAAGAGCCAGATTAGCTACACGGCCAACCAGGTTACTTTTAGCTTAGCTAATGCTGATAAAAAAGCAGTGCAGATCATCTTCAATGTATCAAACGATGGAGTTGCTTTTCGCTACCATTTCCCGGGGCAAACAGATACCGCCGTTACCATAACTAAAGAGTACACCGCCTTCAACTTTGCGCCAAGTACCAAAGCATGGCTGCAACCCAAAGCCGAAGCACAAAGCGGTTGGGAACATACTAATCCATCGTACGAAGAATATTACGAGCAGGATATCCCCGTAGGAAAAACCGCCAAAAATGGTTGGGTATACCCTGCCCTGTTTAAAAGCGGCAATGCATGGCTGCTGATCACCGAAGCCAATATGGATGGTACTTATTGCGCTACACATTTGGTTAACGATTCGGCAAGTACGGTTTATCATACCGGTTTCCCGGATGCACGCGAGCTTTTTACCGGCAAAGGTTTATTACCTAAAGACGCTGCTTATTCGCCATGGCGTGTAATTACTATTGGCGGATTGAAAACCATTGTTGAATCAACCTTAGGTACCGATTTGGCTAAACCTGCGCAACAATCGCCAAAGGCAGATTATATAAAACCGGGCAAAGCGGCCTGGAGCTGGATCATGAGCAAGGATGACTCCATCACCTATACCGAAACCATCCGTTATATTGATTTGGCCGCCAAAATGAAATGGCAATATTGCCTGGTAGATGTTGACTGGGACACCAAAATTGGCTATGATAAAATAAAGGCGCTCGTTGATTACGGCGCGCAAAAAAATGTGGGCCTGCTGCTTTGGTACAATTCTGCCGGGCCATGGAATACCGTAAAATATCACCCTAAAGATAAATTGCTCACTCATGAAGGCCGCGAAAAAGAGTTTGCCCGCTTACAGCAAATGGGAGTTAAGGGTGTTAAGATAGACTTTTTTAATGGCGACGGCCAAAGCATGATACAGTATTACATTGATATACTGAACGATGCCGCCAAATACAAGCTATTGGTAAACTTTCACGGTGCTACACTGCCGCGTGGCTGGGCACGTACCTACCCGCACCTGATGAGTACCGAAGCGGTGAAAGGTTTTGAGATGGTAACCTTCGAGCAACGCGGTGCCGACATGCAGGGTAACCATTGCGCCATGCTGCCCTTTACCCGCAACGCTTTCGACCCGATGGATTTTACCCCGGTGAACCTGTACAAAATACCTACCCAAGTTATCCGTAAAACCAGCAGCGGTTTCGAGCTGGCTTTGAGCGTGCTGTTCCTCTCGGGCATCCAACACTATGCCGAATCTCCCGAAGGCATGACCCACGTACCCGATTTTGTAATCGATATGCTGAAAACATTACCCGATAACTGGGATGATGTAAAGTTTATCGATGGTTACCCCGGCAAATACGTGGTGATAGCCCGCAAAAGTGGCAACACCTGGTATGTGGCCGGTATCAACGGCGAGGGTGCTGCTAAAACACTGAACCTTGACCTATCAGCCTTAAATAAAACAACCGGCACCATAATTACCGATGGTAAAGAGCCTTTATCCTTCAGTAAAAACAGCATCAGTTTACCGTCAAATAAAAAAATAAAAGTAACCATGCAGGCCAATGGCGGCTTCACCATGGTACTTAACTAAGCTTATAAATTTAAACACAGCTATATAAATAACACACAATGATAGATTTAAAAACATTTGAAGTTTGGTTTATAACCGGCAGCCAGCACTTATACGGCGAAGAAACTTTGAACCTGGTTGCAGAGCATTCAAAAGAAATTGCAGCCGGATTGGACAGCGCGCAGGAAATACCGGTACGCGTGGTATTTAAACCAACCGTAAAAACCACCGAAGAAATATACGACACCCTGCTTGCAGCCAACAGCGCCGAAAACGTAATTGGTGTAATCACCTGGATGCATACCTTCTCTCCTGCTAAAATGTGGATCCGTGGTTTAAGCATTCTTAAAAAACCATTGCTGCACCTGCACACTCAATACAACCGCGATATTCCGTGGAGTTCTATCGATATGGATTTCATGAACCTTAACCAAAGCGCGCATGGCGACAGGGAGTTTGGTTTTATGGTATCGCGCATGCGTAAAAACCGCAAGGTAGTGGTTGGTCACTGGCAAGATAGCGAAGCATTGGCCGAAATAGGTGCCTGGACACGTGCAGCAGCCGGTTGGTACGATTGGCAAGGCGCTAAGTTTGCCCGCTTTGGCGATAATATGCGCTATGTTGCCGTTACAGATGGCGATAAGGTTGAGGCCGAACTGAAATTTGGTTTCGCTGTAAATACTTATGGTATTGGAGATTTGGTTGCATTAATCAATAACGTAAGCGAAGAGGATATTCAAAACCTCATCAGCGAGTACGAAGCAACTTATACAATGGACGCCGCTTTATTAAAAGGTGGTGAAAAACATGCATCGGTATATGAGGCTGCAAAAATTGAAATAGGCTTACGTAAGTTTTTGGTAGATGGCGGCTTTAAAGGTTTTTCAGATACGTTTGAAGACCTGCATGGCATGATCCAATTACCGGGCCTTGCCGTACAGCGCCTGTTGGCCGATGGCTATGGCTTTGCTGGTGAGGGCGACTGGAAAACAGCGGCTTTGGTACGCGCGTTCAAGGTGATGGGTGCAGGTTTGCCGGGTGGCAATGCCTTTATGGAAGATTATACTTATCATTTCGACCCCAATAACGCCCTGGTATTAGGCTCACACATGCTGGAGGTTGACGCTTCTTTGGCCAACGGTAAAGCAAGTTTAGAGGTGCACCCATTAGGTATTGGCGGCAAAGCCGATCCTGCACGCCTGGTATTTAACGTATCGGGCGGCGCGGCGCTTAACGCTTCTATTGTGGATATGGGCAACCGTTTCCGTTTGTTAATTAACGAAGTTGAAGCCGTTGAACCACAGAACGACCTACCTAACCTGCCTGTAGCACGTGTGCTTTGGAAACCACTGCCTGATATGAAAACAGGTTGCGCGGCATGGATCTACGGCGGCGGCGCTCACCATACCGCATACAGCCAAAATTTAACAGCCGAACACTTACAGGATTTTGCCGACATGGCCGATCTTGAGTTCTTAGTGATCGGTAAAGACACCAAACTGGCACAGTTCCGTAACGAGATCCGTTGGAACGATATTGCTTACAAATAGTATTTCCTACTCCCCTAATTAAAGATACCGGCGGCCGCATTTATATAATAATGGGCTATCGTGGCCACCGGTATCTTCCATATCAAAACTAATTAAACCGAATTATGAGTAAATTTTCAACCATTGATTACGTCATCTTCGTGATCTACTTTATTGCGGTATCCAGCTATGGTTACTGGGTATACAGCCGCAAAAAAGTTAAAGGCGTATCAGATAGTAAAGACTTTTTCCTTGCCGAAGGATCGCTCACCTGGTGGGCTATCGGCGCTTCGCTTATCGCGTCCAACATATCTGCCGAGCAATTTATCGGTGCCAGCGGGCAGGGTTTCGCGGTGGGTTTGGCCGTTGCCGCTTACGAATGGGTTGCAGCTATAGCCCTCATTATTGTAGCCGTTTGGTTTGTGCCGGTGTATCTTAAAAATAAGATATTCACCATGCCGCAGTTTCTGCATACCCGCTACAACGAAACCGTGAGCTTTGTAATGGCCATCTTTTGGCTGTTTCTTTATGTATTCGTTAACCTTACCTCTATACTTTACCTTGGCGCGCTGGCGCTCAACAACTTGGCAGGCGGCAGTCCGGATATGATGCATGGCATCATCATCGCGCTGGCTATTTTCGCATTGTTTATTACCCTTGGTGGTATGAAGGTGATCGGTTTTACCGATGTTATACAGGTTTTAGTGCTGGTAATTGGCGGTTTGGCAACAACCTACATCGCCCTTACTTTGGTGAGCGAAAAATTTGGTTTAGGTAAAGATGCCATGGCCGGACTTGATGCCATGCTTACCGACGCGCCCGATCACTTTAAAATGATGTTATCCAAACCAAAACCGGGTGCATCGCAAGGCGAAATCAATAAATACCTGGCCCTGCCCGGCATTGCCATGTATTTTGCAGGCCAGTGGATAGTAAACCTTAACTATTGGGGCTGTAACCAATACATTACCCAACGCGCCCTTGGTGCCGATTTAAAAACGGCCCGTACCGGTATCCTCTTCGCCGGTTTAATGAAACTGGCTATGCCTGTAATTGTAATTGTACCGGGTATTGCCGCTTATGTTTTATACAAAAATGGCAGCTTACAACAGGAAATGCTATCGGGTGGTCACTTCAATTCCGATAATGCTTATTCGGCGGTGCTTGGCTTTTTACCAACAGGTTTAAAAGGACTTTCGGTAGCGGCGCTTACCGCGGCTATTGTGGCTTCACTTGCGGGTAAAGCCAACAGTATCTCCACCATTTTCACTTTAGATATTTACAAAAAGCACATCAGCAAAGATGCCAGCGAGAAAAAGCTGGTAATAGTAGGCCGCTTAACCATTTTCGCGGCTATGGTGTTTTCAATATTATTAACCTGGAAAGATTTGCTGGGTATTGGCGGTGAAGGTGGTTTTACCTTTATTCAAAAGTATACAGGCTTTATCAGTCCGGGTATATTTGCCATATTCATTTTAGGTTTCTTCTGGAAACGTACTACAGGCGCGGCAGCTATCGCGGGTATTTTAACCGGTTTTGGCATGTCGGTATTGTTTAACAACTACGCCCCGGCTTTATTCGGGCACGAAACCTTTCTTTATACAGCCTTCCCTAACGGTAAGGGCGGATATGAGATCCCGTTCCTGATATGTATGGGTTTATCATTCCTGTTCACCATCATCGTAATGGTGGCCATCAGCTTCGCCGGACCGAAAATTAACCCGAAAGCACTGCATTTGGATAAGGGCATGTTTAAAGTTGAATCATCAACCCTTGCCTTAATTATATTAACCCTTTTATTACTTACCGCCTTGTACGTAAGGTTCTGGTAACATTACACTAAATCAAACAATTACACCATGAAATTTTTTATTGATACAGCAAATCTTGCACAAATTAAAGAAGCACACGAATTAGGCGTTTTAGATGGCGTTACCACCAACCCTACCCTGATGGCTAAAGAAGGCATCACCGGTCAGGATAATGTGATTGCCCACTACAAAGCCATTTGCGAAATTACCGATGGTGATGTAAGCGCCGAAGTAATTGCTACTACTTATGACGAGATCATTGTTGAAGGTGAAGCTTTGGCTAAACTGCACGAGCGTATTGTAGTAAAGGTACCTATGATCAAAGATGGTGTTCGCGCTATTAAATACTTTACTTCAAAGGGCATCAAAACCAATTGTACTTTGGTATTCTCTGCCGGTCAGGCTTTATTGGCTGCCAAAGCAGGCGCTACTTATGTATCTCCTTTTATTGGCCGTTTGGATGACATTTCAACCGATGGTTTGCAACTGATTGAAGATATCCGTTTGATCTATGACAACTACGGTTACGAAACTCAGATCCTGGCTGCTTCGGTTCGTCATGCTATGCACATCATCAATTGCGCTAAATTAGGTTCTGATGTAATTACTGGTCCGTTAAGCGCAATTACTGCTTTATTGAAACACCCTTTAACTGATAATGGCTTAGCCCAGTTTTTGGCCGACCATGCTAAAGCGGCAGGTAAATAATTATAAAAACGATCACAATATGAAACAAGACATAGCACAATTAGAGCAGACCGCCTCGCAGGTAAGGCGCGATATCGTCCGCATGGTACATGCCTGCCAGTCGGGGCACCCCGGCGGTTCTTTAGGTTGCGCCGATTTCCTGGTGGCACTCTATTTCAACGCCATGAACCACAACCCCGCTTTCAGCATGGAAGGTAAAGGCGAAGATCTTTTCTTCCTTTCTAACGGCCACATTTCCCCTGTTTTTTACAGCGTACTGGCTCATGCCGGTTATTTTGATAAAGCCGAACTGGCTACTTTTCGTAAGCTGAACTCACGTTTGCAAGGTCACCCTACTACTCATGAGCATTTACCGGGTGTGCGTATCGCTTCGGGTTCTTTGGGTCAGGGTTTATCGGTAGCTATCGGCACTGCCTTAGCTAAAAAACTGGATGGCGATCCTTCTCTTGTGTATACATTACACGGTGACGGTGAGTTACAGGAAGGCCAGATCTGGGAAGCGGCCATGTTCGCCCCGCATAACAAGGTCGATAACCTGATCGCTACTATTGACTACAACGGTCAGCAGATCGACGGCCCTACCAGTTTGGTACTTTCTTTAGGCGACCTGAAAGCCAAGTTTGAAGCTTTCGGCTGGGATGTTTTGGATGAGCCTAAAGGTAACGATATGGCCAGTGTAGTTGCCGTGCTTGAAAAAGCCAAGAGCCATACCGGCAAAGGTAAGCCTGTAGCCATTTTGCTGCATACCGGCATGGGTTACGGTGTCGATTACATGATGGGCACCCACAAATGGCACGGTACCGCGCCTAACGATGAGCAATTAACACTTGCCTTAGCGCAATTAGAGGAAACACTGGGAGACTATTAATCCCCCCGGCCCCCTGAAGGGGGAGCTTTTGATCAACATTATTTTTATCACAATTACAAATTCCTAATAAGTCCTCTCCTTTGGAGAGGATTTAGGTGAGGCTTATGAAGAAATATACTTTCACAGAAAAAAAAGATACCCGCTCGGGTTTTGGCGATGGCTTGCTTGAGGCAGGTAAACGCAACCCCGAAGTGGTGGCACTTTGTGCCGACCTGATCGGTTCACTCAAAATGAACGATTTTATCAAGGCTTTCCCTGAACGCTTTTTCCAGATCGGCATCGCTGAAGCCAACATGATCGGCATAGCGGCAGGTTTAAGCATCAGTGGTAAAATTCCTTTTACCGGTACTTTCGCTAATTTTTCTACCGGCCGTGTATATGACCAGATCCGCCAGTCGGTTGCTTATTCTGATAAGAACGTAAAGATCTGCGCTTCGCACGCGGGTTTGACTTTGGGTGAAGATGGTGCGACACATCAGATCCTCGAAGATATCGGCCTGATGAAAATGCTGCCGGGGATGACCGTGATCAATACTTGCGATTATAACCAGACCAAAGCGGCTACCATCGCTATCGCCGAGCACCATGGCCCGGTTTACCTGCGTTTTGGTCGCCCAGTGGTACCTATCTTCACTGATGCTGACCAAAAGTTCGAGATCGGTAAGGCCTGGATGGTGAATGAAGGTGCCGATGTATCTATCTTCGCTACCGGTCACCTCGTATGGGAGGCTATCCTTGCCGGTGAAAAACTGGCCGAGGAAGGTATCGATGCCGAGATCATCAATATCCACACTATTAAACCTCTTGACGCGGAAGCCGTTTTAAAATCGGTTGCCAAAACGGGTTGTGTGGTTACTGCCGAAGAGCATAACCGTTTAGGTGGTTTGGGTGACAGCATCGCGCAATTGTTAGCGACCAATACCCCTGCCCCGCAGGAATATGTGGCCGTGAACGACAGCTTTGGCGAAAGTGGTACGCCTGCGCAACTCATGACCAAATATGGTCTCGATGCCGAGCATATCATCGCTGCTGTGAAAAAAGTCATCAGTAGAAAAAAACAAAACGGATAATTTAATATAAAAATCGTCGTTGCTGCGAGGTACGAAGCAATCTCTAAACTATACAGAGCGGCTCTGCTTACGTAGAGATTGCTTCGTACCTCGCAATGACGATATCCTCTTAAGAACTCACGTTCAAAATTATGCAGTAACGGTTAAAGTAGTATTAGTCACCTTAACTGTGTATTGCTTAAGCGCGGTAGCTGCCGGTCCTAATAAAACAGCTCCGGTTTTACTGAATTCGCTGCCGTGGTTAGGGCAAATGAATTTACCTTGTGAGTTGTTGTAGTTGATAGATGTGCCCTGGTGCGTACAAGCTACCTGTACCGCGGTAAAGGCATCGGCCGTGTTGCCGGTTGCAATACGTACCACTATCACCCCTTTTGCAACCTTAGATGCACCAACTGACGTTAATTCAGAACTCAGGTTAGCCGTAACAAGATCATTGTTACCACCGTTATTCCCCCCGTTGTTACCTCCGTTGTTGTTATTGTTGTCATCGGGTGTAGGGTCATTTTTGGGCGAGCTTCCGCATGATGCAACGCCGCAGCCCAGGCATACGGCGGCGAGGCCGATGCCAAATTTTGATAAAAATTCGTGTCTTTCCATAATGAGTTAGTTTTAGTGCTGATTATTTATAAGTGCCTTTGTGTTTCTTGTTTAAATCAAATACCCTTGTTATGGTAAAGCCAATACGGTATTGCCCCTTACCCCATTTCGATTCGGTATCGGCCAAGTAATTCATTTCTGAAATGGCCTTGGCATTGCTGAAATTGAGCGTAAATACGTGCCCGCCGGTTTCCATCTCAATACCCACACCCGATGCATCGTAGAAGTAAGGACTGGTGCTGTTTTTGCGGAACGAGGAGAAAGGATGCGCGTAATCAAATACGATCCCCATGCGCTTGGTCACCTTTAAACGGCCCGCCGCGGCAAGCGAAAATATATTTTGCTCGTTACCTTGTATGTAAGGGAAAGGCAGATTGTTCCGTAAAAATATCGGCGAGATCTGTAACGATAATTTCGACGAAAACTTACGGGCTATTACCGCCTGTGCTAAATAAGAAAAGCGGTTAGTGTAATCATCAAACACATTGGTTTCTACACTGTAAGGCTTTAAGCCCATGCGGCCTATCAGGGTAACAGCAACCGGTACGTGATCATCTGATGTTTGGTGAAGGATGTTGTATTTGAGACCAAGCTCTATCAGCTGCTCAAATTTGCTGCGGCCGAAATCGATATCGAGGTTATCGGTAACGCCGTATTCAAAGCCGATATAAATGTCGGATGAGTTATCCAGTCCCCACAGCGTTTTGCCGCCGCCATCGGTACCGCCAATATCACCGAAACGGTGAACTACCAAAAAGTTGAGGTTGTTCTTTTTAACGGTTTCGGTAGTTTGCGACAGGATGAGCCGCGTTGACTTGAAGGTGGCTATGACGGGCTCATTTTTTTCGGTACCGCCAAGTGAGTTAAGCAATGAATCGGTAGATGCAGAGTCGGTTTTTGTTTGGGCAAGGGCTACGCCCGCCGTCACGGTGAGTAACAGTATTAACAGGGATTTTTTCATGTGTGATATATTTAGTGGTGAGCTATTTCTTATAGGCTTCGTAGGTAGCGGCAACCTTAATTTGTATACTTTCGGCTATCTTTTTAAATACTATTTGAGGGATCTCTATGTTGTGGTCTTTACACAGCACCATAAACTCTGACGACAGGCTTACCACCCCTTTGCTTACCGTTATTTTACCGGGGATGGTACGGTTTTGCTTTACGCCATGCACTTCCAGTACGCCGGTTACATTCACGGCGAAGGTACCATCCTGCGTTCCGCTTATTTTTTGCGATACCTTGCCCTTGAAAGTGGCATTGGGATATTTATCGCTTTCCATATAGTTTTCGTTAAAATGCTCCTGCATCAGCGCCTTCTGAAACTGCAACGAGCGGATAGGTAAGCTGAAGCTAAGGTCGCCGGTGGTGGCATTGAATACCGATACAGCCTTTGCCGAAGAAGCATCGATATTCTCCAGCGGAGCTTCAGAATATAGGCTGATCTTAGCATTTTTACAGACATAGATCTCCTGCCCCACCTGGTTTGTGCTAAACCAGCTAAGTAAAATTAAAGCGATATATTTCATAGATTATTTGGGTTTGCCTGTCTTGAAATTCCAGCCTACGCCCACTGCCACACCTGTAGTTTTCAGATCGGCTTGCGAAAAACCGATCTCCGTTAGCGGCAGTTTGAGGTAAGGTTGTACAATTAAATTGAACTTTGAATTTATTTGTCGTTGATAGCTCACGTTAATATTAGCCACACCAAAAATGTGCTGATTTTGATTGGTGACCGTCATTTTTCGCACATCGGTTGTGTTGGCGTAGGTATAAGTATACTTTTCGCTCAGCATAAAGTATGATGATAAGCCCGTACCCGCGCTAAAGCTATTTTTGCCTTTACTGTAAATTTGATAATTGATGTTTAGCGGAACATCCAGCACATTGCAATTGGCAGCCACTGTTGCCGGCATGTAAGCCCATTGCCTTTTGTACTGATCGCCGTTGGCAGCATACGGTTTTACAGCGTAAGATGCACCTGTAGTAATACTCCATTTATTAGAGATGCGGTAGGACAACATTACCCCTGCGGATGTACCCACACGGCCATTATTAAACGAACCCACACCGTTCACATCCGGCGCAGCCAAAATACTTAGTGCGAAACGAGGCGCTTTATATGGAATTATTGCCATCCCTTCAACCCGATCTACAATATGCATTGCGGAGCTATCCGTTTTTTGCTTTACCGGACCATCTGATATATCCACCTTATTATTAGCGGCTGCAATCAAGTTCGAATCAGCATTTCGATCACGAGTATTGGTGTTCGTATTAGCTGATGCAATCAGGTCCGAATCTTTTTTGTCACCATTGCTGATATTGTTTCCCGCCTTGCTTTTCGGATCATTTGCTGTATAAATGGCATCCTTATTAGCATTGCTGCCAGCCTGTTTCCCGCTCTTTCCACTTTCGGCAGTTTCGGCAAGCAAAGGTTCTTCGTTTTTCATCCTCGCATTATCTGTCTCCAAACCCTTGCTGCCTTGTAACTGCACACCCCTGTTAGTTGTTGTATCGTCAGTTTTACTTCGCGTTGCCTGTTGCTGTCCGGTTTTAGTGATCAGGTCGGGCTTGTTATTGTTTTTAGCGCCCTTATCATTGTTCCCTAAGTAAAACCAGCCTAAAGCCAATATCAACATGGCAGCAATACTGCCTGCAATAATGGTAAGCCTGCGCACAACTCCCCTCCTCGCCGGACGCTCGTCCAGCATTTTTTCCATCGCATCCCAATCCGCATCATGAAAAGCAATATGATTTTCCGCATCGGATAGCCCGTCGCTAAAAATCTTATCTATTTTATTACTGTCTTGCTTTTTCATCTTATAATTCCGTTACCTAAAAAGGTAACTTTTAAATTCGCTGTACTAATGGCTACTATCGGGGTGTAGGCTGTGCCCGAATACTGCCCCGGTAAATTATCTGCATCGGCTATCATCTTCTTTAACTTATCGCGCGCCTTAAAAAGGTTTGATTTTGATGTGCCGCTGGTTATTCCCAGCAATTCGCCAATCTCATCATGCGTATATCCTTCAATGGCGTATAAGTTAAACACAGTTCGGTAGGCATGGGGCAGCTGCTGTATCATGGCCAGCAGGTCATCATACCTCAATTTTCTATCGGGCATATCATCATTAGCTACCTCAGCGGCTTCGTCAATATCATCGTTATACATCATTTTAAGATTGTTACGATAATAATCGATACTCGTATTCATCATAATACGGCCCAGCCATGCCTTAAAGGGCTTGCCATTATCAAACTTATCCAGGTGACTAAACACTTTGAAAAAGCCTTGGTTCATTATTTCGGCAGCCTCATAGCGATTGCCGGCATATCGTAAACATATACCCATAGCAAAACCATAAAATGTTTTGTACAACATTTTTTGATCGAGCCTTTGCTGTTTTATACAACCGGCGATTAAATTTTGTAGTTCTGCTTCTCCCATACAGGCGGTACCGCTTTCATTTTAAAATTACGCCTTTTTACACATAACACGAAGATACTTTAGCAATGGTTGCCTCAACTATTATATTTTTTTGAAAAAAGTAATATTCAGACTGGCTACTGCTTCGACATAGCCACATATCACTGTATATCAATAAATTAAAAACAACCAAGAGTTGTAATAATATTATGGGCAGGTTTTACAAATTAATAATATTGATTTACAGCCACATAAATACTTTCTGAAAATTCTTTTACAGGCACAGGCAACCCATCCGGATTTGAGGGCGTACTCACTTTATAAAATTTAATTTTTAATCACATTTTCTCAACTAAAATGAAATCAACACATCACAAACTGATGATAGCGGCCATTGCGGCGGTTATTATCTCATTCGCTTCGGCCTGTAAAAAAGATTCAAACAATACCGACAATACCAAGCCCGACGAACCTACAATAGTAACCGGCGTAAAGCTTACCCAAAATGCCACTTTCGGTAATATCATTACGGATAGCAAAGGTCGCTCGCTTTACTTTTTCGCTATTGATGCCGATGGAAACTCTAACTGTAACGGCCAATGCGCCGTAGTATGGGCGCCTTTCTTTAAAGAAAACCCTGAACTGGGCACCGGTCTTAATGCTGCTGATTTCGCCGTAATTACCCGTACCGATGGCAGCAAGCAAACCACTTACAAAGGCTGGCCGCTTTACTACTACCAAAGCGATAGCCAGGCCAATGATGTAAAGGGCGATAAGGTTGGCAACACCTGGTTTGTAGCCAAGGCAGATTATACCGTTATGCTGGCTAATAAACAATTGGTTGGGCACGATGGCGTTAACTACAACGGCCAAAGCCAGCCCGCTACCGAAGTAACCCAATACATTACCGATGCAAGCGGACAAACGCTATACGATTTCGCGCCGGATAAATTCAAGAAGAACAACTTTACCAAACCCGATTTTTCAAACAACGCGGTATGGCCTATTTACGAGGTAGCCACCGTAGGCAGCATTCCGTCGATATTGGATAAAACACAATTTGACGTGATTGATGTGTTCGGCAAATCGCAATTGGTTTATAAAGGTCACCCACTGTACCATTTTGGTACCGATGCTGGTGTGCGCGGCAACACTAAAGGCGTAAGTTTCCCTACACCGGGTGTATGGAAAATAACCAACTCAACCACTGTTGATGCTCCTGCAAACTAATCAATTATATCCTTTACCAACAGGCGCAGTAATTTCGCTTGTTGGTATTTTATTTACTGCGGATATGGTTACACCGGCAAAATATCTCCATTAACTGCCACACAATAAGTAAACAGTACCATAAATAATTGCGGGCACTTGCATAGCTTTACCATTATTATGGAACAAAAACTCCCTTTACCGCCGTTCACTTTTGAAACGGCTACCCAAAAGGTTCAACTGGCCGAAGATGCCTGGAACAGCCAGGATCCGCAACGGGTATCATTAGCGTATACTATTGATACCGAATGGCGCAACCGCGATAAATTTATTAACGGCCGTGCTGAAGTAGTGCAGTTTTTAACCGCCAAGTGGCAAAAAGAACAATCGTACAAACTAAAGAAAGAGCTATGGGCTTATACCGATAACCGCATTGCCGTACGTTTTGAATACGAATACCACGACCATACCGGGCAATGGTACCGCGCCTACGGCAACGAAAACTGGGAGTTTGACGAGAACGGCCTGATGCAAAAACGCTACGCAAGCATCAATGATCTGGCTATAGATGAGGAAGACCGCAGACTTTAATACCACAGTTTAGCGGTATATTTGCACCCGTTGTAAAGCCCTTTTTACTATGAACCGGAAGAATGAAGTTACCCAACTGCTTAAAATTGAACACCCCATAATTCAGGCGCCTATGCTTGGCGTTACTACGCCCGAAATGGTGGCTGCCGTATCAAACAATGGCGGACTGGGTTCATTACCTGTAGGTGGTTTACCGGCAGAGAGAACTCGTACGCTCATCCATCAAACCAAGGCATTAACTCAAAAACCTTTTGCGGTTAACCTATTTGCTAACGCGAATGCCATGCCCAACAAAGAGCAGGTAAAACCGATGCAGTATTTTATAAAGCAACTTGCCGCTAAACATGGTTTGGATTTTGAAGAACAATCCGTAGATAGTCTTGAATATTATACCTATCACTACCAGATTGCGATATTGATAGAAGAGCACATTCCTGTAGTTAGTTTCACCTTCGGGATAATTGACGACGAGAGCATTGGGGCTTTAAAAAGGGCAGGCACCATACTTATAGGTACTGCAACCTCAAGTAAAGAAGCGGAACTGATAGCAGCCAAAGATATTGACATGATCACCGCGCAAGGCATTGAGGCAGGCGGGCACAGGGGCACATTTTTAGATGATGAACCGTTGCCTATGGTTGGCTCGATGTCGCTGATACCGCAAATTGTTAGCAGGGTTACTAAACCTGTAATTGCCGCGGGCGGTATTATGGATGGCGGCAGTATTAAAGCAGCCTTCGTGTTAGGGGCAAAAGCCGTGCAGGTGGGTACCGCGTTTATAGCAAGTGATGAAAGTATGGCCATTGCGGCATATAAAACAGCCTTACAAAACAGCGTGGAAACGGACAGCGTGATCACACGATCTATTTCGGGCAGGTGGGCCCGCGGTTTACGAAATACGTTAATTACTGAATTGGAAGCATCAGGCATTGAAGCAGCACCATACCCCGTTCAGTACAGCCTGGTCATGGCTTTACGTAATTTAGCCCTTGCCGCAGGCAATATTGAATTTATTAACATGTGGGCCGGGCAATCAGGCTATAAAGCACAAGCTAAACCCAGTGCCGAAATATTGCTGGATTTGGTTAAACAGGCAGAGATGTTATAAGATTTTTGTTGGCTGATAAAGTTTGCTTTGTATCTACCCATTGCGGTTTTTGCCTCACCCAACCCTCTCCATGGGAGAGGGCTTTAGAAAACACTTCTTTCATCGTCAGCAAACAGCTTCGGGCAAAAACGGGCAGAACTATGAGGGCCAAGAGCGCAAAGGCGGGCATAGCGAACTTGTTGCATGTGGGATGGGAAATGCGCGGCGGGGCAAAAGTTCCAGCCCAAGTTCTGACTGTTTTGCAGGATATGGCCTCGTGCGGCAAAGAAGCCTTTTGCTGGACAAAGGGTTTTGTTACTTTTGCCCTCAAAAGTAATGGGGCTCTGCGCCCAAGAGCAGACCAACGTTAATTGCAGCACAAGCAAAACCTAAGTAGAGATTGCTTCGTTCCTCGCAATGACGCGCTTTTTTATGGATTAATTCGCTCTTCGCAATTAAACGCTTCTTATACCGTATTTAAAAATACAACTGCACCATGTGCCGCCAATACTTAGGCCTGTGGGCTTCTTCGTTCCATATATAGAGGGAATTGTTGATGCCTTTTTTCGATAGCTCACTACTTAGGTAACGGTTATCATCCAAAAACGCATCCTCTTCGCCTACGGCTATAATGATATCCAGTTTGCGGATCTGGCTGATCAGGGCTTCATCATACAGGTTGCTGATGTACTGGTTAGGCATGTTGAAGTAAATATCTTCGTTATGATAGCCATCCAACAAGTCGCGGAACATTTTGATAGGTTGCGATACATCATACCTGCCGCTCATGCCCACTACTTTGCAAAACAGTTGCGGATGTTTAAAGGCAAGGTTTACCGCGTGGTACGCCCCCATGCTGCAGCCGGCAGATATTACCGATGAACCCGTATTAATTTCATCAATAAAAGGGATCACCTCGTTAACGATGTAACCTTCGTATTGAATATGCCTGCGGATACGTTCGCGGGGAGGGATATTGAGGTTGTAAAAGCTTTCCTGGTCTATACTGTCAACACAGTATACCTGCAATTCGCCGGCCTCAATGCGGGGCCGCAGGGCTTCTATCACCTTCCAGTTTTCGTAATCGTAAAACCGGGCCATGCGTGTTGGAAAAAACAGTACAGAAACACCGCCGTGCCCGAATATCAATAACTCCATGTTCTTACGAAGCGAGGTACTGAACCACTTATGATATTCTCTTTTCATCCTTTATATTAATGTTGAAAGATGCTCACTGTTTATAACATTATTGTTAAATAATCCTGATGCTTTCCGCAAGTTTTGGGTAGAGGGCGTTTTTCCATAACTCATACCCTTTAGCGTTTAAATGCAGCCCATCATTGCTGTAATACTCATATTTCGGGAAGCCCTTGGCATCAATCATCTGGTTATACACGTTAACAAATTGCCAGTTATGAAAATGATGCACTATGAGGCTCTCGATAATACGGTTGCTGTATTTAAACTTCTCTATCAAATGCCAGCGGGCAATACTTGGTTTAAGCGATATAAAAAAGCAGGGAATGCTGCCAAACGTGCGGTGCACATCGGCCGCGAACTGCTTAAAAAATATAAATACCTCTTCGGGGTTGCGCCCGTCGCCGAGGTCGTTATCGCCTGCATACAGCACAATAGCCTCGGGTTTGTATGGAGCTACCACACGCTCGTAAAACCAAACACAACCTGCCAGGGTAGATCCGCCAAAACCTAAATTTACCGGACTAAACGGCTCGAAATCTTTTTGCAGCGTACTCCACATACGCATGGACGAGCTGCCATAAAAAAGCACTTTAGGGTTGTACCCTAATTTGCTTCGTTCACTTTCTAACCGTCTAACCTCGTCTTCGTACCAATACATATTGTGTTACATCCAAATATAAAAAAGCTTTATCGCATTCAGCGGATAAAACCGTCAAAATAACATTTAAAATAATGCACTATTTAAACTTCCCTCCCTGTGCTTCGGGCGGCAGCGGAATAAATTCCGTTTCGCCAGGTACAGGTGCAAAGTTTTGCTCGCGCCAGTTTTGTTTAGCCTGTTCAATCAGCTCGCGGCTGGTGGCTACAAAATTCCAGTATATAAAGCGTTCCTCGGGGAACGCGTCGCCGCCAAAAAAGTAAATGGTGGTATTTTCGGCCATAATGAACTCGCACAGGCTGCTGTTTTTAGCTACCAGCAGTTCTTTAGGGGCATAGCTTACACCGTCGGTTTCAATACTGCCCTCCAGTATGTACAACCCGGCTTCGCCATACAACTCATTCCCTATCCTGATGGTTTGTTTAACCGTGCTTTTCAACTCCAGAAAATATAGCGGACTATATACCGGTACCGGCGATTGCCTGCCCATGATACTGCCTGCTATCAGCTTATACTGTACGCCATCGGTTTCCCAGGTGGGTAGTTCATCTTCGGCAGCATGAAAAAATGCCGGTTCCATTTGCTCCAGTTCCTTGGGTAAGGCCACCCATATTTGCAGCCCATGCATTTGCTTATCCGAATGGCGCAAGCGCTCGGGTGTGCGTTCGGAGTGGGCTATGCCCTTTCCGGCTGTCATCCAGTTTACTTGTCCGGGTTCAATCTCAATCGCGGTACCCAAGCCGTCGCGGTGCATTATATTACCTTCAAATAAATAAGTAAGGGTAGAAAGCCCGATGTGCGGATGCGGGGGAATATCGATATTATGATACTCGTTCAAATTAACCGGCCCCATGTGATCGATAAATATGAACGGACCAACCATACGTTTACTGCTAAAAGGCAGCAAACGGCCTACTAAAAAATTACCGATATCGCGCGGACGTTCTTCAATAATGAGGCTGATGTTTGACATGGCTGTTTTTATTTAGCTACAAGCTGCAATGTACTACATAAATGGTATATAGCTATAACGGGAGCGTAAAAGCTGTGTTAAAAAATCAACAGCAATAAAAAAGCAGGCTTTGTGAGGCCTGCTCTTTTATTGATATGTTAACAAGTTCCTTTTGCGAGAATGGTATTGAAGCAACCCCATCGTTCACACATTATCCCTCAACACCTACGGGATTGCTTCGTATCCATGCATGACTTGCTTTAAAAAAACTGTCATTCTGAACGCAGTGAAGAATCTTCTTCGCTATGCTTATCTGCGATAGATGCTTCGTTCCTCAGCATGACAGTGGAGTGTGGTGGTGTGCCATCGTCTTTTACCTTTAAATCTACAAAAAATTAAAATTCTCGCAATGACACACCTTTTTGACCTGTTTAATTAGCGGCCGCCGTTTAAAGCAGCCAATGCTTGTTCAGGTGATGATAGGTACAGTTTGTATATATCGGCTGTTCCGCCTACGTGGATTTCAAAGGTGTCGTTGTCGATAGCATTCAGCAGGTCGGTTGCTACTACTGATGGAGGGATACCATTTTCGCCGCCTATTTCTTGTGAAAAGTCAGTGTTTACTAAAGGAGGCATCAGTTCGTAAACCTTTATAGAGGTATCCTGAAGGGTATGGCGCAAAGCCCTGGTATAAGAATGCAATGCCGCTTTACTTGCCGAGTAAGTTGGTATGTTAATACCCGGTACAAAAGCTACTATAGACGAAACGTTTACAATAGCGGCTTCTGCCTGTGTTTTTAACAACGGTAACAGTTGCTCGTTCAGATTAATGATAGCCAAGTAGTTGGTGGTTATTTCTTCGGCTGCTTTTTCAAAAGCGCCGCTGTTGTCATCCAATTTATAGTATGATGCCGCGCCCGCGTTGTTGATCACTATGTTGAGTTGAGGAAAATCGGCGTTTATTTTATCTGCCAGTTGTTTTACTTCAGCAGGGTTGCTAACGTCGGATACAATGGCGGTTACGTTTTTAAGTTGAGCGGCGGCTTTCTTCAGCCTCTCCTCGTTACGGCCTGTAATAATTACGTGGTTGCCCAGCGCATCAAATTGTTTAGCAATTTCAAACCCGATACCTGCGCTTCCGCCGGTTATTAATACGGTGTTGTTTGTAGTTTTCATTTTCTTCTTTTTTTAGTTATTGTGATATTTTAAATTAATAATATACCAATTGGTATATTATTAATTTAAAAATTACCCGATGTAATGATATCGAAATTTGTTTTCATCCTATCGGATATTGACGAAGCAAATATACCACTTGGTATATATTTTAGATATTATCAGGGCAGGAATTTTATCATCACAACCTCATCTTTAACTGACGCTTGTTTTACAAAGCCCAGCTTTTCGCAAAGGCGGATAGCTTGCGGGTTATTTTTACGGGTGATGCCGCGCACCATACGGCAGCCCGGAATTTGGCCCGCAAATGAAATGGTTAAAATGAACGCTTTTTGCATCACTGACCGCCCCCAGTAATCAGGATGAAGCGCGCCGCCAATTTCTACAGAGCCTTCTGCGGGGTTGTAATGATGCAGCGCGCAGTCGCCAATAATGCGTTCTGGCGCTTCAGAAGCCCTAATTGTCCGGATATAAAAGCACGAAGCAATAATTCGGCGGGTAAAATCTATGGCGGTTTCACCAGGCAAAAACGGACTGCTGCCAAAACTTTGCTGCAATTGAGGCAGGGCGTACAGATCATAAAACGCCTCCGAATCGGCTTCGATAAGGGGTTTTAGCAGGATGTCGGGCTGCCCCGGTTTTTCCATATTAAAAATATTTTCCTACAATTACTACTCTATTTTTTGATAAATATAAGCCTATGTTTGAAGAAATACTTACTGACAGGTGCCGACTAAATGTGCTGAATGCTAAAGACGAGAAAGAGGTTATCACCGGGATCGATAACGATCAGGTTATTAAGTATTTTTCAGTTTCGCCCAAAACCTTCCATAAAATTGAGTTCAGGCGGCATTGGTTTAATAAGCTGATGGAGCCCGGTACCAGTCTTTGGTGGGCCATCAGGTTTAAGGATAGTGACGAAATTATTGGCGGCTGCGGCTTTAAGGAGATAGATCACTATAAGAACAACGCAGAGCTTGGCTTTTGGCTGCTGCCCCAGTATTGGAAAAAAGGCATTATACAGGAAGTGATACCCCATATTATCCGTTATGGTTTTGAGCAGCTGAACCTCCTGCATATCGAAGCCATAACCGAAAGCGAGAACGAAGCCAGTCAGAATGCTTTGCTAAAACTGGGTTTCACCCCTGCCCTCACCCTGCCCGACTGCCAACTGAAAGATGGCAAATACATCAGCCTGTATGTATTTACCCTCTTTAATTTGCGCTGTTGCGGCTGAATCTTACGCCTCTGCTATTTCGGGTTGCGAAACCTGTTCAGTTTTTGTTTTAAAGTACTTGGTAAAGTTAATAAGCAATACGCTGCCCAAAATTACTACCAGCCCTAATATTTGCAGCAGGCTTATATTTTCGTGCGCGAATACAACGCCCAGTATAACCGCTATGACCGGGTTAACATAAGCATAAGTACTCACCTGCGTAGCCGACCGTACCGACAGCAACCATACATAAGCGCTAAAGGCCACTATAGAACCGAATATTACCAGGTAAGCCACCGCCCACCATGCGCTTGCCGGGATGGCGGCAAAATCGATACCCGTAAACTCGCCATGTAACAGGCTGAACGGAACAAAGGCCACACCCGCAGCTATCATTTGCCAGGTAGTATTTACACTGGCCTCGCCATCGCTGGCTTTATATTTTGAATACAACGAACCTGCCGACCATGAGATAGAGCCGATCACGAGGATGACCATATCTGAAATATGCGTTTTTGAATTAACCCCGAATGATTTACTCAACTGCTCGCCAAATAGTAGCATAATACCCGCGAAACCTATAATGAGCCCCACAATGGTATAAGTGTTTTTAAAGTTCACCTTCCAGTGCGAAACATCCATCAGTATAAACCAGATGGGCGCGGCCGATACCAGTATGGCTGTAACCGCGCTGGGCACAGTACGTTCGGCCCATATCAAACAGCCCGTTCCGCCAAACAGCATCAATGCGCCGCTTATGGCCGAGTGGATGTTGTTTTTGGCTATCCATAGCTTTTTACCGGTAAACAGGCACCATGTAAATAGTAATAAACCCGATGCGAGGAAGCGCATAGCGCCCATCATAAACGGAGGGATCCCTTTTACGGCTATTTGTATAAAGAAATAGGTTGATCCCCATACAACGTAAACCAGCGCGAAAGCGATGATCACCAATAATGTGGAAGCTTTTGTATTTTGAGTAGTCATGATTGGTTGGGTTAGTAGTGATTTAAATACGGTATTTATTTTACAGGGATAACCAGTTGCTGCTGCTCCTTCACGGTTTCGAGCACTATAGTTGTCCGCGTACTTTGTATGTTAGGGATCTGGCTGAAATGCGTTCGCATAATGTTCATCAGCGATGCCGAATCATAGGTACGTATCTTCACCAGGTAACAATCGTCGCCGGCAACGTGGTGCACTTCCTGCACTTCGGGTATTTTGGCAATTTCATCGGTAACCAGGTTATCGCAGCCCGGCCCAACATTGGCTTTGATGAAGATAAAGGCCAGTAACTTTTGCTGTAGCGCCACCGGATTAATACGAGTAGTATATTGCTGTATTACCTTCTTTTGTTCCAGTTTTTTTACCCGCTCCAGCACACCTGATGGTGCCATACCTACCTCGCGTGCTATATCGGCATTTGATATACGGGAGTTCTCCTGCATCAAATTCAGTATTTGCAGGTCTATCTTATCTAATACAAACTCATTTTCGTTAATCATTCTGCAATATAACCAAAAAACAGAATTAAATTCAAATTATAAATCTAAAAATGAATAAAATTCTATTTAAATCATTTCAATATTATACTGAGATGACACAAGTACTATTACTAAAAGCATTTATCATAATAATATGATTTATATCTATATATTTATGCACCAATTATTTAACACTATATGAACAAATTCTTTACACTACTCTTAGTGGCCACCCTTTTGTGGAGCTGTAAAAAAGAACATCAGGCCGAAGTTATAGAGCCCGAAAAACCACCTGTAGAAATCCCCGATTCGGCAGCCTTAGTTCAGGTTAAGTTTGAAGCCGCCAAAAACCCCGGCAAAATAAGCGGTGATGTTTTCGCTACCATTACCGGTAATGAGATAACCGCCCTGCTGCCTAACCTGCAACAGAACAAAAAACTGGTAGCTACCTTCACTATCAAAACAGCTTCGACCAAAGTAAACGTTAAAGATACCTTGGTACAAAGCGGCACAACCGTTATTGACTTTTCGCAGCCGGTGGTATATACCCTTACCACACCAAAAGGCAAAACCCGCAGTTACAATTTTACCGTGCGGAATTTTGCAGGCTTGCCCATCTTCACTATTACAACCGAAGGCGGCGCGCCGGTAGATTCTAAGGATACCTATGTAAACGCTACCATGTCTGTAAACACCAATCTTAATTTTGTGCAGGAGAAAACCGTGATCCCGCTGCAAATTAAAGGCCGTGGTAACTCAACATGGGGGCATCCCAAAAAACCTTACCGTTTAAAATTTACCGAAAAGGCAAGCATGCTGGGCCTTACTGCCGCCAAAAACTGGGTGTTGCTGGCCAATTACTCCGACAAAACACTGATACGTACCAGCATAGCATTTGACCTTGGCGCTAAGTTAGGTTCAAATTACACACCCGATACCCGCTATGTAGATGTAGTGCTTAATGGTACTTACCTGGGCAGTTACCTCATGACAGAGCAGGTTGAAGTGAACCCGGGCCGTGTTGAAATTACCGAACTCAAAAAAGGCAATACATCGGCCGAAGAAATTACCGGCGGTTACCTCTTAGAACAAGATGGCAGGCTTGATGCTGATTACTGGTTCCGTACCAATAAGAAAGACGTACCGCTTACCTTTAAATCGCCGGATGCACGTGCACAGGCACAGATTGATTACATTCAGCAATACATGAATGATTTTGAAACGGCTTTATACAGTGATGATTTTGCCAACCCGACTACCGGTTACGCCAAATACATCAATACCGACTCATTTATCAACTGGTTTATTGTGCAGGAAATTTTCAGCAATGTGGACGCGAGGGATTTCAGCAGTATATTTTACTATAAAGACAGGGGCGGCAAACTGGGCATGGGTCCGCTTTGGGATTTTGATCTTTCGGCAGGCAACAACGATTATACCGATTCACGCTACCCTACCGGCTGGTGGATAAAGGATGGTCCGTATTTTTCGCGCCTGTTTCAGGATCCTGCATTCCGCGCCAAATTTAAAGCCCGCTGGAACGCTGTTCGTAACGGCCCCATACAAGAGATGTTCACGGATATCGATGCCACATCGGCCAAGATCAATCTTTCGCAAAGGCAAAACTTTGTTAAATGGCCAATACTTAACGAATATGTATGGCCAAATCAATTTGTGATGGGCACTTACCCGGAAGAAGTTAAACAACTCAAAAAATGGCTGAATGAACGCGTCATTTGGATGGACGGCGAGATCAGCAAATTCTAACCAAAACCAAAAGAGCATTAAAGCGCGGGTAATTTACCTGCGCTTTGATGCTTTTGCTACTTTATTATAGGCCAGAGAAATATCTATCCAATAATTAAAATCTTTTGCAGCTTGCATAGCTTCGGGACTGATGAGTACATAGCCCTTCATCACCCGCTTGCCGAGCACCATTAGCTCCACGCCATTCTTTTCGCACTCGTCCTCATACGTTTCCAACCCTATACGGCACAATATTTCGGTATTGCGTACGCAAATGCACAGCTTATCGTTCACCATAAAACAGATCCCGCCAAACATTCTTTTCTCTGCTACTTCTGGTAAATCTTCAAGCGCTTCGCGCACACGGTTCAATAGCTGTTCATTTACTGGCATGGCTAAACATTTACTTTAAGATATCGTAATAATAACAGTAAAACACTAAGTTTACATTAAAAGAGAACAATATTAAATAATAAGTACAAATTATATATTTGTTTATCTGCCACCACTTATGGATACTATTCTCCTGAACGATATTGAAGCTTTGCGGGCTATTATTGAGGAATCGCCAATGCCGATTGGTCTTTTCGCGGGCCGCGAAATGCGTATTAAGGTAGCCAATAAAGCCATACAGCAAGCCTGGGGAAAAGATGAAAGTGTAATAGGTAAAACCTTCCATGATGCTATACCCGAACTAAACGACCAGCCATTTGATAAACTACTGGATGACGTGTACACCACCGGCATTGCCTACCATGCTACCGAAGACCGTGTGGATATTATTGTGAACGGCCGTTTACAGATCTTCTATTTTAACTTTACTTACAAGCCATTAAAAGATAAAGAAGGTAATGTATGGGGTGTACTGAACACCGCTACCGATGTTACCGAACTGGTGGTTGCCCGCAAACAGCGCGAAGAAGCCGAGGAGCGTTTACGCATGGCCATTGAATCGGCCGAATTGGGTACTTGGGCTATTGATGCCACCACGCATGAAACCTTCCCGTCCGACCGTACCAAGGAACTATTTGGCTTGAATTGCGATGAGGAAATGGGTTTGGATACTTCATTAAGCCTTATCGACGAGAAATACCGCGACTACGTAGCCACTACCATTGAAACCGCTTTTGAAAAAGGCGGCAGTTACGATCTTGAATACCCCATACATGATGCCAAAACACAACGCGAACGCTGGGTACGTACCACCGGGAAGTTATATACCGACGAGAATGGCAAACCGCTCAATTTTTCGGGCATTATAATGGATATTACCGAGCGCAAGCATAACGATATGCGCAAGAATGATTTTATTGCCATGGTGAGCCACGAGTTGAAAACGCCGCTTACCTCCATCAAATCATATATACAGCTGCTCATCAACAAAATACCTAAAGGCAACGATGAGTTTTTGAACAGTGCCCTGGTAAAGGCCGACCGCCAGATAGTGAAGATGACCAAAATGATCCACGGATTTTTGGATATGTCGAAACTGGAAAGCGGCAAGATCACCCTATCCCGTGAGGAATTTAACCTGTGTGACTTGCTGAATGAAATTGTGGCCGATGTACGCTTTTATACCTATACCCATTTTTTTGAGATATACCGGCAGGATAACGCCATAGTATATGCCGACCGCAACAAAATTGGCCAGGTAATAGATAACTTTTTGAGTAACGCCATCAAATACTCACCCCGCGAAACCGTGATAGATATCAACTGCATTGTAATTGATAACAATGTACAGATCTCGGTGGCCGACAAGGGCATCGGTGTAAAACCTAAAGACCAGGCCAAGGTTTTCGATAAGTTTTACCGGGTTGATAACGATATTATTAAAACCGTGGCCGGCTTTGGTATCGGCCTGTACCTTGCCGGCGAGATAATTCACCTGCACAACGGTAAAATATGGGTAAAGAGCGAAGAATGTGAAGGCGCTACCTTTTACTTCAGCATCCCTCTTGCCTGAAACAACCTTAGGTTGTAGTATATTCCCCACCCTTAAGTTTCATTAACACCTGCATTTGGCCGCGTTAAAAACACGTGCTAATTGCGCTATAACACGCTGTTAATGTTTTGCTTATATCTCCAACTTTGATTCGTTATACACCGGGAAATAACAGTTCAATTATACACGAAAGCCGAAAAGTGTTTTCAGAGTAGGCACCAACTTATTGTAACCTCAATTATCATGTCAAATGCTTCAATTCGTTACGTGATATGGCAGTCGGGCCACCGGCGCCACCACGGGGGCACGCTGGTAGATATTATTCCGCCGCCACCGCCCGAAAGTCACCCTTCAAACAACGGCACGTTCACCGCTATCGGTTTTTCTATGCTTGAGCATAACGGGCTTAACTATTCGTTCGCGTTCCTATCAGTAAACGGCGCTGCCGATGGTAACCATTTATATACCGATCCGGGGGCTTTTTCGGTTCCGGTAGGCGCCAGTGATGTTAACGCCCTTGCCGTATATATACTACCGGGCGGTGGTGGAGGCGGCGGTCCGGCTTTGCTCATTGATGCCTTTAATGTGGATACCAACCAGTTTTCTGACAGTGATTTTGTAACCGTACTGATGAATGGCGTAGTAAACAACGCGGTTACCTTAGCTGCCAATAATGATGGCGTGGTTTCAACAACTACCCTTAAAACCATCCGTTCGCTGCCAAGTGTTGATGGTGTACCGTTCTTTGAATGGAAAAAGATAGGCGGCCCTGCATCTACCAATATTGATTATGTAACTCAGATAAAAGAAGGCGGTATAGCCTTTGCCTTTTATAAGCAAACCAACGATGGCTCGCAACCCAACATTGGCAGGCTTGATGACCTTGCAAAAGAGTTTGTAAGAATAATAGGCGGCGTAGCTGTTGATGGCGGCGGGTTTATTATCACCTATGAGAACGGCCACCTGGTACTGAAACGCGTACCACCATGGGATCCGGGTATTAAAACTTTGCTTAAAGCCAACGCGGCGTTATTAAAATCGCTGCAGCAGGTAGTTGCCGGTATTGAGCAAAATGTTAAGATAAGCGCCAATCAGCTTAAGCAAAAATAAGCACAGCGCAAATACAGGCCACCCAAAGCGGTATTACCACACGGCCAGGTCACGGGTTCCCCTCAAAAGGAACCCGTTTTTGCTGTACGGGTTTTTACCACGTACAAAATTATAAACGCTACGATGGGGCTTGTAAACAAGGCAAGTAAAACAGAGCCCCAATAACCGAATACAGTATTGCGACCGTAATTGGCAATGCCGATAATTAATGCTATTGCTATTGCTGCTGCTATGAGTAGTATTTCAGGTATTCCGATTGCCATTTTGTTAAATTTATGTGATAGATGGATTTGTTGTTTTTAGTGTAAGAAAACTATTGAAGCTGCTTACTACAATAAGATACAAACATTTAGCGTATGTTACAGTGATATTGTATAAAATACGATCTGATTTTGGCACAGTTTACAAACGTGCATATAGGCGACACCCTTATTTTTCTGTGAACTGATATCATTTTTATATGCTGTAATTGTAAAAAAACAGCCTTACTTTTACTACTACTAAAGCGTACTATGGAAAAGATCACTATTGAGCAACTAAAAAACATTGAGTTACTAAAGCAGATACCTGATAATCAACTACAATGGCTTTTAGAAGCTTGTACTCATGCTGAATACGAAGCCGGCGAAAGGCTGTTCAACGCCAACGACCTCATGAACCGTACCTTTATAATTATTAAAGGCCGTTTCCGGATCTGTATACTGCAAAACGGTAAGCTGCGCGAGGTTGCCGATATTGGCGAAGGAGCGATTACCGGTCACCTGCCGTTTTCGCGTGGCACCGTAGCACCCGGTTATGGCGAGTGTACCCGGTCAATAGTTTGTTTGGAGTGCTCAGCCGAAAAGATAAAGGAGATGACCACCCTCCATTACGAACTTACCGAAGCCATGGTACACGTAATGACCACCCGCGTACGAGAGTACACTTCCATGATGCAGCAAAACGAAAAGATGGTGGCATTGGGTAAGCTTTCCGCAGGTTTGGCGCACGAACTAAACAATCCCGCCGCTGCCATTGCCCGCGACGCGTCGTCGTTAAAAGAACAGTTGCGCAGGCTACCTTTGGTATTTAAAAAGATAGCTGCCATTAAAATGAACGCTACCGAAATTGCCCCGGTAAACCTGAAGATTGCCGAGATATTGAGCCGCCCGGAACGTGAAGATATTACGATGATGGAACGATCGGCCCGTGAGGATGATATTACCGATTGGCTGGCCGACCATGATATTAACGACTATGAAGTAGCGGGCACGCTTGCCGATTTTGATTTTACCCTTACCGATCTTGACGATTTGAGGGAACAGGTTTCGGTAGCCTGCCTTGCCCCTGTGCTGGCCTGGATAAACAATAACCTGCTTACCGATAAAATTGTGACCGACATACAGGAGTCATCGCGGCGGATCTCTGAACTGGTGGGTTCGGTAAAGAACTTTACCCACATGGATCAATCAACCGATAAGCAGTTCGTTAACATACACATGGGTATCAAAAACACCCTCAAAATGCTGGAGTATAAACTGCGCAAGGCCAATATTGAATTTGTAAAGGAGTTTGATTTTGAACTGCCCGAAGCAAAGGTATACCCCGGCGCGTTGAACCAGGTATGGACCAATATTATTGATAACGCCATTGATGCCATGGAGCCAAACGGCAGCGGCATTTTAAGAATTTCGACCGCCAAGGATGGCAATTTTATAAAAATCAGGATAATTGATAACGGTCCGGGTATACCCGATGATATTAAAACACGTATTTTTGACCCGTTCTTTTCAACCAAAGAAATGGGCAAAGGCACCGGCCTGGGCCTCGATGTTGTAACGCGTATAATACGCCAGCACAACGGCACGGTAAAAGTAAATTCGGTGCCCGGCAATACCGAATTTGAGGTGTGCATCCCTATTGATAACGACTAAACATTCATCTGACCAAAAAACACTCTTTACAATCACACATGAATCAACCTATTATATTTTTAATTGACGATGATCCGCAAGTGTTGCGCGCTATAAACCGCGACTTACGCAGCCACTACCGGCAGGATTATAAAATTTTAAGTACCACATCGGCCAATGAAGCCTTAAGCGGTCTGCTTGAGCTAAAAAACAAAGGCGAAGAGGTAGCACTTTTTATTTCAGACCAACGCATGCCCGAAATGCAGGGTGTGGATTTCCTGGTAAAGGCTATTGAATTTTACCCGGATGCCAAACGCGTATTGCTTACCGCGTACTCTGATACCGATGCCGCCATTAAAGCAATCAACGATGTTAAGCTCGATTATTATTTAACCAAACCATGGGATCCGCCAGAGGAAAAACTATACCCGGTAATTGACGATCTGCTTGACGACTGGCAGGGCAGCTATAAGCCTAACTTTAAGGGCATTAAGGTAGTTGGCTACCAATTCTCACCAAAATCGCACGATATTAAGGAGTTTTTAACCGGCAACCTGGTGCCTTACCAATGGCTTGATGTAAGCGGCGAAGAAGGCACCAAACTTTGCAAGCTCAATCATTTGGAAACTAAAGATTTCCCGGTGATCATTTTTGAGGAAGGCGATATTGTAAAATGCCCCGATATTATCGATGTGGCATCAAAAATAGGCCTTAACCCTAAGGTGAAGAACAATGTATATGATGTAGCCATAGTAGGCGCTGGTCCGGCCGGATTGGCGGCATCTGTATACGGCGCATCTGAAGGATTAAAAACCTTATTGATTGAACGCCATGCACCGGGCGGGCAGGCTGGTACCAGTTCGCGTATCGAAAACTATCTTGGTTTCCCAAGCGGTTTAAGCGGTGCAGATCTTACCCGCAGGGCAATTACGCAGGCTACCCGTTTTGGTACTGAATTTTTATCGCCCCAAACAGTAAAGGAGATAAAACTAAAAGACGGCTACAAGAGCATCGTACTAACTGACGATACCGAAATAAATGTAAAAGCCATTATTATTACAACCGGTGTTGATTACCGCAAACTGGAAACTAAAGGCATTAACGATTTTACCGGCGCGGGCATTTACTATGGCGCGGCCAGCACAGAGGCGGCATCATGCAGGGATAAATACGTATACATAGTAGGCGGCGGTAACTCTGCCGGTCAGGCGGCTATGTACCTGTCTAAATTTGCAAAAAAGGTATGTATTTTGGTGCGGAAGGAAGATCTGTCTTCAACCATGTCGTCATACCTTATTGATCAGATCAATGGCGTGCCCAGCATTTGCGTGATGGGTAAAAGCGAAATTATTGAGGCTAAGGGCAAGGATAAGCTGAAGCAACTGGTAATTCAAAACATTGAAACCAAAGAAACCGAAACAGTTGATGCCGATGCCCTGTATATATTTATAGGTGCAAAACCTTATACCGATTGGCTGGGCAACCAAATTATTAAAGACGATAAGGGCTTTGTTGAAACCGGCCGCGATTTGAACCGCCACGATAACTTTGACAAGTTATGGAAGCAAAACCGCGACCCTTACCTGTTGGAAACCAGTTGCCCCGGTATTTTTGCCGCCGGCGATGTACGTGCCGGGGCCATGAACCGTGTGGCATCTGCCGTAGGCGAAGGCTCAATGGCCATTAGTTTTGTACATAAATATTTAGCAGAAGTATAATATACCACCTATGGAACAAGCTTGCGAACACATACAGGCCATAACCGAAGTAAAACTACCCGACGAACTGGTTTGCGAAGAATGCATTAAGATTAACGGCAGCTGGGTACACCTGCGTACCTGCCAAACCTGCGGCGTTACGCTTTGCTGTGATGATTCGCCCAGGCGACACATGACGGTCCATTATCACGCTACCGATCACCCTGTTATTGCATCGGGACAACCGGGCGAACGCTGGCTGTGGTGCTATCCTGATGAATCGTTCAGCGAGTATTAGGCAATGGAATATATCCGCAAATATCTTGACGGGATTGTGGTACAGTCGGACGATGACTGGGCCTATTTCTCGTCAAGATTGAGCAAAGCGGTATTCCCTAAAAAAACGATCATCCTTCAATCCGGACAAACCGAAAAATACCTGTCTTTTATTGAGCAAGGTATTATACGTTACTTTATCCCTGGGATTGATAAAGAGGTAACCTTCGGCTTTAGTTTCGAGAACGAATTTGAAAGCTGTTACGATTCGTTGCTAACCCAAAGTCCGTCGGTATACTCCACGGAAACCCTTACCAATACCATTCTCTGGCGTATAAGCTATACCGATTTGCAAGATATTTACGCCAATACCCACGCTGGCAACACCATTGGCCGCCTCGCCGCCGAAGACCTTTTTGTAAAGAAAGCCAAACGCGAACTCTCCCTGCTTAACGAACATGCCGCGCAGCGTTATAATAAGTTATTTACCGAAAGGCCTCATCTTATCAAACAAATTCCACTGAAATACATTGCCTCTTACATTGGCATAACACCCCAAGCTTTAAGCCGGATCCGTAAGGCTATTAGTTAACATAGGTTCATTGCAGGGGCGGCGGTAGGCGGGTAAATTTGTTATCTAAAACATCCCGTTATGAAACCACTTATTGTATTGTTAGCCGCTTTTATTATCAGCATAGTCGTTTTATGGTTTTGCGGTCAGCCGGGTGCTTACGCTTTGGCCGGGCGCATAGCTATGGCGGTAATGTTGCTGTTCACGGCATCAGGCCATTTTGCTTTTACCAAAGGCATGGTAATGATGGTACCGCGATTTATACCATTCAAAAAAGCGACGGTATACTTCACCGGCATCGCCGAGATTATACTGGCTATTGGTTTGCTATTTTCAAGGATATATTTGGTTGCCGGATGGGCTATTATAGTGCTGCTTGTTATGATGTTACCGGCCAATATTTACGCCGCCATTAATAAGGTTGATTATCAAAAAGGCACCTATACCGGCAGCGGGATCAATTACTTGTGGTTCCGGGTGCCATTGCAGGTATTTTTTGTTGTGTGGATTTATTTAGCGGCTATCAGATAATTGTATCTATTTTGACGCTGCCAACGTAAAAGCTACTGCTCTTTTATATATTGCAGGGCAATAACAGCGTTTTTTTATCTATTAATTCATTATCTGATTTGCATGAGACCGATTTTTATTCCAAAATATATCCAACAGTATTTAAATAAAAACCATACGCAATCAAATTTTGATGCCATAGCAAGCGCCTATCAAACACTTACTAAAGGCCGTGAGCCGGAGGTGTCTATAGTGATGCCCGCTTATAATGAGGAAGAGAATATTGTGCAAACGCTTTCATCACTATGCCATAACAATACCTCGTTCGCGGTGGAAATTGTGGTAGTGAACAACAACTCGAAAGATAAAACAGAAGAGCTGATCAAAGCCTGCGGCGTTATTTGTGCCGAGCAAACCATACAGGGCATTACCCCTACCCGCAACAAAGGCTTATCAATAGCTAAAGGAAAATACATTTTAAATGCCGATGCCGATACCATTTACCCGAAGGATTGGATAGAGGAAATGATAAAACCATTGGCTACCGATAATAACGCAGCCATTACTTACGGTACATTCTCGTTCATTCCTATTGGCAGCACCGGCAGGTTCACTTATTACTTTTACGAGTGGTTTTCGGAGTTTACCCGCTTTTATAATGCCAAATTTAAAACCGAAGCGGTGAATGTGTACGGCTTTAATTCGGGTTTCCGTAAAGAGCAGGGCTTGCAGGTAGATGGCTTTAACCACCCTGCGGGCACTAACGAAGATGGCTTTTTGGCGTTAAAACTTACCGAAAAAGGCTTTGGCAAGATGCACCGCGTTGGCAAATCAAACGCCATAGTATGGACCACCGACCGCCGCATTCAAATAGACGGCGGCCTGTGGAAAGGTACCTGGAAACGCTTTAAGCGCGTGTTTAATTTGTAGGGTTAACAAAGGCCTCCGGGTGATCGGCCCTGATCTGTTGTTTTACACGCTCCAGTTTTTCGCCCAGTTCTACAACCAGCGCCTGCGGATCGTTAGAGGTACGCATTTCAAGTTCTCTTATAGCATCCTTCATAATATCAACCCCCATATTGCCTACGGTTGATTTCAGCTTGTGCGCTACCTGCCCAACTTCCTGCCATGATCCGGCAGCGGCGGCGGCTTTCATCTTATCAAAATCCTGCGTGGTAATGTCATCAAACATCACAATCATCTTGTTCACAAAACCTTCACTGTTCTTGCCTATGGTTTCAATCATGGTAAGGTCGTAAAGTTTAGGGGTATTCTCTTCCATTTGTGGGGGCGTTATCTGTTCCATTGTGCTGCTCTCGGCTATAGGTTCTGCAACTATTCGGCCATTATTGGCTTCGGGCAGCTTTACACCTTCTTTCTTCAACACTTCAACAATTTTTTCAAATAATTTTTCTTCGGTGTAAGGTTTGGTAACGCAATCATTCATACCGGCATCCATGTAATATTGGCTATCGCCTTTTAAAGCATTGGCTGTTACGGCTATTATAGGCACATTGCTGTGCTGGTGTTCGGGCAGGTTTCTTATTTTACGGGTGGCGGTAATTCCGTCCATTTCGGGCATCTGTATATCCATCAAAATAACGTCGTACTTATTTTGTTTCACTTTTTCCACAGCCTGGGCACCATTATCCACTACATCAACCTCGCAGCCCCATGATTCGAGCAGGTTTTTCGCCAAAAACTGGTTCAGTTCCACATCTTCGGCCAGCAACATTTTTTTGTTGCGCAACTGGTCGATATCAATCACCTGTTCGGGGCGGTTATCCGATAAGGCCAAGCCTTTTTTATAGGTAAGGCTGAACATAAATTCGGTACCCTCACCCAGCTGGCTGTTCACCTTCAGGTGCCCGCCCTGCATTTCAACCAGGCTTTTACATATCGATAAGCCAAGCCCGGTACCGCCGTACTTGCGTGTAATATGCGATGAACCCTGCATAAAGGGTTCAAATATTACCGGTAGCCTGTCTTCGCTGATACCAATACCGGTATCTTTCACCGAAAACTCCAGCAATACCTTATTATTGGCATTATACAATAACGCGGCCGATATGGTGATACCTCCCTTATGCGTAAACTTAATGGCGTTATTAATGAGGTTCGATAGTATTTGCGCGAAGCGGTACTGATCGCCGATAACGGTAAACTCTTCGGGCAGGCGGTTGTTCAATACCAGGTCAAGTCCTTTTTCTCTCGACTTATACTGGAACAGCTGCATAGTGCGGCTTATTTTATTACTGATATTGAACGGACGGCTCTCCAGTTCCATTTTACCGGAGCCTATCTTTTCAATATCCAATATATCATTCACAATAACCAGCAGGTTATTTACCGACTCGGAAATCATTCGGGTATAACTCCGTTGCTGATCGTCAAGCTCGGTTTTAATGAGCAGGTTGTTGAGGCCGAGTATGCCGTTCATCGGCGTGCGGATCTCGTGGCTCATATTGGCCAAAAAGATCTCTTTGGCACGGGCCGCGCTTTCGGTACTTACCTTGGCAACGCGCAGTTCCTTTTCAATTTTTATCCGATCAGTAATATCATGTGAAAAACCGATGATGTATGGTGCCGAGTTTGGTTCTTCAACCACGTAGCTTTGGTAAAACAGGTAAACCACATCGCGCCCGTTCTTATGGATGGCCCTTAAAATACCACGGCCGTTGCCATTGGCGGCCAGCTTATCCATATACTCTTGCTGCACCTTTTTACGGTCGTATACGGGCAGCAGGTCTTTTATATTGGCATTAACCACATCCTCTTCGTTATAACCAAGCGTGCTGGTTATAGCCGGGTTAATGGATAGCAGCTTGCCATCCATATCGTGCGTATAAATTAAGGCGGGGCTAAAGTTGTACAGGTCGCGATAACGCTTCTCGCTGATCTTTACCTGTTCTTCAACCCGCTTCATGTCGGTAATATCCAGTCCGTAACCAATAACCAGTTTCACCTCGTTATTTTCATCGAGCACGGGGTACATATTGCGCAGCTTGTACTGCACGGAGCCATCGGCCCTTATAATTTTTTCTTCCCAGGTACGGATCTTTTTGCTTTGCAGCACCTCGTTAAAGTAAGCGCGGCGTTCGTGGGCTACACTTAGCGGCCTGTTGGCGTACTGGCAATAGTCTTCATCCTTTTTGCCTATCATCAGTTCCCTCAAAACGGGATCTTTAATGGCGGTAGGGTTTATAAAAAGGTAATGGTGCTCGGTATCGAATAATACAATATCGGCAGGCACCTCATTTAAAATATCTTCGTAAAAAATGGCGCTGCCTTTTACCTTGCCATCGTTTTTATTGGCTAATGATAAATTATGCGGTTCGCCCTCTTCCATGGTATTGCCTGCAAACAAAAATTGTTCGGTACCGGCAAGGTATTCCAGCTGCCCGCGCAGGTGTATATTGGGGTTATTAACCGGCGATATGGTGATGGATTTCCCGGTTAACTCGGTTAAAAGCTGGATATTAACCGTACTGTAGCCTGCTATAATAAAGAAGCTGGAAAACAGCCCGCCGGGGTTGTGGGTTATTACATTATCAACAGATTTTCCGCACCCATCAATCCTTATATTTTTATTTATAAGGATGAAATATGGAAAGAGCCTGTTAAACTGCTCGTTATCAAATATAAAGTGCGAAACATTCATTTATAATGTATATTCTTCAAAAAAACTTTCTAATTTTAAATTGAAATAATAATAACGAATATCCTTAATCGATACAGTATTCATTTCATTCAACTAATTATTTTGTATTAATTGCTAACATATATACTCTATTTTACGTATCAATGTTACAAGTATTAGCACAAATAGTTATTTAACTTTTAAGCAACACTTTAGTTAAAACTCAAGCAAAAATTTAAACTTACCCTATGGGCTTCACAAATACCAATCAAACCAAAATTTTGATAGTTGAGGATGATCCTTACATGCAAATCATTCTTAAAGAATTTTTAAGCTCAACTTACGAAATAGAAATATGCTCAACCGGTATGGATGCCCTGGCATTTTTGCAAAACGGCAACATCCCTGATCTTATACTATCTGACTACAACACACCGCAACTTACCGGGTTAGACTTAATTGATCAGATTAAAGTTAGCGATTTTTTCAGCACTATCCCAATAATAATACTATCGGGCGAGGAAAGTTCAGAGAAACGCATCAGGTGCCTTGATAGCGGTGCCGACGACTTTATTGTAAAGCCCTTTAACCCGGCAGAGCTTGCTGCCCGTATAAGGGTTGTTTTAAGAAGAATTGGCAGATCTATATAACACATTATAATGGCTGATAACAGCGCAACAAGTACGCAAATTATAGCATTGGTAAATTGTGATGACACTGTAGCCGATGTTTTTTACAGTTCAAACCTTGAACACCGCGAGATCATTCGTTTCACCAACGGTATGGACCTCGTATCGCGATGGACGGATCAAAACATTAACATTGTAGCCATTATTTCGCAAAGCGAGATCATGGCCCCGGCCGGTGTGCCTTTGCTGGAAACCCTTAAGAAAAAAGGACTTGATAAAGTGCCTTTCTTTTTAATTGTTACCCACCTGAGCGCCAACCTGCGCAAACTGGCTTTAGGTGCCGGTGTGGTTGATGCCTTCAGGCTGCCCTTTAAACAGGAAGCAATTGAAAAGCGCGTTAATTTTTTAATTAATAACTGGAACGGTATTAAGGGCAACCTTACTGCCAAAACCCCGGCTATTAAGAAAACCCCGCTGGGTAAACGTGTTTTCGACGTATTCTTTGCTGGCATGGCGCTGCTTTGCCTGTCGCCATTTTTGCTGATCGTTTACATCGCCATTAAGCTTGAATCAAGGGGCCCTGCTTTTTACTACTCTTTGAGGGTAGGTACAGGCTATAGCGTGTTTAAGTTTTACAAGTTCAGGTCGATGTATGTGAACTCCGATCAGCGTATTAAAGATCTTAAACACCTTAACCAGTATGCTATTGACGCGGCCGGTAAAAACGTAGAAACCGAAGCCGAAGATAACACCAGCTTTTTATGTACAGAATGTACCGCTTATGGCAAATGCCAATATCCGCTGCATGCCGATACCGTTACCTGGTGTGAGAAACAGTACATCGACTCTAAAAAATCGGGCGCTGATTCTGCATTCTTTAAGATCAAGAACGACCCGCGTATTACCAAAGTGGGCGATTTTATACGCAATACAAGTATTGATGAATTGCCGCAACTATGGAACGTTATTATTGGCGACATGAGCATTGTAGGTAACAGACCCCTACCGCTTTACGAAGCCGAGAAACTAACTACCGATAAATACGCGCTGCGCTTTGCCGCACCGGCAGGTATAACCGGCCTGTGGCAGGTAGAAAAACGTGGTAAAGGAGAAATGAGCGAAGACGAGCGTTTAATGCTTGATAACGTTTACGCCCAAAACCACAGCCTGTGGAACGATATGAGGGTTATCCTTAAAACGGTTCCGGCACTGTTCCAGAAAGAGAACGTTTAATAATTTATTAAGATTTTATATTGACGGGTAAGGGCTTATGCTCTTACCCATTCTTTTGCCTCAAAGTCGTACTTTTTGATCACCCGGGCAGGGTTGCCCACCGCTACCGAGTAAGGCGGAATATCTTTGGTAACCACCGCTCCGGCAGCTACAACGCTGTGCCTGCCAATAGTTACCCCCGCTGTAATTACCGAGTTTGCCGCTATCCAACAGTCATCTTCAACCGTAATTGGCGCTGTAAGTATTTTTTGCTGGTGAATTGCCTGGTTAACATCGCGGTACTCATGGTTTAAGCCGCTGGCCACTATATTTTGCGCGAAGATGACGTTGTTGCCAATGTTTACCGGCCCTATGATCACGTTGCTCATACCTATAAGTGTATTATCGCCGATGATGACGTCACCTACCCCGTTGTTGATGGTGCAAAAATCTTCAATGGTTGAGCCTGCGCCTAACTGAAAATTATTAAAGGGCAATACATCCATACGGGTACGCCAGCGCACTTTTGAGCCTTTGCCGCGCTTATGCAAAAACGGGTTTACAAACCACTTTACCCATAGCCTTGGCCGTGCTTCGCCGCTTGGTATCAGCATCCAATGCACCAGCTTTTTGAGGCCGGGGTTATTCTTTATTTTATCTTTAACCGACATAGATCTTTTTCAGGTTGTAATTACTGCCTTTTTGCTTTCTCCCAAATTGCGCTTTGCTTGCCTGCCGAATAACGGAATATCCCACGGATCACCGCGTAATTCATCATGCAGAAATAGTAAGGTATAAAAAATATCTTCACCTTCATTTCACGCGACTCAAAGTACCAGCCCAGCAACGACATACCATAAAAGCCCAGCTGACAGATAAGCATAAACCAGTAAAAGCAGCAGCCCGCGCAGGTAGCCACAATAAGGATATTCAACAACAGGGCCAGTATCATCAGGAAGGGTACTACCGTCCACCTTAACACGCGGTGGCTTATGTACTGAAAGCTTAACACAAAATTGCGGAAGGGATTGAGCAAAGGCTTTAACCTTAATATAGATTGTATGCCGCCTGCCGCAATGCGAATTTTACGTTTCAACTCTTCCTTCACATTTTGCGATGCCGTTTCGGTAGCGTAAGCATCCGGCTCGTATACTACCCGATAACCGTCAATAGTTACCAATAATGATATCATAAAGTCATCCAAAATAGTATCGGGCTGCACCGGCACATACAGTTCCCTGCGGATACTGAACAACTCGCCAGCCGCGCCCACTACCGAATATAATTCAGAATCCCAGGTTTTCAGCTTCGATTCGTATTTCCAGTAAAAGCCTTCGCCCGCTGTGGCATCGGCGGTTTCATCAATGTGTACACGCTTTTCTCCGGCTACGGCACCTACCTTTTTATCGGCATAATGACGGCAAATATTTACTATGGCATCGGTATTTAAAAAAGTATTGGCATCGGTAAATACCACTACTTCGCTGTCAACCTCCGTCATGGCGCGGTGCACGGCGGCAATTTTACCGCTGCGGGCATCGCTGTGCATCAGTTTAACCTGTGTAAATGTACTTACTATTGCCGCGGTATTATCGGTAGAGCCATCGGTAACAAACAACAATTTCAGTTTACCTTCGGGGTAGTTAAGCGCGAGGCTGTTCTGTATCTTTTCGGCAATAAAACGTTCTTCGTTGTAAGCGGCAACTACCAGTGTACAGGTAGGCAGGTTAACCGCGTCGGGTATTACAGGCTTACCCGAAATTGCCCTTTTAATTTTAACCAGTATAAAAAGCACCAAGCCATAACCGGCAAAGGCATAAAAAACAATGAACAGGCTTAACCAGAATGCTATTATCATATATTATTTTATAGGGTAACCTAAGTAAGTACTATTTCTTTTTTGAGTGATATTCCACCATAGGGCCTTAAATAGCCACTTTGTAAATTCTGGGTGACCAATTTTTATATATTTAATAATATTACGCGGCATAACCAGCAATATAAAATAAATATAAAAGAACCAACGCTGTACAAATGAAGCGTTCCTTCGGATGAAGAGGATGCGGTTGCGGGTCATAAAAAACTCTTTAAGTGCACTTACCCTACCTACTGATACCGACTCTTTATGATAAATAAGCACATTGGTAACCAGCCAAATGGTGTAACCTGCCTTTTTGATACGTGCGCACCAATCCAGCTCTTCAAAGTACAGGAAAAAGAAATCGGCCATGAGGCCTGCCTTTTCAATGCACTCGCGCTTGATCATCATGGCCGCGCCATGTGCAAAGCCCGTTGGGCCCGTAAGGTTATCGTATTGGCCTTTATCAACTTCAAACTGCCCTATTGAGCTGTTGCGGGCGGTGTAGTAGTTCATTTCGGTAAAACCCATGTACTGCAAGGTATCCGGCTGATCGAAATAGCGGATCTTGGGCGATACCATGCCTACTTCGGGATGCGCATCCAATACATCAACCAAGCCCTGGATAAGATTAGGGGTAAATTCGGTATCGTTATTTACCAGGAACAGGTAATCGCCGGTAGCTACCTCAATACCTATATTATTGCCGCCGGCAAAACCTAAGTTTTTGTCTGATCGTATAAACTTAATATCGGGGTATTTGGTTGTCCATTCAGGTACGCTGTTTACAGCGCTGCCGTTGTCAACGACAATTATTTCGAGGTTGGTATAGGTGTTAGTTGCAGCTATGGATGCCAAAAGCTCCTCGGTAACCAAACTTTGATTGAAATTTACAGTTATTATGGATACTCGCTTCATTAAAATATATCAATGCTCATTTATACGGCTGCGCTAATGTTTTGTTGAAATTATTAATTAAAATTGACCAACTAAATAATATTTACAAACAATACCTCCCCATGCCCAACACTGACGACAAGGAATTAGCCATAAACAAAAAGCTTGATGAGCTTATTGAACTGCTGGCTGAAACCAATATCGATAGTGAAAAAGCCAAAGGCTTGCAGGCGAAGGTAAACAAGGCCATCGAAAAATCGAGCACCAGCAATGTGGGCATCGAGGCCTTTGCCAACCTGGATGTGGACAATACCTCCCGCGCCGATCTGCTCGACGAGTTTAGCATCCTGCTATCATCGCACCAGATTGACAGCAACGTGAGTAAAAGCTATATCCGTACCGAAAAAAGCGCTAACTGGGTATTAATGGCGATCAGTATTGTGTTGATCACATTGGGTTTTGCCATGATAGTGATGCCAGCCCCGCCATCGTTTGAGATATTTACCGTGTTCTACTTTACCCAAAACGATGGCGTTACCGTGATGGACCTGGTATCGTTACTGGTGGTATTGTGCGGGGTGTATTTGCTGATAAAATCGTTCCATAAATTCCCGATCAATAAAAGAACAAATGACTGAGCCCACACGGAACAAGATTTTATTGATTGATGATAATAGTTTGTTTTTGAACATACTGGTGCAGGCTTTTGCCAAAACCGGGATAATATGTATTACGGCGGGTTCGGCGAAAGAAGCCATCAACCTGCTGCAAACCAACCGGCCGGATATTATCCTGTCCGACTATGAGATGCCCGGCATGAACGGCATTGAGCTGCGTAAGTACCTAATGAAAAACAAAATACTAAAGGACATTCCTTTTGTATTTTTAACCTCATTGACTGATAAAGACCTGCTTCTGCAAGGCCTCGACCTTGAAGCTATCGATTATATAATTAAGGATACGCCCGTAAATGTTATTATAAGTAAGCTCAGTAACATTTTACTGGCCGTAAACAAACAGCGCGAGCTATCAACCGCCGAAGTAACCAACGCGGCAAAATCGCTCAACGTAAAATCTATCCCGGCCAAAACACCTGCGGTAAATGGCTTTGGTATTGATTTTTGGCACCGGCCTTATCATGATATTCCGGGTGGTGATTTTATTGATTTTATACCGGTGAACGAGCGCTATACCTTCATAGCCCTTGGCGATGTGATGGGTAAAAAATGGATGGCCTGGTATTTTACTTTTGGCTTTTTAAGCTATATACGGTCGGCAGTGAGGTTTGCTACTTTTAATGCCGATTACTCCACCGCGAGTATATTGAGCAAGGTGAACCATATTATTTGCCTGGATGATATTTTGCAGGATATCCTGTCAAGCCTTTCGTTATTACTGATAGATACCGAAAAACAGGTGATCACCTACTCGGGCGCAGGCGATTTGCCGCTATTGCATTACGATGCAAAAACCGCAGAATTACGCCAGGTACAATCATCGGGTTTGCTGCTTGGCTTATTTGCCGAAGGTGAATACACTGAACAGGAAATTAAGTTAGCCCCCAACGACCAATTATTTATTTTTACTGACGGGATGATCGACTTTGCCGGTAACAAAGGCAAAAAAAGCGATTATAACCTCTTTGCCAACACCATTACTAACCAGCTTAATACCAACGTTAATTTTGAACAGATGAAGGCCACGCTGTTTGATACGCTTGCCGATGCACAGGTTGACGATTGCAGTATTATTAATATTTATAAAAACTGAAATGATAAACACAATTAAAGAACAAAATGGCTACCTTATTGTTGATTTGAACGTAAGCGAAGCCAGCTTAAACAATTCTGATCTGTTTAAACGCGAACTGATTGCCCTGTTGGATGAAAAACAGAAGAAAGTGGTGATTGACATGAGCAAGGTAGAATACATGGACAGCTCTTTTTTAGGCGCCCTGGTATCTTCTTTAAAACATGCCATCGCGCTAAAGTCAGATATTGTTTTGATAGGCTTGAGAAAGGATATTTCAGATCTTTTCGCGCTGATACGTTTAGATAAAGTTTTTAAGATTTACAAAGATTTTAACGAAGTGCCTACCGCCTGAACCACATCTGCCTATGCAATACTTATACAGTTATAAGGATTTTGTTTTTTTGAATGCAAGGCCAGCGCTAACCCCATCGTTACGGCAGGCGCTTGATCATATAAAAAGCATATTGCCGGGCTACCCCGATCTGGAAGAAATTCAATTCAAAGCCAAATCAATAATTACCGAACTGCTTACCAACGGCTTTAAACATGCCGGTACCGAAACTGTGCACATTATTGTAAGCGTTGAGGATGATACACTCATTATTAAACGTACCGAATACGGCAATCCCTTCCCGCTGCCGTGGCTAAACGAACCGCTTCATACCAAAAAATGCATCAGTTATGATGTAATGCACTTTTTATACGCCGTTAACGAGCCGGGCAACCGTGTACGTTTTTTGGTAGAAGACAGTGCCGAGGAAGAGCCGGACATTAATGATATTACCGAACATTTCGGCCTGCTCATCATCACCAAATGTGCCGACGAATTTATTTACCACTTTGACGAAGCCACCAAAGAGAATCACTTTATTGTAAAGGTGAATCTATAATAGCCACCTGTTTCAATTACGCCGGGTGCTTATCTATATGATCCATCACGGCGCTATCCTTCATTTCATCAAACTTACGGGCGAATAGCTTTCCGCTGGCTTCTAATACCGCGGCATCTTCCATAGTCAGGGTTTTAGGGCTCACTCCCCCACCCGACCAGTCGATGTACCGCAGATCATCGGTTACCATGCGGGCTTTGTAGTCGGCATTATTATATAGTATGGTTTGAAATATAAACTCATCGGGCGCCCAGGTAAGCTTCATAAAGCGGCGCAGGGCGGGGTGCTTATCCCAGTAATCTAAAACAAAAGCCACGCACTCGCCCGATATGGTGAACCATTGCGAACGGCCAACCAGTACCAATCCGTTAGGTAATTTGCGTTGCGGCATCAATTTATTAATAGCCTTTTGTATCATAAACTTCCCCGGAAACTGGTAATTATTAAGATGATACTCCTGTACACGCGGCAGGGCTTCCATCCAATGGGTTTCGGCTACCAGCGCGTTCATGTAGGCCTTGCCGGGATTGTCTGCCAAAAACTGATGTATAACATCAGCGGGTTTTAGCGGATAATCTTGCCCGCTGAGCAAATTTACATAACCATATTGCCTGCCCGAACGTATAATTTGCTGAAAGCCGTTAATGGTTGCTTGCACAATATTGAATGATCCCCAGTATACTTTCACCCTGTCTTTTACAAAAAAAACGTTAGGCAATTTGGCCAGGTGCTCAAAGGGCTGCATCTCCGTTTTAGCATCAAGGTGAATATACACATCGGCATCAGAGTGCGCCAGGCGACTGATGAGCCTTTTTAACTGGCCGGGCTGGTTATGTACAAGTATGAGGTGGGCAATGTTCATATTATTATAGATAGCGCTTTTAAACGGATTTACTGTTTACTTTGGGTTTAAATATTACTTTTACCCGGGGCAATTTTAATTATAAAATCATCAATGAAAGAAAGGTTTGAGGTATTAGATATTTTTAGGGGACTATTTTCGAGCCTCGTGGTTTTCTTCCACATGAGCGCTTTTTCGGCCACCCCAATTATCAATAACAACTTTGTTTACAACGCCGATCTTTTTGTCGATTTCTTTTTTGTGCTTAGCGGCTTTGTAATTGCTTACAGCTACCAGTTCATTAGTACGGGCGAACAGTTAGGTAAGTTTTACAAAAAGCGTTTCTTCAGGCTGTATCCGCTACATTTTATCGTATTGATATTATTTGTAGCGGTAGAATTGTTAAAACATTCGGCATCGGGTTACGTGCATGTAAACAAACTCGATAACGCCAGCAACAACGTAACCACCTTTTTCACCAGCCTGTTCTTAGTAAACTCGGTACAATTACCCGGCGTGCACGATGTAAGCTGGAACATAGCCAGTTGGTCTATCAGTGCCGAAATGATCGCTTACCTGGTGTTCGGTCTATCGGTAACGTTTATCAACCGCAACAAGCTAACCGCCAACCGTAATTATGTTTATGGCCTTGTTGTGCTGGTGGCTTTTGCTTTGCTGTTTTACTTTACAGGTGGTTTTGAACTTACCTATACATTCAACTTTGGCTTTTTGCGTGGCATTGCAGGCTTTTTTGCCGGGGTGCTTTGTTTTAACACTTACAACAGCAGTAAGGTATGGCTAAAGGCGCTATCGAACTCGTTATTCAGCTTTTTAGAGATAGCCGCGCTGGCCGTTACCTTTGTATTTGTAGGCTATGGCCATTACTTTAAGCAGTATGGTTTTATCTACGAGATCTTGTTTTTCTTCACCATACTCATCTTTGCTTTAGAAAAAGGCTGGCTGTCGTCGGTACTAAAGAAATCGAAACTACTGCACGAAACCGGCAAACTTTCGTACTCTATTTACATGATCCACACACTTGTTTTAAGCCTGTTCAACGTGGTGTTCATTAGGGTGCTAAAACTACCGCCATCAGCTTACAGCTATTTATTCGTTATCAATTACCTCATCATCTTCTTCCTTTCGCGGTGGACGTTCAAGCACATCGAAATGCGCTTCAACCTATCTAACAAACGCGAGGGCAAAAGAACCTGGTGGCTTTGGTAATTGATTAAGCCGGGTTCTTCTTCCGCATTTTATCGCGCATTTGCGCAATGTACATTTTGGCTTCGCTGATACCGAGCGTAAACACACTCGGGAAACTAAAATAATGGTAACGCTTTAGCGCGTTGTAACCTATGGTTACCCCTATAAATGTTGGCACTATGGTGGCCAATGCTATACCATAAATATTATGGAACACCAGCACGCCCACAATATCAAATATGATATTGCCTGCAAGCATTACCAGCACCTTGTAAAAGTTGATATTCGGTTTATGAATAACATCCAGCGTAAGCGCGAAAAACCTATCCGCAGGGAACAATAAAGCGAAGGTCATCAACAGGCGGAATACGTTTGCTGCTTCGGTACCTACATATTTGCCGCCGCCCATCAGGTAAATGGGCACATCGGCCAGTATTACGGCTACTACAGCGGCCGGGGTGAGTATTACGGTTAACAAGCCGATATACTTCTTCATGATATAGATCACCTCGCTGCGGCTGTTTTGATTATAGGCCGCGGCCAATGAAGGCATCCCTGTTGCCGCGAAACTGCGAAGTGGAATCTCTACCAATTGCATTAAACTTTGCCCCAAGTTATAAATAGCCAAAGCGCTTGGTCCAAGCATGGCATTAATAATTGTGGTATCAGAATAGCGGAACATATTTGAACTCAGGGTAGTACCCACACTCATTTTACCGAAATGAAAGATCTCGCTGATGGTAGCCTTAGCACGGAATTTGAATGCGCCGAACCTCGTCCAGCCCTTAAATATGGTATATAAACTGGTAACCGTATGCGATAATAGAAAGGCGTACACCACCGTAACAAGGCTGGCTTTACCCATAATGATAAGCGTGAGCACAAAGATGATATAGCTACCCTGATTTACCAGCCTAACGTACAAAAGCCTGTCGAACCGCTGATCGCCCTGTAATACGCAGGTAGCCACAAACCATGGCAGTGACAATATATAAGTCAGGCCGAAATATTTAAAGAACATCACGTAGCCAACATCCGCCACAAAACCAAGAAAGAACAGCATCGGCAGGTTTAGCAAAATCAGCGTGAGCGTAATACCCAATGCGATAAACCAGGTAGAGCCAATGATTTCGGTAGCGCGCTCTTTTGAAGTACCCGAGTAAAATTTAATAAAAGCCGTAGTTAAAAATCCCGACCGGAAGGTATCAACAAACAGTATCGTCCCCTGGAATAAACCCCATATACCCATTTCTTTAAGCGTAAGCGCACGGTACATGATAGCCAGTGTAAGCATGCCCAATCCCGACATAATGATATTGCCCGAGAGGGATAAAAAATGCTTATTCTTGATCAGGGCCAGTATTTTTGATAGCATAAGGGTGTGTAACTTTTGATCGGTGTATTGGTAAAACAGTAGCTAATTAAATATAAATTATCGGATATTAGCCTAAATAAATAACAATGCAGGCTTTTAGTTAAAAAACACAGCATTTGTAAATCTTATACGGCATGTTTACCGTAAAAGATTGCTGCAAGTAAACTAAAACAATCTTTATACAAAAAATCAATGAGCCAGGATCTGCACTTTGACAATGTTACTTTACTGGTTACCCATTACAACCGCAGCCGGTCGTTAGAGCGGTTACTGACCACTTTTAGCGAGCAGGGTTTCGTATTTGGCGACATCGTAGTATCTGACGATGGCAGCAAGCCCGAGCACCTGGAACGGCTTATAGAACTGCAAAAGGAACTGAACTACAGGCTTATTACTACCCCAAAAAACAAAGGCCTCGGCAACAACATCAACAAAGGGCAGGATGCGGTGCAAACACCATATACCCTGTACGTGCAGGAAGATTTTGAACCCAAACCCGCCTTTGCCACACACTTTAAAGATGCGCTGGCATTTTTTGAGGCCGATAAAACTTTAGACATAGCACGCTTTTACGCTTATTTTAAATACCCTTATACCAAAACTTACGGCAAAGGCTTTTCGGAAATGAAATTTTCGGCATCGCCATTGCAAAATAACCACCTTAAGTTTTATGTATACAGTGATCACCCGCATTTAAGGCGCAGTACTTTCCCACAAAAATTCGGGCGTTATCCCGAAGGCATCAAGGGCGATATTACCGAGTACCGCATGGCCTTATCCTTTATTCAAAATAAAGGCAGGGGCTTGTTCTTTGATAACTTCAACGACCTGTTCTATCAAAAAAACTCGTCGGACGAGCCAAGCACCATGGGTCGGGCATCATGGCGCGAAAGCAAAAACGTGTTTGCCTTAGCCGCCCGCGCGGTATATCTCCAGTTTAAATTACTAAGGTGGACGTACGACGCCCTGTTTAAAAAACTCTAAAATTCCATCATCAGCAGGCTACCACCCTGCCCAATAGCTTAATTATGTTTAGTACCATTACTTTGCTTGTAACCCATTATAACCGCAGCCAATCATTACAAAGGCTGTTGCAGGCATTTGCTAATCAAAATATCAACTTTGGCGATATCGTAGTGTCCGACGATGGCAGCAAGCCCGAACACGTGAATAAGCTGAAGGAGCTATCAACCACTTATAATTTCAGGCTCATCACCGCGCCAAAAAACGGCGGACTGGGCAACAATATCAATAAAGGGCAGGATGCGGTTACCACGCCTTATACCCTATATGTTCAGGAAGATTTTGACCCGTTTCCGGGATATGCCGAGCATTTGCAGGATGCCCTGGATATTATGGTCGAGCGTGCCGATATTGACCTGGTTCGCTTTTATGCTTACTTCAGGTATCCTTATTTGAAACCGTTCCGCAAGGGATTTTCGGAGATGATGTTTAAGATCTGGTACGCCGGTTACCGCAAGTTCCATGTATACAGCGATCACCCTCATTTGCGCCGTACCAGCTTTTTCCAAAAGTTTGGTCGCTACGCCGAAGGTTTAAAAGGCGACCGTACTGAGTTTTTAATGGCGATTTCCTTTTTAAAACACAAAGGAAAGGCGATGTTCTACGAGGATTACAAAGGCCTCTTTGACCAGGTAAACTCTGCCGACGAACCAACCACCATGACCCGCAGCGATTTCAGGCAAACATCAAATCCTGTAATATCTTTCGTACGCATGATCTACCGTAACGTAAAGCATAATTACGATTTGTTTACTTTTAAATCGCATAAGAAATAAGCTGTCTTGTAAATAGGAGGAACGAAGTAATCTCGTCGCTTTTTACGCATTCTATATAAATCACGTCATTGCGAGGAACGAAGCAAGCTCTACTTAGGCTGTGCTTGTGCTGTGATTAATGTCAGTCTGCTCATTGCCGCAGGGGCTATTACTTTTGAGGGCAAAAGTAACAAAACCCTTGTCCAGCAAAAGGCTTCTTTGCCGCACAAGGCGTTTCCCTGCAAAACGGACAGAACTTGGGCTGGAACTTTTGCCCCGTCGCTCATTCACTCCCCACATGCAACAAGTTCACTATGCCCGCCTTTCCGCTCCTATCCTCCACAGTTCTGCCCGCTTTCGGCCGAAGCTGTTTGCTGACGGTGAACGAGACTTACTCTCCCCCCTACGAAGCAACCGCAGGTTTCGCTTTAGCGCTAACAGATTTTCCAAGGCGTATAAAATACTTCTCGAAGTAAGTGTAGCTGTAAAAGCTAAGTACAAGGGTGATAGCGATGGTAAGCGCGATGTGTATAATGGGGTTAGCGGATAAATAGTCAGCCGCGGCAAAACGGATGAGTCCGTATATTATAGGGTGGATCAGGTAAACCGAAAAACTGATTTCGCCGAGTGTACGCAGAATAGTTTTTATAAAACCGGGCAAAAAGTCGAAATCGCATTTATAAAACAAAAAACACAGCGCAATTACATAGCCACTTAGTATTAACCGGTTAAAGCCGGTCACCAATTGTACAGGTTCGCCGGTAACGGGGTAAAATGTAATGAGCGAGCACAAAAACACGATACCTAAAACAGCAGGCCAGCCAAATTTTTTCATGTTACGTTCAATAGCTCCCAGGCCTATACCCGCCGCGAAGTAAAACATCTGGCCAAGCGGGTTCACATATTCGGCCCATTGCTTGCCCAGGTATACGTTAGGATCGAGCACCTTAAAGGTAAAGTAGATCAGAATCAGGAACGACAACGCTACAAAGCCCCAAAACAAACCTTTCTTAAACTTAGCCATCCATATTAAGAACGGGAAAAGGATGTAAAAGAACAATTCATCCCCTATCGACCATGCGCCATTAGCGATAAACGTTTCGGGCTTTATAGCGCCGGGTATTATAGTGATATTGGCTATTATCTTTTTTAACGACAGCATTTGCGGATAAACTATTACCAGCGTTAATGCGGTAGCCATCCACAACAGTGGCACAATCCTGAAGAAGCGCTTAATATAAAACTCAACCAGTACCGGTTTGCTAAATACAAAACCACGAATGTGTACCATATAAAGGGTTAATCCACTTAAAACATAAAAGATAGCTACCCCATATATCTTAATTTTTGCCAGCACGCTTGATGCATCGGCCTCGCCGTAAGTGAAAAGGTGCATGTGGTAAATCATTATACCGAATGCAGCCAGGCCACGAAGGTAGTCGAGTGAATCGATCCGGTTAATTGCCGGGGTAGTATTGTTAGTCATAGAATGAATCAAAATTACGCTAAAAGAAATTATTAACTATATCAACAGTAATAATTTCCTATTTGTTATAAGTAGCTACTGTGTAACATTTTTGTGAAAAAAGCGTACAAAATGTGAAGCAACTACTGATTTAAAAAATTATCTTAGGGCGTGATTATCCAAACTTTCAACCACCTCAAAAAGAACCTTAAGAAGGTATCTGAAACCCAAAAAGTAATAAAGGTAGCCATCCTGTCTGATTCGGCATCGCAACTGATCACGCAGGCAATCAAGGGTTACGGAGTTGAACACAATGTTAACTTCAATATTTTCGAGGCTGATTATAACCAGATTGACCGCCAGGTTTTCGACCCAAGTTCGGAGTTGTACGAGTATGAACCCGATTTTGTTATTATACTGAGAAGTACCGAACGTTTATCAAAATACTTTTACAAGCTTGATAAAGCCGAAAAAGAGAATTTTGCCGCCACCCAGATAGACTATATCGACGGTTTATACCAAACCATTGGCAGCAGGTTAAAAAGCAGGGTGATCATCAATAACTACCTCGAACTTAACGATGGGGTGTTTGGTAACTTCGCTTCAAAAGTAAGTTCATCGTTATTGTACCAGTTAAAAAAGCTCAACTTTAAGTTGATGGAATTTAGCCAGGAGCGTAAAAACCTGTTCCTGCTTGATCTGGACGCTTTGGTTACCAAAACCGGCTATCTGCAATCTTTCGACCCGAAAATGTATTTCAGCGCCGATATGGTTTTCAGTATCGACTTTTTACCCTACCTCGCCAAAAACATCAGCGATATTATACTGGCCATTACCGGCACGTTCAAAAAATGCGTTATCCTCGATCTGGATAATACTACCTGGGGTGGTATTATCGGTGATGACGGTATAGACGGCATTCAAATTGGCGATCTTGGCAGCGGAAAGATCTTCTCGGAGTTTCAGCTTTGGGTAAAACAGCTTAAGCAACGTGGTATCATTGTAGCGGTTTGCAGTAAAAATACCGAAGAGATAGCTTTGGAACCCTTTAAAAGTCACCCCGAAATGGTGCTGCGTTTAGAGGATATCGCCGTTTTTGTAGCCAACTGGGAAAACAAGGCCGATAATATCCGCCATATACAAAGCATCCTGAACATCGGTATGGATTCTATCGTGTTTATTGACGATAATCCGTTCGAGCGCGAACTGGTGAAGAAAGAAATTCCGGAAGTAACGGTACCTACCCTGCCCGACGACGCGGCAGAGTACCTGTTGTTCCTGAAATCGCTTAACCTTTTTGAAACTGCCTCGTTTACCGAGGGCGACGAGCAACGCACCCTGCAATACCAGGAGGAGGCCAAGCGCAGCAGCCTGATGAAGAGCTTTGCCAACGAGGACGAGTTTTTGGCCAACCTGGATATGGTGTCAGAAGTTAAGGCTTTTGAAGGCTTCAGCATTCCACGGGTATCGCAGTTATCGCAACGTTCAAACCAGTTTAACCTGCGCACCGTACGTTATACCGAAGAAGACCTGGTGAACATGAGCAAGGATAAAAACTATTTCACCTACTCGTACACCCTTAAAGATAAATATGGCGACAATGGCCTTATCGCTTTTGTTGTGTTAAAACAGATTGACGAAACTACCCTCTTTGTAGAAAACTGGGCCATGAGCTGCCGTGTGCTAAAAAGAGGCATGGAGCTGTTTACTTTAGATACTATTGCTGAAGACGCGAAGCTGAATGGCTTCACCAAGATAATCGGCGAATATATACCTACCAAAAAGAACATGATGGTTAAAGAGCATTATCCATCGTTAGGTTTTGAGCAGGTAAGTGAAGACAGCTACGTGCTCAACCTTATTACTTATACATTAAGCAAACCAATATTTATAACAAGAACATAATTAATTAGTATGAACAAAGAACAAATACTCGCTAAAGTTACCGACATTTTTAAAGACGTGCTTGACAATGACGACATCGTGCTAACGGATACCACCGTGGCTACCGATGTAGAAGATTGGGATTCGTTAAACCACATCCAGATCATCGTTGCTATCGAAAAATCTTTCAAGATCAAATTCACCTCAACTGAGATACATCATTTCAAAAATGTTGGTGAGCTGATCGGTTCTATCGAAAGCAAGCTGAGCTAAAAACAATACCACAATCCCCCTAATCTTTTAAACGTTACCCCAAAATGCTCTTTAATTCATTTGAGTTTTTACTATACTTCCCTATAGTAACTGCGCTGTTCTTCTTTCTGCCGCACCGTTTCAGGTGGCAGTTGCTGCTGGCAGCCTCGTGTTTCTTTTATATGTTTTTTAAGCCGGAATATATCCTTATCCTGGCTTTTACCATTGTGGTTGATTACTACGCCGGTATACTTATTGAAGAGGCAAAAACCGCTAAACAGAAAAAGTATTACCTGCTCATAAGCCTTATAGCCAATATTGGCGTACTGGCTGTGTTTAAGTATTATAACTTTATTAATGAGAACATTACAGGCGTAGCAAGCCTTTTCGGCTGGAAGAACCATATACCGGCGCTAACCATGCTGCTGCCTATCGGTTTATCGTTCCATACGTTTCAGGCGATGAGTTACACGCTCGAAATTTCGAGGGGGAATTACAAGGCTGAAAGGCACTTTGGCATATACGCGCTGTATGTAATGTTTTATCCGCAGCTGGTTGCCGGCCCTATAGAAAGACCGCAGAACGTACTGCACCAGTTCCACGAAAAAAAGAGCTTCGATTACAGCCGTGTAGTGGATGGCTTGCGGATGATGCTTTGGGGCATGTTTAAAAAGATTGTAATTGCCGATAACCTAACCACTTATACCGACGGGGTTTACAATAACCTGCACGTGCAAACGTCAATAGCCATAGTGGTGGCCATTTTCTTCTTCGCGTTCCAGATCTATTGCGACTTTTCGGCCTATACCGATATAGCCCGCGGAGCAGCACGTGTAATGGGATACGAGTTGGTGAAAAACTTTAACTATCCCTTCCGCAGCCGCAACGTAACCGATTTTTGGCGCAGGTGGCACATGTCGCTCACTACCTGGTTTAACGATTATTTGTTTACCCCGGTGGTGATCAGCAACCGTGGCTCTATCAAGTTCGGTATCGTTTTCGCGCTGATGGTTACCTTCTCATTAAGCGGTTTATGGCACGGTGCCGCATGGACCTACGTAGGTTTCGGTGTGATGCACGGCTTTGCTACCAGCTACGAGTTTTTAACCAAAAAGTGGCGCAACAGGTTATCGAAAAAGGTAGATCCGTTTATTTACAGCAGGGTGAGCCAGGTGCTAACTTTCTTGTTTGTTTGCTATACCTGGATATTCTTCAGGGCCAATACCATGGCCGATGCATTTTATGTATTGAAGCGTATCCCGGGTTTCTTTACCGAGATAGCCAATTGGTCGGTAACACGTACCAAGCCTATTTTTGATGGCAGCTTACCTAAATTAGGTTTGATATACTGCGGTGTGTTCATCTTACTGCTTGAAACACTGCATTATTTAGATAACAAATACGATGTATTTAATAAACTGCGCAACCAAAATATAGTATTGAGGTGGTCGGTTTATTATTCGCTGATGATCATCATGATCTTCTTTGCATCGTCAACAGCACACAGGTTTATCTATTTCCAATTCTAAACATGGCAAAGCTTACATTAAAAATTATATTATTCGTGGTGCTTTTGTACATACCCCTGTATATAGTGCAAAAGGTAGTTGACGAAGGCATGCACAAATACCGCAAAGGCGAATATGCTGTGTGGAACGATATTTACAGCGGCAACATCAATGCCGATCTGATTATTTTAGGCAATTCACGCGCGTTTGTAAATATATCGCCATTGGTACTGGATACTGCCCTTAAACAATCGGCTTATGATCTGGGTGTTGATGGTGGCGATTTTAACCTGGCTTACACCCGTTTTAAGGTGTATCTGAGTAAAAACAAAATGCCCAAAACGGTTATCTTATCGGTATCAACCAGCGATTTGGAACGTGGTATAGGTATATTCAACAACCAGCAGTTTATGCCTTACCTTAACGATACCATCATCAGAAAAGGTACTGCTAACTACCAAAATAGCTTTACATTGGCCGATTACTATGTACCGGCCATGAAGTACCGTTCCGACCCAATTTCATATTCGGTAGGGTTTAATCTTTACTTCGGTAAAGAAGTGGCTAATGATGATGTGCGTGTAAGAGGCTACCAGGCCCGTGAGCGTGTATGGGATGACAGCTTTGAGAACTTTAAAAAGCTAAAAAAGACCTATACCATTAAAGCCGATACCAGTTTGGTGAAAGAGTTTCATGAGCTGATAAAAACCTGCAAGGCTAATAATGTAAAGCTATACTTCGTTTACTCGCCCGAGTATGTGAAGGTGCAGCCCTACTTTATTAACCGTGCCACCATATTCAGCTATTACCAGGATGCGGCTAAGCAATACAATATCCCTTTCCTTGATTATTCAAACGATCCAATATCGCACGATACAACCTACTTCTACAACTCCGAGCACTTAAATAAAAACGGTGCAGAGACGTTTACTAAGAAGCTGGCACAGGATATTAAGGCATTGAAGATATAACTCACCTGCTTTGTAACTGTATTAAAAGCTGTTGTTCTTAGGAATGACAGCTTTTTTTATGAAATATTGATTTTAACCGCTGAGGAAGCTGAGGTTTCGCAGAGAGCGGGGAGTGTTTTTTTACCACGGAGAACACAGAGGTTTCCACGGAGTTACACAGAGCACTTAAATTGATTTTTACCTAACTGTCGCGAGTTTAGCGCAGCGCAACTCGTGACCCAACATGGCGTAAGCTTTCAGCCTACCGGCAGCTGAAAGCTGCCAACATGCTTACTCACGGGCTGAAAGCCCGCGAGAACGAAAGAAAGTAATTCTACTTTCAACTCACAACACACAACTTACAACCCAACAACAGCGTTTATCGCTTTATAAATCTCCTTCACGTTATTCTCCCATGTGTGTGATGAGGCGAAGTCGATGCGTTGCTGTTGTAGTTCGGGCGAGTTTTCGTCGAGTGCTTTTTGGATGGCGGCTACGTATTCCTCTTTGGTATTACACAGGTAAGTATGTTCTTCAAATACGCTCATGGCCTCGGTGCGGGTGGCAACGGTTGGCTTGCCCATGGCAAGGTATTCGTCTATTTTACGGGGGTAATTACCAATAGTAACCTGATTTACCATTTGGGGATTCAGACAAACGTCGAACGAGTTGATATAGGCCGGTAATAATTCGGCAGGTTTACTCCCTAAAAAGTGGATATTGGGGATACCGTGCAGCTGACTTGCCTTAAACTCATTATCCTCCGGGCCAACCAATATGATGCTCCAATCAGGTTTTTGTTTAGCAATGTACTCCAACAAATCAATATCCAAGCGGATACTTTGCAGCGCACCTACATAGCCAATTACAGGCTTATTAAGGCCAGCAACATCTTCAGGAGTGGCAATACCCTGCTTGTTGGTGAATATCTCCAGATCGCAGCCCTGACCTACGTAAAACGAGCTTTTATTATACTTGCCGCAATAATTAGCCAGGTAAGTAGAGTTGGCCACACAAAGGTCGCTTTTGGCAATCAGTTGTGGTTCCAGTTTTTCACCATGCAGTTTCCAGTAATCTACCGACAGCAGGAAATCGCGCGAGTAATAAATACTCACAGCCGGTTTCAGTAAATCTTTCAGGTAAAAGCAGCGGAAAATGTCGTTGTCGTTAAACAATATCACATCCTTAAAACCCAGCTTCTTTATAGCCCGGTCTATAGATCGCGCGAAGCGTTTGTTGTTTACTTTATTGAGGAAGGTATAAATCGTATCGTTCTTTATCCAGTTGATAGATTCTATCAATTCATCCGGATAAAGGTTCCACAAATTATCTTGTATAGGTACAATGCCATCAGCCTTTTTACGCACTACCTCTATGCGTTTGGCTACTTTTGGGTCGGCTTTGTGTTTTAACAGCGTAATACGATCGAGCGGGGAATTTACGTACAGCACCCGGTTATGTTTGCTAAACTCAAGTGCTATATTTTTGCAATTGCTGCCAATTTCAACATCCCAGGGTTGCTGGCCTACAATTACAATATCCCTGTTTTTTATAATATCGTTTCCGCTCATTTATGGGCTAATTAATATTTAACTGTTTCGTCTTTGTACATCACCTCATCCGGGCGACGCTTTTGCCTGTCTAAACGGTACACAACGGTAAGCATAGCAGCCGCCATTGAAAAGTAAACGTTCGACGGGAATTGTACGAGTGCTTCCTGCGGAAAGTTGGCCACATTGTAAGCAAAAATGATCAGCGTCATGGCCAAACAGTATGTTTTCAGCTCCGGGTCTTTAATTTTGTAGTAATTATTGATACCGGTTCGCAAAATGGTAAACATAAGCGCGCAAAAAATCGTCAAGCCTATCCAGCCTAACTCAACGGCCACACGTATGTAACCGCTATCAGGCGGAAAACGCGACAGGTACGAACCCGGCGCGAAACGCCTGCCCCATGTACCGGTAGCACCTAAACCGCCACCCATGGGGTGACTTAATATAAATGGCTGGATCCGCTTTTGGTTTACCTTACGGGCAGTATACGAGTCATCCTTATTGGGTCGGAACGCTGTTTGAAAGCGCAGCAGATTTTGATCGTTAGTAGGTACATTGATCAAAAACACCAGGAACACCGCAGCCACAGCGGTAAAGATCAATACCTTTTTATTATAGTTCAGTATAGCGAAAAGGAACAACGCCGCTGGCAGCAATACGTTGGCACCCCGGGTACCCGAAAATAGCATGGATTGCAGGTACAGGCACATCACAAAACCTAGTACCAGTTTCTTCCACAGTTTAAATTTTCCGGCAATAATGCAAATACAGAGTATGCTTGGCATCACCATGTTGTAAGCAAACGCCACCGGATCAGAGAAAATAGAGAATTTACGCCAGTGCCCGCCTATTAACAGGATAGACGCGATAGCCGGATCGGAATTAAGGTAAGCTTCTTCAACCGCCGAAAAACCGATATACTCCTGTTTATAAGCATACAAAGCGGCAAACAATGCCAAACCCAGCCAAAGCTTAAATATAAGCCTTACCATTTGTATGCTGCGGATATTGTACAGAAAAACGAAATAACTCAGCAACACAATAGCCACCGAGCGTATGGTATATACCCAGGCCAGGCGCGATTCAGTAGATGGGTTGGCAATTTCAAATACATTGTAACCAATCCAAATCAATATCATAGTAGTAATAGGGCCACGCAATTGCGCCCAGTTACGCTCGCGGCGCTGCCTGATGAGCAGGCCAAGCATCATGAGTACCTGCAAGCCGTCCATGATTATACCTATCGGGCCGGATACACCTATCCGCATCAGCAGGAAGAGTAAATAAGCCATGATGAGTACCACGATCATCCCGAAGTTGGGGAACATTACCACGCTTACCACCATGGGAATCCCCACGGCCATAACCAGCAGCAAAGCGCCAAATATCGGCCCGAATTTGGCTGTACCTACCGCGATTATTAACCCTAAAAGAATAAGTATGGCAAGCCCGGTACGGTTGTACAGCTTTTCAATCAGGATAATTTTTCTCAGTCTGCTAAAAAACCCATTGCCTTTGCCGGCAACGCCTTTTGTGTTTTTTATTTCTAACTGAAAATTGTCCACTCTAAAGGAAAAGTATTTTTATAATGAATGTGAATGTGCTTAAACCCGCCACTATAATAGCTACAATACGGGTTATACGATCTATACGGCGCTGTAACCGGCGCTTAGCCTGCTCATTGCCTAATGCCTCATCAGATGGTTCTATCCTCATCACTTTTCAAATTAGCATCTGTAACATTGGTATGGTAATGCTGGGTTGCAACCGAACGCTGATTGGCCGTGCGCGATTTCAGCAATGAGATCACCTGGTAAAAAATAAACTTAGGTATATTGATCAGCGATTGATAAATGCGCCTGTCGGTATCTGATTTTGCCAAAGCGATGTAAAAGCCCAGCACGAACAATATAAAGCCTATCAGCCATGTAAACGCTACCGTAATACTGATGAACACATTAGCCAGCATACACACTATCGACAGCAGCAAAAAGATAAACAACGGCGGCCTCAATAGTATAAAACCAAACAGAAACTGGTTAACGCTAAAGTTTTTGATCCCTTTGCCGATGATCACGAAACCGAGGCTAAAGTATTTGAACCAGGTATTGATCCAGCGCGAGCGTTGGTTTACCAATTGGTCAGACCGGGTAGTTTTTTCATCGTACACAATGGCTTCACCTGTAAAGGCTATCCGCAGGTTGCGGCCAACAATTTCAGATTGCAGCACCTTATCAAACCCTGCTCCCGAAATATTTTTATGCTCCAAACATTCGCGGTACAATGCCGTAGTAAACGCCATGCCCGACCCTGCCAATGTAGCCGATGAACCCAGATTGAACAATAACTTACCATCGTAAAAATGATAATAAATATCACGCGCGCCATCAAGGCAAGCATAAGTAGTATCCAGGTTTTTCGCTTCGCGAACGCCTTGTACCGCGGTAAAACCTGCATCTAACAATTTGTTCAGCTCGTTCAAATATTCGGGGTGCATCAGGTTATCGCTATCGATAATGGTAACCCTGCTATGCGGCCGTACAAAGTTATTGATAGCGTAAAAATGCGATTTGATATTATTGGCCAAAGTTTCGGGCGGGCGAAGCAATATTACCCGCTCATCATCAAAATGAAGGTTGGTGATATCGCATTTATCGGCCACCACATATATTAAATAATTGCTGTAGTTAACGCGCAGTATGGAGCTTACAACGGCGGGCAGCGGTGCTGTTTGCTCATAAGCGGTTACTATAATGGCATAATCGGCCTGGTTTATTGATGTTGGGTACACCTTTTTTTTGCCGAATAACGAGAGCAGGTACAGCACAAATGGCATAATAAGGTTATAACCTATCAGGATTTGTAATACCCACCAAATAATTTTTACAACAGCCATATTAAGATATTTGTATTATGACTTCTTTTTTGCTTCTGCATCTGAAGGCACTTTGTTTAACACCCAGCCAATAAACTTTTCGCGTATGGTTTTAAGATAGTTGATGTTCGGTTTAAGGGTTTCGGTTAAGTCTTGTCCGGCTTCAAATACGGCTACTACCTTATCTGATACCTGCACCCATTCCTTCGAACGGTTAAGGGTAGTTAATGCCGACGATTCGATAATAATGATATCAAAGTATTCGCGCAGGGCTTTAAATTTAACCTGCGCCTCTGCTTCAGTTACAATCTCAAACAGCGAAATATCACCACCGCGGTTACCCCAAACGTTCAATAAATTCGCTGTTTGCAGTTCCTCAATGCCGATCTTCCCTTTCAGGTAATCTTCGATATATAACTTAGGATGCACCGTTTGCGTAATGCCCGAGTTTTCAAAGTTACCATCAATAAGCAATACCTTTTGGTTTACTACCGCGCGTGAATAAGCCAGGCTGATAGCCAGCAAGCTTTTACCCTCGGCGGGCGAAATACTGTTTACCAGCAATATTTTATCACCGGCCATTTCATTATCAATCTCGAAACGGATAGAACGAAGCAGGTTTTTAAACAGCTGTGTTTGGCCGCTGCCATCATTGGTATCCCATATCTTTTTAAAATCGATAACGCTGTTGTTTAACAGATTAAGATAACCCAATACAGGTATTTTGGTACGGTTAGCCAATTCTTTTGGCGACTTAACGCTATCATCCAGCATAAATATTATAAACAGCACCACTACGCAGAACACAAAGCTCACTATACCGCCAATAATAACCAGCAGCATTTTTTTAGATGATTGCGGTAAACCCGGCATAGCGGTAACCACTTGTTTAAGCTGTACCGAATAACTGGCTTCCATGCTGATCTGGTTGTATTTAGACAACAGCACCATGTACTCTTCCTGCGCTATTTCAATGGCTTTTTCATACGAGCCTACTACGGCCTCGTGTGGTACCAACTTGTCGAATTTGCTGTTTAACCGGCTCAGTTCTTTATCAATAGAACTGATACTGTTTTTAGCCAAAACGTTTTGCGTTTGCAGGGTTATTTTATTATCAACCAGGTTTTGCTTGGCAGCCAAAGGGTTAAGAATATATTTATCTGACGATTGGTGCAATTTGGCTGTAAACACCTCGTTTAACGAATCAACCCTTGCTTTATATTGCTCATCAAAGTTATTCTCAATGTACTCGCGGTTAGCCGCATTCAATTGTTCATCAACCTCGGTAATTTGGGTGTTGATGCGATTGAGCGAACTTTCGAGGTACTGTCGATCTTTAGGATCAAACTGCCCGTCAATTTTACGGATTGCCGCTTCGGTAGAGATCACACTTTTTTGGGCCTCCTCTTTACGGGTTTCAAAATCGGCCAGCTGTCCGTATAAACTTTTAGCCTGTTCGCTTAAGTTCAATACCCGATTATGGATCTTGTATTGCCTTAAAGCCGCTGTTTTGGCAGCAAGTGAATCCTGCTTATCGGTCAATAATTTCGAAAGAAAATCGACCGCTTTACGCTGGTTTTCTTTTACTATCAGCGTATAATAATCTATAAACTCTTTACACAGGGCGTTTACCACATAAGCAGACAGTTCCGGATCTTCGGCATCGTATTGTACATTGATGAAATCGCTGTTATCGGCACGGTAAATAGTAAGTGTTTTTAGTAACGATTTATCATCATACCGCATTGATTCCAGCAGTTTATTCAGCCCGTTCTGGTCGGGATTGAATAACGATAGCGACGTACGTTTTTTATATAGATCGTTATAAACAGCCAGCGCGTGTTTACGGGCATCAGGCGTTAGCTGTGTTAGTAAGGGGCTTGGTTTGCGGTATGGTTTATCGCTGGTAAGATCGTGAATGATAAGACGGTATGATACCTGATCGAGCATCTTTTTAGAGCGCATCATCTCGATGAGGTTGCTGAACTCCTGGCTAATTTTTGATTCCTGCGGATTTTCGCTGTTCAGTACCTGCTGGGTTTGGTCAACTATACCGGTGGCTATCTGCGCCTGCGAACTGTATACATCGGGCTGGTTACGCACCAAAAAATAGGTAATAATAACTGCTATAACCGGTATGGCTATCAGTGTATATTTATGCTTCAGCAGCAGCTTTATAAATTTGCTCAGCTCCATTATTTTATAGTTTCCAGTTTTTGGCCCAATAGTTCTTCCAGGTCAGCTTTGGCAATAAACAGGTTGCCTTCGGCCGAGATTTTACTTTCAGAATGCTCGGTTAACTGAATTAGTATTTTGTTATACGCGTCAAAAGTTTCTTCACCTTTTTTGTATTTGTACTCCATATCCTTTGCAGCATTTTCGGCCTGTTGCCTTGAGCGGGTTTGGAGTTTAAGCTGCGCTAAACGCTGCACATATAAGTAATATCTTTTGCGTACCTCGGTGGCCAGTGTAAGGTCGTATTCGGCCTGGTCATTTTGCGCTACCTGTAATTCTGATTTTGCTTTACGCACATTAACCGGCGTACGCAGTAACGAACCTAAGTTTAAGAACACACCTGCCTGCAAACCTTTAAAATAACTGGTACTTGGATTTACCGGATCAATAGTAGTAGTATTACCCGGCTGGTAGATGTATGATACCGACAAGGCATCAAACAGCGATAGCCTGGCGCTGGATACATTGGCTTTAGCTATATCAACTTTACTCTCAAAACTTTTATGCCTCGGAAAATTGGTTTTGGCTACCTCAACCAGCTTCTCAACATACGCGTCAGTAACATCCTGTATTATTGACTCCTGTGCAAAAGCTCTTTGTTGTATTGATATGGCCAAAAAAATAATAAAGCCTGATAGTATCTTTATCTTCATTAAAAAAGTAGCTTTTAGATTGTAATCACCCGCAATTTAGCTCAAAACTCTATATTATGACCATAAATTGCAATAAACTTTTAAGCTTACACGGTAACCGACTTATATACGGAGAATTTAAAATTAAGTTTTGTTTTTGAGAAAAATGCACAACCTGCACCACACTTTTTCCCGCAGTTAAAAATTAAGTTTTTAATTAACCACAGTCATGCTGATAAACACAAGAACACTCGTCCTTAAAAATCAGAATACTGTGCAGGGCGTAAAAACACGATGGTGTTTTTTGATACATTATGCTGATACTCCGGCCTGGCCGAAAGCTCTTTCCACTCGGCATCGCTGCCAAAGGCATCCCAATGTTTATCACGGTCGGCCTTGTTGTTAAAGGTGGTCATGTACATCAGGTTGGGCATGTGGCCGCCCGCTATTACATCGCCATAAAAAACAGCGTTAAAGCCAAGGCGGTTAAACAGGGCCACCTCGTTGCCATCATTAAACATTTTCACTTTGTTAATGTGCTGCTTTTCGGTAGCGCTTTCGTAACTACGTAGTTCATAAACACGTTCGTTCTTATTGCCGTTAAGGTTTGGAATTGCGGGCACCGGCATTTTGGTGAACGCCTTTAGCAGTATGGTTTCTATACGATCATAAGGCGCGTTGTTATATAAGGCATCGGTATAATCGGCAGCGGCAGATGCATAGGTATTATCTGAAGATAGCTTCTCGTCAACATCTTTCAGTTTATCCCATGACGACGCGGGGATAAGCACGTATATCTTTTTATCGGCAGTATCCTGCTCTACCGGTTTAAATACGCCAATTTGTTTAAAGCCTGCCCGGTGCAGAGCAGGCAGGTACGCCTGCTGAAAGTAGGTATCCAACCGGGTTTCCTGCGCGGCGGTTTTATAGTGGTATACTGCCAGTTTATAATAATAGCCCGATGCCGATTTAGCATTGGCCATTACCCCCACTACAAATGCAAGGCACAAAAAAGCGTGCAATAAGATTATTCGTTTACCGGAAAGCATGGTTATCAGTTTTTTGAAAGCTAAAATACAATTCGTTTCGCGAAGTTATACATCGGCCACACGAAATGGTTTTATATCTACCGTTTCCCATACCTTTTGGGTAATGTAGGGTTCGCTTTGTTTCCAGGCTTCCAGCGCTTCGTCGTTTTCAAACTGCATAATCATTACCGAACCTATCATTTTACCATCATCGTTCAATATAGCGCCGCCAGTTATAAAATTGCTGCTTTGCTTCAATGATTTGGCACCATCCAGATGATGCGGGCGTACATTCATGCGGCGGTTAAGCGCTTCGGTATCGGTATAGTCGTAAGCGGTAATGAGGTACTGGTTCATGTTTTAGCTATAATTACAGGCAACTAACATACGCCTTGTATTTTTTGTTTAATAAATAATTTACGAAAAAAACATTTGCAGTTGTTTTAACTGTCAATATTACATATATTTGAAACCGAATAATAATTATAAACAACATTGCAAGTATTTACCATATTTGCACATCTTACAAAAAGCTTAATTTTCAGTAAAACAATGAAGGATAGCCTGAACCAGAATTTTATAAGTATTTATAATAAAGAGGCACAAAACAATTATTTTTCGCCCGGTCGTGTAAACCTTATCGGCGAGCATATTGACTATAATGGCGGCTTGGTGATGCCATGTGCCATTACCTTTGGTACCTATTTATTAACCGCGCCTAATAACGATGGTGTGCTGCGCTTTAGAAGTGTGAACTTTGAAGAATCATTAGAGATTCCGCTTCAGCCAAGTTACCAAAAAGACGGCGAAGGCTGGTACAATTATCCACTGGGTGTATTTGAGCACTTTTTGAAAGATGGTCACCAGATACAAGGGCTTGATATGTTGTTTTACGGCGATATTCCTATCGGTTCGGGCTTGTCATCATCGGCCTCTATCGAGGTGGTTACGGCCTTCGCGCTGAACGATCTGCTAAAAGCGGGTTACACCAAACTGGAGCTGGTAAAAATTGCCAAAGCGGTTGAAAATCATTTCATCGGTGTTAACTGCGGCATTATGGACCAGTTCGCGGTTGCCTTCGGCGAAAAGGATAAGGCCTTGATGCTGAATTGCGATACCCTTGATTACCAGGCGGTAGATAGCAACTTAGGCACTCACCTGCTGGCAATTATCAACACCAATAAACCACGTAAACTGGCCGAATCAAAATATAACGAGCGTGTAGAGGAGTGTGCTGCCGCGCTTGCTGCCCTGCAACAAAAGCTGGACATCAGTAACCTTTGCGATATTGATGCCGCTACTTATGCCGAGCACGAGTATTTGATTACCGACCCGATTGTAAAAAACCGTGCTAAACACGTTATTGAAGAGAACGACCGCGTTAAACTGGCCGCTATTGCATTGGCAGGTAATAACCTTGCTGAATTTGGCAGGCTGATGTACGGATCGCACGATTCATTACGCGACTTGTACGAAGTGAGCGGTAAAGAGCTTGACGCCATTGTTGAATACAGCAAAACCAACACTAACGTGGCCGGTGCCCGTATGACGGGCGCAGGCTTTGGCGGTTGCGCTATAGCTTTGGTTGAAGAAACCGCTTTTGAAGACTTTAGTCGCGAACTGATAAAATATTATACAGATAAAATTGGCTACGCGCCATCAGTATATAGCTCATTGATTGGGCCGGGTGTGGGTATTTTAAGCTAAATAATGCGCAAACTAAAGCTCGACGAACTTAACCGTGCCACGGTAGACGAATTTAAAACGCAGGATAAGCTGCCGGTAGTGGTAGTGCTTGATAATGTGCGGAGTATGCACAATATCGGGTCCATCTTCCGTACGGCCGACGGTTTCGCGGTGGAGCGCATTTATCTTTGCGGTATTACTGCCCAGCCGCCACATCGCGAAATTGAAAAGACCGCCCTCGGCGCTACACAATCGGTAGAGTGGAAACATGTTACCGAGCCTATGGAGGCCGTGAACGAACTGCGTTCGGCAGGTTATAAGATAATAGCCATTGAGCAGGCCGAAAACAGTACGATGCTTAATGAATTTACTCCTGCCCCTGGCGAAAAGTATGCCCTGATATTTGGCAACGAGGTAAACGGCGTAAGCGACGAGGTGATGCAAAACATTGATGCCTGTATTGAAATACCGCAGTTTGGCACCAAGCATTCGTTCAACATTGTGGTATCGGCAGGTATTGTACTTTGGGATTTTTTTGCCAAGATAGTCCCCGTTTCATAGCAGATAATATTTTATATAAATTAGCGTGATGAACGCGCTCGCTAAAAAATTACAAATAAAAGCCGGCAGCCGCTGGCTTTTATTTAATGCCCCCGAAAACTTCGCGGCAATGCTCGACGATCTGCCCGGAGACACGCAGTTAGTTTTTGCTGTTGACGCAGCCCTTAGCGGCATCCTGTTATTCGCGACAAACAGCGCCGAACTCATTCCCGCCCTCAATGAAATACAACCATTACTAAAGCCCGAAACCTACCTGTGGCTGGTATACCCTAAAAAGAGCGGTAAAATCAACAGCGACCTGGAGATGATGAAGGATTGGAGCATGTTTACCAACCTTAATTTGAGGCCGGTAGCATCTGCCGCTGTTAACGACGACTGGACCGCTCTCCGCTTTAAACCAAACGAGTTGGTAAAAGATTCGGAAAGCAGCCGGGCATCCATAGGTAAAAACAACGAATTTGCCGGATACATCTTCCCCGAAAAGAAGCTTGTGATACTGCCCGCCGATGTGCAGGAAGCCCTTACGGCCGAACCCGCCGCCTTAGCCTATTACGAAAACCTCGCCTACTCACACAAAAAGGAATATATAGTGTGGATACTCAGCGCCAAACAAGAAAAAACCCGCGCCGACAGGCTGGTAAAAATGATAGATAAATTGCTCGGCAATAAAAAGAATCCGGCTGAAAAGTAGTTAGCTATTTGATAATCACCTAATCAACAATAGCTTACCTTCTTATTTAATCAAAGACATTTTCGCCATCTCCGGGCCGCATTCTTTTTCTGTGAGTGCATAATTATTTGTATTTTTCGGTTAAAATTACCGCCTTATCTTTATGATAAAATCTTTACTACTGCTGCAAACATCCGCAGCATCTTGCAAACAGTTAGTTCTTAAACTGTTGCTTTGTTTTTCCCTTTTTTTTGCATCCGGTTTTAACAATTGTTTCGCCCAGCAGCAAAATTCATCATACAGCTTATTATGGCGCATTAGCGGCAAAGGGCTAAAAAAGCCGTCGTATTTGCTGGGTACCATGCACGTAAAAGACAATCGCGTATTCAGGTTCAATGATTCGGTATTGCTGGCTATTCAAAAATGCGATGCTTTTGCATTAGAGGTTCATCCCGACTCAATGATAAAGCAAATGTTTAACTCGTATGAAGATACCGATACCGCAAAAAACCTGAGAAGCCTTTTAAGTAAAGATGATTATGATAGGTTAGCACAACGCTTTCTGGAAAAGAAAGGTTACCCAATGGGCGACCTGAACGCTATTCAGGTTGAATCAATGCTAAAGCGCGAACACAAGCGAAAAGATGATAAACCGGCATTTATGGATGCTTTTTTGTACGGTATACCACGTGCGGAAAATAAAATAATTATCGGGCTCGAAAGTGCCGGTTCGCAGTTTGACCATGCCTATGGCAATAATGATGAAATGCGCCAGCGACTACTTGATATTTTAGATGAAGATGAATACGATGACGAAGAGGCAACGGAAGACCTTGTAGAGGTATACAGTTCGGGCAACTTAAAACGTATTGAAGAATATTTAAGCGACGAACAATTAAATGATAGTGTACTTGTTGGCCGTAACCGGGTAATGGCGGCCGGTATAAATAAAGTTATAACAGGGCAAAGTAGTATGTTCACAGCGGTGGGTGTAGCGCACTTACCGGGTAAAAACGGCATTATCAGCCTATTAAAAAAAATGGGGTATACCTTAACGGTTGTTTCGGCCCCATCAACCGGGCTTATTGATAAATACCAGGTAGATATTACCAAAATAAAATGGCCTAAACACCAGGACGATGAACTGGGTTACAGCGTTGAAATGCCCGGCATACCTATGCGTGCTGTTATTTCAGGACAAAAAACGGTAACATATCCGGATATAGCGAACGATATATATTATGGCATTTACGCGCTACATAAATCAGGCAACGCACCTAACATAACCAATGCGCAGGCACTTGATAGTATGGTAAAATTTATGGCTAATAACCAAGCTCAAAAACTTATTAGCCATAAAGACATTTTGGTAAATGGCATTAAAGCGAAAGAGATAATAACCCATGGTTCATCGGGCTATTTACGGTCGCAATTATTAATAGCGAATGATATTGTTTATTGCCTGTATTATGGCGCGGATACTTTAACTACAAATCAGCCTTCGGTTAATCGCTTTTTCGTATCTTTTAAAAACTTTAAACCGGTACCCAAACCCGCAGGCAGCTGGGTTGATTACACTAATACCATGGGTGCATTTAAAGTAAAATTTCCGGAACAGCCGCAGGAACTTATTAAAGACGTAGCCGACCCGCAACACCCCGAACGCGAAGCTTATAAATTCAGAATGTACCTGGCCAGTGATGAAGCCAATGCCATGGCTTATGTGGTAAGATACAATAATTACCCTAATGGTATGTACCTGGCAAACAAGCAGGCCGTTTTTGAGTTGCTCACAAAAGATTTTGAAGGCAAAGCCAAGTTATTAGGCAAATTAACCGTAATATGGAAGGATGGCTACGAAGGCCGGTATGCCAAATTAATAATGAACGGTGGATTACCAGCCGAGATGCAGGTATTTGTAAGAGGTAACCGTTTATATCTGCTGCTTAAACAAAGTGCTGTAGCTAATGCAAAAGAGCCCGTAAAGGATGAGTTTTTTTCGTCTTTTAAATTCGCCCCGTACGAAAAATCTGATTCTTACGTATACCAATCAGCCGTGCCGGAGTATAAAATAACTTTGCCGGGCAAACCTGTAATAAAAAAAGACAGTACTACAGATCATGAATCTTTCCTTTATGATGGTGAGGTGGCCAATGTAAGTGACCAAAGATCAGGCGGCGCATACAATATCGGGTATGGTGTAGTAAGCAAATACTACAGGGTACCGAGTGTTGATAGTCTTTATAACCAACTCGCTATAAACTTAAAAACCTATAAAGATTCAATAATTAAAACCGATACTATAGTAATTAACGGTATTACAAGCAGGGAGTTTATAACGCAAGATACAACAACAGGCGAAAAGCATCGTACCTCACTGATTTATAATAACGGCTATATATATTCGCTTGTAAGCCATGTGGCTAAAGAGGAATTATTTGGTGATGTTGCAAATACCTTTCATACTTCATTTGCGGCGCCTGTAAAAAACGAGTTTGATCTTACTTCATCAAAAGCAGAAATTATTACCCGCGATTTGCAGTCTGCCGATACCACTGTTTATAAAAAAGCATTGGGTGCCTTAAGTTATTATAAATTTACTACCGAAGAACTACCTTTTGTTTATGCTGCCTTAAAGCATGAATATGCTGACGACACAACAGAGACCGGAGCCAGGTATACACTGATAAAAATATTCAAAAAGCTGAATGATAAGCATACGTTAAGCGAGCTGCAAAACTTATTTGCTACCGTAAAAGGTAACGCCATGCTTAGCAGCAGCATTTTGAGCATGATGCCTTATGTTGATAAACAGGTAGGATATGATGCCTACCTTAGTTTATTAACTACTACCCCGCCAATAAATGATAACGGCAATTACAATCTGTTTTATCCGCTTCGCGACTCCATTGCTTATGCAGTAAAAAACTTTAACCGAATTTTGCCGCTTATAAAACATCCGGAATACAGGGCACAGGTGCTCTACGTTGCCTCCAATATATTAAACGACGATGATGATAAAGCACAACATCTGAAACTGATTAAAGACAATTTTAAAGCCCTTGTTTTTTATGCTGACACTGATATAAACAAGGACATTAATATCATTAATTATGAGGATAAAAACTGGTATTCGCCACTTTATTTTTATATCAGCATAATTGAAAAAATAAACGACCCTGTTAGCGACAGGATTACAATGCGTATTATAAAAGCAAAAGAGCTAAATGAGCATCATAGTAATGCCACTGTAGCACGTATAAAACTGGGCTTACCAGTACCGCAACTTACACTAAATAAATTGTTAGATACTATTGGCACAAGGTATTATATTATGAAAACCTTGTACGAGGCGAAACAAACTCAACGTGTGGCACCCAAGTACAAAAGCCCGGTTGAATTTGGCAAACTTAACTTATTTGAATACCTTAAAGATGAAGACGATTATTATATAGCAAATATAACATTGCTTGGCACTGTGCTTCAAAAAGGTTCAACGTACTATGTGTACAAGTACAAGGTGAGCGAAGATGATACCACATACATTGGAGTAGCAGGCCCTTTTAAACCAGGTATCAACAAACTCAATTTCAATAAAAATAACGCTTACACTGATATGAGCGAAATGAAAACCAATTGGCGTAAACAGGCGCTTGAGCTAATTAGTAATATGAGCACTTATTGATAACAACCCTTGGCAAATTAAACACCCGGTATTCATAACGAAAAGTCTCGCGGCCAATATTGCTACGAGACTTTTTTGTTTCTACAACCTTTAATGATTGATATACTTTGGTTTATGAATCATCTATTTTCGTTAACTTTAACTAAACCAATGCTTATACCTATGCAAGCATCACTCATCATTTTCAGCCTTGTGCTTGTGGCTATTGGCGGCGCGTTGCTGTTTTACATTGTTAATAAAGCTAAAAAGAAGATCGATAAAGACGGAGAGCAGTATTAATGTACAATAGTCCATATCAATACGAGGATAGTCCATTTGAGTGGAATGTAATAACCTATAAATTAAGCCCTTCCAATTGTTAAACTTCAACCTGTTATTATGCTGAAAAAATTACAGTTTATCATTCTGTTGCTCATTGCTACCGCACCGGCTTTCGCGCAAAAGGTACTCACTGCCGAAACTCCCGAACAAAAGACCCAACGTATGGCCTGGTGGCAAAACGACCGCTTTGGCATGTTCATTCACTGGGGCTTGTATGCCCTGCCTGCACGCCACGAATGGGTAAAGAGCGCCGAGAAAATAACCAACGCTAAGTATGAGATCTACTTTGACACCTTTAACCCCGACTTGTATAACCCGAAACTTTGGGCACAAAGGGCAAAGGCAGCAGGCATGAAATACGCCGTGCTTACCACTAAGCACCACGAAGGCTTTTGCTTGTTCGATAGTAAATTTACCGACTATAAGGCCACCAATACCGCCGCCAAGCGCGATTTGGTGAAAGAATATGTAGACGCGTTCCGTGCGCAGGGCATTAAAATAGGTTTCTATTATTCATTGTTAGACTGGCACCACCCTGATTATACAATAGATGAATACCACCCGCAATCGCCTAAAGACAAAAGCGACACCGCTTATGCCCGACTGAACAAAGGCCGCGATATAGCTAAGTACCGCTTGTACCTGCGTAACCAGGTAACCGAACTGCTCACTAAATATGGTAAGATCGATATCCTCTGGCTCGATTTCTCTTTTCCGCGTGCTGATGGGCATGGTAAGGGCAAAGATGATTGGGGATCGGTAGAATTATTAAAACTGATAAAAAAACTACAGCCGGGTATTATTGTTGATAACCGCCTCGACCTGGCCGGATATGCCGGTGGTGAGGATTTTGAAACACCTGAACAGGTTAGCACAGATGAATTACTAAAATTTCGTGGTAAAACTTGGGAAACCTGCCAAACTTTCTCGGGCTCATGGGGCTACCACCGCGACGAAAACAGCTGGAAATCGCCAAAACAATTGCTTGATCTGCTGATTACCGCTACTGCCAACGGCGGTAACCTGATACTGAATGTAGGCCCAACAGCCCGCGGCGAATTTGATTTTCGTGCCAATAACAGGCTGGATAGTCTTTCATACTGGATGCATGCCAACAGCAAATCCATCTACGGATGTACGTATGCCCCGTCGGAATTTAAGGCGCCCGAAAACACACGCTTAACCTACAATGCCAAAGCCAAACGTTTGTATGTGCACTTATTTAAGTATGATGGCGGCGAGTATAAATTGCCGGGCTTCAGAAGCAAAGTAAAATACGCCCAGTTCCTTCATGATAATTCGGAGCTGGTAATCAATACCGAAAAAAGCACAGCGGATGATTTGGTAATCAATCTGCCTAAAGATAAACCAAGGTATGAGGTGCCGGTTATTGAATTGATTTTGAAGTAAGATTGATTGCACACATGTTTATAAAAAATCGTCATTGCTTCACTACGTTCGCAATGACGATTTTTTTGTGCTGTTATCAATTAGATATCCCGACTTTCTTGTGCAGATAGGTATCAATCGCTACCTGCTTTAGCATAAATGCAGCTACATCGGCACGGGAAATTTTCAGCTTAAGCCCCTTTTCTGTTGCTGTAAAGCCATGGCGATAACTGCCTGTTTGCAAGCCATTATTTAACGCGGATGGCCGGACGATCACCCAGTCTAACTGGCTGGCTTCTATATATTGCTCCTGCTGTTCATGATCGGCAAAGGCATGTTTAAGAATAAAGGGCACCAACAAATATTTATATAACGGACTAAGCAACGGCCGGCTATCGCCAATCCCCAATGTTGATGTGCTTATGAAACGTTTAATTCCGGTATTTTCCATTGCCTTCATAATTTGGCGGGTACCATCTGCACGCAGGGTGCTGCGTTTTTCGCCATCGCCAATTAGTGATATTACCACATCCTGACCGGGCATAGCGTTTTCTACTGATGCATAATCCAATACGTCGCCAATGTGTATTTTCAGCTTTGGATGTTTGATGCTCACCTTTGTGGCGTTGCGGACAAAAGCGGTTACGGTATAGCCCTGTGCCAGGGCTTGTTCTACAACATGGCGACCGGTAGCGCCTGTTGCGCCAAAAACGAGTAGATTGATATGTGCTTTCATAATTTTAATTTTTTATCAAAACTATGATGACTGCAATTCATAAAATAGAACAAAACCGACAGTAGTCCGTCAGTTATTCATAGCGGCAAGGTTTTCAACTATCTCGTTTGATTTTTTCTGATACCGATAAGGTGAAACGCCCGCGAACTCTTTAAAAGCCCGTATAAAATGCGATTGATCGGCGTACTCATTTTGATAAGCCACGTCGGTAAGCTTGTCATAATCGTTACTGCGTAACTGGCTTAACGACGATTGGAAACGACAAATGCGTGAGAACAATTTCGGCGAAATACCCACGTATTGCTTAAACCTTCGCTCGAAACTCCTTTCCGATAGCTTTAAGTTTTGTTGCAAGTCGCTTAACGGAATGATACCTTTTGAGCCGATGATCTGCAACAAAGCAAATTGAGACAGGCTATCACTGGCTTTATTATTCAGCTTTATTTGCTGTTCAATACAGGCCGACAAAATACTTACCTTCTGTGGTACGGATACGGATTGCAATAATTGTGATTCAAAATTTGCTTGTATCCCGGGCAGCAGGTTCATATCAATGCAGCTATCCGTCAGCTCATCAGCACTTATACCAAAAACGGAACGTAATGCACTTGGATAAAAATATACTCCTATGGTATTGAATCGGCCGGATAAACTGATTTGAGCGTATTTAGTGGCTTGCCCGTAAAGGCAGAGGCCGGGCATTTGTTTATCAAATTGCGATAGCTTGCCATAGTCGGCATGCTGAAATATCAAGCCGGGGCAACCATCGGCAATGGTAGTAAATTGCTGTGCTGAAGTGTGCAGCGAATCGCTTTCCAGCGTCCAAAAATAGCGGACGTGGTTTTTAAGATGCTCCGGAGCTTGTATTTGCTGATATCTCATTATTCAAATGCAATTGATAATCAGACAATCAAACAGGCTAAGTGTTACAATTGAGAAATGCTATTTAGTCTTACCCACCGGCTTAGCCACCGGAACTACCGTATTACGTTCAACAATGGTGAGCAACCTTAAGTAAACATTGAGCGATAATGAAAAACATAGCGCTATGCTGATATCGAGCAGGTATTCGTCGCCTATTAACTCACGAAAAGAGAAAGAGCCGAATATTACCGTGAGTGCCAGTATAACAAACAGGGCAGCATTGCTCTTAACACGATCTTTAATGCGGCTATACTTGGTGATCCTTACCAGCAAGTTACCCGCAATAAACAATATCACATAAAACATCGGGAAGAAATACGCATACGTCTTCACAAACATTTCCCCTGTAAACGCGAGGTTTGATTGCCTCACCGCTAATACCCCAAGTAGCCCAACACCCGCGATAGCACATAGAAACGAGCAGAGTACTATTAAAACAACCTTTTTTAACATTTATTTAAGCTTAGCCTTTAATCCCGGCACGTTTTTTACCATATATTTAAAATCCCATAATTGAGTGTCGGTAAAACTACTTTTAGGAATCACACTTGCCGAACGACGATTTTGATAGATCAAGATCCAATTGTTCAGTTCCCAAACCTTATGCGTTTTCTCCCAGCTGTATTCGGCATTAAAACTTTCACCTGTAACTCTTATACTCTTATCGGTAAATTCGTAAGACATTATTTCTTGCAAACGGGCATTATTAGAAAAACTCCTTTTAACTGAGAAATAGATAATTAAAGGCAACAATATTGTGTAAACCCCTACTATTAATGCCATGTAAGGCGCTTCATCATTCCAATTGCCTGTTAAACACAGTATTGAATAAGCTAACAACAGCACGCCCAAAAATGTAATAATTATTGTGCGTGGCTTACGATAGGTTAACAGATATTGAAGTCTCAAAAACTCTTTAAAGTCTAATTTAAATTGTATTTTCATTACTGTGATAAGTTATTCGGCTGCAAAGGTCTGTATTTATTGTAATATCTAAAGGCCTTTATAAAATTAATACAAACTCAATAGGCATACAAAACCTTACATCTCATTGACGGCCAAAATGACTATTGACGAATGCCCAATACCTAAATCTTCCCTCCCACCCAAGTCGCGAAATCTTTTATGGTGTAGAAAATTTCATCAGGTTGCAGGGGGATCAGCTGTTCGGGTTCGGCGGTTTCGGCCCAGGCAGCGGCTACTACCAGGATACCGGCGGTTCTGCTGGCGTGGATATCGCTTGGGGCATCGCCAACATATATGATGTCTTCTTTATCCAGTTCTTTCCAGGTGTTCAGCACAATTTCAATCCCCTGTACTTTCCGTGGGCCTTCTGGTGCGCCTGTTTCTATGATCTCGAAATCGTTCAGCATATCGAACTGCTTTAACGAAATATCGGTGCTGTATTTCCCCTTACCGGTCACCATGGCTACCTTTACACCACGCTCCTTTAGTAAGGCTATCAGTTCAACAATGCCTTCAAACGGACCGGCGCAAAGGCCGTGCATTTCCTCGTAATGCAACAGGTAATCAGCCACACCCTTATCGTAATGCTGCGGCACAAGCGCTTTGATAGTCCCCTCTTCCGACGGACCGAAGGTCGCTACAATTTCTTCATCGCTCAAGGCCTTACCGGCAAGCGGCTCTACCGATTTACGAAACGCGGCAATACATAGCGGCAAAGTGTTGGCTATAGTGCCGTCTAAATCAAAAATTACTCCTTTAATTTTACTGATCATCATTAGGTGCAGGTATTCAAATGCCAATAAATATACTGCTTATTGGGCTGTTTTAGCACCTTTTACTTTTTCCAGCAAAATTTCAGGCTCGTTGGTGGTGATGTGGTTAGCCCCGGCTTTCAAAAAAGCATCCATCTTTTCGGGCGCGTCAACTGTCCATATATCTACATCGATACCATTCTTGTGGGCATCGGCAATCAGGTTACTGTCTTTTTCAATCACACCCCAATGGTAATCAAGCCCCCACATTTTGTCGGCTTTTAAATCAGCCGGAGATTTATCGCCATTCAGGTATGCCACTTTAGCAAACGGATCAAGCGCGACAATTTTCTTACAGATGTTATAATCAAAGCTGATATACAACATCCAGCCCTGGCACTTGTACTTGCGTATCATATCCACGCATTTAGTGGCCAGTTCCTCGCCGCGCTCTTTACCCAGGCCCGAAGGTTTAAGTTCAAGTACCAAATGCGTAGTATTTTGCTTGATGGCTTCTTTTATGTATTCTTCAAACAGGGGGACATGGTCGCCATTTTTTAGTTCGATAGCTTGTAATTCGGCAATAGGTGTTTCTTCTATTTTTTTACCGCCAATGTGGTCATCGTGCGATAGTACAGGGATGCCATCCTTTGACAGCCACACATCAAATTCAGAGCCTTCGCAACCTAACCTGATGGCATCCTTTAACGAGGTTAATGAGTTTTGGCTGCCTGCATTATTCTTCCAGGCGCCGCGGTGCGCTACTACTTTGTTGTAATTGAACTTATCGGTAACCAATACAAATTCCTGCCTGGTATTTTGGTATTGTACCGCGATATTATATTTAACAGCCTGTAACTTTGCCGCCTTTTTTAACGACAGCTCGCCGCCCTTATTTATGACAAATAAGCCCGAGGTATCTTCAATCAGTTTAGCGCCTTTAGCTATGCCATCAAGGTATACCTTGCCAATCAGTTTGGTTTTACCATCAACAGGAATTTTATAATTACTTAAAAGCAAGGGTTTATCCTGTGCCTTAACCACGGAGTTTAACATTATTGCGGTAATAAAAAAACAGCCTGCAAGTAAACGCATAATCATTTTAAAATAGATAGATAAATAGATACGGCACCAAACAAATGCCTTTACACCCGGCAAATATATTGTGTTTTACATTTTGTGCCGATGTAAACTACAAGCTTGTTACATTATCATATTGTTAAGCATAGCCAACAAAAAAAGCCGGGTATAAATACCCGGCTTTCAAAAAAATGCTATTTATTTTACCTGCTAACAGATCAATAAGCTTGTTCAAATTGGTTTACACCATCTTTACTTTCCAGTATTGAGTGGCCCATCAGGAACTCATCTACCTTGCGGGCAGCTTCGCGGCCTTCTGATATAGCCCAAACAACCAGCGATTGTCCGCGGCGCATATCACCGGCGGCAAATACTTTGCCTACGTTGGTACGGTAAACACCTTCTTTAGCTTTAACGTTCTTACGCTCATCAACCTCAATACCTAAGTTTTGGATAGCGCCTTCAAACTGCGGGTTTAAGAAACCCATAGCTAAAAACACACGTTGTGCAGGCAATTCGCGTTCGGTACCGGCTATTTCGGTGAATTTTACCGGGCGACCCAGAAAATCTGTTTCCCACTCGATGTCCACCACTTTAATAGCACGCAGGTTACCATCTTCGTCACCTAAAAACTCTTTGGTGTTGATGCTCCAAAAACGCTCGCAACCTTCATCGTGTGAGCTGGTTACCTTTAGCATTGACGCGCCCGGGAAGTTTGGCCAAGGCATGCTGTTCGGGCGCTCATCAGATGGCTTAAACATTACCTCGAACTGTTTGATAGAGCGTGCACCCTGACGGTTTGAGGTACCCACACAGTCAGAACCGGTATCACCACCACCTATCACAATTACGTCTTTATCAGTCGCTAAAATGTCTTCAGTATCAAACGGACTGCTGCCAACACGTTTGTTTTGTTGTTTCAGGAAATCCATTGCGAAATGAACACCTTTAAAATGACGACCCGGAATGTTCAGATCGCGCGGAATGGTTGAACCGCCTGCCAGTATCACGGCATCATTGTTACGTACAATTTCTTCGGCGGCAATATCCTTACCTACTTCGGTATTGTATACAAAGTTAACGCCATCCTCTTCCATCACTTTTATCCTGCGGTCGATGATCCATTTCTCCATTTTAAAATCGGGGATACCATAGCGCAATAAACCGCCCGCTTTATCATCGCGTTCGTAAACGGTTACGGCGTGGCCTGCTTTGGCTAACTGTGCCGCTGCTGCCATACCCGCCGGGCCCGAACCTACCACAGCTACCTTTTTGCCGCTTTTAACTAAAGGCGCTGTAGGTTTAACCAGGTTTTGTTCGTAAGCAATTTCAATAATATGTTTTTCTATCTCCTCAATAGCTACCGCCGGTTTGTTGATACCCAGTACGCAGGCCGACTCGCATGGAGCAGGGCATATACGACCGGTAAACTCCGGAAAGTTATTGGTTGATGATAAAATTCTGTAGGCCTCGTGCCAGTTTTTGCGGTAAACCGCATCGTTAAATTCGGGTATGATGTTACCCAGCGGACAGCCTGAATGGCAGAACGGAATACCGCAGTTCATGCAGCGTGCCGATTGCTGGTTCAGCTTTTCATCACTGTACATACCCACAAATTCGTTATAGTTTTTAACGCGTTCACTTACCGGTGTTTTAGATGGAAGCTCCCTGTTAAATTCCTGAAATCCTGTTGGTTTTCCCATAATATATTAGCCGATAGTTTGGTATTGTAATTTTTCGATAACTTTTTTGTACTCTTTAGGATATACCTTCACAAACTGTGTTGATACGGTATTCCAGTTGTTCAGTAGATCCTGAGCAAGCTTGCTGCCGGTTAACTGAACATGTTTGCGCAACAGGGTTAAAATCTGCTCCTCATCTGTAATAGATAGCGGATCAAGATCAACCATTTCGGTATTGCAGTTTTCGGCAAAATCATTATCCGGATTATATACCCAAGCCAAACCACCGCTCATACCTGCCGCGAAGTTACGGCCGGTTTTACCCAATATAAGCGCGCGGCCACCGGTCATGTACTCGCAACCGTGATCGCCAATACCCTCAACTACCGTTGTAGCACCCGAGTTACGCACCGCGAAACGTTCGCCGGCCATACCGCCTACATACAGTTCACCCGATGTGGCGCCGTATAGGGCAACGTTACCGATGATGATATTCTCTGAAGGAACAAACGTAGCTTTAGATGAAGGATAGATAGCCAGTTGCGCACCTGAAAGGCCTTTACCAACATAGTCATTAGCTTCGCCTTCCAGCTCGAAAGAGATACCCTTGGTAGCGAACGCACCAAAGCTTTGACCAGCAGAACCTTTGAACTTAATATTGATGGTATTATCAGGCAAACCGGCAGAACCGTAAACCTTTGATATTTCGTTTGACAGCAACGTACCTACCGTACGGTCAACGTTTACCACATCAAATGAAGCGAATACGGGTGTTTTGTCATCCAGCGCAGGTTTTGCTGCTTCAAGCAGTTTCCAGTCGAGGATGTTATCCATACCGTGATCTTGCTTTTCGCTGTTGTAAAGCGTAACATCCTTAGGGTTATTAACCGGATGTAAGATGCCCGATAAGTCAACCTTTTTAGCTTTCCAGCTCTTCAGGTTATCTTTTACTTTCAGGAACTGAACGCGGCCAACCATTTCGTTGATGGTACGGAAACCTAACTCGGCCATGATCTCGCGCAACTCTTGTGTTAAAAACTTAAACAGGTTAACTACGTGAGCCGGATCGCCCGAGAATAATTTTCTCAATTCGGGATCTTGCGTGGCCACACCTACAGGGCAGGTGTTCAGGTGGCATTTACGCATCATGATACAGCCACCTGCCACTAACGCGGCAGTTGCTACGCCCCACTCTTCGGCACCCATAAGGGCGGCAATGGCAAGGTCGCGACCGGTTTTTAACTGACCGTCTGTTTGTAATACCACACGGCTGCGCAGCTTGTTGCGTACCAGTGTTTGGTGTGCTTCGGCAAGGCCAAGCTCCCAGGGTAAACCGGCGTGTTTAACCGAACTGATCGGTGACGCGCCTGTACCGCCATCATAACCGGCAATCAAAATAACATCGGCATGAGCTTTAGCAACACCTGCTGCTATAGTACCTACACCTGCTTTTGATACCAGCTTAACGTTGATACGCGCTGCACGGTTAGCGTTTTTCAGGTCGAAGATCAGCTGGGCTAAATCTTCGATAGAGTAAATATCGTGGTGCGGCGGCGGCGAGATCAAACCTACACCCGGCGTAGAGTGACGGGTTTTAGCAATCCAGTCGTCAACCTTATGGCCCGGCAATTGCCCGCCTTCGCCCGGTTTCGCGCCTTGCGCCATTTTTATCTGTAACTCATCGGCATTGGTAAGGTAGTTTGAGGTTACTCCGAAACGTGCCGATGCCACCTGCTTAATTGCAGAACGCATAGAATCGCCGTTTTCCATTACCTGGTAACGCATCTCATCTTCGCCACCTTCGCCGGTGTTGCTTTTACCGCCAATGCGGTTCATGGCAATAGCCATAGTGCTGTGCGCCTCGTGCGAGATAGAACCGAACGACATGGCACCTGTAGCGAAACGCTTCATGATGCTTTCTGCCGATTCAACCTCATCAATACTGATCGGTTCGCGGTGATGGGCAAAATCAAGCAAGCCACGGATGGTGAAGTGCTTTTCGCCCTGCTCGTTGATCAGTTTGGCATAAGATTTATATACCTCGTAGTTATTGGTACGGGTAGCATGTTGCAGTAAGTGTACTGTTTGCGGGTTAAACAAGTGCGCCTCGCCCCTGCGTTTCCACTGGTAAATACCACCTTCGGGCAGTAAGCGGGTTTCGTCGGCCTTGTTAGTATGGAAACCTGCGCGGTGTTTGGTTAACGATTCGCGGGCAATTTCATCCAAACCTAAACCACCAATGCGGCTAACGGCACCGGTAAAGTAACGGTCAACCACTTCTTTATTGATCCCCAATATTTCAAACACTTGTGAACCATGGTATGATTGCAAGGTAGAGATCCCCATTTTAGAGAAGATCTTCAGCAAGCCATCATTAACAGATTTCACATAGTTTTTGTGCAATTGTTTAATATCCAGGCTGGTTTCCAAATCGCCGTTGTTTTTAACGGTTTCAATGGTTGACAGCGCCAGGTAAGGGTTAATGGCCGTAGCACCGAATGCCAGTAAACAGGCAAAGTGGTGTACTTCCCAAACGTCGCCTGTTTCTACTACGATACCCACCGCGCCACGACGACCTTTTTTGATAAGGTGGTGATGCACAGCTGATGTAGCCAGTAATGAAGGGATCGGCGCGTGTTCCGAATCGATAGCACGGTCGGACAGGATCAATACTTCGAAACCATCGTCAACCGCGTCTTCGGCGTAACGGCAAAGCCTTGCTATCCCTTTTTCAAGGGAACCCGGCATACCATCGGCCATGTAATACGTTTGCAGCGTTTTAGCGTGGAACATACCGGTATCGATACTACGCAGCTTTTCGAGCTGGTGGTTTTTCAATATCGGGTGTTTAAGCGTTACGCAATGGCAATGCATTTTATCTTCGTCAAGCAAATTACCGTTGTTACCAATGAAGGTAGCCAGGCTCATTACCAAACGCTCGCGGATAGGATCTATCGGCGGGTTGGTAACCTGCGCGAAAAATTGTTTAAAGTAGCTTGAAAGGTGCTGTGGCTTGTCTGACAGGATAGCCAGCGGCACATCGGTACCCATTGAACCTACAGGCTCTTTACCATCAACCGCCATTGGCTTAATGATAGTATCGATATCCTCGCGGCTGTAGCCAAATACCTGCTGATAACGGAAAACCGAATCAGGGGTAAGATCGGCAAATGCCAAACGTGGTTCAGATAGTTCGTTCAGGCGAATTTTATAGTTCTCTAACCAACGGCCATAAGGCTGGCGCGAGGCTATTTCGTGTTTAATTTCTTCGTCGGTGATGATCTTACCTTTTTCGGTATCGATCAACAACATTTTGCCTGGTTGCAGGCGGCCTTTTTGTATAACAGTGCTTTCGTCAATTACCAGTACACCGGCTTCAGATGCTGCTATAACGCGGCCATCATTAGTTACGGCATAACGCAGCGGACGCAAACCATTACGGTCTAACAGCGCGCCAACCAGTTTACCATCGGTAAAGCTGATCGCGGCCGGGCCATCCCATGGTTCCATCAGCGTAGCGTGGTATTCGTAGAACGCCTTTTTGATTGGGTCCATTTGCTCGTTACCATCCCATGCTTCAGGTACCAGCATCATCATTACGTGTGGTAATGAGCGGCCGGTGTGCAGCAATATCTCGATGATGTTATCCAAACAAGCCGAGTCAGACTGGTTGTTGTCAATTACAGGCAACAGCATCTCCATCTCTTCGCTGGTGAAGTATGATGAAGCAAGTGATTTTAAGCCCGAATAGAACCAGTTAAGGTTACCGGTAAGGGTATTGATCTCGCCATTGTGCGCAATTAAGCGGAATGGCTGGGCCAACTTCCACGACGGGAATGTATTGGTGGAGAAACGCGAGTGGATAAGGGCTAAACCCGATGCAACACGCGGATCAGAAAGATCGGCAAAATATTTACGCAGTTGGTAGGTGGTAAGCTGCCCTTTGTAAATAATTGTTTTTGCAGAAAATGATGTAAAATAGAAGTGCTCGGCAGCTTTTGGCAGCTGCTCGGTAACTGTTTTAGTAATATAACGGCGTAAAATATACAACTTACGCTCAAAATCATCAATATTGGTAATATGGTGCGGCCTGGCCACAAATACCTGTTCGGCATCCGGTTCGGCGCTGCGCGCGGTTTCTCCAATAACAGATGAATCGGTAATTAACTTACGGTAACCCAGCTTTTGCAGGCCAAGTTTTTCAATAGCGTTAGCTATAATAGTGCGGCAGGCCTTCTTCAGGGCCGAATCTTTCGGAAAAAAGATCATACCTACCCCGTATTCACCGGGTTCAGGTAAGCTGATTTCGAGGTTGGAACACTCATCCATCAATAATTCATGCGGTAATTGTATTAAAATACCTGCACCATCGCCTGATTCCGGATCACAGCCGCAAGCGCCGCGGTGTTCCATATTCTCAAGCATGGTAAGCGCATCATGAACGATCTTGTAGTCTTTATGTCCGTTAATATTGGTTATAAAGCCGGTTCCGCACGAGTCATGTTCAAATTCAGGGCGATAAAGTCCCTGGGGGCTATCAGTTTGATTCATAATAAAAATAAAACCGTTATAATTAGGGTGTAATCACGAAGATACTTAATACGGCAGAAAATTGAAAATCTGCTTAATACTTTTGCAAGTTTTCTAATATAGAATAGCAATTAGTATATAAAATTATCAAAATGTTAAATTATTGTATGAAACATTTAATAATTTATAGATTTTAGATTGATTCTAAAATCAAAATTTTATTTTGATATACCATTTTAGATGATATAGTATTTCGGTTAAACACAACTGTAAGCAAGATAAAATTGCAAACATCATATAAATCATCTTTTTATTACGCCCGTTAGAATTACATAATTGCTAAATTTGCAAAAATTGAAACATTATATGCCGGATAAAAATAAAGCTGTGTTTTTAGACAGAGACGGGGTACTGAACCGTGAAATGGGCGACTATGTACGCCGCTTTGAAGACTTCCATGTACTCGATAATTTTGATGCCTTAAAAACATTGCAGGATAAAGGTTACCTGTTAATTGTAGCTACCAACCAGGGCGGTTTGGCCAAAGGCTGGTACACCGAAGATGAACTCGGTAAAATGCACAACCACTTAAAAGAAGTATACCACGCCCATGGTGTAGAGATCACCGATTTTTACTACTGCCCTCACCACCCGCTGTTTACAGGCGATTGCGATTGCCGCAAACCAAAACCAGGCCTGTTATTAAGAGGTATTGAGAAATACAACATCGACCCGTCAAAATCATACTTCATTGGCGACCGCGACCGTGATGTGGAAGCAGGTACACTGGCCGGTGTAAAAGGTATATTAATTGACAGCGACCAGCCGATAAGTACAGTGTTGGATTTGATTGAGTAAGCGATGAAACTTTGTTTATTTATACTTGTCATATTTACTATCACTTCATGCAACCATCAAACCAATATCATGGCTGTAAATAAAAACGCAATACAGAAACTTGAAGATTTAAAAAAGGAGCCGAAGTTTATGATGCAAACGGAAGCTCCTTTTTATCAGGGGTTATCTGAATCAAAACTTCAGCCCGTAATGGCGGATTTAATTAACAAAGCCGCTGATGATTTTATAATAACAGTTAAAAATGAACCTACCGAAGAGAAATTTCGGGATAACATTAAAGCTGGCTTACAAAGGTTTTCACCATACTATCTTGAATTAGATACGGAAGATCGGGAACAGGTATGTCATTATTTTGAAGACCTTATGGATTGTGTTGGCCTTGAAAGCTCGGATGGATTACTTAACGACTGGATGTATGATTTCGACCCAACGAAGAATAATTGATATATCTTCTTGTAAACATCATACTTAGCGCTTACATAATATACTAAAGGGTTCGACATCAGAAAACTATGCAAGCCACCCGCTACCTTAAACATATCGATACCCTTGTTGCGGCTATAGCGGGTTTTTATGCCATTCATCTTTTTAGCGCTTATAGCGGTATCGGCATCTCACCCGATTCTATTATGTATGTGAGCACGGCCCGGAACATTCATGAGCACGGTTCGCTACTTACCTTTAATGGCGGTCCACTGGTATTTTTCCCGGTGTTCTATCCTGTCTTTTTGAGTATCAGCCTTGTCATTTTTCAAGCCGATCCGGTAGCGTACGGTGGGTTGATCAACGGACTGTTGTTCGCAGCGGTAATATTTGTAAGCGGGTTGTTGATATCGCGGTTCAAGGCAAAATCTATTATTTATAAATGGCTCATCCTGGCTGCCATAGTATTAAGCCCGGCCATGCTGGAGATCTATTCCTTTTTATGGTCGGAAACATTGTTTGTGCTTACCATATTACTCTTCATTTTAGCGTTTAAACAATACCTGCAAAAGCACAGCTGGCTGGCTTTATTGCTTGCCGCATTAGTGGCTGCTATATGTTGCATTACCCGTTACGCGGGCATCACTATAATTGCCACTGGCGGACTCATGATCCTGGCAGACGGCACGCTTCCCTTTCGTAAACGTATGTTACATGGGTTGGCATTCGGAATAGCGTCCTCCACCTTGCTGGCGGTTAACCTTATCGTCAACGCCCTTTCATCGGGGTTGGCAACGGGTACGCGCGAGCCATCCATTACCCCTTTTAGCGAAAACCTGCATTACCTTGGCACTGTATTATGCGATTGGCTGGGCTTTACCAATGTGGTTTATCCTTTCGCGAGCGGTTTGGCTGTATTTATATTGGTGGGATTAATTACAGGGCTGGTGATAAACTCGTTAAAAAACCGGTTGAACAGTTACGAAAGCGTCATCACGTTTTTCGCGGTGGTATATGGGTTGTTCATACTCATTATTGCCACAGTATCGCGCTTTGAAAGGGTGAACAGCCGTTTGTTATCGCCCATGTTTATTACGCTGTTGATCGCCTGTACTTATTGGGTACCGAATGTGATTGATAAGATCAAAGTCCGCGGCGCGTATTTATTGGTAGCGGGAGCATCTGTTGTTATAATGTGCGGCTATTTATATAATATATATCATATAGACAGGCAGCGCTACGATGATGAGTTTGAATACGGCATCCCCGGCTACAGCGACGATGACTGGAATAAATCGGCATTTGTAAACTTTTTGAAAACGCATCGTAACATCTTTAAACCCGGTGTAACTATCTACTCCGATGCCGATGAAGCCTTGTACTTTTTCGGCGGAATTACCGGCGCCAAGCTACTGCCCCATCGTTTTTTCAAAGCCGACGTAGCCAAATTTTACAGCGAAAAACATTATTACCTCGTATGGTTTAAAAAGCTGGGCAATGTGGAGATCATCAACATAAAAGACATTGAGCAGAAGAAACATTTAACTAAGTTATACGATTTGGAAGACGGGGCTATATACGAGTATCGCCAATAATCTCTACTAAATTCATATATAATTTTGATTTTATAAACAACTCCCTATATTTGCAGCACCTCATACAACTATAGTAAACACTATATTAAAAAAATGAACGGTTACACGATACAACATCATCTTCATCTGCACCATCGCCATCATGGCGATATTAGATAATGTATGTTTCTACGTGAAATAACAACCCCCGTTTATTTTTATTTACCCTATAATACATTTTTGTGAAAACACTTAAAATAGCGATCCAGAAATCGGGTCGGCTCAATGAGAAATCTGTTGAATTATTAAAGAATTGCGGTCTTAATTTCGAAAATTATAAAAGCTCGCTGATATCACCGGTATCAAATTTCCCTTTAGAAATACTTTTTTTGCGCGATGACGATATTCCTGAATATGTGCAGGATGGCATTGCCGATTTAGGTATAGTTGGCGAAAACGTTATTGAAGAAACCGAAGTGGAGGTAAGCTACCTGCAACGTTTGGGCTTTGGTAAATGCTCGTTAAAGATCGCTATCCCTAACAACAGCGATATACAAAGCCTGGCAGGTTTAAATGGTAAAGCCATTGCTACTACCTACCCGGTAATACTTAAAAAATTCTTAGACAGCAAGAAGATAGATTCTGATATCCGCACCATTTCGGGTTCGGTAGAAATTTCTCCGGGCTTAGGCCTGAGCGATGCTATCTGCGACCTGGTATCAACCGGCGGCACGCTCAAAAGCAACGGTCTGAAAGCCTTTGCCGATGTAATGAGCAGTGAAGCGGTACTGATTGGCCGTAAAGGTTCGGAGAACGACGACCTGATCAAAGAACTTATTCAGCGTATACAATCGGTATTGCGTGCCAAAGAAACCAAATACGTGGTATTGAACGCGCCAAAAGCGAACCTTGACGAAGTACTGGCCTTATTACCGGGTGTAAAAAGTCCGTCAGTAGTGCCATTGGCCGAGGCCGACTGGGTAGCGGTGCATACCGTAATCCCAGAACGCGACTTTTGGGACAGGATAAGCCAGCTGAAACAAGCCGGCGCGCAAGGCATTGTAGTAATGCCTATTGAGAAGATAATTCTTTAACCCCCCGGCCCCCTGAAGGGGGAGTTTTTGATTAGCATATCGCTATCAATACCGGGTATATATTTAGGACATAACGCCCCTTCAGGGGGTTTGGGGGTACTAATGAAGACATATAACTATTCAGATTTAAGCAAAGCGGACATTCAGCAACTGGTACAACGCAATGTTGACCCGGCTAATGAGATCCGTGCTATTGTGGAGGATGTTATCAGCAACGTTCAACAAAACGGCGACCGTGCTTTATATGATTATGCCAATAAGTTTGATAAGGTAACGCTTGATAAACTTTATTTAGATAAGGCCGAACTAACCGAGATAGCATCAACCGTACTACCCGAGCAAAAGGCGGCGTTGGATACGGCTTATCAAAACATTTATAAATTTCATGAAACGCAGCTAAAAACCGAAGGCAAAATTGAAACCATGCCGGGTGTTACCTGCTGGCGCGAGTTAAGGCCAATCGAAAAGGTGGGCCTGTATATTCCGGGTGGTACTGCTGTTTTGCCGAGCACGTTTTTAATGCTGGGTATACCTGCTAAAATAGCCGGATGCAATGAAATAGTGGTTTGTTCGCCGCCGCAAAAAAATGGCAAGGTAAACGCCTTTATAGCTTATGTTGCGCTGATGCTGGGCTTAGAGAAAATCTACCTGGCTGGCGGTTCGCAGGCTGTAGCCGCCATGGCTTACGGTACCGAAACCATTACCAAGGTTGATAAGATCTTCGGCCCGGGCAACCAGTTTGTAACCAAGGCCAAAACCATCATTCAATCTACCACCACCACGGCAATTGATATGCCGGCAGGTCCATCGGAAGTATTGGTGATAGCAGATGAAACATCAAACCCGAAATTTATAGCCGCCGATTTACTGGCACAGGCAGAGCATGGTATCGATAGTCAGTCGATACTGGCATGCACCTCGCCTGCTATTGCCGCCGCCGCTATTGAAGAAGTAAACAAGCAACTATCCGTATTGCCACGTGCCGAAATTGCGCAGCAGGCTATTGACAACTCTTACATTGTAGTGGTTGATAACCTTGCACAAGCGGTAGACTTCAGCAACCAATACGCGCCGGAGCACTTGATACTGGCCACCGAAAACTGGCAACAGGTAACGGATAGCATCATCAATGCAGGATCGGTATTTTTGGGTAACCTTACCCCCGAAAGCGCGGGCGACTATGCATCGGGCACAAACCATACGCTGCCAACCAGCAGTTATGCCAAGGCCTATTCAGGTGTATCGGTCGATTCATTTGTGAAGAAGGTAACCTTTCAGCATATCACTGCCCAAGGCTTGCAAAACATTGGTCCATCGGTACAAATACTCGCCGAATTGGAAGGCTTACATGCGCATGCAAACGCAGTAACGGTAAGATACCCCCTAACCCCCTGAAGGGGGAATGAGTAACCTCAAAAGATTATTACAATGGAAAACAACAATAAAAACATATTTGGCTTTTATAGCGGCCCCGATGCAAACTCCCCCTTCAGGGGGTTAGGGGGGTTACTAAGAAACAACATCAAAAACCTTGTCCCCTATTCATCGGCACGCGATGAGTTTAAGGGTGAGGCAAGTGTGTATCTTGATGCCAATGAAAACGCGTTCGGCTCACCGCTGGATACGCAATACAACCGCTACCCCGACCCTATGCAGTATAAGGTTAAGAAAAGGATCAGCGAAATAAAGGGCGTACCACCACGCAACATATTTTTAGGCAACGGCAGCGATGAAGCTATCGATGTTATTTTCCGGGCATTTTGTAACCCCGGTGTTGATAACGTGATACTGGTACCGCCTACCTATGGCATGTACGAGGTGTCGGCTAATATCAACGATATCGCTATCCGCAGGGTATCGCTCACTGCCGATTTTCAGCTAAACCTCGAAGGTATTGCCGAGGCGATTGATGAGCACACCAAACTGATATTCATCTGCTCGCCTAATAATCCAACGGGTAACTCAATTAACCGCGAGGATGTTGAAACCCTGCTGGCCAACTTTAGCGGCTTGGTAGTTGTAGATGAGGCATATATCAATTTCAGTCGCCAAAAAAGCTTTATACAGGAGCTTACCGAATACGCCAACCTCGTAGTGCTGCAAACCCTTTCAAAAGCATGGGGACTTGCCGGTTTACGTGTGGGTATGGCCTTCGCCAGCGAAGAGATCATTGAGGTGTTGAACAAGGTAAAACCACCTTACAACATCAACGAGGCATCGCAGCAACTGGCTTTAGAGGCCTTGGCTAATGTTGACCAGGTGAACGGCTGGATCCGCGAAACGCTGGCACAGCGCGATAAACTGGTGCTCGAACTTAAAAACCTCGATTTTGTGTTGGACATCTACCCATCCGACGCTAACTTTATCCTTGTTAAAACAACGGCCCCTAAAGAAATATACAATTTCCTGGTGCAAAAAGGTATCATTGTGCGCGACAGATCGAAGATTGATCTTTGCGAAGGTTGCCTCCGCATTACCGTGGGTACGCCTGCTGAGAATGAATTATTGTTGAAAAACTTACAAAACTATAAATGAGCAGTTTGCAGAAAGTATTATTCATTGACCGCGACGGAACAATGGTAAAAGAACCTGCCGATGAGCAGGTAGACTCGTTTGCCAAGCTGGAATTTTATCCGCTGGCATTATTATATCTGCCCAAAATAGCAGCCGAACTTAACTACGAGCTGGTAATGGTTACCAACCAGGATGGGCTCGGCACTGCATCACACCCCGAAGAAAACTTTTGGCCGGTGCACAATTTCATCCTTAAAACCTTTGAAAACGAGGGCGTAAAGTTTGATGCCGTATATATCGATAAAACCTTCCCGGCCGAAAACGCGCCTACCCGCAAACCGGGCACAGGCATGCTTACGCAATACCTCGATCCGGAAAAGTACGACCTTAAAAACTCGTACGTAATTGGCGACCGCAAGAATGATGTACTGCTGGCTAAAAACCTGGGTGCAAAAGCTTTGTGGTTAAACAATCAATCGAACCTGGGCGGTGCCGAATTTCAGCACGATACCTCATGGGCCGATGAGGTACGCGATACCATCGCCCTCGAAACTACCGACTGGAAAGCGATATACGAATACTTAAAATTAGGTCAGCGCGTTATAGAACACAGGCGCACCACCAAAGAAACCGATATTTACATCAAGATCAACCTCGACGGAAAAGGCGATGCCAAGGTATCAACCGGACTGCACTTTTTTGATCACATGCTCGATCAGATTGCCCGTCACGGCAGTATCGATCTGGAAGTTGAGGCCAAAGGCGATCTGCATATCGACGAACACCATACTGTTGAGGATACAGGCATTGCCCTAGGCGAAGTTTTCGGTGAGGCATTGGGCAACAAAAAGGGTATTGAACGCTACGGTTTTTGCCTGCCTATGGACGATTGCCTGGCACAAGCGGCCATAGACTTTGGCGGCCGTAACTGGATAGTTTGGGAAGCCGAGTTTAAACGCGAAAAAGTGGGCGATGTGCCTACAGAAATGTTCTACCATTTCTTTAAATCGTTCAGCGACGCGGCCAAATGCAACCTCAATATAAAAGCAGAAGGTTATAACGAACATCATAAAATAGAAGCTATATTTAAAGCCTTTGCCAAAGCCATAAAAATGGCGGTAAAAAGAGACGTGAACAATATGGTTTTACCAAGTACAAAGGGAGTACTTTAGTAGAGAGTAAAGAAGTGAGAGCCAGGAGATAAGACCAGCTTCGTACTGCTTCTTTATTCCTGAATCTTAACTCTTGATTCTCTACTCCCTAATCTGAAAATAAAATGATAGGCATAGTTAGATACGGCGCCGGTAATATATTCTCGCTCACCGCGGCATTGGAGCGGTTGGGTATTGAGTATGGTATGATAAATACTGAAGCTGATTTTGAACAGTTTGACCGTTATATTATACCCGGCGTAGGCCATGCAGGCGCGGCAATGCATAAATTGGAAAGCACCGGACTGGTGCCCAAAATAAAATCGCTCACCAAACCCGTACTGGGTATTTGTGTGGGGATGCAATTACTCACCTCATACTCTGAAGAGGGCGATGCCAACCTGCTGAACATCGTTCCGGTGCGTACTTTGCGCTTTAAAGACAGCGCTGAATACAAGGTTCCGCACACCGGTTGGAACCGCGTTTTCCCCGAAAAGGACAACAAACTTTTTGAAAATATACCCACAGGTTCACACTTTTACTTTGTACATTCATACTTTATTGAGTATGCCGGTGCATATACTTTGTCGTCAACTACTTACAACAATAAATTTTCGGCATCAATTTGGCTTGATAATTTTTACGGGGTACAGTTTCACCCTGAAAAATCCGGTGTGTATGGTGAAACCCTTTTAACAAATTTTTCTAAAATATAACGGCATGTATATTATTCCAGCTATCGACATTCTGAACAAAAAAGTGGTACGTCTTCGCGAAGGCGATTATGGCCAGGTAACCGAGTATGATGTTTCGCTCGAAGAAATGATCGAAAGGTATCAGTCAAACGGTACAAACTTTATTCATATTATCGACCTTAACGGCGCTAAAAACGACTTTACCAACCAGCAATACCTGTTTGATGTAATCCGCAAAACAGAAATGAAGGTGCAGTACGGCGGTGGTATCCGCAGTATTGAAAAGGTAAAAGAACTGATTGATGCCGGTGTACACCGCGTAATTGTAGGTACCCAGGCCCTTACCAATCCTTCGTTTTTAGAAGATTTGAGCAAATCTGTTTGCGGCCGCGATAAATGTTCTGACCAGGTAGTGATAGCTATCGATGTGCTCGACGAGGTAATCAAATACTCCGGCTGGATGGAAAGCTCTCCCATTAAATTAATGGATTACGTTGATAAATGCCTGGCATTGGGTTTCTTCAGGTTCCTGTGTACCGATATCAACAAAGACGGCAAATTAGGCGGCGCAGGTATCGACCTGTATGCTAAACTGTTAGACCATTCGCCGTTTATTAAACTGATCGCTTCGGGTGGTGTAAGCTCAATGAAAGATATTGAAGACCTTAGCCGCCTCAAAGTAGAATCGTGCGTGGTAGGCAAAGCCATCTACGAAGGTCATATCTCTATCGAAGACGTAAAAAACTGGAACTTAGAATCGCTGATATCGATATAAGGCCCCCCAACCCAATTTTTAAAACACCCCGTCATTGCGAGGTACGAAGCAATCTCTTTAGGACAAGTAGCACACATTGCAAATCCGAATTGCTTAAGGAGATTGCTTCGTACCTCGCAATGACGCTTTAATAATACAATGTTATCTAAACGAATTATCCCCTGCCTTGATGTAAAGGATGGCCGCACCGTAAAAGGTGTGAACTTTGTTGACCTGCGTGATGCGGGCGACCCTGTTGAACTGGCCTGGAACTACTCGAACCAGGGTGCCGACGAACTGGTTTTCCTGGATATTACCGCCACTGTTGAGCGCCGTAAAACTATGGTTGAGCTGGTAAAATCAGTAGCGAGGCAAATCAATATCCCTTTCACTATTGGCGGTGGCATTAATGAAATTGCCGATGCTGATGCTTTGCTGAATGCAGGTGCCGATAAAATATCCATCAACTCGGCCGCGGTGCGTAACCCGGCGCTTATTGATGAGCTGGCAAAGGCCTTTGGGGTGCAGTTTGTGGTGATAGCGGTAGATACCCGCATTATTGATAACAAAAACATTGTGCACCTGAATGGCGGCAGGCTGCCTACCGAAAAGGAAACCTTAAACTGGATACTGGAGGCCGAAAGCCGTGGCGCGGGCGAAATACTGCTCACCTCTATGGATCATGACGGTACCAAGGCCGGTTTTGATAATAGCCTGTTAAAAACAGTGAATAATGCGGTGCATATCCCGGTGATCGCTTCGGGCGGCGCGGGTTCGGTACAGCACTTTGTAGATGTGTTTGAGAAAACCAATGTGGATGCAGCCCTGGCCGCATCGGTATTTCACTACGGCGAAATATTGATCCCCGACCTGAAAGGCATCCTGAAACAAAACAATATAGAAGTAAGAATTTAATAAAGTGGTCGGGGTCGGGGTTTGAGTGGTCAGATACACTCCTGACACCCGCCACCCGAACCCGGCCACCGGCAACTGAACATAAAATGAACATCGATTTCGACAAAACAGACGGTTTAGTACCCGTGATCATTCAGGATGAGCAAACCCTTGAGGTGCTGATGCTGGGCTATATGAACCGCGAGGCTTATGACAAAACCGTTCAAGAAAATATAGTCACCTTTTTTTCGCGCAGCAAACAACGTTTGTGGACCAAAGGCGAAACCAGCAACAACTTTTTGCATGTAAAAGATATTAAGCTGGATTGCGATAATGATACCCTGCTGATAAAAGTTAAAGCCGACGGCCCAACCTGCCACACCGGCGAACGCAGCTGCTTTAAAACTGATTACAACAGCAACTTTATTAACGAGCTGGAACGCATTATAGGCGATCGTTATGAGAACCCGCAAGAGGGATCGTACGTGAACAAATTGCGTAAAAAAGGGTTGAACAAAATAAGCCAGAAGGTAGGCGAAGAAGCGGTTGAAACCGTAATAGCCGCCCTTGCCGAAACCGAAACAGACCTAATCAACGAAGCATCCGACCTGGTATTTCACCTGCTGGTACTACTCCGAGAAAAGAACCTGAAACTGGAAACTATAGCGAAAAATTTAGAAGAGAGACATAAGTAGGGTTTATGGTTTATGGTCCATGGTCGATAGTCCATAGACCATGGCAATATACTGGAACTATGGTCAATGGACCATGGACTATCGACGATTCACAATTAACTACCATGGTCTATGGACTATCGACCATGGACTAAAAACAATGATTACAGCGGAAAAGATAGCGGAACTTACCGGGCATAGTAACCCCATTTTTACTGCCGAATTATCGCAGAAGCCGGGCATTTTGTTTACCGGCGGTAACGATAAGGGTGTGGTGGAGTGGAGCCTTACGGAGCATGCTTTTATAAAAGTGATGTTCCCGGTGCCGTCGTCGGTTTACGCTATACATTGCCCGGAGGGTTACCCGTATTTGTTCGCGGGTTTACGCACAGGCGACGTGGTGGTGTTTGATTTTTTGCAGCAAAAAGTGATCAAGCTGTTAAAGCATCATACCAAACCCGTTTTCGATATTAAATCGGCTCCCGGTAAAAAAGAACTGCTGGTAGCATCTGAAGATGGTTCGGTAACCATTTGGCAATTAGAAAATCTCAATTTGCTGCATACCATCAATGTATCGTCGGATACGGTGCGGTGCATCGCCCTATCAGAAAAGCGTGGACAAGTGGCTTTTGGCTGCCGCGATAACAATATCCGTCTGTACGATCTGGAAGATTATTCCTTTATAACCACCTTGAAAGGGCACAGCATGTCGGTGTTTTCATTAAGTTATTCCCCTAATGGCGACCACCTCATTTCGGGTGCCCGCGACGCGCAGGTGAAGATATGGGACACTCGCAACTACGAATTACTGCATAACATCCCGGCACACCTCTTTGCTGTTAACCATATCGCTTTTCATCCCACTCTCCCCTATTTTGCCACGGCGAGTATGGATAAAAGCATCAAAATATGGGATGCCAACGATTTTAAACTCCGTAAAATTATCAGTCGCGAAAAAGGACTGCCTGCCCACGTCCTTTCCGTAAATAAACTGGTTTGGAACGGCGATCAGCTTATCTCCGTAAGCGACGACAAACGTGTGATGATATGGGATATTAAGTTCAGCTAATCAGCTACTTATTCATTCCGTTCATCTTTGCCTCAAAAGAAAGAAAGCTTAAAGATATAACGTAAACTTATACTTGATTTAGCCTATACAGGCAAGTCGTATTTGCGTTTATATTATGAAAAAGTTTATACTTTTTTTGCGGTTGTGTGTGGTGCTATTATTTTTTTGTTCTACTGCCGTGGCACAAACAACGTATGACTGGGCCGGTACAACAAGTAGCGCCTGGTCAACTGCAAGTAATTGGCGGGTTAATGGTACGGCTCCGGGAGCAGCACCTTCTTTAAGTACAGATATAATAAGAATTGGCACTAACAGAACATTTAGTAATCCACCAGCCATTGCATCAGGAACATTTACTTGTGCATCAGTAACATTTGGCCCTGTTACCACTATAACGCTAACAGTTGATGGTACCCTTAATGTAACCGGGCAAATAATCCAAAACCATAGTGCATCTTTATTGATTCCTACAGTAACTACTACACTAACTGGCGCTGGTACTATCACATGTGGTTCATTAACAGTAGGTGATATGACAGCGCCTGTCGCACTTGGTAATGTATCGACTATTAAATCAAATATTAAGCAATTAACCATTAACGGCGATCTTACCGTAAATTCAACTACGGTGGTTACGATTGCTGTTCCTCCTCTTATTTCCGCCGGTATTTTGAATAATAATGCAATATTTAATCTTGCAAATGATGGTACTACAGCAAGTACAGTAACTGTTGCGGGCCAATTAAAAACAACCAATCAAAATCCAGGGTCATTGCTCGGCATAAGCCCATCAGCTAATATCAATCTTACCGTATCCGGTAGCCAGGCCGCTACTTTACAGCTATCTGCTATAACTGCTATAAGCATTGCAAGCTCAACATACGGTGGTGTAGATTTTTACGTCCCGGGTGGAGGTACAGGTAGTGCGACGGTAGAATACTCCAGGAACACAGCTGGTGCTCCCCAAACGCAAACGGTATATACCAATACTACAGTTGCCGGTCTTGACAATTCGCCCTCCACTTATCAAAACATTTCATTTTCAGGATTATCTCCGAAAAGCATCCAAACCGACAATCTACTCATCAACGGCAACTGGAACTCAACCTCCACATCAGGTAAAGTGGATGCCGTAACCAACAGCCCTAACGTCATTTTCCAGGGAACCACCCAAACCTTAACCGACGGTGGTTCTGATGGTGGTATAGGGGTAGTATTCAAAAACGTTTTCTTTCAGGGAGGCGGTACAAAAACCATTACATCTGGTAAGTTCGCGGTAGCGTCAACAGGCCTGCTTACCATGGCTGCAAGTACAACGCTGGCTGCCGGCGGCAATCTCACCTTAAATTCAGATGTCAACAGTTCGGCCAATGTGGCCAGTATGCCGCCAACGGCTTCTATTACGGGCAATGTGAATGTACAACGCTTTTTTAAGGGCAGTTCGGCCAGTTTAACCATGAGGGGATACAGGTTGATCTCGTCGCCTGTGTATACAGGTTCAGTTACTACGCCTGCCGCCGCCAATGTTTTCGATTTAAGCTATTTAACCAACAATGCTTATGTATCGGGCGCGGGTGGTGCTACCAATGGTTTTAACGCGCCATCGGGTACAAATCCTTCGTTATATCTTTATCGCGAAGACGTGGTGGGTACGGCCGTTTCATTTACGTCGGGCAATTTTAAGGCCATCACCAAAATAAATAATTCGCCAGTTTACAATACAGGCTCACTTCAGCGGGCCACCATTACCAATACCGCTAATGATACCATAATGCCCATACCGGTAGGCAACGGCGTGCTCTTTTTTTTCAGGGGAAACAATACAGGCGGTACCACCAAAACCACGCAGCCATTCGCCTTCCCGGAGGATGTTACCTTTACCCAAACGGGTGTGCTTAATTCGGGCACCATCAATGTGCGCTTATGGTATCGGGGCGATAATACACTGCCATCAACACAAATTACCAACCCATCGCCGGGCAATGCCAACATACAGGGTTATTGTTTGGTAGGCAATCCCTACGCTTCCACTATCAACTGGGAAAAATATAACCGAAATAACCCCAACTCCACCATATACGGTACGGGCGGGGTGGGCACCACTATTTGGATGTATAACCCCAGCAACAAGCAATACGGCACTTATGTACGCCGCACGGCTACTATAACTTCATCTGCCGATACCACTACTACCGTATACACCGGCACTAATAATGCCAGCAATATGATAGCCAGCGGACAAGGCTTCTTTGTCCGCGCGGTTTCAACGGCCGGTACCTTATCCTTTCGCGAAGGTGCACGCACTACGGCGCAACCATCGGCGAGTAACCTTAATTTGCTCATGGGGCTGCCCAAGCAATTCGCTGTTGATCCGCCACGGCCTGAGCCATCTATGCGCCTAAAAATGGTGAAAGATACTATTAACGATGATGAAGTACTCATCAACTTTGATAACAATTACGCTGCCGAATACGATAGCAATGAAGACGGTATAGATATTGGCGGCAACGGCGCGCTGGTGAGCTTGTCGGTACTATCGTCGGATAGTGTTACATTGGCCATCAACAGCCTCCCGCTTCCGCAAAATGCTGCCCGTATTATACCTGTAGCGGTAAATGCTACCGCATCGGGCACTTACGAGTTACGCTTAACCGAACTGAAGAACATCCCGGCGGTGTATAGCGTGTGGTTAAAAGATAACTTAACAGGCGATTCGGCCAATTTGCGTACCAACGCCATATACAGCTTTGCTATTGATAAGGCTGATGAAAACTCGTTCGGTAAAAACAGGTTAAGTATCGTGATTAGTCCCGACCCGGCACTGGCTTTAAAGGTGGTGGATATTAAGGCATCAAAAACAGCGGCTGGCGCGCTCATCAACTGGACAACCGCCAACGCTTACAACTCATCTATATTTTACCTGGAACGCAGTACCGATGGCGGAACCAGCTACAGCGTATTAACCACCTTTACCTCAACCAATGCCGATGATTACAGCTATACCGATTACAACCCGCAGATTGGTGTAAACCAGTACCGTTTACGGGTGAAAGACGTCACCAATAACATCATCACCACGCAGCCGGTATCGCTTAAATATGAAGAACCGCAGATGGTAAGCAGCAATGTAATGGTGTACCCTAACCCAACGGTAAACTTTGTAAATGTAAAACTAAGCAAAGGCGAACAAGCCGGCAGCTATACCATTAACCTGATGAGCAGTTCGGGGCACTTGGTTACCACGGCGGTTACATCGCAGGCCTCATGGCAATACAACGCGGGCAACCTGTTGCCGGGTACATATATTGTAAGGGTGCTCGATAATAAAACCAAGCAGGTTATAGGTCGCGGAAAGTTTGTGAAACAGTAGTGTTTAAAAGTAACGCTTCATGATGCAAAACTTATGGGTATAGCGTTTTTGCTCTTCAGAGTAAATGCCTTTTTCATCAAACAGCTCAATTTTCACCCTGCCCGACGCATGGATGATATGTTTTTGATCGAGCATGATCCCTACGTGGGTAATGCGGGCATCCTTATTCTCAAAAAAGGCTAAGTCGCCCAGTTTTACGGTTTTAAGGTCGGTTACTTCGGCACCCTGTTTGGCCTGCTGACTGGCATCACGGTCAATTTTAATATCGTGCAGTTTAAAAACAGATTGTGTAAAACCCGAGCAATCAATACCCAAATGCGTACGGCCTCCCCAAAGGTATGGCGAGTTTAAAAATGATTTGGCGGTGGTGGCTATATTGGCGCTCGCCCCTATTTCGCCCACAATGGTAAAAGTTTCGTGCCCTATTTTACAACGGTCGCCCTCCAAAAAAACCAACGAACTGCCAACGGGAAGATATAATACACTGTTATCAGCCTTTTTCCAGGCCTGTGTAATGGCACGATGGGTTTGCGGTACATGGCCATTTTTTATTTGCTTATAAGCGATATGGCCAAGCGGGTTCACCTGCAAACGGGCTATCCAGCCTTTATAGTTATCATAAGCGGTGACGATTTGTACCCAATGTTCCTGCCACTCCAATATTTCAAACGCCTCGCCAAAAAGCACTTGCGAAACCTGCTCACTACGTTCGTTGGGTTCGGCCCGTAAGGGCACTACCGCCAGGTTACATATACCGTATTCCATTTAAGTTTATAAAAAAATTAAAATTAATAAATAATATGAATTATATTTGTAAGTACTTACGTAATTATATACATAGATATGTCAATAATAGATGATTTGCAGGAATTAGCCGTTGGCGCGAGGATGAAAAGGTTGTACGATACATTCTCAAAAGATGTAATACAGATATATAAGGATGAGCAGCTGGATAATTTTGAACCCAAATATTTCACCCTGTTTTACCTGATACGCAAGCGCGGCGAAATTGGCATTACCGATATTGCCGAAGAATTGGCCCTCACCCATCCGGGAGTGATCCACCTGGCTAAAGAGCTGGAAACATTAGGCTATATCGAATCGGTAAAATCAAAGACAGATAACCGTAAACGCATCCTTCGCCTATCAGAAAAAGGCACGGCATCCTTACAAAAGTTTGATCGTGTTTGGGATAAGATCCTGCTTTTGAACAGAACACTTTTTAATAATCAAAAAAATAATTTACTCACAGCAATAATGGAAACCGAACAACAATTAGATGATAAACCGTACTATCAGCGGTTTAAGGAGATGTTTGAACCGTTAGACAGCACAGGTGTAAGTATCTTAAACTACGAACCACAGCTGGCTAAATACTTTAAATCGTTAAACATAGAGTGGATCAATACCTACTTTACGGTAGAAGAGCACGACTTGGAACAACTTAACCACCCCGAAGATCATATACTGGCCGGTGGCGGCAAAATAATTTTCGCTAAGGCCGATAATGAAATTGCAGGCACCTGCGCCCTCATAAAAACAGGCAAAAACGAATACGAAATTGCCAAGATGGCCGTAGCGCCTAAATTTCAGGGGCGTAAAATTGGTAACGCCCTGATGGAAGCCGTTATTAAAATAGCCAAAGACCTGAAGGCCGAAAGGGTATGGCTTGGCTCAAATACGAAGCTTGGCCCGGCACTGGGCCTGTACGAAAAATTTGGCTTTAAGCATATCCCGGTTGGTAATTCGCCATACCAAAGGGCCAATGTTAAAATGGAAATGTTTTTATAAACCCGAAAGTTAGGCGCATAAAAAAAGGAATATCCAAAACGGATATTCCTTTTTTGTTAATGTTATATCGGGGCTTACTCGTTAATGTGGAGCCAATCCTTTTTCGCTAAAAGCTCTTCTTCAGTTTCGCGGATATCTTCATCATCCACACAGCAATCAACCGGGCAAACCGCGGCGCACTGTGGCTCATCATGAAAACCAACACACTCGGTACACTTATCAGGTACTATATAATATATATCGTCAGACAAAGCAGCCTGTGTTTCTTCAGCATTTAAAGTGTTGCCATCGCCAAAATCAATAACACCTCTTAAACCCGTACCATCAGAAAATCGCCAGGCGGCACCTGCATCATAAATAGCATTATTCGGGCACTCCGGCTCGCAGGCCCCGCAGTTTATGCATTCATCGGTGATTTTAATCGCCATATTCTAAAATATCTTATTAATCTAAATAACTTTGCTTCCTGTAAACCTACAGTTATGCAAATATAACAAAAAAAGCAATCGGGGGTTTACACAGTTAGTATATAAATATGTCAAATTACAATTTAGAAACATTCATAAAAGCATTTTCTGTATTGGGCGAGCACTTGCGCAATCCGGATGATGAGCTGCAACAGCTGATAGCTACCGAGCAATACCACAATGCCTGGTTTACCCCGGCAAGCGTAAACGCCGCCGTTGCCGCCATTGCCGAAACCCTTAACAGTTACGATCTTACCAAGTGGACAAGCCAATATATCATCGACCAAAATAAGTCCGCAAAAAAAGTAGGACTGATACTGGCGGGCAATATTCCGCTGGTTGGTTTTCATGATATTTTGTGCGTGCTCATTACCGGTAACCATGCCCTTATCAAGGCATCATCGCAGGATGCACGCCTCATCAAATACATTTTGCACAAGCTGGTTACCATTGAACCTGCCTTTGCCGATAGCTATAGTTTTGTAGAACGCCTGCAAGGTTTTGATGCCGTAATTGCCACCGGCAGTAATAATACCTCGCGTTATTTTGAGTACTACTTTGGTAAAGTGCCCAACATTATCCGTAAAAATCGTAACAGTGTGGCGCTGCTTACCGGCAATGAAACCGCCGAGCAACTGTTTAATCTTGGGCATGATATTTTTGATTACTATGGCCTGGGTTGTCGCAATGTATCAAAACTGCTGGTGCCTAAAGATTATGACTTCACCTTCTTTTTTGAGTCGATAGAAGCGCATAATGACATTGCCAACCACAATAAATTTCATAACAATTACGATTACAACAAATCAATATTCCTTGTAAACCGCGATAAGCACCTTGATAACGGCTTTTTGCTGGTAAAGGAAGACGAGCGCTTCGCGTCGCCATTGGCGGTTTTGTATTTTGAGTATTATGATGATTTGGCTGCCGCCGAAGAAAAGCTTAACCTGCAAACCGAAAGCATACAATGCGTGGTAAGCGCCGCGCCGCTGAACATACCCAACCAGGTGGTGGACTTTGGCCAAAGCCAGCAGCCGGGCCTGGCAGATTATGCCGACGGTGTGGATACGATGGCCTTTTTAAGCAGTTTATAAAACTATGCCGCGTTAGCGATTGCAGTGGAAAGCCCGGAATGCAGCGCAGCGAAATGAGGACTTGCAACGGAAAGCGCGGGCCGAAGGCAACGCCCAAGTGTATTTCTTATTAATTAGCTACATTAAATTATTACGGGATTATTACCTTTACACCTATGTATGTTATCAAAGTAAAAGGCGTTGCCAAAATACCCGATTATGTACAGCTGCGCGATGATAAGTTTACCCTGCTGGCTTATTTCAGGGTAGATAGGCCCGACAAATCGCTGGATAAGGTGGGTTTGGGCGATAAGGCCGCGCAAATTATGGACATTATTAAAGACCTCCCCTTTGGGAAGATCTTAAAACTGGAATTATAAAATGATTGGAAATTCAATTATAAAACTGAACGGCGCTGATATTTTTCAGCAAAAGCACCTCGTACTATCAAACGTGAACCTGCATATTGATAAGGGTGATTTTGTGTGGCTGATAGGGCAAACCGGATCGGGCAAGAGTAGTTTGCTGAAGGTGCTTTACGGCGATATCAATATTGCCAGCGGTACAGGGCATGCCTGCGGATACGATCTGGATAAGATAGCGCCAAAGGATATTCCGTTTTTGCGCCGCAAGCTGGGCATTGTTTTCCAGGATTTTCAATTATTGACTGATCGCTCGGTAGAGCAAAACCTGCACTTTGTGATGCAGGCTACCGGCTGGAAAGATAAAGGCCTGATCAATGAGCGTACGCTTGATGTGTTGGAAAAAGTTGGTCTGCGTTCGAAACTGAAAAAGATGCCGCATGAGCTTTCGGGCGGTGAGCAGCAAAGGGTGGTAATTGCACGCGCCCTGCTTAACGACCCCGAAATTATACTGGCCGATGAACCTACAGGTAACCTCGACCCGGATACATCAGAAGAAATTGTGATGCTGCTGAAACAAATCAGCCAGCAATCGAACACAGCGGTGCTGATAGCCACGCACGATTATCATATCATCCGCACGTTTCCGTCGCGCATTATTAAGTGCGAGAACGGCAAGGTGCTGGAGGATGTACAAATAGCTTAAAACTTAATTTTAACAAACGCCCTTTGCCGGTAAAAAAGCAAAGGGCGCTTTATATTTACCCCATACCGGCGGTTTGTAAAAACCTGCCATACAACGCTGCAACTGCCATTACAACATTGGCAGCACTGCCAGTGCTACTTAAAAAATCACAACCATGCTGACAGCTTGTCGGCTTTACAGCCGTGGCAAGGTACTTGATTGGCAATATTAGCTATGAAATTTAACGATATGCTGAAGAAAAAGAAGAAGGAAAATACTGATACACCTGAAAACTTAACTGACGTGACAAACGATACCAACCCTGTAGAAGAACAGGAACAAAACGAGGAAACTCAACAAGCCGCGCCGGAGCCATCTGCCGAGGAAAAGTTTAAAGAGGAACTTGCACTGGCAAATGACAAATACTTGCGCTTATACGCTGAATTTGATAACTTTAGGAGGCGCACCATTAAAGAGCGTGAAGACGCCCGCAAACTGGAAGGCAAAGACCTTATTGTTTCGCTGCTATCTGTACTTGATGATTTTGAACGCGGTATAAAAGCAATGGAAACCGCTACGGACGTTATCCCGGTTAAAGAAGGTGTAGCGCTTATTCAGCACAAGCTAAAAAATATACTTGCACAAAAAGGTTTAGCCGAAATGGATGCCATAGGCCAGCCTTTTGATGCCGATATACACGAGGCCATCACTAACATACCTGCCCCTACCGATGATTTAAAAGGCAAGGTGGTTGACCAAATGGAGAAAGGCTACACACTTAACGAAAAAGTGGTACGCTTTGCCAAAGTTATAGTTGGAAGTTAACAATTAGTGAAATACTGATTGTGTGAATGAGTGATTATTGGAGCTTCCAAAACAATCACTCATTCGCTCATTTACTAAATCGCTGATTTAAAAAATAAGAAGATAGAATGTCTAAAAGAGATTATTACGACGTACTGGGCGTTGCCAAGGGTGCCGATGCGGATGAGATAAAGAAGGCCTATCGTAAGATGGCCATCAAATATCACCCGGATAAGAACGAGGGCGACAAGGAGGCGGAAGAAAAATTTAAGGAAGCAGCCGAAGCTTACGAGGTTTTAAGTAACCCCGAAAAACGCCAGCGTTATAACCAGTTTGGCCATGCTGCCAACGCGCAATCGCCTAATGGCGGTGGTGGCTACGGCGGTGGTAACATGAATATGGACGACATATTCAGCCAGTTTGGTGATATATTTGGTGGTGGTAGTCCGTTCGAAGGTTTCTTTGGTGGCGGCGGCGGTCGTCAGGGTGGCGGCAGGCGCGTAGCCCGTGGCAGCAACCTGCGCATCAAGGTAAAACTAACCCTCGAAGAAATTGCCAACGGTGCCGAAAAGAAGATAAAAGTAAACAAACAGGTTTTATGTAAAACCTGCGATGGTAGCGGCGCTAAAGATAAATCATCGTTCCAAACCTGTAAAACCTGTGGTGGCTCGGGCGCAGTTCGTCGTGTTACCAATACCATTTTAGGCCAGATGCAAACTACCAGCACCTGCCCTACCTGTAATGGCGAAGGTTCGGTAATTACATCGAAATGTAACGTGTGCCATGGCGATGGCGTGGTACGTGGCGAAGAAACCATTACCATTAACGTACCTGCCGGCGTAAGCGAAGGCATGCAACTAAGCATGAGCGGCAAAGGTAATGCTGCCCCACGCGGCGGTGTACCGGGCGACCTCATCATACTTATTGAGGAAGTACCGCACGAAACCCTGAAACGCGATGGCAACAACATCATATACGATTTGCATGTAAACTTTATTGATGCCACTTTAGGCACCAGCGTTGAAGTGCCTACCATTGATGGTAAAGCCAAAATTAAGCTTGACCCGGGTACCCAAGGGGGCAAAATACTGCGCCTAAAAGGTAAGGGCGTGCCCGAAGTAAACTCATACCGCCGCGGCGACCAATTGATACACATCAACATTTGGACACCAAAGGTTGTGAGCCGTGAAGAACGTGAAATATTAGAGAAACTGCAAAACTCACCAAACTTTAAACCAAATCCGGGTAAGAATGATAAGAGCTTCTTTGAACGGATGAAGGAATATTTTGAGTAGTTTATTTTAGTCTGAAAAGACCGGAAGTCGGGGTAGTCGGGAAGACGGAAAGCTTTGGGGACTGATGAGATATACAGAAGCCCGTGATCGTAATGATCACGGGCTTTGTTTTTATCAGGTAAATCTAATAAACGCACTAATTTCGTAAAAGCTTGGCGGGCATTAATATCTTTACGGCTTAATACATTTTTACATGAAGGTAAACAACACGACCAATATACTGGCCTTCGTCATGACGATGATCCACATCATTGCCATAGGCTTGCTTTTTGGCCTCAATATCATCAATGTTCCAATCAATAGTACTATCTATTACGTTTTCCTTTTCTTTTCAGAAACCAGCTACATTATCGTGCTGCTATACCTCGTAGCCGTATTACGCAAGTGGACCACCACCGCTACCGTGTTACCCTACGCGCTGTTTATGTTTCTTGAACTGGCTACCTTTCTTGGTTCGTTGTTGCTATCACCAAATGCGGAAACCCAAAAGATACTGGCTGGTTTTAGTATGGCCTTTTTCGTGATTGAAACCTACATGGTGATCATTACCCTGCGTACCAAATTTAAAGAACTGGCTATCCCCTTCCGGGCGTTTGCCATTACAGTTTTGCTTTGCCATCTTATTAAGATCAGCATTCCGTTGGTGATACTCACTTACTTTCACGATAAGTTTAACCCGGCAACTGTAAAGTTTATGCTGCTGTATTCAAACTTGCTGTACCTGCTGCCATCATTCGCTATATTCTTTATTCTGCAAAAAACTTCGTTACTTTTAAGCGGCAATGTTAAGCCTGCTTTAAAGTAAAAATACAGCCAAACTATTTACCGTATTTATAAGTTTACTGGTGATATGAATAAACGCGTAGCGGTAATGGACCTTGGTACCAATACCTTTCACTTACTGATAGCCGAAGGTACAATTACCAATTATCACGAACTGATACATGAGCATATTGCCGTTAAGTTGGGCGAGGGAGGCATCAATAAAGGCTTTATACAGCCCGAAGCCTTTCAGCGGGGATTGGATACCATGCAACTGTTTCAGCGGGATATAGAAGCTCATAACGTTACCGAAGTGCGCGCCATTGCAACCTCCATGCTGCGTAACGCGGCCAATGGCACCCAATTTATTAACGAGGTAGCTCAACTAACAGGTATCAACATTGAAATTATTGATGGAGATGCCGAAGCCAACTTTATATACCATGGGGTTAAAGCGGGTGATTGCCTTTCTGCCGGTAACGTATTAATTATTGATATTGGCGGGGGCAGCGTTGAATTTATTTTAGGGAACGATGAGCACATCATCTGGAAACAAAGCTTTGAAATTGGCGCGGCAAGGCTGATGGATAAGTTCCACAAAAGCGACCCTATTCCGCAGGCATCTATTGATGAATTGAATAATTACCTCGAAGATAAGTTAAAAGATATGTTAACGGCAGTAGCCGGATACGAGATCGGCCAGTTGATCGGCTCATCGGGGTCTTTTGAAACCCTGGCCGAAGTAGTTGAACAAGCCAAAGGCCGCCATTTCGACCTGAAGACCACCAAAAACTATTTATTTGAAAATGATGACCTTATAGCGGCAACTGACAAGCTCATCGATTCATCGCACGCGGAACGCGAGGCCAATAAAGCCATTATCCCTATCCGGGTAGATATGATTGTAGTAGCGTCGCTGATAACACGTTTTGTGATGCGTAAGCTGGGCATCGGCAATGTGCTGATGTCGACCAATTCGCTAAAAGAAGGGGTTTTGACGGGGATGCTGGATTAAGCCAGTTTCAGCAATTGCTGGTACAGTTTTTCGGTAGGCAAACCTACAATATTGGTGTAGGAACCGTTGATCTTTTCAATACCGATCAGGCCGATGCGCTCCTGAATGCCGTAAGAACCGGCTTTATCCAACGGTTGGTATTGTTCTACATAACTCCGGATCTCCTGTTCTGTCAGCTTACGGAAGAACACTTCAGATACATCGAAGAACTTATTATAATGGTGCTTATTTAGCAGGCAAACGCCGGTTACTACCCTGTGTACCCTGCCCGATAGCAACGTCAGCATTTCTACCGCGTGTTCCGGGGATTCGGGTTTTCCCAGTATCAGGTCGTCAATACAAACAATGGTATCGGCGGTAAGTACAATATCGTCGCCAAGTTCTTCATCAAAGGCTTCGGCTTTTTTTGAGGCGATGTAAACCGCTATCTCTTCCAGGCTTAAATGCGCCGGGTACGATTCGTCTACATCCTTTAGCACTACACGAAAGTCAACATCCATCAAACGTAACAACTCCTGCCTGCGCGGCGATTTGGATGCCAGTATAATTGAAGGTAGCGTTGCCATAGTGATTGCTTTTTTTGAATTTTGACTTTTAACTTTTGAATTAAATACTACCAGCTATAAGCTTCGGCATTCATCCATTTGCCTTGTACTTTCAATACTTTTTCTATCACATCGCGGGCGCAGCCTTTGCCACCTGCAAACGGCGATACGTATTCACAAACCGCTTTTATCTCTTCGGCGGCATCGGCAGGGCAAACGGGTAACCCGGCCAGTTGTATCACCCCCAAATCAGGAATATCATCGCCCATGTATAAAACGTTGGTGGCTTTAATGTGGCGTTCTTCGAGGTATATTTTAAACTTTTCGTCCTTGTTGCGCGCGCCTACAAATACATCGGTAATGCCAAGGCTGTTTAAACGGTAAATAGAGCTTTTTGAGCGACTGCCCGATATGGCACATACATTATAACCACACTTAACGGCCAGTTGCATAGCATAGCCATCTTTTATATTGAAGGCACGGCTTTGACTGCCGGTTTCCGTTACAAAAACAGAACCATCGGTAAGCACGCCATCCACATCAAAAATAAAAGTGGTGATATCTTTAAGCTTGTTTAAAAAAGATTCCATGTTGGGGGTATTAACACTGATCGGCTTAGGGAACTATTTAATTTTGAGCCTGCCTGCGGCAAGCTCAAAAATTGCAAATCTCTTATTGATTATCGCGCCATTCGTACACCCAGGCCGATTGGATCTGCTCCAGGTGACCTTCGGTTGATTGCTCGCGTGTACCGGCAAAGTTAGGCAGGGTCAATATCCACTCTAACAGGTCGGTAAACCGGATACGGTATATTTTCGATTCATCAAAATCATCGCCAAACTTTTCGTAAAGCTCTATGGCAATATCTTCATGATCGTTCCAGTATATGGGCAGGGCAAATTTATTTTCTGTCATTTTGGGGTTTATATGCTGTACTAAAAATTAGTGTCCTAAAAACTGCGACTGATCAGGCAGGGTTACTTCAATATCGCCATCGATAATAACGCACTGGCAACCTAAGCGCGAGTTAATGCGCGGGTTAACGGCCCTGTCAATAAAATCTTCTTCTTTATCAGCAATTTCCTGTATGTTATCCATACCACGGTTAACGTATACATGGCAGGTGCTGCATCCGCAAACACCACCACAGTTATGCTGTAGTTCTATACCATTTTCAAGGCAAACATCCAGCACGGATTCCCCTTCGGCAATGGGGAGTTCAATAGGCTCGTGCCCCTGTTCCTCAAAGTTTATCTTTACTTTAAAAATATTCATTTTGGCAAAAGTAACAAAATTACCGATGGTAGCTAAGTGCTTTTATCCATTTTGATAATACCCTGACTGAGTACCTCATATATACGCTGCAAATCAGTTTGACCGTCAAGCAATTGCAGATGCGCATTCATTGGTATTTCATCATTACGCACCGCCGGACCGGTTTGCACATCGGCAGGGTTATGCTGCTGTACTTTTTGGGCGGTTTCGTCAATTAGGGGGCGTATGAGGTCGAAAGCGAGATCGTGCTGTGCCAAAAGCTGCTGCGATACATGATACAGGTAATTAGGAAAGTTGCAGGCAAACACTGCTGCCAAATGCAATATCTTCCGCTGATCGGAATTAACCAGGTAAACTTTGTTACTCACCGTGCGGGCAAGTTCCTGTAATGTATTTACTATCTCGTCGTCTGCACCTTCAAGGCATAAGGGGACATTCCTAAAATCGAGCTCGCGGGTTTTGCTGAACGTTTGCAGCGGATAAAACACACCCGCGTTATCAGTAAAAGCCTTTATAAAAGCCAAACTACTGGCACCCGATGTATGTACTATCAACTTATTGTAACCTGCAAGCACCTCGGCTATACCGCCAATGGCATCGTCTTTAACAGAAATAACAAAGATGTCTGTTTCGGTATTGATATGGGTAAGATCATCAATGGCTTCGGCGCCTACATGATAAGCCAGCAGCGCGGCGTTTTGCATGGTGCGGCTATAAACCTGCACAATGCGGTGACCGGCATTTTTAAATGCCGCCGCCAAATGTGTAGCCACATTGCCCGAACCTATAATAGTGATACGCATGTTGTAGATATATAGGCGAAATTAAACAATTAATAGCTTTTCAGCCCATTCTAATCCATCGGGCAGTACCGATCGACTAAATTCTACGTGGATCACCCGCCTGTTGTTGCCGTTTACAGTTCTGTTAGACGAGTGAAGCAATAAGGGTTTCATGATCATGATGCCGCCTGCTTTTACTGTGCATGTTGCTTCTGTTTCGTTGTCCCAATTGATGGCATCGGCACGGTACTCGCCTTTGCTATGCGATTGTGGAATTACTTTCAGCGCGCCGTTATCCGCATCGGTATCATCTAAATGAATACGTATGGTAAAGTTATCTTCAAGGATATTTAACGGAGGCTGTACTGCGAATTGGTTATGCTTAACCGTCCACGGGCCGTAACCCGGCAGATCAAGTTTTTTATTTACCGATATAGTGAGGTCCTGATGATAAGCTACAAACCAGTTGGAGTTACCGGGCTTATCAAAATAGATGGATTTAACGATGAAGTAATCATCGCCAAATAATTCGCCAATAAGTGTGTTTAAATTATTATTAAATACCAATGGCACTATCGCCGGTATTTCTTTAAAGAACTGCCTTATAGCAAACAGGTCTTTAGTTTTACGAAAGTTGGGATTTGCAGGATCGATAGCCTCCAGCATGGCTGTAATATTATGGAGTTCTTCAGTAGTATAAACATCGTGGATAATAGTAAACCCATTATCCACGATGTTTTGCTGATCGAACTGCAGATCTTTCAATGCTGATTAGCTAACCTTCAATTCTTTATTACGACGGAAGATAGACATCAGGAAGCCGATAACCATAATAATTGTACCCGACCACAGGAAGTTGATATACGGGAACGCGATAGCACGCATTACTATGTAAGGGCGTTTGTTTTGAGGCTGCTGATATACGCTGATCTCTACCTTATTACGTTCAGGGATGATCTTAGAGAAACGTACTTTCAGGCCGATATCGTCAATAGTTTTAGCAAAATCGAATACGTTACGGCCTTTAATTACATAGATAGGCTCGGTGGGGTAGGTTTTACCGTTAACCACCACATCCAGTTGCGCGCCTACGGCTACATCGCCTTTGGCCAATGGCATATTATGTAATTTCGCCTGTTTGTTAATACCTTTAAATACCATAAAGCCATCGCGGAAATTAATGGTATCACCTATGGCCACTTCATGCGGCACAGCCGGATCGTATTTTTTATCTTCTTCAGGGTTTCCGTGTGCGCTGTCATCTCCTTCTGCCGGTTCATCATCGTATTTGATGGGCGCCATGCTGATGTGCGTATACAAATCGTGGAACAGGTAGTGTTTGGTATCAGGAGATGAAACCAGACCCATTTTGCGGTTAGCCTGCGAATTTGGTTTCAGGATGAAATGATCGGTAACGTTACCCTTAGCATCCAGCTTTTTATATTCTACCTTAAAATAATGGTTAGGCGTAGCGATGGAATCGCCGATATAGCTCACCATATACTCACCCATTCTGATAGGCTCGTTTTTGTAGATCAGGATATTTTCTTTAGGGTTGTTGCCTTTGGCAAATTCGGCGCCGTATTGTTCGCCGGTGGTATTTTCAGATACTACCTTGCTGGTACCCGCCGCGATAAGCGCGCCTATCAATATAAAACCAAAGCCAATATGCGCCACTGCCGATCCGGCCAGTTTCACCTTGCCTTTAAATACATCGGCCAATACTTTAGCATTTGCTAATACCGTGTACACCGCGGCAAACATCACCAGTACAAACACAAACTGTAATTTATAAACACCGGTTACGTAAGCGGCCAACGCTGTAATAGCAGCCGAACAGAACAGGTAAACCACCAAAGTGATGAAGAACCTTGTAGTATCGGTCTTTTTATATTTTAAGAATTGGGTAAAGCCTGTTAATATAGCGATCACAACCGCGAAACCGCCTTGTACCACGTTGTAAATAGGTACCGGTTTCAAAGGTGGCGCAAAGTTGGTACCGAACATCCAGTTCCATACCGGGATAGACGTCATGAGCACCAGTTGAAGACACGATAACGCCATCATGATAGAACCTACGAACATCCAGAACTCACGCGAGTGCGTTTCTTCGTCTTTCTTAGTGATCGGCATTTCTTTCCAGCGTGCAATAATGAACCCTATCGCGATACCGAGGAAGATGAATACATCAATAATGAGGTGCCATTTCATACCTAAATCGGTAAAGGCGTGTACCGATGTTTCGCCCAAAATACCACTACGGGTAAGGAACGACGCGTACAACACCAGCACAAAGCTGATGAGCGTTAAAAACGTAGCCGTAAAATAAGAGTGACCTGTATTTTTATAAACGATAAGTACGTGTAATGCACCTACTAAAGTTAACCACGGGAACAACGAAGCGTTCTCCACCGGATCCCATGCCCAAAAGCCACCAAAGTTTAATGATTCGTAAGCCCAAAACGAACCCATGATAACACCTGTACCCAATATCATTACCGCGAAAAGCGAATAAGAAATAGCCGGTGCTACCCATTCTTTGTAACGCCTTGTCCATAAACCGGCAATACCGTAGGCAAACGGAACGATCATAGACGCGAAACCGAGGAATAATATCGGTGGGTGAATCACCATCCAATAGTTTTGCAGCAGCGGGTTAAGGCCGTTACCGTCTTTAATATAACTCAAATAATCTGGGCGACTAAAAATAGGCCCTTCAATAGCATGGCGCAGCAATATGAACGGCGAGCTACCTATGCGTGAACCGAAAATTTCCACACCGATAAGCATAGAAGCGATCATAGCCTGCGCTAAACTCACAACCGTCATTACCGGGGCTTCCCACGATTTTGCTTTGCGGATGAGGATGTTACCTAAAACGGCTTGCCAAAAAGTCCACAGCCAAAAGGCACCTTCCTGGCCCTCCCAAAAGCATGAAATAATATAATGTACCGGCAGCGTGGTTGACGAATGCGCCCATGCATAATGGTACTCAAACAGATGGTTATAAATAATATAAAACAGGCAGCAACCAATACCTACTACTGATAGGCTATTGATATAAAAACCTATTCGGCCCAAATTACGCCACGAGGTATCATTAACGTTTTGTGGTTTTGCAGCAAAAAAATAACTGATGGTTGATAGCAGGGCCGCGCCAAAAGAAAGAATAATAAAAAGTTGGCCTAAATTCCCCGGTAAAAGGTGTTCGCCTTTAAAGTCTGTATCCATTAAATAATTATAAACTGGCCTGTTTAGCGGTGGCCTCTGTAACTTCTACTTTATCCTCGGTGTATTTCGATGGGCATTTCATCAGTATTTTTGATGCGTGAAACTCGTTGCCTATCATTTGTCCGGTAAGCACCAATTGTTCTGAACGCTCAAAATCCTGTGGCTTAGTGCCGTTGAAAACCACTTTGCACTCCTGCCCCTTACTATCTTTCATATAAAACGAAAAGTAGTTGGCATCTTTAAGGGCATCATAGTACAGTTCTTTCTTTTTATTTAACTGACCATTAATGTGCAATTCACCATTGGTAGCACGCGCTTCGGTAAACGTGCCGTAAGTACTTGTTGAAGCATAGGTACTTATAATTACTGCAATAGCAATGGCAATAACTATAATACCGAATATTGAACCTTTTTTCATTCTGCGGTTTACTCCTTGTAATTCGAGATTACAAAAATACGAAACGTGCACTTAATAATGTTTATTGTAAGGGATATATGCTATTTAGAATTGTTCTTGATTAATTACATATAGTATTCCCTTAGTCAGCCTTTTTAAGATGTACACTGTCATCCTACGCGAAGCAAAGGATCTATCATTGTTCAGGTCTTCGTTAGGAATGGTTCTGCTGTAGTTATCGTTAGTGGATGTTAGGGTTGTGCTTTGGCATGGTGTGTTGACTCACCCCGCCTACGCTTCGCTGGGCGACCCTCTCTTTCGCAGGCGAAAAAGAGGGTATAAGAAAATAAAAAAACAGCAGTAGCTACGGCTACGGCCGAGTGACGACTATTACGCGGCGTCCCGCCGCTGTACAATAGAATGCGTATTTAGAAAGCGCGTATGTCACGAGTTACGCTATGCTAAACTCGCGACAGCAGAGAATCTTTCAACACTCAAGCTTTGACAACTTTTAAAAAGTTGTCAAAGCTGAAGGTAGCAGAGCCCCTTTCCCGTAGCCGTCAGCAAGCAGCTTCGGGCGAAAGCGGGCAGAACTGTGGTGGCCAAGAGCGCAAAGGCGGGCATAGGAACTTGTTGCATGCGGGATGGAAATGAGCGGCGAAGCATGGGGCAAAAGTTCCAGCCCAAAGTTCTGACAGCTTTGCAGCGCAGAGGCCGTGTGCGAAAGAAGCCTTTTGCTGGACAAGGGTTTTGTTACTTTTGCCCTCAAAAGTAATGGGGCCCTGCGCCCAAGAGCAGGCTAACGTAAATTACAGCACAAGCCAAACCTAAGTAGAGATTGCTTCGTTCCTCGCAATGACGTGATTTATATAATACGCACAGAACGTGATGTGATCGCTTCGTTCCTCAACAATGACAATAATTTATAGATCAACACAAACAAAAAGAGGTAAGCCATAAGCTCACCTCTTTCTGTTTAACTTTTAAATTATTTACGGCCAAACACCAAGGTTTTGGTACGATACCGCGATTTTGTTGATAGCGCCTACAAACGCTGCGGTACGCAGGGTATCAATTTTGTCTACATTTTTGAAGGTTTCACGGATCTCGTGGTACGAGCGGATCATGGTATCTTCCAGACCTGAATTTACCAGTTCCAGCTCTGATGCGCCTTTGATAATGCTTGAGCGTTGAAGCGGTGTTAACGCTACGCCTGTAATGCCTTCAACCATATTCACCAGGTTAAGGTTGGTATTTTCTTCAAACCTGCGGTTGATACGACCGAACGCTACGTGCGAAAGGTTTTTTAACCATTCGAAGTATGATACCGTAACACCACCCGCGTTGGCATACATATCCGGGATTATAAGGCCGCCTTTGGCGTAAAATATGGCTTCGGCTTCCGGAGTAGTTGGCCCGTTGGCACCTTCGGCGATGATCTTGGCTTGTATCCTGCCTGCATTGTCGCCGGTGATTTGGTTTTCCAAAGCTGCCGGAACAAGAATGTCGCATGGCTGCTCTAAACCTTCTGCCGAAATTTTGAACTCTTGTTTAGCGCCTGCGTATCCTAAAATAGAACCCGTTGCTTTGCGGTGCTGAAATACGGCATCTACATCAAGTCCGTCTTCGTTGTAAATAGCGCCTTCAAATTCGCACAGACCAACTATAGTAGCGCCAAATTCGGTTAAAAACTTAGCAGTGTAAAAACCTACGTTACCCAGGCCTTGTACAATTACACGCTTGCCGTTTATGCCGGTGGTTAAGCCCAGTTTTTGCATATCCTCGGCCACATCAACACACTCACGAATGGCAATAGCCACACCACGACCTGTCGCTTCCCTCCTGCCTGCAATACCATGCAGCGCGATTGGCTTACCGGTAACAGCACCCAAAGCATCCAGCTGACCGGGATTCATGGTGGCATAGGTATCGGCTATCCAACTCATTTCGCGCTCGCCTGATCCATAATCCGGTGCGGGTACGTCAATGCTGGGGCCTATAAAGTTTTTCTTTATCAGTTCAACCGTGTAGCGGCGGGTAATATTCTCCAGCTCGGTAACGGTGTAGTTTTTAGGGTTGATTTTGATACCGCCTTTAGCGCCGCCAAAGGGTACATTTACTATGGCGCATTTGTAGGTCATAAGGGCGGCAAGGGCCATTACCTCATCTTCGTTCACCATTTCGCTGTAGCGGATACCACCCTTTGTTGGCGACTGGTGGTGCGAATGCTCCACGCGCCATGCATCGATCACTTCAAAACCATTACCCTTACGTATCGGGAAACGGAAACGGTAAACACTGTTACATGATTTGATCTGATCTAACAGGCCGGCATCGTGTTTTGTAAACTGTGCAGCGTAGTCAAAATTCTTGCATACATCACCAAAAAAGTGAGTATCCTCATCGGCAATCAAGATATTATTAGCCATGTGTTATTTTTCTGATTAATTAATTGGTTGTTAATACAGCGCAAAGTTGACACAATTTTCAGCATATCTGCAAATGCCAAAACGGTTAGTGTTTTTGCTACACTACATAACAAAGCAATTAAATCAATGTTTAAACAACATAGGTTTATTTTTTGAACTACTTTTCGTTTTCGATTTTTTTTAATCTTTTATCTATCGAGAACAGATAAATGGCTAATCCAACGAAAATAATAGCCAAAGTAACCACCACAACGTATATTTTGCCCGAGCTGCGCAGCGTATCGGCCATTTCAACATCGTTGCCTGCCTGGGCAAAAACGGCGGTAAAATTGAGTAACAGGAGTATTAAGGAAAGTATCTTCTTCATTCGTTAGTCTATAGCGTTTCTTTTGTATTCTATCAGCCTGATGCGGTAACGGATAGTAGCTATCCAAACACCCAGCAAGCTCCAGGCAATAAAGGCAGGGTACAATACCACGCGCATGCGGTTATCCATATCAAGCTTACCAAAGGCAGGGTTACCGCCGTTGCCGGGATGCAATGAATCCGTCATACGGGGCAGCACCATTATCAGCACCACCATAATGGGGAAAGCGAAAATGTTATATATGGCCGATATTTTTCCGCGTTTTTGTTCTTCGTCGATAGAGTTACGCAATACCAGGTAGGCGCAATAAAGCAAAAAGGCAATGGCAGCACTGTTTTGCTTAGGGTCGTTACTCCAGTATTCGCCCCAGGTATATTTTGCCCACATCATACCGGTAATCAGCCCCAGCACAAAAAAGAACACACCTGTGTTAACGCATTCTACCGATAGCAGGTCGTACTCTTCCTTCCCGGTCATCAAATACCTGATGGCGTAAAATACCGATATGGAAAATACCGTGAACATCGCCATCCACATAGGCACGTGAAAATAAGTATTACGTATAGTTTCGTGCAGGATAGGCATGTGGGGTACGCCTAATAAAAATCCGGCTATCAGGGTGTAAAATATGATGAGCACTGCCAATATTTTCCACCAGGATTGATAAATTAATTTCATAATCAAATTGTGGCAACAAATGTACTAATTATGTTGCTTAGTTAATGTCAGTTTTAGCAGGTTCATCGGGCACATAATCTACCGGTAGCAGTTCGGCAAGTTTGGCTTTTGACCACGTACCCTCATATAACGGCGCGTTTTTAATTACGGTACCGTTCATATCAAAAAACACATAAGGCTCGTAAGGTGTAATTACACTGGCCTCAAAGTTCTCCATATCCAGCGGACGATAGAAATCTTTAAAGTAAGTTTCTTCATGCTTTTTGGTGTAGATCACATACAACAAACGTTGAAAGCTCAACGCGAATATGCCCGGGTTCTCCGTTTTAAAGCAGATAGCAAGCGAACTTAAAGGAACTCGTTGCAGGTTCTCCTTGTAGTAGCGGGATTCGTTACCGAGCCCGCCCCAGTAATTGAGCGAATCGCGATTATTGGCAAACTTACGCAGCATCTTTTGCAGCAATTCTTCGGGCGGGCGCCGCGGGTTTAGCTGCCGCGAAAAATTGAGCACCTGGAAACCTTCTTCATTTAACCTATTGGTGTACAGCGCCCTGTAAAAATGCTTCGGCGAACCATAATAGGCTTCATCGCGTTTGACTTTCCATTCTTTCTTTTGGTGTTCGCTGCCTTTCAGGTCTTCAAACAGCGCCCTGCCCTCATAAGATATTATGCCCGACATTTTATCGCTCTTAAAATCTCTTATCAAATACTTTACCCGGTAGCCAAGCGCGCGGTTCTCCACCACCAAAAACTCTTCGCTGTAAGCTTCCAGCAGTAGTTTCGATTTACGGTAGATGAGGCTCACCACATGCGGATTTACCACCGTACATTTCTTCGAGTTCTCTGATGTGCCGATGAAATCCTTCTTAAAAAGCTCATAGTTTTTTTTCCAGTCGGCAGGGGTTGATACCACTACGCCTCGTAGTTCGGTAACTTTGGGCATCATCTGTATATCTACCTTCAGGGGTTCGTTACCTACCATTATGGTTTGCACATGTTCTTCAAAGCCCACGCAGCTTACCACCAATTGATATTGGCCGGGCTTAACATTTTTCAGGGCATACGCTCCATCGGTTATGGTTGATGTACCGAAAGTGGCATTATTGAGAAACACGCTGGCGTTTTCAATCGGCGTTTTGCTATCCATGCGGGTTACCTTACCGCTAACGAGGGTTTGGGCGAAGCCTGTATGGGCTATTGCCACGCTGCAAAGCAGCAAACAAATGATGCCGATGTGCCTGCCTAATCGCGCCATAAATAAGGGAACAATAAGAGTGAAGTAGCAATTACTATAGCGTTTATGGCAAACAGTACACCTAAATGCCCGTAATTCAAACTACGGTCGAGGCCGTCCATGGCATTTTTACTTAGGCGGATGAGGATGAGGATCACCGGAATGATCACCGGGAAGCTCAATATAGCCATCAACGTACCATTGTTACCTGCTTTTGAGGCAATGGCCGATATCATGGTGAACACGGTTGAAAAACTGATACTGCCGATAATTACCGATAGAAAATAAAATACAGGATCGCCAAGGGTATTTTCAAAAAACAGGCTGTAAACTATTAACGCCAAAATGCTCAATAACGACATGAGCAAAGTATTGTAGATGGTTTTTGATAAGATGATAGCCTGCGGACTGGCAATTGAATAGTAGTACAGCAACCGCCCCCTGCTCTCCTGCATAAAGCTTTTGGCTATGGCGTTAACCGAGGCAAACAGCATAATTATCCAGAACAATACATTCCATACGATGGGGTAAGCGGTGGTATTTTTAAAACCGGCACTCAGGCTGAACGATATATAGCACACAAACACGGTAGATACCACGTATAACAGCACCCCGTTAAAGGCGTATTTTGAACGCCATTCCAGCAGTATTTCTTTTTTTAGCAGATTAACGGTTTGTTTGTAAAGCTCCATCAGTTTGCAAATATAATCACAGATTTTACTGATTTACAGTTTTGCCATATTACCGCAAGATATTTACACAGCATTATACAAAAATTGTAATTTTACAATTATGCCTGTTAATTATTACCGTACGCCGGTGGGTATCGCGCGCATTACCGAAGAGGATGGTTTTATCAGTTCTATATCCATTCGCGATGAGGAACTGGAAACCAACGAGCCCGAAACCCCGCTGTTAAAAACCGTTGCACTGCAACTGGATGAATACTTCGCGGGCGAAAGAAAAGTGTTTGATTTCCCGATAAAGCAAACCGGCACTACCTTTCAGCAGGTGGTGTGGGAGTATTTGCTGAAGATACCTTACGGCATTACCACAAGCTACGCAGCCCTCTCCAACGAAATGAAAAACCCTTTAGCTATACGCGCTATAGCGGCCGCAAACGGCAAAAACAACCTGTGGATAGTAGTACCCTGTCACCGTGTTATCGGTTCAGATGGCAGCCTTACCGGGTATGCAGGCGGCTTATGGCGCAAACAATGGCTGCTTGAACACGAGGCCCGCGTAAGCGGTACCGGCCAAACTAAATTACCCTTTTAAGCAGGCTGCTCCCTTTTTATCAGTTTAGATATTTTTTCGTGCAACTGGTGCGGCTGGAATGGTTTTGATAATACATCATTCATACCGGCGGCAATGGCCTCCTGTTGCTCATGATCTAACGTAGCGGCAGATAATGAAATGATAGGGATGCTACGTTTTGGTTCCTCAAAATCAACACGGATAATTTTTGATGCCTGATAGCCATCCATTTCAGGCATGTGGGTATCCATCAATATGATATCGTAATCGTGTTGTTGCAGTTTTTCAATCGCTTTGCGTCCATTGTCGACAATCTCTACGGTTACGTTCCAGTCTTTAAGTATTTTGCTCACCATAAACTGGTTAACCATGTTGTCTTCGGCCACCAGTATGTTCAAGCTATCGAAGGGTTCAAGGATGGCGCTGGCCGGTTTATTATCGGTACGCTCTTTAGGTTTGCTGGCCAAAGTATACCAGTTCACAAACCTGAACTCGCTACCCTTACCTACCAGGCTATTCACCTTCAGTTCGCCGCCTTTAAGCTCAACCAAACGTTTTACTATGGTTAGGCCCAAACCGGTACCGCCGTATTTAATAGAGGTATCATCCTCGGCCTGCTCAAATGATTCAAATATTTTCGACAGTCGCGAATCTGCTATACCTATACCGCTGTCTTCAATACAAAACTCCAACTGCGCCTTGTCATTTTGTTTTTGCAATACGTTTACAGCAAGCTTAACAAAACCTCGTTCAGTAAATTTAATGGCATTGCTTAGCAAGTTCATCAGCACCTGGTTAAGGCGTAATGAGTCTACCAAAATATGCGAAGGTACATCCGGTGCTATTTCCAGTAAAAACTCAATGTTCTTTTCATCGGCCTTAAATTTCAGTAAGCCGTAAACAGATTTTATAATATCGTGCAGGTTATGCGACGAGCGCACTATGCTGAATTTACCCGCTTCAATTTTTGAAATATCCAATACATCGTTCACCACACCTAATAATGATTGTGACGATACTTCGAGCAAATTAAGCATATTGGTTTGCTGCTCGGTAACTTCGGTTTTACGCAACAGGTTGGTAATACCCAATATACCGTTGATAGGTGTACGCAACTCGTGGCTCATATTCGCCAGGAAGGTTTCTTTAACCTTTTTAGACTGTTCGGCCGCTTCTTTTGATTTGATCAGTTGATGCTGATAGCTCTTTTGTGGTGATACATCGCTGATGTTGATGAACAACAGTTTATTGCGGTATGATACACGGCACTCGGCCCAAATATTCGTTTTGTTAAAAGTTTCGAATTGAAACTCAAATACCGAGAAACTTAAATTATCTTTAATGATCTCGCCCAGCTTTTTGCGGAAGTTCGATTTATCAGACTCAATTACGCGGTCTACAATGCTCTGACCTACCAGTTCGGCAGGGCGATAGCCTAATATTTTTTCAACCGTTGGATTGATGGTTTGTATACGCAGGCTTTGCGCGTCAACCACGGTAATGATATCGGCAGAGTTACGCACTACGGTAGCGAAGTTTTGCAACTCTTCGTTCTTTTGTTTAATATCTTCCTGAAAACGTGCCAGTTGAATAAAGGCATCAACCTTGGCCGATGTAATATACGGATCGAGTGGTTTGTACAGGTAATCAACCGCCCCTACGCCAAGCCCCTTAACGGCGTATTTTGTTTCTTTTGATATAGCTGTAACAAATATTACCAGTATGTTGCGCGTACGCGGATTTGATTTGAGCATTTCAACCAGTTCAAAACCATCCATTTCGGGCATTTGCACATCGATAAGCGCAATTGAAATTTGCGTTTCCCACGCAATGCGGAGCGCCTCATTTGGTGATGTGGTAGAGTGGATCTTAATGTCGTCGCGCTTCAGCAAAGCTTCGAGCGCAATGATATTCTCTTCACGGTCATCAACAATAAGTATATTAACTGGGGTCATGCTAAATTGTATAAGGGGTGGTAATCTTAAAAAATCTGTTAAAGTTGTAGTAGCCTAAATATATCTTCAGTTGTTAATACATGGTCGGCAGCGCCTATATGTATGGCGGATAAAGGCATTTCTGCCATTTCAGCATCGTCAGGGTCTTGCACAATAGTTAAACCGCCGTTATTTTTTATTTTCAGCAAACCTGCCGCGCCATCCTGGTTAGCGCCCGAAAATAAGATACCCATACAACGATTTTTATAAATATCAGCGGCGCTTTCAAAAGTAACATCAATTGATGGCTTTGAATACCACACCGCATCTGATACGTCTAACCCAAAATACCCCTCTTTTTCAATTAATGTGTGATAGTTGGCAGGTGCTATATAAATAGTGTTATTTTGTATCACATCTTTATCTGCAACTTCACGTAAGGATATACGAGAGTTGTCGGCAAATAGTTTCTCAATCTCGCTAAAAAAGTTCTTTTTACGGTGCATTATTATAATTACCGTCTTATTTAAGTCAACAGCAAAGTTTTTTACTATTTTGAAAAGAAGTTTAAACGACCCGGCAGATCCACCCAATAATAAAACATCGGTATTGTGCCATCTGCGTATTATTTGATCGTTAAGCGCCAATTTTCTGGTATATATTTTCTTTGCTGTTTATCATCTTAAACTTTTTACGGAAAGCGTCAGACCGTATAGTTTCTTTCGAGCCGAGGCATAAAAAGCCATGTGGGCTCAAGCTATTATAAAATAGTTCGAGTATCTTTTCCTGCAATGCGGTTTCAAAGTAAATAAACACGTTACGGCAGCTGATGAACTGAAACTCGTTAAAAACCCCGTCGGATACCAGGTTATGTACCGAGAACAAAGTGTTCTGCTTCAGCTCGCTGTGTATGGTAGCGGCATCGTACATAATGGTAAAATGATCGGTTATTGATCCTTTTAGCCCTGTATACTGGTAGTTTTCGGCATAACTTTTTATTTTACGAAAACTGTAAATACCCTTGCGGGCCTCCTGCAACACTTCGGTATTAATATCGGTACCGTAAATGAACGACCGTTTTTGCAACCCTGCCTCGCGCATCAGTATAGCCAGCGAGTAAACCTCCTCGCCGGATGAACAACCCGCGCTCCACATTTTTATGTGCTGGTAAGTTGAAAGGTACGGAATTACCTGGGTATTAAGTGATTTATAGAAATTAGGATCGCGAAACATTTCGGTAACGTTTACGGTAACCTCCTCTAAAAAATGCTGAAAAAAGGTGTGGTCGTTCACCAGCAGGTGTTTCAAATCGTAAAACTCCAGCTTTTTAAGCTGCATAATACGGCTAAGCCTGCGTTTAAGGGATGCCTTGGTATAATTACTAAAATCAAACCCATGCACACGCCTAACCAAATCGATCAATTCATCGAGCTGTTCAGTAGTAACGTTGCCTAACAATAAATCCATATCCTCGTATTAGCTATCTAACCACAATTGCATTAAGGCAATTAACCTGTCCATATCTACCGGTTTGGTGATATAGTCGTTAGCCCCGGCCGCTATACATTTCTCGCGGTCGTCTTTCATTGCTTTTGCTGTTAATGCTATTACAGGCAACTTAGCCCATTTGTTTTGTTTTCTGATATGTCTGGTGGCTTCGTAACCATCCATTTTAGGCATCATTATGTCCATCAGCACTATATCAATGTCTGTAACTTCTTCCAGTTTGGTAATCGCTTCTTCACCATCGTTGGCTATCTCCACATTCATATCGTAGCTTTGCAGTGCGCTGCTCAGGGCGAAGATGTTACGCATATCGTCATCAACAATAAGTACTTTTTTGCCTTTTATGGCATCCTTGCCCTTACCTACCGCCTTCGCTTTACCATTTGATGCAGGTGCCGATGGTTGCGCGGCATTTTCGGTTATCTTGTTCAGGAACAGGTTCACCTCGTCAATCAGCCTGTCGGATGATTTGCTGGTTTTGATCACCATGGCATTGGCGTATTGCATCAGCCTGTTAACCGATGTTTTATCCAGCTCCATAGCGGTATTGATAATTACCGGCAACTCCAGGAACCTGTCTTCTTCCTTGATCTTATCTAACAGATCCAACCCTGAAATATCCGGCAGGTTGATATCCAATATCACGCACTGGTACTCGTTTTCGTGCAGCATACGGAAAGCCGATTCGCCATCAAATGCCTGGTCAACCTCAATACCTTGCGATTGCATCATATCTTTCAATGCCTGGCTTTGGGCCTTGTGATCTTCAACCAGCAATATCTGCTTGAATTTAGAACCGCTTTGCAACATAATATCGCCAAACAACTTATCAAGCGCGCTGGTATCTATCGGTTTTTTAAGGAAACTGATTGCACCTTCGCGGCGTACCCTATTGGCAGCAGCTTCACCTGCCGACATTAAGTGTACCGGGATATTGATGGTTTCTTCTGATTGTTTCAGCTCTTTCAATATCTGCCAGCCATCTTTACCCGGCAGCATAATATCCAGTATTACGGCATCGGGCTGATTCTCTTTAATAATTTCAACCGCGTGCGTACCCTCGTTCACGATGATTGATTTATAACCATGATCGCGCGAGTAGTCTTTTAATATATCGGCGAAGTTTTTATCATCCTCCACAATCACCACCAGTGGTTCGCGGCGGCCCGGGTTTACAGATACTACCTGGCTTGCCGGTTTCAAAAACTCTTTGGTTGGTATAAACGTTTCGGCAGTTGGCAATACTTCTTCAACAATACCGGTATTTTGAGCTTGATATGGCAGCGTAAGCGTAAACTCACTACCACGACCAGGTTCGCTGGTTAAAGTAATTGCACCGCCCAGCAACATGGCCAGTTCGCGACTGATTGACAAACCTAAACCTGTACCGCCATATTTACGGCTGGTTGAACCATCCGCCTGTTGGAAGGCCTCGAAGATCAGCTTTTGCTTATCCGGCGAGATGCCTATACCCGTATCTTTAATATGGAAGCTAATGGTATCTGGCGCTATACCCTGTGTTACATTGATAGCTATTGAACCCGATTCAGGCGTAAACTTAAAGGCATTTGATAACAGGTTTTTCACTACCTGCTCCACCCTTACCTTATCGGTATAAATAAAGGCCGGGGTATCTTTTACACTTGTAGTAAAGTTGATCTTTTTGTTAGATGCCACTTCGGCAAATAACATTTCCATATCGTTCAGGATGTCGGCTACCTTAACATCCTCATTTTGCATATCCAGCTTGCCCGATTCTATCTTCGACAAGTCGAGAATGTCGTTGATGAGCGTTAGCAGGTCATTACCGGCATTAAATATTACGCTGGCATATTTAATCTGGTCTTCCGACAGGTTATCCTGCTTGTTATCTTTCAGGATACGTGCCAGTACCAGTATACTGTTAAGCGGTGTGCGCAACTCGTGGCTCATGTTGGCCAAAAACTCCGATTTGTATTTACCGGTAGTTTCCAGCTCCTGCACTTTAAGGTTGATAGAAGCTCGCGCCTCTTCAATAGCCTGGTTCTTTTCTTCAAGCAAACTGGCTTTTTCTTCCAGTTCGGCATTGATGGTACGCAGTTCTTCCTGCTGTACGCGCAACTCCTCTTCTGATGCCTGCAACATTTCTGTTTTGTTCATCAGCTCTTCGTTGGTAACGCGCATTTCTTCCTGTTGCGCTTCCAGTTCTTCGGCTTGCTGCTGGGTTTCCTCAAACAAGTCGTGCATAATGGTACGGGCCTGCGCGGTATTAACCGATACGCCGATATCATTACTTACGGCGTCGATATAATCACGCACGTTATCATCTATCGCGCTGTTGAAAGCCAGCTCAATAACACCTTTCAATTTTTTATCAAAGAAGAAAGGTATGATAAAGCTTTCTATAAGGTCGTTTTCAAGTATTGATGTATTCAGCGACAGCTTATTATTTATCTTGCCTTTAACAATGGTAGCCTTTTTATCGTAAGCAACCTGGCCCAATATCCCTTCAGACATTTTAACATGCTGCTTGATAAACTCGGGATTATGGAAAGCATACGAAGCGTACAGGTCAAGACGCGTTTCGGCTTCGTTATGCAGGTAAAAAGTACCTGTTAAAGCATGTGTATAGGTACATAGTTCGCTGATCACCTTTTCGGACAGTTCCTTTTCACTTTGCTGACCCTGCATTTTTTCATTAAGTAAACCGGTACCTGTAAGCAGCCAGTTTTTAGCTTCGTTTTCGCGCAGTACTTTGCCCAACTCCACATTGGCCACGGTAATTTCGGCCTCAATACGCTTTTGAGTAGCAAATGTGCCTTGTATGTAATAGAACAGAACTATAATAATGATCAAAAACACAAACGACCCTACAATTATAACGGTAATGGCTTGTGCGGATGACGATTCAGATGATGCTTTACGTTCGGCAAGCAGACTATTTTCGTGATCAACAATATGGGCATTCAGCAAACGGATCTCATCCATATTAGCCTTACCATTGATGAACATGTTATTGGCCACCATAAAATCGAGCCCCTTTTCTTCGCGGGTTTCGATATTGGTTTTAAGAATATTTAACTGCGCCCCTACCATTGAATACAATGAATCGACACGCTTGCTTTGTAATTGACTATCTTCAACCAGGTTACGCAGCTTAGAAAGATCACTGTTGATCATCGGCAATGCCGCGTTGTACGGATCAAGGAAAACCTTTTTATTGGTAGCCCCATAACCGCGCATCCCGGTTTCGGCATCTATCATTAATTGCAGCAAATTGGTTGATGTTTTGATCACCATTTGGGTATGATCAACCATTTTGCTGTCCTCTTCAAACTTATTTATGCTTCGGTAAGATAGAATAGCAACCGCGAATACCAATATGATTGACACGCCAAAGCCTGCCAGTACCTGATTGCGAAAAGAGAGTTTAAACATTTGTTAGGGTTAGTTTTTTACAAATATCTTAAAATAATTGAGTTACTTATTACGTAAAATAAGTCCAATCGGTTGCCAAATAAAAAAATCTTACAAGTTTTGGTTGTAAGATCTGTTAGTTTATTTTGTTGGTTCAACGTTGCTGAGTTGCCGCCCCCTTATCAATACAGCGAGCGATAAAACGGCACCGGTGAACAATATGTACCAGCCCCATTTAAACTTTATTTTGCTGGCCAGATAATCGGCCACCGAATGGAACGGTAAAAAGCTGAAACTGGTGTGCACCTTCATGTAAGCGGCAATCCATAATAAAACCACCAACGCCAGCGAACCATAAGCCGCCGCGCGGGCTACCTTTAGTTTGTTGAACACCACACCTATCATCCCTATTATGGCAACTAATAATATGACCATACCATAAGGCTTGTTAAGGTCATAAACATTCCAGTTCATGAGGCCGAAGGGGCGCAGCACCGGGCAATAGCTGCCCGCAATGATGAGTATAAAACCAACTAACGAAATTAAAGATGGTATGCGCATACTATTAACGGGTTATTTCCATTTTATCGGCAAAGTGGGCGCAGTAATCGCGCAGGTCTTCCACAATGTTTTTTTCGCCGGTGGCACGTAAAAAGGTATCGCCCATGGTTTGCAGGGTTTCGTAAAAGAAACGCTTCATTTCGTCAACCGGCATATCTTTGGTCCATAAATCAATACGCAGGGTATTTTTATAATTCTGATCCCACAGGGCCAGCATCATTGATTTTACAGGCAGCGCTTCAGTGTTTTGCGAATCGGTTGATTCCCACATAATGTTTTCAGGAACATTATTATCATCAAGGTCTATAGTGAGTTTTATCTCAGCTCTCTTCATTTCAAATTATTTAACAAGTAAAAAAATAACAACCACCAAAGTTATAAAGCTTAGTTCTACCAACCATAAAACTTTTGTCACTTTAAAAAAATTACGGAACATAATATCCAGAAAGGCTACCACAAACGCGAACAGTAAAAAGATCCACGTAATGGTACCCGTCCAGTGGGTATACTGCTGGCCGGCAATTTTTGCTCCGTTCAGCCATACATAAGCCGCCATTACCATCAAAAAAGCGGTGGCAAAGTTTAATGGGGTTAATCTGAATTTCATTTATATAATTAGTATTTCTTTTTTTTGGATGAACGCTTAACGGCGAATTTAGCTGCCACACGCGGGTTGCGCTTGGCTTTTTCTGCCTCGAACTTCTTTTTTTGATTAAGCGTTTTCTTTTCGTGAAAGGCACCTTTAAAGTCGGGATCGTCGCGGCGCTTCTGCATATCTATTTCGCGGTTCTGATCCTGGCGCTCTTCGTAAGGGGTTTCTTCAATAAATACATCTGCCGGAATATCATAAACCGGGATGGTTTGCCTGATCAGTTTTTCGGCCTTGCGTAAATAGTACAGCTCTGCCGGGTTACAAAAAGTAATGGCTACGCCCGATTGGTAAGCACGCCCTGTACGACCAATACGGTGCACGTAATCTTCAATTACAATGGGTACATCAAAGTTGATCACGTGGCTTATATCGCTCACATCTATCCCCCTCGAAGCCACATCTGTAGCTACCAATATCTTTACCTCATCATTCTTGAACGCGTTCATGGAGTTGATGCGGGTATTTTGCCCCTTGTTAGCATGCAGCACTTTCACTTCATTTTCGCCAAACTTACGCGACAAAAACTTGAATACATCCTCGGCTGCCATACGGGTTTTGCAAAAAACCATCAGCTTTTTAATGTCGCCTTCCTCATCCATCAGCTTTTTAAGCAGGTTGATCTTGGTTTTGATATTCGGAACGAAATACAAACGCTGATCGATAGAAGCTGCCGGGGTTGCCTGCGGTGTAACCTCCACTACCGTTGGATGTTCCAGGAAATTTGCCGAAAGTTCGTGGATCTTGTCAGACATGGTAGCCGAGAACAACAGGTTTTGCCTTTTGCGCGGCACCACTTCTAATATGCGGTTCAATTGGGGCATAAAGCCCATATCCATCATTTTATCGGCTTCGTCAAGCACCAGTACCTGTAAGGTTTTGGTGATGATGTGGCCCGCAAGGTAAATATCCATAAAGCGACCGGGAGTGGCCACAATAATATCTACCCCTTTATTGATCTGCTCTATTTGTGTCTTTGGGCCGAGGCCTCCGTATACCACCACCACGCGCAGATCGGTATTGGCGGCGAAGGTTTTTACGTTTTCTTCTATCTGTAAGGCCAGCTCACGTGTTGGCGCTATAATTAAAGCACGCGCGTGTTCGCCCTGCGCGTATTTAAGGCGCATTATTATAGGTAATACATACGCGGCGGTTTTACCTGTACCGGTTTGGGCAATGCCCATTACATCCTGCCCGTTCAATATCGGCGGAATGGCCTTTTGCTGTACAGGAGTTGGTTGCGTATAACCGGCATCGGCTATGGCATTTAATATCTGCCGGTTAAAATCAAAATCTTCAAATGTTTCTGCCATGCCGCAAAGATAGGCTTTTCTTTTTAGGCGAAAGGGGGAAAGGTTAAAGCCGAAAGGCAAAAGGAGAAAGGTTAAAGCGAAAAGGCGAAAGCGAAAAGGTTAAAGTGGACAAACAAAGCATTATATCAAACCTGACACTGAAACCTCGATCCCGGAATCTGAAAAGACCTTTCACCTTTACTCCTTTTACCTTTCACCTTTTAAGAACTATCTTTGTACCATGTCATCTATATTAATAAAAGCAGCAACCATAGTTAACGAGGGCCGCCAGCAGGTAGCCGATCTTTTAATAAAAAACGGTTATATCGACCGTATTGACAGCCATATTGATGTGCCCGCCGATACCCTGATCAATGCCGAAGGGTTGCATCTTTTACCGGGTTGTATTGATGACCAGGTGCACTTTCGCGAGCCTGGCCTAACGCATAAAGCCAACATTCGCACCGAATCGATAGCGGCGGTTGCGGGTGGTATTACTTCTTTTATGGAGATGCCGAATACTGTACCGAACACCTTAACCCAACAATTACTGGAAGACAAATACAATATTGCCGCCCAAAGCTCACCGGCTAACTACTCCTTTTTTATGGGTGCATCAAACGATAACCTTGATGAGGTGCTGCGTACCGATATTAAGAACGTGTGCGGTATCAAGGTTTTCATGGGTTCATCAACCGGGAATATGCTGGTAGATAACCCGAATACGCTGGAAAAGCTCTTCGCACAATCGCCCATGCTGATCGCTACGCATTGCGAGGATGAGGCTACCATACAAAGCAACCTTAACCATTACAAACAGTTACTGGGCGATAACATCCAGGTGCGCATGCACCCGAAGATCCGCAGCGAAGAGGCTTGTTATCTGTCGTCGTCAATGGCTGTGGCACTGGCAAAAAAGCATAATACGCGCTTGCACATCCTGCATATTTCTACCGAAAAAGAAACGCATCTTTTTGATAACACCACGCCTTTAAAAAACAAACGTATTACCGCCGAAGCCTGTGTGCACCACCTTTGGTTCAGCAATGCCGATTATGAAACCAAAGGCAACCTCATTAAATGGAACCCGGCCGTTAAAACCGAAAACGACCGCGAAGGCATATTGAAAGCCGTATTAGATGGCCGTATTGACGTTATCGCTACCGACCATGCCCCGCATACTATTGAAGAAAAGGCGCAACCATATCTGCAAGCACCATCCGGCGGACCATTAGTACAACATGCCCTGCCTGCCATGCTTGAGCTATATCACCATAATAAAATAAGCCTGGAACAAGTTGCCGAAAAGATGGCTCATAACGTGGCTACCTGCTTCCAGATAGAAAAACGTGGCTTTATCCGCGAAGGCTACTGGGCCGACCTGGTACTGGTTAATCTTAACTCGCCATGGCAGGTAAATAAAAGCAACATCCTGTACAAATGCGGCTGGAGTCCGTTTGAAGATACCACCTTTAAATCGAAGGTGATCACCACCATTGTATCCGGCAACATAGCCTGGAGCAATGATGCCTTGGCAACTGAAAAAACCGGGGTGAGGTTGACGTTTGACAGGTAGGTGTGTTTGACTCACCCGATCTACTTTGCTGTGCGAAGTCTCCTGACTTCGCACGATTATGCAGGTAGACTTCAGTCTACACCCTACTCTTCCAGCATCTTCTTCAAACCGCCAAATACCATTTGCCAGTTTTGTTCGGAGTGCTCTTTGGCGGCTTCGTCTTTAATATTGTCCTGAGTGATGGTCAATGTGGTTACGCCATCGGCTTCACTTAAGCTGTAACTCACGTTGGCGTAGTTTTCAGGTTTGTCTTCCTGTCCGCTCATGCTGCTCCAGTAGTTGTATTTGAGATATTCGCCCGGGGTAATTTCCAGTATCGTACCCTTGTCTTCATAACTATTGCCATCCCACTCACCGCTGAAAGTAATAGGGCTGCCTACCTGCCAGTCGGATTTTAAGGTGGTACCAAAAAAGTATTGCTTTACAATTTCAGGGTCGGTAAGGCCTTGCCATACTTCGGCTTTGGGCGCGTTAAAGGTGATGGTGGTTGTTAATGCTAATGTGCTCATGGTTCTTCTGTTTTAGGTAGTTGTATATGATTTTAGTTGATGTGTTGGTATAAGCTGGTCTTCTATCATAGCCGACTGGATGAGCTCGAAATCGTGCTCATTGATCTCAAAAAAACCGAAACGAAATTTAAATCCCCAGGCATTCTTGTTTTCAATAAATTCCAGATCGTTTATCAGCGGCTTTATCGGTGTTTCGTCGGCCTCGTAAAATTTGATATTGCGGCGATAAGGCATAAAGTCGTCGGTCATTTTATGCTGATATACCTCATCATCTGCCGCACGGCCAATGGCGGTAAAGGCTTGGCAGGGTTCGTTACCGGTATAAGCTACTTTGGGCGAATAAAATACCACCCAGTCGCCCTTAGCTATTTTCTTTAAAGGAGCTGCCTTGCCATGGTTGACCTGCATAAAACCGCCCTTAACACCACGTGCCAAATGATCTTTAGATACCACTGTTACCCAATACTGCATAAGCTTTGGTTTTGATATGTAATGTGTTAAACAAAAACGTTGCCAGCAATGCAGGCAATTTATCGCATTAGCAAAATACATGGGTGGCAGTGACAACAGTATGTCAGCAGTGCAGAAAGAATTTAAAATTTAGCGCCTATTTTATGGTAAATTTCCTTTATCCTTTCCTTCAGCTTATCCGGACTTATAATATCGGCACTATCGCCAAACATCATATACCAGCGGGCAAAGCCCTCAATATGTTCCGTCAAAAAGGTCATCTCTACCCTGTCGCCTATCGTTTTTTCTGATACAAAACCGTTATAATATTTCTGGCTATTTAGGTAGTTGTGTATCTTTTGGTCAACTATCATTATCACGGTTTCCAGTTCGCGGTCGTGAGCGGTTTGGGCAATATATTCGTTCAGCGTGGGGTGCTGGTCTTCAAATATTTCGTCGGTTATAATCGCGGTTTTTATCCTGTCGAGCCTGAAATCGCGGTAATCATTCCGCATGCGGCAATAGGCTATCAAATGCCAAAAGCTATCCAGGTAATAAATACCTACCGGCTCAACACAACGGGTGGTATGCTGCTGGTTGTGCATGGCAAAGTAATCGAGTTTCAGTACACTTTTTTGGCCGATGGCGTTTAAAATGGTTTGAATATGATCCTGCCTATCGGCATAGCGCTGGCTGTTACTGCGGATTACGGCAATGTTGGCATCCATATCCTCCAGCAGGTCCTTTTCGGAGTTGCGGAGTATGGCCCTTATCTTATACATGGCCGACCGATGGTGCGCCATGGTAGAATCATCGGTGAGCTTTTCAACAAACTTTTCAGCAGTTAAAAAAGCGGTAGCTTCCTCTTTGGTAAACATTACCGGCGGCAAACGGTAGCCATCCATAATAGAATAACCTACCCCGGCCTCGCCTATCAGCGGGATGCCCGCTTCTTCCAGCGTTTTCACATCGCGGTATACGGTACGCAGGCTGATATTGAAGCGCTCGGCAATATCAGCGGCCTTAACTACCCTGCGCGATTGCAGCTGAATTAATATGGCTGATATTCTGTCAATGCGGTTCATGGCCGCCAAATTAAATAAAAACAGCCTATATTAGCTTAATATAACTGACTAAAATTATGGACAACCAAGGCAAAATAGTTACCCTCGAAAGCTATTACGACCCCATGCTGGCGCAAATTATACTGGCAAGGTTACAGGCTAACGGCATTGATTGCTTTATTGCCGATGATAACACCATTGGCGCTAATCCTTTTTATAACCAGGCCATTGGCGGTATAAAAATTAAGGTGTTTGAACACGACCTTGAAAGGTGCAGGCAAATACTGGCCGAGCAGATTGACACCGGCGACGAACCCGACGAAGCCCCACAACTATAGTGTTTAGTAATTATTTTATTACCAAACCAGTAAAGCAATTACCACCACTCTTTTTTTAATACATTTAAAACTTATGTTTAACCGCCGAAACTTTCTTAAACTATCAGCAGCCAGCGCTGCCGTGGCTACCATCTCCAAATCAGCCTTAGCTAAAAATATTGCCGCCCCGGTTGCGCCAAATCTTCCGGTGGTAATTTCAACCTGGGATTTTGGTATCCCTGCCAATAAGGAGGCCTGGAGAATACTGAAAGACGGCGGCCGTGCACTGGATGCCGTTGAGGCCGGTGTAAAAATACCCGAAGCCGACATGAGCAACCATACCGTTGGCCGTGCCGGTTACCCCGACCGCGACGGGCACGTTACCCTTGATGCCTGTATTATGGACGAGAACGGCAATTGCGGATCAGTGGCCGCTATGGAAAACATTGCGCACCCCATTACAGTTGCCCGTTTGGTGATGGAAAAAACCCCGCACGTAATGCTGGTTGGCGAAGGCGCAACCCAGTTTGCTATTGAGCAGGGTATAAAAAAAGAAAAACTGCTTACGCCCGAATCGGAAAAAGCATGGAAAGAATGGTTGAAAACAGCCAAATATTCGCCGGTGATGAATATTGAGAACGCCCAGCACAAACCGGGTAACCAATACAATCATGATACTATTGGCATGCTGGCTATTGATGCCAAAGGCAATATATCGGGCGCGTGCACTACCAGCGGCATGGCGTTTAAACTGCATGGCCGTGTGGGCGACAGCCCTATTATTGGTGCGGGTTTATACATCGATAACGAAATTGGCGGCGCCACATCAACCGGTGTAGGCGAAGAGGTAATACGCAACGTAGGCAGCTTTTTGGTAGTGGAGCTGATGCGCCAGGGCATGTCGCCTGAAGAGGCTTGTAAGGAGGCCGTTCATCGCATCATCCGTAAAAAGCCCGAAACCGCTAAACAGATACAGGTGGGCTTTCTGGCCATCAATAAAAAAGGAGAATATGGCGCTTATGCTATACAGGATGGTTTTTCATTCGCGGTTTGTGACACACAAAAGCAAGATTTGCTGATAAAGGGTAAAAGCTTTTACAAATAACATCGTATATTTATGGCTTAATTGTATTTACAAGCTAATTAATTTACCACACAACTACTTATGGTTTCACTTGAAGTTTGCGCAAACTCTACCACATCTGCGCTTGCTGCTCAAGAAGGGGGCGCTGTTCGTGTAGAATTATGCGATAATTTGAACGATGGTGGTACCACTCCTTCTGCCGGCCAAATTTTAACAGCACGCAAACTGCTGCATATCAAACTTTATGTTTTGATCCGTCCGCGGGGCGGCGATTTCCTTTATAACGATACTGAATACGACATTATAACATCCGATGTAAGGTTTTGCATTGATTCGGGCTGCGATGGTATTGTAATAGGTATACTAAAAAGTGACGGAACCGTAGATAAAGAGCGTTGCCGCGAACTGGTACAACTGGCCAAAAAATGGGGACTTGGTGTTACTTTTCACCGTGCCTTTGATATGTGCGTTGACCTTTACCAGGCATTAGAAGATATTATTGAAATAGGTTGCGACCGCATACTTACCTCGGGTGGTAAAACATCGGCTATTGAAGGTGCCAGCGTACTTAACCACCTGGTTGAAAAAGCGGCGGGCCGTATCACCATTATGCCCGGATGCGGCGTTAACGAACATAATGCTGCCGATATAATTAAATTTACCGGCGCTACCGAATTACATTCTACAGCAAAAACACGCATGCCAAGCCGTATGGAGTACCATAACGACCATATTATAATGGGTAGTTTTTACGGGGATGAGTATGGCACCGACGTTACCAGTGCCGATAGGGTGCGCGAAATAATTAAAGTAGCCAACAGCTAATTGCTTTAATTATTATTCCGCTTGTTATTAATATTCAAGCGGAATAATAGGTTCTTTCTTACTGGTCGACATGATCATCATTGTATGGAAGGTTTTAACCACATTAATGCGGCTTATCTTTTCCATAATCAATTGCTCATACGATTTTATGTCGCGCACGTATACCTTCAGCAAAAAGTCGCACTGCCCGGTTACATGGTGGCATTCAGTAACTTCCTTTATCTGCTGTATGGCTTCCAAAAATATCTGTATGGTGTTGCTCTGATGAAAATCGAGCGATACCTGTATAAATGTTTTAATGCCAAGCCCTAACTTCTCTTCGTCAACCAGGGCATGGTAACTCTTTATATATTCTGAATTTTCGAGCTTGCGCACACGCTCTAATGTAGGTGCAGGCGAAAGACCGATCTCGTTTGAAAGTTGCAGATTGGTGATTCGTCCGTTCTCCTGTAATATTTTTAGTATCTGTAGGTCTATTTTATCAAGTTCAGCGGCCATCGTGGTGCAAATATATGTTATTCCATGCTATACAAAATAATATTTTTTGCATGCACAAGTTTACAAAAATATATTCTACGCACTAATTAGGCAAGTCTAATTTTATATATTAGCTATAAATAATTTATTTGTATATTGCATAAACATCTGCAAGCCCCGCTTGTTGTTTTAATTAATAAGCAGTTATGATAATTTTTTCTGATATCACTTCATGAGCAAGCACAACGAATCATTAGGTGATGTACACAATTCCGTAAATACCGAAAACAAAACCGGGTGGCGTAAAATACTCGCATTTATTGGCCCGGCGTATTTAGTAAGCGTTGGTTATATGGACCCGGGCAACTGGGCAACCGATATTGCAGGCGGCAGCGCCTTTGGCTATAAACTGATATGGGTGCTATTGGCATCAAATTTAATTGCCCTGCTCCTGCAATCATTAAGCGCGCGTTTAGGCATTGTACGCGGACTCGATCTGGCTCAGGCCTCCAAAAACACATACCCACGCTTTACCAACTTTTGCCTCTATATATTGGCGCAGGTGGCCATTATAGCCTGCGATTTGGCCGAGATCATCGGGATGGCTATAGGTTTGCAGTTATTGTTCGACCTGCCTTTAATATGGGGCGTGTTGCTCACCATTACCGATACCATATTGCTGCTCTTTTTAATGAACAAGGGCATGCGCAAGCTCGAAGCCTTCATTGTATCTATGATATTTATTGTAGGGCTGTCCTTCCTTACAGAAATGTTCATTGTAAAACCTGATGTGGTGGAAGTGGTTAAGGGTTTCGCGCCGAGCTTTCTGTCGGGTAAATCATTGTACATCGCTATTGGTATTATTGGGGCTACTGTGATGCCGCATAACCTGTACCTGCATTCGTCGCTGGTGCAAACCCGTAAAATTTCACGTACGGATGAAGGTATCCGGTCGGCTATAAAATTCAACTTATTTGATACCGTTATCGCGCTTAACCTGGCATTTTTGGTAAACGCGGCCATACTTATTTTAGCGGCAGGCGCGTTTTTCACCAATGGGCATTATGAGGTAGCCGAGATACAGGACGCCTACAAACTGCTCGAAAGCATCTTCGGTAAAATGGCCCCGGTACTGTTCGCGGTAGCCTTGATCGCGTCGGGCCAAAGCTCAACCATTACAGGTACACTTGCCGGGCAAATTATTATGGAGGGCCATATAAACCTGCGTATTGAGCCATGGCTGCGCCGCCTGCTTACCCGTATACTGGCTATTGTACCCGCAGTGATCACTATTATTTACTTCGGCGAAGATTCACTGGGCAACCTGTTAATATTAAGCCAGGTGGTATTGAGCCTTCAACTTGGTTTCGCTATTATCCCGCTGATCCACTTTACATCCGACAAAAAACGCATGGATAAGTTTGCCATCGGTCCGCTGGTTAAGGTGGGTGCATGGACAAGCGCGGTAATTATTGTAGGGCTTAACGTAAAACTGGTATATGAGCAAATTATTACCTGGCTGCACGATTATCCCGGCGCTACTATGTGGATCTACTTTTTAGTGATCCCTATTATTATAGGTATAGCGGTATTGCTGCTGTATGTATTTATTCGTCCACTGATGTTTAAACACCACGAGAAGCCTCAATTGTTACCGCACGGACTGGCTTTAGCCATACATGATATTGAGGCGATCTCTTATAAGAACATCGCCATTACAATAGATTTTTCTAAGAACGATTTTAATACCATCCGACACGGAATTATGCAGGGCGGCAAGCATGCCAAATATACTTTAATACACGTGGTAGAAACCGCCGGGGCGCGTTACCACGGTACCGATGTAATGGACCTTGAAACGCAAAGCGACTTCACCAATCTCGAAAAATACGTAACCGACCTTAAAAACCTTGGCTACAAGGCCATTGCTAAAATTGGTTACGGCATGCCCGCCACCGCCATTGCCGATATTACCAATGCCGATAAGATAGATTTTATAGTAATGGGGTCGCACGGGCACAAGGCGCTTAAAGACCTTATATTCGGCACAACTGTAAATTCGGTAAGGCATAAGGTGAACGTACCGGTGCTGGTTGTTAAGCCACAACCAAAATAATTTGCATATTTGCAGCAAAAGAGCAGGAGATGAGCCAGGATAAGATCTATATAAAAAACAAGAAGGCCTATTTTGAATACCACATACTGGATAAGTACGTTGCCGGGATACAACTGCTTGGTACCGAAATAAAATCGATAAGAGAGGGCAAGGCGAATATTAACGATGCCTTTTGCACCTTTATTAATAACCAGCTATATGTACGTAACCTGCATATCTCTGAATACTCGTTCGGTTCGTTTTACAACCACGAGGCCAAGCGCGACAGGATTTTACTGCTCAACAAAAAGGAGCTGAAGAAACTGTTGGTTAAAGGCGAAGAGCGCGGTTTTACTATTGTACCAATTGCATTATTCATCAGCGAGCGCGGTTTTGCCAAGCTGGAAATAGGCCTTGCCCAGGGTAAAAAGACCTTCGACAAGCGCGAAACCATGAAAGAACGCGACACCAAGATAGAGATGGACAGAGCGATGAAGAGATAATTCAAATAGAGAGTTAAGATACAAGAATCAGGAGTCAAGATAAGGTTCATAACAAAGGCCACGTAAAAACGTGGCCTTTGTTATTGTATAAACAATTCTCTTTCTTGTCTCCTGTTTCTTATCTCTGACTCTTATCTCTTGTCTCTTGATTCTAACCACAAGTTACCACGCCCTATCACCTACCAGCGGTACAAACCGGAAGGTATCGAGTACAATTTTTTCGTAATCGTTTTCGGCTACTTTTAGTACGGTTACCATTTTTTGGGTTTGTTCGTCACCTACCGGGATCACTAATATACCGCCTATGCTAAGTTGTTGCAGCAGGATATCCGGTACGAAGGGTGCGCCGGCGGTCACTATAATTTTGTCGTAAGGCTGATGTTTGGCTATGCCTTTTGAGCCGTCGCCTAAAAAAAACTCGGGTTTGTAGCCCATATAGGGCAATACCTGTATAGTGCGTTCGTATAGCTTTTCCTGGCGTTCAATGGTGTATACCTTTGCGCCAAGCTCAAGCAGTACACAGGTTTGGTAGCCGCAACCGGTACCTATCTCCAATACCTTATCGCCCTTTTTTATGTGCAGCAATTCGGTTTGGTAAGCTACGGTATATGGTTGCGATATGGTTTGCCCCTCGCCTATCGGGAAAGCGATATCCTTGTAACTCTGGTTCCAGAAGGTTTCATCGAAAAAATAATGGCGGGGAACTTTGCCTATTGCCGCTAATACCTGTTCATCTTCAATGCCCTTCTTTTTTAATACTTCAACCAATCTCTTCCGGGCGCCTTTTTCGCGGTAATTATCAACAAACTTATAAGCCATTTGCAAGCAAAGTTATACATAAAACCCAGTTTTTGGCGCTTGCTTATAGCTACGAGTTACCAACAGGTTAAATTTTTCGTGCTATGTAGCACAAAGCCAAACCGCTACGTAATTACTAAAAATACAAAAATGAAATACCCCAATATAATGAGGCATGGCTTTGCAGCAATAGTAGCCCTGTTTTTAATATGCGGCTGCCGAAAAGATAGTCACATCAATGATCTGAAGACCGATGCCATTATACTCGACCTTGGCAACCCTGCCGCCGATGGCTGCGGCTGGGTGATACGGGTAGGCAATATCGATTACAAGCCCGAAAACTTAGACAGTAAATGGGAACGCGACAGTCTTAAGGTGCGCATAAACTACGACATGATGAAAGGCTCCTACTCCTGCGGAATAGCGGCCAACATCGGCTTCTCGTACATTCACCTGAACGATATCAGGGAACGATAATTAATATGGGTCAACATCGGGCTGCACAATGCTGCCTTTACTTAGTTTGGTGGTTTGAAACTCGGTGATCACCTCCCTGATGATGGCTTTGGCCTTGGCTATTGATACGCCATCCTTCTCAAATTTCAGCATGATCGATTTGATGTAGTAGTTCCTAATCCTGCTGATGAGCGGCGCTTCGGGACCAATTACCCTGTCGCCAAAATGTTTACGCAGCTTGTTGCCCAGGTATATGGCCTGGTTATGCAATATCTCGGGGTCTTTATGTTTGATATCGAGATTGATGATGCGGTAATAAGGCGGATATTTAAAGCTTTTGCGCTCCTCCATTTCGGTAAAATAAAGGTCGAGGAAATCGTTATCGATCACCTGCTTTATCACCCTGTGACCGGGATCATACGTTTGAATCACTACCTTGCCCCGCTTACCCCTGCGCCCTGCACGGCCACTCACCTGCGCCAGCATCTGGAAACTGCGTTCATTAGCCCGGTAATCCGGGAATTTCAGCAGGCTATCGGCACTGATGATACCGATAACGGTAACATCTGAAAAGTCCAGCCCCTTGGCTACCATCTGCGTGCCTACCAATATATCTATCTTTTTCTCTTCCAGATCGTTCAATATATTTTGCAGCGCGTTGCGCGAACGCGTGGTATCAAGATCCATTCGGGCAATCTTGGCATTCGGCAATAGCAGGCTTAGCTCATCCTCTACCTTTTCGGTACCGAAACCTTTATACTCCAAATGTGTAGAACCGCAGGCCGGGCAAATATTTGGCGTGTCTTCTTTGTAGCCGCAATAATGGCAATGCAATTTCTTGCTGCTTTTATGGAAGGTAAGGCTTACATCGCAATTGATGCACTTGGGTGTGTAGGCGCATATTTTACAGATGAGCACGGGGGCATAACCACGCCTATTCTGAAACAGAATCACCTGCTCCTTATTATCAAGTGCTACCTGCATATCGTTCATCAGCACGCTGGTAAAGTGCGACTGGATGAGTTTCTTTTTGGTTTCTTCGGAGATGCTCACCACCTCAATATCCGGCAGCTCTACCCCGCCGTAACGTTCGGTGAGCTCTGCAAGACCAAACTTATGGATACGGGCGTTAAAATAACTCTCGAACGATGGCGTAGCCGAACCCAGCAGTACTTTACCTTTATAAGTAGCCGCCAAATAAATGGCAGCGTCGCGGGCATTGTAGCGCGGGGCCGGGTCGAACTGTTTGTAAGATGTTTCGTGCTCTTCATCTACAATGATCAAACCCAAATCATAATACGGTAAAAACACCGATGAGCGGGCACCCAGTATAACCTTGTACTCGTTATTGAGTACCTTTTGCCATACTTCGGCACGTTCGTTATCATTAAATTTAGAATGATATACGCCTATACTCGCCCCCAAATAATCGCGAAGCCGCTCAATAATATGGGTAGTAAGCGCAATTTCGGGCAACAGGTAAAGCACCTGCCTGCCGCTGGCTATCATCTCTTCAATCAGCCTGATATAGATCTGCGTTTTGCCCGACGAGGTAACGCCGTACAGCAACACGGTATCTTTATCCTCAAACTGCCTTTTTATATCAACAAATACATTTTGCTGCTGCTCGCTCAAAGTAAAAACCGCGCCGTCGTCCTCATTTTCGTAATGCAGGCGACTAACGTTCTTTTCTTCGGCCACAAAAACCTCTTTATCAATAAGGGCTTTAATGGCCGCGGCACCGGCACCGCTCTCTTCTATCAACTCGTTTTTAGTGATCGCTTTTTGATGGCGCGATAGTTTGATGTACGCCAGCAAGGCATCGGCCTGTTTTGGGGCACGTTCAAGAATATTGAACAGCTCCCGCATGTTATCCTGATCCTGGTAGATGCGGTTAAGCGTGATAAAGGTACGCCTACGTGGTTTGTAGCGGTCGCTTACCTCTTCAGATATGTGGATGATGTTTTTCTCGAACATCAGCTTCAATATAGGCATCACCGTTTTTTGGCCCAGCAGCTTGGCAATATCACTAATAGTGAGTTCGGGTTGCAGATCGAGCGCTTCCAATATCAGGAACTCTTTATCATGCAGGGTGGTTTTGTCAACCACCATATCTTTATTAACGGTTATTTTGGTTTCGCTGGCCAGCTTAAGGGCGGCAGGCAGCGCGGCGTTCATTACCTCGCCAACATTGCACATATAGTATTCGGCCAGCCAGTGCCAAAACTGTAACTGGGCGGTTGTTACTATCGGCTGGCTATCCAGTACCTCCAGTATATATTTAGCCTCATACTTTTCGGGCGCCTGGTCGCCAATGGATGATATAATGGCCGTGTAAAGCTTGCTTTTGCCAAACTGCACCACAACGCGCTTGCCAATGGCAATAGCATCGTTCATATCATAAGGTACGCGGTAGGTATAGTTTTTAGCTATCGCCAAAGGCAAAATCACCTCAACGAACAGCGTTCTCCTGCCGCTATAATGTGCATCAGCAAACTCTAACATCTATTTATATTACTTATTTCTGATGGCTGCCAAAACAACCAGTACCCAGCCTACTATAAAAAACAAACCGCCAAGTGGTGTTATAGGGCCAATAATACGTGTAAGCGTGTCCAATCCTAACAGATCGCGGCAGGCCAGCAGGTACAACGAACCCGAAAAAAACACGATGCCTAACGAAAAAAAGTAGTATGCGCCTGCAATTAATTTGTTTTTAAAACGTGTAAATGTAGACAGGAACAATAACGCGAAAACGTGGTAAAACTGATAATCAACGCCTTTTTGCCAAATTTCTAATTGGGGCTGTGTAATGAGGGCCTTTAAGCCGTGAGCGCCAAATGCACCTAATATAACTGCCACTGCGCCAAACAGCGCGGCGGTAATAATAATTTGTTTGTTCATTGAAGATATTAAAAGGCTAAGTTAACCAAATTTGAAACTATACTTTAATGCCGTGTTGTAATTATCTAACTTGCGGTGCAAACATATAATGAAAAGGATCATCATTGTAACTATACTTTTGCTTGTAGCCGCCGGGTACATGACGGTAGCTTATTTCAAAAATTTAAGTCCGCCCGGTTTGCATACCAGCCAGGTGATGAGCCACATACCCGGTGATGCCGCCTTTATATTTGAGTTTAGTAACGATAACGGTTTCGACGAGATATTTCAGGGAAATACACTATTACCCGCCGTGGCAGGCAAACAAACCCTCGATGAACTAAGCCTACTGCGTGAGCAGGTACTAACAAAAACATTACTTAAAAATTATTTTTACGGTCAGGATATCTTCATCTCCCTGCATCCTGCAAAAAACGACAGCCTTAATTTGCTCATTACCATACCCGCGGTAAAAACTTTAGAGGAAGGCATATTCAATAACATTAGCAAAAGCAACCTGTTGATAAGCCCGTATACTGTGGCAGGCAAAAAGGGCTATACCTTTTTTGTAAAAGCCCTCAACAGGCGTTTTTATACTATTGTAAACAACAACAATATACTAAGCGGCAGTTTTTCTAAAGAACTGATAGAGGCCACGGCCACTTACGACGACAAAAAAAAGCAGCCTTTCGAGCTGCTCCCTGCCAAACAAAATTCAAATTCGCCGGCCAACCTGTACGTGAACTACCGCGAACTGAATGCGCTATTTGATAATCTTTTTAAAAACAGCAATACCGATATATTTAAAAGCTTCAGGGTATTACCTGCAACCGCGGTGCTCAGCTTAAATTATAAAAGCGATGCTTTGCTGTTTAACGGCACCACCACTACCGATAAAACCGCGCCTACAAGTTACCTCAACTTGTTCAGTAACCAGCAGCCGGTAAATAATCAGCTTAAAAATATATTCCCATCTACCACGGCGTACTTTATCAATTTTGGGGTGGCCGACAGTAAAAAATTCACCGCCGACTTAGCCGACTGGTATCGTAAGGCTAACCAGGCTAAGGAGAAAACGGCTTTACTCACCAAAATTAAAAACGAAACCGGCGTAAACCTGCAAGCCAACTTTAACAGTGCCCTTATGCATGAGTTTGCTATAGTTACTACACGCTACCAGGAAAAGCTGGGCATTATTGCCATTAAAGACGGCTCTAAGCTTAAACCCACCATGTTGAACATCAGCACAGGCATGAGTGAGAACAGTGGACGTTTTAATTATGATAAGGTGCCGTATTTTTTACTGGGCGATGCTTTCGGTATTTTCCGCAAGCCTTATTTTATGGTGATTGATAATTACCTGCTGCTGGCCAACAGTTATGCCGAACTGGAAAGCTATTACGAAACCTACATTAACGGTAAGTTTTTGATAAAGATGGATAGCTACAACCTGTTTGATAACCTGCTGGCGCAAAGCTGTAATGTGAACTTCTACCTCAATTTTAAAAATTCTCAAACTATATTAAGGCGTGATCTTAGCAAGCCGATGTATGATCTGTTTAAGAAAAACGAACCCGGTTTTAACGATTATTACGCGCTGTCGTACCAGCTCACCGCGTCGGACAAAAACTTTTACACCAACTTTTGCATGAAGTTGAACCCGGCAGATACTACATTATCTGCAAATAAATAATTGTTTTGTTATAAACTATAGTGGCTTTACTGCGTTTTAACATTAGAATGTTAAATTGCAACGCAACCGTGTTTGAGGTGCTGATTTGCAAACAGCCACTAAGTTTCAAGCACACGTTATCGTATTTATGAAGAAAAGTCTACTGTTTTTTGCACTCGTACTATCCTCTGTTAATCTTTTTGCACAGCAACTGGCACAATATAATACCGAAACTTTATTTGATTCGTTCGAGAACCCGTCGCAACGCTCCTTTATTCGCGATTCGAGCCGGATGTTCGCCTCCAACTTTCTTTTCCCTACCGCGGGTACCGATCTGGTTATTACCGGCAACGCGCAGGTATCTTTAAAGAGCCGAGCCTTTGATGCCCGCTACAACAACAGCGCCCTACAAATTGGCCAGGGCAAGTTCAATCACATCAACGTTAACGCTAATATATACTTGCTGATGTTCAAGATATATACCAGTCAAGACGGAGATCAGGAATTGGGCTTCTCCCTACAATCAAGAGGTGAAGGAAATGCTTTGTTCACCGATGAAACCGTGGCACTGTTTAACGGTTCGGGAAGTTTTGAAACAGGTGCTTACAATAATCCATTCAAAGGCAATGCCTACTACCAAACGTATCACCAGTTAGGTGTTACTTACCGCGAAAAGATAACGCCCCGTTTTGCATTAGGCTTAAAGCTTAACTTTTTAATGGGCGCGCAGTATCAAAAATTGAAGATTTACAATTCATATATCGAGTTCAATGATCAGGATAACGCTATTTTGGCCCTAAACGCGCAACGTTATACCTCGCATGTGGAAGGCACATCAGGCGCGCGCGATTTTAAACCGAGCTTGCGCAACCCGGGTTTATCGTTCACGCTGGGTGGTTCATATAAAAATGATGAGGGGGTGGTTTTCCAGGGGAACTTAAAGGATGTAGGTTTTATCAGGTGGAACAGTAAAGCCAGCATATACAATATTGACGGCGCTACCATGCTTACTGATTTGAGTACCAGGCAGCGTGAGGATAGTACCAGCGCGCAATTATCCAGGTTGCTAAGAACGGGCAACCTCGAAACGGGGCATTTCTTTACCCCTACCGATGGCCGTGCCGAACTAAGCGCGTCAAAAGCATACTGGTTAAATTACGATCAAACCTGGAAGATGTCGCCATCGATTATCGTTAATAAACAACTATTTTACTCGGGCTTTACTGCCGCTGTGGTAAACCACATACAGTACAAAAAGTGCATAGTAACGGTGCTGTCATCATATAATGATCTTAACCTGTTAAGTTTTGGCGGGCAGTTCATGTTTAAAACCCCCAACGCGGAGTTCTTTTTAGGCAGCGAACGGGTATTTGAAACCGGCCGAACCATACTGGCCGCTTATGGCCGTCAATCGCAAATTACTCATTCGGGGGCTTTCACCGGCGGCAACCTGTTTTTTGGGGTATCGTTTAAGTTCGGTAATTATATAGAAAGCCCGATGAATGCCAGCCGTATGCCAAGCGGCGAACCGGGCTTTTTCGGCAGGTTATATCACAGGTTGTTTAAGAGCAACTAATTACAGCGCCTTTTTACCGGCAATAAAATCTTTTAAATAATAAGGTTCAAAATAAGCCACATCTTCAAAAGCCTTATCGTTAAACTTTTTCAAAGCCATTTGGCTAAGGTGTGCCGCGTTGTTTTGAAAGTTGGGTGAAAATATCGCGTTATTGTTTGCGCCTAACACAGCTTCGCACTTATCCGCGCCATCGCCGAAAAACAATATTGGGTTGTTTTGCAGCTCGGGCGCGAAACTGTTTTCATCGATAATTTCGGCGGCGGTAGCTTTTACACGGTTGCCTTGCATATCAAACAGGGCCGTGTAAACTTCCATACGGCGGGCATCAATCATGGGGCACAATAAAATACCGGCCTTATTGTAAGCAGCAGCCAATGGCATAGCACCATAAGCCATGGCTTCTAATGTTTCAATGGCGATGAGCGACTTATCCAGCGCGTAGCATAAACCTTTAGCGGTAGATACACCAATACGCAGCCCCGTATACGAACCCGGCCCACAGCTTACCGCAACGGCATCCACATCAGCATAAGTTAAACCGGCGGTATGCACCAGTTCTTCGATAAAAAGGGTAATTACTTCGGCGTGTATATTGCGCTCGTTAATTTGCTTTTGGGCAATAACAAGGCCATCTTTAGCCAGCGCTACAGAACAAGAGGTAGTAGCAGTTTCAATTTGTAGTATTATGCTCATGTATTCTCAGGGTACAGGATCGTGCCCGTGGCCTCCCCAGGGGTTGCAGCGGGCAATGCGCTTCAAAGTTAACCATCCGCCTTTAAAAGCGCCATGTTTTTTTATAGCTTCAACACCATACTGCGAACACGATGGTGTATAACGGCAGGACGCACCCAGCATTGGCGACAGCAGGTATTGATACAGCCTGATGAGCATCAAAAAAAATGCCCCTACAACGCGGTTAAACAGCCTGATCATTTACTTTGCTAATTTGCTCGCTCAACTGGGTTAACAGCTTTACCATCTTTTTCTGGATAAAATCATACTCGGCAATATCCTTGCCTATATAACTTAACGACAAAATAATGTGCTTATTTGATGCGTGTAAAAAATCGTAAAGGTGTTGCTGTTTATTGAGGCGGTATGCCTCGCGCGAGCGGCGTTTAATGGTATTACGGTCTACAGCGTGTTTGTACCGCTTTTTGGCAACCGAAAACATTACCTGCACAGGATATTGGCCGGCATTATCAACAAGCCGCCACGATGCCTTATAAGGATAACATAAAAAAGAAGAACCGCTATGAAAAAGACTGTCAATAAGCCCTTTGTTACATAACCGTTCTTCTTTTTTGAAAGTATACATAGTTGCTGGCCCCAAACCAAAAAAATTAACTTGATCCGGCTGAAGTTACCGCAACGTAGAAACCGGAATTACGCTTTATGACGACGCTCGTCAGACACGGTTAACCTTTTTCTGCCTTTAGCTCTTCTTGAAGCTAAAATCCTTCTGCCGTTAGCAGATGCCATGCGCTCACGGAAACCGTGCTTATTTCTTCTTTTTCTTTGAGAAGGCTGGAACGTTCTTTTCATTACTTTATATTCTTAATATCGTCTTTTAAAAACAAGAGCGCAAATGTAGTGGTTTTTTCGCACTTGTCAAATAGTACCGTTGTTAATAATTAGCATTAAAGCTGTTATTTATTAACATTTACACAATATTAAGCCTTTTTTTCGGCCAATAGGTCGCGTATTTGGGTAAGTAGTACCTCTTCGGTGCTTGGTGCAGCTGGTGCGGCAGGCTCTTCTTCTTTTTTCTTTTTAAGGGAGTTGATACCTTTTACCACCAAAAATATACAGAATGCAACGATGATAAAATCGATAACACTATTAATGAACATACCGTAGTTGATGGCAGTTTCGGGTTTATCGCCCAGGGCCGGTTTCAGCACGTACTTGGCATCTTTAAAATCGATACCACTAAGCAGCAGCCCCAGCGGCGGCATTATCACATCGTTCACCAATGAGGTTACTATTTTACCAAAGGCGGCACCAATAACAACACCCACTGCCAAATCGACAACGTTGCCACGCATGGCAAATTCTTTAAATTCCTTTACAACTCCCATAAGTTTCAGTGTTTAGTTGAATAAAGTTAAAAAAAATCGGCAGGCTAAAACAAATATTTTCTTTTATCCTTTTATCAACTTTAAGTATCGATAAGCTTAACTTATTTTAAAGTTAGGGGTATTTGATGTATTTTTGGCCTACTACTAATTATGTTAAAACAGAATCTTCAACAAAAGCTATTACAAAAGCTGTCGCCGCAGCAAATACAATTTATAAAATTGTTGCAGGTGCCTACAGTATCTCTCGACACCAGGATAAAGGAGGAATTGGAGGAAAATCCGGCACTTGAAGACCTAAGTTTAACTAACCTTAACGAACCCGAAGAACAATACCCCGACCGCGACCCCGACGAAGACAACTATAACAGTGATAACGAAGGCGGTGAGGCCGATGAATTCAATATAGACGACTATTTGCAGGATGATAACCTGAATGATTATGGCTCGCGCTATGATCAAAACGGCGATGATGAGGAAGATAAGAAGGAAATGCCTATCGCTATTCAAAGCTCATTCTTTGAAAACCTGCAAGCCCAGCTTGATCTTTTGCCTTTAACCGAAAAGGATTTTATGATAGGCAAGCAGATCATCGGCAGTTTAGATGACGATGGCTACCTGCGTCGCCCCATTATGTCGCTTACCGACGATTTGGCCTTTTCGCAAAACGTAATGGCCGAAGATGAAGAGGTGGAGGATATGCTGAAGGTGATACAAAGCTTTGACCCTGCCGGTGTTGGCGCGCGTACCTTACAGGAATGCCTGCTGATCCAATTGCGTAAAAAGGATAACAATACCGACCCGATCATAAAAAAAGCCATATTGGTTGTTGAGCATTACCTTGATGAGTTTACCCGTAAACATTACGATAAACTCGAAAAATCGCTCAATATGGACTCGGCGGAATTACGTGGGGTGATCAACGAGATATTAAAACTCAACCCCAAACCCGGCGACTCAAACGAGGTAAATACCAAGCAAATGCAGGTAATACCCGACTTTCACATCACCAATAATGATGGTTCGCTGATATTAACGCTTAACTCCAAAAACGCACCTGAGCTTAAAGTAAGCCGCTCGTACCAGGAGATGTTCCAGCATTACGATAAGGCATCGCAAAAGGATAAAAAGCTGAAGGAAGCGGTACAGTTTGTAAAGCAAAAACTGGATTCGGCCAAGTGGTTTATTGATGCTATTAAACAACGCCAGCAAACCCTGCTGAAAACCATGAATGCCATAATGCAGTACCAATACGATTTCTTTTTAACCGGCGACGAAAAGAACCTTAAACCGATGATATTGAAGGACATTGCCGACAGGATAGGCATGGATATATCAACGGTATCGCGCGTAGCCAACTCTAAATATGTGCAAACCGAGCATGGTACTTTCCTGCTGAAATCCTTCTTCTCGGAGGCCATCCAAACCGAAAGCGGCGAAGAGGTATCAAACAAAGAGGTGAAGAAAATACTGGAAGAACATATTGGCAAAGAAGACAAACGTCACCCCCTTGCCGACGAAAAACTCACCGAAATACTCAAAGAAAGCGGCTACAACATAGCCCGCCGTACCGTAGCCAAATACCGCGAACAAATGAATATCCCGGTAGCGAGGTTACGTAAAGAGCTTTAGGTTTTAGAAATAAGAGTTGAGATTCAGAAATCAGGAGGTCATACTCACTTCCCCTTTCATTCTGAACGGAGTAAAGAATCTGCTTCGTGTGACCTGCTTGTGATAGATGTTTCGTTCCTCAACATGACAGTTTGTGTATGTGTAAAAGATACTCCCACCCTGTCATTCTGAACGCAGTGAAGAATCTACGACGCAGGACCTGCCAGTGATAGATGTTTTCCTCCTCAACATGACAGCGCACAAAAAACCCCACCTAACCATGCTTTGGCTTTTTGAATTTTAACTTTTGAATTTTGACTTACTAAAATCCGTGTTGAGGCGATAGCAGCTTGTACTTGTTGTTAAGCAGTATACCTAATACAATCTCGTGGGTACCGTTACTTACGGTACGCAAGGCGGAGGTAGTATAATCGTACGAGTAGCTTACGTTGAATATGGAGTTGATATTAACGCCCAGCAGCGCGCCGAATGAATCGCCTTTGCGGTATGAGCCGCCTATCCATAAACGATCGCTGAAGGCAAGTTTCATGTTTACATCAAAGGTTACCGGTGTTGGTTCAATTATCTTTAATAGAGTTGATGGCAACAGGGTGATCTCATCTGTTAAGAACACCTTAAAACCCGCGGTTACAAAATAATGCGGTACCGTTTTGCTATCGGCAGTATTATCGCTGAAATATAGTTTTTGAGTAAGTAGCTGTTGTGCTGATACCCCTGCAAACCATGTTGATGAATATGCCCATGCACCTACACCCAGGTCAGGGTTCCAGCGGCTATAGGTATTACCGCGCAGTACAGGGTCGATATCGTTCTCAAAGGTAAGTTTTGAAGTATTTAAGCTGTTATAATTAGCACCGGCAGATACACCTACGGCCAAATTAAGCGTTGGCGACAAGCCCAGATGATAAGCATAGGTAGCGTTAATATTGGTTTGGTTGATAGGGCCTGTAACATCGTTCACCACCATTAAACCGATACCGTGGTGCGGTTCGGCAGCCTGGTAATTTTGGGTGTATAGCCTGCTTAACGGGTTTTGTCCACCGTAAGATGGCATAGCCGAGGCATCGCCCTGCAAAAAGTTACTACCCAATGGGGCGTTAATGGTAAAATAACTGGTAACAGGCGCGCCGTCTAAACCGGTCCACTGGCTGCGGTGGCCTACTTTCATATCGGTATAGTTTTCTATTCCGCTTAAAGCAGGGTTTAGCAAGTAATTATTGAGTACATATTGCGTGTACTGCGGCTTTTGCTGTGCTTTGGCTAACCCGGCACCGCATAGGGCCACTAATACTAAAAAGTAAAATTTCTTTATCATCGTAATATTGTAACATTACCGGAAACCGGTTTATGTCCGTCTTTTAAATCAATTATATAATAGTAAGTAGCTGTAGGCAAGCCGGCTCCGTTTCGCGTTCCGTTCCAGCCGTTGCCATAACCTGTGCTTGTATACACCTTATCGCCATATCTGTTAAATATAGTAATTAAACAATTAGGGTAATCTTCTATATTTTGAATTTTCCATGTATCATTAGTACCATCTGCATTCGGCGAAAACGTATTCGGTACAATTATTTTACGCAATACCTTAACAAACACATCTACAGTAGTTTCGCATGCGCCCGATGATACCGTTAACTGGTATTTGGTATCAACCGCAGGGTTTGCTATTGGCTGCAAAATATCCGGATTGCTAAGTCCAGTTGCCGGTGACCATTTATAAACCAGGCTTGCGCCGCTTGCCTGCGCTGTTAGTAACACCTGCCCACCTTCAAAAAACGTATACTGCGGCTTTACATCTATTTTTGGCAGGGCGTTAACAGTCACGTTAAACGTAGTGTTAAAATCACATCCCTTGCCCGATAAATAGGTATAGTTTATTTCAAATATACCCGGCCCGGCCACTTTAGGATCAAACACCCCGGTTAATGATACACCCCTACCCGTAAATGTGCCGCCGCTGATTAATGTGCCATTTTCTGTTTGGCCGAATGTTAGCGGCGCGTCATCCTCACATACCACAATATTGCCTGTTGGCGAAAGCGCTACGTAAGGTTGGGCATACACCGTTATTGGTGGCAACTCAAATTCCCTTGAGCAATTTCCGCCCGAATACACAACCATTTTCACACGGTAAGGTTTGCTCCCAGGCAAAGTGAACGTATCATATTTATGCGTATACTTTCCATCGGCAGGCATGTTATCAATAGTATAAACCTCTTTATCATTAGGGTGACCGTCCAAATCAAAATACCATTCTACCCTCACAATACTCCCTACATTAACCGTTGCATTGTTTATAAAAACCACATCGCGGTTACTGCACAGCCTATCTTCATCCTCCACACTAAAACCACCGGCAAACTGATCTCCGTTTATAGTAATGCGGTTTGTACGTTCAACAACACAACCTTGTTGCGTGGTAACTGTTAATTTAACATCATAAGTACCCGGTGTGGCATAACGATGTGATGGATTTCTATCGGTAGATGTATTCAAAGCACCCGAACCCGCATCCGCAAAATTCCATTCAAAAGTAAAGGCGGCATCGTTTTGGGTGGCTATCAAATTTTTGTAGGTGAACTGTGCGGGGTCGTTAACGCAGGCTTGCGCCATTGTAAAATCAGCCTCAGGACTAAAGCCTACATCTACAGAGCGAGATGCAAAACTGATACAGCCGTTAGTATTTTGGACACTTAGCCTAACCGTATAAATGCCCGGCGCCTCATAGGTATGAGTTGTGTTATTAACAGTTAATGAATTTGACACTTTACCATCACCAAAGTCCCATCGCCATTTTGTAATGGTATTGATTACATTGCTGGTACCGATAAACTCAATTTCCTTACCAGAACATACCATTGCTGATGTAGTGAATCCTACTATAGGCAAAGGCTTAAAATTTACCACCTTGCTTATTACATCAGTACAGCCATTCTCGTTAGTAACCGTAAGAGTAATGGTATGATCACCTGCTGTTTCAAAAACATGATTGGGATTTTGTAGATCAGATGTTGTACCATCGTCAAATTGCCATAGCCAGGCTTTTATCAACGTACCATTCGCGGCGCTTTTATCTGTAAAAGTTGCTGCCACATCAACGCAATTAGCTATTACATCAAATGCGGCAACGGGTAGGTTAGCTACATTAAAGTCAAACTCTACTTCTTCAGTTGAGCCGCAATCATCACCTGTTGGGTTAAAAACTTTGGCTATTACCACGTGGTCGCCTATACTGTAGGTTTGTTCGGGATATTCGTATATATAAAGCGTTTTACCATCTTTTACCCTGGTGGTAAAAGGAGGGTCATTAAACGGCCCCGCAGTAGTGCCATCGCCAAAATCCCAGGTAATGGTATTTGTTTTATAGGGTAAGGTTAGTTGTAATTTATAGCTGGTACCTGCACAACCGGCAATAACAGATTCGCCGGTTGCGGGATCATGCAATACCACCCTTTCGTTAAGGTTCACCAAGTTGGTACCGGCGGCGTAGCCGTATGATTCAAACTCGCCAAAACCATAAGCAATGGCATTAAATCCCTCTTTAGCTGATATATTATGTGTACCTGAGTTTACTTCAATCTGAGCGTAAGAATACTCATTGTTAGTTGCCGTAATAGGTTGAAATTTTGTGTAAGATGATCCGTCAACCATAAAACTTGATACAGCGCTTGTTTTTATTACAACATTAATAAAATTAAGCTCAATTTTATTTCTATTAGTGGAATACAATGTTACATGATCAATCGTTTGCTCTAAGGGATTGAGATATATCATTTCCGGATCGCCCAAGTCATGCTCATCTACAGTGCAAGAGAGTGTTTGCCATTGTGTAACTGCATATTGTGCTACCTGTATTGGTTTATCAGCAGTTATATATTCAGAACCGGTTAAACTTAATTCGATAAATTGCGAACCTGCACCGGGCGTTATAACTGAACCATTCAATTTCACTTCTGTTGACGGATCACTCAATATAATTCTATAAATATCGTATTTACGACCGGCTAATGGCACCGTAATGTAGCTTTTGCCCCATGTGGCCGTCGGATAAACCTGTTGAAACAAGTTATCAGACGAAAAATAACGCAGATCGTTATTACAGCCTATCGCTATTTTTGTACTGCCCGAAAAAACTGCTATTTTTTTACAAGGCTCATTATTAGTACTTATAGAATTTACTGTAGACCCGGTAAGATCGGTTAGTGAATTAGCCTGATACACTTCACCTTTTCGCAAGAAAACATTGAATGGTTGGTTTGCAGGCTTTCCATCGGTAAGGCTTTGAGATGGAGTAACCTCAACCACAGTATTATCTTCTGTTGCCACTACCAAAAATGTAGAATACGCCTCCCGCCGCTCATTCTCTGCATTTGAACGTTGCGTATAATTGATAGATATATATTTTTTTCCTAAAGTGTTAACAGGTAATAGCAATGTTGCGCCCGACACATTTTCCGCATAAATATGGGCATATACAGCTACCGGTTTACCTGCTGTAATATGTAGACCTTTGAGCGATTGCCCCGGCGCTCTAATATAAGCCGATGAGGGTATATTAACAATGGTAACCTGATTTGCCCTTACAGTGTAAGAAAATGAAAAAGCACCATCTGCTAACTCAACTTTGCCTGATGTATTCACATCAGAAGTAATATACAACGCCATCTGACTTTTCCTGTCGTTTGCATCAGCAGCGTAATAATGCTGCATATACGCTGTCCAAAACTCAGTACCCTTGTTACTGGTGTTAGATTGCGCAAGGCCGTTTGTGGCAAAAAAGAAAAGGAGCAGCAATGCCCTGAAAATCCCCCTCACTCAGTTTAATAATTAATGGTTAGCCTGTTGCCGCAGGGGCAACGCTTATAAAAATACATAAAGCATTTTATATATCAAGCCATTAACACAAAAAGCAGGTAGCGTATTTACCTTTTAAAAGAATTTATTGGGATTAGGCACCAAATTCAGGAACGATTCGAAGTTTTCGGCATATTGCGATTGATCGAGCTTGTAGTAGAACGCGCCTTTTTTTGATGACTGCTTATCCTTTTCGGTAAGTTTTACCAGCAAACCGGTTGACAGCAATTTGCGGCTAAAGTTACGGTCGTCAAACTTGGTTTGGTAAACGCCTTCGTATAAAGCCTGCAATTGCGGAATGGTAAATTTTTCGGGCAGTAACTGGAATAATATAGGGTGTAAGGCCGCCTTGTACATCAGTTGTTTGCGGGCCTGCTTTACCATTTCGTTATGGTCAAATATCAGGTCGGGCATATCATCCAGCAAAAACCATTCGGCATGAAAATCATCATTCAGCTGTTTTTCATACTGATGGATATCGATGAGTGCATAGTAGGCGATAGAAAGGGTGCGTTCCACCGGGTCGCGGTCGGGTTTGCCAAACACGTTCAGCTGATCCATGTACACGTTATTTAAACCTGTACGTTGTTCTAAAACACGGTTCGCGGCCTCATCAGGGGTTTCTGATGGTTGTATAAAGCCGCCCATAAGGCTCCACTTGTGTATTTCGGGTTCAATGCCCCTTTGTACAAGTAATAATTTAATGTTCGATCCGTCAAAGCCAAAAATAATACAGTCTGTTGCTACAAGTATCCTTTTTTCGCCGGTATATTTTTGCATGCTTAATGGCAAGGTTTAATGATATTACAATATATGAAAAAAACACGCTGAACCAGTCAGCGCGTTTTTTCTATTTACTACTTTTTGATGATCCTCTTATAATCAGTTCGGTATGCAGGGTTATCGCCTGGTTCTTTTCAAACTCCGTTTTTTTATCCAGCTTATTAAGCAATATGGTGATCACGTTGTCGGCAATCTCCTCTATCGGCTGCGCTATAGATGTTATTTGCGGTGTATGCAGTTCATACGCGTCCGAGTCGTCAAAAGTTACTACGGCAATATCGTTCGGTATACTGATACCCAGGCTCTGCATTACTTTTAAACCGCAGGTAGCATCGTGGTTGGTACCAAACAAAATGGCATCAATGTTTTTTTTCGATTTCAGGAACGAAGTAACCGGCTCAATCAGGTTTTTCTTATTCAGCGTAAACGGCAACTCTTTTACCAATGGTTTCAGGTCGTTTTCTTTCAGCGCCATTTTGTAACCCTTTACCCTGTCGGCCATTTGGGTTTGGTTGGAAAAGAAGGTAATAAGGGCGATGTTTTTATACCCCTGCCCTATCAAATGCTGCGTAGCGTTGTAGGCGCTAAACTGGTTATTGATCACCACGTAATCGGTATCAACCGTTGGCAAGTACCTGTCGAACATTACTACCGGCATGTGATCATTCAGCAATGAGGTAATGTCCTCTTCAATACCTTCCGGCGGCGACATGATGTAACCATCTACGTGCCTGTCGCGAAACATATTGATCAGTTCCTTGGTTTTTTGGGTATCATTATACGTGCTACAATAAATGATCTTGTAGCCGTTTTTATAAGCCCTATCCTCAATTAAACGCGCTATGGCGCTAAAGAACGGATCGGAAATATTTTCAACCATCAAACCAATGGTATTTGATTTACCCGTACGCAAACTTTTAGCCAGCGAATTTGGCTTGTAGCCAACCTCCTTAACCAACTTTAGTACACGTTCTACCAGCTCGGCACTTATCCTTTTTTCCTGTGCGCGGCCGTTCAAAATGAACGATACCGTGGTTTTTGATATATTAAGTTTATCGGCTATATCTACTATGGATAATCTCTTTGCTGACATTTGTTTCCTGCTCTAATTTTAGTTTAACAAGACTAATATATTACCATTTCAACAAAAAACAATTTTTTGGTAAAATTTTACTAAACGATTAACTAAACGTTAAGCACTTTGCTTATTCAGTTTAGGATACAGGTACCCAAAGAAGAAAATTACCGAATAGCAAATGATTGGTAAATAGTAGGCATGCGCTACACTGTGGTTGGCCACTTTACCCATTAAATAAGGGAATACCGCGCCGCCAACTACACCCATTACAATAAAGGATGAACCTTGCTGCGTTTTTTTACCCAGATCTTTAAGACCAAGGCTGAATATGGTAGGGAACATGATACTGAAGAAGAAGTTAAGGCATATCAACGCTATAAATGACGTCCATCCCCAGGCTTGCGCAATGATAAGGCACATAGTGATACTACAAGCCGCGAATATGGCCAGTAACTTGTATGGCTTAATATAAGGCATTAAACCGGTACCCACAGCACGACCGGCAATCATCATCACCATACTTGCTGAGAAATATCCTGATGCCTCACCATCTGTCATCCCCATAATATCGTGCCCGTAATTCAGGAAGAATGCCCATGTACCGCCTTGTGCCGCTACGTTAAAAAACTGTGCAATGGCTGCAAAAACAAAGTGCTTGCGTTGAAACAGGCTCTTTTCTACATGTATTTCTTCGCCTATGGCATAGGTATCGGTTGCAATAACATGCGGGTCGGTAAGCGGCGGAACTTTCACAAAAGCGAAGCACAACCCTATCAGGGTAATTACCGAGCCTATTACTACATATAATATTTTCACGGAGATCAAACCTCCCATGGCGGCAAAAGCACCGCCAAACACAAAGAATTTACCAATCAGCGGGCCTATTACAGCACCCACACCATTGAAGGTTTGCGCGAAGTTTACACGCTGATCGCTGGTACGCTGATCGCCTAATGATGCTACGAAAGGGTGTGCTACTGTTTCAAGCGTTGCCAAACCGCAGGCCAGAATAAATAACGCTATCCTGAAAAAAGTAAATGACTCGGCGTTAGATGCGGGCACGAACAGGAAAGCACCTACCGCATACAGAAACAAGCCCAGCAATACGCCATTCTTGTAACCGAATTTTTTCATAAATAAACCTGCGGGAATACCCATTACGGCATATGCGCCAAAAATAGAGAATTGCACCAGGCCCGAATCGGCTTTTGATACGCTCAATACACTTTGAAAATGCCTGTTAAGCACATCGCCCATGGTAATGGCTATGCCCCAAAGCATAAATAATGAAGTTACAAATGCGAAAACAACATAAAAGTTCTTTTCCGTTAGTTTTGGTTTCAGGTCCATACAAGAATTGTAAAAAAGCTTAATTGGTTTGAGTTATTGCCGCCTAAAATAATATAAATTATCAGTAAATCGATTTTTTATATCATATATAACAGTCCCGGTTATTTTTGCGGCAGGGCGATAAAAATAAAAGCCATAATGGTTAGTTATGGCTTTTATTTTAGCAAAGTATTAAGCTATTTATTCCGTTACCGGGAAAGATGAGATCCTTAGCCTCGCGCCGCCCATTGGCACCAGCGTTAAATTAGCCACAGGTTCCGCAGTTTTAACCGGACTAACCGGCAATACCCCGCATAATCCGTACTGGTCAACCTTCCATTCGGGTATCAGTTTACCTTTTGCCTTTAAAGTTATAGGTGCCGATGCATTGGTGAACGGGTTGTTATCCTTTGGCCATACGCCTTTTACTACCGTAAACGATTGCTCGGGATTGGCTTTGTTAAGCAGCAAACCATAGTTCCAGGCCGATTTTGGGTAGATCTCGTACGAAGGCCACTTTGCCGGATCAGCCGTAGCCTGCCATTGCGAATCGCCGATGGCGGTGGCTTTGCTATCCTTTTTCACGTAATCTTCGTCAATCTTTAACGAAAAAGTAAGCGGACCATAATTTACACTCGCGCTATTCTTGTTTTTAGCCCACTCCCTTACGTGCAGTTGCATTGGCAATTGCAGGGTTATCTTATCGCCGTTCTTCCATTCGTTTTCCAGTTTAATGTATTCGCCGCCTTTGGCTGCTACTTTTACCGCTTTACCATTTACAAATACTGATGCGTTACTGCACCATGCCGGTACACGCAAATAAACCGGGAAGCTGTTTTTAGCAAAAGTGATCACTTTCATATCAATAGTGGCATCAAATGGGTATTTTGTAGTGGTAAGTATCTTCACCAAACCACCCGAACCTACTTTGGCCGTAACTTCACCTTCACTGTACAACTGCGCGGCTATCCCGTTATCGGGGGTAGCCATCCAAGAATTTTCGGCATAGTATACCCAACCTGCTGCATGGTTATGCTGGCAGCAACGGCTGCTGAAAGGGTTCATGGTTAAAAACGGACCGCTGTTATCAATACCCGGCGAATGGTTTTTGCTATCACTGATCACCATATTAGGTGCTGTTAAATAACGCAGGGCCTTATAATCAGGCGTAAATGCTGCCGGGAAGGTATTGAATGCTACATCCTCGCAGTTATCGGCCCAAAAACTATCACCTGTTGATTGCAGCAGGAACTGGTCTGAGGTCATTTGCTCAACCAGTCCGCAGGTTTCAACGGCCTGCCTTGGGTCATCGTAACCTTTACGTGCATTTTCATCGGCGCCAAACATACCGCCGGGTACCTGCCCGTAAATCTCACGGATGAGTTTAAAGTTATCATAAGTCGCTTTCAGATCGGCAGGGTTGTTACTTTGCTGATAATAAGTTGCTGGTTCGCGGAAACATTCGGCCACGTTAACGTTGTGCCAGTTAGGCAGGTTATTGTTTTGTCGCCAATCTGCTGTGTTTTTATCCAGCTTGGTAGCCAAATCAAGTAGCCATTTATCGCCGGTACGGTTGTACAGCCAGTAAACACTTACTATGTTATCGCCACCGCGGCTCTTTTCCCAGTAATCTTCCAGCAATTTATCATCAGGGATGCTTAATTGCCATTTGAAATATTTGGTCATCATGGTAAGCACCCGCGGATCTTTGGAGTATTCGTAGTACGATTGCAGGCACCACAGCATCGGCATGTTGGTCCAAAGGTCGCGCTTGCCCTCACCTTTCTCCACCAGCGGACCGAAATCGCCGTTCTCACGCTGGTTATTGATGGCTGCATCTATCCAAACCTTGGTATCGGCCAGCATCTTAGGGTCTTTAAGCATATAAGCGATATCGCCGTAGCCTTTCAACCAGTAAGGCAGTTCTTCCCATCCATACTTGCCTTTACCATCCTTGTTCAGCCAGGCATTGTCGGTTTTTGACAGCCAGATACTGATCTCGCCTAAATTGCCGGTCAATCCGTCGCGCTGTAGTTCCAGCTGTTTTTTTAGCCAGCCGCCCGGTTTAAATGCCGTTAAAGGCAGCTTGATAAAAGGCTGCGGCTTAAGCGGCGCCTTGTTGCTTACGTAATAACTGTTTATTGATGATACATCGGTTTGGTTAACAGCGGTTGCCGTTTGGGCGTAGCTGTTGTTGCAAACGTTTGCACCTAAAACAGCAAGACATAAAGCAAATGCTTTATGTCCTGAAGAAAGTATATCTCTCATACTTTAGTATATTGGTTTTACTTTTTGGTAGCTAATTTATCTTTAAGTACTTTCATATAATAACCACCTACCACACTGCGTGCCTGGAAACCTACCATTCTACCATCGGTAGTTTCGTGCCAGTCGCTCAGCGGTACGCGCGACGGGGTTTTTATGGCGTAATTGTACATTGGGTCGGCAAAGGCTAAAAAGTCGGCCTGGTTACCGGTAAAGCTGGCAGTCCACAATATCCAGTCAGATTTTGTGTAGGTTTTGCGGCTATCCAACGGCAAACCAAATTCGCCCAGTTTGCTTTTGTACCATTTAATTTCGGCATCATACACATCCTGTGGAAACAGGTTTAGGTGTAATACCTTATCCCAAACCATGTTATATTTTTGGCTCCAGGTGCCTTTGTTATCAAAGGTAAGGGCGTAGTGATCGCCGTCTTTAGCGAGTTGAATCCAGCGGCCTACCATATCTTTAGCAATGATCCTGTATTTTTCGGCAATGCGCTTTTCACCAACCTGCTCGGCAAGGTCGGCATAGCAGGCAATACCTACAATAGCTTTAACCGATAAGTTGGCATTACGCGCCAGGTGACCGGCAAAGTCATCGGTACAAAGTTGTGTTTTAGGGTCAAAACCTTCTTCAACAAGGTAGTTAACCCAGGTGCTCAAAGTTTTCCAGTGTTTGCGGGCGTAGTTGGCGTTGCCTTCGGCCTTTGCAATGGCATCGGTAAGGATTATCATATTACCCGATTCTTCCACCGGCATATCCTCACCATAAGTTTGACCGTTAGCCAACGGATAAGTACCTAAATCGTGTGCTGCAAATGGTTTAGGGAACTTACCACTTTCGCTGTAATAGAATATACCATTCAGCATGCCTTTCAACAGGTCTGGATTGTATACCAAAAACATTGGGGCCGATGGGTAAGTTACGTCAACCGTGTTGATTGAACCGTTGCTGAAGTTCTCTTTCGACAGGAACAAGATATCGCCCTGCGGACTTTTTACTAAACCATGGGCAGAAATAGCCTGACGGTAAGCCAGTACGCAAAGCGCGGCATATTTTTCGCCGCCTGCTTTTAAAGTGGTAGCATAAATACTCTTATCAACCGCGTTACATTTTTGAATGATGCCTTTGTATTCGGCAGCGGCTTTGGTTAACTGGCCCTCAATGGTTTCTTTACCCGAGTTGTTCCACCATGGCCTTAAGTTGGTTTTGAAATATTGAACGGCAAAGATCTCATCATAACCTAACTCCACAAATTTTTCAACCGCTGTAGCACCAACCTTATTGAATGGAATAATGGTGTTCAATGCCAACTTTTGGCCTTTCGCGTCGCCTAATACCATGCTCTTATCGGTAAAGGCTGCGGCGGCATTTCTTTCGTACGATACAAACTGGGTAGCGCCTGCCGATTTTGGAGCGGCAACATACATGTAACCCCAGTCGATACGTAAATCGTCACCACGTTTTTGTAATAAAGGCTGCTCAACCGAACCCGCTTTTAAAACATCAAGCGCGGCGGTAGCATATTTAGTAGCCTTAACCTCTTGCGATGGCTTGTTAACCGCCACATCGGTAGAAGCGCTAAAGTATACTTTTACATTGTGTGTAGCTTTATCGTTGGCTTTTACCTTGTAAGTAATGTACGATACCGGCCTCGACAAAATTGTAAGGTCGCTCATCAGCAACGGCGAAGTAAAGGTTACGCCTAAATCAACCTTACCGGCTTTAAAGCTGTAAACGGTTTGCGTAGCGGTAACTTCAACATTGGTTTGTTTGGCCACTTCAATTTGAGTAGCCGGTTTAATTTTGTCTGATAAACCAAAATCAAGAGCGGCGCCACCGGCGGTATTCAATATATGTATGGCCAGTACGTTTTCGCCAACTTTAAGCTTGCTTTTAGCGGAGCTGTTCAGAGGAACCCAATCATAATCAGAGTTCCAGTGGTCTTTATCCAATACTTTTTCACCATTGATGAATACCTCAATGTTATCATCATACCATAGCTTTAATACCAGCTGGTTAATATCGGTATTGCTAAGGTTAAAGGTACGGCGTACCCAAAGGCTTTTGCTTTTCCAAAGTGTTTTGGCGGTAGCTTTATCATCAGTAAAAGGGGCAGCGCCGGTTTTCCAGGCCGATGCATCATATTCAGGGGCGCACCAGTCGTCGCCCGGTTTGGTTTCGGTATATTTTACGGTATAGGCTTTTTCGTCAGATGCTGCTAAAACAGTTTTGTAACTAACAGGCTCGGCACCCAAAAAACGGTAGGTTTTACCGTCAACATTTATCAGGCCTAATAATGACTGATCGGTACCTGTCCAGTGTTTGGTTGATGAACCGGTGAGCAGATCAGTAGTTGACCATATACTAAAATACGGGTTATGCGTTATCAGCGGATAAGCGGGGGCTTTTCTTTCCTGGGCATTGGTAGTACCCGCTAAGAATAAGGCTGTTAAAAGGCTAAAGGCCTTCCTTACAAATGTTTTTGGTTTGTTCATAAATCTGGGTTAACTGTTTACTTAATTAGGCCATCGAAAGAATAACTGTCTAATTGGCATTTAAAAGTATTACTTATATTGGTTAATTCCAAACCTAATAAAAATTCCGAAGCAAAAATAGTCCATCTTGTTTTACAACCAACTGTTAGTCAGCTAAAACAATTAAGTAACATTTTATTACAAATGGAGTATCCTATCAATCAGCACTTAAAATAATCCAGTAAACAGCAGCCAAAAAACGGCTGTTTAAACACTATTTTTTCTTCTTTGGATCAAAAATCGCTACCGCTACACGCGAGTCGGCACAGCCATAATACAAAAACCATTTTTGTTTGTAATAAGCTAAGCCTTCAATAAATACGGTACCTGACGGATACTGCCCGCTCTTTTCGAAAGAAGCTTCGGGAATAAGAAAAGGCTTATCTAAACGATACAATGGTTTGGTTGGATCGGTGGCCGAAAACAGTACCTGCCCGGCGCAATAAGCATTAGGTGTATATTCAGGATCGCCGTTTTTGCTGTCGCTTTTACCATTGTATAGCAGCACAATGCCCTTTTCAGTTAACACCGCCGGCGGGCCGCATTCGGTAAGCTGGCTATCAAAATAACCTTTACGCGGGGTGATCAGCTTCTTTAATGAGCCATCTTCATTGACAACAGGAGTCCAGTTCACCAAGTCGGTTGAGGTAGCGGCAAATACGGCGTTTTCGCCCCAGTACATGAAATACTTGCCGTTTATTTTAGCGATCACCTGCTTGCCGTTAACCAGCTTGGTTACAATAGATGCCGATTTGGTGGCCATGTTAAAGAACTTGCCATCATAAGCCTTGCGGAAAACAGGGCCGTATTTTGTCCAGTTCAACAGGTCTTTGGAGGTAGCCGCGCCGAGGCGTGGGGTTTTGCCGTTCCATTGAGTGTATAATATAACATAAGTGCCATCGGCAGTAACGGCAACACGTGGGTCTTCACAGCCACCTTTCCATTCAAATTCCTTTTGGCTATCCTCGCCCGGAAACAAAACCGGTGTTTTTGAGCGTTTCATGGTGATACCATCGGTACTCGAAGCCAGGCCAATGCGTGAGGTACGCATCCCTATCCCCTCGCCCGAATGATCTTCGGCACGGTACAGTACATAGATCTTTCCATCTTTTACGGTAGCCGCCGGGTTAAAGGTATCGCTTGGCTCCCATTGGGCTATCTTCTTCTGCATAGGGTCGTTAAATACCGAATTGGTGTCAGGGTTGATCACCGGGTTTACACCCTCGGGCCGTACAAAAGGGCCTAATGCCCAGGCAGGTAAATCAGTCTGGGCCTGCTGTGCCAGTAACTGGCTGCCGGCCAACAAAAACGCGCATAACGATAAACAGGCTTTGTTAAGTACTTTCATGTATTATCAGGTATTTGGTTGGTTTAAATTAAGTTTAAAAACTATTGGTTTCCAAATATAGTTAACCGATTTAGCAAAAACCAAATAAAAAAGCCGGCAATTACGCCGGCTCTCAATTGTATAAATTTTAGGGTTAGATACTATTTTACAGGCTCAATACGTGCTACGTAACCGCCATCTTCAACCATGCTGATAGTAACGGCTTCGCCCGATTTAATTTCCTTTACGATCTTTTTAAAGTCCATCGCCTGAAAATCAGCATTCACACCGTCTTTAATCAGGGTGATCTTGTAGGTCACACCTTTTTTCAGGAAGTCGGTATTGATGGTGATGTCACGTTTTTTGTTGTTGGTCATGGCGCCTACAAACCATTTTTCGCCTTTTCTTTTAGCTACCGCGATGTATTCGCCAACGGAAGCATCAAGCACTTTGGTATCATCCCAGGTAACGGGCACGCTGGTGATAAACTCTGTAGCCTCGGGCTCTTTGTTGTAGTTAAAAGGGTTATCGGCAAGCATCTGGAAACCACTTGTAAATACCACGTACAAAGCCAGCTGATGTGCTCTTGTGCCCACACTCATTACATTGTGCCAGTTAGCACGGTAATCTTTAGGGTGACCGGAACGCATAGCTCCCGGTGTATAATCCATAGGGCCTACCGTATTACGCAGGAAAGGAAGGAACACATTGTTATTAGGCGTAGCGAATCCTCCGCCTATGTTCTGCTCCATACCAACCACACCCTCGTACGACAGTACGTTAGGATAAGCGACCTCTAAACCCGCAGGTTTAAACGCGCCATGGAAATCAACCAGGATATGGTGCTTGGCAGCTTCTTTAGCTACACGCGTATAGTAGTTTACCATCCACTGATCGTTACGCTCCATAAAGTCGATCTTAACACCGGCTATGCCCCATTTCTCCAGCGTTTCAAACACGTTGAAATTGTTCTCAACCGCCAGCCATGTAAACCATAAAACTATCTTTACATTTTTTTGCTTACCGTAAGCAATCAGTTCCTGTAAGTTGATGGTCGGGTTTGGCTCGAACGGGTTTAACGTTGTTTTAGCCCAGCCTTCATCCATCAATATATACGGGATGCCGTTTTTTGAAGCGAAATCGATATAATATTTATAGGTATCCTGGTTGTAGCCCGATTTAAAATCGACGCCGTACACGTAAGCATTATGCCACCACTCCCAGGTAACCTGGCCCGGTTTTATCCATTGGGTATCTTTTAACTGATTAGGGGTTGATAGGTTGTACACCATTTCGGTTTCTACCAGTTGTTTATCCTTATCGGTGATCACCAAAAAGCGCCATGGAAAACTGCGGGTACCTTTTGTTTTGGCTATGTATGATGCTTCTTTAACCAGCTTCACGCTCCTATCGCCATCCGGACCGAACTCGATCGGGTTTTTAGGAAAAATGGCATCCATCGATTTATCGCCGGTAGCTTTTAACAGCAGGCAAGGATAATCGTACAGATCGGCTTCGGACAGCATTACCTTGTACTTTTTGTTATCAAACAAAATAGGCAATACGCTCATGTTGCTTTTATTAACCTTACCGAGGTCTTTTTTAGCGTAAAGTATTTCGTAAGAGGTTTTGAAGTTATCAGTTTCGAGGTATGATGCCTCTACATTATCAACAAAGTTAAAATGCGCGTCTTCGTCGTTAACGATGATCGAATCTTTTTTGCTGGTGATAAAGCGGTAAGCGATACCATCGTTATATGCGCGGAACTCTACGCTGAAATTGTTCTTAAAATCGAGCCTTAATAGGTTGTAGTTGTTAATTACCGTGCTGCTTTTAAAAGGCACTACCGGGTGCGAAGTGGCGTTAACCGTTGAAAACGACTTTTTGATCAGTTTAGGATCGGCACCCAGCTTTTGTTTATCCAGGTTAAGTTGCAGGTACGAATCGCTTAACAGCGCGTCGCCGTTAAAGGTAACCGAATAGGTAATGCGGTTTTTAAGATCAACCGATACCTTTATCTTCTTATCGGGCGATAAAAGGTCGATCGGCGCGCTGATCAGTTTTAAACCTGCTGATAAAAGCAGGCCGGTAATTAACAGTTTTCTTTTCATTGTTATTGTGAGCTTTCAGTTTTAGTGCTATTTGGTGCTTCCCCAGCCCTTGGCAGGTTTTGGCCCCATCGTAAGTTCGAGGTAGCCGCCATCTGTTATCTGGCTAAATTCGAGGTAGCATTTGTTGTAAGGCTTGCCGTTTAGCCTCGCGCTTTGTATGTAAACATTTTTGGACGAATTATTACGGGCCGCTATGGTAAACGTTTTGCCTTTGGCATAAGCAGGATCTAACCTAAATACCACCTTATCAAACGACGGGCTGGTAATTTCCTGCCTTGGATCGCCGGGACAAATCGGGTGGATACCACTGGCTGCCAGTATATACCATGCCGACATTTGCCCAACATCTTCATTACCTATCAATCCCTCTACCGAATTTTTGTAAGAACGGCGGGCAACCTCGCGCGTCCATTTTTGGGTTAACCACGGTGCGCCCAATTTATTAAACAGAAAAGGCACGTGATGCACTGGTTCGTTAGCATGGTTGTAATAAGCATTCCACATCATGTTTTCGGGTGTTTTGATGAACATGCTGTCCAGATCGGCAATTACTTTGGCATTGCCGCCCATTAATTTCACCATACCCGGTACATCCTGCGGTACAAACCAACCTTGCTGATAAGGGTTGCTTTCCATACAGCCGTACCACTCTTTCAAACGGCCCTCGGCAGGCCATGGCTCCCAGCTGCCATCTTTCAGCTTAGGGCGAAACCAGTGCTTTTCCGGATCGAATATATTTTTGTAAGCTTCGCCTTTTTGTTTGTATTTAGCATAATCGGCTGTTTTGTTGAGGCCTTTAGCCAACTGCGCTACGCACCAATCGTTATAGGCATACTCCAGCGTTTTAGCAATGCCGTTATCAACATAGTAATAGCCTTCATCGCCATTGCCAAACTTATCCATTGTACTAACCGATAACTTGTAAGCCTCGGGCACATTAAAATTGCGGATGTTTTTGGCGTAAGCATCAGCAATAACGGATATGGCAGGGTTACCCAGCATACAACCGCTATAGGCGTTTAAAAACTCCCAGCGTTCCAGGTAATTTTCCTTCTTTTCGCCCGCCAGGGTAACCAGCGAGTTCACCATATCATTCACCAGCGATGGGTTGATAATGGTTTGCAAAGGCATTTGGCTGCGGAAAACATCCCAGCCGCTAAAAATAGTGCGTTTATTAAATGCTGATGATTGGTGTACTTTGTTATCGCCACCGGTATAATTACCATCCACATCGCTCACAATACGTGGGTCTATCATGGTATGGTACAGCGCGGTATAGAAAACCGTACGCTGATCTTTAGTACCGCCGGTAAGGCTTACTTTTGATAGTGCATTATTCCATAAAGCGCGGGCTTTTTGGTGTACGCCATCAAAATCCCAAGCAGGTATTTCGGCTTGCAGGTTCTTTTTAGCGCCTTCTATGCTTACCAGCGAGATTCCGCTTTTTATCAGCACCTGCTCGTTAGCCGTAGTGGCAAAGCCGGTGTAAAAGCCTAAATGCTTTCCTTCTTTTTCGCTTACGTTTGGTAATACCTGGGCATTGGCAATGGCCTGCTGGTATTTATCGCTGGTAACGTCTTCCAGTTTGCGTTTCCAATCGTCGGGGATGTTGGCGCTCCATACGCCGTAACTTTTTAACGGCTTGCTGAATTGGGCGTAAAAGTATACGGTATAATCGCCCTTACCATCGCCATTACCCCAGCCGCCGCCGTCAGGTGTACATTTCATCCAGCCTTGTATGGTATGGTCATCCACTACCTTTACATATTGTAGTGTTGAGGTACCGCCTACCCTGCGGGCCAGGTCTATCTGAATACGCGAATCGTCATTTTTAGGGAAGGTAAAACGCAGTATGCCGCTATGCGGGGCTGCCGTCATTTCGGCCTTTACATTGTATTTATCCAGCTTTACCGAATAATATCCGGCGCTTGCTGCTTCGCTCGTTTTAGTATATGTTGAACGATAACCCAATTCGGGATGATCTAACTTACCCGAAAAGGTATTGAGCTTGCCCGTGGTGGGCATCACCAGGAAATTACCCAGATCACCGTACCAACCGATACCGCTCATTTGTGTAAAGGCAAAGCCCTCGATACTGGTGTGTTCGTAGCTGTAACCGGGACCATTATCGCCGCCGGTAATGGTGTTGGGGCTTACTTGTACCATGCCATAAGGCACCGTAGCACCCGGAAAGGTTTTGCCAAGCCCATGGTATACGCCCGCGGCATCAACGCTGGTAGTAGCGCCAATAAAAGGGTTTACGTAATCGGCCGGGGTTTGCGCTTTTATAGCACTTACCTGGCAAGCAGCTGCAAGTAATAGAATAAGGTACTTCTTCATCATTTTGGTTAGGGTGCAGAATTTAATTGTTTACTGATGTTTTAATTTTCATTTCACATCACCTTATAATATTAAAATCAGGCAGCACTTTATTATCCGTTTTTAGCGGGTACATCATCCGTTAATTTCCCTGCTATTTTGGCAAAGTGGCTCTTGCAGCGGCTAAACAGGTATTTAACGTATAATTGGTAATTGTTTTGCAACTGTCAATTATACATAAAATTTATAATTGAACAACTAAAATATTAAAAAACACGGCAATTAACCCATGCTAATTAGTTTTAGCAGCAAGCATCACCTTTTAACCTGTCAAATACTTGTATATACATTAACGCGCCAATCGATTGTTATTTATTGGTGAAATAAACCGTTAAAATAACTATTAAACTATCAGCAGGCGCGGCTTATCATTTTACCATTTTGGCCATTGCATAATGTATTTTGGCATGGCAGGTTAATTAATTACCTGCCATTTTTTTATAATGTAACGGGTGTTTTTAAATTTACCACTACGTTTTACCGCGCCTTTGCCATTGTTCCATAACAGGTTTACAGTATTGTAATTGCCCTTTTCATAGTTAAAGGTAAGCCCGTCATCCTCAAATAAGGTGGCAGCGGTGGCATTGCCATATACGTAGCAGGTGATCTCGAATTTGGTATCGGCCGCTACGTGTTCTACCGGTTTGGCCAGCGGTAAAATAGTACCCTCTTTTATAAAGATGGGCAGCTGGGTAAGGCTTGGTTTTATGGTGTAGTGTTTGCCGCCTTCGTACTTTTGGTTGGTATTATAATCGTACCAGGTACCGGCAGGCAGGTATACTTTCCGTTCGTCCTGCTTTTCGGTTAGCGGGGCTGCGAGTATACCGTCGCCTATCATGTACTCGTCGGACAGGTTAAAGGTGTTTTTATCTTGCGGATAATCCATCACCAAAGCCCTGAACGGCGGGGTTCCCTTCAGCCTGTAATCGGCAAAGGCATTGTACAGGTAAGGTACCAAACTCATGCGGAAGTTGAGCAGCGTGCGCACGTCAGCCTCTATCTCCTTCGCATTATCCATCAACTCGTTTTTGTTATTCTTTTCTTTATTGATTTGCAACCATGGCGGGTTTTGCAGGTACCATGAGTTATACAGGGTTTGGGCCGATAGCACCGCGGTTTGGCTGCGACGCATAAAATCTTTAATGGTATTTGACTCCCGCACCTCCGGCGACCAAATCATCCCCGAAAAGCCCGAATTAAGTATCATGCGGATATATTCATCATGCTCGTAAGTATCGCTATACAAAGCAGCCGGGTACGATGAGGCGAAAGCGTTCGACGCGCGTACATCCAGGTAAGTACGCTGGTTCAACTCTTTATAAATATTGTAAATGGATTTTTGATACACCACGCCAAACACCTGGTGCATCTGCTCGCCATCAATACCCGACGGGAACCGGCTCAACTCCGGGAAACTCCAGGTAGCATTACCGAAAGCGATATTGGAATTATCGCACTCATCCATTTTAAAGCCGGAAATACCTTCGTCAACAAACGTTTTTTTATGGTAAGCAGCGAAGATGTTACTGGCAGCGGTATCGGCAAAATCGGGCACCAAGCCGTTCCATACCAGGTAATTGCCCGCTTTATTTTTTAGCGGTTCATACAATGGCGAACTCGGCGACACAAAGGCATGCTCCCACAGGTTAACACGGAAACCCTTGGCTTTCATGGTATCGATAAAGCCTTGCGGAGATGGAAAGAAATCTTTATTCCACACGTAAGAACATGAGTAAGAAGCGGTTTGCCAGCGTGGCTCAATCCCCAGTACATCGCAAGGTATATGGTTAACACGAAAATAGTCGGCCATTTTGTTAACCTGGCTCTGCGTAAAATCGGCCTTAACACGATACTTTACTCCCAGGCCCCAAATGGCAGGCAAAGCCCCGCCGCCCGAAAACAGGTTGTAACGCTGTATCACGCTCTTTACATCCGGCCCTTCAAATACAAATACCTCAATGCCTTTCGCGCCGGGGATATCTACCGTTACATTACCGGCCGCCGCATTATCATTCTTATACAATTCCTCTACCGAATTACCGCCCTTACCATCGGCTTTTGTATTGGCTTTATTTTTCAACTTGTCGGTAGTGCCGCAATAAAAAGTGGTATAGCGGGCTGTATTTATTAAGATACCATAGCCTTTATTTGATACGTAAAAGGTGGTTGGTCCGTGAGTATAGCCCAAATCGTTTAGCGGGTTATCGTTCACAATAGGGCGTTTCCTTAATCCACGCTGGTTAAAAGAGCCCATCTGCAACCCGAAACCGTATAGCTGTTCGCTATCATCCAGCGGAATTTCAACCACTACTCCCCGCTCGTTAATATTGATTCGGATATCGCTGATGTTAAACGGCAGTTTCCCCGCAGGCAGCTTGTCAAGCGCGGCGGTCATCGGCTTTTCAGTACAAAAACTGTAAGGGGTAAATTTATCGGCCGTGCCTGATGTTATCTTTTTTACGCCTGTAGCCAAATCAACCGTTTGACTAAAAGCATTTATTTGCAAGGCAATAAAAAGAATGAGCGTAAAGGTTTTCTTCATAAAAAATAGGTAATGGTAAACGCGGAGGTCGGTGCACAATTGCAGCAACACTAAATTGGGTACAAGATATATTTTTTTCGGGTTATTTATTATGTTGTGGGTTGTATGTTGTGAGTTGTTTGTTAGGTAAAGAAGAGTACAGGCTATAGTCGGTGTTATGAGTAAGATAGTGGGGGCATGTGCGAATCCTTCCCTTGGGAGGGCGTAGGGAGGGGTTTCATCGTTAAGTTTTTCAATTAAATGCCGCATAAACACCTCCCTGTCACTACAGTTCCCAACACACCCCTCCTCAAGGAGGGATTGAGAAAGCGTTACGAACAGCCTATATAATATTATGCTGATTGCCCCTGAAATGGGCGATTTTAATCTGGAACATTTCGGCCATTTTGGCGGCGCGCCATTTGGCTTCGGTGGCTTTGTCGCCGGCAAAAAGTTCGTCGATGGTTTGGTTAAACAGTTGCAGCCATTCGGCAAAGTGGGTATGATCTACCGGTAATTGTGCATGCGGCGGAAAAGGGCGGCCGAAATAAGTGTATTCTTCCAGCAATACGGTTTGCCAAAATTTGTACATTTTTTCGAGGTGTTCGGGCCAGCGGTTTTGTATGCGTTCGTTAAAAACAGGCGCAAGCAAGGCATCCTGCTGTACCTTATTGTAAAAGGTATCAACCAGTTGCTTTATATCATCAAGCGTAAGTATGTCGTTGGCCTCGGGCATCAGTATTATTGTATCAGCTTACAAAGCTAACAGCGTATATGGTTAATACTTTAAAATTAAACAATTATTACATGTTACTGTCAGAAGCTGTTTTATAAAACACAAACCCCAAACCGTCATTGCTCGGAGGTACGACAAAGCAATCTCTACGCATGCAAATCGTGCCTGCATAGTTCGCGATTGCTTCGTTCCTCGCAATGACACGTTTTTTTAGTTGAGTTTATAATAGATCGAACAGTATTATGTAAACAATATGCAGGCGATAAGTATTTATATAGTATGAAAGAAATGCCTGTCACAGTAAAACGCTCAATTGAATTACTCGGCCTGTTTTTGGTAGGAGCAGTTATCGTTATTGGTCAAACCATACTAATGCCTTTGCTGATGGCTTTTTTTGTGAGCCTGATGCTGTTGCCCATCTTCCGCTTTTTCCGGCGGATCAATTTCCCGGAGGCCTTGGCTATCTTTCTGCCTATACTGGGGCTTACCGTATTCGCAGGATTGATTGTTTGGCTCTTTTCATCGCAGATAGGTTCGCTGGTGAACGATTTTCCGCAGATTAAACAGAACATGAGCAAGCACCTTGGCGCGCTTAGCAAGTGGATCAACGAAAGTTTCAATTTTTCGCCCGATGAGCAGTTGCGCTTCATCAGCGAACAAAGCAATAAACTATTCAATTCGGCGGGTAGTATTATTAGCGGGGCGGCCGGTTCGGTTACCGGTGTACTGCTTTTCTTTGGCTTACTGCCCATCTACATCTACCTGATACTGATGTATAAAAACCTGTTTGTTAAGTTTGTTTTTATGTGGTTTGAACCCAAACAACATAACCAGGTAGAAGAGGCCATGCGCGAAACCGAAGGTATCATCAAAAGTTACCTCATCGGTCTGCTTATTCAAATTACTTACATCACCGTTTTGTTAGGTGGTATCCTGTTCCTGTTCGATATAAAACATGCTTTGCTGATAGGCATCATATTCGCTTTTTTAAACCTCATCCCCTACTTGGGCGCGCTGATCGGTAACATTTTGGGCGTACTTATTACGCTATCCTCTTCCGAGGATATTTTTGATATCATTATAGTACTGGCAGCCATATCGGTAGTGCAGTTTTTAGATAATAATATACTGATGCCGCGCATTGTGGGTTCAAAGGTGAAGATAAATGCCCTTACCGCTATTGTGGGCATTATTATAGCCGGAACAATGGCGGGCATATCGGCTATGTTTTTGGCCTTGCCGGTGATAGCGGTGCTGAAGATCGTATTCGACAGATCGGAACAGTTTAAACAATGGGGCGTACTGCTGGGCGATGAACGCCCGGAGAAAAGCCCGATGAATTTCCCGGCTTTCAGGCGGAAGTCAAAAGATGTTGGGACGACGATAAAGTAGATCGAAAATTTAACCACAAAGTACACAGAGGTTTGCACGGAGGTTTTTGAGTTTTTTATTCATTAAACACTTATTCACCAATACCTACATATCATTTTGACTGTCAAACCATTCAGCAGTTGAACATCTTGTACAGACCTGATTTCGATCTTAATTTTATTAAGCTTTTAATATCGGATATTATGAAAACTAACTTCAGCTTACTTTTTTATTTAAAGAAGCCAAAGAACTATTAAAATGGCCCTACTGACGATAATTTAAAGGTTGCTTTGGTATGGTAGCAGTATACTCTTATGGCGATTAAAATTAGTTGGTGAAAAATAAAATAATTGCTATTCATTTCGTTATTTAAAACTTAACAAGGTTTTATAGAATAATTAATTTTAATGCTTTTATTTAAGCGAAATTTAATACTTAAATGGGAACGTGGAATACAGCTATTAATGGCAACGATGCATTTCTTGATATATATTCAACATTTATCGATCAATATAACCAAGGAAAGCACCCTGATGAAATATCTACACAAATTCTTGAGAGTTATCAAGAACTATTTATCGATAGAGATGATAAAAACAATTCATTTTTTGCACTGGCATTTGCGCAATGGGAAACCAAATCAACAGATCCAATAATTTTTAATCAAGTAAAAATCATTATTGAAACTGGCAATGATCTTGAAATTTGGAAAGAATTAGGAGCTGATACTAAAACATTAAAAAAAAGAGAAGCTGTACTTAAAAAATTCCTTTCTCAAATTTCGATAGAAAAGGACAAACCGAAACGAAGAGTAAAGCAAAAATTTGAATTTGAAGTACGAAAAATCATAAATATTTCTTCACCAGATAATAAAAAAACTTTTGTTGTAAATCAAGAATTCGTAAATAAAAACTATATCCATACAGGTGGTTCGTTAAATTGGGCCGATGGCGGCAGTGGAGTTTTATACTATACAAACCAAGAAAAAAACATAGATGCAAGATGGATAGACAGTCATACATTGGAAATATCCTACGACAAAGAAATCGTATTCACAAAAAAGGAAAATAGCGCCTATTTTTATGGTGATGACGTAAAAATTATATATTACATTTCATGAAGATTACAACCATAAGTCGCAATGGCAAGTTTACCCAAAGCCAGTTGAATAAATCATCAGGGGCATGAAAGATTTGTGAGTTTATGCCGCAAAAACCCTTTAGCCTTGGCTTTGTGGGATAACTTAAAGAGGTAAACAATCTCCTCTCCTTACTCCTCTATTACCTCCAGTACCAGTTTACTCCAGCCTTTATGCCCTGCATTGCGGAGTTCTTTCTTTTTGCTTTCCATGAGTTTTTTGATGCGCGAACTGTAGGCCCAGCAGGTGCTTTGACGGATCTCCACAATTTCGGAGAGCTTGTGCGACGAGATTTTGCCTTTGGTAGAGTACATCAAAAAGATCATATAAAATGCCTTATTGATAGGGATCCGCGTGTTTTGCAGAATGGTGTAGGCGATAACCGATTCTTCGTACCCGCATTTTGAGCAACGCCTGCTGTATGGCAAATGGCCGCCGCTATAATGGGTGTGCGTGCATTTACGGCAATGGTAACCGTTTTCCCATTTCAAGTCCGACAGGAACTTGAAGCAGGTTTCCCTGTCGGGGTAAATGCGGCTGAACTCTTCAAAATCTACCTCGGCCGACATTACCCTGTCGTGCGTTACCTTTTCAATATTGGTATGCAGGGTGATGTTATCGTTCTCTAATAATACATTGATCCGCGATATTTCTTCGGCCTGTTCTTTCAGCAGCAGGTTTACCGATTTAAGCTCGTCGTTCTGCTGGGCAATCACTTCCGATTTTTCAATCAGCTCCTTGGTGCGCTCCCTTACCTGCTCTTCCAGCTGGCGATTGATGTTATCCTTCAGTTCCTCGTTTTGCTTCATCTGCCTGATGATGCGGCGCTGCACATAATCTTTCTTTTTCTTCAATGCCCGCACCTTTTCACCTATCGCGAAGGAGATAAAGAGCATTTCCATAATAAAGCAAAAACTTAAGCTGTAATGTGTAACCGGCCCAAAGGGTAACCAAGGCACATCAAACGCTATGAGGATCTTGATAATAAAGCCTACAAACAAAAAGCTGTAGCCCACCACAAAGAAACGCGCCGGCCAGTAGCCTTTGCTCATTACATAAAAACCTGCATAACAAGCCAGTAGTAGTGGCACTATCTCCACAATTTTATAATTGAACCAGTTTCTATCAACCGTTAAGCATACTATAAAAAAGATAGTGCGCAAACCAATTACCGCCCATATCAGCTTGTTCAGTTTTGGCGCACGGGCTTTAATATGCAGCAGGCTTTGGGTAAACCGCATGCCAAAAACGCTGGCAAAAAAAAGTGCCACACCATACGCGTACTGGTTCCATATTGGCGAATCAGTCCACAGGTATTGGTAGGCGATACCATCGGTACACATTTCGTAGAAACCTATACTTAGGTTGTACATTACATAGTACAGGTACTGCTTTTGCTTTATGGCAAAAAACATCATCAGGTTATACAACCCGAAAACCATCAGCATACCATAAAAACTACCGAAAAAGAAATACTCATCCAGCGCGTAATGCACAAACCAGCCCACCGAACGCAGTGCTATAATAACGTTTACCTGCTGGTGCGACCGCACACGTATGTAATACACATGCTGCCCCCTAACATTACCATCAATATTGAGCGTAAAGTTTTTATGGCGATACAACCGTTGCGAAAACGGGTACGCGGCACCGAAAACGGCTATTTTGTACCGGTTATTATTATCGGGCGTGTAAGTGGTAATACTGTCGATGGTTTGATCCATAAACTCCAGCAGCCAGTTCTTTTTTGATGCCGTATGATCAATCACTATACGGTACCAGTAAGTAGCCGCCGGACTTAAAGCCTTGGGGGTATAAATACTGCTCGATTTAAATTTGGTGGTGTAAGCGGCACTCCTAACCTGCTCAAAACTAAGCGTATTGGTAGTATCTTTAAAACTCTCAATTTCGGCGTAGGCAAATATATGCTGATTGATATCATCATTTAATGGAACGGCCTTTTGCGCCAAAGCGCTTAAGGCCATACCTACAAAACACACAATAACGGCTAACCGCTTTATGAAGGTTTTCAGCATACTCACACAGATCTTTTAAACGTTGTTTACGCCCAATTGGCATGGCATTCAGGTTTATTTATAAGCTCGCAATATACTATATTTCTTAAATTCTATCAGTCACTACTGTCCGGCTACCATACCCAGCGCTTCAATGTAGCCTTTGTTGGATTTGGTGTTAACAAACTTACTGTTCTCCAATACTTTAAATAATATCTCTTTAAGTGCCTTACGGTCTTCGGGGGTAGCCTTGCGGATATCCTCAAAAGTTTGGCGGGGCTTTTCGGTGTATTCCAGTATTTTGGCATAACCGGCAGGCTCATCAAACGTACGGAAACCACGCAGGTTATCCATTTTTTTGTATGGCCAGTAATGCCAGCCAATGTTGTTTTTCTCCAGCACTATCCTGAAATCGCGCACCCATTCGTCAGTATTTTCGCCGGTTTCACCTACGTAAATAGGCACATTGTATTTATTACGGAAGTCGATGTAATCCTGTATTACGGCAACGGTGGCATCCGTCCAGTACTTATGAAAAGTGTATACCAGTTTATCATCAAACGGGGTACCGAATGGTTTAAAGTTGCTATCCCACTGCGCGCCGCCTAAAAATATCAGGTGGTTTTTATCAACTGAACGCACGGCCGCAGTAATTTCCTTGTACAATGGCTCCAGGTGCGGGTTAAAATAATCTGCTTTAAAGTAATGAGCGATGGGCTCGTTCAGCAGATCATAACCTAAAATGATCGGTTCATTTTTGTAATGCTTCGCGATGTCTTTCCAAATCCGCATGGTAAGCAACTGGCTCGGCCTGCTCTCAAACAGGAAGGGGTAGCCATAACCATCATCAATATTATCGCCGGTTTGGCCGCCCGGCGCGCAGTGCATATCCAATATCACGTACAGGTTCTCTTTTTTACACCAGCCAATCACTTTATCCAGCAGCTTGATACCGCGGGTTGAGTCATTGGCGCCCATGTAATCTTCATTGGTGAACAGTTTGTAATTGAACGGGATACGGATAGAATTAATACCCGTAGTTTTAAGGTAATGGATATCGGCTTCGGTAATGTAGGTATCCAAAAACTGCTTCCAAAAAATCTTCATATCATCCGGGCCGATGATCTCCGAAAATGCCTGGTTGATCAACTTGGGCGAGTTAATACCCTTCAGCTTAAACATATAGCCTTCGGGCACCAGCCAGTTACCTAAATTGGTACCTTTAATTAAAAAAGGCTTGTTATCTGTGCCGATGATCTCTTTTCCCTTAACGCTTATAAATTTATTTTGCGCAAGCAGAGGCATTGAAAATAAGGCCGTTAGCAAAAACAGCCCCGATAATTTCTTCTTCATAATTTAGATCGGTTTGTAGACCTTTAATATGTTAATTTTTACTTAAATTTTTACTACTTTTTAAATAAGCCAAAACTTTTTCTGTTTGATCGGGATATACCGCTATCCGGTGCGTGCGTACCATGTACGGATTGGTTTTGCCGGCGCCTGCCGTTTCTACCGCTATGATGTTTGACGGACGTTCGGGCATGTGGCAATCAATACAATTATTTTTAATGGCCGGGCCAATCTTATCGGCCATTTTACAAAAATTATGGCCTGCATCGCTATGGCAGCTCATACATTTTTTAGAGTCGAGGGATAGATTTGCTTCCTCGTTCACATGCGTATTATGGCAGGTGGCGCAATCCATTTTACTCTTAATAAAACATTGGCTTAGCGCAAGTAACTGGCTTTGGTTGCCATGTACATCAAGCAGCGTATTATCATTACGATCCACCGCGAAATCGGGTTCCACAAAATTGGCCAGCTTATCGCCGGGTTTAAAGTTGAAGGTGGTGGTAATGATCATGTTCTTATTACCCGAATGGCAAACCGCGCACATATCAATTTTTTGTCCGCGGGTTAGTTCAGCATAGCGGGCAATGTACTTGGGTTTCTTCTCCTCCGGAAAATCCGTATGAAAATTAACATGATTTGCCGCAGGGCCATGGCAACGTTCGCAATCAACGCCATTGATCAGCGATGCCTTATCAAACTCTACCGTTTGGCTTAAGCTTTGCGTTTCAGCAGGCAGCTCTTTTATGTACGATGCATGGCACTCAAAACAACGCTTGCCGATAATGCGCGTAAAGTTAACCTGCGTAGTATCATACCCCGGACTATTAGCCCAGCCATGCAATTTACTGAAGTACGATACCGGCAACTGGTAGATCTGGTTGTTTTTCCAGTACAAATAGGTTTCGGCCTTTACACCGCCAAACGTAATATCAAAACGCTGCTCATCGGTCTTTTTACCATCGGTATAGCCCACCTGGTATAAGCCCCCAGCGCGTTTTTCCATCACCACCTTGCTATGCGCGTTAAACACAAAGGTGTTATTGCGCGCAAAGTCGCCGTGGGTAGTTGTTGCTTCGGCCTCGCGCGTACTTTTAAAATGAGCGGTATGTAAATAATTAGCGTATACATCTTTGTGGCAGCGTATGCAGGTTGCCGAGCCTGCATACAACTCCCCCCGTGGATCATCTTTTTTATTAAGTTTATCGCATTGAGAAAATATCAGAACGAGCGGTATCATGAATATTGAACACAATAATAATATTCTTTTGCGCTTCATCGTGATAAGTATAATGCTTAAATAGTGTTTAAAAACTTGTCATCGCGAGGCACGAAGCAATGCCTTAGCCCCGCAATGATATCCGTTTATTTCAAAAACAGGTTATAATGGTTTATACCATAATAATACGATTATTGTACCACAAGTGTTGTTATAGAGTGAGGTAAACTTTTTGTTTTTGCAGCATTACCGGCAATCCATATGCTATAAGGCAATTCATCATCGCTTAGGTTAAGCACTACTACCACCAGCTTGTTATCTTTATTGATAAAGGCAGTTGTTTGCAGTTTATCGCGGTTTGATGAACTGATGATGCGTTTAGCACCCGGTTTTACAAATTTTGAAAAGTGGCCTATATAATAGTATGAGTTCATGTAAGTTATCTCGTTGGTTTTAACATTGGCATGCACCGGGGCATAGCAAAAGTTACCCACATGGTTTGGTCCTCCGGTTTCATCTAAAAAGATGTTCCAGTCTGTCCAGGCTACTACACCGTTGTTAAAATCGTTCACCATTGATTTTCCGTACAGTTCGCCCCATTGCCATTCGTTAATTTTTTCGAGGTTAAAGCGCTCACTGCAACCTTCGGTAAAAATGAGGTTCTTATCAGGGAAGGCTTCCTTTACACGTTTTACGTTCTCAAACACATCATGTACATACCAGTGGAAACCGGTTCCCCAAACGTATTTGGCAGCCGCGGGATCTTCCAGTACGGTGCTGGCACGCTGATAGATCAAATCGCGGTTATGATCCCAAATAATCAGTTTTTTATCGGCCAGGCCTTGCTTGTGCAGCGTTGGGCCTAAAAAGTACTTTACAAAATCGCGTTCTTCTTCGGCAGTATACATACACGATTCCCAGGTTTGCTTAGCCATTGGTTCATTTTGTACCGATAAACCCCAGATAGGGATACCCAGCGCCTGGTAGGTTTTGATGAACTTCACATACATATTCGCCCACGACTGGCGGTATTCGGCTTTCAACTTTCCGCCGTGCAACATATCGTTATTATCCTTCATAAATGCAGGTGGGCTCCACGGACTAACATACATGGTTAACTTGCCACCGGCAGCTGCTATAGCTTCTTTTATAAAAGGGATGCGGTATTTTTTATCGTGCTCAACATTAAAGGTTTTCAGCGCGCCGTCGCCTTCTTTAACGTAGGCATAGCTATCGCTCGAAAAATCGCAGCTTTGAATATTGGTACGGGCCAGTGTATAGCCTATCCCCTTTTGCGGATCGTAAAAATCCTGCAATAGCTGTTTCTGCTTATCCTTGGGCAGCTTGTAAAATGTTTCGGCAGAAGCATCTGTAAGCGCGGCGCCTACCCCCAAAAAGGTTTGGAATGTTTTTGACGGATCAACAAATATGCAGGCCTCGGTTTCAAAAGGCTGGCCGTGTTTGGCAAACTTCAGCGTTTCGGTTTGTGACAGGCGATAGTCGGTATTTTTGGCTGTGGTATACACCTTTACCGTTTTGGCCCCTGACGAAAAGCTGCTGCTTTTTACCGCCGACTGCGCCCCGGCCTGCTGCCATACCTGCTGCGAGCATAACAGCATTATAGCGAACTTATAGATCTTTTGCATATAATATATTTATAAATTGTGCTTGATTAGTTACCATACATAAGTTGCCACCGCTCCCGCGTTAAGCGTAGTGGTAGTCATTTTACCCTTAAATTTTATATTGAAAGTTGCCTGCGCATTGTTGCTGTTGAGTACAATGAGCGCCTTTTTGCCATCGGGTGTTTTAAAGGCTACGTTTTGCAAATTATTTACAATGTTTGAGGCGATGCGTACCGAACCCGGCCTTACAAACTTGGCGGCATGGGCTATAATATAGTACGATACGTTACGCGCTACCGATGCACCAACTGTAATAGCGCCCTGGCAGGTACCGCAGCCCCCGGTAGTATGCGGCTTAAATTGCGGATCGGAAGCCAGATTCCACTCGATAACGTTGCGGCTCCAGTTGCGGGTAGCACCCACAATGAGGTTACTCACATGCCATGAAAGATCGCTGCCAAAGTTGCCATCGCCAAAGGTGGCCTGCTCGGTGAAATACACGTTTTTGGTTGGTGCTGCATTATGTACCGAGTTTAGCGTGCTGATATTACCCGCGTACAGGTGAAACGCCGAACCATCAATGTAAGCGGCCGCGTCGGCATCCTTTAAAATATCGGTAGCGTATTCGGGATGATCGAGGTTATGATCGTAAATAATGATCTTGGTGTTGATATTGGCCGCCCTAAACGCCGGACCAAGGTTGTTCTTGATAAACTTACCCTGATCTGCCGAAAGCATCAGCATACTTGGGTTATTGTAAGCATTCAGCGGTTCGTTTTGCGGGGTAATAGCATCAATAGTAATGCCTTGGGCCTTCATGGCTTGTATGTATTTTACAAAGTATTTGGCAAAGGCGCCAAAATACTCGGGCTTCAGGCTACCGCCGTAAAAGCTTTTGTTATCCTTCATCCATGTTGGCGCGCTCCATGGGCAAGCCAGTATTTTAATATTAGGGTTAATAGCCAATATGCTTTTTATCACGGGGATAAGGTCTTTCTTCTCCATATCTATGGTGAACTCTTTCATATCCTCGTCGGTAGTGCTTAGCACCGGTTCATCATAAGAGAACGGAGCCGCGCTCAGGTCTGACGCGCCCAGTGTAAGCCTGATATAGCTGATACCGATGTTATTGGTATCGGTTGCGAAAAGTTCTTTAATGAGCGCGTCCTTTTGGGCCGATGGCAGGCTGTTGATCAGCGATGCGCTGCCACCCGTTAACGCGAAGCCGAAGCCATCAATACTTTGATAAGTTTGCGTAGTATCAACCTCAATAGTAGGGTTTTGGTTGGTAGCCGTACTAAACAGCAAACTCACATTCTGTTTTTTAAACAGTACCGATTGATCCGCATTGGTGAGCCACATGGCCACATCGGTTTTTGTGGGCGTAACCGACGGGGGTACCACAGGCGGATCAACCGGTGGAGGCGTAACCGTTCCGGATGATTTTTTGCCGCAGCCTGCCGTTATGCCAAGTGCCAGTATTATTAAAGCGGTAAACGTATAATCAGTAATCTTTTTCATCTTATCTTTCTGTATTGATCAATCAACTAATTCAAAATCACTCTTCAGCCGTACATCGTCGCTCGCGCTGCCTATCATCAGTTCAAACTTGCCCGGCTCGGTTGTCCACACCATTTTTGAGTTATAAAAGGACAGCTTATCCTTCCCTATCGCGAAGCTGATAGTTACCGATTCGCCCGGTTTCAGCATTACTTTCTTAAAATCTTTCAGCTCTTTTACAGGGCGTACCGCGCTGGCTACTATATCGTGCAGGTACAGTTGGGCTACTTCTTCCCCGGCATATTTACCTGTATTGGTAAGGGTAAAGCTGGCAGTCAGCGTCTCGGTATTTTTTAGTTTGGTTTTAGATAATTTAAGATCGCTGTACTTGAAACTCGTATAACTCAACCCATAACCAAATGCAAATCGCGGACTGTTAGGCAAATCGAGGTAGGCCGATTTATAGATGATATCCTTATCATTCATAGACGGCCTGCCGGTACTTTTTTGCGCGTAGAATACCGGGATCTGCCCTTCCGATCTCGGGAAGCTGATAGGCAATTTCCCTCCGGGGTTGTAATCGCCGAATAAAACATCGGCCATGGCATTACCGGCTTCGCTGCCGAGCCACCAGGTATATAGTATGGCGGGCACGTTATCGGCAGTCCAGTTAAATATCAGCGGACGACCGCCCATTACCAGTACCACAACAGGCTTGCCGGTAGCTTGTATGGCTTTCACCAATTCTTCCTGCACACCGGGGATGTGGATATTCGACCGGCTTTTGGCCTCGCCGCTCATATCACCCGCTTCGCCAATGGCCATAATTACCACATCGGCATCTTTGGCTGCTTTTACGGCTTCATCAAACCCGGCGCGGCTGCTATCCTGAATAGCACAGCCTTGGGCATATAATAATTTTGTGTTGTTTCCCAATTTGTGCTGGATACCATCGTATAATGATACCAGGTCGTTTTCGTCGGCACCGGCCCAGTCTATCGACCAAAAGCCTTTCATATCTTTTTTAGATTTTGCCAGCGGACCAATCACCGCTATGCTTTTCACGTTTTTTGACAGCGGCAATAATTGCTTATCGTTTTTTAAGAGGACGATGCTCTTCTCTGCCACTTCTTTAGCGGCTTGTTTGTTCTCTGCCGAATTAAGCACTGATTTTTCGCGCTCCTCGTTACTGAAACGGTACGGATCGTCAAATAAGCCTAATTCAAATTTCTTTCTTAATATCCGGCTTACGGCATCATCAATCAGTTTTACCGGCACCTTGCCATCCTTCACTAATTGTTGCAGGTTACCGATATAGGCACGGCTCTCCATATCCATATCGCTTCCCGCGGTAATGGCGGCATTGGCAGCATCATAACTATCCTTTACATAGCCGTGGGCTATCATTTCACCTATCGATCCCCAGTCACTTACTACAAAACCTGTAAAGCCCCATTTGCCTTTCAAAATATCACGTTGCAGGTAACTGTTTCCCGTTGCCGGGATGCCGTTCAAATCGTTAAAAGAGTTCATGAACGTGGCGGCTCCCGCATCAACGGCGGCTTTAAACGGCGGCAGGTATACCTCCCACAGCAGGCGGTCGCTCATATCAACCGAATTATAATCGCGCCCGGCTATAGCGGCACCATAGGCCGCGAAGTGCTTGGCACAGGCCATTATAGCGTCCAGGTCGCCAAGGCTTTTGCCCTGAAAGCCATGTACACGTGCTTTTGCGATCAGCGAACCCAGGTACGGGTCTTCACCGGCACCTTCCATCACCCTGCCCCAGCGTGGGTCGCGGGCAATATCAACCATAGGCGCAAACGTCCAGTGCAGGCCCGATGCCGCCGCTTCTTTGGCAGCTATCCTTGCCGATAGTTCAATAGCGCCTAAATCCCAACTCGCGGCCTCGGCCAGCGGAACCGGGAACGTTACACGATAACCATGTATCACATCCTGCCCAAACAACAGCGGAATTTTTAACCTCGATTGCATGGCCGCTTCCTGTATCTGGCGGGTATCTTTAGCGCCGCGTACATTCAGCATAGAGCCTACCTTACCCTGCTTTATCTGCTCCAGCTTGTTATTGTTTTTGCTCACCGGCCCGGTAGCGTCATTATCACCGGTATATTGATTCAGCTGCCCTATCTTTTCTTCCAATGTCATTTTCGCCAGCAGGGTTTTCACCTTAGCATCAACATTATCCGGCTGTTTTTTAGCGGATTGGGCCATAGCTCCGCCGTTATTTATAAGCAAAGCAATAGCAGCAGTTAAAAGGGTCGGCTTTAACTTCATATAAAAATTAAGTGATTAGATATCAGAAAAACGGGTCAAAAATGGCTTGCGAAAGCCTGTTCAAATTATTGAGGTATCATTTTGTAAAAATGCACATAGTCAACCTGCATGGTGGCTGGAAAAACGGTATCATCCACTCCCTTTATACCACCCCAATTACCGCCAACGGCTATGTTAAGCAACAGGTGAAACTTTTGATCAAACGGCCATAACGACGAACCCTTACCTGTGTTGATATAAGTGAATACCAGGTCATCATCATAATACCCGCGCACGGCATAAGGTGTCCAGTCCATACGGTAGTTATGAAAATCGGTCATGGCGGTTTCGATCATCCTGGTGCTGGTTTTTGAGTTACCGCCGTTGTTCACTTCGGTATGGGTACTAAAGTGTACCGCGTTAGGATCGTAACCTACATGCTCCATAATATCAATTTCACCGCTTTTTGGCCATGCGCCATACACATATCCATCAGGCAGCATCCATATTGCAGGCCATGTACCACGTCCCGAAGGCAATTTGGCACGTACCTCAACCCTGCCGTAAAGCAGGCTATGCTCAAATTTTGATACCATGCGCGATGAAGTATACCCCATACCCGCCATAGTTTCTTTTTTGGCCGTGATGGTTAACATGCCATTTTTCACCTCGGCATTATTGGTGGTGTTGGTATAGTATTGCAGTTCGTTATTACCCCAGCCGCTGCCACCGGTATCATACATCCAGTTATCGGCAAGCGGTAAACCGGTATTATCAAACTCATCGGCAAATGATGGTGTGGTTTCAAACTTCCAGCCTTTATCTTCGGGTGGTTTTACCGTTACAGGTACATAGGGCGTAGCGTCCTTTTTTTTGCCGCCGCAAGCTACCAGCATCAAGCCCGTAAAAGCACACATCAACAGGCCTGTATTCATTTTCATAAGTTTTGCTTTATAGGGTTATTTAATAACCCTGCCGGCTATGCCGGCAGGGTATTGCAGGGGTTAATTAATAGCCTGGATTTTGTTTTAACTGAGTATTGTTCAGTTCTTTCAACGGAATTGGCAATAGTTCATGAGTTCCGGTTTTGAAACCTGAACCACCAAGTACAGCAGCTGCCTGCCCGGTACGTACCAGGTCAAACCAACGGTGTCCTTCGGTAGCAAGCTCTAAACGGCGCTCTTTGTAAATATTGGCCAAAGTTGCCGGAACGCTCTCTAAACCTACACGTGCACGTACAGCATCAACTAAATCTTTTGCACGGTTTGCATCGCCACCACTTTGCACCAAGGCTTCAGCTTCCATCAGGTAAGTATCGGCCAAACGGATCTCAATATAATCGTTAGGATAGTTAAGCTCTGTAGTACCTGTACCAGCTTTATATTTGATAAGCGGTGCAAATTTCTTCATAAAATAACCGGTGTTTTCGTAGCTATGCTCGTACGATGAATTTGAAGCTGCCGAAAGGCTGTCCATATTCACTACAGTATAACCATAACGAGGGTCGTTATCAGCCTTAAAAGCATCAACCAGGCTCTTGGTTACCGGGTTAAAGCCCCATCCCTGCATAAATACAGGGCCGTTGTATGAGCGTGCGCCAATCATTTGTGTGTATACATTTGATTTGAACGAACCCCAGTTATTCCAGCTGTAAGCTTGTGAACCGGTGTGCGCTATTTCGAAGATAGCTTCTGAATTGAATTTATGATCAGGACTGAATATCTCTGCATAATTGGTAAGCAGTTTATTACCGAAAGGCCCTGTGCCACCCGGTGTACCGTTCACCAGTTTAAATTGCGCGGCAGCTTCGGCCCATTTTTTCTCGTACAATAATACTTTACCCAATAAGGCAATAGCAGCGCCTTTAGTAGCACGCCCGTTCTCGGCGGCAGCTACACTTGCAGGCAGATCAGGGATAGCGGCATTCAAATCCGCTTCAATTTGCGCATATACAGCAGCCGGGTCGGCCTGTGGCTGATTATAGGCTTCGGTAGGCTGAATAGGCGTTGTAAATAACGGAATGTTCTTAAACAATCTTTCCAGATCGAAGTAGTAATGCGCCCGCAAAAACTTTGCCTCGGCAGCATAACGTGCCTTGGTAGCGGCATCCAGGCCTACCACTCCATCTAATTTTGAAAGAATGATATTAGCCCTGCTCACACCTTTAAAATCCAATCCCCAGTATTCACCCTGAGGGCCCTGTGCAGGTGTCAAGGTATAATTATTCCAAACCTGCCAGGTGGTCATATCCGTTGAGCTACCGCCACCGGTAACGCAATCGTCAGACGCTGAATTTAGCGGACCAAGCACACCCGAATAGGTATTATCTATACCGCCTGTTTCTGTTGATAACGGATCATACGCGGCAACCAAACCTGCAAATGCTTCGGCAGGAGTTTTATAATAATTTACTTCTAAAGTTTGGCCTGCTGGTTGCAGTTCAAGGAACGATTTTTTACAGCTGGCAAACACGGCCACACTCAACAACACTGCTGCGGTACTGTAACTGATGTATTTTCTTTTCATTTTTTTATGTAATTAAATTGTTTACAAAGTGATATCTAAGCCCAACAGGAAAGTGCGCGACTGAGGATAGATACCTCTGTCAATACCGCCCTGAATTTCGGGATCGAAACCATCATACTTTGTGATTGTTGCTAAGTTGTTGCTACTTACATATACCCGCAACCTGTTCACATCCAACTTACTAAGCACTGCGGCCGGTAAGCTATAACCTATTTGAGCGGTTTTGATACGGAAGTACGCGCCGCTTTGCAGGTTAAAGTTTGATGGATAAGAGAAATTATGGTTGGGGTCAGCAACTGTTAAACGTGGATAATTACTATTTGCATTTTGTGGTGTCCAGGCTTGCAGGGCCGATCTTTGATAATTAGCATCACCAATATCTAAACGGCGGTAACCCTGGTATAGTAGGTTGCCCCAAACGCCCTGTCCGAATACCTTCAGGTCAAAGCCTTTGTAATTGGCACCAATGTTAAAGCCGTAAGTCCATTTTGGTAATTGATTGCCTAAAAATACGCGGTCATCTTCGCCTATTTTGCCATCGCCGTTAGTATCCTGCCATTTGAAATCGCCCGGTTTGGCATTTGGTTGAATTTTAGCGCCATTAGCTGTGTAAGCGTCAATTTCTGCTTGTGATTTAAATGTGCCTAACTCTTTAAAGCCGTAAAAAGATGATACCGGCTGGCCAACTTGTGTACGGTATATAGCAAAGCTGGTTGACTGGAAGTTACCGCCATCTAAAAATTTAGTTAAACCTAAATAGGTAACATTGTTTTTGTTGTAAGATATATTACCGTTAAAGTTCATGTTCACCTGGCCTACTTTCTTGGTATATCCTAATTCAACCTCAATACCTTTGTTTTCGAGGTTACCAACGTTTGCGCGGTAAGCGTTATCAAAACCTGCATAAGCCGGCAGATCAACACTTTGCAGCATTCCTTTGGTTAACTTACGATAAACATCAACAGTCAGACTTAGGTTATCAAATAATACCGCGTCGAAACCGATATCGGTAGTATGTACCGATTCCCATTTCAAATCAGGGTTAGCCGGTGCAAGCGGAGAGTTACCAATGATCAACTGGTCCTGACCGAATACATAGTTACGGCCGCCACCTACTACCGAGGTGTAGAAGAACGCGCCTAACGATTGCTCGTTACCTACCGCGCCATATGATGCACGCAGTTTGAAACTGTTCAGGAAAATATCTTTAGGGAAGAAATCTTCTTTACTCACTACCCAGCCCACTGATGCCGAAGGGAACACACCATATACGTTATTTGAACCGAAACGTGATGAACCATCACGACGGATAATACCGGTAAACAGGTATTTCTCTTTATAATCATAAGTTAAACGACCGAATAAAGAACTAACCGTGTACGGCTGATCTTCGTTTGAGTTGGCAATACGCTGAGCGTTTGGCAAATCAAAGTTGAATGATAATTGCTGATACGAAGTTATTGGCAGGTTGTTGTATTGTGCACCCAAACCAACAGCGCTTTGCGATTGCGCGCTGGTACCGATCAAGGCACTGAAGTTATGATCGCCTATAGTGCGGGTATAGCTCGCGGTGTTATCCCAGTTCCAGGTAACATTACGGTTGGTTGCCCTGTAACCGTTCGGGTTTGTTTTGTTGTTAACCAATACGTTCAGGTAATATAACGGAGAGAATGACTGGCTGCCATAGAATGACTGCTTACCACCTATCTGCGTACGGATCTTTAAACCTTTTATTGGTGAAATTTCGGCAAAGGCGTTACCAAGCGCGTTGTGCGACCAGCCGTAGTTACCCAATTGGGTTTGTACAAAAGCTACCGGGTTAGTAAGCTCATTACGTACCAGTTGCGATAATCCATAAGGACGCCCCTGCGGATCGCGGATCAGGAAATCAAGGTTGTTTTGATAATCTGCAACGTTAGGGATATCACCTGTTACCACTACCGGGGTAAGCGGGTCAAGGTTCAGGGCCGAACTTAACGGGCCACCAAACTCACTGTTGGTATTAACACCACCCTGACTGTGTGTGTAAGCATACTGAAAGTTTTCGCCTACTGTTAACCATTTAACTTTAGTACTGCTGTTTACAGTAAAGTTATAACGTTTGTAGTTAGATATTTCGGGGAAGATGATACCTTGCTGATTAAGGTAACCGAATGAGGTATAGTAATTTGATTTATCGTTACCACCCTGAACTGATAATGAGTGATTTTGGATCTTAGCGTTATCACCGAAGATCTGGTTTTGCCAGTTGGTACCTACGCCTGCATTGGCCGGGGTTGGGTGAAATGCATCGTGACCGTCAAAATATCTCGGATCGGTTGTAGCTACGCCATCATTGGTTAATGCCTGGTTACGCAAGGTTGCATATTCAGATGCATTGGCCATATCGATCTTTTTAACCACATTTTGAATACCGATGTAGCCATTGTAGCTTATTGAGCTTGAACCGATCTTACCTTTTTTGGTTGTAACCAAAATTACACCGGCAGATGCACGTGAACCATATATGGCAGCCGAGGCATCTTTAAGTACCTCGATTGATTCGATATCATTAGGGTTGATATTCTCTAAACCACCGTTCAAACCAATAACACCGTCAACAACATAAAGAGGCTCAGAGTTGTTGATTGAAGTTATACCGCGGATACGGATAGAAGCGGTTGAACCCGGCGCACCCGAACTTTGCACACCGGCAACACCGGCTGTACGGCCCTTAAGCACGTCGGTAATGTTAACCACCTGCTGATCCTGGAAATCGCTTGATTTTACGCGTGATATAGAACCGGTTACTACGCTCTTTTTTTGCGTACCGTAACCAATTACCACTACTTCTTCAAGTTTTTTCACATCATCGCTCATGTTGATGTTGATGGTAGATTGGCCACCAATCCTAACTTCCTGGTTAGCGTAGCCTATAAATGAAAATACAAGTGTACCGCTTGATGGAGCTGTTATGCTGTAGTTACCGTTTACATCGGTTTGGGTACCTGATGGTGAGCCTTTAACCACTACCGATACGCCCGGCAAAGGTTGCGCGCTCTGATCAACCACTTTACCTTTTACGGTTAGGTCCTGGGCAAAGGCGGCTGAGAATCCTGCCAACAGCAGGAAGATAAATAAAGTAATTTTTTTTCTCATGGATAATAAAGTTTAATAATTGTGTATTGGGTGTTGCGGAAATTGGTTGGGTTCCGTTTTTAAGATTTTGGCCAATATTTAGCCATAGGAAATTAAATAGAAGTAAAACTTATACGTCATAGTTAATTGGTTAAGTAAGCAATAATTGGTTATGCAAAAAGGCTTATACGAGGATGTATTTGGCCTTGTTTGTGAATCAAAGGTATCAAAGTAAAAAACATAAAAACAAATATTTTTTTCATAAATATCTGATTTTTAGTTACTTAACTTAATTTTGAAACGCTTAGATAACAAAATAAAAATTGATAATATGCCTAATTATCAGCACTAAACGTGGTTTTCAGTTAGTAAATAAATTAAAAAGTGATACGCTTTGTTCCATATACATTTTTAACATATTTTTTTAAGAAAAAATGCCCTCACAGCCTCCAAACGGCGATTAGTGTCAACTCAACAAGTATTATTTTAACGCTTTTTTAAAGTTTTTCGGGAGGATAGCGTATTAAATTACCGCAAAACAAAAAGCCCTGCTGATTTTTCATCAGCAGGGCTTAATAATCAATTACTTATGTTTTATTCAGTATTTAGGTTTAATGGATAACAGTGATATCCCAACTTAAAGCTATTTATACAGGCTATTAACCTAATAGTTGAGGCTTAGCCTGGTAGGTTTCCCATAACAGCTCGCCAAACAGGGTATTTGCCCATGCAAACCATTTACGGGTAAATTTGGTCGGGTCGTTTTTATGGAATGATTCGTGCATAAAACCGGTGTTGCCGTGCGTTTTCTTTAACACCTGGATACAGGTTCTGATCTCTTCATCATCATTACTGGTTATAGCACGCATAATAATGCTCATTGGCCAAATCATATCTTTACCAATGTGCGGACCGCCAATACCTTCGGCAGCTGTACCTTTAAAGAAGAAAGGGTTATTGGTTGATAACAGCATTTTACGGGTGTTTTGATATACCGGGTCGGTATTCTTTAAAGCGCCTAAATATGGCAGCGATAGTAAGCTTGGTACGTTAGCGTCATCCATCAGGTTATAGCTACCGAAACCGTTCACTTCATAGGCATAGATCTTACCGTAATCAGGGTGATCAATTACCGCGTGTTTTTGCAAGGCTGCGTCTACTTCGGTTGCAAGCGCTGTAAGTTCGCCGGCCAGTGCATCATCCTTAAGTATTTGAGTCGACATTTCTGCCGCTTGTTTCAGGCTGATCACCGCGAAGAAATTCGACGGGATAAGATATGAGTAGATGGTAGCATCGTCACTCGGCCTGAACGATGAGCAGATCAAACCAACAGGCTTAACCGGGTAACCGTAACCATTCATTGGTACGCCATCAGTAGCCCAGGCGGTTTTACGCTGAAAAGAATATGGCCCGTCGTTATCTTTACGTTGCTGCTCTTTAAAGGTTTTCAGTATGGTTTGAATAGCTTTTTTCCACTCACCATCAAAAGGTTTTACATCACCGGTTAGTTTCCAGTAATTGTAAGCTAAACGGATAGGGTAGCAAAGCGAATCAATTTCCCATTTGCGTTCGTGCAAACCGGGTTTCATATCGGTAACATCATCTTTCCACTCACCTACCTTGGCAGGATCATCGTAAAAAGCATTTGCATAAGGATCTCTTAAAATATTAACTACCTGGCGGTTTACAATACCAGCTATCAGTTGCTGCAAGGCAGCGTCTTTTTTGATCATGCTCAGGTACGGCCAAACCTGCGCGCTGCTATCGCGCAGCCACATAGCATCAATATCGCCGGTAATTACATAAGTATCCGGGCGGTTATCTTTTAGTTTGTAAGTAACAGTGGTATCTAAGGTATTAGGAAAGCAGTTTTCAAACAACCAGCCCAGCTCTTTGTCTTTAACTTTTGCTTTAAACTCTTTAATAGCTGCCTCAACGGCTTTGCTGGTAAAATTTCTTGAAGCTGCAGCAGTACGTACAACAGGGTACTCTAACACCCCGGCTTTTACTGGGAACTTGCTAACAAAAACCCCGGCCCCCAGCAATGCAGTACTTGCAATAAATTTTCTTCTTTCCATTGTAAAGTATGTTTTATGTATAATTAGTGTCGAAAGATAATGAGAATAAATAAAATGCCCCTCAAAAAGGGGCATTTTATTAAAATAATTTAGCATGGCTTAAAGCCATTTACTTTTAGCGAATATCAATAGGACAAAACCGCGAATATGCCGGGTCACAAATCTTCGCATCACAATTAATTTAAGGTATTTAAAGCATATATGAACTTCGCTTACCTGTGTTTCTTGTTTTGAGCGTTTACTATATCTGCTAAATATTTGCTATTATCAACACTATATCTTACTTAAGCATACTTGTTATAGAATCAGTCTGTTCAATTTTTGGGTTGCCGATATTGGCATTTGCTAAATCGAACAGCGCATTTTCTTTACAAATACAAATGTCTATTTAACGCCCCACTGTTTGTTAGGCTTTGGCCCCATTACCAGTACCAGTTCGCCGCCGTTCATTAGTTGCTCGTGGCTGAACCATGGTGTATCCAGCGTTTTACCGTTCATGGTGGCGCTTTGTATGTATTTGTTGGTTACCGAGCAGTTTTTGGCTACCATTTTAAATTGCTTGCCATTGGTAAGGTCGATAGTTACCTGCTCAAACAGCGGACTGCCAATGGTATACACCGGCGTACCTGGTGTTACCGGGTAAAAGCCCATTGATGAGAACACCACGAAGGCCGTCATACCGCCGCCGTCTTCATCACCGGGAATACCGAAGATGTTATCTTTATACCATACATCAAGCAGGAAACGAATGCGTTTTTGAGTTTTCCATGGCGCGCCTACATAGTTGTACAGGTACGGAATATGGAAGCTTGGCTCGTTACCCATAGAGTACTGCCCTACTATACCTGTAACATCCGGAAATTTAGCCTGGAATTCGTATTTACTGCGACCAAGACCTTCGCGGAACAATAGATCTAAACGGGCCTCAAACTTATCTTTACCGCCCATCAGGCCAACAAGGCCGGGGATATCCTGCTGTACCTGCCACATGTAGGTCCAGCCGTTGTTTTCATCGTAATAATCACGACCGCCCATACCACCATCAAACTTAGGGTCGATGTCGATCCAATTACCCTTTTCGTCTTTAGGCAAAAAGAACATTTCTTTGCTATTCCAAAGGTTTTTGTAGTTCAATGCCCGTTTGCTGAATGTTTCAAAATCGGCGGTTTTGCCCAGTTTTTTAGCGAACTGCGCCAGTGCCCAATCGTCATAGCTATGGCCCAAAGTAATGGCCACCGCCTGGCGTTTTTCCCATGAGTGTACTTCGGGATGGGTTTCTTTTTCGCCCGGATGCAGGGCAGGGAAGTATCCGTTTTTGTAATAAAAATCCTCCAGTGTGCCTTTAGGGCCGTTCTGCCATGGCAGCATGGTGGCCTGTGTGGCGTTTTTCAGCATACCTTCGTAAGCTTTATTGGCATCGAAGTTTTTGAGGCCTTTATTAAGCGCATCGGTAAATACTACCGTTGAGTGGAAACCATTCATACAGGCATGATCGCCAAACACCACAGGGAAAGTAGGCATCCAGCCGCTTTGCTCGTACATGTTTACGAATGAGTTCAGTATATCTTCTTCCTGCTTAGGGTTCAATATGGTTCTCAGCGGGTGATGCGCTAAATAAGTATCCCACATCCAGTCGTCAACCAAAAACGGGCGTTTAGTGTCGTGCACCTTTTTATCGTAACCGCTGTAATATTTACCATCTTCGGTTATATCAACAGGGCGCTCGTAGCAACGGTATAATGCCGAGTAAAAGCTGCGTTTTTGCGCTTCGGTACCACCGTCAACCTTTATCTGGCCTATTACCTTATCCCAGGCATTTTCGCCGGAGGTTTTAAGCTGGGCGAACGTGGTGCCGGTTAATTCATTATCATAGTTCTTTTTAGCTTGTTCGGCACTTACAAAAGATACCGCGTACCTGAACTCGATATTTTTTGAAGCGGCATTAGGAAAGCTGATATACGCCCGGGCACGTTTGCCCGAAACCTCACTGCCTGCCGATACCTGGTTGTTCGATATGATTCCGAATGTCCCCTTTTCGCTGAACACGCCATACATGTAGATCTTTATATCATCGTGATAGGTTTCAACAGCGGTAAGCTCTTTGTCTGAAATCATTTTCCACTGCACTTGTCCGTCGTTATAGGTATCGAACAAAATACTTTTTGTGGCGCTCGCCGGAAACTCGAAATTGTAGATACCTACCTTTTTACCCGGCGCGTACTGTACCGTAATATCATCATCAACCAAATAAGTTGAGTAATACCATGGGCGAAGCACTTCCAGATCGTGGTCGTACGTCATCCTGGCGCGGTAGCTGCCTGCGCTTACTTCTTTAACTGATGGCTTGATAGAAAAGGCTTCACCCAAACGGTGCGATACAATCAGCAGCGGGAAGCTGGAGATCTGATCGTCCAGGTAATCTTTACGTATCGGGAACATCCGCATCATTTGGTTGGGAAGCTGCACCGTAGGGCGGGTAGGTTCCAGCAGCTGGCCTACGTTACCTATACGCGTATCAACGTATTTTAAATTCCCTTTCCCATCGTTGTTCTCCTGTGCCTGCGCTGTTATTACGCCGCAGCTGATGAGCATGCATAGTACGGCCGCTTTAATGACCATTTTGTTTTTTATCATATTTCCTCTATAAATCTGTCTTTTTATAAAATGCTTTTAGTGGGCACAATATACTATTTCTATATAACCCGCTATGCCGTATAGGCGCCGTTAATTAAACGTTTTATCAGCTATGCTTATCTTATTGCGCTACCAGCGTATAAACGGCTCCTTTTTGTGTAGGCATATCATAAACCAGGGTGTTTTGTATACCGGTAGGTTTTAAGTTTGCCTTCGGCGATATGATAGGTTTTGCCACCTCATCTGTTTGGTAAAAAACATTGGTGTTGGCACCAGTGGCCTTTTTCAATGTACCCTTGGTAGCCAATTTAATGGCATTAGGCACCCGTAAGCGGCAGTTACCACCCAGTGTAGATTTTATGCTGATGCTTGCTACCTTGCCATCCTTCCATTGCAGGTTTACAATTTCAAAACCACCGCGTGCCCTTAAACCGCTGATGCTGCCGTTTTTCCATACATCGGGCAGGGCTGGTAATAACTGCAAAGTACCATCGTGGCTTTGCATCAGCATTTCGGCAATACCGGCTATGCAGCCAAAATTGCCATCTATTTGAAAAGGCGGGTGCGCGTCGAACAAGTTATTATAGGTACCGCCGCCACCGGCGTTTATGCCCAGCGGGGTAAGTTGTTTCCTGATGAGTTCGTAAGCGTGGTTACCATCCTGAAAGCGGGCCCAAAAGTTCACCTTCCAGCCCATGCTCCAGCCGGTTGATACATCGCCACGGTAAATGAGCGAAGTACGGGCGGCATCAAACAGCTCGGGCGTTTGAAAAGGCGAAATCTGCTTGCCCGGGTACAACCCAAACAAGTGCGATACATGGCGGTGCTGATCTTTCGGATCGTCCAGGTCATCCAGCCATTCCTGCAACTGGCTGTGCTGCCCAATTTGCATTGGCGGCAAGCGTTTACGGGTAGCTTTCAGCTTTTCAACAAATGCGTTATCATTCCCCAATGCTTCGGCCGCCCTAATGGTGTTTGATAACAGGTCGAACACGATTTGGTTATCCATAGTAGCGCCATAGGTAAGCGACGAACCTTCGTGTGATTTTGGTGAATTTTCGGGCGAAATCCCCGGCGAAACCACCAGCCATTTGTGGGTAGGCTCTTCTATTAGGAAATCTAAAAAGAATTCCGACGCGCCTTTCAACGCGGGGTATACCGTGGCCAAATATTTTTTATCGCCACTGTACAGGTATTTCTCCCACACATGCTGACTCAACCATGCACCACCCATTGGCCACATGGCGTAAAATATATTATCAACCGGGCCGGTAATACGCCACAAGTCGGTATTATGGTGCGCCAGCCAGCCTTTGGCTCCGTACATTACTTCGGCTGTTTTATGCCCCGTTACCGAAAGGTCTTTCACCATGCTTACCAAAGGCTCGTGCAGTTCAGTAAGGTTGGTATTTTCGGCAGGCCAGTAGTTCATTTCGGTATTAATGTTGATGGTATACTTGCTATCCCAAGGCGGGTCCATCCTGTCATTCCATATCCCTTGCAGGTTGGCCGGTTGCCCGCCCGGTTGCGAGGCAGAAATAAGCAGGTATCGGCCGAAGGCGAAATATAAGGACACCAATTGAGGGTCGTTGCCCTGCGCAAACTCTTTCAGGCGCACATCGGTAGGCTTTTTAATAGCATCCGTACTCCCCAGATCAAGCTTTACCCGATTAAAATATTTTTGATACGCCGCCTTGTGCGCTGTTAAAAGGCCCGCGTAGGGTATTTTTAAAGCCGCTTGCAGGTAAGCCGAAGCACGTTGAGCCGCGTTAGCGCTCACATCATGGTAATTAACAAAGTTGGTAGCGATAGAAATATATACCGTTGCCGATGTAGCTCCTTTTATATTGAAGCTGGTATCTGAATGAGTAACCTCACCGCCTTCGGTTTTAATTTTCACCAGCGATACAAAGTTAACCTGTCCTTTTACACCTTCATGGTCGGACGTGGTGCCCGATAGTTCCAATTCGTTTTGGTTGTTAATCTTAATGGTAGTTTTTTGGGGCGATAGCATATACGCGCTAAAGTTGAGCGCGGCAGCCTTGCTTGCCGTAAGCCTAACCGCAATTACCTGCCCCGGTACCGACGCGAATACCTCGCGCTGAAATTTCACACCGTTAACCGTGTATGATGTGCGGGCTACGGCATCTTCGAGGTTAAGTTCGCGGTAATAATTTTCGGGTTGTGCATGGCCGGGGAAATCAAGATAGAGGTTGCCTACCGGCATGTACATCATCCCGTTATTCTCTTTGGCTTGTATGGTTTTTTCGGCCAGGCGCTGGGCATCTTTGTAATGGCCTTCAAACAGCAGCTTGCGTACCTCGGGCAAACCCTTTATCGCGTCGGGGTTATTATTGTCAGACGGGCCGCCTGTCCACACCGTGGTTTCGTTGAGTTTAAGCACTTCCTTTTCGGGGTTGCCGTAAACCATGGCGCCCAGTCTTCCGTTCCCAACGGGCAGGGCATCCGTCCAGGTGTTACCGGCGGCATGATCATACCAAAGTTTTAAATTGGTATTGCTTTGCGCTTTGGCACATACCGAGGCCAACACCAGTACCGGCAAAAAAATGAACGTATAAAGCTTAGTCATTTATGGCTAATTGTTTAATTGGTTTTTATTTAGGTTGTAATTGTATTGCCAATATTAAGTGCGTTCATTAATAAAACACTAATATTTCATTAATTGGGCTTGTTGATTTTTATTTACTGTTAGTTTGACTGTTATTGAATAGCGTTAGCGGCGTAAAGATTGCTATATCTAACCAATACCAAGCATCTTATATTGAGAAAGTTACAACTTTTAGCCTGCTGCAATGTTAATATTATTGTTACATAAGTAAATTATCGGCTGTGCTAATTGCAATCGATATCATTTAATAACCCTAAATAACAGTATTATGTTCAGGAACACAAAAGCGTTCAGCGGTTTTTCGGTAAATGATATTCCGAAAGCCAAAGAATTTTACCAGGATACGCTCGGTTTAGATGTGGAAACAATAATGGAGCACCTGATACAGCTCAACATTGCAGGTAGCAACCCGGTAATGATTTATCCAAAGCCCAACCACCAACCGGCCACTTTCACCATACTCAATTTCCCGGTGGAGAACATTGACGAAGCCGTTGACGAGCTGACCAAACGGGGCGTAAAATTTGAACATTATAATATGCCCGATTTGAAAACCGATGAAAAAGGTATTTGCCGCGCCAACGGCATGGGGCCTGATATTGCCTGGTTTAAAGATCCGGCCGGTAATATATTATCGGTACTGGTACCTACTGAGTAAACTGCACTTCACTTACTTACTATAACAAAGCACTTGTATGCCATGCGTACAGGTGCTTTTGTTTTTACACCCTGCCATCGTAACAAAAATGATATTTGCAGCGCCGTTTAACGGCTTATTTACAGGAATCAGTTATATTTCGGGCACAATTGATCACCCTATATTAATTTAACCAAAACAAGTATGAATAAGTACGCTTACCGTATTATTATAGTCCTGCTTTTTATTACCGCTTTAGGCAGGGCGCAAGACAAACCCGCTTATACCAAGGCTGATGCCGCTAAGGCTTTCGAGGCTTTCAACAAATATTTTTACGACAGCAAAGCCAAACTATACGATGGCACCACCAAGCACGAAGGTGTTGCCGCTATATGGGTGCAGGCCATTTACTGGGACCAGGCCATGGATATTTATGAACGTGATAAAAAACCGGCCCAGCTAAAATTTGTAACCGACATTTACGAAGGTAACTATAAACATTACGATGCCTACAACTGGAGCAACCACGTAGTATGGTTTATTTATGATGATATGATGTGGTGGATAGCTTCGCTGGCACGCGCGCACCAGATCACCGGTAACCCGGAGTATCTTAAAAAATCGATAGAAGGTTTTAACCATGTTTGGGAAGGCTCGCACGATCCATCGGATGGTGGCATGTTTTGGGACTTTAAACATACCGGTAAAAACGCCTGTATCAACTACCCTACTGCCATTGCAGCCGTGCGCCTGTACAATATTACCGGCGATACCGCGTACCTTAACAAAGCGAAATTGGTATACGGATGGGCAAAAAACAACCTGTTTAACAATGGCCGTGTGGCCGATAATAAAATAGGCAAACATGTAGGCTACAGCGATTATACCTACAACCAGGGTACCTGCATTGGTGCGGCTATATTATTATATAAAACCACCAAGGATGCCACTTACCTCGAAGATGCCAAGTTAACCGCCGATTATACCATGAACCACATGGGCACCAACGGCATACTACCCGCCGAAGGTGATTTCAACGAGCAGGGTATATTAAAATCGATATTCGCGGATTATATATACCGTTTGGTTAAAGATTGCGGCCAAAAACAATACCTGCCATGGATTTACAAGAACATTAACACCGGCTGGCAAAACCGCGACAAAAAACGCGATCTCACTTTCCGCAATTACAATGTACCCGCCCCTGAAGGGGACATGCAATCGTACGAAGCCAGTAGCATTGTAAGGTTCATGCAGTTGTTTCCGCCGGCTAAATAGGTTTTTTTTGGATAAAAGCATTCTTTCCACTTGCGCTCGTTTTCAACGAGCGCAGGTTAGGATAAAAGAAACACTCACTACTCATCAACCCCCACTCACTAATTACATCCCCTTACTCACACATATTATAATATTTTAAACGGCCGTAACATTTATGCTTGCGGCAATTGTAAAATGTTTGTGCATATAGGCTGTTTATGGCAAAACCGGGCGCTTTGTATTGGATTTATTACTTTCAATTTTTCGGGGGTAACATTGTTAGCACTAATTTTGACCAGCTAACAGTAAGGCATTTAACAAACCGGCGCCGCTTATCACACGCTTGTTTTTAACTGCCTTAAAAATCCGGCTCCTGATAGGTGTTGTACTGCCGGGCACTGACCAATTTTTTTTCTGATTACAGATATTAATTTCTAATAACCGTTAATGATCTACTTATGCTATTAAAAAACATATTATTAAAACGCTGCTATAATATTGTGCTGTTAATGGGTTTTTCGGCCGCCGCATTCGCTCAAAAAACAGATCCGTCTGATGGCTTACGTGCCCCTGATGCCGTTAAGGTTGATGGCAAACTTACCGAGTGGAACCTTAAACCTTTCAACAGCGCTACCCTGCTCAATTACACATTGGCTAATAATGATAACAACCTGTATATCGTACTTAAATGCAGCGACCAGCGCCATATAGGTAAAATATTTGCCGGTGGTATTACCGTAACTATTAATACCGAAGGTAAAAAGAACGACAAAGGTGCTCCGCAGATCACTTACCCGTATTTAAAGAATGATGGCAGCAACCGTGGCCGTTTCAGCGGTGGCCGTGGACCGGGTCCGAATGGCGCGCCCGATTCAACCATGATCGCGTCGCGTAAAGATGTAGCCAAAACCATGAAAGAGTTTAGCGTGATCAACATTAAAGCCATAACCGATACCGTGGTTTCCATATACAACACCTACGGCATTAAAACAGTGGTTAGCTTTGATGATAAAGGGGATTTTCAATACGAACTTGCTGTGCCCTTAACCCTGCTCGGCCTCACCGCTACCGAAGCAAAACAAATTGCTTACCATGTGAAAATAAACGGCATCGACCCCGAAAAAATGAACGGAGGCCGTGGTGGCTTTTTCGGCGGCGGTGATCCTGAAATGACTTCGCCCTCTGATTTTTGGGGCAAGTATAAAATCGCTTTAAAGTAACCGGCCATTTAAACCTTATCCATGAAGAAATTATTACTTTTATTATTGATCACCATATATGCCGGTACCACATTTGCCCAACGAACGGGTGGCGGAGGTGGAGGCGGCGGCAGGCAGGGCGGTGGGGGCGGCACACGCACCACCACTACCGACAGGCAAAACAATCCTAACCGTCAACAACAAACAGGCCGTCCGCAAAATGAAACCAAGCCTCCCTTACCCTTTCGCGAGGTAAGCGGCATTATTAAAGATACTGCCGATAATGGCCTTATAGGCGCTACAGTAAAGCTAAAAATATCGGCTAACGATAGTATATCAACCACTACTAATGAGGATGGTGTTTTTATCATCCCGAATGTAAAATCGGCCACGTTTGTGGTTACCATCAGCAGCATCGGCTACAAAACCGTTGTAAAAAAAATGCTGAACAACGACGTGTTGCCACGCCTGGTGCTTGACCCATTTATACTAAAAAGCGAAGAACATACCCTCGAAGGTGTTACCGTAAACGGTACGCCCAGCATCACCTACAAAACCGATACCGTTGAGTACCGCGCCAGCGATTATAAGGTGCGCCCCAATGCTACCGTTGATGAACTGCTGAAAAAGATGGAAGGCATGGAGGTAGGTTCCGACGGATCTGTAACCCACCAGGGACAGAAACTGACCAAAGCCAAGCTGAATGGTAAGGATTATGCAGGCGGCGATCTGGCGAAGGCCATCCAAAGTTTGCCTGCCGATATAGTAGAAAAGATACAGGTTGTGGATGATTACGGCGATCAGGCCGCACGTACGGGCATTAAAGACGGCGACCCGCAAAAGATATTGAACATTACTACTAAACCGGATAGATCGGTTGGGCATTTTGTGCGGGCTAATGTGGGCGTAGGTAGCCAGAAACGCGTGGAAAGCAATGTAAACGCCAACCGTATTAACGGTAACCAGGTAATGGTTATTGATGGTAACCTGCGTAACACTGTAAACGGCGTGGGTAGCGGCGGGGGCGGCAGCGGCGGTACCACCAAATCAGGCGGTCCAAATTTAAGCTATCGCGACCAGTTGAGTAAAAAGGTGCAGATCAATACTTCGTATCACTACAACTTCACTAACGTTAACTCGCTTAACCAAAGCGAAGGGCAACAGTTCAGTACGCTGGGGACCACCAACTTCATGAACCGGAGTGAATCAAAAAACCGTAACAAAGGCCATAACCTCAATTTTGAACTGGAGTATAATATCGACAGTGCCAATTATTTAAAGGTTAGTCCGTATTACAACTATTCGGGGTCGGATAACAGTAATATATCGCGGAATTTCCGAACAGGTTTGATCCACCAGGATATATTAGGCTCTAACAGCAGCAATAATACGGCACCTAATTATGGCGGCTTCGTGTTTTATCAGCATTTATTTAAAAAGAAACGTCGTAACTTTTCCATCCAGTTAAACTACTCAACAAATGACCAGGAGAATATCAACGAGCAGGATAATAACCTGATCTATTATAAGAACGCGAGCGATACGGTATTGAAAGATTCGTTGGTGCACCGCTACATCAGCCGTACCAACCTTACCAAAAACTACCGCACCAGCATGACTTATGTAGAGCCACTGGATTCGCTGTCACAACTGGAATTTAACGCGCAGGTGAACCGAAGGAGTTATAGTAACGAGGCATTGAGCAGCAATATCGATTCGTTGGGCGGTCGACACTTGATAGATTCGCTGAGCAATATATTCAACTATGCATTTACAGAGGCACGTTTCGCGGTTAATTATCGCCTTAATCAGAAGAAATATAACCTATCATTAGGGGTAACTGCCGTACCAACTTTACTGGAGGGCACCAAGGTTAGCCTTGGCAATGTAACCACACACCGTACCAACTTCAACCTAATCCCGATAGCGCGTTTTGAATACGCATGGTCGCGGCAGGAACGCTTTTCCGTCAATTACTCGGGCTATCCAAACGAACCATCTTTCGACCAGATACAACCGGTGCGTGATGAGTCGAACCCGCAGAACCCGGTTATTGGTAACCCAAACCTGCGCCCGGCCTTTACGCACAACGTTAACCTGCGATACAATAACTACATTACCAATTCGCGTCTTAATTTTTCGGCCAATATCAATACTTCCATCGTAAAAAACCAAATTGTGGGTAACACGGTACAGATCCGCGATAGCCTGGGTACTTATATTAACGAGCGTCGTTTTGTAAACATTGATGGTAACTACAACATCAATGGTAATTACAGCATCTCCAAACAACTGGCCGACCGCAAATACAACCTTGCTTTAAATGGTAGTATCTCCTACGGGCATGGGGTATCTATGAGTAATAACGAAACCAATTACACTACGCAATGGCGCTTTAACGAACGTTTTGGCCCGAGGATAAATCCTAATGAAAATATTGAGGTTAACCCGTATGTATCCTACGATGTAGCCCGGTCATTCTTTACCCTTGCCCGCTCAAAAAGCACAGATGTAAGAACTACCGCGCTGGCTATTGACGGACAATTCTTCTTTCTGAAAGAACGCACCCTGCGGTTTGGATACAATGCCAGCAAAAATTTTGTAACCGGTATTGCCAATAATATTACCCGTAATCCGCTGGTTATAAATGCCCGTGTTGAAAAGGAATTTTTCGCCCGCAGAAACCTTACATTGAGTTTCCAGGTGTTTGATATTTTAAAGCAGAACAACTTTGTTAACCAGGTGATTACCGAAAACTCGGTTACCAATACATTAACCAATGCCCTGAGCCGCTATTTTATGTTCAGCGCAAGGGTTAACCTGCAAAAATGGAGCGGCTCACCAAAACGTAATGGAAGATCGTTGCAGCGCAGAGGTGATGGTAGTTTTATTTATTAATTGGTGTTCGTATATCCCTCACTGTCATGCTGAGGTGCGAAGCATCTTATTTGCACATAGGTTAGTTAGTTAGTTAGTTAGTTAGTTAGTGCCTTGTTAGGAATGGTTGTGCTTTATTGAACTTTAGTGGATGTACTTTTTTCTTTTCTCTCAAAAGAAAAAAGTACCAAAAAAGAAAAGTCGCGGCTGCGCAAGGAACTATTAAAGTTTGTGCTTGGGCAGGGCTTGGGCTATCCGTCCCTTACGATGCCGCATTTTTTCCGGTTATGTTAGGGTTGTGCTTTTGAATAATGGACACGCGCTGTCGCGAGTTTAGCATAGCGTAACTCGTGACCCAACATGGGGTAAGCTTTCAGCTTACCGACAATTGAAAACTGCGAACATGAAAAGCCACGGGCTACAAGCCTACTACAACAAAACAGCTCCCCTTATAACCTACAACTCACTATCAGTACTGATGAAAAGCATCACTCACAAACCCCAACACCATGGGTAATGAAGTTCGCCAGTAGGTCCAGTTGTGGGCGCCATCGCGGATGCGGAATTCGTGGGGGATGTTCTTTTTGCGGAGGGCGATGTGTACTAAGTCGTTACCCTCGTATAAAAAGTCGTCATCACCGATATCAATATACCAGCGAAGCGATTTCAGCTGATCTGCCGACATGTTATTGATAAGCGCCAGCACACTGTAACGGTTAAAGTAGTTACTTACAGCACTGTCCGCAATTCCCGGATTGGCTTTACTTAGGTTTTGTTTGGCATCCTCCAAAGTAAATGCCCCGGTAGCCGCGCTTAACGGGCATACCGACGAAAACATTTCGGGGTGATGCAACGCGTAAACAAAGCTGCCACCGCCACCCATAGATAACCCTGCTATGGCACGAAAACGCTTTTGAGCCTTAATGCGGTATTTCTTTTCTACGTAAGGCACCAGTTCGTTAAAAAAGAAGTCCTCATAGTTCCAGTCGCCTTTTACATCGTTGAAATAGCCGCGCCTACCCGAATCCGCATCAGGCATAATGATGATCATAGGGGTGGCGGTGCCGTTTTTAATGGCGGCATCGGTAATGTTCAACACCTCGCCAAACTGCACCCAGCCGGTATGGTCGTCGCCCGCGCCGTGCAACAGGTAAAGTACCGGGTAACTGCGCGATGAAGTTTCATAATCGGGCGGCAGGTATACCGCGTACTTACGGTCCATCTTCAATATTTTACTCGGTACCGATTGATTATCGAATACCTTTGCCCGTTTGAGCGAACACGCTGCCGCAAAACAGGCACAAAAAAGCTGCAAGTAAAGGTAAATTTCTCATGATGTATAGGTTACATTAAAAGTAGTATAATTTACAATTACTTGCAGCTAAGCAATTTATTTATTACAAAACGTTACATAGGTGGTGTAGGGCGTGTTGCGGTAAGTGGTATCTGGCCTTTAAACATTTTGCCGCCATCGCCGGTGAGGCGCAGGTAATAGTCGGACGAGCACTTGGTGCCATCTTCATCCAGCGTGATAAAACCCTGCCCTGCCGGGGCAAACTCCTGGCTTTCGGCGGTTTTGGCTATCTGGTTGCCCTCGTTATATTCATCAAACATAGATATGTATAGCCCTTGCGCGCCTACCCTTTTCATGTTGTAAAATTGGCGCCACATAAAATCGCCGTGGGCACGCTGGCGTTCCTGCAAATCGCCGGGCAAAACACATGGCTGGTAATCAATACCGTTGGCATTGCAATACGCCTGATCGGGTTTATTAATGTTCACAAAAAAGCCGTCGGACTGGTTAGCATTGCCTATACGGCCCACCATCCAGGGCGAAATCATATCCAGGGCCTTGTAAGCCTTAATAAAATTGGGGCGCGAATCGCTCTCCTGCTTACGCCAGTTGGTAGGTACACCGCCAATTACATAGCACCCTTTATCTTTAAACCAGTTGATCACATCCAGGCAAACATCGGCACTCCATGGGTGGTTGCTATCGTTAAACCCGAAGCCCCATATACACACCACGGGTTTGCCATTTTGCTTGGCATAGGCCGATGAGGTAATGTACTTAGACATCTTGTTTGTCCAGTCCATTTTAATTTCCGATTGCATATTGGTCCAGCCGCTTACATCATACATAATGTAAAACTTAACACCATTGTGCTCGGCAGCTACCTTTACTTTGGCAGCCATGGCATCCCGAACCGGGCCTTCCAGTCCGTTAGGATCGGGGTTAAAGCGCTGCAGCGCTGCACCGTCAATGCCATAATCTTTCATCCATTTAAACTGTACATCAACGGATTGATCAGTAAAGGACGAAAACACATTAGCAGGTTGCCCGTTACCCAAATTGGCGTACGCGGTTGGGAAAGTGCTGGTATAATCGCGCACATCCGGCCACGATTTAATAGCGGTATTGGTTGGCGATGGCTGCTGCTCCCACGTGTGCGACCAATGCCAGTACCTGTTTATCGGCGAACCATCGCCAATGGCGGCAAACCAGCCCTGGTAGCCTACTACTACCTTGCCCACCACATCACCAACGGGCGAAGGGGTTAAATCAACACCCCCATTATTAGGGTTGTCGGGGTTATCAGGCGTAGGTTCTTGCTTACCGCCTCCTTTTGAGCAACTTGCCAGGGCGAACAAGCCCATCAGTAAAAGTTTGTTTATATTTCTCATATATTATTTAGGGTATTTAATTGGTTTTACTTCGGTTATGATGCCTGCTTATAACGCGGGCAGTTTATCTAATTTTTTAATGCTGATGTTGCGGTAATAGGCTTCGGCCCCTTCAGATTGCAGCTGGATCTTCCCTTTGGTAAAGCCTGTTTCAGCACCTTCATGAGGCGACAGGCGCGAGTTTTGCAGCACCATTACCACATGCCCGTTAACTACGTGGATACTTTTATCGCCATAGCAATACAACTCTAAAGTATTCCACTCACCATTGGGTTTTTCGTAATTTCCAAGATGGGTACAGGTGCTGGCGGGAGTTCTGTCTGACGTAAACTGCACCAGCGGACCAGCCGGATCGTAGATCCACTCGGGCCTTGTGGTACCGGGCTTTAAACCCGCGTGAATATCCATCCCTACGCCTGATAGCGAATAGTAGTCGCCCATATCGCCCTCCTGTATCTGGAACTCGTGGCCGCGCATCCATACATTCCAAAACACACCATGCGGACCGGTGGCGTGATAAATGATACCGTTATCGCGCTTATCTTTCAGGCGGGGTTGGTACTTGTTTTCGCCCCATTTAAACTCCAGTTTCAGGTGGTAATTTTCAAACTCGGCTTTGGTGCTTAGGCCGCCATATATTTGTCCGCTGATGTGCAATACCGGCTGCCCGTCTACCATTTCTACCGTAAAAACTTTCAGCGGATCGTTATTTAAACCCAGCGGCGTGCCGTTCATTCCGTCGCCTTTGGGGTAACCTTCCAATGTAAGACTGGTGTGCGGTACACCGATAAACTTGTCCCAGTATTTTAGGTCGGCAGTTAAAAGAGGTGTCCATTTATTGTTGAGCTTTTGGGCGGATGCCATACTACAACTGAACAGAAGTATTATGCTGAAAAAACGTATGCTTACCTTCATTTACAATAGGATTTTAGGTTTAAGTTTTTGTAAAACCACCGGCATTATTACAGCCGATGGTGTTTAAATTGATCAAGGGGTTAGGGGATAATATTTTGAGTGTCTTCGCGTCATCATCTTCTGCGGAGAACCGTTAAAAGTGTGTTATTCATTTAATCATATTGGTATTGCGGCACATTTAAAAGCACTGCCAGTACAATTGGTTAAAGGCAAATAAAGGCCTGCACAGTTAAGAAAAGCTTAATAAAACATTAATGCGGGTAGCAATACGCAACAATAAATTGATATTAATGCATTTATATTTCAAAACAGCTTGCAGCACCCACAATGGCAGCCTCCTCATTAAGTTGTGCCAGCTTAACGGGTATATTTATTTTATTTGTTTTTAGGTAGATGCTGAGGTAGTGAAAAAACAAAGCATGCGCGTTGGCTATGTTTCCGCCAAGTACAATTACTTCCGGATTGGTATCTTTTACAAACAGGCTGATAAACTGCGCCAGGTTATGGGCAAACTCGCTGAATATTTCGCGCACGGTTGAATCGGTATTGTGCAGGGCGGTAAGATCTTTTACATTGTTTACCGTATTGCCCGATAGAGCCCGGTACATTTTCAGGAACCAGCGGGTAGAGATGTAATCTTCGGCTATGCTTTCCTTAAAGGGCATCTTCCAAAGGTTAACGTCTTTGGCTACACCGTCACAGTAATAGGAAGTGCCCAGGCCCGTACCCAGCGTAATACCGATGGCTGTTTTACAGCCTTGCGCCGCGCCGCCAAAAACTTCGCCTTGCAGAAAGCAGGCCGCGTCGTTCATCATCCGGATATCGTTAACGTAGATGCCCAGGCGTTCGGCCAGTAGCTTTTTTACGTTCACGCCGTACAGGGCATCGTACTTTTCAGTATTTTGGATGTATGATATACCGGTACTGTAATCGAACGGGCCGGGCATACCAATGCCGATCTTCTTCTCTTCTTTTGATGAGGTACCCCTGAAAGCATCGCCTATTACGGCACACCAGCTATTGATGATCTCCTCGCGGTTTCCCCGCGAATTAATGTGCTGCCGCTTGTACGAATCCTGAATAATACTTCGCCTGGTTATATCAACCAGCGCGGCGGTAATGTGCGAGCCGCCAATATCAATACCTAATACAATGTTTGCGTTCATATCCACCTGTTTTAAAATCTGTTACAAATTATTAAGCAGGTATTGCAAGGGTTCGCCGGGAGATCACTTTTTAAAGTTTTATTGCTCTATTGAGAACATAGCCGTCGACTTAAGTATTGATCGATGAAATGTCCGCTTATCAACTCACCCCGACTTCGCTTCGCTCGTCACCCCTCTCTCCGCAAGCGGAAAGAGGGACTTTGCTTTTTTTTCACCCTCTTTGCGAAGCAGAGAGGGTGGTCCAGCGAAGCGTAGACCGGGTGAGTTAGCTATGCGCCTTGCTTTAGCCCTCAAGTTGACAGCTTGCTCTCAAGAGGGGAATCGCACAATTCCGTTGTGCAATATTCTTAAATACTTCCCTGAAAAGCCCCCATCACCCTACATACCCTTTATTTTTTTGCCATACCTGTTTGCACTACTTTTTTAATGGTACCATCAGCATTATAATACAGCTTATTTACACAGATAGACCGCAGCCAATCGTTATGCGAGAGGGCGCTATTGTGGTAAAAAGCGTACCATTCATTTTTAAACTTCACTATAGAGCCGTGATTGGTAAAGCTGTCGGTAGGGTCGATGTATATGCCCTTCGCCGTCCACGGCCCCAGCGGACTATTACTTGTTGCATACCTCATGCGGTTGTGCTTGCCCACCTGGTCGAAATTATCGGCGTACGACAGGTAATACACCCCATCTTTTTTATGTACCCAACTGGCCTCATGAAAATCAAACAGGCCCTGCATGGGTTTCATTTCGCCGTCAATTTCCATCATGTTATCTTTCAGCTTACCGCCTTTGCAAACGTTGCCGCCGCCATAGTACAGGTAGGCCTGCCCGTCATCATCCACAAAAACACATGGGTCTATAAGCGATTCGAGGCCTTTGATGTAGCCCTGCGATTTAAAACCGCTTGCCGGGCTTTTACTCGTGGCTACACCTATCTTCCAGGTAGTGTTCCACTCGGTACCGCTTGGGTGCGGAAAATAGAAGTAGTACATGCCGTTTTTAAAAGCGCAATCAGGCGCCCACATAAAACCACCATCGGGCCTGCCCCACTCTACATCGCTGGCGCGGAGTATTTCGCCATGATCTTTCCAGTGCACCATATCGTCGGTTGAAAATACGTGGTACTGATCCATCAGGTCGCAACCGCGTGGCGGGGCAATATCGTGCGAAGCGTACACATACAAACGTCCGTCGGCCCATACATGCGCCGATGGATCGGCCGTGTACATGTGGGTAATGAATGGATTAACCAGTGTATCGGGTTCTTCCTTTACCGTATTATCCGGCTTATCAGCTTCGGGCTTACTGCTCTTTTTTGAGCAGCTGCCGGCCATCATGGCAAGCACGCAAATAAGCAGGGTATTGATCAATATCTTCTTCATAATTGGTAGTAATTGGCAAAAAGTACAGGCAAAAGGAAGGCATGACGGCCCGTTTCAAAAACCGCCATGTAACCAATTTACCTTTTTCCTTCCTTTGTATTTTTAAGCGCTTACTTTTTGACAGCGCCGGTTTGAACAACCTTTTTTATAGTACCATCGGCATTGTAATACAGTTTATCAACACAAACTGATCGTAGCCAATCGTGATTGGAGAGGGCGCTGTTGTGGTAAAAAGCATACCATTGCCCTTTAAATTTAACTATAGAACCATGGTTGGTGAAGCTATCTGTAGGGTCGATATAAACACCTTTTGACGTCCACGGGCCAAGCGGGCTTTTACTGGTGGCATAGCGCATTTGGTTGTGCTTGCCCGCTACATCATGGTTATCAGAGTACGACAGGTAGTAGATACCGTTGCGTTTGTGTACCCAGCTGGCCTCATGAAAATCTTCCAAACCTTCCATCTTTTTCATTTCGCCATCAATTTCAACCATATTACCTTTTAGCTTGCCGCCTTTGCAGGTACCGCCGCCACCGTAATAGAAGTAGGCCTGACCGTCATCGTCAACAAATACTGATGGATCAATCATTGATTCTAACCCTTTAATATAACCCTGAGATTTAAAACCACTTGCCGGATCTTTACTCGTGGCTACCCCAATTTTCCAGGTGGCATTCCACTCGGTGCCGCTTGGGTGCGGAAAATAGAAATAGTAAGTTCCGTTTTTGTAAGCGCAATCAGGCGCCCACATAAAACCGCCTTCGGGCCTGCCCCACTCTACCTGGCTGGCACGCAGTATTTCACCATGGTCTTTCCAGTGTACCATATCGTCGGTTGAAAATACGTGATACTGATCCATCAAATCGCAGCCGCGTGGCGGGGCAATATCGTGCGAAGCATAAATATATAAACGACCGTCTTTCCATACATGTGCCGATGGATCGGCAGTATACATATTGCGGATGATAGGGTTTGACGGAACGGTATCCGTTTTTTTAGTTTGGGCAGCGCACGGCAGCATACACACACTCATTACCAGCGCGGCCGATGTTCTTAATAAGTTACAGATATTCATTGCAGTAGTTTTTAAGTATGGCGGCAGCTTACACTGCTGCCATACTTGTTGTTAAAATATAGGGGCTTATGGTTTTTGACCGAAACGCAGGTCGTCGATACCGGTGATGAGGTCGCCGTGATCTTTACCCGTGGTGAAAAAGAAGATACGGAAGTGATCAACAGCCGCGTAATTGGCGCCACCGTCGCCGGTTTTTATGGCCGTGCTAAAGTCGAGCTTAATTTCGTTCCAGCCGTTTTTAAGTGTTGGCAACAACGGCGCGATATCCCAGGCAGACTCAAAAGCGTCTGATTTACCCGAACTGGTCATCTCGATAGAGCCATCAGCCTTAAGTAAGGATACATCAGAGATATACCACCAAAACTTGAACTGGCCGTTATTTTCGGTAAAAGTGGTGTTAAGCGGGGCAGGTAATTGTTTGATGAACTGCATAAAATCGCCGCCGTTGGCGATGGTATTTTTAAGATAACCTATACCCTCTTTTTTACCATTGGTTTCAATAGTTGGCGTACCAACAGTTTCCCAGCCATCAGGCAGGTCGGCTTTATCAAAGCTTACATCGGGCATTGGCGGAGCAATCCGGAACTTTAGGCCATCAACACCGCTGATGAGATCGGCATGATCTTTACCTTCGGTGAAAAAGAAGATACGGAATTGCTTAACACTTGCCGGGTTAAAATCGCCTCCGGCTTTGTCGGCAGCGCTAAAGTTTAGCTTGATCTCGTTCCAGCCTGCCTTAAGGGTTGGCTTAAGGGCGGCTATAGACCAGCCATACTCTTCCTTATCAAAGTCGCCGACACTATTTATTTCTATCTGGCCATCGGCCTTAACCAATGAAGGATCTGAAAGGTACCACCAAAACATGAACTGACCGTTGGTTGCTGTCAGTTTAGTATCAAGCGGGGTAGCAGGTTTGTAAATGAACTGCATAAAATCGTTACCATTAGTGATGGTATTTTTGATATAACCGGTACCTTCTTTTTTATTTTCGGTTTCGATATTTACCGCGCCAACGGTTGACCAATCGGCCGCGTCATCGGCACTGGCGAACAGTACCAAAGAAGGATCAACCACTACCGTATCAACAGGTACATCGGGCGGAGGTACTATCTGGCTGGTGTCCCTTGATTTGAACTTCTCTTTTTTGCAGCCGGCCATAGTAAGCGCGGCTACAGCGATGGAACATACCATCATCAATTTCATTAATCTCATTTCCTTTAAGTTTTTAAAGTTTAAAATTGGGTTAGGATGCTGTAAAGCGCCCTTATTTCTTATTTGGTATTAGTATAGCATAGCCTACCGTGCCGGTTTATTACGGGTATACCCTGTTGCACCGTGAAACCACTTAGCCCCCTGCCCGGTTAACCACAGGTAATAATCGGATGTAAGATCATTCTCGATCCCTACAAACCGTAAACCTGCATCGCCGTTCAGTGGTGTATTTTTCTCTAAAGCGGCTTTAAAAATGGCGGTACCTTCATCAATCTCATCAAACATGGCTACGTATAATGATTTTGCACCTACCGTTTTGGCCCCGGCGATCTGCTGCCATAAAAAGTCGCCTTTAAGGCGTGGTATAGCGTAATAAATACTTGGATCCTTGTGCATATTACCCCATGTAAAACCGGGAAATACCAGCGGCACGTAATCAACCTTATTGGCTTTACACCATTGTATATCATCATACACCACCTGCTGGTTGTATCCTTTCGAATCGAACCTACCCACAGCCCATGGCATTATGATATCGCACTTTTTGATAAGCGCGTGCAGGGCAGGTGATTTTTCGGTATCGTTACCCAGTGTACGCCAGTAGAAAGGCACACCCAGCATTACCGAAAACTTGTTGTTGGTTCCCTTTATTTTGTCAACCAGCTTGTTTACATCCTCAATGGTGTATCGCCTGTTATCGTTAAACCCTACGCCCCAAATGGTTACCAGCGGTTTGCCATTGTGGTACAAATAGGTTGGGTTAACCTTGTTATCGGCCAGTTTGAAAAGGGTTTGCAACTCGTTCCAGTCCTGCTCCAGGTAGGCTACATCGGCACTTGAACAGCCACTCAAATCGTACATTACGCTGATAGCACGGCCATACTTTTTGGCTGCCTTTAGCGCGTTGGCCAGCACCTTATTAAAGTGCCTTTTGCCCGACGCGTTGCTTGATTTTATTTCGCCTACGAAACGCTGCATGTGCACACCGTCAATACCGTAATCTTTCATCCATTTAAAGTGCAGATCCACGCTCTCCTCATCGTACGGACTGTACAAATAAGCATTATCGCCGTTAGCGAACTTAAATGGCGATTTATAGCGCTTGGTGTACTCGGTAATATCAGGCCAAAAATCAACATTGGTATTGCCCGGATAAAAGCCCCCGTTACCCTGGTAATGGTACCAGCCGCGTTGTGAGCCATCGCCCTCGGCAGCAAACCAACCCTGGTAACCGGCCATTACCAAACCGGTGTATGATTTATACAGTAAGCCCGTAGTATCGTACACTTTACCCGGATTGGTTACCGGCGGTTCAACAGGCGGTTTTATTTCGGCTTCGCCTTTGCTTTTTGAGCATGATATAAGTGCCGCGGTTAATAAAACCGGCAAAACGAGTATCCTAAACTTTTTCATCAGCATATATTTATCTTTTTAAAGATTACGCGGTGTGGTAGCCCGCAAAATTGTTTTTTAAGGCATGCACACGAAAATACGTATGCATGCCCGTTGTTGATTATGGTTTGGGGATATCTATTTCTATGATGTCGGAAAAATTGTAGCTTTTAAAGCTATCGTTGAGGCGCACACCTACCCTCGCGAAGAATTTGCGGCCGGGCACCATATTCGCCACATCAATGCTGATGGTTTTTTCGGCATCCGTCATGTCCACATACTCTTTGTTGATGCGTTTGAGGTATGCATCAGAGTAATCCCTGATTGAAGCGCCCGCGCCCACCAGTTTAGTGGTATTGATGAATGGCTGCGTTTCCAGTATGGTTGGCAGGCCTGCCGAAATAGGCGCCTCAATATCATAGGTTAGCGTTAAGGTAGTGCCGTTTAGCGTAGCCGTAAAGTTTTTGATAAGCAGGTACGGTGTTACGGTAAAATCGTGCTTGGTGCCTTTGTTTATATCAACCGTAATGGTATCATAAATTGGCCAGAAAGCTCCGCCTTTAGGTATCACCTTGTATTTGCCTTTGAACAGTTTGCTATCTTTAAAAGTACCGTCAAACTTGGTTGGTATCTCCTGCGGAGATGGCGTAGCACTCCAGCTGATCTGCTCCAGCCTTATCTGGCTGCTGCCTTGCGATGTAAGCAGGTTGCCGCCTTCGGTTGATATCAGGTTACCTTCAAATGAAGCATCGGGCTCCGGGTAGTTATCTATTTTGGTACATGCAGAACTTGCCAGTATGGTTAGGCCTAACAACATTCTACTAATCTGTTTTTTCATGTCTCTATACGTTTATATTGTTAGTAATTAGGGTTATTAGGATACAGGTTAGGGTTTTTGCCCAGCTCGCCGCCCGGTATAGGCTCGTAGTAAAACCGCTTATCGAAGTTGTAGTTACGCTGAAACAATTCCGGCTCGGCCAAAAAGATGAATTTGTTTTCGTTGAACACGAAGTATGGCATCAGGCCTTTAAACCTCGCGTTGTTCAGCACGATGTCGGCAGTTCTCCATCTTTTCAAATCCCAGTAGTAGTGGTTTTCAAAAGCCAGTTCCATGCGTCTTTCTTTACGTACTTTTTCAAGGTCGATAGAAGCATAAGGCGTTGCACCTGCCCTTACCCTGATCAGGTTGATATCGGTTAAGGCATCGCCTGTATTACCTAACTCAACAGCGGCTTCGGCCCTATTCAGCAATACTTCGGCATAACGCAGGTCCATCCATGGCTGCTCGCTCCTGTTCAGGTCAACAGATGCCTGTGGTTTATTATAGTCAACATATTTACGCACGTAGAAACCGGTACGGGTAAGTTCGTCGCCACCGGTCCAGGGGCCGGTAAAACCAATGATCTGTTTGCCCTGGTATAGGGTTTTCACATCGCCCGAAAGGATAAAGCTCCTGGAATTGTTAGGCTTGGCAACCTCGGCAGCAGCCGTACCGCTGAATGATGGATAGATGCCCCTTTGCATATCAAAGGTTAAGCCTCTCAACGTAGCACCCGGAAAATATACCGTTGCCAATAATCTTGGCTCAAGGCCCTGCATCAGTTCGGCACGATCGTTAAAGCGTTTCGGTGTACCATCGCCATTGGTTACCGGTAAATCGCCCCAAAGCTGCACCAGGTCAAGCGTTGGGTAGGAACGTGAAAGCGCGTTCGCGGTGAAATAACGCGGCGACATGGTAGCATCCCAGCTATGCGCGGTTTGGTTTAATATTGAATATTGTTTTACAAATATGGCTTCCGGGCTGTCACCTGTTTTCAAAAACAGGTCGATATAGTTTTGCAGCTTGTCCGGGTTTCTTTCATATAATGAATAGTGGCCTTCCAGCAGTTTGGCGGCATCATAAGCTTTGGTAAAAAAGCCATTGGCTTTATCGGCACCTATACCTACAAAACCTTCGGCACGGGCAGGTCCGTCAACAAAATTTACCGAACCGTATTTGGCAATGGTAGCGGCATATAACATAGCCCTTGATTTTAAGGCTGCTGCCACATATTTATTAGCACGACCGGCCGGACTGGTTTCGGGCATCATCTGGTAACCTAAATCGAGCTCTTCGCCAATAAAGTTCCATACATCTTCTTCTTTATCACGATGTACCTGTAACTCTTCTAACGGAGCGCCCGGATCTTGCGCTACCTTGATAATTGGCACGCCGCCGTAACGTTTAGCCAAACCGAAGTAATAGTAGGCTCTTAAAAAGTGTCCTTCACCAATCAGCTGGTCAACCTTTACCTGGGTAAGTTCGGCAGTGTGTTTAGGCAGTTCATCTAACAGGATATTTACCTTACGGATATCGCCATAAGGCCAGTAGCCGAAGCCGCCGCCTATATCCATACCACCAAACGGACCAACTTCTTCGCCGGTAACCGAGGCCGAATTATAAAAGTTCTCCCAATCGTTACCGCCGGTTCTGAAACCGCCATCGGGCCTGTATTTAAAATCCTCAATGGGCAGGCCGGTATAAATATTGGCTAAAAACGACGTTACACCCGCCTCGGTACCAAATATTACATCGGGGCCAACAATGTTGGTTGGAGGTATATCTAACCGCTGGCATGAGGTAATACTTGCCCCAACCGTAACAGATAACGCTATAATTAATTTATGTAATCTTTTCATGTTTCAATAAGTTAAAAGGAAACGTTAGCTCCTATGTTAAAAGTTCTGTTCATTGGATAGGTATAACCGCCCAGGGCTACACCAAAATCCTGACCCGGCCTTGGCCCCTGATGTTCGGGATCGTAATTCTTAAGACCGGTGAAGGTTAACAGGTTATAGCCGTTGGCATAAACCCTGCATCTTTTAACACCTATTTTTTGTAGCAGCGAGGCTGGTAAGCTGTAACCTAACTCCAGTGTTTTTACACGCAGGTAGCTCGCGTTTTGTATCGCTTTTGTACCCTTTGCCACCGGCGAACCCATTGCCGGGTAAAAGCCCGGTACCCATTGTGTGTTAGGGTCGTAAATATTATCGCTTGGGTTAACGGTGTGCCAGCTATCGAGGAAACGGGTTAAGGCGCTGCGGTTGTACATCAGCGGTTCGGCAAACTGCTCGCCGTATTGTACGTAAACACCTGATGCTCCTTGCAAAAGCACGCTCAAATCAAACGATTTATAAGTAACACCGATATTTAAACCGTAGTTATACAGCGGGATGTCCTGCGTTGCTATAGGGTGGTCATCTTTACCGTCTATCACGCCGTCTTCGTTCCAGTCTTCATAGTAGTAATCGCCCGGTATTACACCGTTGTTACCGCCGCCCGTATTAACCGGGTAGTTATAGATCTGATCGTAAGTAGTGAACTGACCGGCATAAGTTGGCCCCCACCAGATGTTGGTATACCTGTTGGCCTGGTTGTTTCTCCAGTTTTCCATTTCGTTACCAAACTGCCCCTGAAGAATGATCCTTCTTTGCGCGCGGGTTGCGCTTACGTTACCATTCAAGTTCAGGCCAACCTCGCCAATTTTTTTATGATAGGCTATGTTGAAATCTAAACCCTGTACCCTATCACTGTTATAGTTGATCTGTGGCACATCTGCACCTACTGTTCCTGGTAAGGCTGTTGCAGGAGTTGCTTCCAAACCGGTACGGTCGCTTCTGAATATCTCCACGCTACCATCAACGGTACCGTTAAACAAAACATAATCTAACGCTAAGTTCTTTTTGGTGTTGATAGCCCAGCTTAAACCCGGGTTACCCAATTTTTGAGTAGAACCGTTTACCGCGCCGCTGCCAAATATGTATGAGCCAACAGGGTAGTTATAACCATTGATGTAGTTAAACGGCGAGCCGCGCTCATCACCGGTTTGGCCCCATGATCCTCTGAATTTCAGGCTGGTTAATATATTCTCCGGAACCAGCTCACGGAAGAACGACTCTTTGGTAACCACCCAGCCTAACGACAAGCCCGGGAAGAAGCCCCACTGATCAGGCCCCGGTTGATACCTGTTAGAACCATCACGACGGAAGATGAACTCGGCAAGGTATTTACCTTTATAATCGTAATTGAACCTGCCTATGATACTACGGAAACCAACATCATACAAACCACCGGTATACATACCGCCTTGTTGCTGATTATTGGCCAAACCGCCAAACAGGTAATCGATAGGTAATTCAGCATCCCTCTGTGCAAAGAAATCGTCGCCGGTTTGGTGACTTTGCTCGTATACCAACGTTGCCGCTACGTTATGATCTTTAAAGAAGGTATTGGCATAACTTAATGATAACTGGCTTTGGGTATTTTGCCTTGTATAGTAGTCGCGGTAAATCCTGTTAGGGCTTTGCGCAACTGTTGGCATGTAAGTGTCGTTTTCGGCATTATAGTTATACAACGTGTAGGCACGCCTGATTACAGCGTTATCATCATTACCCGTATCAAAGTTGAACAACGCTTTAGCAGTTAAACCTTTTATGCCCGGTATTTCATATTGCAGGTTTAACTGGCCTGTAAAGTTCTTTTTCTTGAATTTTCTGAAACCACCTTTATCGGCATAAGTAACCACATCCGGGTTCATGTTATCATCAATAACAGCCGGGTATAATGGGTTATCATTAGCGAAGATCTGCTTGATCGGAATCTGGTTCCAGGCGTATTTGTAAATGGTCCATTGATCCTGGTAAGGTTGGTTCTTTTCGTCGATCCAGCCCGATGCCAGTATCTGTGCCCTTAAGCCTTTGGTAATGTTAACCGTTACGTTTGAGCGGAAATTGTATTTGTTGTAGTTGATATCACCGCTTTTAAATACACCATCCTGCTTTTGGTAACCGAAGTTAAAGAAATAGGTTATCTTTTCGGTACCGCCGTTAATGTTGAGGTTATGCTGTATTTGCGGTGCCCAATCCTTAAAGGCCAGCCCTATCCAGTCGGATGATTTATAAGTACCATCCAGGTATGGTTTAAAGTTAGCATAGGTATAAGTTGGCGGTTGTACGCTTACAAAGTTATTATCAAAATTATGTTTGTTCTTTTCGTTAGTAAGCATCATAAAGTCGATCGCGTTAACACCTTCGGGCATGCCCACAAATTGTTGGAAAGCCTGGTTAACCGAATAGTTGATATCGAACTTGCCGTTCTTATCGCCTTTTTTAGTGGTTACCAGCACAACACCGCCCGATGCCCTGATACCGTAAATAGAAGCCGCGGCATCTTTCAATATCGATAAGCTCTCGATCTCGTTAGGGTCCATACGGCCTAATACCGATTGATCGGTACCGCTGATCACTCCGTCAATTACAATAAGGGGCGCGGTTTGAAAACCACGGATGTTCAAGTCATTAGCAAAACCACCCGGTTCTGATGTTCGCTGTACAATGCGTACACCGGGTATTTTACCGGTCATCATGTTTACAACGCTTTCGTTTTTGGTGACTACGATATCCTTACCTTTTATGGTAGATACCGAACCGGTTATGGTTTCGCGCTTTTGCGTGGCGTAACCTACTACCACCACCTCGCTAAGAGCCGATTGGGCCGATGATAACGTAACGTTAATTACCGAGCGACCGTTCAGCTTTTCGGTAACGGTGCCCATGCCTACAAAGGTGTAGGTAATTTGGGTGGCGTTGGCCGGCAATGTTACTTTGTACTCGCCAGTAACGCTGGTAACTACGGCGGTTGCGCCGGTACCGTTACTTAAAACGGTTACCCCCGGCAGGGCCGAGCCGTCGGCCGCGTCAGTTACTTTACCTGTAACAACTACAGGTTGCTGGGCGAGCAAACTGAGCGGGTAAAGAAGAATTATAATAAGTAAGTATTTAAATATTTTCATACTGTTTCTCTTTTATGTTTAAGTTTAAATTGTTTGGTTACCTGGTTAGGGTAATAGTTAGCGTAAGCGGCAGCATATTCACGGCGGAATATTTTCGTAGTTATACATATTTCAATTGGTTATTTGATATACACTCCTTATTGCACTAAGGCAGGCGAATATTGGATTGTACGGGGTTTATAATATGATGCAATTAAACGTGGAGGCAACTAATAAAACATTAACAAAACATTAATTTCAGCTTGAAAACAGTTAAAAACCGATGATTAATTCATTTTTATGCAATCGATTGCATAAAAAGTTAAATTTTTTTATTTTTTTTCTCCTGATTGATAATGAGTGGCTTATAACTGTCAAACAAACGCTTTACCGCTATTCAGCTCCATAAATGGAGTGGCGGCTGCCACACCGGCTAAGGCTTTCGCTCGGGCATTTTAATAGTGAGCGGTGTTTGGTTACGCAGCGCTTTGGCGGCCTCGCCCGTGAGCCATAAATAATGGTCGGATGGTTTGCCATCCATATTAATAAAGGAAGTTACGGTGCTCACCGGCGGGTTGTCGCTCCCTTTGAAAATGGCGGTACCTTCGTTCACTTCATCAAACATGGCAACATATAACATGGTAGCGCCCGCGTTAAGCGTAGTGGCTATTTGCTGCCAGTAAAAACGGCCGCCCTGCCTTGGTATAGAGTTAACAGGTTTCACATCATCCGGAAACTCATAGCGGCTCAAATTGTGCCAGCTAAAACCCGGATACACGCAGGGTACGTAGGCAATGTTGTTATCGGCACACCATTTCATATCATCTATGGTGTTATCGCGCAGCCTGTCCATATCGTTATGCAGTAATGGCGAATAGCGTTGTACCGTCCATGGTAGTACAATGTCGGCTTTTTTGATAAGGGTGTGCAGGTAGGGGTCGTTAATGCAATCGGCATTGAGGTTGCGCCAGTTGGTTGGTACGCCCAGCATTACGGTACAGCCGCCATAAACAGGGTCGTTCTTCAAAAAATCGATCAACCGCTCCAAACCAATATTACGAATGTTATACGGCCTGTCAGGGAAGCCAACACCCCATATAGTTACCAGTGGCTTACCATTATGATGGATATATGTTTTTTTGCCGGGCTGGTTGGTTACCTTCAATTGGTCAACCAGGTATTTCCAGTCTTCGATCAACGCTGAACAGTCCTCATTAGCGCCGCTCAATCCCGACAGGTCATACATCACCCCAATGGCGCGCTCATATTTTGAGGCCGCCTCAAAGGCGTTCTGTAATACGGTAAGTGATTCTTTATCATGATTTTTGGCGTTGCCGAAAAAGCGCTGCATAAATACACCATCTACCCCATATTGCTGCATCCACTTAAAATGCAGGTCGACAGTGCTTTTATCGTACGAACTGAAAAACTTAGCCGTTTGTCCGTTAGACAATTTGAAAGGCGTATCGTAGGTTTTTTCGTATTCGGTAACATCGGGCCACATATCAATACCAGTGTGGTTTTCGTTGCCGTAAGCATATCGCTTAGCGCCTGAACCATCGCCCTCAGCCCTGAACCATCCCTGGTAACCGGCCATTACCAACCCTTTGTATTCGGGATACAGGGTTTGTTTACTATGCTTTAGCTGGGCATAACTACCCGGGGCCATACATACTGATAACAGAATAATTAAAGTAAATTTTATTTTCATACGCTTATTAAATCAACAAAACGGTGTTACGGCATTACGGTGAATGCCGGTGTGTTTACAAAATGAGGCAGTGTTGTTATGGTTTATAACTATCGCCAAATTTGCCGTTGTGCTATTAATAATTGCTTAATAAACTATTAATGCGGCAGGTAAAATCAATTTATCTGCCGCATTAAGCTATTATTTATTGAAAATATTGGTAAAATTTTTACCTTCTACTCTAAAAAGGTATTAAAATCCTTATCGTAGTCTTCGCCGTAAATGGTTTTATATTCTTTACAAAAGGAGTCGTAAGCGTTTTTAGCAATGGAGTGCTTACCCAAAATAATAAGCGATTTGCATTTCAGTACCATGGCTTCTTCATTCACCGGGTCGAAATAAAAGATGTAGTTGGCCAGTTTTATCAAAAACTCCGGGTCGTCATTAATATTGATAGAACTTGCGAAGTGCAGGTAGGTATCGATTATCTCGTTCGAGATCTCTGATTTAAAGGTATCCAACCACTCGTACTCTACATCGGCCAGGAAGTTACCGCGCTGAATGATCTTTGCCAGTCCCGAGATCTTTTGTTTATCCAGGCGGCGCTTATCCTTCACCACATCAAGGTAATCCTTATAATCTATTTTAACCACCTGCGGGTCGATGCTTATTTTCCAGTGACCGCTTTCTTTAGTGATTTGGCAGGAAGTAACCTTATCCAGCACGTTTTTAAGCTTGGCTATATTTACCGAACGGTTATTACGCGCGCTTTCGGCCGATTTATCAAACCAAAGTATCTCCTTCAGTTTCTCTGACGTGATACCCCTGCCCCACCTGATGGTATAGAGTATAATGATCAGGAAGAGCTCTTTAGTGAGCGGCGTTAAGTGGCGGGTAATGTCGGTACCCTCGCTGTCAAACAATTGCAGATCGCCAAACAGGTAAATGGAATTCCGGTTGTCGGTCACTTCCTCTTCTTCCTCAATTACCGGCAATACAGGCGGTGCAATTACTTCGGCAAGTATTGTAGGTTGAAGTTGGGGCGAGTGACTTTCAGGTGTTACAGTCGGGGCTTTAGGCTTTCTGTTGCGACGATAGAATACTATGGCTGCTAACAAGATCAATAAAGTTATTATACCATACAGCCAATAAGCCACGTACGATTTGGCCTTAACCGCGGGCACTTCATTTGCAATTGGCGGGCTATACAGCGAATACATATTTACCCGCGTTTGCCCTTTACCATTAAAGAACAGCGTTACGGCTATAAACTTTTTGCTCAGCGGGCAGTAAAACAGATCGGCATAAGAGCTGATATCGTGGAAAGTATAAGGAATGCCATTCCCCAGCATTTTAAACTCGGGCTTGGTTAACGAACCCGAAATAAGTTGCAGGCGCGAGTTGTACTTATGTTTGGGGAAGATAAGCGCGTAATATGAATCCTGATCTTTATTGATCACCATTGAATTGGCGAAAACAAAATCTTCGCCCTTAATATTCAGCTCGTATATCTTTTTAAAGGTACGGGCCTTTACATCAAAATAAAGCAGATCGTACAGGTTACGCGGGTTCAATATCTGCTGGCCGGTAGTGCTGCCGTATCCGCCTAAAATATAAGCGCCCTTATCAGTTACGCCCAAAGCGGCAAGGTAACGGGGTACCAGCGTTTCGCCCGCTACGTCTATCTTATCCCATATTTTGCTGTGTGTGTCATAACGCTGCACTTCGTTCTTATAAAAGAACTGCCCGTAACCACCTATAACATACAGCGAAGAATCGGCAGGGTGATAAAATTTATTGGTGTGCCAATAATTGGTTTCAAAATCGAGGTTATTATGTTTCAAATCCCAGGTTTGGGTTTTGAAATTGAAGGTGGCAACCTGTTTACGGTCGGTATTGATGTTATACAGCTTTTTTAACACGGTATTATAAAGCGACTGGTTACCACGGATCAGAAACTGGTTACCCGAATAATATCCGTATGATTTAGTTTTTGAAAGCGTTACCGAATAATTGATCAGCGAATCTTTAGATACAATGTAAACCGACTCGCTATCGGGGTTAAACGCTATACTCGCAGGCCCGTTAACCGTGAACGATTTTACCGGTTGCCATATACAGTGCAGCTTTTTAATCCATAACGGGTTAACCACTTTGGCAATGCTGCCGTTCACCTCATCGCGCGCGGTATTGCCGTCGCCCTCATTAAGCAACCAGTTGTAAGTAAGTTTTTGCCCTTCGGTGATGGTGATGTTGCGCAGCTTCATGGGCGGCACATCGTTGGTTTTAAAATCGAGGTAATCGTTTGAGCCGAACAGTATTTTGAAGCAATCGTTCTTATTCACCTGGATACGCTGACTATAGGGCGCATTATTTACAAACACGGTTAGCATGCGGTTGCGCAAGTCGAACTTTAAACGCAGGCGCGTCCAGCCGGTAAGCAGTTTCTTTTCATCGATATTGAAAGATATGTTTGAAAACTTATCGCCGATAACCAGTTTAAAATGATTGCCCTCCAGCCGGCGATCATACAGCAGATCGATATTTTGTTTGTCGTTATCAATCAGCCTGAAAATATAGCCAAAGTAATTATCGTGATTGGGTAGAAAGGCAAAATCGAACGCGATCTCAAAATCACTCTTAAAGCACAGCGTTTTATCCGGACTAAGATCAAACCCGGTACGTTTATCCTGCACGGTTTCATGAGATGAGAAGCCCAGTCCGTATGATTGTGCCAACAATTCAGCGGGTGTAATAAAACAGCCTAAAAGTAATGTGTATATAAGAATTAGATAGTGCCTTGATCTCATTAGTACGCTAAACGCTTTTAAAACCTGCCACACACGCCTATAGTAAAAAAGGCCTCTGTCTTTTAGTTTTAAAAAGATAAGGCTGCGAAAGAAAATGCGGGGTACAGATCTATAATTGCAACAAATTTAATGGAATGTATGGTTTATCAAGCATTAAAATAGCATTATATGGCCTTTAATTGCGGTTTTCGGCTTAAATGTCACCTTGGTTTAGTGCTGCATAATTGTACCCTTAACAAATGCTAAATGGGTTTATTTGGGCAATTTGTACAAATGGCAATGTTTGTATACCGCGGTTGTACTTTTTAGCATTGCAGCTATTAATTTTTTCAACATAATACACATTGCTATTGAAATAACCATTTATTAACAATGACGTGATGTATCCCCGTTACCTTTGCGCCATATTTATTGCGCTTGCAACCCGTTCTTTATACAATAAATGAGGTCAGTTAAATAGTTAAAGAATTAAGAGTACTGCAAGGTGCTCTTTTTTTATGCCCTGTTAGTAGATTTTCAGTAAGAATTGTTAATACACCTTTATGTTGTTAACATAAAGATAACATTGAATTAACCATTAGATAACCTATCTTTGCTCAATAAATCAGCGAGATATGAAAAAACATAAACTGAAATCACTTATTAAAACTGCACGTAAAAGCGCAAAAAGAGATATACAGACCATTTTAATCAAGAACCTTAAAGAAGTAGCCGCCAAAGTAGCCAAAGATTCAGACAAGCTGGATAAAAAAATTAAACTAAGCGCCAAAAAACTGGCAAAAGAAATTTCAAAAGAGGTTATCATAGACGAAACAGCCCTTGCTGCCCCGGCAGATAAGGCTATTGAGCCCGAAGCAGCTGTAATTACCGAAGCTGCCATTAAAGAAAGCAAGCCCAAGAAAGTAAAAGCACCGGCTAAAACTAAAGCTGCCGCGCCTGCTGTTATTGCCGAAGAAATTAAATAATAAGCACACAACATAAATAAGAGGGACTGTACCGCATTAATTGTGGTACAGTCCCTCTGTTGTTTTATGCTACAGTAAACCGTTGCGTTCAAAGTAAGCCTGCAAGGTATCGGGCTGTGTCATTAAAAAGGTTTGTATCCCGAGTTTCTCTGCACCCGCCAAATGCTGCGGACTATCGTCGATAAACAATGTTTCTGCCGGATCCAGATTGTTCTCCTGCAACACTTGCTCAAATATGGCCGCCTCGGGTTTGCGCTTGCCCGTAAGGTGCGAGTAATACGTTTTCTCGAACAGGTGATCGTTACCATCAAAACCAAACTCCCGTTTCAGGTAATCCATAATATGATCGTAGTGGATGGCGTTGATGTTGCTGAGCAAAAACGTACGGTACTTAGCCTTCAATTTTAACAATAATTCGTGGTTGCCATCGGCAATTCCGAGCAGCATGCTGTTCCAGGCGGTGTTAATTTGCTCGTCGGTGAGGGTATTATTACCGGTTATAGCCCTTATTTTGTCGCGAAAGGCTTCGGCAGTGATCTCTCCCCTATCAAAAGCATCAAATACGGCGTCCTGCTGTAAATGGCCAAAAAACTGATCGGAGTTACTGATACCCAGCGCACTCCATGCCTGCTGTGCCCTGGCAAAATCAATACTGAAGATGACGTTACCATAGTCGAAGATTATATTTTTAATATTTTTCATAATTAGCTTTTGTTAATTGAAGGCAAATATGTAATATTGCGCCTCGAAAAACAACAAAGTTTTCCGGCGCCTATAGCTCAGTTGGTTAGAGTAGAAGACTCATAATCTTTTGGTCCCTGGTTCGAGCCCAGGTGGGCGCACTCGAAACCACATAAAGTGCCTTAACGATATCGTTAAGGCACATTTATGGTTCGCAAATCATCACATCTCACTTCTTTTAGTTCGCAAATCGGGTAATTCAACCGCTTTTGTTCGCAGTTTTTTGTTTCATTTTCTTATTGGTTCGCAACAATGAAAAAAGCGATATCAGGCATTTCATGCAATGTTGTTATTGACAGCAGGGTAAATCCGGCAGGTTTATCAAAAATTATATTTCGTATAAAGGAAAACAGGGTTAAGCGTGATCTTTTCACTGGCATCAGGTGGCCGCGTGAATTTTTCGATAATAAAAACCAGCAGCTTATACCCAGAGCTGGGGATGATCCTGATGTGATTCCCTTCAATCTTAGGTTAAATGAATATAAAGCTGTTGCCCACAGGCTCCAATTGAGTGGTTACCTAAGAGAGGACGATGTTGCAATTGATGATTTAGTTAAGGAATTTAAAGACGTTGGTAAGGGCCGCGATTTCTTCACTTTTATGGAGGAACGTGCAAAGGAACTTTACAACGACAATATAATTGTGTATGAAACTTGGAACCGCCATAAGGCTTCACTCAATGTTTTAAAAGCTTATTACCGAGGCCTCGTTCTTCCAATCAACAAAATGGATGTAGATTTTATAAAGCGATTTGATGCCTGGGCACTTAAGGTTAAAAAGAAGCAGCCCAACACTATTGCCGGTTATCATAAGGACATCAAAAAATACCTCGGAATTGCTGTAAGGAAATGCTATATCGCCAAAAGTCCTTATGATACTTTTAAATTCAAATATGTTGATGGTGACAGGCAAGCCCTAAACAAGGATGAATTAGCATGTTTGTATAAAGTATTTAAAGATCCTTTGGTTGCAGATAATGAAAGGGAAATTTGCCGAAGGTTCCTTTTTAGCTGTGTAACTGGCTTAAGGATATCGGATAGTTCACTTGTTCATAGCCAAATGATAGTTGACGGTGTACTTATTTTTGTAGCCTATAAAGGACGAGATAAAGGTAAACGATTAAAAATTCCACTATCAAACATTGCAAAAAGTTTAATAGAAGGCCGAAAGGGATTGTTATTTGAACAGTTCAGTCACCCATACATTAATGAAACTTTAAAACTACTTGCTGCTCGTGCAGGCATTTATAAACGACTTACGTATCATTGCGCACGCGATACATTTGGAACGATGTTCATTGAAATGAATGGCGATGTAAAATCCCTTAGCGAGCTAATGGGGCATTCGAGCACCAAAACAACAATGATATATGTAAAAATGAGCGATACAAGGAAGGCTACTCTCATGAATAATTTTGACACATTGTTTGAGTCGTGACCGAATAACTCTTTTAAATACATTTGTATTACTAACCCTATTCAACATCCATGGTCACAAAAGAAGAAATTATTGAAGCGATCGATCTGCAAATCATGTTTTGCATGTTACAAGGCTACCAGTTGCCCTTTTTATTGTATGAGAACCGGAGCGAAATTGAAAAAATCGTTACTGGCCGTGAATTCCATTCAGTTGGCGTTGCCTCACACAAGGGAATGGTAGATTATAACGTACAAACTCTTATTGATAAATATAAAAGTGATAAGCGTAACAATTTGAAGCTCATGTACAACGCTCCAATTTTAGCTATAATTTTTATTCATGATATGATTAAAAACTCCAATTATAATAAAAAGACTCCCGAATTTGAATTTTTAAGACATTTGCGAAACGCAATGGGGCATGGTAATCGATTTAATTTATTAAATGGAGAGCCAAAGCTACCGGCTAAATTTGGCTCTCTTGAAATAACCAGCGCACTGCATGGTACCGAAAACGTGATCCACGATTTTATTTTTAAAGGAGACATCATCAACCTATTTAATTACATTAAAGTCAATTTATAGGTTAAGATGCTTTAGCCCGGTTGTGGATTTCTGCAATACGATCTTTTCGCTCCTGGTAAGCCCGATCATTCCATTCAATGGGCCGGCTTGCCACGTCTTCGGTTTTTGCGATCAATAGCTCCAACAACCGATTTGTATCATGTAGTGAAAATCCTTCAGCTGCTTCACCAGGTGCAGCAGGACTTGAACCCACTGATGATCCGCTTGCGCCGCTGTTAAATACCCCGCCCGATTTTGCCATTTGAATACCTTTGGTGACCATGGGAACATCTACAGAAGCGCCATTGCGATATAGGCTATTAAATAGCAGTTGATCTATAACACCTTTGTTATTGCGGTAAGTTTCCTTGCTGTAAATAAATATTGGTTCGCCGCCTTCCATCTCTGCAATATGCTCACCGGTGACATTGTTGTAAAGATCTATTCCACCTTCACTATGTGACGGGCCTTGCGGGATCATAGCACCTTTTGCCGCCCTGGTATCAGATTTCATTGCGCTGGCGCCCTCAACAATTCCCTGACCGACGATATTTACAATCGATAAGCCGGCGCGGATCTTAGCCGCCGTGGTCATGGCCGCTGCGGTTGCCCAACCGGCGGGGCCGAGCATCGCATTGGAGGCCCAGTATCCGGCGATCTCTACACCTTCGTTCGCCACGATCCGGCCGACAGCTATGGCTTTTTCCAAAACGAGTTGAGCCAAGATCAGGCCTTTACTTTTGCCCAATAAGGTGCCCAGCAAATTAACACCGGTAACTGCAAGCTCGTTTCGCTGTGAGGTGATATCCTGTTGTATACGCAGGTAGTCCTTTTCTGCTTTTTGCTGATCCTGAATATATTTAATTTTGGCATCGGCAACCTTCTTTTCCTGCTTGATCTTGTTATCTGCCATCTTGGCTTCGATATCTGCAGTATTTTGATACCAGGCAATCCGGAGATAATATTCATCTTCGAGCTGCTTTGCTTCCAGGTCATTTTTAGCCTGGTTATATTCGGCTTCGGTGATCAGCTGCTGTGCGTATTTTTCCTTAAGCGCGGTTTGCTCGGCCGCATATTGATCGCTCAGCACACCGTTGTCATTTTTAAAGCCGGCTGCGTCCTCAAAATTCGCACGCTCTATCAAACGATTGTCCTGATTTTGAGCAATAGACTGATCTAACTTAGCAACGTCATCAGGCGAAGCATTTTTATCATTCCTAAGTTTTTGGGCTTTTTCAATGATTCTTTCGTACTTGTCATCGATAACCTTCAGTTGAGCGGTAATTTCGTCTGCAGTTCCTTTTTTGGCGTTAGCGATCAGTTGATCGGTCTGATCAAGCAGCTGCTGCAGGTCACTTTTATATTTATCAAACTCGCGGGCTGCTTTCTCGGCTTCTCTTTTATACTTTTCCGAATTTTTTTTCTCGTCATCCAATTTTTTTAAACGCTCCTGCTCAGCTTTTTTCTTTTCGTTATCCTCTTTCTGTTTACGGTCGGCATCAACCGCTTCAACAAATGATGTCTCCTCTGCAATCCTTAAAGTATAATCATCGATAGTTTTCTGAAGATCTTCTCTTTGGGAACCGGTACCGCGCATGGTTTTTAGCTTATCCATCAGCTTTTGCGATTTGTCCAGCTCGTCTTCAAGATATTTGATCTCCAGCTTGCTGCCTTCATATAGCGCTAAGCGATCGGAGGCTGACTTATTGTTATAGCTCACCAAAGCCTTTTCAGCATAACGATCAGCTGCTTCCTGGATACGCTGTTCTGTTGACTTAAAGGCCTCAACCAAAAAGTCGAGATATTCATTTATTTTACCAACCGCGTTATAGATCATACCGCCGGTATTTGTACCTATGGTGGTTAACAACCTATCCCAGTTGTCACCCATATTGGCAACTCCGCCACCAACGGTTTTGCTAATTTTTTCCATGCCGCCGGCAACGCCTTCCATATCACCGAAGCTGAGAATAGCATTCTTAATGGCCTCTTCAGAATTTTGCACCTCTGTGGTGATACCCTTAAACGAAAGCCGCACCACATCGCCGTCTTTTTGAGCTCGTATGCCGAATTCTTTTAATCGTTCAAATTCACCTGTTGTAGCATCAAGAATGGCTTCGGTAAGTTGATCGAAAGATTTACCCTGGGAGGCGGCAAGATCTCCCGCCTTCCGCATCTCCTCCATGGTTGGAATAATACCACGGTTTGCCAGTTTTACGAAGCTTTCCGTTAACTCGGCCAATCCGTAATTTGTCTCGGCCGCAAACTTCGATAAACCATTCAGTGCACGCCTGCTGCTTCCTTTATCGCCCAGGGTGTTGGTCAACACCGCGTCGAATTTTTGAAATTCCGAATAAGTTTCGATGACTGCGCTCATCAGCGATTTGAAAGCAGCAATACCTGCAGTGATTCCGCCAACGATCATTGCGCCGATCGAGAAGTTGGCGATCTGCTGTTTGATTTGCGACCAGCCGCGTTGAAATTCATTACTAAATTCGCGCTGTGCGTTCGTGCCCTGGTTTACTTCATCACGCCTCGCCCGGATGGCAGCTGTCAAGGCCCGTTCCTGGTTAAGTAGTTCCTGGTACCGTTGCGGATTTTCTTCCTGGTTCATCCGGGCGCGTGCAGATCTTACCGCATTAAATGCGCCGGTCATTTCCCTTAACGATGTTCTTGCCTGCTGATCATTGATCACCAGGTTAATGACAGCGGTATCTCTTTCTCTTATTGCCATTAGTTTAAGCTTTGTAATTGTTCACGGATAGCAAACCCTACCTGATCAGCCATTTCAGGCGGCAGGATGTACCTTAATTCAGCGATTCGTTTGTAAAGGATCTTGGAATACCATTTTTTTGCGCGCCGTCTGATCGGGTTGATCATGCGGCCCTGGGTGTCTCGGTACCGGTCGAAACGGCGCATAAGTGACAGCTCGTTCAGGCTTACACCGTTCCCGACGCCCATATCAGCGAAGCGGCCATACTTTAAGAATTTCATCATTACCGCCTCGACATCGCCACCGACTTTAACCAGCTCTTTTACAAAGCTTCGATATAGTGATCCAGAAGCACCGACGTTCAGCCTGTCCATTGCGGTTTGAAACCGTTCAATGGTGATCTCTGACCATTTGCGCAGCACACCCTCCAGTTCGAGCTTTTGTAGTTCGTTCAGATCTGCCATGGCCTAAAATTTTATCCAGTAAAAATCTGTGAGTGGGTAACTGGCCAAGGCCAGGGTAACCTTGTAATAGCCGGCACCATCATAAGTGAAATAAGATCGCAGACCGAGAAACTCAATATATTGAGGCTGGCCAACCCTGATCCTTAGTTCAAAAAGGGTTTGAAGGTGCGCTTGGCGCTCATAAAGCGATACGATAGATCCGCCTGTTCCCTTAAAAGTTGTTGGCTTTACGATATTCGGCAGTTGCACCGTGTATCCGGATCCGGCGGGGCCTACATAAATTTCTATTGGCAGTTCATTAAACCCATGCTTTTCGAATTCAAAGTATGATTTGAAGCGAAATAGCTTTAAAAGCTGATTCTCTGAAACCGCGGCATCATTTTCGATGATCTCTGCTTTAGTGATCAAATCGTTATTGAGTACACGGCAATAGATCTTGGTCGGCGTAAAATCTTCATTTTCCTTTTTGTCATAGGCGATCTGATCGATGATCAGGTAAACAAAATTGCCGTCCTGGGTGCGAAAGCAGAATTTCTCCGTAGTACTCATTTGTGCAAGTACATAGGGTGGAATCAGTGCATTGACCGTTATTTTCTTGCTATCATTAAGAAAACGGTAATAGTCGATATCATCCTGATTAAGGTCTGCACTCGCGGCATCCGGCCAAAATTTGCCGGGTTCTTTTTCAACCATGCCAGCATACCTGAAAAAACGAAGCAGCCATTTATGACCGGAATTAAGATTAGTTGGATCTTCCGGTATAAAATCTTCAGTGTTGTAATTAGACATCAAGCCGTCGGCATAGGCCAGTACAGGACCGGGCTGACTTCCATTCATCGTTTGTTCAACTTTGAGGGCGCCGGCTTCCATTTCTATTTTGGTGGCTCCGTCATTTACGACCAGGTAGTATAATGGCGGGTATGTCTTACTCTCCGTACCAATAGCAAAGGCATCGTCCAACTCGTCAACTTTTAAGCTCACCGTGTAGCCTTTGCTTTCCGGCAGCTCGTGTTCAATTAGGTTGGTAATAAAGGGAGTAAGATCAGTTACATTCGTGCTTCGACTAATATTGCGGAAGCTTGCCACTTTCATTTTTCCGGTGGAAAGATTAAAATCAATTGCCAAATAAAAGCGCTGCCTGATCTGTTTAAAAAAGTCAGCCAACAACATATAGGGCATGTAGCGCATTGATGGGTAAATAATACCCGCCTCAAATGCCAGCCAGGTGAATATATACAGGTTGTCGTAATAAGGATCTGTAAAAAAGGCACCCTCGGCGGTAAATCCTAAATATTCAGCTACATTTTTAAGAATGTATTTTAGTTTAAAGAATGGCGAGTTAGATACAGAGTAGGGTGACGAAGGCCGGCCGCTCAGAAACCGCTGTTCACCATAATCGAAATAATTGACATACGCGCGGCTGGGAACCCCATCTGTGCCCAAATGGATATTCCTGATCGGCATAAAAATATAATTATACCGCTCAGGGAACTGGCAGGTATTCAGCATCAGCGCATCAAGCTTTTCCGGGGTGTCACCGGTGGTAAAATCCGGATCAAGTGTACGAACGTCTGCCAGCCTGATATTTTTCATCAGGTAGTTTATCGCGGTTTGATCGGGCTCCAGGTTACATTCAAAACCACTTGCGCTGATCCGGTACCGGATATTACCGGTAACCATCAGGATCTCCTCCGCGTAAAATTGCACCGGGATCACGTAAAGCGAATTACTCGACTCGAGCAAATGCCCAAGACTAAAGAATGCTTTGTTATTTTCATTTAAACCTGCATTAAAAGGGTAGCTGATATCCGAAAAAAAACTATCCGCGTCGTTAAACAGCGGATTATGTTTTTCAATGGTGATGGTCTGATCAGGCGTAGGTTCCAATGTCCTGCCGGCACTGTTTACGATCCTGATCATGGCTTCTTAACCTGTTTTACCGAGCCTAACCAAAACTGGAGGCCAGCCTCGGCCCCAAAGATTACGTTCAGACTATTAGCGCCTGCAGGCAGCAAAGCCCGGACACGCACCGCTTTGAACCAGGTACCCACTTTGCGTTTAATGTCAACCGTACCGGCTACCGTCTCCAGTGAGATAACAGCCCGGCGGTAGTTAAAGGTATCCTGGTTAATTGGAGCAGCTGTCGGGTAGTTTCCGTTAGAAGGAAAAGGAGTCGGAAAATACCGGTACACTCCGCTAATCTCGATCTCGCGATCTTCAATAGGATCGGCAATAAAATTAAATGTCTGTTTGAGTTTATTAACCGCATCGACTGTAACAAAGCCGGTAGTACCAGGGAATGGTGTATCGACCGGCACTTCCTGTGCCAGCGCACCGATAACCGTCCAGTTGGCGAGCTGGCCAGCTGTACCCACTAATGTTTCGGCCAGCATTTCGTTTCCTTCCGGTAGCGCTAATGCCGGGCGCTCCATCCTTGGTTTAAGGACGAGCTGGCCACCCCATTCCATAACCGGGCTTTGCGTAAGGGTAAAACCACCTGCTTTGTAAAGTAATAAGCTAATCTTATCCTCTTTTACAGACCGGTTAAGGTGATCTTTACAAATACGGTATTCACCGGTGACACTTCCGAATAATTCATACCAATCACCGGTAGGCTTATCAGTTCCTATTGAACCAAATATGTTGCGCGCATAAACGGTCACACCGGTAGTAGACAACCTGAATTCCGCCCAATCAATATGCTTTGACAGTACCGGAAATATTATTTCAACCAGCGCATACTCGCCAAAAGTGACGGCAATGCCATTTTTAAGCATCAGGTACTCACTGGCCACATTCTCATAATGGGATGCGTTAATAGTGTTCGCAGCGTCATACCTGTTTTCATTGGCAACTGTTAAGGCGGTTTCACCTATTTGCGCCTCTTTAAAGCGTTGATTGCGCTCCCAGTTCGAGTCAAACAATAGATCGGCAATAGTCCCCACAACAACACTTTCCCGTTTACGGAATATTTTGATCAGCTGCGAAGCCCTGGGCAGGGTATTAACATATTGCTCCATAGTTTGAGCAAGCAGTTGTATCGAACGGGTGCCTTTATGTTCGCCATTGTGAAATGGTGCATATTTAGGTGTAGGATCATAGCGTACCGCATCGGGAAGCTGATTAACAAAATCTACTCCCTGCTCATCGGCCATCTTTTTAAATAAGTTTTGACCGCCATTGCCGTAGGTGACAGTGTGCTCATTAATCAGCGTCGGTATTGCGCCAAGCCCTTTGGTAGTCTCAATAATTTGTCGCAAATCTTCTAAAAACTGTGCGAGAGTACGGGATGCATCATCGTTTTCGCCACATTTAATGAATGCGCGAACAGCACCGTAATCACGATATGATAAATTGCCAAACTGTATAGACTTGCTTCTGATCGCGTTAAGGCGCTGATAAATCGCATCTCCGGACTGCGAGAAATTTTCAAACAAGTAATCTGTCCAGGCGGAAACTATAGCGGGCCAGCTGTTGCCTCGTATGCCAAATGCAAACGCGCTGTAGCTATCTCCAAGGATTGAGATGAGATCAGAAGTGCTTATATCTATTAACCGGGTATCCTTATTGAACTCAATGATCGTGAACCCGATCTCATACCTGCCGGCGTTGCCGTTGCCATTATCCGTAAATGAGGACACGTTACCCGATCCGCCACCGAATATTGGTGAGCCCACAACGCCACCTGCTGTGTACCCGATCCTGCCGGCGCCATAAACACCAATATGTTGATTTTTCTTTATGGGAATAAGTAAGGGGTAAGTGCCAAGCCCTGCTTTGATAGGTAACACGTAGTCGGCTCCGCTTTGGGCAAACTTGCTATAAGTACGATCGAAAACCTTAATGTATATATTACCTGCTGAGCGGCCATAAACGGTAACAGCAGCAACCACACCTGTGTTGCCCGCCCTGTCTGCAAAGCAATATGGCGAATCACTCGGAGCGGATGCAGAAACCGGATTTGGGTTGCCAATGATCCGGGTTTTTAGTGGCGAGCCGATCTTAGAAGTGTTGGCATCAATACCGGCTTGTAAATTTAAGATATCAGCTTTAACCGTCTTACTGGCCTTAATAGTAAGGCGCATATATGGGAATGCCGCGTCGCCGGTATTGGTGCCAATATTTGTACCTTCTCCAGTTGAGTTAGTACTACGTCTGCCGTTTGCTCCTGATCCCGCTAATGATGCACCACCGGTTGGATAAAAGGCCGCAACCCAGTTGGCTTGGACATCAATATTGATCGGGACGCTAAAGGCGCCTGCTGCAGGTACAGCAAATGATGCCGTTTCCCCAACCTTTGTCCAAAAAAAACTGGCATCCTGGGTGTAGAATTTTATTTTACCGGTACCGGCTGCTTTAGCAAAAGCCTCGAATAAGCGTGCATTACCGGCTTCACCAATTACGTTGCCGTTACTGCGAACGTAGGTTGAAGGAATGGCCACGCCATCGATCGGTGAATCTCCCACCAAAACATCGACAAAGTACCCGTCAAGTGGTAGCGCATTTTTATCTATCTGTGCCTGAATTGCCGCAGTATTGTCAGGGGCCGGCATAGGCGTCCACTTAGCTTCCCATCCTGAGGATCCTTTTATAAAATAAGGAACAGTCACGTATTTAGTAGCGTCGGCAGTGTCTTTAACAGGTATGCTTAACCCACCGAAGTATGGGTACGGTCCGGTACCGGCGGTTACATCCCACCGGTCGCCGACCTTTGAAGGATTTGCAGGATCTGCATCCGGATTCGTAGCCACTGTAGCAGGGCCTTTACCACCATTACCAAGATCAGCTACCAGGTCACCTATTTCTTCTTTGTCGTAAGTCTCTGCGCGGGTTGGGAAAATTTCTTTTAATTCATCAATAAGATCGCTCATACTACAAATCGTTGATTGCTTTTTGAATTTTATTTAGTTCCGGGACGATCAGCGCGCCGGTGCTGCCTGTATAATTTTGCTCGTCAAATGCGAGTCGGTATTCTATTTTGAGGGCATTGAGGTTTTGGCCATCGGCGGCAAGAACCATCTTTTTGCCGGTTATGAAAATGGGTATGAGGGTATCGCCGAAAACCCTGAAGGCATATTTGGCAAGCAATAATTCCTGCAGCTCATCCACGTTTCCGTTAATGTACCCGCTGTTCAATTCATCATTTTCTATTATCTTGATATCATATCGGGTGAGGTTACCAGTTTTCGGCGTGTTGATGCCGTCAAAACGGTCGCCCTGGCTGCTCGATACTTCGGCAGTAACCTGTGACCTGCCATTAGTAATTAATGTCTTAAAGCCACCTGCGCTGCCGCTGTAGATAATTGACCTGGAATACAGTTCCTGCTGCCTGTTGACTGTAAAAGTTTTGATCTTAGACCGTGTTTCACCGGTGAGGCTTTCGATGATCTGTAAGGTATACCCGCTTACAAACCTGGAAGCGTTGGTCAAATTATGCAGGCCTAACTGCTTGTAACCACAACCAATACAAACTTTCTCGTATGATTTAACAAGGCCGCCGGCTAAGGTTAACGATCCTTCACTCAGGTCGCTATAAACAACATTAACTTTTATGGCCAATTGCTCAGCCACATTGCGCATGTTCATGAAATAGAGGAACTGCTGTTGATTGGTATTCACCTCAAAATCATCCATTGGATAACTCTCGAACCAATTTTGATATTTGTAAAGCGACTGATCCGGCAGCAAATAATTGCCCAGGTGATTGACATCGCTAATTTGTGAAAGCGCTTTATTGCTGTACCCGCCAAGGCATATTGTATACACCTCACTTTGGTACATCTTTTTAAAATCAGGGATGTCGCCATAATACTGTCCGTAGATCAGGAAGTAATTGCGTACTGATTTAGGGCAGTACTGCCAAGCCTTATTAAGCTCAGGGATATCATAATCGAGGTAAGTGTTAAGGATATCGGCGATATCTTTTGTCGTTGTACCGGTTACCGGAAAATCAAGATTTAAATTCCGTTGATAGATATTCTCTTCGCCTACGCCCAAAAACCAAACCTGCAGGGCGTGCGCGAAATTTGATTTTATTATTTCATCAAGCCCATTAGTTCGGTTTAATGATATCGAGCCCAGGTAGGTGTTCATATTGTACCTGGTGCCATAGGCTATAGAGGTAAAAACCAATGTATGTTGACCGAGGTAAAAACTGTAGGTTACCGTAAAATCACGCCTCACATAATAATTTGCCTTAACCACCGATATCAGCGATTGCACGTAAGCAGCACCACCATCACCGGTAGGAAACTGGGTACCGGAATTGTTGGGAACCGCAGCGGCCGTGAAAGTGATATCCACGCCGGCCCAGGTGAGCTTAAAAACAGCACCTGCAGTTACAGCCCCGCTAAAGCGTAAAAAATTAACTGCCGGGCTGCCATAAACGTCCCGAAAATCATCGCTATTTACCTGCACTAAAAGATGATTGCGACTGAATGCAATTTTAGGCGGCGGTATTGTTAATGTTACTGCCATATTATTCGATCCAATCGTTTTCGTTAAACTCTACATTGATGGGCGACTTAAAATCAAAATAGAATGATTTGCCATACCAGTTGCCGTCGATCGCGGTCATGTTTGAGAACTTTACGGCGCTGTCAAATGATACGCCCGCCGCTTTTAAAACACCAGTGATAACCTGTGTTCCCGGGGCATATATTTTACTGTCCCGGCGCATCCTTGATACAATTTTGAGCAGTATGGCTTTGGCCTGATCCCGCGCAGCATTGATGGCGCTTCTTTCTTCGGTAGTTTTTACCAGGGCATGCAAACCAATGCGTGGCTCATCCCGCTGACTGTCCCAGTTGCCGATATTGCCCGATCCAATCTCCAGTATAAGGCAAACACCCTTTACCATATTTCTAACCGCATTATCAAACTCATCGAGATCGTTAGCATCAGCCATTCGGTAGAATGCCTTTTGCTCATCGGTATGCCGGATCTCTTTGAGCTTCGCGGCACAATCTTTAAAATAGTCTTCCAGGAACTGCTCTGTCATTTCGTACTGTTTAATTTTGAGTCCATTTCCGCAGCTCGTTTCGCTTTTTGGTTCATATCGGCCAGTAGTAGCCAAATGGGAGTCTTTTGGGTCTGTTCATACCAGCCGAATTTGTCGCCTGACAGGTCAATGATGATCCCCACCCAATTGGTAAATTTTGCGGCGCCCGGTTTAGGCGGTGATTTCGGGTGTTCGTCCGGATGATACTTTTTCCATATATCCGGATGCTTGGCAATTATCAAATTGCGGCAACCAGCGTAATTGATGGCGATGGCTTTCTTCAGGCAGCTATTTAAGCGACCTAATTTTTTTTCATAGCCGGCCAGCTTCTTTTCATCGAAAGGCAGGCGCTTAATGGCAAACCACCGTTTGGGCCTATAAAGAATTGCAACAAGGTTATCGAGCAGCTCGGGACCAGGCTTATCTATGTATCGCTCGTAGACGCGCTCGGCCTGAACAAACTCTTCGGCCGTAAGATCTGCGAGCCGATCAGCCGGGCCATACCATTTTCTGCCCCTCAGTCTGATCGTTTTGATCAGCCAGTTTTGGATCTTGGTTTCGGTAAATGCCCATTGTATAAGCGGTACCAGCTGAATGCGCTGGACAAGGATCAATTTTATGTATAGCGATACCGGTATTTTAAAAAGTGTTTTGATCAGGTAATCCTGCATGAGGTGCGGGTGTTTACTGTTGTGCAGGCAAGCGGTGAGGCGCAGCAGGCCTTCAGCATTCAGCTCTTCCCATTTTGAAGGGCCGGTAAATACGCGATCTTTTAGCTTGATTTTGTGCATGACATTACGAAGTTGCCATGCACGAAGGTTGTATTAAAGGACATTAACAGCGCGGCTGCGGTCGTTCTACCGGTGTATCCGGATAACGATCGGAACCGGGGGCTTTTGAGCTAACATCATTGACCGGTTGATATCCCTCTCCAGGTAATGCGATGTATCCTTTGGTTTGCGGAAATGATGCCGGAAGTTTATCAATTTCAGAAAAATCGTAACCAGGTTTGCGCTTAAAGTAACAATACACGATAAAAGCGATAATGATTAATGTACAGACGATTACTACTCCATTAAAATATTGTGAATCGATCATAACCGCGGCAGTTTAGATTTAGGCCGAACAATGTATGCTATTACAAGGTAAATAATGACAAAGGCCCCCACAGGCCATATCCAGCCATACTCAGGCTTTTTTTGTTCGGATGCCGTAGTTGTTTTTATTGTTGTTTGCTGTTTGATGGTGGTAGCTGCTGTTGTCGATGATCCCTTTTTCTCAATTACGGTTTTCGTGTGATGAACATTTCCATTTTCAGGGCGTTTATTTAAATCAATGATCAGCGACTTTTTTAAGGTGTCATAGCTAACCGCTACTACTTCCATTGCCGTATCGAGCCGGTAAAATCCTTTGCTTAAACTATTCAGCAGATCTGCCGGGGCAATAAACGTTTCACTGCGTGCTTTAAACCCTGGTGAAATAAAGTTGTAATCCGTAGTTTCTGTGGTAATAACGCTGCCGGTGTCTACGGTAGTGACCTTAGATTTTATTTCACTAACGGAATCGCGCTGAAAGGTTTGCTTCGTGCTCTTACTGGAACGAAATATGCTGCAGGCGGATAGGAACATCAGGCCTGCAGCTATTATGATAAGGTTTTTCATTAGTTGATTTTAGATAGTGTAATATTTAACCGCTCTGTGCTTTGCTGTAATTTTTTGGAAGCCGCACTTAAGCTGTCCACGGTTGCCGGCATCGTAACCTTGCCGGCAACGATGTAGGTAGATTTTGGATTTGAGGCGCGGACACCACACACCAGCATGATACCGCCGAGAATTAATACCTTTTTCATGACTTCTTTTTGAGTTTTTCTTTAATTGAATTGGTCAGGTCACTTGCGCTGTCGGCAACCGAATCGACCTTACTTGCGCTGCTGTTTACTTTTCTAACACTTTCGTTGATATCCCTTACGGGTTGATCAAGCTTTTCGTCAACCTTTTGATCGACACGATCGAGCATTTGCTGATAGAGTTCTTTAGTTAACGCTGCTTTCTCATCCTGGCTATTGATCAGTAGCTTGAACAATACACTGATCGTGATCAACAATACCACTATGATCCCGATGATAAAGCCGGATCTTAAACGCTTATCTAAAAAGCCGAAAGTTGTAAACTCTTTTTCTTGTTCGCTTGCAGACATTATTTTGGTGTTATGCTGCCTTGGTAACAGCTTGATCGTGGATGGTTAAATAAACTTTGCCGTTTTTAAGCAGCGCCTCCAGGCGGATCATAAAGCGGGCATAGGTATCCCTCGAATTGCCGACGAAGTCAACCGCTCTGGATGAACCTACCAACAGGCAACCATCGGTATCTTCGGCATAATTGCCCGGATGCATCCTGATGCCGGCGAAACCTGGTACATTCAAAATGTGAGGCATTAGTTTTTTGAACCGGGTGCTCATGTCAATGATCACCTGGTAGCGGCCTGAAGGGATGCAGGTTTTACCGTATACTTTCGCTTCGCCCGGATCATTAAGGTCACCATCGTGGTTTAGGTCGCGGCAAAAATCCTCCAGCACATAGCAAAAGAATGTTCCATTGATCCACAGCTCGCCGGTAGTAGTTTTGTTGGTGTACCATTTGCGGTACAGCGTTAAATTCCAATTTTCCATTTTACATTATGAATAAGCCACTATCCTGGCAGTTAATTGTGATTTCGGTATCAACAGGCTTGATATAGCCCGGATACAATTGGGGGTTAGCATTGAGGATATTCAAAAGTTCGAGTAATTTTGCGTCGCCTTTTTCGCGGCTGTCTTTACTCATATTTTCCGCACGTTGCTCCTCCGCAGGATCTGCCTGCTCATATTCCGAAGTATTACTATACTTATTGATCAGCAAACCTTTTTTCCCGATTTTAACCGGTAGCTCTTTGCAGGCCTGCGCGATAGTGAGGTAGGCAACTGCTTTTTTGATCACCGGCAACAGTTCCTTTTCAGCGGTACTTAGCTCGTTATCGAGGTATTTTTCCTTGAATATTTCGTAGTAGGCTTTTCCCATAGTAGCGCTCAGCTGATCATCCTGCACCTCGAGCATCATGGCATGCATACTCAGGAAGGTGAGCCGGCTATTATCGATACTTCTTTGCTTGTTGAAATCGGCAGCTGTTTTAATAAAGCCGGTGATCATGGATTGCCGGGTTCCGCTCTCCGCATAAGCAGGGAATTCATCCAGGTCAACTTCCATTAAACTGATGGCTTTATCCAAAAAATTAAAGCCGGTCTCTTCACAGTAGGTACGCAGATCCCGCAGCTTTTTGTCGCTGATCACTACGCCATCGCTGCTTTTCGCGACATAGAGCGCTTTATCTGTAAAGCGGTATAACGCCGTTTGGCTCCAGGTATAAATTCCGATATAAGCTTCAGCCCTTTGCAGCAACTGCAACACTTTTGCCTGTACACCGGTTAAGCCGGTCGGGTGATCTATAAAATATGCCACCGCGTCATCACCAATGCTATCGCAGATTACATCACGTTCAACGTCTTCAATGAAGCTTTTAATCGAGTCCCAATTAAAGTTGGCATCGACGGCGCCAATATTAGCTTTTAGAGTTTCTTTATCGTTGATCAGAGTTGCCATTAGTTGCTCGGTTGTGAAGTTGGTGATGGATTGCTTGTGCTGTGATTGACATCCAGTGTATCAAGCACGATATCTTTAAGAATAAAGCGGAAGCCTGGCATGCGTTCTGTCCAGCCGTTGTATTCTGCAATAAAATTGAGCTCCTCGATAGCCTGATCCTTGCGTGCCCGAAGCCTTGCATTGAGCGTATTCCAATGCATACGCACATCGGTACCGGAGCCTGCGCCCATATCGCCGGCGGATATCGGCCCCATCAATGGCAACGGAACACCGAAGGCCCTGGTGAATTGTCCTGATGTTTCCTTGCTATCCATGATGTATTTACCATCCTGTAGTTTGTCATCAAGCACCACTATCGACACACCGGGGATTTTAACTTTATTGATCTTATCCCAGCCGAAAGTGGTCATTAAGGTTTTTCCGGTATTTTCTGCACCCGTAAGGAACTCGTCCATCTCTTTTTTGACAGCCTTCTTAAGCGCTGCTTTATCCGCCGGGGTCATGGTCTCCCATGTTTTATTGCGGTCGCGGGCCTGTATCTCCCAAAATGCTTCCGGAACTTCCATAATGTACTTGATGGTCATCTGGAATTTCATTAATGCATGCTTCAGGATCGGGATTAGCCGGTTGATATCAAACCATTTTGATTCGAAAAGGCTATGCCATGTAGAGTGCTGATAAACGAGGTTTCCGGGAAATGGAAAGCTTACCGGGTAAATAAATTTATCATAAGTTGCCAGCCTGGCTGAATCGGCAGCATTGATATCGCGGGGATTAATTGCCGCTACTTCTGTTGTATACTCATCTCCGGGACAAGCATGCGGCCAGTTGGCACTGATAAATACTTTGTCGTTATAACCGCTTTTAACATTTTGTACATTGAACCGGCAAAAGGCAGCTTCCTGATGGGTCACCTGTACGATCTTGTCGCCTCTCTTATTTTTGATCAGCTCAGGGAATGCGTGACTGAACCATACCAAATCGAGTACGTTTTCGTAAACATACTTTTGGATCTTGTTCTTACGCATAAAGCTCTCGACCTCTTTATCAAAGCCAGTCTTGAACTTATGGTTACCTTTCTCATCGAGTCCGTCGTATACCTCATAACCAACGCCGCTGCCATAGATAACGGTAACCATGAATTCTATCAGCGATAGCAACTCAGGTGATTGCATAGCCTGAGCTATTACCTGTTGCGGAAGATCATTGGACGGGCTCCAGCTCAACACCTCGCGGTTGCTATAGTCCCGCTTGATCGGCACCGTTGGTTTACCAGCAGGCGTGTCCTGATCAACCAGCATCACACTCGAGCCTGACAGGAAGTCTACGCCGCCGCTCAGTGATATCACATTATCTTCAGGTGGTAACTTGTTTGCCATTGCAGTGTGTTATGAGTAAGGGATTGATAGTGCGGATCTCCTGGTTGCCTTTAGCTCTAATCTTGAAAGAAGCGCGGCCGGCATCGACCAATACTGCATTGTTGTAGGTGATGCGTTGCCCACCGATCTTGCGATTAAGGTCACACGTTACCACTGTGAGCGAGCAGGGCAGGTAGTTGCCATCGGCATCGGTCTGCTTAAGCACCTTTCGCAATTCATCTAACGAGATTGTATTCATTAATTCAAAGTTGCCATCGGGAGGGCTTGTATTAAAGGACACAGCCCCGACACCGGCCAACGAGGCCGGGTGCGTTTTCATATATCATCGAAATCGATCTCGAAAAGTTGCGGTTGCCCACAGCGTGTGGCGGGGTCAACTCGCACACGGAAAAACTTTTTGCTCAAACTGCGACCCTTAAAATGGTATAAATCAACCGAAGAGCTAAAAATGGATGCGGAGATAAAATCAGTAAAAAATCAATTACTAATTATATGGCAACTTTACATAATTGCGTCAGGTTCATAGTCTCCGGCACCAAGACGATCATGCATCATACCGATGTATAAAGTGTCGTGTGCATCAGATAAGTGGGTGGCATGCTCCGGCTTAACCGTTTTTGATAGCTCGGGCTTCTTATCCTTTTGTATTCCCTTATCGTTTTGATACGATCCTGCATTGGATATCGAGGTGATCATATCAGGGCAGTTAGTCCGGTTAATTAAGAACGGTTTAGTATCCGGATCGTCCTGGGCATATACGCGCAGAAATAATTTGTTTCGGGAGCGGTGAGTAGAAGCTGCTCCGATGTAGTGATCCTCGACTTCCCAGCCCAGGGCATTTAGCTCCAGCCGAAACTCGACATAATAAGGAATCTCTCGACTCGCATCTTCGCCGATGGCCGTTGAGTCAAAATGGTGTATGATTTTTTTTGTGGGGAATCCCTGGTAATAATCATCAATAGCTTTAGCCAAGTGCTTGATACGTTTAGGATCTTTCACATACAAGCTGTTTACCATTTTAACAGCTCGCTGGAACTCCTGTCCAAATGCAGTACAGGTTATTTTCTTGTTCCAGTCGCAGCCGGCATGAAGTGGCCGGGTAGGATCTAAATCTTCATCTTTCTTCCAGGGCCGCGGCATCTCGAGCGGGTTCTCGAATTGCTCTACGTACGCATAATTAATAGCTTCATAGCAATGGCTCTCATCATTGAATGTGCTATAGAATGGTTCATCAGTTGCATTAACCTCTTCATTAAGAATGGAAGCGTCAAACTCATTATCGCTCAGGTCACGCTTCATTTCGTTAATGAAGCGAACACCCACCGCGTCTATGTTATCCAGGGTTGACGCCCTGATAGTAAAGACGGCTTCCCTGCGTAGCTCAAAAAGATAATCGTCGAGACGCTTGATCTCTTTACGGAATCTCCTCTCCAGCGCTTCGGTTAATTTACCCTTAACAACCAGGTCACGCATCGTGGCCAGCAGCCTTTCTTTATCGTGGCGGATTTGTTGCGCTTGTTTTGGATCAATGGCCTCAAGCTGTGCTGCTATGGTTTTTAACAACTCCCTTTGTTCGTGATCAAAAGAAACGATAAGATCAATCTGATCTTGGTCTACATTCTTTTCGTAATCCAGTATCCATTGGGACGCAGCGCTCCTGGGCATATCGGTGAAGATACCGGTACCGTGATGGTAGTGCAGATCTACAAACGCCGTATCCTCATTACCGCGGTTGGTTGGTTTTACCCGGCTGATAAAATCTTCGTACTTAATAAACCTTGCTTCGTTCAGCAGCAGGTAATCATTGGACTGGCCATTTGCCGTTTTTTTATTATCGAGGCCGATCACCCTGATCACATGACCATTCCTAAAGAAGATCGAATATTGCGCATCCCTGGGATGTTCATAGGCCTTGACAAAATTAATTTTCTGCTTTGACTTGTCGGAAGAGTTCTTTGGTTCTTTGAACACCCAAAAATCTATTTCTTCATAAAAACCAAACTTCTCCAGGGCCTTAATAAGCGCGGGGATCATATCCGTTTTGGCTTTAATAAAAGTTGGCGAAACGAATGCTGTAGCGCCCCTTGGCATGCCTTTTACATTTCGGAGTATAGTAGGTGTCACGAAACCATGATCCTTGCCACCTGCACGCCCTATTACTGCGACGGTGGTATTTGCATTAACTATCCAGCTGCGCTGCTGCGGGTAATTGAAGTGAATAATTTTCTGCTTGATATCCATTATTCCGAATCGATATCCTCCGCGTCCTTACTTAATGACTCAGAAATTGTTTTACGTTTTTTTCTCCAGCGCTCGAAATGGGCCTCTTTGTCTGGAACGGTTTTAAGGCCGACCGCTTCAGGATTATAATCAATAAGCAGTTGGAAGGCCTCAATCTTATCATTCGGGATCTCCTCCTGCACATCATCAAAGTGACCACGCAGTTCTGAGGCACGGAACAATAATCGCTCAGCCGCAGCATACTTACCGCATGCCTGGGCTTCGTCGGCCATGCGTTCATATTTTTCTATATAGACCGACCGGTAGAATTCCTGATCATCATAGGCTGCGGTACAAAAGTTTTTTGTATTGGCAATGTCCCGTTCTGCTGTATCCCATGAGATGCGGAAATAACTCATAGCCAGGGCACGAATAGCGGCATGGCCATGCACAGCTGCTTCAATCTCTTTACCCTCATAATTAACCGTTTTATACCGGTTAGATCTAATCCAGGCATCTATCTGTCGCCAGCGATCGATTTGCTCGAGCTCTGATTGAGTGAGATCATTCATCCGGCCATTGATAAGGCAGAACCGTACGCGATCGACGGCGCCTATATTGTTTTCAGAATCATAGGCCGGCACAACTCTTAATGCGCGTCTTTTACCTGCCATCGCGCTGCTGTATTAAGTCCGCAATTATTTTCTCCCATTTGGCCACTACGCCCTCATAATATTTTTTCTTTACCACTGGCAGAGGTCGTTTTAGGTTGGCATTTGCCTTCGAGCGATTTGCCATAGCGTTCTTAATGGATCGCTCCAGATTAAAAGGTTTAGGTTGGTTCTCGGGAAGATCGTTAAACCATACCCCGTGGGTTTCATAATAATGGAGCTGTTCCCATAAATCCTGTTTTTTTAAGTCTTTAAGCACGATCTGCTTTGCGCATTCAAAAAGGGCTTGCCCTTCAGGTATCAGTGGAAGTTGAGCTTTGAGGTGGGAAATTTCTTTGAACAACTGCTTGATCTGTTCTTTCATCCGGAGCGTTTTCTCAAGGTTAGCATCCGGGCTGTAAGTGGGCGCCTCGGGAAGAGCGGGTGAGGCTTTGACAGACGGCACGAATGTTTCCGCCGCCGGAATGGTGACAGGTAGTTGCGCTATTTCCTTTACCAGGCGTGGCGTGTTGTATTCATCCGGTCCGGAAGATAACAGGTCGATCAAGAATTCAGAGGCCCCGCTGCCGATGAGTATCTGCAGGCCTGCTTGGTAATCACGGTTGCTTTTTAACCAGGATGTTGCGGTAATTTCCATGGTATAAAAATGCCATGAAATAAGATTGCAATAAAGGACATCAATGCTTTAAAGCATTTTTATTAGTTATGGTAATTGATCTTCTATATATTTTTTCTTAATGTCACCTGGCATCCGCCATTCGATGCCAAAATCCTTTGTATAGAAATAATATAACTTGGAGACTGGCATGGCTTTGCCCGAGCTATTTGCATAAATAACATCAAATCGCATGAAAATGGTATCTTGTGGTATAAGGCTTCTTCTAAAAGGCATATTACAATAAATGGAATTTCCTTTCCCAGGGTCAATAGCATTATCAACTTTCATCACTGAGTTACTTTTCCTAACTTCATCTACTAATTTAGCGATAACATGCGTTCTAATTTCCACATTAATGGCGGGGCCAAGCCCTGAATTATAGATCGCAAAAACTATTTGAGAAGCCTTGTTAGCGGTATCCTTAAAATATGGAGAGATGGAATGATTACTTATAAGAGGGTTTCCTCTCGACTTGTATTTTATAATCGTATCCTTCGACAAATTTTCGATTAAAAATTTGTTCAGGCTTTTGTAATTGGGATCATAAGTATAACCTTTTCTTTCAATAGCTCGCAATATTTCTTGTTTACTCTTATTAACCGATAAATTGACGTCCTGAGCGTTGTTATCTTTCCTAATAAGCAGCAATACTTGAACAAAGGTCACAAAAAGAATTAAATAAACTGTCCAGTGAAGTCTACGATAGATTTTTTTTCGCCGGTCATAATAGTCACCCTTATAAATTAATGTAATTATTAGAACAACAAATTGTAATACGCCTAATGTCCAGTTCAAAAAGTCATTGGAAGATAAACATCGCTCTATGAGTACCATAAAATATTTTACTTACTATCCGGTTTTAAAACATTAGTTATTGCACTTATTGACGAGCCGGAATCTGAATCTTTAATATTTAAATATCCTGTCTGTCCACTTTCATAAATCGCTTTTGCAACTTCCATCATTAATGTATTTTTCACTTCAGTGTCCGAACTTCCAATACTATTAATAAATAAATCGAAGGAGTTTAGTGTATTTGCCCTATGACGGTTTAGCGTATGCAGATGGCGGCTAACGTTAAATTGCTTTATTAAAAAAGTGATTATAAAAATGAAAAAACTGATAATAAGTAATCGTTTAAGGTACTCTAAAGTAATTACCGTTGGACCGTGACTTGTATCAATTTTTATAAAATCATTCTCTTTTGGTATAAATAAAGAAAAGGCGATTAAGCTTAATATTATTGAGATTATCCAAAATACTGATTGATATAAATTATAATTTGCTTCCTGCAAAAACACTTTACTATATCTTTGAGTAGCCTCTGTAGCATTGATATCTTCATAAGCTTTAATTACGTTTTCAGTTTTTCTCTGTAAGTCCTCATAAGCTTGTTTAGCAGCGACAGCATCAATTAACGCAGTATTTGCATCACCCATTTGATGCAGCTGGTGATACAAATGTTTAAATTCACTTCCATCATCGACCAATCGACCGTAATATTGATCAACCTCCGAGTGGTGACTGCTGATTAATGCGCTATTTGGGCGATTCGGACCACGATACTCATTTGCAATTTTTTCGAAAAGTTGTCTAATATTATTAATCATGAAGTCCGCATTTTGACTATGTTCATTTCGCATTGTAGGGTCGATTGAATCAAACAATAATGCTAATGCCAACGTAGCGTAGAAAATCTTACGCACTTTATGTTCATCAATATCTTTTTTATAAGCACTGATTCTTTCAAGATTTAGAAATGCCGTAGTAAGGCTGTCTTGGGAAATAGTAGAATTAGTCATAGTAATAAGTTTAGATTATAAACATACAAATTTTAAAATATTCTTAACTTTACATCGCGAACGTTTACTGCTACATCCATGAATTTGGGCTTTGTTACCCTCAATAGAGACAAGCCCGGACATGGGTGTTTTTTCACCTGGTAGTGGTTAACGTTCGCAAAACAATATCAATATCGTCCGGGCTTTATTTTTAAATAGGATAATTAGCCGTAAGTACTTCAATCTTCCGCTTCAAATATCCACTTTTATTATTTACAGTCACATTTTGTTCGACCGACCACATATTCCAATTGTGCTGTTTTGCGTATCGCAATAATATTGGCGAAGGATAAGATGATAATAGGAACTTACCTTTTATATTACCAATCTTAACCAGCAAGTTTTCAAAGTCCTGTTCAGAATAGCCATCATAGTGGCCGCAATCGCTGTTGAAATAAGGCGGATCCAAATAGAAAAATGATTTTTCCGAATCCCTGCTGCCAATTACATATAGGGCATCGGCGCTCTCCAGTTGGACATTCTGCAATCTTATTGCATAGTCTTCAGTAAACCGGTCGCGATTATTAATGATCTTCTTAGTTGTAGTTTGATCAGTGCGGTCATAGCCAAAAGTACCGCCGAGCTGAGCGCTGAAACTTTGCGTGCTTAATACCCATACTGCCCAGGCCCTGGAAACTTCATCAAATAAATGCGGGTAATTATATATTACCGAGGCATTCTTGTGTAAATCCCGGCTATGCAGTGTTACCCTGATCATTTTCTCCAGGTCTACATATTTGTTCTGCACCACCCGGTAAAAATTAATCAGCTCTTTATTTGTATCGTTCAAAACTTCGATAGTTGAAGGAGGCTTAGCAAAGAAGACAGCAGCGCCGCCAACAAATGGCTCGCAATACAAAATGTGATCAGGGATAAGTGAAAGGATTTTTGTTGCTAATTTTTGTTTACCGCCGTAGTAGCTAATCGGCGTTTTTAAGTGAATTTTAGACATAATTTATTTGAGTTAACTGGCTTTGTTACTCAATAATAATGTCCAAAATTAGGCAGGTAAAGCTTGTATTAAAAGACGAATAAGGATTACGGCTATCTTGATGAACGGCCGTGTTTTCTAAACGCTTGAATAAACTGATAGATTAGATACGCATTTACAACTCTAAAGACATTCTCAATTAAAAGTGCGAAAGATGATATATGGTCTTTTGTGACAGCTGTAAAAAAGTCAGGACGATGAACAGGATTTAAGAAGTCAAAAAATAATGCTACCAGCCTAATAAAATTAGCCATCGAAGCTTTATCGAAGGATATTTTAAAGCCAAACGATAAACAAAAAAGGATATAGGCTGGTAAAGTTAACAGTAAAATACAACATAAAGCACGAACCCAATCTTGACCATGGTTATTCGTTAGTTTGTTTAAATATAAATTCAGTAATTCAGAATCGTCAGCAGACCAGTTCTCTCGCTGCCATTTTAACTCGTTAATGTATTCGTCCATATCACGGGCAAAGTATTTGTTAGCTGTAACCAAGTCGCCTTTTGCTTCATAAATTTTACGAAGCTGACCATAGCCCAATCTGGCCTGACCTATATCGCGCTTATCAAGAACTTCAATTTTCTGAGGCATACCAGTTCCTGCTAAAAAAACATCAACAATTTTTGAATTATAAAATATAAACTTACAACCATTGAATATGCAATCAATAAAAGTTGCTTTTCCAAAATCTGTGTTACGTATAGTTAATACTGGCTTTGTAAATACTTTCCTACCATTTTCGGGTGTTTGCTCAATAAATTCTACGGAAAAGCTTTCAAAACTAAAGCTAAATACGTTATAAACACATCTGATAGCTTTGAAAAATATTGCCCCATTATTTATCAGATTAAGAAAAGTCAGTTGGTTAGTAATCACTTTATAAAAATTGTAAATTTTATCTTTGGCAATCACACAATCTTCAATAATAAAATTGTTTATTATAAAATGTTGTTTGCTTAGGGAGTTGAAAATTAATGAATTTGAGAAGCTAACAATAGTAAGCGCATTAATGAAAAAGTGATTATCCATTTGCGTGCTTGATATCATAAATTGTATAACTTTTGGCTCAATATTAGAAATGAGCATATTTCCAGAAATAAAAAAAGTATTTTGAAACACTAAAGTTGCATCCTTCAAATCTGTATTTGCATCTAAGGCATCATGATCAATGAAATTACCTTCTTCAAAATAACGTTGCGCTCCGGTTCCAAGGATTTGCAATTCTTCCCGACAATAAATATAGCTAAAATCGAAAGTTTGAAAGAAAATACCGCCAGTTATGAGAATATAAATGTACGTTCCTGACACTTTACAGCCTGCAAGAAACGAGCCTCCGGCAATCTCTAAACCTTTATATTGTCCATAAACACTAAGAGTTTGATTAAACTTTCCTCCATTTATTCTAACAATGTTAACTTGCGAGAAGTTCGAAGAATCGTAAGTGATTTTCTGAAAATCACCTTCGAAAATGCTTAATTCAAATTGAGAGCTGTCATTAGTCCTAATAAATATGTCATTAAAAATCCCACCAGATATAATAAGTGGCAGTTCAAAATTACAATCTAAAATGAAGGCTTTTGGATATTCAATTAGCGGTTCTTCAATTTTCACCTCACCAATTATGTCACAATTTTTGAATTTGACAAAATCATCGTTGTAAATGTTGAATAATAGATCAGGATCTTGTTCATCAACAGGGTATAACTCGTAAAACAATTCATAATTTCTATCTAACTTGTAATGTCCAAGCCAAATTTTGATAAATTCTTCAGAAGTGATTACAATTCGCTCATTTTCCTGATACTCATTTAGGATGTTCATAATTGCTCGTTTACCAAAGATAATATTATAAAATATTAGTAAACAAAATCCCCGGCCTCGCGCCAGGGATTAATGATGAGTAAACCAAAAATTAAATTAACAGGATCTTTATGCTCTTACCTTTTTGGCGGCAATAGGTACCAGGTACGGAAAGTCACCGGCCACAAGCCGATCAGCTTCGTCCAGCGATAAATAGTCGAGATGGACTATATTGCCGTTCCAATGGTACTCACCAACGCCGTGGCCGTCCAGTACCTGGTATTTGCCGCTTATATCGGCGGATAATTGTTTAAGTGGCGTTTCCATTACGCAGCAGGTGTAAAGTTCAGGCCGGGCGTGTATAAGATACCATCACCGTAACAAGAAGCGGTTATTGTATAACCACGGTAGCCCTCGTTATTACCACTGGCCCAGCTCACCTTAAAGTGACAAGGGAATAGCTCAGAACCATATTGCATAACCTGGCCATCAGCCATTGACACGAACAAGATACCGGTAGAAGCATTGTACATCCTTTTTGCAGATATGTATTCCGCTTTTAAACCAGGGCACATGATCGTAACACTGCCTTTTGTGCTTTGGCTGTCAGTATCACCAACAACGTCATCTTTAGCCTCGCCCTTATTTTCGGTACCGTAAACTTTTTTCATGCATTTACCGGTTGCAAATGTGTGAGTAGTGGCTATTGATCCTGCGGTGATGGCTGTTGCAGCTGCATCATTTATGGCGACAGGTTTTTTGATACCTGCAGGCGAAAAATAGCTCATTAAAGCTATTCCGTGCATTGTGGCTAAACCGGAGGGATTCTCAACCCCGTCCTGGTGTAACATATCAACTAAATCTAATGGCATGTTTACAACGGTTTAAGTGCGTTTTGCCCTGAAATTAAGAGTACTTCTTTGGCGAGATCAGGGTTTTCTGCCAATGCTGCTGCCGAATGCGGCCATGATCCGTGATGCACCTCGTACTCAACGCCATCAACCTCAACCGTTGGACGTTCTGATTTCTCAACCTTTGCTTCGATAGCCTTTTTAAGCTTATCTTTCAATTCCTTGATGGTCGAAGTACTTTCTGATTTGAAACTGGCAAGGTTATCAGTCAAAGTTTTAATTTGACTATCCTTTAGCACGATGTCGTTATTTACAACGACAAGTTTGGCTTCCAAATCCGATTTTGCTTTTTCGAGCACCGCGATAGCGGGATCGGCTGGCACCGGCTGCTCTCCAAATGCTTCCAGATCTTTTAAAAACTTTTCGAGACCGGTTTTTTGATCACCATCCGCTTTGGCGATCAGAGCAGCGATCGATGCCCCCAGGGCACCGATCGTTAAAATTTTAGTGTTTGCCATTTTTATAACTGGTCAGAAACCCTTACTTTATCAAAATCACGGATCTGGGTACCGATCAGGCCGGTTATACCTGCATCCAGGTGATACATTTGCTCGATTGTGTTGATCTCGTTGATGTCATTCAACAAATCAGTACCTACCAACATCTCTGCGCGCGGAGCGTTGATTAATCTGCGGCTACCACCCAACCATAAAGCAGGAACAATTGGGTTCATGCGGTTGGTGTCTTTAAGGTAATAGATACCGGTTTCAAGATCACGCTCAGTGTATTTGCCCACTTTTTCTTCACGGTCATCAACCAAAAGGTCAAAATCTGTCCAGGAGCAGAATGTAGGAACTGGAACTTCACCGTCTCGCAGCTCCTCGTCCTGTGCACGCCACAATTTTTTAAATTGCGCGTATGCGCCTGAGCCGGAATTAATAACACCAGTAGTTACCGGCACTAAATCGCCTGCAGAGATACCGGCTGCGATTTTTGGAGCGAATCCTTCACAGATGGCAAGCATATTGGCGTTTGACCATTTTGCCGAAGTTGAGTACGGTGTTTGCCCGGCTGTAGTTACAGCAGTACATTGCCAGTATTCAATCTCGCCGTCATCCGGGTTGGCAATGCTAATTTTGTCACCTATTTGGTATACCGTAGCAGCGTTGTACGCATTGAAACCGGCTTTACCAACGCCGAAATAGATAGTTTTACGGTTAATTTGCGAAGACATCTGCGCGATAACCTGAGCCCACGTATAATCAGCGAAAGGTATACGCTTATTCTTGGCACCTTCACCACGACCGCGCATTTCAGCCATAAAGGTATTGCGATAATCTTTGGGGAATATCTGAATATCACGCTGAAACTCCTCAACTTGTAATACCCTTGGAGTATAGTTGATATCGTTCGCTTTAGGTTTAAAAACGCCGGTTGCAGGTTTAACACCATTGCCGATCGTTAATTTGGTGAGGTTTACCTTGTTTTTTACGTCCTCAACCAGGGTAAGGTCTTTTGCAGCGGTTATACCACGGTAAAGCTTACCGAACAGGTCTTTTTGATAAGTGCCTGCCCACGCTGCCAATGCAGCTACGTTTGGATTTTTTGCCATTATTCTTCGCTCCCTTCAAATTCAGCTTCCAGCTCACGATCGTAATCGCTCATAAAAGCTGCATTGCTATTATCTTTTACGATCGGTTTACCTTCAGATTGGTTTTTAGATGTTGGTTTTGTAGGTTTTTCGCCGGGCTGATCACCGTACTCAGCAGCTAATTTTTCAGCAGCTGTACGAGCTGTGGCTTCTTTGTTGCGATCAGCAACTAAAGCGGTGATGGCCTCGGCCAGTGTGGTTTTTTCGTTGCCTTTACCAAGGGCAGCATTGATGGCAGTTAAGCCGGTTTCTAAAGCGTCGGCATTGTTATTTGCCTCCTCGAAATGGGCAGTACTGATCACTACCACATTATCGTGTCCTTCCGCCTTAAATTCTTCGTTAACCCCTTCAATCTCCTCTTTGGTGATCTCCTCGGCTTTCTTAGTTTTTATTGCGGTCAGTTTCTTAAATTTTGATCCGAATAATGACATATTTAAATTTTGTTGATTTGCAAATTCTTCGCTTTCAGCGCGGGACCTGATGCTATCAAGTACTGATTGCTGATTTCCGATCGCGTCAATCAGGCCGAGATCTATGGCTTTTTGTGCTAAATAGACCTGGCCTGATATTGGTTCGGTGGCGTAGGTTTCGCCGGCATCATTTTTATGCTCGGTGAGCTGCAGCTTATCTCCACGCAATTCTCTCACCTTGGCCATGAATATTTCATTGGTAGGGTTTACTATATTGGTTTTGATAGGGATATAATTGCCTTTCAGGGCCTCAATTTGATCAGCGTTTTTATGGGGTGATGTATCCGCCGGGATGTAATGGGTAACAACCGGGCTTCCCTTGCTGTAATCTTTATAATTTACAGCAGTACCGATACTTCCTATCTCGACCGTACCTGAACTGGCTGTGATCCGGCAAGGGCAGGCTACCCAATATCCGGCAGAGCAGAGCATTCCGGTCACTAAAACTTCTACAGGCTTAAGTAACGACGCGGCCAGCACGATATCGAACAGCTCATTAGTGCCCTCTACCGTACCGCCCGGCGTATTCATTTTTAACATCACGCCGATAATGCTTGGCGACATCATTGCATCGTTGATCCAGGCGCCAATACTGTCGGTGCCGGGGGATCCGCAATAATCGTCCATCATCATCGGGCCTTCGATATTGATTACCGCTATAGAGCCTTCAGGAGCGTCATTATATATGCCTTGATTTGATATCAGGCTATTTTCAGCTTTTAAAACAAATTTTTCCCCTTCCTTAGTGAAGCCCAGCGCTTCGAAAACATCCCGCTCGGCTTTTTTATTTTCTTCGAACCAGGCAACGCGATCTCCGTTTAAAAAACGCTCCGCCATTTGGTATAAAGAGCCGGTAACACGGTCATCAAGTAACCAGGTGCTGCGGTGAAGGGTTATTGCGAGTTTATTAAGTCTCATGGATAGTACAATTATACCGGGTATTGAATTGCGTAAAAGGACAGCTATGGGATTAGCCGGAGGGCTCTTTTACTTGTTTTGCCGGCAAAACTGATGGCAGTTCCATTCCGCCCGGGTACGGTACTTTGGGTATTACTATCAATACCTATATCTAATGGCTGTTCTGGGGTACCTACAATCCGAACCATTCCGTTAGGCCTGGTAACACGAAGTATATAGCGCTGCCTGGTGTGCAGATCCTGCAGGCCTTCTTCGATCTCGTCCTCATCACCAGGGACAAAACCAACGACCGATTGATTTTGATATTCGCCGTTTACATCATTTACCTGCTGCTGCCGGTGGCCCATTGTATCCTGGGAGCAGTAGATGTTTTGCCAGCTGTAGCCGTTGTACAATTCAATAGCTGCTGCTGATATTTTTAATTCAGAAGTAGGAGCGAATACTTTTACCTGCCATGAGGGCACGTAATCAATCGATACGAGCGAGCCGTAGTTCTCACCAAGGAAACGGTTAATTGCCATGGTGTAAAGGTGCCATGGCTATGGTTTGTAATAAAGGACAGTGACCGAAGCCTACTGTTGGGGGCTAAAATTGGTTGTATTAGCGGACAAATTGCGCAAAACCTGTATAAAATGCATAAAATCAGGCGCTTAACAGTGGCAACTTTAAACGCTGGCACGCTTTGTAAACCGTTTCATAGGGAAGATCGTCTTCAGTGATATCATAAACCTTTAAAATATCATAAATTATCTCCCTTTTTTCAAAGTATTGATACAGGTCAGGATCTTGCAGCACCTGTATGCGCTGCCGGCTGGAAGTTTTCTGCTTAATATAAAGTTCCCGGTATTTCTTTAAACCGATTCGATTTTTGATTTGCCACGAATACATGGCGATCTCCTCAATCAGCTCGAGCTTGATCATCTCGTTAAATTCCACGATAGAACTATTGGACAGGTATAGGCCTTTGCGAAAAGCATAGTCACGGCAGATCCCGACCGTTAGAACAGCGCCGTAGTTAAGGTTACTTTTTTGGTAGATGACAGGCATCCTGTCGAGGAGACAAAACAGGATCTTACCAATACGATCCTCCTTGCTTATCTGCCAGACATCCTCCTGATATCTTGCGGCAATAAATTTCTTTACATACGGTTTAACCGGTACGGAGATAGTGTACATAGCTTGCTTAAAAGGGACTTAAATATATTATAATATTTATTACAAAAAAATACACTCAAGACCTACTAATCAGGCCATTCTAAGAACTTTTCCCAGCCCTGTAACAACCTGAACCTAATACAATTCTTTAACTTATTAACCGGCACAAATCATACTGATTTACAATCAGTTAATTCATTAACCGGAGCAAAAAAAATCATTAACTGGTAACATTCGATTTATTAACCGGCTTTTCAGTTAAGAAATTTCTTTAACTCTTTAAAAAAGTTAATAAAATTTAATTAACTCTTTAACTTTTAAACTCCTTGATTTCAGTAGTTTAAAATAGAAATTACATTTCGGTTAAGAAGTTAATAAATTTAGTTGCATCTTTAATCAAGGGGTTGCAAGGGGCAAAAAGCGGCCAAGCCGCCCAGCAATGTATAAGGTGTTTAACGGCGCTGCCGTTTCACAGTTAGTTTAGTACGATGTGTGTATTAAATCGACCTGAAAGGTGTTTTGGAGGCCCTGAGAATAGCATAAAACAAAGTGAGCTTGCCCGTTGTCTTAAATATTAAATCTCAGGAAGATAATTGATCTAACTACCAATTGTCAATAACTCTTCTATTCTTGTTGTATAACGTTTACTTAGAAACCCTTGCCGCATCATCCAGGGTTTTTCGTAACCCATAGCTGCAAAGCGTAAAGTGTCTTTACCCATTACCTTATTAATCTTATCTGCCAGTTTAGATGCCTTAAGCATCTTTTCGCGCTTATTATTGTCTTCAAGTAAGTATAATTGCCCGGCAGCAGCGGGTGTTAACTTTGTCATAAATACGCCAACCTTTTGATATGGATATCCTGGCTTGTAAATACGCTTCAGGCATTGCACAGCATAATGAATAAGATCCTGGGTTAAATTAGAGGGTATTGCAAAATCGATAGTGTGAGCTGCACTTTTAAGTTTATCTACTACCTCGAATTGACTGGTCATTAAAAAAACTTGGATCTGCCCGCATAGTGAACCCTGCTCCCTAAGCTTGGGCGCGGAGTTTTGTACAAAGGCGCATAAAGCATCTTCAATAATGTTATAGCTATCGGTTTTCTCGCCGAAACTTGACAACGTGCGGGCCATACTTCGGGTTATCAGGCATTAGATAAACCTTACCTAAATGCTCGATATAGCAAGCTAATATGTGTTGTCCGTTTAAAACAGCCACAATGATATCACCAGGTAAAGGCGTTAAGCTCCTATCAACCACTAAGAGATCATGCGACTCGATGCCGGAATATTGCATGCAATCACCGGTTACCCGCACGTAAAATGTCGCTTCGGGATGATTTGACACGTATTCGTCCAGGCTGATTCTATCCTCCTCATAATCGGTGCCAGGGCTTTCAAACGCTGCATGTATCCAAAATCCTGCCAATGGCCTCTTCAACTCACCTTTTAGATACTTTTTTATAATCATTAGAATGGCAATTTATCGTTGCTATCACCCTTTGGACTAAGGTGTTCCCAAAGTTCAAAGGAGCAATTCACTTCGGTAAGATCTTCTTCATATTGCGGATAAAAAGGCTTGCCGGTAGTTTCCTTTTTACTGCACAAAGGCGGGCTAATGTTTTTTATCGAATCCATTGCATGATAATTTTATTACAAATTCATGCTAATTATATTAGCATTTGCAAGCGGTGTGGATAATATAAATGAACATTATTTTAAATTGTAATCTACCAACTCATTTTAAGTTATGGGAGTAAGTTTATACATTTGGTTTTGAACCTTAAACATATAACTATTAAACCTCAAATAATGAGAAGACTTGACCTTATCAATGCAGTGAATCGGGTAACACACGCAATTAAAGATTCTGATTTATTAAAAGTCATTTCCACTGAGAAACCTACAATTGAGTCTTTCCTTCAATGTTTTCAGACTTTCCAAATGCATACTTCAAAATTTGGGCGTAATGAAATTGAAGTAATGATTGCGTTGGATTTAGGCCAACTCCTTGAATTAAGAAATTGGAGTAGTTATTTGATGCAAGATAAAAACGGGCCTGTTCCTGTGTTTAGACGTTTAAGATTTTTAATCGAATACCTTCCAACTGTGGTAGAGCTGCTGAAGCAGCATAATGTTAAATACAATGAAATCAATGACGTTCTTAAGGAAAGTTCAGATATTGAAGGTAAGATTATGTTAACGGTGATTTTACCTGAAAATGAAGCAGAACAATCCACACCGGCCCGGTTAACAAATGTGCTCACAGCCGTAGAAGAATTTTACAAAGTATTTGCAACAATATTAGATCTAAATAACAGTGATTTGACTGTTGTGGCAATTGATTCGGGAAGCGACAAATCTTTTGACTTTTTGGGTGCAGCCAAACTGATTCAAGAAGTAAAGGAACTAATTATAACGTTATGGGATCGTGTGGTTTTCTATCGGGAAAGACAATTTTCCGAGAGAATTGAATTAATTACAAAATCTTTACCAGTAATTGATAGAATACATGAAATGCAAAATGAGAGAAAGCTCAGTCCTGAAAGTTGTGAGCTATTAAAACGAGGTGTCCTAAATGGAGTAGACAAGTTTTTATCGGCTGGTGCTATTATCCCAGAATTGGAAACCTATGCTACAAATAGTCCGAGACAACTTATGGCACCAGAACAAAAACTTATTAGTACTAATTCTCCTTACAAGACAGAGATAGGTGAAGAACCACGTTCACCAAGTGATTTCCTAAAATCAATGTCACCTGAGGATATTAAGAAATTAAAAGATTTGCTGAAAGACAATGGAGACGAGCTAACATCTGATTGATTATTAAGACTCAGATGTTAATCAAATAAAAGCCAACTATTCAGCTGGCTTTTATTTGTTCCATAGAAATCGAGCTTGCGACCAAGAGTAGTTCTTTTTCAAAAAATCCAACCATCTCATTGATTTTAACTAATCGAGGCCATTCAGTATTTTTTTCAAGAAGCTCGATACTTTCCAAATCTCCTATTTCGTTAAACCAACGCTGTATAATCACAAAATCCCTACCCTTAACTGAATCATGCCACCAAGAATATTTTCGAAATATTGACGACCAATTAGGCGTTGGTATAGGCTTATCCGGCATTTATTGTTTTCTTTAATTCATCTAATTCAAATTTCACAGCGTTATAATTTAATTTATAACGGGTTCGGGAGGCTTTCAGGCTTTTTAATTCCTTTAACAACGCATCCCGCTCTTCACGCAAACGCTTAGCATAATCAAGGTTATATTTAAGCTTAGTCTCCATTTCCTGCCGATCCTTCGCCATTAGTTCAATCGCGTCAGCGATACGCATGATGGCACCTGTTTGTAGATAATCTGTAGACAAAGTTTCGCCTGGTTCAAGCATTGAGCCCCAATTACTGCGGCTTTTATCTTTCCAATTGTGTCGTTCTTTTTGTGCCATTATCGCGGATCCTCCAAAGCTTCATAATCTTCATACTCAAAAACAAACAGGTCGGCATCTAATATTTCTATTCCGCAAGTACCATCCATTGGCCACCAGCCTTCTCTATTTTTGAAGGCACTTTTAAGCCCTTCAAGGTTAACAGTGGAGTTTACCTGGATGTAATTAATTTCCCGGGCCAACTGTTTGAGAAAAGCGATTACAACATCGTTGTTATTTTCATTAAGTCGCTCATTGCCACCGTCCCAAAACATGATCATTTCTCGCATCAACTCTTTGATGCTATAAATTTTATCACCGTCCTTGATTACGTAATCGAAGTTGATAGATACTTGGCACTTCCACCAGGTAGGGCCATAATTAACGGTAAAAGATTTTGTACTCATTTGTTTATGTTAAAAGGGTAATTCGTCTTCGTTATTTGTATTGGCAGATACTTCCTGCTCTGCCGGCAGCTCATTACGAGTTTGGATAAAAAACATTTCTTTAGTGACTTTTTGCGCGCCCGGAACAGCTTCCCAGGAGTTAGTAGCTTCCACGTACATTTTTGTCTCAACCTTTTTAATGATCTTACCACTTGTATTTTGGTATTGCTTAGGATTAAGCACATAGGTGTAATACCTACAAAATGCCTTTGCCTTCGTCATGAAAGTTTGCGGCGTCACCTTATTACCGTTGAACTTCTGGTAATCTCGATACGCCTCTTCACGAACAAAAAAGGTATCGAGGCGGCCGCTCTCTTCGCTGAAGTATACCAGTGCCCAATCGTGGAAGTTGCCCATTACCGAGAGCAGGTTGCGTTTGTTGACATTGCCCATTGCCGGCCGTATTTTCTCGTCGGTACCCAAAAAGAACTTTAAGCAATGCAGCATCACCAGGTAATAACTATTCCACTGGCAATGATCAAAGTCGGTAAACAAGGTCATGCCCAAATCAGTAGTAGGATCACGCAGCTCCTTATAGTCATCTGTTTCGCCTTTGTTATGGTAATAATCGCTGAAAACAGTATAAACCATCCGGCGCTCGGTACTGGGGCCGAGGTCGCGCGGCGTGTAATTAGTAGTAAAGGCAAATTTTCCCGACTTTTCAAACGGAATAGAAAAAGGCTTTTTACCCTTCGGATTAACATTCATGTCACCGGTAATATCAGTGTAGAAAGAATCGATTTTCAGGTATTCATGAGCATCATCGACCAGATAATAGCGATGGTGCTCCGAGGCGCCATCAAATTTGTGCGGATCATCCGTTAGTTTGGGGTTACGACCATTGATGTAAAAGTTTTTAGGCAACATCGTACGCATGGCCATATCAAATAAAATCGACTTACCTGAGCCACCATGGCTTTTGCCGTCATCATTAATTTTATTATCCTGTGCCCATACAAACCAACCTTTGTTGCGTGCCTTGAAACGATGTAGCAAAAAGCCAATAGCAAAAATTTTATTGACCAGATGTTGCTTTTGCTCCTCAATTTCGTCCGGATTAAGGTTTGGCCCATCAATAGAGAATTTATGATCAATCAGGTATTGTTCCTGATCTTTGGGTGAAAGGTTGCCCATACGATACTCCAGCTCTTCCCTCCAGTGAACACGACTTGTTTGTACCAGGTACTGAAGGAAAGCACATTTTTTATCGTTTATAACAATATCATAAGTACCCAATTCATCACGGGTAATAGTAAAAGGCTCTTCGACGTGTTTCTCCAGGCGATGCTTCAGTAATTCCTCCTCCCAAATATATCTTTCAACAGCGCCGGGTTTATGATAGATGAGCTGATCAGCCGTTACCTCCACGGTGAGATTAGTAAAAAATATAAATTGGCTCTCGCGGGTAAAATCATTAAAATTGATATTGCGGAATTTTAACCTGGTAAGTGAGGTGTTATTAAGCCGGCTCGTGTTCATCATCGAGTTTCGCAAGGCCTTATCGAAATAACGATCTTCTAAAAAATCATGTATGAAATCTTGTATCTGATCACCATCGGTTTCATAAATAATATTTCCCATCTGCCTGATGTATACCCAATCGGTTTTTTTATCACCATAAGCCAAACGGCCAAACCCATTTTTAGCCAAAAAGTTATAAGCCTGAACGTTATCAAAATCGTATTTATAGCCGGCAAAAAAACGGTTTTCGCCCTTACCTTCATATTCGGCCCGTTTTTCCCAAAAGCGATACGGCAAGGCCACCTCCACCAATTTTTTAAACTCTTTAGCTTTGTAATGATTGAGGTAGTCACGTACATCTTTGCAAGAGCTACCGCGGGCATCCTTATATTTTTTCAACTCCTCCGGTAGCTCAATACAATACATATCGAGGTAAAGCATATTTAACTCATGGGCGGCACGTTTGCCGGTAGCGTCAATATCAGGCAATTGAAAAAACTTCTCTACCATGATAGAGATCTTATCAAACTGATATTGCTGAAGCTTAGCAGTCTCGCTGTTTAGCCATATAACACGATAGCCGAGCAAGGCAACGTTAATCGCGTCTGATCCGCCGGTGCATAAAATTACCTCGGGAAGTTTGGGGTCTTTCTTCTTTTTATCTGATTTGCTATTTCCGCGATCTTCATCTTCAGCGTCAGAATTTTGTTCTTCGTCAATCAGCTTTTTACGTTCATCAAAAACTTTATTTAGTTGAGTCAGGCCATGTATAAAATCTTTTGGTTTTTCGCCGGCGTACATAAAGCGGCGACCTTTATCCGGGTGTTTGGGTTGATATATTTTTTGATGGCTACCTTCATCGATCAAAAACATAGGGTAAGCATCCGTAGCGGAAAAGGTCATTTTACGCCGGTCTTTCACAAGTGAGTAGCTTACGAGCGGATGCCAGTGGTATTCTCTAAAAGTCTCGTCAATCTTAGTAGCCGACCAATTCGCCGATTTTTCGTCATGGCTCTTCCAGCCCAATTTGCTGAGCACTTTTTTACTGACAATTGTCTCTACTTCAAAATCAGTAAATTGGCTTTTATCACGGATTTCCCAACTCCATTTTCCTTCCTGATCCTCGGGCGCCGCCGGTGCTTCGGAATATTCAGCCCTGAACAATTCTGCTTGTTTTTCGATTGGGATGATATTGTAAATGGCTGCCAGCTCCCTTATTGCCTCCAAAAAATCAAGGCCTTTTTCTTTCATATAGCAGCCAATACCATTACGTGGCTCCTGGTCGTCACCAAAGTCAGTCACTAACCAGTTACCATCATCAGCTTTTTTCAGGCTTGCCGAAGCCGTTTTTTCTTCATGTATCTTAAATTTTCGTGAACGTTGTACATCGCTGCCTATGGCTTGGGGATACAATGCAAATATTATATCCAATCCGCCATTGGTAGCGTTCAAAATATCTTTAGCATCAATATAGTTACTGCCCTGCATGGGGTTAGTTGGGTTTAATTTGGTTAGTTTAGAGGGGGGAGATTTACGAGTTATCCAACAACTCGTCGAAAGCGCTGCACCACAGTTATCACACAAAAAGGAATATAGATATACACCACTTCAGTTATCATGTAACCATCCTTATTGAAGATAGACCGCTCATGGCCGATGCCAATCATAAAAATAAAACGAAAAAAGAATCTACGCTTGTCGATTGCTTTAAAGGCTGTTTTGGACATAACTACTTACAGTTGTTTTTATAATTCTGGTACTCTTTTTTTAAATGGCGATTTCGTTGCCGCCTGTTTATCTCGGTAACAGTTATAGCCAGCGCATCAACTATTACCAGTATAATGATCATCAGAAGTGGTGTCATAACTTTAGTTATCTATTCCATGGCGGAGTTTATAATTTGCTATTGCTTCCTGCGGATCACGGCCTTGTTTAATGTAGATCACAGTTTTATGATCTACCCGTACTGCTACCTTACCAACCATTGCAGGAACGCCAGCAGGTTTAAGCGACGTAGTAATGCGAGATGAAACATTTTCGGGTACCGTTACCGCATTTAAGATTCGATTTAAACGGCGTTGGGCTTCTTCTTTCTCAAATGCCTCTCGTTGCGCCTTACGCTGCTTATTTGCTTTCAATACCGCCAGCTGCTCGTTTTTTTCAGCCCTTGCTTTTGCTTGTAGTTGGCGTTTTTTTAATTGCTGCACTTTACGTTGTTCCTGCCGCGCGTCTCGTGCCCTTATTGCTTCAGCATCTAACTTTTTACGACCAGCCCTGCGTTTTTTAGCAAACAATGGCTCAGGTGTACTGTCAGGTACAATTCTTTTAGCCGGTCTTTTAGAACTTTCCGGTGCACTTGCAGATTTTCTTGTCTGATAATCTTCCCAGCTTTCAGCACGTACCTCACCGGAATAGTAAATACGTTCATTAGGGCTTAATTGAGTAAAATCCATATATAGTTTAAATTAATTAGCGCTTTAAATAAAGCCGCTGTTGCCTTGCGCCGCAGCGGCTTAAACCTAAACCTTATCACATAACCCTAATGAAAGGGTTGAGGCAAAATGGGAATCGAACCCTTTGAATGACTACCCATCAGTCATTTTGCCTTAAACAAGGGCGGGCCACCACTCCCGCCCTGTAGGAAAACCTCCACACTGTTCGCTTTCCATAGAATACCGGCGGCACCAAACCGGCTTTTAAACCTAAACCTTATCACATCTAATGAATAAAGAACAAGTACCTGTATCTTAATAATATTTATAAATGCGGTCGAGCACATCATCGAGCTCAATTTCTATTTGATCTAACCGGGCTTTTAACTGATCATCTGTAAAACCACCGTGTTTAATCATTATGTCTTTCCAATAGGTAAGGCCTTTCGAGTAAATGATTATGGCTTTGTACTGGCTCCGAGTGCGCAATCCGGGGAAACGATAGCAATAGACCATTTGTATCTCACGGCGTTGTAGCAACAAGCCGTTGATCACAAACCATAACTCATTCATGCGGCACCCCTTTCATTTCATGACAGAAATAAATAATTGGCCTGATTAGGTTAACATAGGTGCTATGATGCCTTGAGCGTTGGCTCGGTGCAATCTGCCGGATTTGGTCTTCGATTTGCAAAACCAAAGTGCAGACTTGCTTTAGCGAGGTTTTACTGTAGCTATCGATACGCTCTTTTAAAGCTTCAGCAGCAATAGATCTACTGTCACCCACATGGTTAAAAACATTGATCCTTTGGCCGATCCAGTTTTTAAGCGTATCTGCTATATACAAGCGATTGTAGAAATAGACCAGGCGTAACGCCTCGCTTTTATCTGCAACAGTCACCGGGTCAATTTTATGGCCGTCGGGATAATTAATTACCAATTGCAAATGGAATTGATCGATGGGTGTAGCTTCTGCGTAAATCATATAAGGTTTTTTTGAATGGCCAGTTTTACCAGGTCTTGCTTGTTCATCAAGCCGGACTTCTCACGGATATGTTTGAGGTGAACTTTTACTGTTTCTTCACTGATTGCAAGCTCACTCGCGATCTCTTTATCGTAAAGGCACTTGCCTACACATGCCAATACATCTATCTCCCTACGCGTTAATACCCTGCCCTCTCCTACTTTCAAGCCATCACATAGCTTTCCTTCGGCAGGGCAGATGCCACGTAAAGGACATGGCCAATATTCAGTGTGGCGAAAAACGCCGTTCACAACGTCCGCCTCGCCATCAAAAGCACCGAAGCAGCAGCTGCAGTACTTTTCTCTTAATTCGTCTTGAGTTTCGTAGCCTAAATTTACCAGTGCCTCCAGCTTCAATGGATTTGCCGCCATGTCATGATCAATTAGGACCTTAATAGGTTCCGGCGCCTCATTAATCCTATACACATTGCCGCCTGTTAAGCAATAGCACTTTTCCTGATCTAAAGGGTTATTGAAAAACTCAATATCATCATTTAAAAGGCCGGCAGGTATATTCCGAGTTATCATAGTGAAGCCAATGATTGCTTTTTTGCCTGAATTGCTTGCTTATGGGCTTCTACCATCGATACCGCTTCCAAAATAACTTCGTCGTTCGCGGCCATACCAGATAAAATATTGCGGAGGCTTCCTGCCTTGATATTGAATTTATTAGCTAATTCCTTTCTTGCGCTGGAAGGCAGATTTTCTCTAATTTTTTGTAATTCCTCTTTAGTCCAGTTCATACCACTATTAGGTTATTGTATAAATGAGGCACAAATGACAACTTCGTGCATTACAAATGTCATACAAATGATTAACAAATGCAAGCATTTGCATTACAAATGCAATGTATAGATTAACATTAAGACTTAATTAATTGACATTCAGTACAATATTTTTACTCAATGTCAAGTAGATCAGTCCACCCATTAGGAGAAATAATTAAAAAAGCTATAAAGGAAACGGGTATTGCCCAATCTAAAGTGGCCGAGCGAATGGGAGTACCGCGTCAAACGATAAATCAAATTGATCTTAGAAAATCGTTTGATTTAGAGTTTTTACAAAAACTTAAAAACGCTACCGGACTTGACTATACAAATTATGTATTCGAGCCTAAAAGCAAAAGGTACGTTGACCTAAATACAATAAACAAGCCGCTGGAGCCGATTGGCACCTTGGATAAAGCAACAAATACAATCGAGCTATCGCTTTCATTAAAGATTAATGCAGATCAGGACGATCTTAGCAAATTGAGCGATTTGATTGCGTCTTTCAAAGGGGAAGCTATTAAGCACGGATTTATATTGAAATAACCTAAACTATGAAAGTATTTTTAAGCTGGTCCGGTAATCGGAGTAAGCACATAGCAACGACATTAAGAGATTGGCTCCCATTAGTATTACAAGCCGTGGAGCCATGGATATCAGTTGATATCGAAAAAGGCCAAAAGTGGAATGATGAACTTTCAAACGCACTTAAATCCTCTAAGGTCTGCATTATATGTCTAACCAAAGACAATATTCAATCTCAATATATTCATTATGAAGCAGGGGCAATTAGTAGCAATGACTCGTCCCGAAATTGTATTTTTTTATATGATGTAGCGGATCGGGATATTACAAACCCTCTTTCCGCATTTCAGAATACGAAATTTGAAAAGGATGATATTTTTAAACTAATAGATAATATTAATAATTTATTAAAAGATCAAGGTGAAGTGCACCTTAATGAAAAACTGTTATCGAGGAACATTGACATTCACTGGCCCTCTTTAGAAAAAGAATTAAAGGCCACACCCGAAATAGACAAAGTAATTGAACAGCGGTCAAACGAGGATGTATTGGATGAAATTCTGAGCATTGTAAGACAATTGAACAACCCTGGTACTGATTATGATCGATGGATTGGTGCGATGGAAGAAAATTATATGCGATCATTATCTACAAAATCACTTGTCAGAAATGCGATGCAAGCAGGTGTTGAATATGGGGGACTGCGTTCAAAGTTGGATAGTTATTTAAACCATAAAAATATAGATCGCGAATCTGCATTAAATGATATCGAAAAAATCACAAAAGTAATTAATTCAGTACATAAAAGTGATTACACTTTAAAACAAGTAGAAGTTGGAATACAGAGTTATTTTTCTAAAATCGATCGATCTAAAACATCATAATTGGTTCGCTACATCATTCTAAATAATTGATAATGAATATGCTTTTCGCGCCAGGTGGGCGCACATCGTTAAAAACCCGCTTTACAGCACGTAGGGCGGGTTTTTTTGTCTTGCAAAAGTGGGTTAGGATCACCCGCGGCACCGTGACCGTTACATATTTGTTACGGGATTTACATAGTTTTTTGTTGAACTTGACGCCTCCATGTAACAAATATGTAACGGGATTTGGCGTCATAATTAATGTAAATTATGGCTACGACCGTAAGTGCAAGAATTTATTCGCACCATGAAAAATCTGACGGCACCTTCAATGTGAAGTATGTCGTCTACCGCAAGGGGGAAAGAAAATTTATGGATTCCAGTGGCGAGAAATAAATGCAAAATGAATGTTGATCATGTAGCTGTAGCATTGGGTCACGTTGGCATAGACATGAAATGGCATATATACTGATAAAGATTTGCAAATTGTGGCGATGCATAGAAGCAGGTTTTAGAACTCTTTAGTCAATTCAATCAGGAACCGAATAATCTTTTGACCATTGCCCCCATTACCACCAGGAGATTTATGAGGATGATCAGTGCACAGCATCTGCTAAATGCTAATTACGGCACCAATTCTGGAGAGATTTAGGATTTTTTATAAAAAATGAATTTTATAACTAATTAATAATCAATGCTTAACATTAAATTTTCATGATATTATCCTAATGTTATCATTCAGTTAAACTTGCTTGCAAGCCTGTTTTTTTCATCAATTTATAAACTCTTTTGCACCATATTTTAACAATAACATGCAACGGAGTTTATATTTTATTTACATTTTCTTTTTATTCGGCCTCTCTGCGAATGCCCAGTCCGGGGGGTATTCTATCAGAGGATCGGTAATTGATCCGGAAACAAAAACCCCTTTAACCGGGGCTACAATTTTCAACAAACAACTTTCGCGCGGAGCCGGTGTAGCGCTTGATGGTTCATATACCTTAAAGAACCTGCCGGCAGGTACCTACACGTTACATTGCAGTTTTGTTGGTTACACATCAAAAGATACAACGGTTACCATTACCGGCGATACAAGGGTAAATTTTCAATTAAGCCAGTCGTACTCATCATTAACCACGGTACAAATTTCGGGTAAGCGCAATGCCGAGTCTGAATCGGCCGCTAAAAAATCCGAGCAGCTTTCAACCAATGTGGTTAACATCATATCGGCAAAGGCTATCCAGTTATCGCCTGATATTACCGTGGCTAACGTTTTACAAAGGGTTTCAGGTGTATCGGTTGAAAGAAGCGGCAGCGGCGACGGACGTTACGCTATTATCCGCGGAATGGATCAGCGTTACAATTATACACTCATAAACGGCATTAAGATACCGAGCCCCGATAACCGCTACCGCTATGTGCCACTGGATATTTTCCCGGCCGAACTGGTAGAGCGTATTGAGGTGAACAAAACCCTTACGCCTGATATGGAAGCCGATGCCATAGGCGGTTCTGTAAACATGGTGATGAAGAACGCGCCCGATAAGTTGTATATTAATGCAAGCGCGTCAACCGGTGTTAGCCAAACATTGCTGGACAAGGGTTACGATTACTTTCCGTCGAGCGCTATAAACCGCAAATCGCCTTACGAACTAAACGGCCCATCGTACCTGGCACAACCTGCCGATTTTACCCGCGACAACCTCAAATACACCCACAAAAACGCGCAGCCTAACATGCTGGCCTCCTTATCAATAGGCAATCGTTTTTTTCACAACCGCTTGGGCGTAATGCTAAGCGGCTCATACCAAAACACGTACAGGGGCTATCAGAATATTTTTAACCCTGCCGAGTTTCAGGAAGGCGGATCACTGTATGTTAAACATTCCAACATCCGCGACTACTCTACCCAGTTAACCCGTACCGGCCTTAACGCGAAAATTGATTATCGTTTTAACAACAATAACAAGATAAGCCTGTACAACTTTTACGCGATACTGGATGAAACCCAAACCAGGATGACGATCGACTCGCTGCAAACCGCGCCAAGAACCGAGCAGGGAACAGGACAGGTAAATTATTTCGCCCGTTCGCGGTTTCAAAGGCAAACCATTTATAACAGTACTTTACAGGGTGAGCATCAGATCATCCCTCAAAAACTAAAGTTTACATGGTCGGGCGTGTATTCAAAAGCTACAAACCTTATCCCCGATTGGGCAGAGTATGAATATGACGGTGGCTTTTACCGCGAACCGGCAACGCCAAATGCCGCGCCATACCAGCATCCTAATGTAACCCAAAGTTTTAACCGCACCTGGTGGAAGAATAACGATCGCGACCTTGCAGGTTACGGTAACCTGGCTTACGGTGGTAATGTAGCATCGGTACCCTACACTGTTACAGTGGGTGGCATGTACCGCGATAAACACCGCGATAATTACTACGAAAATTATGAGTTAAGGCCGGTGCCCGATGCAGGTGGTAATAACCCCGAGTGGACAGGTATCGACAACTTTAACTGGTCGGTATTTAACCCGACCGGAACACCGAGCGCGGCAAACAACTATCGTGCTAACGAGAAGATAACGGCGGGCTATGCAATGATCAAGTTCCAGGTGCAAAAATTGGAAACCACTATCGGTTTACGCTTAGAAAATACCAACCAGAATTTTGATACCGACGTACCCGTTACCCAGGCAGCTAAAACAGGCTCTATCAGTTACCTTGATCAGTTGCCAAGCGTGCACTTTAAATACCTACTGAACGATAAAACCAATCTCAGGTTATCCTATTTCGCGTCTATCAGCCGCCCGGGTTTCTTTGAAATTGTGCCATATAACTTTCAGGGCGAAAACTGGTCGGAAAGAGGTAACCCCGAATTATTGCATACCACTGCCAATAATGTTGATTTCAGGTACGAGTTTTTCCCGAATGCCAATGAGGAAATATTGGTTGGCGCTTTTTACAAAAAAATACATAACCCTATCGAATACGGTTTTCAGTTTACCGGTGTACAAAGCCAAACCATTTACCAGCCAAACAACTTTGGCGATGCCACCAACTATGGCTTTGAGTTTGTGTATGAAAAATACATCCGCAACTTTGGTTTCAGGGCCAACTACACCTACACGCACTCATCTATTACTACAAGCAAATTTACATCAACGGTAGAAAACGGCAGCCCAACCACTGTTTATATTGATGAAAAACGACCGCTGCAAGGTCAGTCGGCCCATATTGCCAATGCCGCTTTGTTATACAAAAACATTGGTTTAGGCTTGGATATGCAGTTAACATGGCAATACACAGGCAAGCGTATTGTGCTGGTAGCCCCTTATTACGGGTTCGACTATTGGCAAAAGGGAGCCAGTTTATTTGATTTTTCTGCCGAGAAAAAATTCGCCAAACGTTTCGCTGTATTCACCAAAATTCAAAACCTGCTGAATGCTAAATACGAGGTGTATATCAACAAGCCGCCTGTTAACAGCATACCGGTTCCTTTCCAGGATGTTTCAGCAGGTAAAACTCTTGCCGAACGTACCGTTTACGGGCAAAACTATCAGCTTGGTTTACGCTACATACTTTAAAAATAAAATACAAACAATAATTTAATAGTTCCCCATCATGAAAAAGGTTACATTGTTAGGTTGCTTACTTATAGCAGCAACCACTACGTTTTACTCGTGCAAAAAAAACGGCACAGAAAAAGTAGAGATCTCAAAACCACTGTTAGTAGTAGGCCAGTCTATCAGTGACACTATATTGCCTAAAAAAGACGCCAGCGGCAACGCAATCCCGTTAAAGGGTACTATGCTTGCGGGCAAAACTTACCACATCATGTCTGATGTTACCATTAACGCCGGCGATACCTTGTACCTGCAACCGGGCGCTAAAGTACTTATACATGGCGATGGTAAATCGGCCCTTACCAGCCCTGCATTTTATGTGAACGGCGCGTTAGTAAGCAACGGTTCAAAAGATGCCCCTAACTGGTTTACCGTATTTGAAACTGCGGGTGTACCAAAAACAAATGCTACTTATACTGATGATCCGGCTAACGACCCTGCTTACAAAGGCTATTGGGGTGGTTTTCAGTGCGGCCCAACTGCTAAATTATTATTGCTGCGCTGGACGCATGTTGAATACACCGGCGGTCCATGGGGATCAAACGCTGCTGATTACGGCGCTGTTGAAGGCGATCCGCGTTTTTCTATCTACATGAACAGTGTTAACAATACATTGGGCAGCCTGATTGTTGAAGATTCATGGTTTTTGGGCAGTAAAGATGACGGTATCAGGCCGCAAAATGCTTACATGAGCCTTATGCGCAATACATTTTCAAAAATGGGCGGCATAGGCGGCGAGGCAACCAATATCAAGGATGGTGTGTATGGCGATATGGCCTACAACCTAACTTATGGTATTGCCACCAACGGTTTAAAAACATCTGGCGCCGCAGGTAAAGTTTGTTTGGTTAACATTTATAATAACACGGTGATCAATTGCGGTTTCAGACAGTTAAAAGCTACCCGTAACGGTTCTATCAATACCGAAACCAACGCTGGCGGTTATATTTATAATAACATTATTGCTAACAGCAAAGCAGGTTTGCGCATATCATACCAATCTGAAAAAGGTAAACCAAGCGATACATTAAATACATCGTACGGTAATAACCTTACCTATATTGGCCGTGGTACGCCAATGGGCGGGGCGCAACAATACATGATATTTATTGAGCCAAACCAGTTTACGCTTAAACAACCTACCGATCTTAACGGTTACACTAACGGTGTAATTGCTGCTAACGGCACTAACGCGGGTTCAAATAACGGTAACGATTCATTAAAATACGACCCTCAATTTGTTAACTACAATCTTGCAACTAACAGTACAAGCCGCAACTACCGTAACTCGGTTATACCGGCAGGTGCCGACTTCCATTTAAAAGCAGGTTCGCCGGCAATTGGCGCAGGTGTTTACCAGGGTGGTTCAGGTAAAAACGCATTGCCTGCAAAAGCAAGCGCGCCGCTGTTAACGCAATATGGTTTCCCTCAAAAAAGGGTATCTACCGATCCTACCTTCGGTGCAAACATCACCCCTCCTAATAAGGATCTGGGCGCGTTTCCAACTGATGGTTCAGGTAACCAACACAAATACTAATTATTACACATTAAATAATTGAAAAGCCCATGCCCGCATGGGCTTTTCAATTTTAACAGTAAATTTAATACCCCCGTTATTATGAAAGCACGCTTGTTATGGCTTGCAATATTTACCGCCTGTACCCTGCAATTTTCCTGCAAGAAAAATACTACTGATGCTATAAAGCCCCCCGTTACCGATACCGTTAAACCACCAACGGTAAAGCCGGATAGTGTGCCGGTTGCAGGTTATAATTTAAGTTTATTATCGCCTTGTCCATTTTTTGCCAATCAGGGTGTAAGCACTGTTATGACCAACCAGCAGTATTTGGAAATATCGGGCATAGCGTCAAGCCTCAGCTATCCGGGCAGGTTATATGTTCATGAAGACAGCGGCAACAGCAACGAAGTATATATCACCGATACCAACGGAGCCGATATGGGCAAGCTGATTTTAGATGGTGTAACCAACCGCGACTGGGAAGACATTGCTACCGGTCCCGGCCCGGTTGATGGCAAACATTATATTTATGTAGCCAACATAGGTGATAACAATGCCAAAAGCTCATCGGTATTTGTTTACCGCTTTTTGGAGCCCGATTTGCCAACAGCAAACGCGCAAACCGCCATACATATTACCGCTATTGATAAAATTGAACTAAAATACCCTGATGGACCGGTTAATGCCGAAACGTTACTAATAGACGCTTTAACAAAAGACCTTTATATCGCTACAAAACAATCAGGACAAAGCACCGTGTATACGGCTCCGTTTCCACAGGTAACATCGGCTGCAACTACTTTAAAGCCGGTAGCCCGATTGCCGTTTGATTTACTTACAGCCGGTAGTATTTCGCCGGATGGCAGCGAAATGCTGTTTAGAAATACAGGGCAAATATGGTATTGGAAACGCGCCGCCGGTGAAACCATACAACACATGCTGCTGCGTGCGCCGCAGGATGCCCCTTACATACAAAATGAACGCCAGGGCGAAGCTGTCGATTTCGCGGCTGATGGTTCCGGTTATTTTACCGTATCAGAAATAAAGGGCTATGCCGGAGCCTTAAACACCCTTACTTTTTATAAAAGAAATTGATACCGATCACCTTATCGCACTTATCAAATATTTCATTTATCAATAAAAAGAACGCTATGTTATTTACCAGATCGCTTGTGTTAGCACTCCTTACTTTAGGGTTAACCACAGGCCTTGTATCCGCCCAAAAAAAATCAACTGATAAAATTGTACAATTCGTTTACACCTCTGATACGCATTATGGCATCAAGCGCCACACTTTCAGGGGCGACAGCAATGTGAACGCTAACCTGGTAAACGCGGCCATGGTAGCTCAAATGAACACCATACAGCAATTGCGGTTACCTGCTGATTCGGGTGTTAACGGTGGCAATTTAACAGGCCCGGTTGACTACGTTATGGTATCGGGAGATATAGGTAACAGGATGGAACCGCCTGTGCAATCGGCCTCCTCCTCGTGGACACAGTTTCAGAAGGATTTTACGCGCAACCTTAAACTCACCGGCAGCAATCATAAACCGGCCAAACTATTATTGCTGGCAGGCAACCATGATATATCAAACGCTATTGGTTACGGCAAACCCATGAAACCCGCAACAGACCCTACGGCAATGGTTAATATTTACAACCTGATGCTTAAACCGGCTAAGCCCGTAAACAATAACACCTACAATTTTGCAAAAAACAAGATACACTACTCCTACAATATACAGGGTATCCATTTTATGTTTGTTAGCTTGTGGCCCGATTCGGCCGAACGTGTATGGATGAAGGCCGACTTGCAGGCTGTTAAAAACACCACACCGGTAATACTTTTTACACATGACCAACCTACCTGCGAGGCAAAACATTTTACCAACCCGGTACCTCCCCACCATATAACCGCCGATACCAAATTTGAAAACCTCACAACCGAATATTATAAAGAAGGCAATTCCGCGGCAGCGAAAAACGCGTCTACAGATATAGAACAACGTGGCTGGGTTTCGTTTTTAAAGCAACATCCCAACATTAAGGCCTATTTTCATGGCAATAGTAATTGGAACGAATATTATCAATACCACGGTCCCGATAATGATGTAAACCTGAATGTATTCAGGGTTGATTCGCCTATGAAGGGAAAATATTCATCTGTTGACGAAAAGAAATTATCATTCCAGCTGATCTCGTTAGATGCCGGGAAACAGTTGCTTACCGTACGGGAGTGCCTTTGGAACACAACCCCATCAAACCCAACAGGCAAAGTGATAATAGGCGCAACCAAAACCATATCGCTCGCGGTTAATTAACCGCGGGCTCAACTAAAAAAGCATAGTTATAATACCTGCGCTAAAGCTCATATTATTTACATTAACAGGCTTATACTGGTTGTTTTTAGGTATAAACAACCAGGCCTGTTCAAAAGTTAAAGCAAAATGCGGTTTAATATAATACTCAAAACCGCCGGTTAGTTTAACGCAAATATTTTGCTTGGCTACGTTTGTTACTATTACCGATGATGCATTTGACTGCACATTATCAAAACTACTTATGGCTACCCCTGTTTGCAGCAGCCCATACAACGCTGTATGCCGGCCAAAGGTACGGTAGCCTGCCCCGCCAACAATATCAGCCAAATGCAGTTTACCTTGCGTTACGTTTACCGGCACTTCGCTTTTTAAGGTATTATAGGCATAGGTAACCGCATCATAATTCAGCCTGTAAAAAAGATTGGGATTAAACTGTGGGCGGTACTCCATTGCCGTATTAAATATAATACCGCTTTTTACCGATAAATTATTTTGCTTGAAAGGGACATCAATACCTATAGTTGCCGGCAAGTAAAGCCTTGTAAAAAAACCTTCGTTTTGTGCCATGGCATGCTTTGCAAACAAGCAGCATAAAAACGGCACAATCATATATCTGTATCTCATATACCTATTATTAATTCTGTTTGCGAAAAGGCATAAAAGGTATTTTAACAGCATTGATAAACTTGCCGGTAACCGCTTTATCCATGTGTGTATCAATCCCAAACCGGGTTTCGGTTTCATTTAATTCGGCGTAGGTACCAAACAAGCGGTCCCAAATGCTCAATACATCGCCGTAGTTTTTATCGGTATAGGGCAATTGGTAATGATGATGCACATGGTGCAGGTTGGGTGTTATAAAAACAAGCGACAGTACACGGTTCAACTTTGAAGGCAAGCGGAATTCGGCATGCGACAGCAAGTTAAAAACAGACTGAAAAGTTTGCCTCAATACAATAACGCTGGCCAGCGGACCGTAAATAAATACCCATACTATTAAAAAAGACAAGCGGATACAGGTTTCCCCCGGATGCTCCCTAACGGTGGTTGATACATCAACATGCATATCGCTATGATGCACCAGATGAAAACGCCATAGTACATGGGTTTTATGCATTATAACATGATAGGTATACTCACCCAAATCAAGCAATAAGAAAAGCGTGATATAGTAAACCCACAAATTTTTGTGGAAGGGAATAAAGTTGATCAAACCCCAATGATGGCTTGTGGCCCAAACCGAAACAACAATAACAATACCCGAGAAAAAGAGTTGCAACGGCAAGGCAGTGCTAATAAACAAAAAGTTAACCGCGTTGTGCCTTAGTTTTCCATTCGGTTTCCAGCCGGATATTACAACTTCGGCAAGCCATATTGATGTGATAACTATGGCGAATAAGAAAATTTGCGCCGCTTCTTTGTGCTGTTCAATAAATTCAAAAATCATTGTCATGTTAGTTCATTTTTATGTTACCCTTTTATAATTAACCGGGCTGTTCATAATTTGAAACTATGACCGAATTCTGTTTAGATTCTGATTTTTAGAGATTTAAGAAAAAAAATATAATTCCATTTCGCTATAACGGTTGTAAACCCATTTTTCTGAACATATCAAAACACAACTCCAAAGTTTCTACAGATTTGCCGCGCAATTTTGTTATTGATACTTGATAGTTAATGACAGAGTGTAACCGGATAAATTTGTTCAATCGCGCAGCCAGGCTAAGTTTGGTAGCGCTGATCTTCTTTTCCCTCCAGGGCGAAGTGATCATGCGTTACGCGCAGATCTTCCGGTCGAAGAACGCGTCACATCATTTAATCCTCACAAAAAAAACTGCCGAACAACAGCAACTGGTAAAACTGCAATGCTTTACCAAAAAGCTCCACCCGGTAGGGTTGCCCCTGCAGCAGTATTTTGTTTTTAACAGGCCTTTGCTCAACCTCCCCCTATCCAAACATTACAGTTTTGACACACCTCTACTTTGCGCTAATGCACATAGTATTTTCTTTTTAAGAGGCCCGCCGGCTTTTATCTAAACCACTTTCAGATTCTGTTTTTTAAATAAGCATATAGTTAGGCTAAAGTTCCCTTTCAGGAACCTATGTAAGCTTACACTTTGCTATTGCCAACATCATTTTTCATTTTTATGAATTCTATTAAATTTATTTCGCCCGTGCTGTTCTTAGGTATAACCATATTAGCGGCATGCGGCGGTAACAATACAACTGTAACTACGCCACCGGCTAAAGCTTTTCCGGTAATGAAGCTTATTCCGCAAAAAGCGGAGGTAAATTCAGATTACCCTGCTTCTGTATTAGGGATACAAAACATTGAAATACGCCCCAAAATTGATGGGTACGTTGAGAACATTTACGTAGATGAGGGCGCTACCGTTAAACGCGGGCAATTGCTGTTTAAGATCAACGCGCCTCAATATGAGCAGAACGTTAATACGGCCCAAGCCAACATTAAAATTGCCGTAGCCGATGTGAATGCCGCCCAAATGCAGGTTGATAAGGTGAGGCCCATTGTTGAACAGGATATTGTAAGCGCGTACGAGTTAAAATCGGCCCAATACACCTTACAATCAAAACAAGCCGCGCTGGCGCAGGCCAAAGCCGCGTTGAACAACGCGCGTACTAATTTAAGTTACACTACTATTTACAGTCCGGCTGATGGCGTAATAGGCATGCTACCCTATAAAATTGGCAGCCTGATCACCAGTACAACAGTAAACCCGCTTACAACAGTTTCAAATATTGAAAGCATTTACGCCTATTTTTCCATCAATGAAAAGCAGGGGCTCGATTTTTTTTCGGCAGCTAAAGGCACTACCATGCAGCAAAAGCTTGGCACCTTACCGCCGGTGGCATTAGTACTGGCAAACGGCACGCAACTGGCCGATAAAGGTAAAGTTGAAACGGCCAGCGGCCTCATCAATTCGCAAACCGGTTCTATAAACCTGCGGGCAACGTTTAAAAACCCCGGTGCGTTGGTACACAGCGGCAGCAGCGCTATTGTACGTATACCGCAAACCGTTACAAATGCCGTAATGGTACCCCAAAAATCGACATACCAGATACAGGGTAAAATATTTGTTTACGTGGTTGATGGAGCCGGTAAGGTAAAATCGCAGGAGTTGGTTATCAGTGCAAGTCCGGGTCAATTTTACGTAGTAAGCCACGGACTTAAAATCGGCCAGCAAATAGTGGTTGACGGCATTGCCTCGCTGCGGGAAGGTTTACAGATAAAACCACAAATGCTAAATGCTGATTCGGTATACCGTAATCCTTAAGCCCTGACTTAAAACTAAAAATCATGTTAAAAAAATTCATTGAGCGGCCGGTGTTATCAACGGTTGTCTCTATCATTATAGTAACTATCGGGCTGGTTGGTTTATTTACGCTGCCCATCTCTCAATATCCCGACATTGCCCCTCCTACCGTGCAGGTACAGGCTACCTACAGCGGTGCCAGTGCCGATGTGGTTTTAAAAACCGTTATCATCCCGCTGGAACAACAAATTAACGGCGTTGAGAATATGGACTACCTTACCTCAACCGCCGGGAATGACGGAACAGCCAACATTACCGTAAGCTTTAAGGTAGGCAGCGATCCTAACCTGGCCGCCGTTAACGTACAGAACGCGGTTTCGAGAGCCTCATCCCTGTTACCGCAGGAGGTAACCAAGGCCGGGGTAACCGTACAAAAAAAGCAAACCAGCAGTTTGCTTACCTATTCGGTTTATAGTGAAAGCCCGGCTTACGATCAAACCTTTTTACAAAACTATGCCGATATCAATATACTGCCGGTTATAAAACGGATACAAGGTGTGGGCGATGCATCCCTGCCCAGCCAAATGGATTACTCAATGCGTATTTGGCTTAATACCCAGGTAATGGCTTCATACGGCCTGGTACCAGCGGATATTACAGCCGCTCTTGCCGATCAGAATATCCAGGCAGCACCCGGCCAGTTCGGAGAGCGCGGCGGGCAGGCCTTTCAATATGTGATCAAATACCCCGGTACGCTTACCGATACCACACAGTTTGGAAATATTGTGGTACGAGCTAACGATCGCAGCCGGGTGCTTCGCCTGCGCGATGTAGCCCGCATAGAGCTGGGCGCGCTCAACTATTTTAATTCAACCCGTATGAACGGACACCCGGCCATATCAATAGATGTATCACAAATTGCGGGTTCAAACGCGCACCAGGTAATACAGGAAACAGTTAAAGCCATGGAAACAGCATCGAAAAGCTTTCCGCCGGGCATTAAATACGTTACACTCCAAAACACCGATGATTTTCTGAATGCCTCTATCGACAAGGTTTTGCACACCCTGCTGGAAGCATTTATACTGGTTTTCATCGTTGTATTTATTTTTCTGCAAGATTTCCGGTCGACGCTTATTCCGGCTATATCCGTACCGGTAGCCATTGTAGGCACCTTCTTTTTTCTGGAGTTGTTTGGCTTTACCATTAACCTGCTTACGCTGTTTGCCATTATACTGGCCATCGGTATAGTGGTTGATGATGCCATTGTAGTGGTTGAAGCAGTACACGCCAAACTTGATGCGGGGTACCACTCGGCCAAAGAGGCCAGTATTGATGCCCTGAGCGAAATATCGGGAGCAATCATGTCAATCACGCTGGTTATGTCGGCAGTGTTCATCCCGGTAAGCTTTATCGGTGGCTCATCCGGTGTTTTTTACAAGCAGTTTGGTTTAACGCTGGCAATAGCCATTATTTTATCGGCTATAAACGCGCTTACACTTAGTCCTGCTTTGTGCGCGTTATTTTTAAGAGGGCATGATAAAGAGAACAAAAAGTTAAATTTTATCCAGCGGTTTTATCTCGCCTTTAATACCGGGTTCGAGCGGATGAGTAAGCGCTATGTACAGGCTATAGACTTTTTTAACCGCAAAAAATGGATCCCGATTTCAATGCTCTTAGTTTTTGGGGCATTGCTCTATTTTATATCCAAAGCAACGCCTACCGGCTTTGTACCCAGCGAAGATCTTGGCGCTATTACCTGCAGCATCTCTTTACCGCCGGGGGCATCGCTTGACCGTACCGATAAAGTTACCCGAAAAGTTGAAGCCATAGCCCGTACTATTCCCGAGGTTAATAATATTTTAGGGGTGAACGGCCGTAACCCACTATCGGGCAGCGGCAGTAACTATGGCATGGTAATATCGCGCCTTATTCCCTGGGACCAGCGCAAAAGAGATATACAGGCCATTGTAGCAGAACTCAATACAAAGGCGGCAGGCATTACCGAAGCCGAAATAAAATTTACCACTCCGCCAACTATACAGGGTTTCGGCGCTACCAGTGGTTTCGCGTTTCAGTTACAGGATAAAACCGGCGGGGATATAGCCCAGTTTTATAAGGTAAGTAAGGATTTTTTGTCGGCATTAAGTGATAGGCCCGAAATACAATTTGCTACCACTTCTTTCAATCCCAATTTCCCTCAGTACATGATGACCGTCAATGTACCGAAGATAAAGGAAGCCGGGCTTAACGTCACTGATATTACAGGCGCTATGCAGGGTTATTTTGGTGGCCTTTACGCCTCTAATATAACGCAGTTTGGCCAGCAATACCGGGTAATGGTACAGGCTTCGCCCGAGTTCAGAACAACGCCCGAAAGCCTTAATTCGGTTTTTGTGCGAAATGCCACAGGCGATATGGTGCCTATAACGGAGTTTGTAACCCTGAATAAAGATTACGGCCCACAAGCCATCACCCGTTTCAACCTATTCAACTCCATTAATATAAACGGTACGCCAAACGCCGGTTTCAGCTCGGGGCAGGCCGTTACCGCGGTTCAGCAAGTGGCCGCGCAACAGTTGCCGCAGGGGTACGGTTACGAATATTCAGGCATCACCCGGCAGGAGCTTTCAGGCAATAGCCAAACCATTTATATCTTTTTGCTTTGTTTGGTGTTTGTATACCTCATATTGAGTGGTCAGTACGAAAGTTATATACTGCCGCTCGCTATTTTGCTTACCATACCTATAGGTATAGCAGGCGCATTCATCTTCGCCTATTTTTTCGGCATTGCCAATAACATTTATTTACAGATAACGCTAATTATGTTGATAGGCCTGCTGGCTAAAAATGCTATTCTGATAGTAGAATTCGCGGTTGAGCGGCGAAGAGACGGCATGAGCATACCCGAATCCGCCATGCATGGAGCCCAAGCCAGGTTAAGGCCAATATTAATGACCTCGTTTGCCTTTATACTCGGGCTGCTGCCGCTGATGCTGGCCACAGGCGCAGGCGCTAACGGTAACCGGTCTATAGGTACGGGCGCGGTAGGCGGTATGCTTATCGGTACAGTGTTCGGCATTTTTGTTACCCCGGTGCTTTTCATCATTTTCCAAACACTTCAGGAAAAAGTTAAAAAGACGAATAACAAATTAACGTCGGCTCACAGCGGCTTGGCCGCACACCTGAGTACTGAAATTAAAAGAGATTAACATGAAAACCATCATAAAAAATATATTTTTAACAGGCGCGCTCGCATTATTAGCCGCCTGCCATGTAGTTAAGCCCTATCAAAAACCGGATGTTACCAATTTGAAACTATTCAGAGATGTAAACAGTGCCGATACGGCTTCTATAGCCAAGCTCCACTGGAACCAGATCTTTACCGACACAATTTTACAACACCTGATAACGGAAGGGATCAATAACAACATCGATCTTCAGAAGGCCTATTCGGTAACACGCCAGGCACAGGCCTACTTTGATCAAAGCAAGCTGGCATTTTATCCCGCTGTTGATGCAGGGGCTGATATTTCTTTAGCCGGATCATCTAACCCGAAAAACTTTAGTGGCACCACCAAAAGCCGGGTATACAGCGCGCAGTTAACCGCAAGTTGGGAAGCCGATATTTGGGGGAAACTACGAAGCGCGAAAAAAGCGCAACTGGCCGCTTTACTGCAATCATCGGCCAATGCCGGTGCTGTGCAAACCCAATTGATTGCCGATATCGCCAATAATTACTATAACCTGATGGCGCTTGATCAACAGTTGCTTATTACCGAAGAAAGTGTAAAAAACTGGCAGACTACCGTTAACACCATGAAATCGTTAAAAATTGCTGATGTGGTAACCGGCGCTGCCGTTGTGCAAAGCGAAGCCAGTAAATACGCGGTTCAGGTAACCATACCCGATTTGAAGCAATCCATTTGGCAAACCGAAAACATCATTAACCTGTTATTAGGCCGTGTACCGGGGCCGGTTAACAGGGCAAAAATAGATCAGCAGCAACCACTCTCTGTTTTAACACCCGGCATACCCGCGCAAATGGTAGCTAACAGGCCGGATGTAATGGCCGTCGAATATAGTTTTAAAAATGCCTTTGAATTAACCAACGTAGCACGTACCTACTTTTACCCCTCTTTTACATTGAGCGGCACAGGCAGCTATTCGAGCTATACTTCTTTTTTTGGAGCGGGTTCGCTTATTGGTAATTTAGCGGCAGGTATTACCCAACCCATATTTGCGCAAGGTGCCAATAAAGCCCGCTTAAAAGCAGCCCGCGAACAACAGCAGCAGGCCTTACTCAATTTCAGGTATACCGTTTTAAATGCAGGGCAGGAAGTATCAAACGCGTTAATGTCATACCAAACAGCCGGCGAAAAGGCAACAACAAGAATCAGCCAGTTAGATAACCTGGCCAAATCGGTTAATTATACACAACAATTGGTACGGTATGGCTCAGCCAATTATACCGAAGTACTAACCGCCCAGCAAAGCTTGCTAACCGCGCAATTGAATAGCGTAAACGACAGGTTACAGCAGCTGCAATCCATAGTTTATTTATATCGTGCTTTGGGCGGGGGATGGCAATAAATATTGCGCTGATATTTAATTGTTCCTTTTTTGGATGCCGTTAACAATGTTTATTCTCTACTTGATGCTATCGTTACCGAGCAGTTCGAATAATTGCAGGATTTTATCGTAAATGGAAAGATCTTACATGATTAAACACTCTACTCATGTAAGATTAGATATCATGCACTGTGTTTTGAATTAGCAGCATTGGCATTTGAAAAACTACGATACAATTGGATTTTAAATTAATAACACTATTTCAGATTTATTTCAGAATTTAACGGGAGCATTGCTAAGGTTTTATTAAAGAAAACTAACAACGTGAAATGAAGATCTTAATTGTGGAAGACGAGTCCGAGTTGTCAGGCAGTATTGCTTCTTATTTGCTAAAGGAAAATTACCGCTGTGAAGTTGCGGCCGATTTTTTCGCGGCAGAAACTATGATCATTGATTTTCAATACGACTGCGTTATCATCGATATTGGATTGCCTGGTGGTAGCGGTCTGGAACTAATTAAACTGATCAAAAGCATGAAAAGAAACGATGGAATCATTGTTATTTCTGCCAATAGCGCACTAAATGATAAATTAATAGGTTTAAATCTTGGCGCGGATGACTATTTAGCAAAACCATTTCACCTTCCTGAACTAAGCGCCCGTTTGAACTCTGTGATCCGTCGCCGCAATTTTCAGGGATCCAGCACATTTGTGTTCAATGAATTACAAGTGAGCGTTGATGACAAAACGGTGTTGGTACATGGTAAGCCATTGGTGCTAAATAAAAAAGAACTCGATCTATTGCTTTTCCTGGTTTCCAACAAAAATCGAATTGTTTCAAAATCAGCTATTTCAGAACATCTGTCCCAAAATGAATCCGGCTATTACCGGGGTCAGGATGTGGTATATGCGCACATGAAAAACCTAAAAAAGAAAATATCAGAAGCTGGCGGTAAAGATTATATAAAAACGGTTTACGGTGTAGGTTACAAATTTGAATTGTATGAAACTGCTCACTAAAACCTCCCGTAACCTTTTAGGATATGCTTGTGTGGTGCTGTTGATTAGTATTCCTGTTTTTTATTTTATTATTGAGCAGCTTTATTACCAGGATGTTGACGACGCGCTTAGGCTAAAAAAAAGTGAATTACTGATCCGCACCCAAAAGTTGAATAACGACCATGATCTAAAAATATGGCTGGGGATTGATCAGGAAGTCAGGTTATATCCATTACCGGCGGCAGGAATACAAAAGGATACAATTTATGCAAAAGTATATCTCGATACGCTGGCTAAGGAAATGGAGCCGTACAGGGAACTTCGGACAACCCTGAAAATTAACAATATAACCTACCAGGCAACCATCAGGCGTTCGTTGGTAGAAAGTGAGGATCTTATTGTGGGAATTGCCGAAGCCCAGGCGATACTATTGATCGTTCTTTTTGGGGGCTGGATTATCATTAACAGGCAAACCTCACGCAGCATCTGGCGCCCTTTTGACAGGATCATTGATTGGTTGAAACGTTATGAGATGGGTAAAGATCCTAATTCAGGTATTCCATCATCCGGCATTTCAGAGTTTGACACGCTAAATGAAGTGGTAAACGATCTGATCCAAAAAAACCACGGAATTTTTATTCAGCAGAAGAATTTTATCGAAAATGCCTCCCATGAGATGCAAACCCCGGTGGCTATATTACAATCCAAACTTGACCTGCTTATCGTATCTGAAGGCCTTACCGCTGAACAAGCCCGTTATCTGCAATCGCAATATGAGGCGATAGAACGTTTGAACCACCTGAACAAAAGTTTGTTGCTCCTTTCACAAATTGAAAACCATCAATTTGATGAAATTTCAATAATACCCTTACAAGAACTGGTAGATAAAATATTAGAGCACCTTGAAGAGGCTATTAAAGAAAAAGAGATCGTCGTGGTCAAATCATATTATACGGATAAAGTGCTGAACGGAAACCCCATGCTGATCGAAATATGCCTTTCCAATTTATTAAGCAACGCTGTTAACCATACGCCTGCAAAAGGAACTATAGCAATTATTCTTACTAATGCCTCGTTGCATATACAAAACTCAGGCGCTCCGTTGAATTTTAATGAAGAAATTCTTTTTACCCGTTTCGGTAAAAATAAAGCAAGTAAATACGGCGTAGGTTTAGGGCTGGCAATTGTAAGGCAGATCACCGATCTCATGAAAATGGAAGTGGGTTACAGGTATATTGATAATGCTCATCAATTTACTATACATTTTTAAATGATCATCAGTTTCTGAAAGCAATTTGGAAACAATTGGGATAATTCTGCTCTTTTAAAAACTTAACTTTCATTAATTCAGATTTTTTCCAGGATTGGCTGCTTTATTTGGGCATAACTGCTACCTATGGATTTTTTGCTGCATATTGACAAATACCTGGCTGATTTGATTAACCAGTACCACGGCTATACCTACCTCATCCTGTTTGGAATGATCTTTATAGAAACAGGTATAGTGATCATGCCTTTTATTCCCGGAGATTCTCTCTTATTTGCAACCGGGGCATTGGTAGCAGGAGGTAATACCGGCTTAAATATTTTGTTGTTAGGGTTGCTATTAATCTTCGCTGCCTTTACCGGTGATCTGCTGAATTATAAGCTTGGCGGTTATTTCGGCCCCAGGGTATTTAAAAAGAACAACAAAATACTAAAGCTGGACTACTACCAGCGCGCGGAAGCATTCTTCGACAAGCATGGCGGCAAATCCATTGCCTTAGGGCGCTTTGTACCCATCGTCCGCACATTTGTGCCTTTTGTTGCCGGGGTGAGTAAAATGCCTTTAGCCAAATTTTTAGAATTCAATATTGCCGGAGGCAGCATATGGGTAATATTATTTTTATCACTTGGCTATTTCTTTGGCCAAATACCCTTGATCAAAGATCACTTCTCCTTATTTGTGATCGGCATAGTGGTTATATCACTTCTTCCGGTAGGCTTTGCTGCCATCAAAAAAAATAATTAAGTATTTGATTTGAAGGGCTTGCTTTTCAGAAACCTTTCAGATTGTTGCGGGAGTTTTGTTTCGGCAGCATTAAACAACTGCCCGCATAAACGTGAAATTAAACAGGCTCTTTTTTATACAAACTCTTGTTTTCCTGTGTTCAGGAACAACACTCTTGCAAGCCCAAAAACAGGCCGTACTAACCAGGCAACAGGAGATCACCATGCCCAATGTTAAAGGCGATTTTGACCTGATGGCCTATGATGCCGGTAACAAAAGATTATTTCTTGCCGCCCAGGATAACCATTCTGTAGAGGTATTCGATATGAAGACCAATAAACACACAGGTAGTCCCGGGGTTTCAGGAACCCAAATGGGTATTCTATCATGCGGCAAGTAACACATTGTACGTAGCTACAGCTTTAGATGGTAAAGTAACCGCCGTTAACGCCGCCAGCTTAAAAACCCTTAAAACCTACCGGTTTAAGGAAAAATGCAATAACCTGCGTTTTGATGAGGCTACGCAGCAACTATTCGTGGGAGTAGGCCAAAGTTTTGGCGCTATCGGCATCATTGATCTTAAACAACATAAAATCACCGGTGAAATTCCCCTTGCCGGATTCCCTAAACAATTTGAACTGACGGCAGACCGTATTTATGTGAACGAACCCGGGCAAGGTTTGATCCAGGTAATCGACCGTAAAAAAAACAGGGTTATCGCTAACTGGCCGGTTAAATGCCAAAAGGATAATATCCCCATGGCCATAGACAGGCCGGGGCAGCTACTATACATTGGTTGTGGTGGAGGCCAGTTAGTGGTGCATTCTATGGTCACCGGCAAAGAAGTGGGCCGTGCGGCAATCCATAAAGATGTAGATGGGGTTTACTTTGATAGTAAGCGATCACAGGTTTATGTGTCTTGCAGCGAAGGCTTTGTCGATGTTTTCAGCAGTACACATGGGAAGTTAACACCATTACAACAGATACCAACACGAAGCCACGCCGGAACCGCTTTGTTCATACCATCAACCGATCAGTATATCCTGGCCGAACCGCGTACGACATCTCAACCGGCAGCCATCCAGATTTTTCACCCGGCAAAATAATCATGAAATACTTCATCGCATTTACATTACTGATATGCCTTTCCGTAACGGGTTTGCAGGCCCAAACTAACTTGCCTGCTTTCCTGGACCTGGCGTACACCAACAGCCCGCTGATCAACGACAATAAAAATCAGCAAATTACCAACCAGGCCGAAGCCGAACGGATCAAGGCCATGACAACCAAACTACAACTGAGCCTGAACGCCAATTATATTTTCGCCCCGGTATACGTGACCGATGCAGGGCATAAGGGCTTTGACCTTAACTCAACAGGTGCCACCAATTACTACGGTTTTGATCTCGGCACCACCAATGGCGGCAGCATGCAAGGGCTCGTAGCCGCTAATCAGCCGCTGTTTGCAGCGAAACGGGCAGAGATACTTTCAGAACAATCGCGCGTTGGTTCGCAAATCAACGCCAATACCATTAAACTAACCCGTCACGACCTGGAAAAATCCGTCACTGATCAATATATCCTTTGCCTGCTGGATAAAAAACAGATCGGCAACGCTTCAGAAAACATGAAGATCATCGATCAGCAACGAGTGATCGTTAAAAAACTGGTTAACGCCAGCTTACTCAAAAACTCCGACCTCATCCTGCTGAACATTGAGTACGAAAACAATCGGAATATTTTCCTTACCTACCAGGCAGCATACCATAAAGATCTGCTGGAACTGCGCATCATGAGCGGCAGCAGGGATACAGTGAGCGTAGAACTGGATAGCCTGAATTTAAAGGTAAATATTGCTGTAGCCAGTTCACAATACCTGGAGAAATACAGGCTTGACAGCCTGAACATCGTAGCTACGCAAAAAGCTTTCGAAACGAAATATCAGCCGCAGTTTAGCGCCTTTAGTAATACCGGGCTGAATGCTACGCATTTCAATCATATTTATGACCGTTTCGGCTTAAGTGCCGGTTTGAACCTGAGCTGGAGCATACTTGACGGGCATCAAAAAAATATTACCCGGCGAAAAACGACGGCCCAACTGCAAACCATCGCCTTCAGCAAAAGTAACGCGCAATTTCAAAATGAACTGCGCAAAACCCAGGTGCTCGACGAACTCAGATCCTACGACGGCAGGCTGCAAAACCAGCAAAAACAATTAAAGGAATACCAGTCGCTGCTCAGCAGTTACCGCACACAGGTTATCCAGGCGCAATTGTCTGTGATCGACTTTATAAATGTGCTGAAAAACCGCACTACTGCACAACGCGATCTGCTGCAACTGGAAACCAACCGCAACTTATTAATCAACGCCTACAATTACTGGAATTGGTAAAAATCATGAAAACATCAACTATCATATTATTAGCCCTGCTTTTTTTAAGCGCCTGCCATAGCACTACCCCACCGGTTAATGAAACAAAACCCCGGGCGGCTGTACAGATCACTCAAATAGATTCCGGCAAGATCAGCAATAACCTGGTTTTATCCGCCACCTCTATATACCTTAAACGGAACATGGTTACGTCTTCCATTGCGGCGTTTATCACTAACGTGTATGTTAAATTGGGCGATCATGTGAAAAAAGGACAGCCGCTTTACCTGCTGGAATCCAAAGAACGCAAAGCCCTCGGTACCGATATCACCAGGGTTGACCCATCGCTCAAAGGCTTCGGTTTGATCACGGTTACTGCGCCTGCATCGGGTATCATTACCACTTTTGATAAACAGCAAACCGGGGAGTACGTACTGGAAGGGACACAGTTGTGCACCATAGCAGCCAGCCAGGACCTGGCTTTCCAGGTGAACGTACCTTATGAATACGCGGACGTTGTTAAGCCGGGGAAAGTGTGCGTAATAACCCTGCCTGACGGCTCAAAACACACCGCAACCATCAACACGCCGTTGGCAACCATGAATATTACGGAACAAACTCAGGTAATGCTTGCAAAACCCGCGCAGAATCTTTTCCTGCCTGAAAACCTGTTAGGAAAAGTTCAGTTTGACCAGGCACCATCCGGCAATAGGCAAATGCTGCCCAAAAGCTGTGTATTGAGCGACGAGTTACTGAAAGATTTTTGGATAATGAAACTGGTGAATGACAGCACGGCCGTTAAAATTCCCGTTAAGACGGGCACAAAGGATAACACCCATATCGAGATCCTTTCGCCCAAGTTTCAGCAGGGCGACAAGATACTGGTTAGCGGCAATTACGGACTGGCGGATACCGCCCTGGTAACAGTAAACAAATAACAGGGCCATGGAAGAAAAAAAGAACTATTTCCAGAAATTTTCAAGGCCGATCATATTTGTAGGCGCGATACTGCTGGCCGCCGGGGTGTACTTCTACACCCATATGCAAACGAACCTTTTCCCCGAGGTGCTGTTCCCGCGTGTGGCGATCATCGCCGACGCAGGACAGCTACCGATAGACAGGATGATGCTTACCGTGACCAAGCCACTGGAAAGCGCGGTAAAAAAAGTGCGCGGTGTTACCATTGTTAAAAGCAGTACCAGCCGGGGCAGCGTTACCATTGATGTTTATTTTGACTGGGGGCTTGATACCTATGCGCAGAAAACACAGATAGAAAGCCGGGTAAACGAGATCAAGAACTTTTTGCCTGCGGGTATAAACATGTCCATCGAGGCCATGAACCAGTCGCTTTTCCCGGTTTACGGTTATACGTTAACCAGTAAAACGCATGGGCAGGTGGCATTAAAAGATCAGGCCTATCTTGTGTTAAGGCCTATCTTTTCGAGAGTAAAGGGGATAGCCAACGTGGTAACCCGCGGCGGGCGTTCTAAAGAGTTTATTGTTATTCCCGACGCCGTAAAAATGTCCACACTGGGCATATCGCCCGCTGCTGTAAAAGCTGCTTTTGCGAATAACAATTTTGTATTATCCAACGGCAACCTGGCAGATTTTAACCGGTTGTACCTCACACTCACCGATACCCGCGTACTGGATGTTGATGCGCTATCTAATTTAACAATCCGTAATGATGGCTCCCGGTTGATCAAGCTTAAGGATTTCGCTACTGTGGATTTACAGGAGCAGCAGGAATTTGTGATTGTGAATGCCAATGGTAAAAACGCGGTACAAATTGACCTCGTGAAACAACCGGGCGTAAACCTCATCGATTTCGCCAAGGATGCCGCGGCTAAAGCCGATGAAGTAAGGAAAGCACTGCCGGACGGTTATGAACTTACCCCCTATTATGACCAGAGCGCTTTTGTAGGCGACAGTATTCACAGCGTTATCAAAACCATTTACGAAGGTTTGATCCTGGCCATTATCGTGATGATCTTTTTCCTGAAATCGTGGCGCTCCAGTTTGGCGGTGATGTTGTCGATCCCTGTAACGTTGGGTTTTACCATAAGCATATTGTATTTAACCGGCATTACTATCAATATCATGTCGCTGGGCGCTATTGCAGCTTCGGTAGGCCTGGTGATTGATGATGCCATTGTGATTATAGAACAGATTCACCGTGAGCACGAGGAATACCCGGAAAAGCACATTTTTGATGTAGTTATCGATGCTATCAAAGCACTTTTCCCGGCCATGATCGGCTCTTCGCTGGCTACTATTGTTATCTTTTTCCCATTCCGCCTCATGAGTGGGTTGGCTGGTAGCTTCTTCAAGGAATTATCGGATACCATGCAGGTTACGCTGATCTGTTCGTTTTTAGTTACCTGGCTGTTGTTACCAGTGTTGCACATGGTAGTTGGTTACCGCCCCCATAAGGGAAGTGAACATAAGCATAATGATTTTTCAACCAATAAGCTTTCATGGCTTACCTGGACTTTTAAGAAGCCCGTATTTGCGCTGATATTTATTGCGTTGCTGGGTGTATCTGCCTACTTGGCTTCCGGTAAATTGGAAACCGGTTTTTTGCCTAATTTGGATGAGGGCACCATTGTGCTCGATTATTTTTCGCCTGCGGGCACCTCCATTGAGGAAACCGACCGCCTTTGTAAGCAGATGGAAAAGATTGTTACCAGCCAACCGGAAGTGGAAACCTATTCCCGCCGTACAGGTGTAAAAATGGCATTCAAAACTTCCCAGCCCAATTTTGGGGATTACTCCATTCAGCTTAAAAAAGACCGTAAGAAAACAACGGATGAGGTGATCAGCGACCTACGCCAGAAGATAGGCCAACAGGTACCTGTGATGCATATTTCATTTGGCCAGCGCATATCCGATCTGCTGGGCGACCTGATGAGCACACCATCGCCTATAGAGGTTAAGATCTTCGGCGATGATTATAACAAGCTCCAGGAACTGGATAAACAAGCTACTGGCATACTACATAAAATTCAGGGTGTTACTGATTTAGACGATGGATTGATTGCAGCCGGGCCTTCATTGGAATTTGTGCCCGACCAGGACAAATTGGATCTTTTTGGAATCTCGATGACGGACTTCCAAATGCAATTATCGGCTTACACAGGCGGCGTTCCGCTGGGGATGAACGCTAATGTGATTGAACCCTCAGCCTCACAGGCGGCATTAACAGGCGGTATCCAGATAGGTGAGCTACAGGACGGGCAACAAATGCGAAAGATACTGATGCGCTTTACCAATTTCAAAGACAACAATTTAGAGCATATCAAAAAGCAGCTCATCTTTTTGCCAAATGGCCAAACAAGGCCGCTGTCTTTCTTTTGCACCGTTAATGTTTTACCCGGTGAGATAGAACAGAAAAGGGAAGATTTGAAACCCAACATTATTTTAACGGCACGATTAGATAACCGTGACCTGGGCAGCGCTATTACGGAGATTCAGCAAAAGCTGAATGCCGGCGTGAAATTGCCAAAAGGCTATTTTATCAGCTACGGTGGGGCATACTCTGAACAGCAACAGTCATTTAAAGAGCTGCTGTTGATCCTGGGATTAGCCGTTGTGCTGGTGTTCGCGGTATTGCTGTTCCTGTTCCGCGACTGGCTTTTAGCCTGCCTGGTGATCCTCATCTCGGTATTGGGTATAGGCGGCAGCATCCTGGCATTATTCATCTGCAATATCCCGCTCAACGTAAGCAGTTACACAGGTATTATCATGATCGTGGGCATTATTGCCGAGAATGCCATTTTCACCCTGAACCAGTTCCGCTTTAATCTGGCGGATACCGGCGATGTGGACACCTCCATTAACTATGCTATCAGCCTGCGTATCCGTCCAAAGCTAATGACGGCCATAGGTGCCATATTGGCTTTAATGCCTTTGGCTTTGGGCATTGGCTTGGGTGCGCAAATGCAGCAACCCTTAGCTGTAGCAGTTATTGGCGGCTTTGTTGCTGCCTTGCCACTACTACTTTTTGTTTTTCCCTCTTTGATACGCCTGGGTTACCGCAAACACATGAAAACCCACGAAGTATAAAGCTCAATAAATAATTACCTATATATGAATAAATTGATTAAACTGATGCTGGCCATTACATTACTGGCAGGCACTTCAACAGTAAAAGCGCAGAACTGGGATCTCCGTTTGTTAGAACATATCAACGGGCCGGTAAACCCCGGACCGGATTCCCGCTGGCGTTTCGTCACCAATACTATGGCTCCTGCAGCTGTAGCCGAACCCCTTGGTTTATTCGTTGCGGGGCAGTTGGGCCATAACGATTACCTGAAACAGCAGGCTTTGGTTGGCTTGGTGGCTATCGGTGGTTCCGTAGTGTTAAGTACCGCTGTAAAGGGAATTACCCAGCGTGAGCGCCCTTACTTAGCCCATCCCGACCTGATCACCGGTAAGCAGGGACCAACAGATTATAGTTTCCCGTCGGGGCATGTCAGCGTGTCTTTTGCTACGGCTACCTCACTTAGCCTGGCCATCCCCAAATGGTATGTGATTGTTCCGTCTTACACTTATGCAGCGGCGGTAGGCTATTCGAGGATGTATCTCGGCGTTCATTACCCAACAGATGTACTCGGTGGGGCAATACTTGGCACCGGCACGGCATACCTTACCTACAAAGCCAATCAATGGTTACGCAAAAAGTATACACATCACCCGAAAGTATCCAATGAATAGTAATACCATCCGCATGCGAAACATCAAAATAATTATCATCCCGGTCAGATACTGTGGCACAATGAGCCGGGCACAGGAATCCTTACTGCATCTTAAAGACGACCTTTGCGATCTTCTCCTGAAAAACTCACCCTTGATATTAACGCAATAAGTATGTGGTGGATCTATGCTTTGTTATCTGCATTTTTTGCGTCTTTAACCGCCATTTTTGCTAAGATCGGCGTAAAGGAAGTTAACTCTGATTTGGCAACTGCTATCCGTACAATAGTGATCCTGGTTGTTGCCTGGGGAATAGCCATGGCGCGTGGTGAGCTGAAAGGCATTGGCGAGCTCACTAAAAACACTTGGATATTTTTGGGTTTGTCCGGCCTCGCAACAGGTCTTTCCTGGATATTTTATTACCGGGCACTACAATTAGGGAAGGTTTCGCAGGTAGCACCGGTTGATAAACTTAGTGTAGCGCTAACGATCATTTTGTCGGCTGTGTTCTTAAAGGAGGTTGTTTCGGTTAAAGCTGCGATAGGTGCGGTTTTAATTATTGGTGGAACGCTGGTATTGATCTTTTAAATGATGCACATGAATTTAATTTTCAATTCAAAAGCAAGTCTGCTTTTGCTTTTTATAATGAGTTTATCCGTAATGCTGGCTACCGTTTTTTACCCGTATGATAAAGCGCTCGTTATACATTTCAATGCGCAGCGAAATGATTTTTGGGATACGGTGTTTTTAACCATTACCAATAGCGCAGGAATAATCTCCTATGGTACAGTTGTAGTTTTGTTTTTCGCATCAATTTTTATCAAAAGCCGCACCATTAACATCAAATTTTGTACCATTGGAATAGCCGGTATTGTTTCAGGCTTAACGGTATTACTTGTTAAGTCTGCTATAACACGGATCCGTCCTTTTCACCTTTTTTCTGTGATTCATCCACTGGGCCCGGGAGGAGGTTGGTCGTATCCATCCGGTCATACATCGGATGCTTTTTTTCTGGCTGCGATTTTAAAGCTGGTATATCCGGAAAGAAAGATTCTTTTGAGTACCTGTTATTTTTGGGCTGTACTGGTAGGCGTTTCACGCGTTTATCTTGGCGTACATTATCCTTCTGATGTATTAGGGGGAGTGGCAATCAGCAGCGCCTCATCATGGGCCACATTTACGGTGATTTCCTTATTTATCAGCCGCAAAGCGTTAATTAAATAATTCCACAAGTAATATAACGCAATTAAATTATAGGGTTAACTCCACTAAATCAAAGTTTGCGGCATGTAAATTTTACTTTATAGGGGATTGAAAGCCATATTTCAAGCTGAAAAGGTTAATCATTAATCACGAGGCTGATAAGATGTGTTGTTTAATCAGATGTACGGTGGTTTCATTGGAAGCCAAATAGGATTATAAATGATGTTGATGTAACAATTAATCGTTGGCTGATGAAACAAATTCGTAAGGATATGCAACATACGCGAAAGTATTACTGCTATTAATTAACGTGTTTTGATCCTTTGGGGCTACAGGAATACTAACCGCACAAAAACCCGAAAACAACACTTCCTATGAATTATTTTAAAAAAACACAGTGTGCGCAAATTATTTTCGCGACCCTTGTATTGCTTTTTTCGGCCTGCCAAAAAAACAAGAGCAATCCGCCTCCTGACAAAAGCGACACCACAAAAACAACGCCGGTTGATACTACAACTCCTCCGGTAAGTGTTACCGGCTGTAAACTTACCCAGGAGTATTATAAAGCACAGAGCAATACTCCCCTGCTTTATAAATTCGAATACGATGCTAATAATAACCCTTCAAAAATAACTTCTTATAACAACGGTGTTTTGAATAGGGTAGAAACTGTACAGCCCGACTATATGTTATTCAAAGAAGGCACCTCAACTGCTTTATATTTGGGAATTAAGTACGATACCAAATACCTCGAAAAACAACCGGGCAGCTATCATATCAGTACAGCATCAGCCAACGACTGGATCATAGGGCTATTTACATATGATACCAAAGGCCGTTTATTAACCGTTACCGGCGGGTATTCGGAAAACGGTGTATTTTCAGGTACCGCAGCTACAACGGCTACTTTTTTTTATGATGACAATAATGACGTAAGCAAAATCACTTATACCTACATGGGCAAAGTAGTAAAAACCTACACTGCTAAAGGATACGACAATCATCCCACACCCTTTCACAATATTAAAAACAGCTGGTTCCTGCAACATGATTTCATGGTTTTTTCAACAGACTATGACCAGATGCGTTACATGTTCGAACGACAAAGCGTGCATAATATACTTGGATTCAAATATGTTGATACAGGCCAAAGTTCTTATTACACCGAAGATTACAAATATACGTATGACGATAAAGGTCAGCCAACAGAGCGGCAGGCCTCTACCAGCCGTGACGGCCAAACATCAACAGGAGGGTTTATTGATAACTGGACATATGAATGTAAATAGTGAAGTTGATTTTTACATTGAGGGGCGTATACAGACGCTTTACCAATCCCATAATCACAAATCATCCTAAAAACTAAAACCGTCTCATAATTGATTTATGAGACGGTCCGTTATCCTTTATATTGTATTCGTCCAGGCCTTGGCTTGGCTGTCCTTCAGCATATCCTCCACAAATTGTGGGAATACATTGCGAAACTTGCCGGTTTCTGCCGGAATGACCCTCACCATTTCGTCGATCATATCCTGCGGTACCAGTTTCCAATCCGGGGAGTCGATTTGCTTGTTGATGGATGCGTGCAGGTCGGCCTTCTTGGTGAAGTTCTTTTCATCATCAAGCCAGCGAAATGAAGTTTCCAACATAGTTTCGTTAAAGCCGGTCAGGAAAGCGCCCGGATTGATGGTTTGTATTTGAATACCATATTTCCTTACCTCTTGCTGCAGCGATTCAGCCATGGCTTCCACCGCATGTTTGGTGGAACAATATGACCCGAAATGTTCGGGTAAGAACAAGCCTCCCATTGAAGAAAGGAAAACTACCTTCCCTTTTTTCTTTTCCTTGATAAATTTGGCTATAAATTTTTGCGCCAGGTTCAGCGGTGCGTAATAATTGGTTTCAAAATTCTTGTGTACCAAATCAATCGGCATTTCGAATAAGGGACCGGTTTCGCCGATACCCGCGTTATTCACCAGTATATCTATATCCCAGCGAAGGGCGTTACCTACGTCGTATTGGTCGAGAACATCCAATCTTTCAACCCGCAGATTGTTTTCCAGGCCCAGTTCCTTTGCTTTAATACGCAGCGCGGTGGCCTGCGGGTAGATGTGTACACCGGCAATCACATTGAAGCCTGCTTGCGCAAGGCCGATAGCTGTTCCTTCCCCTAAACCGGAACCCGCTCCGGTGATCAGAATTGTTTTACTCTTTGGCATGATGCTAAAATTTAATTATTTGATTAGATATTTATGCGGTATACCCGCGGATCAAAAATCGAGGGAATGCATCTATGATTAAAATCAGCGTGCTGATATCAGTCATTACTTAACTAATCATTAATTAAAAAACAATGTGGTTATGCAATTGCGAAGATATTATACCGGCTCACCATAGCTTACCAGCAGAATCAAAGGCTGTTAACATCCATCAACTGGAAATAAAAAGAGGTAGTATCTATTATGTGGTTTGGTTTTTAAATAAACAGAGCGGTAAAATCTTCCATGAGCAGAGTATCGCCTTACGGCCAATAAGCCGGCAGTATTATTTTTTTGGCAGGCATGTCAATTTATTGGGTCAACGGTTGTGCCTGGATCTGGGCAATTTTTACAGGAAATTTCAAAAAGACGGTCAGTCCATTATTATTTTCGATATGAAATGATCCTTCAAGTTGTGCTGTTAGCCCTTCCAAAAGCGTAATTCCGAGTGTATTTATATCTGAGAGGCTGAAACCCATCGGCAATCCTACGCCATTATCACTGATCTGTACCTCTATGAACATTTCTACCCATTTAACAAGGATAGTGATAGTGCCCGATTGATCATCCGGGAATGCGTATTTCAAGGCATTGGTTACGGTTTCATTCAAAATGATGCCCACAGGTATCGCTTGGGAAACATCAAGAATGATATCATCAACCTCACATTCTATCGTGATCTTGTTATTTTTGTAATTTAAGGAATCGTTTAACGAATGAACTAATTCTTTAATATATAATGAAAGGTTAATATCTGTAATATTATCGGTTTTGTATAACTGATCATGAATAAGCAATATCGATTGAACCCTGTTCTGGCTTTCCAAAATGGCTTGCTGCGCACTTTCGTTAGACAGGTAAACGGATTGTGACGCAAGCAGGCTCATCACAATTTGCAAATTGTTTTTAACCCGGTGGTTTACTTCTTTAAAAAGCAGGTCTTTCTCTCCAAGGAGTTGATTTTTGTCTGATATAAGGTTTTTAAGGGAAATATTTTGCTGATCGATCTCAGATTTCTGTAGTAACAACAGTGCATTACTGCGTTGCTTTAGCCGGTACCGGCTATAAATAAGCGAGGTAATAATCAGCAGTAAAACCGTTCCGCCAATGGTCACCTTCTGAATGAGTTGGTTGCGTTTTAGCTTAACATCGTTGATCAGCGCATCCCTGGTGAGCGAGTCGATATGCCTGTTTTTTTCCAATGCCTCGTTTTCAATATGTAATAAGGAGAGCTGATAAGCTTTTGAAACATTATCGATCGAATCTTTGATCTGCTGTTCCTTAAGAAAGTGCGCCAGGGCAGACTTTTTATCCCCGTTTAGCGAAACCAGCTGGTAATAGCGATATTCGGCAGTTCTGATACCTGCTGCATAATTTAGTTTATGTGCCATGGTGGCATATAACTCTGTATAATGGTAAGCCTTTTTTACCTGGCCCGTTTCAGAATAATAGTAAGCGAGCGCGTTATGAACGTTCATTAGTTCTTTAACATTCTCCGGATAGGTCTTCGGCAACAAGGCTTCCAACTCATTCACATATTGTTCAGCTTGCTTAAAGCGCTTTGCATAGGTCAGGTTATTTAAAAACTCTATGGTTAGCGCTAAGTTTTTCAAAAAACCGCCGGGCCGGCTTTTCACATCATTGAGTACAGCTAATGCTTTGGCGAGCTGGTTAGTACGGGTGTATGCCAGGGCCAGCGCGAAAGATCCCGACCGGACGAAGCCCTCCTCATGATACCGTTTGGCCATATCAACGGCCTCTTTCGAATAGGGAATTGCCCGGTGATAATCCTGTTTCTTAATATAGGAAGAAGCAATAAAATAATTGATAACGCACACTTGCACGGTTGTATCATTAACCTCCCTGGCGGTTTCACGAGCCAGCAATGTGTATTTTAGCGCGTTATCGTAATCGCCTAACTTATATGAAGTTCGGCCAAGATTCCAGTAAATCCCTTCTACAGTTCTCCGGCTTACACCTTTTCCCAGGTTCAACGCTTCGAAAAGTAATCTGAGTGCGTCTGTGGTGCGGTCCTCCTGAAATAGCAGGTCTGCGTTTACGGTCAGCATATCGGAAAGCAAATGGAAGTTCCTGTTTTTTCTGAATATAGCGATAGCCTTATTATTATATAAAATCCTGTTCCGAAGTTCGGCCGGGATACCTATATTAAAGTGCTTGGAGAGCATATGATATGACCTTGCCTCTCCATCACTATTATTGTGCTGCCGCGAAAAAGCGAGGGCATTCTCAGCAATCTTTACACCGGTTTTTCCATCGCCCTTGTCATAAAATATTTCTACATTAAGCAGCATCGCATTAATAATTCCAAAGTGATAGTTAAGCCGGCGACTAAGCATATTAGCCTCCGCAGCAAACCTTATCGCCGAATCAATGTCCTTTTTTCCTTTTGTAGGTTTTGCAAGCATTAAGTGCCCTAAGGCAAGCTGTAGCTGTACCTTCGTCGTATCGTCGGTACTTGTTGCCAGTTTCTGTCGTAATACGGGCATAGGCAATTCATCCAGATTACTGGTTTGTGCCAGTGCCGATATGGCCAGTTGAAGCAGGAATATGCATAAAAATGCGCTTCTCATATAGGTTTGTTTCGAAGTTTCCGAAGCTTTTATACCCGAATATAATATAATAACGACTTAAGTGAAAAATGCGGGATCAGCAGACTTCCCCTCATCTACTCTCAAAGTATTTCTTGCAAATATATTTAAACACTTCCGCTTATCCATTCTATTACGGCAGATAGCTGTAAGCCTATTCTCATTATAAGTACTCTATAAAAATACTGATAATAGTTATAATTTATATAATAGAATAGATGCCTGATATAACAATAGTTGGCTTACCGGAATTGAATATAAATCATTATCGTTGCACTGCTATAAAGAAAATCTTTCCCCCGCAACATTAGCATTATCGTATTAATATCAATCATCATTTTTCTGATATACGCGAGTTAAACAGGCTCCTTAATTTTGACCTTATCAGCGCCGGACGACTTCTCCCGGCCCTGTCACAAAAAAACTTATGGAACCAAAAATTGGAATATCATCAGAAAATTTAGCTGCTGTCGCGATGAAACTCAGCAGCATTCTTGCCGACGAATTTGTGTTGTGCACAAAAACAAGGCGCGCGCACTGGAACGTAGAAGGATCTGATTTTCACAGTAAGCATATCTTTTTTGAAGGGCAATATGCACAACTGGACGAGATTGTTGATAGTGTGGCTGAACGAATAAGATCACTCGGCCATTACGCCCCGGCTACTTTAAAAAACTTTCTTGACCTAACTCATTTTTCAGAAGTGATGCATGAAAAGAATACCGGCAGGGGATTCGTTGATGAATTATTGAATGACCACGAAAGCCTGATCATCAAACTCCGCGAACTTATCAACCATTTTGCCAACGATCTTAAGGATTCAGGGACCAGTGATTTTGTGACCGGGTTAACGCAAACACATGAAAAAATGGCCTGGATGCTCCGGGCACACCTGAGCTAAAAAATGCTTGGGGGGGGAGCGATGGCCTACATCAGGTTTGATTATAATTTAACCTGACCAATAATCATATTATAATACAGGATGTACTTATTTGGATACCATGGAAAACAACCTAAAAGACGATACTGTTCTTGAACATATTACTAAACTTACTGAACGCGAAGAACATCTATATGCGAAGGCAAATATTACAGATGCCGACGTAAAAGAATTACATCATATCAAGTTAGAACTTGACCAATACTGGGATCTTTTGCGTCAGCGCCGCGCCCTCCTTAATGCCGGTCAAAACCCCGACAGCGCGCGAATACGCCCGGTTGACCAGATTGAACATTATAAAGAATAGCCTTACAGCCTAACACGCTCCGTCTGGGATGCCCGGTAACCAATAACAGGCATTGGAAAGACAATTTGCCATCTTCAACCAGAGAGAGATCTTCTTCAAGCGCCCGTAGCAGCATTATTAATGTTTTAATAAGCTATACCCCATATACTGCTGAATGCGATGCGATCAGCAATAACAAGGATCGTCTTTAAAATAAGAGTAATCAATTAAATTATAAAACTATGTCTATCAAAAAACTAATTCCGGGTAAGTTAGGCTTTGGATCAGCTCCTCTGGGTAACATGTTCAGAAACATCCCTGAAGAGGAAGCATTAGCCACTGTTAAAGCCGCCTGGGATCAAGGCATACGCTATTACGATACCGCGCCTTTTTATGGCGCAGGCTTAGCCGAGATCCGTTTGGGCAATATCCTCTCTCAGTACCCGCGCGAAAACTATGTGATCAGCACCAAGGTCGGCCGCGTAATTCTTGATGAAATTGAAGACGTTAGCGCCAGGGACCTGGGTGAAAAGGGCGATATATTTAAATACGGCCGCCCTAATAAAATGGTTAATGACTATTCCACCAGCGGCACCTTACAATCAATTGAAGATAGCCTGAAACGGCTTCAAACCGATTACCTTGACATTGTATGGGTTCATGACGTTTCGCAGGATTTTTATGGAGATGAATGGCTAAATAAATTTGAAAGCGCCCGCACCGGCGCATTCAGGGTACTTGACCGCCTTCGCGACGAAGGCGTTATCAAAGCCTGGGGCCTGGGCGTTAACCGGGTAGAACCTATCGAAACCATTTTAAATTTGGAAAGCCCTCATCCTGATGCCTTTCTGCTTGCCGGCCGTTATACCTTACTTGATCACAGCCTTGCGTTGCAGCGGGTAATGCCGGAAGTATTTAAGCGAAACCTAAGCATTGTGGCAGGAGGCCCCTACAGTTCTGGTGTGCTTGTGGGGGGTAAGCATTTTGAATATGCCCCGGCTTCTCCGGAGATCCTTAACAAGGTTATTAGTATCAAAACCATCGCAGATAGCCTTGGAGTAAGCATGAAATCGGCCGGCTTGCAGTTTTCCCTGGCTAACCCGGCAGTGGCTGCCGTAATACCCGGCGGCAGCCGGCCAAGTCATATAAGGGAAGATATTGAAGCCCTTAACGCGATCGTTCCGGACGAATTCTGGCATCAATTACGCTCTCAAAAATTAGTTGATCCTGCCGCACCACTTCCTATCGACAACAGAATATAAGAACAATTAATCAAGATCCAATATGGCAAAAGCATCTGCATCTATCGAGATCCCGATTGAGGCCGACAAGGTATGGCAACTGATTGGCGGTTTCAACGCGCTGCCCGACTGGTTACCTTATATTCCGCAATCAGAATTGCGGGAGGGCGGAAGAGTAAGGCACCTCGTCAATCCTGACGGAGGTATAATTATTGAGCGATTAATGATTTTCGACGAAACAAAACGCAGCTATACCTATCATATCTTACAGGCGCCATTCCCGGTAAAAAACTATTTCTCTACCTTACGGGTTAGCCAAAGCGCTGATGGGCACGGTGCCGTTATCCAATGGTTTGGAGAGTTCACACCTGTGAATGCTACAGAACAAGAGGTGTCTGCACTATTTCAAGGCATTTACGAAGATGGGCTTAAAGCGTTGAAAGCGCATTATGCCAATTGATACAATGGTTATTTTGGAGCGGTGAAGCCAATTAAACACAAGAGTTCGCTGATGCCGAATTCTTGTGTTGTTTTATATAAGATCCTCTCCGCAACCTTTCCTTTTTTGGCAGTAACTCTCCTGAAAGACATGCCTCTATCCGCTGTTCACACAGGAATGATGAACATTGAATTATAGTCGATCATCTTACTTTTTGTGTTAAATATCATTGAAAGCTCAGTAGTTAGAGTTCACTTTTATGCGGAATAAATATCAGACAAATTATCGACTCAAAATCGCCTAAAAGTTCCGCACTCGTTTTTAAGATAGCTCATATATTATTGATTTGATAACTCATATCAGTAAACTGATATACAGAACATCTTACCTGCAACGACATTTGTTTTAGTAAAAACGCTTTCGGGAAGAGTTGAATTTCTCTCAGATATTCCAACCCAAATTGTGAAATAGAAACATAAAAACTTAAGAAATAATACTTATGAAAACCAACATTGCCGCCGCCGCTTCAATTACCAGCATCGCATCTATCATGTGCCTTTCCCTTATCTCGGCCAAAACCGCGCCTGAGAAAAGCGACACTTTACCTGATGCCGAAAAACCGACCATAGTACTGGTTCATGGCGCATTCGCCGATGGCTCCTCCTGGAACAAGGTGATCCCGATATTACAGAAACAAGGGTACAAAACAATTGCCGTTCAAAATCCACTTAGCTCATTAAAAGACGACGTTGCTTTTACCGAAAGAGCCCTTGGTGAAGTGACCGGCAAAGTGATACTGGTAGGCCACTCTTACGGCGGCGTAGTTATTACACAGGCGGGCAATAATGAAAAGGTTAGCGCACTGGTTTACGTTTCCGCTTATGCCCCGGATGAAGGCCAGAGTATCGAAGATATTGAAAAGGACGCTCATGAAGTAAAGAAAATACCGGTTGTGCCGGGCCTGATCAACGCGATAGTAACCGATGGATTTATCCGTATGAGCGATGAGGATGTAATTAACCACTTCGCTCAGGATCTGCCGGAACAGGAAGCACGGCTAATTGCGGCCGGCCAGGGAAGGTTCCATGTAAGTTGCATTCAAACTAAGGTAAGCAACCCCGCCTGGAAAAATAAACCAAGCTACTTTGCGGTTGCAGAGAACGACCACATCATTTCGCCGCAAATAGAACGCGATGCGGCCAAGAAAATAGGTGCTACAACAATTATGGTGCCCAGCAGCCACGTTGCCATGCTTGCACAGCCCCAAAAGATAGCAGATCTCATACTTAAAGCTGCAACTGCAAAATAGACCGTAAGAAACAATTGCGGCTTCGCATATAGCCTATTCAAAACCGGGAATCGTACTCAAAAGAATAAAATATGGCAAAGCTTTTTGAACCGCTCGTGATTAAGAATATTACTCTGAAAAACAGGATAGTCGTGTCGCCGATGTGTCAGTATTCTGCCATTGACGGCTTTGCCAACGACTGGCACTTTGTGCACCTGGGCAGTCGTGCCGTCGGCGGGGCGGGTCTCATCATCACGGAATCAACTGCCGTATCGCCCGAAGGTCGGATCTCACCGGAGGACCTCGGCATTTGGAAGGATGAGCACATAACGGGTCTACAGCACATCACCTCTTTTTTAGCTTCGCAGCAATGCGTAGCCGGTGTGCAGTTATCACATGCCGGCCGGAAGGCCGGCACCATGGCCCTGCAGCGCGGTCATGGCAAAATACCTCCCGGTTCAGGAGGCTGGCAGGCACTTGCGCCTTCACCTATTGCCTACTCAGATGATTATCCGCAGCCTGCAGCCATGGATCTCGCATATATCGAAAAAGTGATCAGTGATTTTACCAGGGCGGCCGACCGCGCCGTACGTGCCGGTTTCAAGGTGATAGAGATACACGCGGCGCATGGTTACCTGCTACATCAATTCCTCTCTCCGCTAACCAACCATCGCACAGATCATTACGGCGGTGGTTTTGACGGGCGCATCCGGTTGTTACTGGAAATTATAGATGGCGTACGCTCGGTATGGTCAAAAGACCGCCCACTTTTTGTTCGCATGACCGGAACGGATTGGGCTGATGGCGGCCTGGAACTGGAAGATGCAGTACGAACCGCTGAAGTACTGAAGGCTAAGGGGGTCGATCTGCTGGACGTAACTACCGGCGGCCTGGTCGCACAGCAGCAAATACCGGTTGGTTTCGGCTATCAGTTACCGTTTGCCTCCGCAGTAAGAAAACGTACAGGCATGCTTACCGGAACTGTTGGCCTTATCACAGATGCCGCCCAAGCGGAAACCATTCTTGCTAACGGCGACGCCGATGTAGTTATGATGGCGCGCGAAATGTTAAGGGATCCTTATTTCCCGCTAAAAGCGGCGCCTATTGTGCATGCCGATGTGCCTTGGCCACATCAATATCAAAGGGCGAAGCCTAAGTAGATTGGCATCCTTCTCCCGAATTTAGATAATCGGCCATATTAGAAGCCAATACAGTGATATAAAAACAAATCAATAATTGTTATTTTAAATTAAACCAACCATGAAAAAGAAAATCCTGATCATCGTATCTAACGCTAACGCTATCGGTCCGCATAACAGAAGAACCGGTAACTTTTTGCCTGAAGTTGCGCACCCTTATGAGGTATGGAGCGAAGCGGGCTACCAGATTGATTTCGCTACGCTTACCGGCGATACTCCATATCTGGACGCGCTTAATTTAGCCGCAGACCCCGGTAACCTCAAGTTCCTGACCGGTAAAGGCTGGGCTGATATGCAAAAGGCGGTAAAATTGGATACGGTAGATGTGAGCCAGTATGATGCCATATTTGTTCCGGGTGGTTTAGCACCAATGGTAGATTTGCCCGAGGCTCCTTTATTGAAAAAAATAATTGCCGAAACCTGGGAACGCGGCGCGGTGGTAAGTGCCGTATGTCATGGCCCTGTATCTCTGCTGAATGTGAAGTTAAGCGACGGTTCTTACCTCGTAAACGGTAAAAATATATCATCTTTTACCACCGCCGAAGAAGATAATTACGCCAGGGAAGATGTGCCTTTCGATCTGCAAACAGCGCTGACCGCGCAGGGTGCGATCTATCATACCGTAGATCCATGGCAGCCTTTCAGCATTGCTGACGGCAGACTGGTTACCGGCCAAAACCCGGCTTCAGGCACAGGTGTGGGCGAAAAGGTAAAAGCCATACTGGAAGGCACTAATTAATAATGAGTTTATGACCGTTGCTTTTGTAAAAGCGGCGGTCATATTTTTCTTTGAACAGGCCAGGCAATCTCAGCAGGCCAATTATCTTTTTAAATTAAACTAATTCCCCAGTCAAATGGAAAATTCACCGATCCATGTTATCGCTAAATGGAAAGTTAAGCCGGGCGAGTTAACTCATGTACTTGCCCTGTTACCGGATGTTGCCAAAGCAAGCGCGGCCGAAGAAGGTAATTTGTTCTACAAGATACAACAGGACAAGTCAGACCCAAACATCCTCCTTTTATTTGAAGGATACAGAGATGAAACGGCAGCAGCCGAACATCGTAATTCCGTTCACTTTCAAAGCATTGTAGTCGGGAAGATCGTTCCGCTGCTTGAAGCGCGCGAGATTAACGTAACCACTCCCCTCATTTTTTAAAGTTACCGGTTTTCTATTATTAAAATTCTGTTATATGAGCATTGATCTTATTCAATCCCAGCGGATAGCCGAGGCGGCCCGAGATAAGGCTGTAGAGATCGGGGTTCCGATGAACATCGCTATTGTGGACGAAGGTGCCAACATCAAATTATTTATCCGGATGGATGACGCGATGCTGGGCTCCGCAGATATCGCTTTGAAGAAAGCCCGGACATCCAGTCTTTTTAACCGCGATTCCGGGGATATCGGCAAATTATCACAACCCGGCGGCCCCCTGCATGACATCGAACAAACGAACGGCGGACTGGTATCGTTTCCGGGAGGCATCGTTATTAAAGACAGCGCCAACAAAGTTATCGGTGCTATTGGCGTATCGGGCGGCGCCGTTGAGCAGGACTTCCAGGTAGCCAGTGCCGGAGCTGCCGCCTACCGGGGCTGAGCTAAGGCCGCATATATACCCTTTAACCTGTCAAAATATAATTCAACAGGTAATTTACCGGGACAGTTTCCGGGTCAATTCAACATATTTAAACACATATACATATGAAAAATCAAACCACGTATCATTTTATTGACATCAATGGAACAAACATTTTTTACCGGGAAGCAGGGCCTAAAGATGCGCCTACGCTGGTACTTTTGCACGGCTACCCGGCATCTTCACATATGTTCAGAAACCTCATCGAAGATCTGTCTGATAAATATCACCTGATTGCCGCTGACTACCCGGGTTATGGAAGAAGCGAGCAGCCCCCCATCGCGGATTTCGCTTATACATTTGATAATTACGCGGTGATCATTGAAGAATTGCTCGCTAAACTGAACATTAGCAAGTATAGCCTCTACCTGATGGATTACGGCGCTCCGGTAGGCTGGCGGCTGGCCGCTAAATACCCGGAAAGGATTGAAACGCTGATTGTTCAGAACGGCTGCGCCTACGCTGAGGGGCTGGAAACTTTTTGGGACCCGATCAAAGCTTACTGGAAAGATAGGAATGACAAGCAAGCCGAAGACACTTTACGCACATTCCATAATCCGGACGGATTAAAATGGCAATACACACATGGCCTCGGTGATACTTCCGTGATCAGTCCCGATAACTGGGAAATAGACCTTCGTCACCTGGAAAGACCGGAGAACGGGCAAATTCAGTTAGACATGTTTTATGATTACCGGACAAACCCGCCGAAATATCCGGAATGGCAGCAATACCTGCGCGATCATGATCCGGAGATGCTCATCGTTTACGGTAAAAATGATTATATCTTCCCGGTGAGTGGTGCTGAAGCCTATAAAAAAGATGTCAAAAACCTGGAGTATCACCTGTTCGATGCGGGTCATTTTGCCCTGGAAAGTCATGGCATAGAGATCTCGGCAATCATAAGGGATTTTTTAGATAGAAAAACCGGTAAATAATTGCCGGTACTTGATTCATCCACACTACATATCTGTCCCCATCAAAAATTAGTGCTAGGGTTTGCCGATGGATATATCTGTGTTAGCCCGGATCATTAAGTCGGCTTTACAAAAGAAGAATGAGCAAAGCAGCGAAAAACCTTTGCTATTTATCAGTTAATTTATTTCTGCTAATTATATAAAATTAACCTTTGACCGCGATGCAGGAACCAGCTCAAGACACTGACATTTACCCGGCGACAACAGAGTTAACCTTGCCGCAGGCACAACCCTATCCCTATTTGTTTAATATCATACTGGGTATGTCATGCGCTCTGCTTATGTTTCAGCTCTATCTGATAGCACCTTTAGTTCCGGTATATACCCGGGAGTTCCATTCTTCGCTAACAGGTATGGCTATTCCGGCGTTCGCTATTCCCTTTGCTATGGCTGCAGCAGCAATGGCTTGGTTCACTACAGCGCTCAAAAAGCCCGACAAATGGTTCGCTTTCTCATTGCTCGCACTCAGCGTGGGTTCTCTGCTGCTGAGCAGGGTCGAATCCTGGGAGGGCTTTCTCCTCAACAGGGCATTAACCGGTTTCGGCAGCGGCACCATGTTGCCGGCGGCCCTTATTATGGCCAGCAGATCGGTTGACAAAAAAGGGGCGTTTACCAACCTGGCCGTGATCATTTTCTTTTTAGCAACAGGGATGACATTCGCGCCAAGTACAGGAGGCTGGCTGTACAGATCACTGGGCTGGCGTTATTTATATCAGGTAATCGGAATTGCAGCGGCGTTGCTTTGGCTGGCCTACGTGATTTTTGTAAAGCGAAACCATCAACCTGTTTACCGCGTGCAACGTTCGGCTAAAACAGATTCCGGCCTTCAGACCATTTGGAAAGCCCGGATCATTTACAGCTTCGTTTTTATATCAGGTGTATTCCATTCTGCGGTGTTCGTATGGATCATTTATTATTTCAGCACACAATACGCGCTGGATGAATTTAGCATCGCGAACCCGCTGATCATCTTCGGGCTTCCGGGCCTAACGGTCACGATGCTCATGTTCCGTTATCATCTGGATTCCAAGGTGATTCGCATACTTTATTCCGGACTTCTCCTGACTATAGCGGGCCTTTTTGTAATGTTGGCAGAGCTACCGCTATGGCTGGCCGATTGTTTACTGGCGATCATGTCGGTCGGGTACTGTTTTTCGCAACCGTTATTCATCGGAATACTTAAACTTCCGTCTGCGGGCGTTGCTGCCGGCAAGCTCATTGCGCTCGGGAGCGGAATACTTTTTGCAGGTTACGGAACCGGGCCGCTCATCATGGGTACGCTGCTCGGTACAGGCCGGCCTATTCCGATCCTGTTCCTGGTTGTACTGGTAACCCTAATGGCGTGGCTTTCACGCAGGATATGGCGCATTCCGGAATTGCATCACCGGTTACAAAGCATACGCGGCGCCACACCCTTAGCGTTAAACAAAGATGGTTCTGCCGGACATTAATTTTGAAGAAACAATAATTTTTACCACTATGAATTATAGTCAACTGGCTTTTTCCGATGCGGCCAAGGTTTTGCAGGAACAATATGGTAGCCGGCAAATGTACCAGCAAATTGAAAAGAAGCAGGTTGTAGAGGGGCTTACTGCGAATGAGGAGCTTTTCATCGCCAACCAGGATCATTTTTACATGGCCAGTATAGGTATTAATGGCTATCCTTACATACAGCATCGCGGCGGCCCGCCGGGCTTTGTCATGGTATTGGATGATCATACGCTGGCATTTGTAGATTTTACGGGGAATAAGCAATATATCACAGCCGGTAATATTGAAACCAACCCTCATGTGTCACTGATCATGATCTCGTATCCACATCGTGCAAGATTGAAATTGTACGCCGAAGCCCGGATCGTTCAATTAAGTGAAGACCCCGCACTGCTTGTAAAAATAGACCCGCTAAACTATAAACACCGGCCTGAACGCATGATTGTGTTGGACATTAAAGCCTATGACTGGAACTGCCCGCAGCATATTACGCCGCGTTATACCACTGAAGAGATAGATAAGGCATTTGCGCCGCAACGCCGATATGTAGCTGAACTGGAAGAGGAAAACAAAAAAATGAGATCAACCATCGAAGAATTTAAAAGAAATCAACAATGATCACTCTATACTACTCCCCTAACGACAAATTGATAGCCAGCTGGAAAGAGCGCCTGGACAGCTTATCCCTCAAATACGAACTGATCGAGCAACATCCGCATACGTTGCCGGTCCTCACAGATGGAAAAGAACGGGTGGAAGGCATCCCGGCTATTGAATCATATTTAGACCGGCTGGAGCAATTTGTAAAAGCCTGGTATGAAGACCGCTGTGACCGTTACGATTTTGACCCTGATGCTGCCCCAGGCACTACGCCATAAAATATTGATAACAGGTATCATATTTTTGTGTCCATTTATATAGCAACGGATTCCAGATCTGCATATACAGGCCAGTTTTTTGATAAAATGGTTTCAAGCTGCTTAATTTCTTCGGGATAGGCTGTATTTTTCCGCTTACCAAAATGGATGGTATTTTCAACCGGAGGGCTACCCTCCCATGCCAGCTTGATCACGTTGTCGGCAATTTCTTTCCTGCATAAATATTCGGGAACTACAGCGAAACCTTTGTTATTGGAAAGGCACCGCAGTATTGATCCATAATAAGGTACAACATAATTCGGGCGTAAACCAGGTAATGTATTAAAGCATGCCGACCAAAACCTTTTCAAATGTTCCATATCAGCGGCTGTGGTGTACCATATTTGGCCGGTTAGCCAGTCCTTAACCGCCGTTCTGTCATCATTTATCAATAGCTTTTCCAATTCAGTAGTATCCGTTTTACCGCCGCAAATCAGAATGATCTTTTCTTTTGTGAACGGCGTATATTCAAGGTTATGCTGTGTACCTTTTTGCGGAGTTAAGATAAGATCCAGTGATCCGTTGTTCAGCTCCTGCAACATTTGCGGGTACTCACCGAACCTGGTGATCAAATTGAATGGCAATTCAGAAACATGGGCTTCAAGCATGTATTGAAATATCTCCATAGACATACCCACGCTAACCGTTGGCTTCTCTGCCTTTGATTTGCGGTGAAAGATATTTTCGGCCTCTTCAAGTTTATTCATATGCTCAAGAATAAAATTATAAAGCATAGTTCCTTTATCGGTCGCCATCATCTTTCGTGTATCCCGGTCAAATAAACGGTAACCTGTGTAAGCTTCCAGCGAACTTAAATGCAGACTAACGCCGGGCTGAGAAATACACAAGGTGTGTGCAGCAGCCGAAAGCGTACCCGCCTCGTAGGTAACTTTAAAAGTTCTGAACCATTCCAAATTTATCATAGTGTGTAAATTAAGCGTTTGCGTAAAATTATTGACCCTATATTCGGGCCATGGTAAAACGGTAGCATTGTAAATTATGTAATAGATTACAGCGGGTATTTGAGTGTAAATTATGTTTTCATATCATTTTATTTAGATTTACGTGCAATGGCGGCGAGATCGGACTAAACGGCAAGGCGCTCGTCCAGCCAGTTCAGGATATCCCTGACGATGATGCTATTATATTTATCGTGAAGCAAATCGTGGTAATGCCCCTCGTATAATTTCAGTTGTTTATCCGGTGAAGATGCATGCGCCATAAAATATTCGCTGCCGCCGGGCATAGTGGCCCGGTCTGCCGTACCGTGCATAATAAAAAGCGGCAACCTGATCTCTGCCATCTTCTTTTTCAATAACTCATTTGCAAGCAGTAATTGCTGCATACTTTTAGCCGGTTGTTTTTCGTCACGAACCAGTGGATCATTATCCATTTTAAGAACAAAAGCCGGATCACGCGAAAAATATTTGTTGTGTATTTTCACCAAACGAACGTGCGGAATAATACTTCCAAACAATTTCATGGCCGCCAACGCAAATCCCGGCGCAGGCACCTGAAATGCGAAGCTTTCGCAGATTAGGCCGCGCAACTTGTCCTGATGGAATAATGTATATACCGAAGCGAAAACCCCGCCCGCGCTATGGCCAAAAAGCACGATCGGTACATTGGGGTGGGCAGTTTTGATGATCGTAAGAAATTGATCGATGTCGGCCACAATGTCCATGTAGTCGGGAATATAATATCGCTCGCCGTCGGACTGGCCCCGACCGACAAGATCGAGCGCATATACTTCGTAATTATTTTCGTTAAGCTTTAGCGCAAAATTCCGGTAATACGCGCTGTGGGAGTTCAGTCCGTGAACAATCAGAACAATGCCCCTAAGTTTGTTACTATTTATCCAGTTCCGGAAGAATATTCGTTGCCCGCGCGGGTTAGTGAAGGTTGAGGTTCTTTGTTTTTCTGATGTATCCATGCATATGACTATGTCAATTGCATGCCACTTGAGCAAAAAACAAAGCGCTTTCCTATTTATTATTTTAAATATTTCATTTTCAACGCCTTAAATCAAATAATAAGATCCGTTATATTGCTGTTTTCTGTGTATGCTCCGAAATTATCGGAGTGGCCGGTTATTGCCCCCTTATATTTCGGATAATTTCACTCCCTGTATGTAGCCAAGAAATTGCCGGCCGGGTTATAAACCACCCGCCGGATTCAAAAAATCTCCCCGCCGAATCCCTAACCTGGCCATTTTTGATTCAAGGGTTGTCGGTTTAATATCCAATAATTCCGCGGCTCCGCCGCTACCCCTGATGCGGCCTTCGGTTCGTTTCAGGATAGAAATAATATAATCCCGTTCTGTTTCCCGCTGAACATATTTCACATCATCATATGTATTAAGCCTAACCGGCCCTGCTGCTGTGATGCCATTTTCTGTAAGGTTTTGTTTTAATACTAATTCAGATCGCCCGTCATTAAGAATTACGGAACGTTCCATAACGTTTTCCAGTTCACGAATATTTCCGGGCCAGTCGTAAGCCTGCATTTCTGCCAACATAGATTCGGCAATACCAATAAATTGCTTATTAAACTCCGCACAATACTTATTTGCAAAGTATAACGCCAACGCCTTGATATCGCTTTTCCTTTCTCGCAACGGAGGCATGGTGATTGGGAAAATATTAAGGCGATAATACAGATCCAGGCGGAAATTTCCGGCAGCGATCTCTTTTTCAAGATTACGGTTGGTAGCTGCAACAATCCGTACATCTATCTTTTTGGTAACGCTGCCCCCCACATAGGCAAATTCCTTTTCCTGCAAAACACGCAGCAGCTTCACCTGCATATCAAGCGGCAACTCTCCAATCTCATCTAAAAAGATACTTCCTCCTGCAGCCTGCTCAAATTTCCCCTTTCTTTTTTCAGTAGCGCCTGTAAAAGCGCCCTTCTCATGCCCAAAAAGTTCTGACTCTACCAAAGCAGCGGGAATAGTGGCGCAGTTTACCTTTACAAAAGGTGCCTTCTCCCGCCCCGAAAGCAAATGGATACACTCCGCGATCCGCTCCTTTCCGGTTCCACTTTCGCCAAGTATTAACACAGAGGAATTGTAGGGTGCTACTTGTTTGACAAGATCAAGCGCGGCTACCAAAAGCGGATGCTTGCCTACGATACAATCAAATTCCGGAATTTGCGATGCCGGAACGATGGCACGATCCGGTTGTGCGGATGGCTTGACCATCGGCTTAGCTTCTGCACCAAAATATTTTTCTGATACATCCTTAAGGTGAATTTGCAGCCGATTTAGCAAAGCGATATGTTCCTGATTATAAATACCTCGCTGGCGGCTGTAGAAGAAATAATTGACCTGTGTTTTATTATTCAATACTACGCTATAGATAAGATTCGACTCTATCTTGAAATGATCAAACAACTTCTTCTCCATTTCACTAAGCTTATCCATACTATTGTAGATGCCGGTGTTATAGATTAAAGAATTTCCGTTACCGGTAAGCGCACCTCTTTCAAAAAAATAATTGGGTGTTAAGCCAACAATAGCTATCAGTTCATCATTCCCCATTACCTGATATTCTTCCAGTCCGGTTCGCATAAATCCAAACCCGGTACAATTTTCGCCTTTCAGGGGTTTTCTCCCCGATACGATCAAATCATTCGGCACATAAGGTTGCAGTAAGTGAGTGATCTTTAAAATACCTTTCACAGGATCTGAAACCTCATTGCTGATATCTACCAGTTGCTCTTGCAGCAGTTGTTCCCGGCGCAGTTTTGATTCAACACTGTTTTTATGACGGTACGTCGCTATATCCAGTGCTACAAGCACATCCTTCTCTCTGAACGGTTTTACCAAAAACCCGTAAGGTTCGGTAGCCTTAGCTTCTTCAAGAATTTTTTGACTTGAATTGGCCGAAAGGTAAATAAAAGGTATTTGGTGTGCCTTAAGCGTTTGGGCAAGATCTATCCCTGTCCGTTTACCGCTTAAATGAATATCCAACAGTACGATATCCGGTTTATATTTTTGAATGGCAGCTTCGGCCTCATCAGCCGACGTAGCGATCGCACATACTGCATGCCCGGCCTGTTTAAGAACCAGGCGCAGGGCATTGGCTACTACAAATTCATCTTCAACAATCAGTATTTTACTACTCATATTAATTCTCCTATTTGATGTGCCCGACTGATCAAACCATCAATTATTTAAAGTCTTAAATTTAAGCGTAATATGGACACCATTATCAGTTTCTATATCAAAATCACCATTCAGTTGCCTGGCCAGTCCCTGCATCAGGTCAAGGCCGAGTGAGCTGTGCTTCATGGTATCAAATCCCTCGGGAAGCCCAATTCCGTTATCAGATATTTTCAGTTGCAAAATTTCCGACTCTATATGCTGCAATACAATTATTACAATCCCCTTCTGTTCGTTTAAAAACGCATATTTAATAGCGTTTACAATGCTTTCAGTAACGATTAGGCCCAAGGGGATAGCCTGCGTTACATCAAGGTTCAATTCCTCAATATCCTGCTCAAAGACGATTTTATTCTCGGTATCAAAACTCTCGTGCAGGTACCTCACCAGGTCATTAATGTATTCAGTCATCGCTATTACCGACGTATTTTGATCCTGATAAAGTTTTTGATGGATCAGCGACATCGCCTGCATACGGCGAAGACTGTCATTAACAGCCAATTTGGCTGCGCCGTCTTCCAGGTAAACCGATTGCGAATAAAGCAAACTGGTCACCATCTGAAGATTGTTCTTTACACGATGATGAACCTCCCTGAGCAACCATTCCTTTTCCTTTAATAGCTTGTCCCTATCCGTGTTGGCCTTTTCCAAATAGGTGTTCTTCTGATCCAGTTCCTTCCGGCTGGCTTCCTGTTTGCGATTGGCTCTTTGTTTGCTCACATAGAGAACGATCAGCAAGAGAATGATGATCGTTAAGAGCATGGAATCGGCCAGCGTTATATTTTTTGTTTTATTTGCCCCGGCCGCCCTGATCTGATCATAACTAAAAGCTGAATTAGTAAAAATTACACTTTTTTGCAGACCTCCAATTGCCGGCAGATATCGCTTTTTAACAGAGTCGATTTTAAACAGGTTATAGTAACAATTTCCAATCCCCGCAATGTCTATCTCAGAAATAAGCGCTCTATCCTGCAACAAAAGTTCCCGGGATTTTTTAATATTACCGATAATGCGGTAAAAACCGGAGATCCGGTAAAGGGTGGATGGAAATTCAACATGGATATACTCCAGCGGAAAATGCTTAGCCATTGCAACAAACTCACTATAAATATTCTCAGCAGATTGCCTACTTTTTAGATTTTCGCAGGTTAGCCCGTATTGCGCGGTGATAAGGGCCAGCAGGCACTGCCTGGGCACGTTACTATAACCGCCTGTATTAGTATAACCATGCGCCTTTTTAACATACAGCAGCGAAAACAAGATGAGGCACAAGCCGATTACCCTTAATTTTAAGCCAGTAGCCTGCAGTTTCAGCTGATTATAATATTTCATATAAAATTTGCCGGAAAGAGTTCATAATCCGTGAACTGTAAGGTTAGTTAGCGCTTGAACGAATATAATTAATACGACTTCTCGATACAATAACTAATGTTCAAAAACGCAAACCCATCAACAAAATAATTAACCCCATAACGGAACCCTGATAGCCTTTTTTACAAATAGAGGGGAACAGCCTATACGGTTCCCCTCTAAATATATGTCCCGGTGTTATTGAATATTTACTTATATCTGTTCAATTTTTGCTATTAAATGTTTGCTGCCTTTATAATGTTAAATAGTAAACATCATTTTAATTTCTCATTATTAAAATGTTGGGGTAATAAAAGCCCCACCAGCAGGGTGAGCAAAAGAGCAACGATACATCCGGCCATTACTGCACCCACACGCTGTAAGGGAACAAACCATTGTTGCGCGTCTTTTTCCCGTAATATCACAATCACAAAAGCGGCAAGAGCCGGCCGTACCATATCCGTTAGTTCTAATATGAAAGAAATGGCGATCACCAATATGACGCCGATTATTAAAATAAGCACATACGGCAAAGGCAACTGAAACAAGATCAGACCGACTATGCAACCTAATATGTTCGAGATCATTCGGTCTGTAACCGGTTTTTTGCTATTATCAAATGAAAGTGATAATACAACAGATATCATGGCCCAGTCAAACGGGTAACCGGGCCATGTGATATAAAAGTAATAACAGATGACCAGTCCTAAAGCAGACTTTATAAACAATGCATAAACCGCAGTACGTGAAACCGCGCTTTTATTTTTCAGAGAACCGGGAACATTATTTAACATAAGTGAACTTTAAAAAACAACCCGCTTAGCACAGGAATGACAACAATACCCTATTTAATATACACGGTTTTGATGTTAACAAATTCATGTATACCGAAATCGCTTAGCTCCCTGCCATACCCCGATGTTTTTGTACCACCGAACGGCAATCTCGGATCAGACAGCACGCGGCTGTTTACATAGCTGGAACCTGCCTCCAGCTCTGTTTTCGCAATCCTTTCGCCTTTTGACAAATCTTTAGTGAATACCGCCGAACCCAGGCCAAATATGCTGTCGTTAGCAATCCTGATGGCATCGGTTTCGTCGGCAGCTTCAATGATAGATGCTACCGGGCCGAAAAATTCTTCGCTATAAGCCGCCATCCCGGGTTTTACCTGGGTTAAAATAGTTGGCGGATAAAAAGCATTGTCCCCGGCCGGTACTTCGCCTCCGAGAATACAAACGGCGCCTTTTTCGATCGACCTGGTTACCTGATCATGGAGTTCATTTCTTAGGTCTGCCCTTGCCTGCGGCCCCACGTCAGTATTTGGGTTTAACGGGTCACCCATTTTCATAGCCTGCATTTTTTTAAGAAACAATTCCGTAAATTCCTTGATAACTGGTTTCTCTACAATAAATCTTTTTGCCGCGATACAGCTTTGCCCGCTATTGATTAGCCGGCTGCCCACGCATATCTCGGCGGCGGCCTCAAGGTCAGCATCGGCAAGTACAACGTAAGCATCACTGCCTCCAAGTTCAAGCACCACTTTTTTTAATACAGAGCCGGCTTTGGTAGCAACCTGTATCCCGGCGTTGGTACTTCCGGTTATGGTAACCGCTTTAATATACTGATGTTCAATAATTGCTGCAACTTTGCTGCTGCCGATCAGCAATGTCAGGAAAACATTTTCCGGGAAACCCGACTGCCTGACGATCTCTTCAATGGCAATCGCGCATCCGGGTACGTTCGATGCATGTTTTAATACGCCGCAATTACCGGCAGCAAGCGCCGGTGCCAAAAAACGGAATACCTGCCATAACGGAAAATTCCAGGGCATAACGGCCAGTACCACTCCCAACGGCTGAAAGGTGACAAAGCTCTTACTGGCTTCCGTTTCTATCAGCCGGTCAGCTAAGTGTTTGGCGCCATTCTCGGCGTAATACTCGCAGCATACCGCGCATTTTTCTACCTCAGCAAGGCCCTGGGTAATGGGTTTACCCATTTCGTTGGCCATCAATGTCGCCAATTCTTCTCTGCGGCCTCGTAAAACGTCTGCCATTTTTTTTAGTAGTTGGCTGCGTGTATCCGGTGCCGACTTTTTCCACTTTTTCCAGGCTTCGTGCACATCTTCTATTTTCTGATCGACATCCGCTGTGCTGATCTCGGTGTAGGTCTTGATTTCCTTCCCGTTTGCGGGATTAATTGAAACTATACTCATAACACATTTATTTAGTTTTGTACTTAAATTGCTAACCCGATAATTAATTGCCTGCCGCAGCCGTCAAAATCACTTCAGCTACCGCTACAGGTTTTGATAGCATAGCAACATGACTGGCAGGGAGATGATAGATTTTCGCGTGTATCCTTTTCGCCATTTCCGCTTCCAGCTGTGGTGAAATAATATGATCGTTATCGGATACTATATAAAAGCTCGGTTTAGTTTTCCAGGCTGCCTGAGTGATCTTACCCCTGATTGCGCTGATATGAAACCGGCCCTGTACCGCAGCCACCACTTTAGCCTCAGCTGCCGGAAGATCCTGGGCGAAATGCGCTACCACCGTTTCTTCTCTGAGCTTTAAATATCCATTCGTGTTTACCGGGGCCAGCAAAGCACGATTATTGGGTAATTTGCGTATATCATATGCCTCCCGATTGATGCTGTCAACACTTTGCCCGGCATCCGGGGCGTAGGCTGCAATATATACCAGCGCTTTTACCTTATCGTTATTGCCGGCCTGAGTAATAACAGCGCCGCCCCAGGAATGCGCTACCAGTATCACCGGGCCTTGTATCTCTGATAATATCCGTTCTACCGAGGCCACATCGTCCTCAAGGGAAGTCAGGGGATTTTGGACGGCAACCGTTTGATAGCCTTTTCCTTGCAAAATTGGTATTACCTTATTCCACGAGGAGCCATCAGCATAAGCACCATGCACCAGCACAATAGTTGGTTTAACGTGCGCACCAGCGGGCGATGATTTTGGCTGCGCTGCACCGGAAAAGGCAACCACCAGTAAAATGACAAATAAGAACTTAGGCGCGCCGATGCGGAACAGGTTAAGGAAATTCGTTTTCATAGCTATTGATGTAGGATTGTTCAAATAAAAAAACGGTCGGTCGGCATTGGTATGTCATGGCGGCAAAACCAGGCTGGCCCGGTTATTAAAAATCCTGAACGGTCGGCCTGATGACGATCTCGTTAATATCCACATCCGCAGGCTGTTCAATGGTATAAGCAATCGCTTTAGCTATAGTAAGAGCAGGTATAGCCATTTTATAAAATTCTTTAATATTAGCCGAACTCTCCGCATGGGAGGTACTGAACTTTAATTCTGATTCAATTGCTCCGGGTTCGATGGTGGTTGTGCGGATACTGCCACCTACTTCCTGCCTCAGCCCATCGCTGATTGCACGTACCGCATATTTAGTACCACTATAAACTGTACCTCCGGGACTGAAAACTTTGATACCTGCTACAGAACCGATATTAATAAAGTGGCCGCTTCCTTGTTTTTGAAAAACAGGCAGGGCGGCCGCGATACCATAAAGCACACCTCTGATATTAATATCGATCATATTATCCCATTCATCGACACGTACCTCAGACATGGGCGCAATGGGCATGATCCCGGCATTATTGATGATCACATCTATTTTACCATAAGTAGCAACCGCTTTATCTACAAGCGCGCTTACCTGTTCTTTAACGGTAACATCAGTTTGCTGATAGATCGCGGTGCCACCATTGGCTATAATATCCTTAACTATATTTTCTAATAGCTCTGCCCTACGCGCGCCAAGCACCACTATAGCACCTTTTTCGGCCAGGTACTTTGCAGTTGCTTCACCTAAACCACTGCTGGCCCCCGTAATAACGACGACCTTTTTTTCGATGTTATTTCCCATTGTTTTTGTTTTTTATAATTGCAATTTTCACACGTTTGATAAATGGTTTGATAATGCGAAAGTATTTGATTTAATTGAACCGGAAGCACTTTTGCCCATCACCGGTATGATAAGTGTTATCATTAAAATAATAAATTAAATAACTAATTATCAATTAGTTATTTAATCACACCAGGCTTGTTTGTTCGTATAAACGCAATAGCCGCCGACAATTAATTATAGGGGAATAGCGACCAGAAGATTAGTCCTAAATCCCTGGGGCCGGTTGCGGGCTGCTGTTTCCCACATGGCCTTCATTTCTATGGTTACTGCCGACAGGGTTTTAAAACCCACACCCGGGCCGGCTGCAAAAACCTGTTCCCTGGTATCTCTTATACCGTAATGATCCTGATAGTAGTGTTTATCTCCGCCGTAAGCATCCTGTTCCAGTTGTTTGAGATAGTAACCAACTACCGCAAAAGTAAAACGGTTGGTAACACGGTATTCAAAAGCATAATTAAGATTGTAAGCCGTTCCCGACTTTCTGGGCGAACCGATCTCACGCAAGTAGAAATAAAGATTATTTTTAATGCTTACTGCAAAATGCTTAACAATGATGTAGGTACATTCCAGATGAGGAAAGATGCGGTACCGGTGCGCGCCCGGGTTAAAATTGTAAGCATCACTGTAAGCACCCGTCGGAAAGAACACATTAACCCCGAACCTGTAATTTATTTCCGAACCGTTCCTGAAATCGTTCTTCCCTTCCAGGAACGGACCTATTAACAGATCACCGAAAGAATTCGGGTTAACGCTTTGACCGGCGCTTGCGGTGGTAGTACTTTTTACTATAGGTATTAAAATGGTTGCGCATAGGCGAGTATTAAACACCCTGGTACTGCTTACAAAAGTAACTTGCTGTAGCGAAGTTATAGAACCTCGGGCCGGCGCATCCTGAATAACCAACCCCTGTGCATCTCTAACGGAGGACGATTGATAAGTTTGCAGGTAGCCAGCATAATACAATCCCGGTTCTCTTGCGACACCTGCATTCAGGTTATTGAAACCAAAATTTGCCGATGGCAGCGCGGGATCCTGAGCAAATACAGGAACCGTTGGAAACAGGAATAGCATCAGCGATAATAATTTACAGATAGATTTCATCGGCTGTTTTTATTTATCAAACCTACACGATGATACCGGGCGAAATATATTATAAAAACAATAAGTGTTACAATTCAAGTGATAGCTCAAACTTAACGGCTAACCACATATCTGCTTAATTTTGAGCGCAATGGCACGGTGCAAAACCAGGATTTCTGCTTACAAGTAAAAGAAGATAAAGGCAACTGTACCGGGCTATAGCAGTATATGTAAATAAATAAAACTAAAAGATAAATAATAATGAAAATAACCCAGGATAATACTGCACAGCGCGTTTATTATCGTAAAGCAAAGATTGAAAACTTGGAGATATTTTACAGAGAGGCCGGAGATACTGCCAAACCAACGATATTATTACTACATGGTTTTCCATCTTCCTCACACATGTTCAGGAACCTGATCGAATCATTGTCGAACAATTTTCACCTGATCGCACCCGATTATCCTGGTTTTGGACACAGCAGCGCCCCTGCCCCGGCAGATTTCGATTACTCCTTTGACCATTTAGCGCTAATTATGGAACGCTTTATTGATAAGCTGAACCTTCGGGATATCAGTTTTTATATGCAGGATTATGGTGGCCCCATCGGTTTCAGGATCATTAACAAAAGACCCGAATTGGTTAAAAGTTTGATCATTCAAAACGCTAACGTATTTATGGAGGGGCTTGGCCCCGATGTACAAAACATAAGAACGTTAACCGAAGCCAACAATTTTGGCGGACTCGAAGCCGAGATAGATTTTATGATGTCATTAGAGGGTATTAAGGAAGAATATACTTTTGGTACCGTTCACACAGAATCAATCAGTCCCGACAGTTACTATATGGATCACCTTTTCTTTGAGCAACCCGGCAGAAAGGAGATACAAAAGATACTCTTTCAAAATTATGGCAGCAACTTTCCAAAATATCCGGAGTGGCAGCAATATCTCCGTACGCACCAGCCCCCGGTGCTGATCACCTGGGGAAAAAACGATAAAATATTTCCGGGCTCAGGTGCCTTAGCCTATAAAAGTGTGTTACCATATACGGAAATCCATTTGTTTAACGGGGGGCATTTTTTGCTGGAAGAATACGGAAAAGAAATAGCGGAGCTCATACTCAATTTTTTGAAAAAATTGGATAAAAGAGATAATGGCAATTAATCAATGATACGTATACTAAATGGGATGATTCATGAAATCGTGATTATCGGAACAGGCTTTAAATTGGTAAGAAAGTTGAATAACAGGATTACTGAATCATAGCTATTCAACTGAACCTGCCGGCGTGCTGATGATCTGTCCTAAAAACCAACAAATGAAATTATGAAGATGATCTTAAACTTTTTGGCAGCGAACGAATTATCGCTTATCAACTTCTTAAGGATCGCCATTTTTGTTGTGATGGCCTGGATCGGGGGGCTTAAAGCTTTTCAGTACGAAGCGGACGGAATAGTTCCGTTCGTGGCCAATAGTCCTATAATGCGTTTCTTTTACAGGCATCCTGAGAACTATAAAGAGCATATCAATAAGGAAGGGCAGATAGTACCGGCCAATATTGCATACCATAAAGCAAATGGAACCTATGTGTTTGCCTATGTTCTTGGTTCCGTTATTTTCTTGATCGGCTTATTAACCTTGCTTGGCATATGGTTTCCCGTTAGCGGAATTATCGGAGGTTTGCTTACCTCTATAATGGCATTAGTTACACTATCTTTTTTGATCACTACGCCGGAAGCCTATGTGCCCGACCTTGGTGGACCGGCACATGGATTCCCATTTCTTTCAGGAGCAGGAAGATTGGTGATTAAGGATATCATTATGTTAGCAGGTGGTTTAATAGTCGCGTCGGATAACGCAAGACAAATGTTGGAAGTAAGCCATTAAAAAAAACACCGGGATTCGGCAGGATAACCGATTCACTGCTGAAAAGTCACATTGATCATTTCAACGGAAAGTAATACATCAAATTATCAAAAATGGAAACACTGAATTTACCTGATTTTAATAAATTACCTGAACCATCACAGGTAATACTTAATCACGTTAAAAGCCAAATTGGCAAAATCCCAAATCTTTATGCTACCATCGGCTATTCACCGGCTGCATTAAAAGGCATGCTTGATTTTGAAACCCTGCTCAGCGGCGAGGCTGTTTTTAGTCCAAAAGAGAAAGAGGCTATTAATCTCATTGTATCGCAGGTAAACCAATGCGATTATTGCCTTGCTGCACATACCGCGCTCGCAAAAATGAGGGGGTTCTCTGAAGAAGAAACAATCTCGATCAGAAAAGCCGAGTATAAAGAAGAAAGGTTAAATACGGCGATCAAAGTGGCCCGGTCTATCTCTATGAACAAAGGAAGCGTTGATCGGCCGTTAATTGAAACCTTTTTTAGTTTGGGTTACAACGAGAAGGCATTGGTTAACCTGATTGGGCTAATTACAGTGAGAACCTTTACCAACTATATTTTTACCAACAGCTCCATTGAGATTGACTTTCCGTTGGCCCCACCAATTTAAATGGGCGGCAAGGTGATAACGCGGTACATCACCCTTTACAAAACCTGGCAGGCATTAAATAAATATTTCAGCGCCTGCCCGGCATGCTGCAATTCCGTAAGAGACAAGTAAAATTGGGGGGGGCTGTAATATTTGAAATTATGACAACATTTAATACGCTAACAGATGCGATCATACAACTTCGTAAAAACGGTTATGCCATTGATTTCAATTTGAAAGAAAATCATGAAACCGGCTCAGAAATTAAGCAGCACAACACTTTGCCACAATTTCATGTCGACTTTGTATATCGTTTCGAAGGTGATACGGACCCATCTGATAACAACATTTTATACGCTATCAGCACAGCAAGTGGTGAAAAGGGAATACTGGTTGAAGCTTACGGTGTTTACTCAAGTGCAGATGATAGCGAATTAATCAGGCGACTCAAAATAGATACCGATACCCAATATGATTAATATGATGAGCGAAAATACACCTTACACAAAATCTTCTTTTCAGGCAGCATTACATGGCAAATGCCCAAAATGCAGAATCGGAAAGATGTTTACCAATGGACTATCTTCCGTTTTTAAGCAAAAGATGAATAATAGCTGCCCTTATTGCGGTTTTCACTTTGAAATTGAGCCGGGTTATTTTTATGTTGCCATGTTTGTAAGTTATGCAATGAACGTGGCCATAATGATAATTTGCGCTGTTGGAACTTATATCCTGACCGGCAACTCGAATCCCTGGGTATATATTGCGGCAACGTTAATTCCTGCATTTCTTTTCTCACCGTTTACATTCAGGTATTCACGAGTCATATTGTTGTATTGGCTTACACCCGGTGTACATTTCGAACCTGAACGGGCAGAACAACGGCATGTGCGATTAACACAGGAAACCAAAACTACTACGGACAACAATGTACAAAGCCGCTTGTAATATCAAACTGAATTTCAAGAAGAAAACATCAATACCTCATGGTATAACCTGTTTTCAAGAAACCTTTTCATTAATTCCACTTGCCGTAATTAGAAAGCCGTTAAAGCCATCTTGTACATGAGAAATTGAAAAACCTTCAAGGTTTTTATTTATTACTACGACACCCAAAATATCTGTTTTCTTTCCGCAAACTAATCGCGTTGTTAGTGTTCGATTCTTAAGTGACCTCACATACACACAACCATCTGTTGGGCTAATGCATTTAGATTCAATGCACAACATCTGCGTTATATTCATTTCCTTGTCAATCGAATAAATATGATCAATTTCTGCATTATAAGCTGTTCCATTATGAGCCCTCTCTTTTACAAAAGCGTATTTTCCGGAACGATTGAACAACTTTCCGAAAGAAATAAGTGGACTGGTAAGCAATCTATCAGTTTTAACAAAGCCGGCTTCGTTATTCTCCATCCATTTACCATTAATGGATGGGCATGATGATGATACCCGGTTATTGATTTTGTTATAGGCAACCAAATGATAGACAATAGTATTCAATGCCCTTATTTTTATTATGTAAATTGAAACACCCTGTTCATAGCGGACTTTGAAAACAGACACTCTTTCTTTAATAGTCATTGACTCATCGAAGTAGGGATATAATTTCAAAAGAGCTTTTATTTTCTTATCAATTTGAGCAGGTAATTGTTCCGTTGCGCTTGCTGTATCATTAATTGTTACGAAACTATTGTCTTTGCGAACTATCGCTCTAAGCTTTATTTCTTGTGCAGAAGCTTGAATGCTATTAAAAAAAGTATTCAGCGTAAAGATGTAAATGGAAAATATTAAAATATTATTCTTCCACTTGTTTAGCATTTCAAAATTGACATTTATCATAATACCTTATTTTCAGGATTGCCTGATAAAAATACTGAGACTGGCTCGACGCCAATAACACCAATTTATAGAAATTAATGTATCTCTTAAAAAATCTCCCCTACGGCTACGAAGATGCCGTTTGAGCCATGGTTGCCGAAGCCGTAATCAATTGCGATATTGGTTCTTGATACCTTGTTTAGTTTGATACGCAATCCGGCACCGTAACCGGGTTGTATGGCCTGCAAGCCGGTGCCGGTAGCTGCCGAAAACGACTGGCCATTTACAAACACCACTCCGCCCAACAAGCCATTGGCTGTTATGCGGTACCGGTATTCGCTCTCTAAATAAACCATTTGAGCGCCTCTGAAACGCCCTTGTATGTATCCCCTGCCTGTACCGTTGTTTTGATCCCAGGTGGTTGCGGGTAGGTCGAGGTATGGCGGCTTTCCACTTAGTACCAGCCAGTCGTAACTCCAAAAGGCAATAACGTTTTTAGAATCGGCAGGCAGCCTGTAATATTTGCGCACATCAACTATAAGTGATTTCCATGATGAAGTACTCCCCAAGAACTTTTTGTTATCACGATAAATTAACGCCGCGTAAAAGCCCCTTGTAGGTGTAATGGTACTATTGCGCGTATCAAAAAGCCCGTTAAGCGTTATACCCGATGATATCGTTTTATTTTGTTGACCATAGCGGGCATAATCAGACACGCTGCCATCCGGATTACCTTTTTCTTCAATTCCGTAACGATGGTCAAAAATAAACCCCGCCCCCGCGTAAAAATTGCCCTTGATTTTTTTCAGGATGGTTTCGGAGAAACGGATCAGGGTGTAATCCATAGGGTCATTATTGGCTGTAGATGAATTACTACCCAATCCGAACGTGCTTTGCGGGTATTTATAATATTTAATATCGCCTATGTAGTTAAAGGCGTTGTTATTAGTCCAGATGTTTGATTGGATCGGTATCAGGATCTGTTTTCGCTGGGTATAAGCGATGTTGGAAGATATGGTTGAAATACGCGCCCCCGGCGACATACGAAAGGCAACGTTACCCGAAAGTGTGGCGGCCAGTTGAGTTTGCAATGTATAGCCCACGGCAGGTAAAACGGAAAATACCGGCTTGGTACCAATTACCGACGATTTATTATCGGCAGCCGAGTGTTTTTTAAAAATGCCCAGGATAACATCATAAATATCTTTCTGCTGTATGGTATCGGCACTTGAGGCTACCAGCGTATCATTTAAGCGGTGCTGGTTAAGCGGAATGATAGATGTTTTATGCTGAGCGTTAACTACCCCCAATAAAAGCGACATCCCTCCGATAAGCAATATCAATAATGCTATTCTCATGCGTGTTTATACAGGTAAGATATCACCACAGGCGTTACAATTGTTTTCGCAAATATACTATTTGAAAAAACATCCGCCCCTGTTTAAAGCATTTGATGATTGCCGACGCGAGTCAGACCGGCTTATACCTTATCATTTGAAATACCCGTACGCACTTTATGATAACCGGCAACGCTTATTCGCTGCGCAGGCTTTTCACCGGGTTAATCATTGCTGCCTTGAAGGCCTGAAAGCTTACCGTAACAAAGGCGATAATCAGCGCGAGCAATCCGCCTGCAACAAACATCCACCATTCCATGTGGATACGATAGGCAAAGTTTTGCAGCCATTTGCTCATCAGCCACCAGGCCAGCGGCGTTGCAACTACCAGTGCAAGCACTACGAGTATGATAAAATCTTTCGATAACAGCGATACAATGCCCGAAACGCTTGCACCCAGCACCTTGCGGATGCCTATCTCCTTTCCGCGTTGCTCGGCTGTAAAGGCCGCCAAACCGAATAAGCCCAGGCACGATATAATCACGGCTATAATGGCAAAGGCCGTGATCAGTCCTGATGCTTTAATATCATTCTTATAAATGCGGTCAAATTCATCATCCAAAAATTGGTAGCTGAACGGTCGGCCAGTGTTGTAACTGTCCCACAGTTTGCCTGCGGCGGCAATGGCCTGCGCGTTTTTACCCGGTGCTACTTTAACCAGGCTGGTAAGCATATAATCGCTGCTGATTTTAAACACTGCCGGACCAATCTTTTCGTGCATGCTACGGTAAGCGAAATCTTTCACTATGCCTACTACTACGCCGGTATCTCCCTGCGCAATAAAACGCTGGCCTACATAAGGTTTATGCAGATTGATGGCCTTTGCGGCGGCTTCATTTAAAACGATATTCTTTCCATCACCTTTACTGTTGGGCAGGAACCAGCGCCCCTCAACAAATTTAAGCTTCACTATTTTATTAAAATCCGCATCAACCTGGAACACAGCGAAGGGCGGGTCGAAGTCTTTTTGGCGACCATCCCAATCGAAACCACCGGATGATTGATTATCAAAGTTTTGAACCGAAGCACCATTTACAAGGGAAACGTTCTCTACAAAACTCTGACCTGCAATTTGCTGTTTCACATTTTGCATGGCACCGGCACGTTGTTCGCTGCTCACTTTTCTGAACATTTGCCATGGCATGGTAAATGAAAATACCTGCGAGCGGTTATAACCGGGGTTTTGGTTACGGATAAACTCCATTTGTTTATAAATGGTAATCACCCCCACTATCAAAAATACCGAGAATGTAAATTGCAGTACTACCAGCCCGCGACGAAGCAAGGCATCGTTCATACGCAATACACTCATGCCCCTGAACGAGTTGAGTGGTTTAAATGATGACAGCAGCAATGCCGGGTAAATACTGTTCAGCAAAATAGTAATGAACAAAGTACCAAGCAGTACTATCCAAAGCCATATATTGTTTAACGAAAGGGTAAAGTGCTTCTCGGTAAAGTTGTTGAATGCAGGCAGTGCGAGTTGTACTATTATCAGCGTAAAAATAAGTGCCAGCAGGCTTACAAATGCTGTTTCAGTAACAAACTGCATAAATAACGACCAACGGCTTGCGCCCACAATTTTGCGTACGCTTACCTCTTTAGCCCGCAGACTTGCCCGCGCGGTAGTAATATTAACATAGTTGATGCAGGCTATAATAAGCACCAACAATCCCAATATACCGAAAATAGTCACCACCTTTTTATCACCCTGCACTAACGAACTGCTTTGCAAATCATTTTCAAAATGCAAGTCGGTAAGCGGAATATAGGAAATCTTCGTATTGTCATTATCACGCGCCTTGGCTACAATTTTTTGCAGCTTCGCCATCGCGTTTTTAACATTGGTGCCCGGCTGTGCCTTAAAGAAGGTAAGGTAGCTGAAATTGCCCCAGCTGAGGTCGTTCTTTTTTTCGTGGGCGTCGGTTTGGCGGCCTGCTATGCTGCGCAGTACATCAAAATTAAAGCTTGAATTTGCGGGGATATCTTTTATTATGCCCTGCACCGCGTAAATATTGGTATCTATCTTAATGGTTTTGCCAATGGCTTCAATAGTGCCGAAGTATTTTTTGGCTTTGCTTTCGGTAAGTATTATACCGAAAACGTTACTATTAAACGCGCTGGCGCTGCCGCGTACAAAATCATATTTATACATATCAAGCCAGCCCGAGTCAATAAAGGCGGTGCGGGTTTCGTCAAAATACTGCCCGTCTATATTGAGGTATACTTTTATATTACTGAGCGGCAATACACGGCCTACGGTTTCAATCCCGGGTATTTGATTTTTCATTGCCTCGCCCATGTTAAACGGCGCGTGCTCCCAAACCCAGGTAGTGGTTTTATCAACCGAAATATAATTTTTGATGCGGTAAATATTGGCATTGTCTGGTATGTTCTTATCAAAGCTGAGCTCGTTTTGCACCCAGATAAATATTAACACTACCGCGGCCATACTTACAGCTAACCCACCAATGTTTATAAAACTTGTAAGCTTATGTTTTAATAAGCTGCGCCATATTGTTTTAATTCGCATACTTAGCATCGCAAAATTGTTTAAGGTCGATTAATAATCAATTATATTATGAACCAAACAAATGCCTCATCTTAAAATAGCTAATAATCAACAATTTAAAAAAAGAACAGTAAGATTTCAGCGTGCGATTGCGAACACGAAGTGTGCGGTTATGATACAATAGCGGTTAATAGCGCAGCCATATTTTGCGCGATAGGTATGCCTCATGAACACTATTATTTGCTCATACCATCATAATCATCGCACAACGATAACTTGCACAATGGATGGGAAAATAAGAAAGGAAATTCAAGAATAAACAGAAATAAAAAAAGCCGGAGCGATCACCCCGGCTTTTTAATTAACTATTTAAGAAACAAATCCTCCGTGGCCCAGGTAGGATTTTTAGCGTAAGCCTTCCAGAAGATCTGGTCTAAGGCAAGGTCAAAATTGGCTTTGAAACTGCGCGTATTGGTGAGGATAACGAAGTTAAACCCATTATCTAAACGTGCCTGTTCGGTAGCTGTACCGGGCAAGCTTCCGGTGTGGAAATAGTTTTTGTTCGCTATAGACCAGCCGCAGCCATAAGCAGCATTGGCTGTTGAGCCGGTATACATGGTTTTTAATGATGATGCCGTAATAATATCCGTACGTACTGAAAAGCCATCAATATAAACCAGGAACCTGGCCAGATCGGCAGCTGTAGCTATCCATCCCCCGTGCGCGTCCATCCGGCTGATGTTGTAAGCGTAAGGATTTTCGCCGGACTGGCCGTAGTAGGTAACCTCTTTCGTTTTTTTATCGGCAAGGGTGTTACCGCCAATAACCATATCTGTAATGCCGATAGGTTTTAGTACTAACGTTTTTACGGCTTCTTCATAAGTTTGCCCGGTGATCTTTTCTATCACACGGCCTAAAATACTGTAGCCAAAGTTCGAGTAATCGTAGCTGGTGCCGGGTACATGGTCGAGCGGGCGGTTGTCTAAAGTCCAGGTGATGAGCTGCGCGGCCGTTAAGGTGGGGTTAGTGAACATAGGGTCGTTCACGGAGTTACCCCAACCTCCGGATGTATGGTGCAGCAATTGGTCAACCGTAATATTGGTAACATTAGCGCCGTAAGTTTTGGTACCGTAGGTTTTACCCAATAAGGCGCCATCGCCAAATACTTTATCGTCCAGCTTTATCTTACCCTGGTCGAGCAGTTTCATAATGGCAACAGCGGTGATCTGTTTTGAAAGACTGGCCAAACGATAGCGGTCGCTAATAACTGCTTTGGTAGCTTTTGATTGATCGCTTACGCCATAAGCTTTTAAATAAACCAGCTTCTCCCCCTTAGTAATGGCTACCGATACCCCGGGAACATTGTAGGCCGTCATAAAAGCATTAACCTCGTCATCCAAAGCGGCTACCGCAACTTTGCTGGCCGTGAGGGTATCGGTAACAGTGCCTGTCCCCGTGCCTGTTCCGGTACCCGTTCCCGTCCCGGTGCCTGTGCCCGTTCCGGTTCCGTTGCCGGTATCCGTTTTAGTTTCGGAAGGCGAATCTTTTTTGCAACCGGCAAACAGCAGCAGGCCGATAATGGCAATTAACCGGGTAAATTTTAACGAGTTCATCGCAAAGCGGTTAGCACCGGAGTAGAAATTTGTTTTCATAGGTAGTGTTATAAAACTTTATTGATTAGTGTTGATTGAGTTGTTATGTTACTGAATATCTGTATCAGCCGGGTAAACTTATTGTACCGCCAGGTCTGTTTCTACGTTGATTGCGTTATCGGTTTTTACCTTATCCCAAATGCGCAGCTTAACGTGGTAGGTTTCGCCCGTTATCATTGGTTTTCCTATGGTGATATCGCCGTGTAGTTCGGTAGCTTCGGTGGGCGGATGGCCTTGGTCGCCATTGAATAAGTCGGCGGCATTAATCACAGGTGTTCCTTTTTTGTCGGTAACCAACAACATCATGCCGGGATAAGCCTTGCCATCTTTAAGCGCATAATTGCTTATGCCCACGGCTACTACAGCTACGCGGGTGTTCAGTTGTACTTTATTATCGGTCATTGGTTTACCTATAGGGTCAACCAATAGCACATCATCTACCCTAAAGCCATTATAGGTGAAAGATAAGCCGGTGCGGAGGTCTTTTTTGGTACCCTTACTAAAATTGCACGCGGTAAATAGTACACTGCTTAGTATGAGTATAATTTGTAGTTTTTTCATTTACAGGTTTAGATAAAATATAGGATATGCGTTAGGTAGAAAACTTTTGCCACCATCGATAATAAGCACTATTACCTATTGTAACAGCGGCGCAATTACTTACAAATAAACATATCCCACTAAAAAAACACTTTCGAATATGTTGCAAATGCTTTCGATTTTGTTGCATCATTTAGCCTGTATACAGTTCAATTATGGTGTCGTATAGCTATAAAACCAATCTTCTGTCAGTTATGGTGCAACATAATGCACCTGCTTTTACACGGCGCATTTCATTTTATAAGATTGATCAATGTAATCCAATTGTCAAGTAAAATTAAATTGTATACAATTTAATTTTACTCAATGTATATTTGTTCAACAATCAGCAAAAGATGGATTACTTAAAATTAGAAAACCAAGCATGTTTCCCGGTGTACGCCCTATCAAGGGTGTTAACGGCACATTACAAACCCATTTTAGATGGTATTGATGTTACTTATCCGCAATACCTGGTGATGATGCTACTTTGGGAACACCGCGAACTATCGGTTAAAGAGATAGGCGAAAAGCTGTTGCTTGATTCGGGAACACTTACCCCGCTGTTAAAAAAGCTGGAAAGTAAGAAACTGGTTAACCGCAGCAGAAGCCGCGAAGATGAGCGCGTGGTAATGATAAGCCTTACACAAAACGGGGCCGACCTAAAAGAAAAAGCGGCGAACGTACCCGAATCTTTTAAATGCAGCCTTGGCCTTACCATTGAAGAAATGGGCACCCTGCGCGACAGCATCAACATAATACTTGAACGAACTAAACAAAATAATAAATAATATAAAAACCAATAATCATGTCAGTAAAAGCAATTTATACAGCAACAGCCACCGTTACAGGCGGCAGAAACGGTCACGTAGTTTCTTCAGATAACGTACTCGACCTTGACGTAAGGATGCCTAAAGAATTAGGCGGCGCGGGCGGCGCATATACCAACCCCGAACAATTATTTGCAGCAGGCTATTCTGCTTGTTTTGATAGCGCGCTTAACCTCGTTATAAAAAACGAAAAAGCGACCACCGGTACAACCAGCGTTAGGGCAAGTGTAGGTATCGGCTCTAACAATGCCGGCGGCTTCGCGCTTGTAGTTAGTTTGGCCGTGAACGTACCCGATGTTGACCAGGAAACAGCTAACGCCTTAGTTGAAAAAGCTCACCAGGTTTGTCCGTACTCTAACGCTACACGAGGTAATATAGAGGTTACTTTAACCACCACTACTTTAAGCGCCGAAGAATTCGCCGCAGCTAATTGATCAAAAATCATTTCATCACAAACACATATTTAATTTATCACAACAATGAAAACTTTCAGAATATTATCCATCATATTTGCCTTGTTAATAGGCGGTTTACAAGTAAACGCACAGGCAACAAACACTAAACCAACCATCATTTTTGTTCACGGTATTTGGGCCGATGGTTCTTCATGGGCCGACCAGATCACTGCGCTTCAGGCAAAAGGTTATCCTGTAATCTCGGTACAAAACCCTATTACTTCGCTGGCCGATGATGTTGCCGCAACCAAAAGGGCTATTGCACGTGCCAAAGGAAAAGTAATACTGGTAGGCCATTCATGGGGTGGCTTTGTGATCACCCAGGCCGGTAATGATCCTAAAGTGGCAGGTCTTGTTTATGTTGCCGCGCTGGTACCTGATCTGGGCGAAACCGTACCTACCCTATCGGCAAATGGTCCGGCTGTTAAACTGGCAGACTATTTTGAACCACAGGATGGTTTTATCTACTTGTCAAAAACCGGTATTGAAACCGTATTCGCGCAAGATTTGACTGCTGCACAACAAGCCGCCATTTATGCAACACAAACCCCGGCATCACAAACCGTATTTGGCGACAAAAGCGGTGAACCGGCCTGGAAAACCAAAGCAAGCTGGTACATAGTAGCCAAAAGCGACAAAGCCATTAACCCCGAACTGGAACGCTTTATGGCAAAAAGAATAAAAGCCAAAACAACCGAAATAGAAGCCAGTCACGTTGTAATGGTATCACATGCCAAACAAGTAACAAGCATTATTGAAGAAGCTGCCAACAGCGCTAAATAATTTAAAAGGTTTAAGTTTAGGTATACGGTAAAAAAACAGCCACATCTCCAATGGAGATGTGGCTGTTTTTTTACCGAGGCTTAGTTATTCGATAGCCTACTCAATCCGTCAGCAAACAGCTTCGGGCGAAAACGGGCAGAACTGTGATGGCCATGAGCGCAAAGGCGGGCATAGCGAACTTGTTGCATGTGGGCCGGATAAGCGTGGTGGGGCAGCAAAAATTCCTGACGAATTAAAAAAAACTGTCATTCTGAACATCGTGAAGAATCTTCTTCGCTATGCTTATCTGCGATAGATGCTTCGTTCCTCAGCATGACAGTGGAGAGTGGGTGTGAGCCATCGTCATTTTGCCTTCAAAGTTCAAAAAAAATTAAAACCCTTGCAATGACGTAATTTATAAATAACTGATTTTTAATCACATCATTTAAATTACTAACTTAAAAAGTCACCGAATCTTTATCGTTAAGCAAAGTATCTACAATACGATCAAGATCGGGGCAATCCTCTGCTGTAACAGTACCTACCTCTACCAGGGCGGCAATATTTTCGGGGTGGGCATCGTCCATTTCAAATTTGGCGTTCTTCATTTTTGATGGTTGGATGCGGATGTAATTATCCTGATGACCCTGGGCAGAAAACATTTTTGTTAAGTGATAATGCGTGGTTTCAGACGCGCCGGACATCATGATATCGATAAGCGGACGGATCCAGCCTGCCGCGCCCCAGTCTTTGGCCTTGTCATAATCATACTCCTTGTTCTCGCTGCCTGTACCTATGGAAACGATAAACATATTTTCGGCTGTAGGGAACCCGTTGGAATTGCGCACCTCCGAGTAAGCACACAAGGCAGGGTTATTAACGAACACGCCGCCATCAATCAGCGGGTAGCTTACATTGCTTAACGACTTAACCTTAGCCGCTTCGAAATAGGTAGGCGCGGCCGAAGTGGCCCGGCATACGTCTTTCACCAGGAAATCGCCGCCGTCGCCACGTTTTAAGTAGTCGTGCTGGGCAAAGAAATGGGCCGCGCGGTTTTGAATATCGTAAGAGGTGATAATACAGGGCTTTAACAACTGACTAAGTTTAACATCCCCGAAGTACTGGTTCAAACAGGCTTCAATAGCGGCCGCGTTAAACTTTTCATCCAGAATCCCGTTAGCGGCCTTAATTTTTTGATACAAGCTAACGTCAAATATTCTGCTGCCATGTTCTACATAAAGGTCGACCGCTTGTTGTGCCGAAAAACGGGCTTTCCCGGGTTTTTCCTCATCCGGACAAAGATGGATACAGGTAAGTATGCCACCTGTGCTGGTACCTGCAAAAAAGTCGAAATAATCGGCAATACGTGCCTCCGGATTTTTTGATTTTGTTTGAAGCTTTTTTTCGAGCGCCACCAATACCTGCCCCGGGATGATGCCCCTGATACCGCCACCATCAATTGATAGTATCTTTTTCATACTGAATTAAATTTTGGTTATATGCTTTAATTATGGTTAATAATTGGCAGCGAGGGGTATCCGTTTGCAACGGGCTGAAAGTTAGCTATTTGTTTTCAACCCGCAAAAGTTTCGGTGTGAATAAAAGTTTAAATAATTGATAAGAAAATGAGGCGTATGGGAATAAGAAACCTTTAAGTTTATTAAGAGGTTTCCTATCTATCATTTCAATATATTTGAATAAAGCTTATATGCCGTATGACCTTTAAATTAAGAGATTTCTTTGCCGGTAAACCAATTAACGAGCCATCATTAGATTTAGATAACCCCATCTGGAAAAAGCTTGAGGGCGGTTATAGAAATACAAAATACGATGCCTCTGTAGCTCTAAAAATACTTGAAAAAGCAAATAACTTAGCAGAATGTGATAAGGTTTACAAAGAATTATGGGATGAATTATATCATCAGGGCGATATAGGCTTGGCATCTTATTATGCTGTTCCCTATTTGGTACGAATAGCATCGGAAAAACAATTAGTTGATTATAATGTACTGGCGCTTGTTGCATTGATTGAAGTCCGCAGATATAGGGATAACCCGAAAATACCTAATGCTTTATTGCCTTATTATAATGAAGCACTGGCTACATTAGGTGAGCTTGCCAAATTCAGCATGAATAAAGATTGGGATTTGGCATTAGCGAGTTCCGCTTTAGCTGCTATTGCAGTATCAAAAGGTCAACATAAGCTTGCTGAAGCAATCTTTGCTTTAGATAGCGAAGATGTATTAGATGAATTTTTAGATACTTACTGATAGTTATAATATCGGCAGCAATTACAAACTTTTTGCTGGTATTTCTAACAACAACAAAGCCGTTCCCTCAAAAAGAAAACGGCTTTGTAAATAGTTTAACTTCTCCCCCTACTTCACCTCACTCAATATCGGCTTCGCCAAACTTGGCAACACACTTTGAGCAGGATTAAGCAGCTCCAATACCACCACGTCGTTCCTGCCTGCCTTTAGCCATTCGGCGGGCAGGTAGAGGGTTTGCTGCGGACCTATGCTCCAGTATTTGCCCAGGTTGTGCCCGTTCACCCAAACCAGGCCTTTACCCCATTTACGCATATCCAGATAGGTATCCTGCGCTTTGGCGAGGTTGAACTCTCCGTATTTCAGAACGGGTTGGTCGGCTTTGGTGCTGTTGCCTTTTATTTGGGCGGTGTTCACCTTATCAAAAGGCAGCGGGTACATTGTCCAGCCATTTACATCTGTGCCGTTAAAGGTTACCTTTTCGGTAATACCCTTTTTATTTTTCAGCAGGTTGGGGCCAAAGTTCACGCGGCCCATGTTCTCTACCAATATATCGAGCGTTACGTCGCCCGCCGGTAATGTCAGCGGCAAACTATCCTGGCGCAGCCTGCGGTCGAGCACACCTACACGTTTGCCGTTTACGAATACAATACCGTAATCGCGCAATTGCTTAATTTTCAGCAGACCTTTCGCACCGCCTTTTACGGTGGTGCGGTACAGCATAAAGCCGTAAGCCTGGTTCATATCTTCAAAGGTAAGCGGCGTAGCATTGGTTTTCGGTGTACCCAAAATATCAAACAAACTTACCGATTTACCCAGCGTGATATCCGCCATTGCCGCCGACGGTTTAGCCGCGGGCACTTCGGGCAATACCTGCCCGGCAGGCAGGTTCTTTTTGATCACCTCTCTAAACTGCATAAACTTATCGGTAGCGTTACCTGCCTCATCCAGCGGGGCATCGTAATCGTAACTACTGATCTGCGGTTCGTAAGGGGTGGTATCCTTATCGTTGGCGCCGTTCATAAAACCACGGGTAGTACCGCCGTGAAACATGTACATATTGATGGATATACCGCCTTTAAGCGCGGCATCCAAGCGGTTAACGTACTCTTTGGCAGGCACGGTATGGTGCGGCGTTCCCCACCAGTCGAACCAGGCCGGGTACCATTCGGGCACAAAATATGGGCCTTTACCACCGTTATTTTTGTTGATCAATTCTTTAATCTTCACCGGATCATCGATACCGTTCACACCCGGCAGCAAGCCCGGCAGGTGGCCGTTAGCTACGTCAGGCACAGGATCGCAGGTAGAAAGCACACCATCAAAACCGGCCTCCTTAAACATCTTTTCGTTGATAGCCAGGTACTCCTTATCCTTCCCGTACGATCCGTATTCGTTCTCTACCTGAACCATTAATATGTTACCGCCGTGGTTTATTTGCAGCGGTGCAAGCTGACGGCCTACTTCGTTTATGTATTCGCGGTACTCTTTAAGGTATTGCTTTTCTTTACTGCGTACTATTAAACCCTTTTCGTTTTGCAGCCAGTACGGGTAGCCGCCAAATTCCCATTCGGCACATACGTAAGGGCTTGGCCTTAACAGCACCCACAGGCCTTCTTCTTTGGCTATGCGTACAAATTCGGCAATGTCGTTATTGCCTGTAAAATCAAAATGATCTTTTTGCGGTTCGTGCAGGTTCCAGAAAACGTAGGTACCAATGGTGTTCAGGCCCATGGCCTTGGCCATTTTCATACGGGCGCGCCAGGCTTCGCGCGGTACACGCGGATAATGCATCTCCCCGGAAATGATCTGGAAAGGTTTGCCATCCAGCAAAAAGGTTGAATCGCTAAGCGCGAAGGTATGTTCGGCTTTGTTGCTGCAACTATTGAACGATAGCAGCACTGCCATACTTAACAGTAAAAAATAGTGGCGGTAAATTAACTTCATGTATATATGTGCTTGGTTTTAAAGTTTGTTCGTATTTATAGTGTAACCGTTACAGGCGCGGCTCCCGGGTAGGTGAGCACGATACCGGCGGCTGTTAAAGGGTTTAATTTTTTAAGGTAGATAATGAGCCTGCCATTCCTCACCTTATGTTCGGCAGCCGTAAACGAATCATGACTGGTGGCATCGCCGTTCTCTATACCCATAATAACAGCATCCTTGTTTGTTTTTACATTGAGCACGCCATCGGCATTGTTTACTAATATACCTTTTGCATCGGTAATATTTACCTCAATTTGCTGATAAGCAGTCTGCTTTGCAATTAAAGCGTCGCGGTAAACATTAGCTTTAATAGCAGCTACGGGCCCTGCGGTAATCAGCTTATCGGTACAAATTTCTTTACCGTTCCTGTATCCCTTAACCAATAGCTCGCCCGGTTCATAATCAAAAGCATCAAAAAACAATGTATGATCGTTTTTTACTGCCTGTTTGCCTAACGATTTACCGTTCAGTATAAGTTCGGCTTCATCGCAATTGGTGGAACAGCGTATTTTGATCTTTGAACCCGCAGGCCAGTTCCAGCTACGGTTGGTAGCACGCGGATTTTTCACCGCCCTGTCATTAGCGGCGCCGTCAAAGCTATCCAGGTAAATTACGGGTTCATTAGTCCACAAAGCTTTACGTAAATAGTAGGATGCCTTTTCAAAGCCTGCCATATCCAGTAAACCGGCTTCGTTACTGCGCCAAGGCCATTTACCGGCTTCGCCCAGGTAATCGATCCCCGTCCACAGGTATTGGGCCGATATGTATTGGTTGCTGTCAACGGCGTTCCAGGCGCTGATAGCCATACCGTTTTCGCTGCCGTAAATAAATCTTTTAGGGTATTTGGCATGGTCGTCTTTATACCTGTACTCCTGGTAATTATAACCCACTAAATCCAAATTATCCGGATAATCGGTAGTGTTTGACATCACCACACCGGCCAGGGCGGCAGTTACAGGTCTGCTTTTATCCACGCTTTTTACCGCGTTTGCCAGTTTTTTTGATAGTTCGCCAAGCCTGCTTACCGGCGGATGCTCGGGCATGTAACCCTTACCATAGATCTGCGGATTACGCCCACTATCCAGCACAGGGTGCGTATAAGGATCATTAGGATAATCAATTTCATTGCCTATGCTCCACATAATAATTGAAGGATGGTTGCGGCTGCGCTGTACCATATCGTGTACATCGCGTTCGGCCCATTCTTTAAAATAAGTATGGTAGCCAAAGTTGGCAGGTTTACCCACGTTCCAGCCTTCTACCCATTTATTTTTACCGTATTCCCATTCGTCAAAAGCTTCATCCATCACCAGGAAACCCATTTTATCGCATAGCTTGTACAGGTAATCGGCATGCGGGTTATGGCTCATGCGGATAGAATTGGTACCGCCGGCTTTTAGCTTACGTAAACGACGCACCCATACTTCGGGCGGTACGGCAACGCCAAGGGCACCGGCATCATCATGGATACACACGCCTTTCAGCTTCAGTTTCTCATCATTCAAAAAGAAACCTTTATCGGCATCAAATTCTATTTTGCGGATGCCTACTTCATCTTTCCACTCATCTGTTTTTTTGCCGTTTTGCCAAAGGCTAACGGTTAAAGTATACAACTCAGGCTTGTTTACCGACCATAACTTCGGGTTGTTCACCACAAAGTCGAGCCCGGTATCGGCACTGTCCTTAGCGGCTATGGTAACCGTATTGCTTTTTTGGCCTACTACCTTACCGGAATCATCTGTAAGCGAGGCTTTTACGGCAACCGACGCTTTCGCGTTTTGGTTATTAGCAATGGCGACATTCACCTTGCCTTCCGCTTTATCTTTACCAACAACGGGGGTACTAAAACCTACTCCCCACAGCTTAAAATGCACATCGTTTTTAACTTTTAAATACACGTTACGGTATATACCTGAACCGGTATACCAGCGCGAATCGGCAAACTCGCTATGATCGGCCTTTACGGCTATCACATTGGGTTTGTTCTTATTTACAAAGGGTGTAATATCATACTCGAATGGTGTAAAACCATTAGGCCGCTTGCCCAAATGATGGCCGTTTATCCAAACATCGCTGTTCATGTAAACACCATCAAAATAGATGTACAGGCGCTTACCTGCCTGCGCGGCGCTAAGCGTAAATATTTTGCGGTACCAACCAATGCCGCCCGGCAGGTAAGCCGTGGCGCTGGCCCATTTTTCGCTGAACGGTTCTTCAATGCTCCAATCGTGCGGCAGGGTAAGTTTACGCCAGCCGGCATCGTTATAGGTTACATTTTGGGCATCGCTCAGGTCGCCTTTGTGAAACTTCCAGCCGGTATTGAACAGTTCTTTTTCGTTAACGTTTTGTGCCGATGCCTGAACAAAGCCCGTGAGCACAAGTACTATCAGCAAAAAGTAACGTGGTAGTGTATTTATTATTTGCATGAAACAGAATTACCTATTAAGCTTAATAATTATTCTTTGGTAAAAAGTATTAAAATGCCGGGGAGCATGTCCCCGGCATTTATGGCATTTTTTTAGTATCCGTCGTTTTGTTTAAGCAAACCGTTAGAGGCCTGTATCTCGGTACGCGGAATTGGCAGCCAGTAATGCTTGTCTTCAAACTTACGGCCATCCAAAGCTACTTTAGATGTGTAGGTAAACCCTGTTCCTGTTTTGGTGATCACCACCCCGGCGGCAGGTTTATTTTCGGTTACAGCAGCTATTTTCCAGCGGCGCACATCATAAAAACGGTGCTCTTCAAAAGCTAATTCAACACGCCTTTCGTAACGTACGGCAGTTTGCATTTGCTCCTTTGTTAAACCGCTCGGCAAATCGGGCATGTTTACGCTTGGGCGCTGCCTGATCATATTAATGGCCTGCCTTGCCGAAAACGTAGACCCGGTAGGGATCACATCCGGTCCGTAAGCTTCGTTAGCAGCCTCGGCAAAGTTTAACAGAATCTCAGCATACCTGAAATAGATCCACGGCTGAAAGCCCGCGTTGCCCCATGGGTTTTGCAGCGGATAAGCATCGTTCATGAATTTTTTAAGGTAGTAGCCTGTTTTGGTAGTATTCCAGTTATCAATACCGTCTTTACTATCCTTGCCGCCCGGTACAAACGTTTCTATATTACGTTCGCGATAAGCGGCGCCATTGTATAAAATAGTGGCAGCAAAGCGCGGGTCGCGGTTTTCATACGGCTTTGTGGCATCATAACCCGATGTAGGGTCGGTAATAGCCTTACCGTTGTTCATCTCATAATCGTCAACCAGGTTTTGCAGCGGCGTGTTACCTGCCCAGCCTCCGTAGCCGTTAGGTCCGTTAGCAATTTCGAGGTGGGTATGGTTGGCATTTTTGGTGAAGTATCTTGAAAAGATAGCCTCGTTGTTTTCGTTAATTAAAAACAGGTTATTGTAACCACCGGTGTAAATACCGTATTTATTAAGGCTGATAACTGCCTGCGCGGCATCAACCGCGGCTGTCCAGGTACCGGCATTGTAAAGCGGACTTGCGGCATACAACAGCAAGCGCGATTTTAAGGCCAGCGCAGCGCCTTTGGTAGCGCGACCGGGCAGCCAGGTGCCGCTATTATCTAAAGGCAGTTTAGCCGCGGCATCATCAAGCTGTGCCGAAACATAATCAATGCTCTCTTTAATGGTAGCCCTTGCAAACAGAGTAGGATCTTGCAGGTCATCGGTAAGGTTAACTACCCTATCGCCCATAAGCACTACACCACCGTAATTACGAATAAGGTCCTGGTAGCGGAAAGCCCTTACAAATTTCAGCTCGCCTTCCAGCCTGCTCTTATGCCCCGCGCTCATGGTAAGCTTTGGCAATATGCTTAAAGCATAATTACACTCACGGATGCCCCTGTAACTGCGGCCCCATATTACACCGGCGCTTCCCAAATTTTCGGGTGCCAGCTGGCCTCTTTGAATCAGCCAGGTAGCATCGTCATTATTGTAGATGGATTCATCGGTAAATGAGCTCATCATGCTGTATTCAAAACCACGGCCAAAACCCGGGTTTGAACCGTCGGCCTCTTTGTCCTGCAAGCGTGCGCCTATGTAACGGTTGGTTACAAAAGCCTCAAAAACCGCTGTATCACTTTCTATGGCCGATGTAGCTATCCTATCGGTAGGCTGCACATCTAAGAAATCTTTTTTACATGCCGCCAACGATACTATGGTGCATAACGCTAAGAATAACGGCTTTTTATATGTTAATTTCATTTTTGTAAGTGTTAAAATTTAACGTTGGCGCCTATGTTTATAATTCGCTGCTGCGGATAGAACTGCCCGCTGCCACTGTTACCTTCCGGATCGTAATCTTTAACCTTGGTAATGGTAAACAGGTTGAACCCACTGGCATACAGCCTTAAACCTCCAATTTTGAGTTTTGATAATACCGACGATTTGAAATTGTAACCCAGCTCGGCATTTTTAAGACGTAAGAACGCCGCGTTGTTTAACCAGAAGGTGTTGTTGAACTGGCCGCCGCTGATAGCGTTCGACGCGCGATCTGTTACCCTCGGGAATGTTCCGTTGGTGTTGGTAGGGCTGAAACGGTTATCGGCCCAGCTGCTGTAGAAGTTACCCACGCTGCCCGACTCCGGCAGTACGTACTGGCTTACCTGCGCCTGCCCTGAAAAGAGCAACGACATATCGAAGTTTTTGTACGACGCGTTGAAGGTAAAACCGTAAGTAATTTGCGGGATGTTACCGTATTTGGTACGGGTTTGGTCATCAGCAGTGATCTGTCCGTCGCCATTATAATCCTCGTACATTAAATCGCCCACTTTAGCGCCCGATACATGCGGATAGGCATCCAGATCGGCCTGCGTACGGAATATACCTATGCTGTTATATAACAGGTAAGTATTTAAAGGGCCGCCTGTTTGGCGTTGGTAATCAAGCGTACCGCTTGCCTCGTCAATAAATAATATTTTGCTTTTGGCATAAGTGATATTACCTGATAAGCCCCAGTTAAAATCTTTGCCGGTATGGTTGTAACCCAGCGTTCCTTCAAAACCGTTGCTGTTTACTTTACCTATGTTTTCTGAAGGTACCAGCGGATCAGACCCGTAAGGGTTTACTATACCTGATGAACCCGGTATAGAAGCATTACGTGTGGCCAATATACCCGACCTTTTTTGCTGGAAGTAGATAGCCTCTAACGTGAAGTTTTTCAGGAATACGGCGTTAACACCTATATCGAGCTTTTTAGCTACCTCCCAGGTAATATTAGGATTGGCCAGTTTAACCAGGTTTACACCCGGCTGTATTACAGATGCATTATCGTTAGGTGTTATGGCTACAAAACCGTTGCCTACCAGGGTGTAGTTATCAAAATACTGGAAACCATTTACGTTATCATTACCCAACGAACCGTATGAGGCACGCAGCTTTAGATCGTTTATGGCTTTTACCTTATCGGCAAACCAGTCTTCTTTTGATATGCGCCAGCCTACTGATGCCGACGGGAAATAACCCCATTGTTTACCCTGCGGAAATATCGATGATCCATCGGCACGGAACTGACCTTCAAACAAGTACTTTTCATCAAAAGTGTAGGCCAAACGGCTGATCACGCTTCGGCGGGTATAGTTTGAGCTGTAGCCCGAGTTTAAATAATCAGTAGCCGCGGTACCACCCTGCGAAAGCTCGGGCAACGAGGTTGACAGGTAATTGAAACGCTGCGCGTCAAAATACTCGTAATGGTTATCGCTTTGCTCGTAACCAACAAACGCGTTGATATCGTGCTTGCCAATACGGCGTGCAAAATTCAATTTGATGTTTGAGGTAATAAGTGATGTGTTATTATGTATTTCGGTTAAAGTAGCTTTTTGGTTATTACCGCCTACAATTACACTGTTATACAAATCGGTAGCCTGATCATACCTGTACAGCAGGTATGGTTTGTTGAAGCTTTTGCTGAAGGTGTTTGATTTATCCACAGAGAAAAAACCATCCAATGATAAGCCGTCCACTCCCGGAATAAGGAAACTACCACGCAAAATAGCGTTAAGTGTTTGTGTAGGGCTTTTTACCGAACCGCCAATATCAGTAACCTGAACGGCAGGATTTTCATTTTCAATACCTGTAGTTGGCAAACCGTTTGGATAGTAAGCTGCCGCGATAGGTTTAGCACGGTATATCGACCTGAAAATACCACCTGCGCCTACCTGCGGAAAGAAACGATCTTCTTCCCTGCCCGATAATGACAAGCCTACTTTCAGTAGTTTTGATACGTTGGCATCAACATTTGTACGGAAATTGTATTGCTTGTACTTGGTAGCGCCGTTCTTGTATAAACCATCCTGGTTAACGGTACCCAATGAAACGAAGTACTTTACATCCTCATTACCCCCGTTGATAGAAAGGCTATGCTGATTTTGCGTAGTAACATCCTTCAGCGTTTCTTTGATCCAGTCGGTATTAGGATATAATAGCGGATCAGAGCCATCCCTGAACTTTTGAATCTGGTCTTCGGTATATGATTGGTTTAAGCCACCCGCCGGGTTTGAGTCATAGCTGATCTCGTTCATGATCTGCGCGTAAGTGGCAGCATCGGCCATTTGCGGTAAACGTGTTGGCGAGCTAAAGCCCTGGTTAAAGCTGTAATTAATGGTTGGTTTACCGGTTTTACCTTTTTTGGTAGTTACCAGTATTACACCATTAGCGGCGCGGTTACCATAAATAGCAGCCGACGCGTCTTTTAATACCGATACGCTTTCGATATCGTTAGGGTCGAGACGTTCAAGGCCGCCTACTTGCCCGGGGATACCATCAACCACTACCAATACGCTGTTGCTACCTGTAGTAGCCAAACCACGTATGGTAATGCTTGAACCATCATAACCCGGCTCACCACCACGATTATTGATCACCACACCCGAAAAACGGCCTGCCAGCGAGTTAGATAAGTTGGGCTGCGGGCTCTTCACCAGATCGGCACCCTTAACCTGCGATATTGAACCTGTTACGGTAGCTTTTTTTTGCGTACCGTAACCTACTACTACCACCTCGTTAAGTGATTTTGAATCGGGCTGTAATTGTATGTTGATGGTAGTTTTGGCAGATACCGTTACCTCTTGTGTAACATAACCTACCGATGAAAATACCAATACATCACTCTCGCCGGCTACGCGGATACTATATTCGCCCTTAACGTCAGACATGGTACCGTTGGTGGTACCTTTTACGCTAACGCTTACACCCGGCAGCGGGCTTCCCTTTTCATCGGTTACGGTACCTTTTACGGTTGTTTCGGCCTGCTTAGCCGTTTTGTAATGACCCGGTGTTTTGTTAATGCTTGTATTGGCATATCCGGTATCTGCCATTAAAAGCAGACCGGGTAAAATGGCGGCACACACATACATTGCCTTTTTTGACGACCATGGCGGCGAAAATTCACACAGTAAATTTTTTCTCATTTTTTGTAATAATTAGTTTTAATAATTGGTTTGGCTAAAGCAGAAAACCGGTACGGTGATTAATTGGATTGATCGATCAATGGGAATATCCACTTCTCGTTTCCGAAATAATTAGCATGGTTTAACTGGTTTACAAGTGCTAAATTGGTGCTAAACCAATAATTTGGCAGGGGGTAAATGCGCAATATTACAGGGGTGAACAGATAATTTCACCCCCTAAAAACGATAAAAACAAACAATACGGATAAAACCACAGGTTGTTGAAGTAAATATGGCCGAGCCCGGAAATAAAATTATCGCCGGCCTGCCCTGGCCAATTCAGGACTGAGGTTTAAATTGTTGGAGAATGGCTTGCGGTATTTCTTAATATACTGCGACGGATTCATGTTAAACACCTTATTGAACTGTTCCCTGAAGTACTTGGCATCGTTAATACCCACCAGGTAAGAGGTTTCCAGAATAGTATTATCGGTATTGATAAAGATCTCCGCCGCCTTACGCAAGCGGATGAAGCGTATAAAACCATTGGCAGATTGCCCCGAAACCGATTTTATCTTTTTATACAGATTTGACCGCGACATACCTATTTCATCGGCAAGTACCTGTATGGTAAAGTCGGGCTCGGTAATGTGCAGTTCAACTATACGGATACAGTTATCCAAAAAGTCTTTATACTCGGCAGATATGCGCAGGTTGTTTGAGTTGAGCGTTATTTCGTTATAAAAATACTTTTGCAGGTTGTTCTTACTTTTCAGTATACCCGCCACACGTGCCTTAAGTATTTCCTTATCAAAAGGTTTACTTATATAGTCATCGGCACCGCCCTCAATACCTTTCAGCTTTATCTCGGGCGAAGCGCTCGCGGTTAGTAAAACAATGGGTACGTGCGATATGGTAATGTCTTCTTTTACCAGGTTACAAAGCTCAATACCGCTCATACCCTGCATCATTACATCGCATATCACAATATCGGGCAGGTGTTCTTTTATCATGCGGTAACCATCCTCGCCGTTATCGGCCTCGTATAAAATATAATCGAGCTTAAAAACCTGCTTTATGTATTCCCTTATGTCGTTATTATCATCAATAATGAGCAGGCTTTTGTTGTCGGTAGCCAACTGTTCATCGTACAAATTTTCGTCGGCGGCTTCAACCAATTGGTTGGCGGTTATCTCATCCTCAATCAGTTCCTTTAAAAACACCGAGCCGGTATCCGCGTTGTCCAGTACGAGGTCTGCGGGCAGGTGGTTTCGTCCTTTAAGCAGTGTAATTGAAAAGGTAGTGCCCTCATTGATCTTACTTTTGTAGCTGATATTACCGCCGTGGCCTTCAATAAAGCTCTTTACCAAATATAACCCTATACCAAAGCCTCCCTTTACTGAAGTGCTGCCATATTGATCCTGGTAAAAGCGATTGTACAGCTTTTCGCCCGCTTCTTCGGTTATGCCGCAGCCTGTATCGGCTATGGCTATCTGTATGGCATCGGCCAATAAATTTACCGTAACCTTTACCGTACCGCCTTCGGGGGTAAACTTAATAGCGTTCGAGAGCAGGTTGAACAGCACGATTTCCATCTTCTCCCTGTCGGCATATACTTCAATATGGTCTTCGGCGCAATCAAACTCAAAGGTGATGTTTTTGGTACGTGCCTGGTGTGTAAAGCATAAAAATACCTCCTTGGCCAAATTAACCAGGTTGAGGCAGGCAATGTTCAACTTATCGGCCTCAGCATCAGCCTTACGGAACAATAATAACTGATCAACAAGGCTCAATAAGCGACGCGCGTTACGATAAACAATGTTGAGGTTGGTGGTATCCACATTTTTATCATCCTTGTAAAGCAGCTCCTTAACCGGGTTAATGATCAGCGTAAGCGGCGTGCGAAACTCGTGCGAAATATTGGTAAAGAACGATAGCTTCTTTTCGCTGAGTTCCTTCTCTTTTTCGCCCTCCATGTGGGCTATTTGTATTTCGTATTTCAGTTTAGCCTGCCTGTCGCGGTATAAAATATAAGCGTAAATAATACCGCATACCGTAGCCAGGTACAGCAGGTACGCCCACCATGTTTTATACCATGGCGGGGTAATGATGATGGTTATCGACCGCCCTTTTTCGTTCCACAAGCCATCGTTATTGGAGGCTTTTACATGCAATACATATTCGCCCGGATTTAAGTTAGTATAGGTTGCCTTACGCTGTTTGCCTACGTAATTCCACTTTTTATCAAAGCCCTGTAGCTGGTAAGCGTACTCGTTCTTTTCAGAATGACTGTAGTTTAACGCCACAAACTCCAGCGAGAAAACACTTTGACTATAGTTGAGCACTATTTTACCGGCCGTGGTAAGGCTTTCCTTTAAGGGCGATTTTTTACCCGGCAACACCGTTTTGTTGAACACCTGGAAATCAGAAAAATACACAGGCGGGGCATCGCGGTTATACTTAATATTAAGCGGATCAAAATATACTACGCCATCATTACCGGCAATATACATTTCGCCCGATGGCACTTTGCTTAATATGGTGTTTACGTATACGCCATCGGCCTCATCAAAATTTTTAACCTCCAACGAGGTTGGGTTAAACATGGCTATGCCTTTACCGGTGGTTGTCCATAAGTTGCCGCGTTTATCTTCGGTAATGTTGGTGAATACGTTGCTGGCAAAGCCGTTGTTTTTTGAGTACACTGTGAACGAATCGCTTTTGCCATCGTACTTATTTAAGCCATCGGGCGTGCATATCCACAGGTTTTTATGGCTATCCATAAATATGTTATTTACGGTATTACTGCTAATACCGCCACGGGCCTTATTATTGATCATGTACGTACGGAAACGCCTTGTTTTTTGGTTGAAACGGTTAAGCCCGCCGCCGCTGGTGCCTATCCATACATCACCGCCCGCATCTTTTTGCAGGCAATACAGGTGATTATTGCTTAACGATGCCGGGTTATTACTATCGTTATAATAGTGGGTAAAGCCGCCGGTTTTACTGTTATATATTTTGAGGCCCGCATCTGTAGCCAGGTAGTATTCGCCGGGGTTTACTTCCAGTATATCCCTAAAAACATCCTCATTAAATAAACTGCCTATGGCCGAGTGATGCTGATGGTGCAAAAATGTATTGGTGCTTTGATCAAACTGGTCGAACCCGTTCTCGGTTAGTACCCACAGTGTGTTTCGGCTATCAAAATACAGGCGAAGGATCTCGCTGCTGGCCAAACTTTTGGGGTTAGCATTGTGTGTAAAGGTGGTATTGGTACCCTTTTTATAGTCGAACTTTAATAAGCCGTTATTGGTAGCTATCCAAAATACCGAATCGCGCACGGTAAAATCTTTAACCTCTTTTTGCCTGAGCGATAATGGCAGCAGGTTAAATTTATACTGCTTAAAGTCGAGCTTGGTAAGGCCGTCTTTAGCGCATATCCAAACAATGCCGCCCCTGTCGGTATAAATATCGCCGTTTGACAGGCTGGCCAGGTCTTCAATTTTTTGCTGTTGCTTGCCGTTAACGTTGAGCCAGTAAAAGCCGGTATTGCCACTTACCAGCAACTCATTTTTACCGGCGTTGCCAATATTGTATATGGTAGTATTGTTTTGCGCGCCGCAGGGCCACGCGGTAAACGCGGCAGTTGCCGGGTTAAACTTAAAAAGCCCCTTCCAGTAAGTGCCTACCCATATTTGCCCGTCACCGGCGTAACAAAGGCTCCATATATCGTTCGGGTTTTTTTGCCCCGGCGCCTGTTGCTGTTTGTAATTGCTGAAATGCCTGCTGCGCTTATCAAACTTGTTTAAACCGCCGCTCCAGTTGCCCAGCCAAAGGTTGTTCGCCTTATCTTCAATTATGGCATTTACCGATTTACCCTTCATGGCATAAGGGTTGCCTGCATCGGGCCGGAACACCGTGAACGTGCGCGTTTTTTCGTTAAAAAGGTTAAAACCATCATCGGTACCAATCCAAACCATGCCCTGCCTGTCGGCCAGTAAGGCCCATACTTTGTTATTACTTAGCGAGGCGCGGTTATTGTCCTGGTGATAAAAGCGTTCGAATTTTTCGGTAAGCGGGTCGAATATATTGAGGCCATCCATGGTGCCTACCCAAATGCGGCCTTTTTTATCTTCGGCCAGGGCGGTAATGTTATTGTTGGTAATGGTTGAGCTATCGCCCGATGTATTTACGAAGGTTTTGAAGCTGTAACCATCAAACTTGCACAGGCCGTTCTCTGTACCTACCCACATAAAGCCGCGTTCATCCTTTAACGCCGCGGTGGTGCTTTTTGATGGCAGACCATCATTAATAGTGTACGTTTTAAGCGCGTAATTACCCGGGTCGAATTGTTTACCGGCACTTTTTTGCCATACCTGCCCTGCCGCATTAAAGCCAAAACTTACAGATACAATAAATAAAAACACGGGCAGTACTCTCATTACTAATTTTGAATTTACGCGTTACCCTATTCTTTTCCGTATGCAAGCCGGCAGAGTAGCAGTTTGATAATTTGGTTGTGGTAAAAATAGGTAAAATTTTATCATGTAAATAGCATGCGACGGGGCATACATTATCTTACACAGTAAAATAACCGTAACACAATAAAAATCAATGCTTTAAAATGAAGCTACCGTTTATTTTTATTGAAATAAGTTAAGGCTTGGTCTTTTCAGTTTTTCTTTAAACAGGTATAAAGCTGATGATCAAGCTTTTCAATAGTTAATAAGATAATGAATGAGAATGCAAAGGCTTACTTATATTTCCTGATCTCCTGTTTCTTGATTCTCATTTCCTGGTTCTATCTTGTTTCTTGATTCTTATTTCTCGGTTCTACCTTCCGATCTCTTGATTCCTGATTCTTATTTCTTGCTTCTATTTCCTTGTTTCTTAGTTTTAAACAAGGGCGTTGCCTGCGGCCCGTGCTGTACGCTCATACGCGCACAAGGCATTAGGCGCAAGGCCGGTATCCGCTGCCATCACTAACGCGGGGGCGGTAGTTGGGAGGATTGAGTGGTAGAGGGAATGTGTAGGCACACAAGTCTGGTCATGTTGAACTTGTTTCAACATCTCACATGTAAGGTTGAGCGTTTGGAGGTTGAGCATTTGATGGGTTCCAGAAATAAGTCTGTGTAACTTGGGATGAATAAATTAAAAGCTTAGCAGAACGGAGTGAGATTACACGATGCCAAACTTTTGTCTTTACTAAATTTATTCGTAAATTTATATGATACAACTTTTTGAATTAATGATAGTTATGCACGGTGAGTTAATAAAATTATCAACTGAAGAACTTCTTGAGAAATTTGGCTTAGGCAAACATAAGCCTGGTTCAGGTAGTGCGGCCGCTCTACAGGGAATGTTAGCTGCACAATTAATTAAAACAGTGATAGATCTCACTAAAAAACGGTCGGCTTACAGCAAATGGCTTACGAAGCTTAATTCGATGGAATTTGAAATAAAAAATCGCATCTATCCGCAACTACTTCATCTATTTCAAACTGATTCAGAGCAATTTGACACTGTAATACAACTTCGTAATAATCTGAAGAAGGAGACAGTTTCCTTGAAAAAAAGTGAATTAAATAAACAATTAAATGAGGCAATGATTATTGCAACAAAAATGCCCATTGATATTGCAAAACAGTGTGCCGAATTAGCTGATTTTGCTTTGTTTTTGTTCCACAAAGGTTTTCAGTCAGCAAGGGGAGATTCTGGTGTTGCGTTGAATAACGCAGTAGCAGCAATTGCTGGCTGTCTATCTATTGTCAACTTGAATTTTTTATCTATTGGTGAAGATGATCATATCGCACAGATTAGAAATGATACGGATATTTTAAAGGAAAGCTATCTGAATTTGACAAAAAAAGCAAATCAATGCCTTGCAGCTATTGAAGATGAAGCAGAACGAAATAAAATATATCAAAAAGATTTAAAACTGCTTTCATCAAACCAATGGGTAGGTGCAAATCTATCCTACGCAGAAATTGAACAAGTTGCTTGCCTTGTACAAAACACCTTATGGAAACACAAGGAGAAACTTTTTAAGCAAAAATCATATGAAAATCCAATTGACGTACTTAAACCCCAAAATGTATTGACCAAAATATTAAATTATCAATATTTGAAAATGGACACTTTGGGCCAGCATCCTGTTGGTGGAGAGATATTTGAAATAGCTGGAATTATTGATAAAGAAAAAAAAGAAGTTTTAGTTTCTGAGCAGTTTTCTAAAGAGACACAGAATTTTACTGCTGCTCATGAACTTGGCCATGCATTTTTACACAAACAAAATTTATTACATAGAGACAAGGCATTGGATGGGTCGAATTCAGGTAATTCCAGAGAGCCTGTAGAACTTCAGGCAGATAAATTTGCCACATATTTTTTAATGCCGAAAAAGCAAGTAAAGAGCTTTTTTAGCCAATTATTTCTGACTAACCATTTTGTAATAAATGAAAGCACCGTTTTCGCATTAAGAGGAGTTAGTGTAGGCAGGTTTAGGCAAGAATGTAAAAATTTGCGTGAACTATCCAGAATCATTTCATCTGCTACGTTCTATGATAATGTGTCATTTAAATCAATGGCGGAGATATTTAATGTTTCTATAGAAACTATGGCTATTCGACTTGAAGAGCTTCAATTGGTTCGGTTTGATTAAACGTTATTCAGTGCATTTAATACCAACGTCAGCGCACGCGTGTCGCGTGTGCCTCTACCCCTCCCCCGCGTAAGGGATAGAAGTGGATACCGGCCATGCGCCTAAGGCCTTGTGCGCGTATGAACGTATAGCCCGACCCGCAGGGGTACGCCCATGTATATTCCGTAATTCTTTTTCGGTAAACAACCCATAGTTTTATCATTCCTCCCGCTATATTTGACCAACTAACAACTATACCATGAAACAAGGACTACTGATTGATATGGACGGCGTTATTTACAGCGGCGAAGAAATGATTTACGGCGCTGATAAATTTATAGCTCACCTTTTAAAAGAAGATATACCGTTCACCTTCATGACTAATAACAGCCAACGGACTACCCTCGAAGCTGTGCGCAAACTCAAACGACTGGGCATTACTGTAGAAACCAAACATGTTTATACCAGCGCCATGGCCACCGGCAAGTTCCTGGGCGACCAAAGCCCCAACAGCACCGCTTACGTTTTAGGCGAGGGCGGTTTGCTTACCAGCTTGCACGAAAACGGTATTACCCTGGTAGACTCCGACCCTGAATTTGTGGTATTAGGCGAAGGTCGCAACTTTACGCTCGAAATGGTGCAACGCGCTATAGACATGATACTTTCGGGCGCTAAATTCATCACCACCAACCGCGACCCTTCCCCAAAAAAACCGGGATGGAACAACCTCGGCATTGCTGCTACCACAGCCATGATTGAGGAAGCTACCGGTAAAAAAGCCTTTGTAACAGGTAAGCCAAGTCCGGTTATGATGCGTTCGGCAAGGAAATTCTTAGGCCTGGAAACCGCCGAAACCACCGTAATTGGCGACACCATGGAAACCGATATACAGGGCGGCGTACAAATGGGCTACAAAACCATACTGGTGCTATCGGGCATTACCGCCCAAAGTCAGCTTGGCGATTACGCCTTTAAACCCGACATGGTGGTAGGCTCGGTAGATAAGATACAGTTTCCGTTGAAGTGGTGGTAGATTAGCAATGCCGGCTTACCAAAATACTTGCGCTCATTTGTAATGAGTGCTTAATCTGGGTCAGCGATTGTATCGCCACATGGGCATTATAAATGCCCACCCACGTTAAGCACTGATCGCAGATCAGCGCAAGTGGTAACTTGATAATAGCTTTCATAAAAAGCGTGGGTCAATGTGCGCTTCCCCTCCCTGAGAGTATAGCCGTCAACTCACCCGGTCCACGCTTCGCTGGACCACCCTCTCTGCTTCGCAAAGAGGGTAAAAAAAGCAAAGCCCCTCTTTCCGCTTGCGGAGAGACGGGTGACGAGCGAAGCGAAGTCGGGGTGAGTTGATATAGCCCGTTTAAGCACATATTCCCCTACTTATCATCCACAAACACCCTTTTCACTGCTTCGAGGTAGCCGTAGCCGTATACGTTATCGGGTTGCAGGTAGCTGGTTTCGGTCCACTCGTTCCAACTGTTGAGGGTAATGAGGGGGGCTTGTTTAGGGTGCGCGTCGGCGTAGGCTTTGGCTGAACGCAGGGCTTTTTCAAAGTTTGCAGGCGTGTTGTTCTTCACCACGGCGCTACTCCCCGTACGCGGACTGTTATCCCAACCGACACTAATGTGCGGGTAATACGTTAGTTCAAAAGTGGTATCAATACGGGCCCATTCCTTTTTAACGCCTTCCATAATGTTCATATAATCATCGTTCACGTTTACAAAATGCGCGAACTGGTAGTGGGTGGCGCTGGTAAATCCAAGCTTTTTAACAAAGGCGTTCTCCGGGTTTTTAGTCTTGCTGCCATCAAACCCACTATAATTTACATTGATAGACCACATGGTGAGTTGCAGATCGAGCCCCGGGAAGCCTGCCTTTTTGGTTTCGTTCTTAAACCATTTCAGCGCGTCAACCGCCTGCTCTACGCCGCCAAGTCCGTCGATCAGTTGCGGCAAATCGTATATCATAAACACGGGCTTACCATCAATTTTATAGTATTGCGGCCGCTTAAAATACTTTTCAATATTGCGTTTACAGATCTTTTCAAATTCGGCACGACTTACCTTGCCTGCCCAAATCACATTGTTTTCGTTGTATTTATTGAGGCGGGTATCCCAGGTGTTCACCACATCGTGGTTGGCCCACATCAGGTAAAACTTCATCTGGTCAACATTGTCGGCCTTTAAAAAACCGTTGTCTAAGGTAGTCTCCATAAACGGGCGGCCATCGTACCAGTACCAGTCAAAAATAAATACGTTTACGCCATGCTTAACCGCCTGGTTAATCTCCATCGACATTACAGCCGGATCGGCCTCGTTCACCGTTCCCCATAGCGGTTTGCGGTTCCAGTAATGGCCGGGATAACGCTCTTGCATATTAGTTACGGTTTCCCACTCGCCAATACCCGATGGCCAAAACGGTCGCAGGCGAGGGTCGCCGGTGGCGTAGGCCGGGTACAAAAATGCCGCTACATCATAATGCTGTTTCGGCTGCGTTTTTTTAGCCTGCCCCATGGCCGTATAACAGCAAAACAGCGCAAGTATGGCAAGCGGTAAATTCAATATCTTTTTAGGTTTCATGAGCGCGATTGGTTTATAACCTTCAAACCTACTTGTTTTTCGCGGTTAACCTTCCTGTACTTTCATGCCGCTATTAAGTAAATACTATTGGGCCGATGAAACTCTCCGTTATTTTTTATAACTATGTATATGATGTTACCTGCTACTATAAATGAAGTACTTAGCAGCCTTGATGCTATAATTGCCGATTGCAGGCAGCGGAACAGCCGTGTAGGTTATTTCGCGGTACTGTACCGGCAAATGACCCTGGCCGTTAAAAACGGCATGACCAATAAAGCGTTTGAGGATGCCGCCCGCATGGAAAAGTTTGATGTAATATTTGCCAACCGCTACATCAGTGCCTGGGATGCTTACAGAAACAAGAAACCGTGCAGCAACTCCTGGTGTGCCGCTTTTGACGCCTGCGATACCGGTAACCTCATTGTACTGCAACACCTGTTACTGGGCATCAATACCCACATCAACCTCGATCTATCAATAGCCGCGGCCGAATGCTGCCCCGGCGATAGCATCAAGGGGTTGGAGAAAGATTTTAATAAAATAAACGAGGTGATCGCCGTACTCAGCAATAACATTCAGGAAAAGCTGAGCCAGATTTGGTTTCCGCTGCGTTTACTTACCAAAATAAGCAACAAACGGGAAGAGGCGGTTCTTAACTTCAGTATATCCGCAGCCCGCAAAGCCGCCTGGGCAAATGCCCTGCTGCTTGCTTATGAGGATGCCCATACCAAAACCCAGCATATTAAGCTGATTGACGATAACGTGCTGCTGATTGCTCAACGCGTTATAAAACCAGGCTTTTTTGTAAGCTTTTTACTAAAGCCCGTGCTAATAATGGAAAGCAAAGATGTAAAAGGCCTTATTGATGTTTTACAGAAAGAAGATGCGAAAGCAGCGTTAACAATCTGATATTTAACAAAAAGTTAAATTGCTTTCAAACCCTTGCAAAATAATATGCCATAAATACCATTTAGGCCCTTTGTCATTTAAATGATACCATATTTAACATACATAAATGATTTAATTTGATATACTTGTGGCACCAAACCAGCCACAATTAAATGAAACTTAATCAAGCACTCGTTTTAGTATCACTATTTATTTCATTACCGTTTACCTTACTGGCCCAGTCAGATCTTCCCGATAGCTCAAAACTTGTTAAATTACGTATAGACCCTGTTAACGCCATGGGCGCGGCCGTATCCGATGTATTCAGCGAGGTTGAGTTTATCCCCCTCGAAACCACTAAGGAAAGCCTTTTCGGCAATATTGACAATTTACAGCTCGTTGAAAACCACTTTGTGTTTTTTGATTATGACACCCGTTCTGTATATATTTTCACTAACCAGGGTAAATTCAGGGCCAAGATAGATGCCAAGAAGGTACCGCAGGAAAGCACTAAAAAAGAGGAAAACAACTTTTGGGGCTTTGTGGTAGAAAAACTCGACGGCACCGAGCGTGTTACCGTACGTACCAGGAAAAGCACACTGTTTTTTGACCTTGACGGTAAAGTGATAAAAAAGATCTCTAACGACGACGAGGAGCGCAAGAAGAACGTACCTAAAACCTATTTCGGGGCAGGTGGCGCGCATGTTGAAACCTATCACCTCGAAAAAAGGGATAAAGATTCTGTATACTACGAAATTGTAACCTATAACGGCGATAAACAAACAGGCAAATACTTCGGCTTTTCGCCCAATAAGTTTAATGAGGATGGTGTAATTTCAAATGGCGCAGGCGTATATGATTATGGTGCAGCTAAAGAATTGTTCTACATACGTGCACACGATTATACCATTTACATGGCTACGCCCGATAAGCTGTATATGGCCTACCGTTTTATTTTCCCGATGAGCCTTAGCTTGCCTGTCGATTTTTTAACCGCCCCCGAGTACAAGAACAAGCGGTTCGAGTACCTGCAAAAAAACGATAAAAAGATATTTGCCATAGGCAATTCATACCTCATTGGCGATAACCTGTTTTTTAAAACCCACCAGTGGGAATATAACCAATCGCAAAAAAATGCACTTGTTTATAATTTGAAAAATGGCAGGCTACTGTCGCTTGTCGACCTGCAACCCGATACCCTGTCGCAATTTTTACCGGTAACAGATGCCGGTTTGGGTTACGATTTCAGGCAGCGGGGTTTTCAGTTATACAAAGGCGGTTATTTTTATACCAGCTATTCATCGTTGGTATTATTTAACGTAAAAGACCAAAACGCCGATAAACAACGCACTTATAACCCGCTTTTAACACAGCTTTTTAAAGAAGGCAGCCGCAAAAGCAATCCTATCATAGTTAAGCTTAAACCTAAAACCAACTAAACCTTATGCGCCTTATTTATACCATGATCGTTAGCATTATTTTGCTAACGGGCTATCAGCACACGTATGGGCAAACCAAAGCCCTGCTACCGGGTAGCGCGAAGGGGGCACTGAAAGATACTGCCCGCAATTATATTTTACGTACCGCCACCGTATCCATTTACAATGCTAAAGACACTACCCTGCTAAACTACCAGCTCACCAATGGGTCTGCCGAGTTCAATATTAATAACCTGCCGCTTGATGTACCCCTTAAACTGGAAGTAAGTTATACCGGTTATGCCCTGCTCGAAAAGTCCTTTACCATACCTGCCGCTACTAAGGTTTTTGATTTTAAGACCATCTTTATGCAGATGCGCGATATTACACTGGAGGAAGTGAAGATCCGTGTGCCGCCTATTTCCATGAATGGTGATACGCTCGAAATAAACCCCTCGGCCTTTAAGCTCGACTCAAACGCGGTGATTGAAGATGTACTGCGCCGTACCCCGGGCGTGCAGCTATGGGGCGATGGCGTTATTACCGTTAACGGCCGCGAAATAAAGAATGTGTATGTAGATGGCAAGCCCTTTTTTGGCGGCAATGCCAAAGTAGCGCTTCAAAACCTACCCAACCAGGCTATTCAAAAAGTACAGGTATATCGCGAAGCAAACGAAAAGAACCTGCTCGACTCTACCCTTACCATGAACCTGAAACTGAAAAAGGCCAAAAAGTTCGGCATGTTCGGTAAGATCAGCGGAGGCTATGGTACTGATAAACGGTACGAGGGGGATGCCAGCTTAAATATATACACCTCCAAAATGCAGATAGGCATTGTGGGGGCCAGCAACAATATCAATAAAACGGCTTTCAGCACCGATAGGCTTATTCAAAATTCAACCTTTAAGGGCGTGGGTGCCAATGTTGATTACCAGCCCGATTTCAGGGCGACGGGTATCACCAAACCAACATCGGGCGGTGTTACCTTTAAGTACGATTTTTATGAAGACCCCAAATGGGATAACAAGAACAGCCTAAGTGCAGATTACTTTGTACAGCACCGCGATTTTGAAAATACAACCGTAAGCAAAACCCAAAGCACTATAGGTGCTGCCGACCAGCTATACAGCGAATTTCAGAACACCAATATTCAAACCAATAACGATCAAAAATTCAATAGCCGTTACGAGCTGAACACAAAAAAGGGAACGCTTAACCTTACACAATCTTTCACAACGGGTAACAGTACATCAACCGGCCGCTCATTAACCAACTCCCTGAACAACAACATGGATATGGTGAGCAGCAACGGGTCTGAAAATACTAACAATTCAGACTATAAAACATTCAATTTTAACGCCAATTACCAGCGCCGTAACTATACTTACCCGCGCAAAGGGTTCCCGCTGTTTAATGATATGAGCGCTAATTATGAATTTGCCCTGAGCGACAGGAATAATGAAAGCGGTAACCTCAGCGATTTCCGGTCGTTTATTAATCCGGCATCAAACCGTAAAATAAACCGGCAGTATGATAATGCGGTAAACGATGTAACCCACAGGCTAAGGTTAGAGTTTCCGGGAGTGGATGATATAATTAAGGAGGATGGTTTCAGAAACATTGATGTTACGCTGGCCAACAACCTGCGCATAAATACCAATAAAAATAATAACAACGTAACCGATTTAGATACCCTTACCAACCGCTTTGTTGATAACGGCTATTTAAGTAATAACCTAAAGACGGATTTTGTTGAAGAAATGCCCGAACTAAGGATACAGCGTTCGTTTTACAAGGGCCTGTCAAACCGGTTTAACAAAAGCCTTAACATAACCGTTGGCGCGGTGCAAAACTTTACCACCCAAAAAACCACCTCGCTTAAAGATTTTCAAAACATCAGCCGTTCTTACAGCCGCTTTTTGCCAAAGGCATCCATCAGCGCTTATGATAACCAGTACGGCGAGTATTACCGCAATTTAAGCCTGAGCTATGACAATAGCATTCAAATACCGCAAATATGGCAACTGGCGCCTTTAACCGATAGTACCAACGTTTATAACCTGGTACGCGGCAATCTTAACCTTAAAGAAGCCAGGACGCAAAGCTTGTCTGTTAACTTTAGCCACAACGATCAAAAAACTAAGAACGCTTTTTATCTTAACGCCAGTGTAAGCGCGTCAATTACTAATGATGCTATTGTTGATAGCGTACAAATAGATAATCAAAACCGCCGCGAGGTATACTACACCAATGTTAACGGCCAAAAAAATGTGTATGGCTATATAGGTATTAACAAAGCCTTCAACTTAAAAGCAGGGCAGTTGCAACTGCGCTTTTCGTCGAACATTAATTTCCGTAAATCGCCCGATTATATTAACGGGGCGCTCAATACCTCCAACTCAACTAATAGTAACAACAACCTGCAAATATTTTACTCTTATAAAGACAAGCTATCTATAGAGGCCGGTACCGGCTATTCGCCATCAAGCTCAAGGCAGGTATTATTCAATACCAAATACAGCAGTAAGAACTACAATAATACTTTTAGTGGCAGTTACAATGTTACTAAGCGCTTTAACCTGAGCAGTAATATCATATTCAACAAAAACACCTCATCGAGCAACGTAAATGTGAACTTCACCATCTGGAACGCCAGCGCCACCTACCGCATGCTGAAGGGCAATAATGCCGAAATCAGACTATCCGCGCTCGATCTGTTGCATCAAAATACCAATATCATCAACTATACCGGCTCTAACAGCCTCACCACCGGCACCCAAACCGTGCTGAAACAATACTTTATGGCTACGCTATCGTACTACCCGCGCATGTTTGGGGTGAAGGGTAAGTAGTTCTGTTAGATGCAAGAGTTAAGAGTCAGGAATCAAGACAAGAGGCGATAATTTGCAGATTGGAGTAGAAAGACAGACTTACGAAGTTTTAAAAACTTCGTAAGTCTTGGTTGTACATCATGTTTTAGTCGAGATACCTTATTGTCTGTCGCTCGCAATCATCTTGTCTCCTGATTCTTTAACCTTGCTTCTAATCTAAGGGCGTATCCCTACGGGTCGGGCTATACGTTCATACGCGCACAAGGCATTATGCGCTTGGCCGGTATCCACTTCTATCCCTTACGCGAGGATAGTTGGATGAGGCACACGCGGCACGCGTGCGCCAGCGGGAGGTTAAAACAACATATTTGTTTGTATAAGCAATAGAATTATCTGTAAAAAACCTTTTCTAAAGCCCATGTAATTAACCGGATAATGTAAAAGCTTGCAAACAATACCATATATAAAACAGAAACAGTATATAGATCATTCTGAACCTTTGAGTGTATACTACCTGTTACTACGGCCTGGTAATTAATAGCACAGTTAATAAAAGCAAACAATGCTAACGCATGTATACCAAAACTTATAATCCTTATCTTTTTGTTTGTTCTTGCTAATTTTTCGTGTCTTTCGGCCTCCCTGCGTGTATCATATTGGTTTTTTTCTTTATCTATATTGTTTTGTATAGCAAAGTTAATATACACCCATTGATCATCGTTTTGCAAGTTAAACTCTTTATACCGGGCCAAAAATGCTAATATATCATCGGTTAATTTATTGGCATCGCCCTCTGCGTTCATCCATAATCCATCTGTCAAATACCCAATATCATACTCTTCAGCAGGTGTAAGCAAATCTATAAAACTATTCTGCTCCATTATATTGATAGCGGCATATGTAGCAATGTCACCGTTTAACAGCTTATTATATAGCAGGCCTAATACAACCCTTACTGTTATAATACTATCGGTAACAGGCAATGCGTTAAGAACGTTAAGCACCCCATTAACGTCACTGCTAAGCGAGAGTTCAATAAAGAAATTATCGGCATCGTTTCTTGATAAAATAATTTCATTCGCCCATGCGATGACTGTTTCCTTGCTAATCAAACTGTATATCAGCGCCATTCGATATACACTCAACAGCGTCATAAACTCCTTGGGATTGAGGTGATAATCCCGATCTGCTTTAATTTCGGTATGCCAATCGTACAAACCACCATCAAAGAAAACACCGCCATCTAAAAACCTGCCAATAAATTGGGCAAGCGAATTGGTTAAAACCAGTTTATTATTCAAATCATGGTAAACTATACGGTAATCATTGTGGTTTTCCGCATTTACTTCCAATTGCCAGCTATCAATATAAATCATGTATTCGGCAATTTCGAACAGTGTATTTTTATCTTCGTAGCGGGCAACGATATCTGCTAACGAAATCATGTTAAAGATATCCTCAATAGTTTCAAAACCGTCGGTAAACCTATAAAACTGTTTAAAATCGTCGGGCATTGTTATGCCGTAAGTCAATTCCACTGCCTGTATCAATGCTTCATCGGCACCCCTATGAAGTGTTAGCCCAAGTTTACCATCGTAAGTTTGCAGTCGTTGTATTATCCGGGTTATTGACATGTATAATGTGATAAAGCATTGCTAAGATAATTATTTACAACAACAAGCGAGCGCAGTCCCTGTGCTGGCGCACGCGTGTCGCGTGTGCCCCGATCTAATTACCGTATTGTTTAGAAGCAAGAATTGAGAATCAGGATACAAGAAGAGAGAAGTAATACATTAGAGTCAAGAGTTGAGAATCAGGACACAAGAGATACATTTGAGACAGACGCTTTAGGATGCAGGAAAAGTGTTGGAGAAAAGCGTAATACAAAAAACGTATGCCAATAACATAGACTATACAGATCAACCAAAACTGGCTATTACTTCGTGGTTTCTATAGGCAACAGGGGCATTTCATCATGTTAACCAATTTAGAATAACCCACCAATTACCACCCAATAAAAAAGGCTTAAAAAATAAAATCCCCAGAGCACTCGCTGCCTGGGGATTTCAACCTAAACCTTATCACATAATGTATTAAGAATACATTGCTTCAAAGGTAAGCAATTGTATTTACAAATAAGAAATAAAAAACAATTCCTTTAGGTTGTAAAGCATTTAATATGTTATTAGTCAGACAAATGCCCATTTTTGGCTTTAAACCATATCATCCATATTTTTTGATATTAAATTAGAAAAACAGATATTAAATCGTTTATTTGAAAAACGATTTACCTGAATGAGAAAGCCAATTTTAACCACTGCCCTATTGGTGGTATTTTCATTTTTTACCGCCCGTGCGCAAGATTATGTAAAGTATGTGAACACCTTGCAGGGTACACATTCCGACTTTGGCTTGTCGTACGGCAGCACCTACCCTACCGTTGGTTTGCCATTTGCCGAGCATTTTTATTCGCCCCAAACCAACAAAAACGGCGAGGGCTGGAAGTATCAGTACCAAGCGGGCGAAATACGCGGCTTTCAGCAGGTGCACCAGTGTAGCCCCTGGATGGGCGACTATGCCGTATTTTCGTTAATGCCGGTTGAAGGCCCCCTAAAGGTTACCGACGACGACCGTGCCGCCTCATTTAAACATGCTAACGAAACTGCCAAGCCCAGCTATTACAAGGTAAAGTTTGATAACGGCATTACCACCGGTGTTACCGTTACCGAACGCGGCGCGCACATGCGCTTCGCCTTTACCGGCACAAAGGATAGCTATATTGTTTTTGATGGCTATAAGGGCAATTGCGAACTACAGATCATCCCCGAAGAACGCAAGATCATCGGTTTTGTAACCAACGGCACATTCATCCCCAAAAACTTTAAAAACCACTTTGTTATACAATTCGATAAACCTTTCACCGCTTACGGTACATGGCAAAAGCAAGGCGGCGTAATCACCAAAGGCGCTAAAACCAATAAGGGCACGGCTGTAGGCGCATACATTCAGTTTAAAAAAGGTGCCGTGGTGGAGGCTAAAATGGCTTCGTCATACATCAGCCCCGAGCAAGCGCAGCTTACCTTTACCCGCGAACTGGGCAAGTTCAAAAACTTTAACGAAACGGAGGCCGCAGCCACCAAGGTATGGAACACGCTGCTGGGCCGCGTAGCGGTTGAGGGTAGTACAGAGGAGGACAAGGCGACTTTTTATTCGTGCCTGTTCAGGGCTAACCTGTTTTCGCGCAAGTTTTATGATTTGGATAAGGATGGCAAGCCTTACTATTATAGTCCGTATGATGAAAAGGTGCATAGCGGCTACATGTATACTGATAACGGCTTTTGGGATACCTTTAGGGCGCAGTTCCCGCTGAGTAACATTTTACACCCCGAAATGCAGGGCCGGTATATGCAGAGCCTGATCGACGCGCAGCAGCAGTTCGGCTTTTTCCCTACGTGGTCAAACCCGGGCATGTCGGGCGTAATGGTGGGTAACCATGCCATTTCGCTGCTGGCTGATGCTTGGGCAAAGGGCATCCGTACGTTCGACCCGAAACAAGCCCTGGCTGGCTACCTGCACGAGGCTACCAATAAAGGCCCCTGGGGAGGTTCAAACGGCCGCGAAGGGTGGAAGGATTATTTCACGCTGGGCTATGTACCCAAAGGTGAGGTATACGAATACGGCGCCAAAACACTCGAATATGCTTACGACGATTTTTGCGCCTACGCGTTGGCCAAGGCTACGGGCGATACTTTTTACCAGGAGATATTTGCCCGCCAGATGTATAACTACAAAAACCTGTACGACCCATCGATAGGTTTTATGCGCGGCAAGCTGCCTAATGGCGAATGGCTCCCTAATTTCGACCCGATTGAATGGGGAGGCCCCTTTACCGAGGGTAATTCGTGGCAGTATAGCTGGTCGGTATTTCAGGATATAAACGGACTGGTTGATCTGATGGGCGGCGACCAAAAGGTAGCAACCAAGCTGGATACCTTTTTTACCACCAACAGCAACTTTAAGGTGGGCACTTACGGCCAGCAAATACACGAAATGACGGAAATGCAGCTGGGTAAAATGGGCCAGTACGCCCACGGCAACGAGCCCGATATGCATGTGCCCTACCTGTACAACTACGTAGGCCAGCCCTGGAAAACCCAATACCGTGTAAGGCAAATTATGGATAAGCTGTATAATGCAGGGCCTAAAGGTTTCCCGGGTGATGAAGACCAGGGGCAGATGTCGTCGTGGTATGTGATCAGCGCGTTGGGCTTGTACAGTGTTTGCCCCGGTACCGATGAGTACGTGATAGGCAGCCCGGTATTTAACAAAGCGACCATTACCTTAGAGAACGGCAAAAAATTCACCATTGTGGCCAATAACAACAGCAAGAGCAATGTTTACATCCAGTCGGCCACACTGAACGGCAAGGACTACAACCATAATTTTATCACTTATAACGATATTATTAACGGCGGTACGCTGGTGCTGCAAATGAGTGATAAACCTAACGAGCAACGAGGCATTGAAGTGGCAGATAAGCCGTTCTCGCTGTCGGCAAAAGCAAAGTAAATAAGGGGTGTCTTGTTTCTTTTTATTTAATCTACTTGCGCTGATCTGAGATTAGTGCTTAATATGGGCGGGCATTTGTAATGCCGGTGGCGATGCAATCGCCAACCCAGATTAAGCACTCATTATAAATGAGCGCAAGTTAAAACATTGGTTGAATCAATATTTCGCCTATTTCTTCACCCGGACAGGTTTGATTCCCTCGTGTGTAGGAATGGTTTGTTTGATAGTACCATCGGCATTAAACTCCAGCTTATCAATACAAACTTCGCGATTATAGCCTGCCGCCTGCCCCATGTGAATACCATTAGGGTAAGCAAAGCGATGGTAAATAATATACCAATCATCAGTACCCGATACTTGTATGGTAGAGTTATGGCCGGTGGCGTAAATACCTGCGGCCTTATCTTTAGCTATCACGAGGTTATTTGCAGGCACCGTTATTTTCCCTAACGGGGATGTGGCAGTGCCATAGCGCACCCGGTAGTTTTCGCTGCGGGTATCATCTTCGCTCCACATAAAGTAATAGGTTCCTTTGCGGTACAACACGTGCGTGCCTTCCCTAAAGGTATCATCGGGCGTTAGTATGGTAGTGGTTTCCGTTTTTAGGGATACCATATCGTCGTTCAGTTCGGCACCGGCCATGTAGCCGTTACCCCAATAGAGGTAGCTTTTACCTGTTTTAGGATCGGTAAACACATCGGGGTCAATCACCTGCCCGCCTTTACCCTCGGGGTTCTTATCAATCAGCGGCTTACCGAGGTCAACAAAAGGCCCGGTTGGATTATCGGCCACGGCTACCCCTATTTTTTGCGCCGCTGTGAAATAGTAAAAATATTTGTACTTACCGTTTATCTTCTTCTCTACAATGCAAGGCGCCCAAGCATTACGTTTGCCCCAACTTACATCTTTCGGTAAATCGAGTATTACGCCTTCGTCTTTCCAGTTAACCAAATCTGCCGATGAAAAGGTTTTGAAATAGGTACCTGCCCAGTTGGTAAAACCATCGCTGGTTGGGTAAATGTAGAACTTGCCGGTCTTCTCCGCATACAAAATATCCGGATCGGCATAGTAACCATCCAGTACCGGGTTGTGCACTTCCCTGGCTGTTACTTCATATTGTTGTGCCGCCTGCCCTTTTATGGCGATGGTATACTTAACCGAGCCTGTTGTAAAATTAGCGGCTTTAGGGGTGATGCTTATCTCCGGGAACTGTATAAATTGCGGATCGAACGACCGTAACGCTGTACCCGGCTTAACCGGCAGGTAGAGCTTTTTGCCCGCGGTATCAAAAACAACATTCTGCTTTTTAATGGCGTTGGCGTTTGCCCAGGTAATGGCATCATCGGCCACGCCCCACTTTTCTGTAAGGCGAGCCATCTCGGCAGCAGTAATCGGCATAACCGTACCATGGCGCGGGTGAAAGTTCATGGATACGTTTTGGTCAACCACCGCGAAATTCTTCAGGTCGGTAGTTTTGGTAAACTGGTAGCGGCCTTTGGTATACACATCGTACATTAAAATGTATCCTTCGCCATTGTTCAGCTTAAAAACCCCTGCGCCTTCAACCGGGTCGGTGGTTTGCTGCACGTATTTATCCTGTAATACATAGCCCTCGGTCAGCTTATCTGATACGGCAACCTTTATACCGGCACCTGAACCTTCTGTTTTAAAGAAGAGGTGATACTTACCATCCTTTAAAATAATATCGCCATCAATACAAGCACCGTTAGTCGGGCTGATGAAGAGTTGTTTCGGCGTAGTCTCCAGGTCGGTAAAATCGGCATTGGCGTAGGCATAATAAATCTTATCCGGGTCGTCGCCATTTTTTAGGGAGAAATAAACCATGTATTTACCTGCCTTATCATCATAAATAGTTTGCGGAGCCCATACACGCAGCAGATTATCGTTCCCCGGAAACCTTTTTTGAATGTTGACAATGGCCGATGTCCAGTTGATCAAATCGGTTGATTTTAATAGCACCATAGCCCGGTTGGAGTTCCAGCCTTTGCCGGATACCATATCCGTAGCTACCATGTAAAATGTTTTGCCATCGGCGCCGCGCAAAATATGCGGATCGCGCACGCCGCCTGTAGAGCTTATCTTTTCTGAACTCACCACAGGCTTATCGCCGTTCAAGGCCCTGTAATTATAGCCATCGTTACTTAAAGCAAAGCGGATCGATTCATCGGCCTTATCGTTACCGGTAAAGTAGGTGAACAAATAGCCGGTATATTTTTGTGCCGACGGCTGCTTTTGCGCGTTAGTAAAAAGCGGCGCCAAAAGCACCAGCAATGCCGGTAAAGTACATTTCTTTATAGAGAAACTCATTAAATTGTATTTTCGTTTTAATTGATCAAGTTTATCAAACGTTGCAATATCCGCCAATTTATCAATAAGCATGGGGGACAAATATGTAAATCAACAGGGGTTAATTAACCATTCGGCATGTGCACCCCTTTTTTTCTTAATTCGGTATACGATCGGTTTTAATTACCCAAACTGAAACTGCTTTTATCGTTCAGGCTCCAGCTATCTTTCCAGGCAATACTTATATCATCGCCTTTAAAGGTAATGGGCAGCCATAAATACCGGCCATCAATGGCGTTATCGGGCACCCATTTATCGGCCATAAATATAAAGGCGTCCTTTTTACCTGCTATAGGCAGTACATGGGTACTTTGCCCGCCAAAGGTGATCTCTTTTTTAGGCCCCTCGCAAGGATTGCCATGATATTCCCACGGGCCAAAAATGGACTTAGCCGTGAACCATCGTGCCGCGTTAGGCGCCCAGCCGGTACAGCCCGAACCAATCATATAATAAATGCCGTTCCGCTTAAAAAGCGCCGGGGCTTCGGTTTGTTTGCCAATAAATACGCGGGAGTATTTGCCGGTATGGCCTGTATAGTCGGCAGTAAGCTCGGCTACATGCAGGGTATAATTTTCTTCGGATGAGAATACGTGGTAGGCCTTGCCATCGTCGTCAACAAAAACGGTCATGTCGCGTGCCATTTGTCCGCCATCCAAGTCACGGCAAAAAAACTTGTCGTTATCTGCTACGGCAGCACAGTTTACTTTTTCAGTTTCGGGCGTGCCTTGCGGATAGAAAGGCATTTTGCCCGCATTGGGGCGGTAGCTTTTTATAAACCGGTACGGGCCGGTTACCTTATCGCTCACAGCAACAGCTGCACGGGCCGCGCTGTAGCCCTTACCTTTCAGCTCCAGGTGGAACCACATTACATACTTTTTGGTCTTTTTGTTGTACACTACCTTAGGGCGTTCCAGTACACAGCCTTTCACAATATCGCTCTGCGGATCATCTGACATGGCCAGCGCTATGCCTTCATCCTTCCAGTTATACAGATCGGCAGATGAATAGCAATGCACGCCAACCATAGAGGTATTACCGGCCGAGCCTTCAACCTTGTGCTCACCAAACCAATAGTACAGTCCGTTTTTATAGAGGATGCCGCCGCCATGCGCGTTAATGGCTACGCCCTTATTATCGTACCATACGGTACCGGGTTTAAATTCGCTGATAGCATTTCCGGTTTGCGCCGAGGCTTGTTGCAGCGTGGCGGTGGCCAGTAATATGATTAGTAACAGGTGGGTTTTTATTTTGCTCATTTTTATGCGTTCATTGCAGGCTGAAGCATGCTGTATAGTTTTGAATTAAAGAATGTTGTGTGGCAATAAAATCTAAAAAACTTGTCATTGCGAGGTACGAAGCAATCTCGTAGCTCTTTAAGTATGCTCTGTACAACTACGGGATTGCTTCGTCGTTCCTCCTCGCAATGACAATTGTTTCCTTTTTTTTAAAACTCTTAGTACAAGCAAGTTTAGATAATAAGTGTATTTATTACCACCATTTTTTTATCAAGATTATAAACTATATTAACTAATAAGCGGCATTATCGGCTCAAACAGGCCGAAAACCAATCATTAGGAAGCAACACAACCCCGCTACCTGCTTTTTTTAAGACCGGGATTTAGGGAGAGTTTCTTTGAAAAAAGATCCCGGTATTTTTTGATATAATCTGATGGGTTAAGTCCGAACAATTGAAAAAACTGTGCCCTAAAATACTTAATATCCTTAAAGCCCACAATGGCCGCTACCTCGTTTACATTATGGGTAGTGTTGATGAACAGTTCGGCGGCATGCCTTAAGCGTACATACTTTACAAATATGTTTGGCGACAGGCTGGATACCGCCTTTATCTTTTTAAAAAGGTTGGAGCGGCTCATGTTTATTTCTTTGGCCAGCTCATCAATAGTGAAATCGTCATCATCTAAACGGTTTTCTATAATGGTGATGCACCTGTCAATAAACAGCTTTTCCTCTTCGGATATCTTTACGTTCTGCTCGTTAAGCGTTACTTTTTTGTAAAAGTAGTTTTGCAGATTGTTACGATTATTGAGCAAAGTAGCTATACGGGCCGTTAGCAGGTCCTTATCAAAAGGCTTGGTAAAATAATCGTCGGCACCGCCTTTAATGCCGCTTAGTTTGATAGCTGCCGATGAGTTGGCCGTGATCAAAATAAGCGGAATATGTGTCAGGGAAGGGTTCTCGCGGATGTCCTTACACAGTTCGAGCCCGTCCTTTCCATCCATCATAATATCGCTGATAATAATATCGGGGATATACTCTTTAGCCTTTTGCACGCCCTCGTTACCGTCAGATGCTTCGATAATAATAAACTGATCTTTAAATATCTGGCTGATGTATGCACGCATATCGGGATGGTCGTCGATAACCAGCATTGTTTTTTGGGCAGATACCATTTGCCCGGTCAGCTCGGGTGATGTATCATTAGTCCTTACCACATTATTTTGCACCTCTGCTCCGTCTGGTTTAGCTAAACGATCAATATTATTCAATACCAGCTCCTGCTCGCCTGCCAGTTCGGTTAAAAGGACGCATTCATCATCAACCTCGGCGGCTACAGGCAGCCCCTCAAAGTGCGACATGCCCAGCCTGAAATTCAGGTAAAAGGTTGTCCCGGCCTCCGCGCTGCTTTTATAATTTATCTCAGCTTTATGCAATTGTACAAACTGGTGCACCAGATACAAACCGATACCAAAACCCGCTTTCTGTGCCGATTCCTGGCCTGGCGAACGGTAAAACTTTTCGAACAAATGATCGCCCACCTCGGGCGCAATGCCTGTACCGTTATCGTAAACGGATACTTCGATACGCTCCGCCGATTCAGTTAGTTTAAACACGATCTTGCCATCGGTCTTTGTAAACTTAAACGCGTTTGATAGCAGGTTATACAGTATCACCTCCAGCTTGGCTTTATCGCCGTAAATAAATATAGCCTCGCTGTCGGCCTCAAATTCGTACTGTATATGTTTGTTACGGGCCTGGTAAACAAAATTTTCATAAGTTAATTTGCACAGCGCGTAAAAGTTGATGCGGCTCAGGTGCAGATCGGTACCATCATTTTCGGTTTTATTGAAGAGCAATAACTGATCAATAAGGCTAAGCAGGCGGCGGGCGTTACGGTAAACTATATCAAGCTCGGCGTTGGTTTGCCGGTTCACCCTCGCCAGCACTTCCTGCAACGGGTTAATAATGAGCATCAGCGGCGTACGGAACTCGTGCGACACATGGGTAAAAAAGGAGGTCTTTCGTAAATTCAGTTCGTGTTCTTTTTCGCTGTTTATCCGTTCTATCTTGATTTGATATTTAAGCTTAGCCTGGTTGGTTTTGTACCTGATGAACGCGAAGATCATCCCTACCCCGGCGCTAACATACAGCAAATATGCCCACCAGCTCCGGAACCATGGCGGCAAAATAATGAGCTTCAGCGTGGTTTCCTTCGTGCTCCATTTCCCTAAGGCATTGGTGCTGCGTACATGTAACCGGTAATTGCCTTCGGGGATGTTATTGTAGTTGATGGTGCGCTGGTTACCTGCCTGTATCCAGTTTTTATCCCAACCTTCGAGGTAATAAGCATACTTGATATGATCGTGCGATGAATACTCTAACCCGGCAAACGAAAATGACAGCACCGCCTCGTTATAAGGCACCCTTAACCCTACAATATTGCGTGCGCCGTTATTATTTACAATGGTATTGGCATCGCTTATTTTTTTATTGTTAACGTTGATATTGGTAAACGCAACGGCAGGCATATAATTACGGGTGACAATACTATCCGGATAAAAAATGTTAAAGCCATTAATACCGCCAAAAGCCAGTTCGCCCGAGATTAAAGGCAGGGCCGCGCCGAAAGAGAACTGGTTGCTTTGCAGGCCATCCCCTTCGTAATAACTAACCATACTTTGATCGCGATAATTGAAACTCGTGAGCCCCTGAAAGGTACTCAGCCATAACTTACCCGATTCATCTTCGAGAATACTCAATACAGCATTATTGGATAATCCTTCGGTATGGGTATAGCGCTTGGTTACTTTGCCGGTGTTTCTGTCAAACAGGCACAAACCCGCACCTTCTGTGCCTATCCAAAAGTTACCTGCCTTGTCTTCATGTATCGCCCGTACGGGTTTATCTAACCTATAATAGGCATGGGCTTTTTTAAGGGTATCCAGCTTGATTATGTATTCGGCGGTACCACACCATAGCTGACCTTTACGGTCTTCATAAAACGTGTAAGGGTCGCTAATGCGTTGATCGAAAACGGTAAACTTTTGCAGTTGCCTGTCAAACTTATATAAGGTGCCATCAGAGAATGTGCCTGCCCAAAGGTTGTCGCAGCTATCGCGATATAATAATGAAACATCTTTATCTGTTTTGCGGGTTGATGGATTGTAACAATCAAAATGTTCAAACGACCGGCTTTGGGCATTATAACGGTTAATACCGCCGGCAAATGTGCCTATCCATACTTTATTCAGCTGATCTTTTACCAGGCAGGTAACCACATTACTGCTTAGCGAACCTGCATCAGCGGCATTGTGTACAAAATTGGTAAAGTGGTTGCTCTTCCTGTTCCACAGCGATAGACCGCCGTCTTCCGTACCTATAAAAAGGGCATTCTCATCAAGTTCGCAAAAAGAAGACACATAGTTGTTTACCAAACTATTGCTATTCCCTTTTTCGTGGCTAATGGTATGGAAATATTTTTTTTGGGCATCGATAATGTTAATGCCCGACCGTAATGTAGCTATCCAGATTCGCGATTCATTATCCTGGTAAAGATCCATCACCGCCTTACTCCCTAACGACCATTCGTTTTCGCCGGGTTTAACATAGCTGAAGGTGTTTGTGGCCTGGTTCAAAATGCTCATGCCGTCGCCATCGGTACCTATATAAAGCTCGTGTTTGTTACCTGCCAGCAAACTGATCACATTATTGCCCGAAAGCTGCCCCGGTCCGGCATGGTAATCGGCTACTATTTTTTTATGGGGGATACCATATTTGATCAGCCCGTTAAAAGTAGCCATCCATATATTGTGCTCGCTATCGGCAGCAATCGTATTAACCGTTTTTATCGAAGCATCAAACAGCCTGATCTTACCCGTGGTATAATCATAATAGCACAAGCCGATATCAAAAAGGAACATCCATACCCGCTTATCGCCATCAATGCTTATACCCTGGCAGGTATAATCGCGCAGGTTAATATCGGCCTTTTGGTAAGGCAGTTCAATACATACATCGCTGTTAAAGGGTTTTATGAACATCCCCGAACTATTGGTACCGATAAACAGGTTGCCCTTATCATCGCTTTTAATTTGGGTGATACTACGTTGCAGTTTATACTTTTTACGCGTTACGTAGTCAATGTAATACGCCCACCTGAAGTTGCCCGAAACCGGGTCTAATATACTTAAGCCCTGCCCGGTGCCTATCCAAATATTCTGACGGCTATCTTCGCCAATGGCGTAAATGTAATTGTGCTGCAGCGATGTGGTATCGTTAAATTTATTGCGGAACACCTTAAAATCGTACCCATCATAGCGGTTGAGACCATCAAAAGTACCAAACCACATAAAGCCCTTCTTATCCTTAAAAATGCAACGTACCGAATTATTGGATAAGCCCTCTTTTATGGATAACCTACTGATCAAAAACTGGTTTTGCGCGTGAACAGCTACCGGCAGGCAGCTATTTATAAGTGTAAAAAACACAATAATTCGGCAAAAATACAGCATACTTACTTAGGGCTTATACGGCAATTAATAGTTGAGCGTAAGAGGACAATTGGCTTTAACAGCTAATATACACCATTTATTTAAGCCGCATCTTTTAATAAATATAATTTATCAGGTATACCTTTTTGCATTAACCAGCCCGAACGGTGTTAAATTAACAGTTTATCCCCCTTATTTGAGATTTATACCCCCTTTGTAAAATAAGGCAAGGGGTAATTTAGTTGCCGGGTATCGTAATACCATAAACCAATTTTAAACCGATTGCTGCACACCGGGTGCAACGCCGTTACGATACCACTTTTAAACCAATTATTTAAACTAAAACAACTTGTATGGTACCAGTTTTACAAAAATTGCCTGTTACACACGGCGCCGCGTTTTTTGCCAAAACATTAAAGTCGCCGCATTTTGATGTGCCCTGGCACCATCATAACGAATTGGAAATTATACTGATACTGGAGGGCGGCGGCAATTGCTTTGTAGGCAATTACGCAGGCAAGTTTACAGCCGGCGATGTGTTTTTAATAGGCGCCAATGTACCCCATACATTTAAAAGACACGATGACAACGGCGCGTCGGGCGCGGTGCTGGTTCAGTTTAAATCGAACTTTTGGGGCGAAGATTTTATAGCCCTCCCCGAATCGGCCGAGATCAAGAACCTGTTTGAACGTGCCAAATGCGGCATCAAGGTAAGCGATACCTGTAAAATGCAGCTTTACAGCATGATAAAAGCGCTTGAACAACAAACCGGCTTCGACCGTATCATCAACCTGTGCTGCTGCCTCAACCTCATCGCGTGCGACAGTGAGCACCAGTTACTCTCCACCATTGATACCAACAACTTTTGCAGCCAGCAGCGCGACAGGCTCGATAAGGTATTTAAATTTACCATTGAAGAATTTACCCGGCCAATAGCCCTGCAAGAAGTGGCGGCTATTGTAAGCATGAGCATACCGGCCTTTTGCGAATACTTTAAAAAGAGCGTTAAAAAGACCTATATCGAATTTTTAAACGAGATAAGGCTAAGCTTCGCCTGCAAGCTACTCATCGAATCGGAACTAAACATTTCTGAAATTTTCTTGAGGTGCGGGTACAATACCCCGGCTAATTTTAACAAACAATTCTTGCGCTATAAGGGCGTATCACCCTCAAACTTCAGGAAAGATTTTATGGTTAGCAGCGGCAATGTACAATTGCGCCGGGCAAGCTAACAGCGGAATTATTCATCATATAAAAAAGAGGCTGTCCTCCTGACGACAGGAGAGCAGCCTCTTTTTACATTATCAGAATTTGACGCGTGTTAAAAAGTATAACCTATAGAAACCAACACGTTTCGCGGAGCACCGGGGAACAGGCGGTTAAAATCGAACCCGCCAACCCAGTAGGTTTTATCCAAAAGGTTATTAACGTTGGCCTGAATTTTAAACTGATCAACTGTGTAATATACCGCGGCATTGCTTACCCAATACGCCGGCAATTGCAGCGCTGTATTATCAGTATTGCGCACGGTTGCATAATTGGCACCAAGCCCAAGCCCGAAGCCGTCGAGCGCGCCGCGTAAAAAGTTATAACGCATCCAAAGGTTACCTTGCGATTTTGGCGCGTTAGGCATAATGGTTCCTACCTCTGTGGCGTCGTCGCTTTCGGTTATTTTGGCTACGTTGTAAGAGAAGTTACCGGTAACGCTAAAGTTTGACAAAATTTTTCCGTAGGCCTCTAATTCAACACCCTTTGCCTGCTGCTGACCAATTTGCCTCAGCAGATCAGGGTTTTCGGCGGCACTGGCATTAACTAATATGTTGTTTTGCACAATGCGGTACAAAGAAGTGGTAACGAAAAGGTTTTTATTAAAAAAGTCCATTTTGGCACCGGCTTCCACCATATTGCTGATCAGCGGATCAAACGGACCACCAAATGTTTCGGGCGCGCCGATAGTACCTGCCGACTGCGGTTGGTAACCTTCTACATAAGTGGCGTAAAAACTTACCGGCTCAATAGGCGTATACACTAAACCAACACGCGGAATAAAGGCTTTTTGCTGCACATTTCTTTGGTTGGGTTTAGTATAATTAAGCTGATCGGTATAATACTCCTGCCTGAAACCCAGCAATAACTGAAGCTGCTTCCATTTCAGTTGCTCCTGTACATATATTCCGTTCACAAAATAACGGCTTGGTGTTTCCTGCTGCGACACGTTGATGTAACGTGATATTTCGGAAATAGAATAATCGGGATTAGCCAGGTCAAAGTAAGGCACATTAGGTACCGGGATACCGTTTTTAAACTGGTAAAGTTCGGGGTGGTTTTTATCGTAACGACTAATAGTACCTGTACCCGCGGCGTTTAAGTAACCACCGGCATTATAACTGGAGTTACCTAACGGAAAACGTTCTGTAATACGATCATACCCAACCAATACCTGGTGCGAAAATTCACCGGTGTTAAACCTGAAATTAAAATACGTACTCAAATTATCCACATAGTTTTTGCGTAACCTTCTGATGGTTTGCATTTCCATTAGCGTTGGTATTTGCGTACCCAGCGAGTCGGTGGCGTAACGGTTTGATGTACGGTGTTCCAGCAAGTCTTCGTCATACATCGATTTTAAATAAGAGGCGTTAAAGCTGATATTCTCTGAAAATTTATGTTGTAAAGAGATGGTTGAAAACAAGTTCAGCTCGTTTTGATAATCGTTTCTGCGGCCAAGCGCAAAGGAGGTTGGTGTAGAATAAAGGTCGGCAGCGCTTGTTCCGCCAAAAATTGGCTGGCCCCGATCTAAACGCCCTTTATTATATTGATAAACCAGATCGAAATTTATTCTTGTTTTATCATTAGGAATAAAAGAGAACGATGGGGCGATAACCATTGCCCAGCCATCTTGCAGCATCCGGAACGATTCGGCATTCTGATAAGCGAGATTAAGGCGGTAAAGCAGCTTTTTGTTATCGGTCATAGGCCCTGTAAAATCAAAACTGGTACGGTAAGTATTAAAACTACCCGTAGTAAAGTTTACCGAACGGCGTGCCACATCCAACGGCTTTTTAGTTATGGTGTTGATGGTACCGCCCGGATCAGTATTAGCAAATAATGCAGAAGCCGGGCCTTTGATCACCTCTATTCGCTCTACATAAGGCAATAAGTTTTGCGACCAGGCCCGGGTTGAAATACGCAGCCCGTTGATGAGTGTGTTACTGGCACGGAAACCCCTCAACACAAAATCGTTATTGTTGTAAGAAGCCTGGTTTACACCGCTTACGTTTTTCACCGCGTCGCTGGTTTTAAAAGCTTGCTGGTCTTCCAGGGTTTCTTTGGTAACATAGCTGATAGTTTGAGGGGTTTCTTTAATAAGCGTAGCCGTTTTGGTACCGCTAAAGGATGTGGTGTTTTTATAACCTCTCTCTTTACGGCCGGTAATTTCAACCAGCTGCAAACCGTATTCCGATCCCTTTAGTTGGATATTCAGCAGCACAAGTTTATCACCTTCAATAGTAACAACCTGTTGTACAGCTTCATATCCTATGTAGTTAAATACAAGGGTGTACTTGCCTGCATCGAGCTTAAGTTCGTATTTGCCGTCAACATCCGCGCTTGTAGCTATTGAGTGGCCTTTTACGGATATGGTTACAGATGGCATTGTTTCTCCGTTTTGCCCGGTTATTGTACCATGTACAGCACCTTTTGATATTTGTTGTGCTTTGAGCAGATGTGTGGATGTAAAAAAGAAAAAAAGAAGTAGAATGTAGCGCATAATGTGGTAGTTAATATGTTCAAAAGCACAAATAAACCACTTTATTCTTACTTAGACTAATTATATATAAAATTCAATGTTTAAACATATGATCAATCTCGTGCTACTGCCCCCGCTAATCATCCAACATTTTATAAAATTTATTACATAAAAAAACGGGCTGCATACCTTTGTATACAGCCCGTTTTTTTATGTAGATATTTTGGTTTAAAGCACTTTAGGTATACTTCTGCCAAATATCAATTTTGGAACAATTTGATATTAAACACCTGGAAGTAACTGCCCGGGTTACCACTGCCCACTATATTGCCCAAAAAGCCAATGGAAACAACCTGTGGCGCGGCAAGTGTAAATGTAAAGCTTCGGGTTTCTTTGGTACTTGGGCCTGTGCTGCCTACGTTAATGCTGTTATACATACCAACATAACCTAAAGCTGTATTCAAATTAGCCAATACCGGCAATCCATCCCCCCCCGCGGCGGCTATACAGTAAACGGATGAGTTATTTTGCACTTCGGAGTAGGCCTCAAACGAAACGATGTATGTTCCGGCCGGAAGAGGTGCCGAGGTAGGCTGATAAATGATACCGTTCACCACAGGGGTATTGCCCCAGGTTTCCCAGTTAATTACGCCGCCTTCGTCTGAACTGTAACCACCGTTTACGCCGCCTTTATTTTTAGCGGCCGCGTTAGTGATCCATGGCGCGGCCAGTGTTCCCCATCTGCCGTCAAAAGTGTTACGCTGAAATGGTTTGCTGGAGTTTGACAGGTAAATGCTGGTAATTTCGGCTTTTACGCTATGGGTTTGAAAGTCAACATAAAATGTATCAATAGCACTTGTATCGGGCCTGAAAGCTGTTTTATAGCTAAAGCCATTACCCACTTTAAAATTAGGCAGTGAGGTACTAAATTCAGTAGCCTTTGATTTTACAATAGTATCATGCGCTATATTTTTGGCATCGTTATAGCGTATTTGTATTGATATTAAACCGGCATTGGCATTTACATCGGCCCAGTTAATCAACGCCGAACCATCGGCTTGCACTTCGGCCTTGGCAACGCCCCGGTTAACTAACGAGTTTTGATACAAAGTACCGTACACGTTACCGGTTGCCGTAACCGGGATAGAAATGTGGCCGTCTTTATCATACGTTCTTATCTCAAAGGTCATGTTGCCTTCGGGCAGATAGGGAATGATCAGTTTAGCAGTATCAACACCGTTGGTTCTGGTTACAGGTATCTCTACCGAATCTTGCTTGCTGCTCCAGTATACCTTATACTTGGTTATCTTCGGGTCGGAAGTGAACAGTCCTTTTAAAAGCACCCTGTTTTTGCCCGAATATATCTTTACCGAATCCATTTTACCGGGATACGTAAGCGGGCCGCCGGCTGCAAACTTATCCTTAAAATCATCTATCTTGGTACAGGCACCTACCACCAGCATTACTAATGCCAGCAGGTAGCAAACTGTTATTTTATATTGTTTCATAATTATACTTAAATAAAACATTTACTATTAACTACTTACCAAACAAGGTAAACTCACTCATACTGATAAAGTAAGAGTTTGACCAGTTGCGCAAATTGCGTATGCGTATATACCTGTAAGCGCTTACCCCTACCGGAAAATCAAACTCCCAGCCATCGCGGGCATAAGTTTGGTCGGCGGCGGTTTCAATGCCCGAAGGTGAGCCTGAAGGTTTTATAATGTTTACAGTCATAATTTTGGTCCATGAGGCATCTAAGGCACCGCTGATGTTAGGACTGTTTGATCCCCATATTTCAAAATCTTTAGGGTTACCACGCACGTAATACACATTACCCAATTCAACAAAAGGATTCATGATAAAGCGACTGAAGGTGCGCTGTTTACCAAGGTCGATAGTTACCATTTGCGGTGTACCTACCCCCTCAACAGTGAACAAAGTGTTCGGCCAGCCCGAGGTATAATCGTTATCATAGATCTTACGCACATCGGTAGTACCGGGATATAGTATAGTAGCATCGCCTGGCAGCGTGTAGGTTGTCCACTCTGATTTGTTAAAACGCTCTTCGTAAAACGGTGTAAGTTTTACAAAAAGAGTATCTGAATGGTTGAGCCAACGGTCGCGCACATAAAAGGCATAGGTACGTTCAACTGATGGTTGCCCGCGCTGTACTTTCTTAATCTCTACGCTGTTACCGTAAATATTATCCATACCGGTTGGCTGCACCAACTGGCCGTTGTTAGCGGTATCAACCATAGGCACAATGCTCAGATCGGCCTTGCTTGGGTTAGCGCAAACCACGTTAAAACCGCCAAAAGTTGGTGTTACCTTTAACGAGCGGAAAGCCAGTATAAATGGCGCCACCAATGGCGTAACCGTAACCGTTACCGGCGCGGACAGCACCTCGCTTGAGTTAACCGCGTATAGTTGCACTTCATGAGCCAACGTATCGGCAAAGCCATCAATGGTTAAGCTGTTGGTATAGTTTGAGGCTATTACCTCACGCTTTTTACCTGGGCCTGTTTCATAAACTGCTTTTACGTATAACAAGTCGGGGTTTGATGGTAATGAGTACGTAAGCGTTGCAGCCCCGTTCTTATTAACCACATCAACATTTGATACCGCCCCCGGCTGGTTCTTATTGGTTATGGTAGGTGTATTTATGCTATCCTGCTTACAGCCCGAGTACATCAACAGGGTTAATGCAGCCAGTACAGGTATATATTTTATTGTTTTCATTTTGCTATATTTTTCGTTAAAACCTCAATTAAGCCGTGTTTTACCAGTTAGGATTTTGTACCAGGTTTTGATTAACAAGCAGATCGCTCTCTCTTATAGGCCACAAATAATCGCGCGGTACTACAAACTGTCTTGAGAATATGCTTATTTCGCGATAGTACAGCTCCGGGGTATCTTCAGATATTGACCAGCCCGTAACGTTAGCGTTCAATTCTTTACCGGCGGTTTTCCAGCGCAGCAAATCCCAAAAACGACCACCTTCAAAACAAAGCTCCAGCGCGCGCTCTCTTTGTATAATGGCACGCATTCCCTCTTTGGTAGTATATTTTGTAGGGCTGGTGCTGTAGGTAGTCCATGCCTCCTGTACTGTTTTTAAACCTGCGCGCTCGCGCACACGGTTAATGTAGGTATACACATCGCCACCCGGGCCTTCGGCTTCGTTAAGCGCTTCGGCGTATAGTAAATATAAATCGGCCAGACGCATTTCGGGCCATGGGTAGTTGGTGTAGGTTACCGATGTCCACTCGAAGTGCCAGTTCAAACACTTTTTCATGTAAAACCCGGCCACAGGCACCGTTGCCGACTGGCTTAACTCGGCACCGCGGGCCATCAGCCAAAAGGTATTTTCATCACTTTTCGATTTGCTGTTTTCCATGTACCATACTCCACGGTCGAAACCAAGGTTGGCATAGTAGCGGTTTTCCCTGTTGAAATTGAGCCTTGCCGTTACCTCGCCCTCCTTGATATTAAAACGATCTTCGGTTTTAGCTGTGCGCAGTTCAGATATGTTGGTAAAGTCAAGCGTTTTATCCTCATCAATAGGTACACCGTTTTCGGTATAGAACATTTTGGCCATTTTAAGGCTTGGCCCCATCAGCGGGCGGTTAGCTGTTTTGGTAGCCGAAAGGTTATCAAAATCATACATACCCGCACACATCGACTGGAAGAAGTTATTGTAATTGATATTGTTGTTCGCTGTAAGGCCCCATATCAACTCTTCATTCCATCTTTCGCTCATCGCGTTTCTGATGCTCATTTGCGTCATGGTGGTATCGCTCAGGTGTATCAGCGGCTCAGGGAACTTGTATAGTTTTATGTTTTGCTCGGCACATAAGTCAATGGCCGCCTTACAAGCATCAGCCGCACGTTTCCATTTTTCGGCACTATAAGTGGTGCTAATGAGTTGCACACCGCTTTTATCTTTAAATGAGCCATAATCAGAGTTACCATTAAACAGCGGGCTGGCAGCCGTAACTAACAGTTTAGCTTTCATAGCCAAGGCGGCAGGCTTGGTGATACGGCCTAATTCGCTGGCTTTGTTTAAAATGGTTAAAGGCAGTTTAGCGGCAGCCTCATCATACAGGTTGGCAATATAATCAACCACCTTATCCACAGGTTCGCGTTTTACCCTTATCTCCTCTATCGGGGCATCAATAGCCAGGTTTTTATCAATAATTGGGATAGGGCCGTAAGCTCTTAACAATACAAAATGATAAAACGCCTTCAAAAACTTCACTTCAGCTATCCACCTGTCGCGGGTATCAATATCCAGATCGGGCACCTTACTTAGGTTACTTACGTTCTCAATAAAAATATTACAATCGCGTATGGCTCTGTAATTAGGGCTGGCATCACGCGTGCCGTTCATAAAGTTAGCTATAGGGTCTGATGCGCTTTGTCCGCCGCGCGGTAACCGTAATACGTTGGTAGAGCGAATGGCGTTTGCCGGATCTTCTACCCAAACCTCATCACCGGCTGTAAGCCCCACATTGTAGGTAGGATCGGTATTGGTAGGCAGGTAAGAGTAGCAGGTATACAGGTATTTTTCGGCTTCTGACTTTGATACGAAAGCGTTATCAATGGTTGATACGTTATCGGGCACTACATCTAAAAACGACTTTTTACACGAAGAAGCCGGAATTATTATGCAAACAAACAGCGCGTACGCCAGCCATTTGCTTTTGCCGCTTACCTGCTGTAAACGGCCGGATATTTTGTTATTACTAAAATTCTTTTTCATAAAACTATCTTAAAAAAGTTTACAATTCCACCCTTAAACCAAGGTTAAACACCTTTTGAATTGGGTAGCCCAAGCCGGATCCACCCATTTCAGGGTCCCATAATTTGAAACTTGTGAGCGACAGGAGATTTAAACCGTTAACATACAAGCGGCCATTACCGATGTGTATTTTCTTAGCCAGCGATTGCGGGAAATTGTAACCCAGCTCGGCTGATTTCAACCTTAAGAATGAGCCGTTACGCATCCACCAGCTGGAAGTTTGCACGTTGTTACCTTGTATGGTATTGCTTAACCTTGGCCAAAAAGCATAAGAGTCGCGGTTTTCTTCAGACCAATGACTATCGGCGATAGCCTGCAACAAACCGTTCTGGTAACCGCCGTTCAGGTAAAAAGGTGTTATGTTAGATGGGTTGATAAAAAATGCCGACCGTGCCGAGCCCTGGAAGAATGCGCTGATATCGAAGTTTTTATAACCTACCGAAAAGCCGAAACCGAAGATCATTTCTGGCACTACCGGATAACCAATAGGCACAATATCCGAAGAGGTTACTTTACCATCACCGTTCATATCGCGGTATTTGATATCACCGGCCTTGTATTCGCCAAAATCCTGGAAGGGTGAGTTGGCCACATCTTTATCGTCAATAAATAAGCGTTCGGCAATAAGGCCGTAAACCTGGTTAGTTGAATAACCCACTCGCGAAAGGTATTTTAAGTTATCGCTGTACTCGGGCTCTTCGTTTTTAACCACCTTGTTAACCGCGTAAGTGAACGTACCGCGCGATTGAATCCAGAATGAATTGCTGAAATTCTTTTTATAATCCATAGCCACATCAATACCCTTACTGAATACCTTACCGGCATTGGCAGATATGTTGGCCTGTAAACCCATTGATGTAGGTATAGTACTGCGCACCATTAAAATGTTATCGCGGTGTTGCTGGTAAGCATCAAGCGTTAAGGTAAAATTCTGCATAACGGTTAGGTCCATACCCAGGTTAAGCTGCTTTGATTCTTCCCAGGTAATATTCGGGTTTGCATAACGGCTGATAGCCACTCCCGGACGATTAGTACCGAAGTTGGTACCAAACGAACCGCTGTTACCGTTGTTAAGGCTAACTTCCGATAGATAGAAGAACCTGTCTACCGATGAACCGATCTGATCGTTACCCACCAAACCGTAGGTTGCCCTTAACTTTAACTGATCGATAGTGTTGCGCAGCCCAGCGAAGAATTTTTCGTTAGATACGATCCAGCCAGCACCTACCGACGGGAAGAAACCAAAGCGGTGATTGTTCGCAAAACGCTCTGATCCATTATAACCGAAGTTGAACTCGACAAGGTAACGGGTATCATAACCATAAGTAAAACGGCCTGATACACCCTGGTTGCGCGATGGCAATGATAGTTGTAAAGTTGGCGCGTTACCTGTATTGAACTGGCGCATGGTACCAATTAACATCGCGCCAATGCTGTGCTTCTCGTTAAATACGCGCGAGTAATTAACTGCCGCCTCAATGTAAGAGATGGCGTTAACACCAGTAGCTGCCGGGTTTTGATTATAGGTAAGATACTCTGTAGGCGCAGGCAAAGGGTTACCAATAGAACCATCGTTAAGCAGGGTTAAACCTGCGAACTGACCATCTACTATATTTGAACTGTAGTAGTACGGACTGTATTGGCGGGTTACAAAAAAGTTGGCAAAACGGGTAGTATAAGCCATTACCCTCGCTGACAAGCCTTTGGTAAATGAATCTAAATTTTGATTAATGTTTAACTGTGCCGTTAAAGTACTGGTGGTAGAAGTTTGAAAACCTGATAAAGACTGCGCGTAAGGGTTATTATATATCGCGCTACCGCCTTTAACAATTGGGGCATTACCAAACAACGGGTGGTTTACGTAAGGCAACAAGCTTGATGGGTAAATAGCCGGAAATGCTACCGGGTTACTGTACAAGGCATTGTTAAAAACTGCCGCGCCGCCGCCTACCGGTCCGCTATAACTATCAAATTGCCCTTTAAGGCTCACCAGCACCTCGGTAGTTTTGGTTAGGTTTAGTGTAGTGTTTGATAAAAGGGAGTACGAGCTCAATTTGATGTTATTGCTAAAATCGTTCAGCTTGTTATCGGTTAAAATACCATTATCAATATTGTAGGTCATGGCCAGGTAGTACTTGGCTTTTTCGCTGCCACCACTCGCGTTCACGTTGATACGCTGATTATTGGTACGCTTTTTAATCAACAGATCAATCCAGTTGTTATTAGGATACAACAGCGGATCATCGCCGGCGGCGGTGTGATCAATTTTATTTTGCGAATAAGGCAAATTAGCCAGCGGCGTTCTGGTAAGCACGCCCTCATTAGCGAGCGTCATGTAGGTAATGTTATCGGCAAGGGCTATGTTCTTGGTGTTTTGTGAAACAGAATTTTCAACACGAACGTTGAATTTCACCTTACCCTGATCACCTTTTTTGGTAACCACCAGTATTACGCCGTTAGCACCACGCGCGCCGTATAGTGACGAAGCCGTAGCATCTTTAAGTACCGAAAAACCGGCTATATCATCGGGCTGTAAGCGAGACAGATCATAAGTAGTTGATTCGATACCATCTATCAGTATCAATGGATCAACCTTACCGGCACCGAATGTACCTACCCCCCTGATAAAGAACTGCGCGTTATCGGCACCCGGCTCGCCGCTGCGCTGATAAGCCACCATACCCGGAATTGCACCCGCCAGCATAGTAGTTAAGTTGCTTGAAGGCCCCTTTAATATTTTAGGGTTAATGGTAGTGATCGAACTTACCAAACTGGCCTTCTTTTGCGTACCATAAGCCACAACCGCTACCTCGTTCAGCGAGTTTTCGCTTTCCACAAGGATGATATCAACAACGTAGGTACCGTTGCTTAGCTGTGTATAATCTTTAAGGTTTATTTTTTGCGTGGTATACCCTACCGATGTAAATGTTAACAGACTGGTTTTAGATATATCTATTTTGTATTTACCGTTAACATCGGTAGTGCGGCCGTTGGTTGTGCCCTCCACCATTACTGATACGCCCGGCAGCGGACCGGTTTTATCTTTTACTAAACCTTCAACATGCACGGTTTGCGCCATTGCCGCCGAACTGAGCATGATCAAAACCGTTGCCGGCAGTACTTTTAAAGTATAAATTAATGCTTTGTATAATTTTTCCATATAATGTCTCTCTTAAAAATTTTGTGATTCGGAATGGTCATTTCTTTGAATGCCGTACGCTACGCCTATGCTCTCCGTTTTTCTGCCATAATCAGGATAGTTTATTTTAATAATTAGTGTTAATACAACGCTTATTTTAATATACAAGCAATAACATGCTAAAACGCAAGCCATTAAAAGCATGGTTGATTTGTTAAAAGAGAGTCGCCACAATCAATAAACCTGTAAAGTTTATAGTGGTGATGCTTTAATAGCCAAACAATGAATTAATAGTGTGCGTTCAACAATTATTTATATTATTACTTGGCTAAAAACCAACTAAATAAAAAAATATTGCCTGCTTAGTATTTGATATATGATTTATAATAATACAATGTTAAGGGTTTTAAAAACCTTATAAAACAACTATTTTATGGTATTCTAATACTATATTTAGGTAAATAGCAGGTAATATGATTTAGCAAAAGGAATCAGTGGAGGATTGAATAGAAATCCATTAAGTGTTTTTTAAACAATAATAAAATATGTAATATGATTTTTATTATTGCGAGGCACGAAGCAATTCTCTAAACTCACAGAGCGGCTCTGCCACTCGGGGATTGCTTCACTACGTTCGCAATGACGATCTTTGAGGGGAGCTATCCGTCAGCAAAGAGCTTCGGGCGAAAACGGGCACAACTTTGGTGGCCAATGAGCGCAAAGGCGGGCATAGCGAACTTGTTGCATGTGAGGAGGAAATGAGCGGAGGGGCAAAAGTTCCAGCCCTAAGTTCTGCACGTTTGCATGGCAATGGCCCTGTGCAGCAAAGAAGCCTTTTGCTGGACAAGGGTTTTGTTACTTTTACCCTCAAAAGTAATGGGGCCCTGCGCCCAAGAGCAGGCTAACGTTAATTACAGCACAAGCTTCAGTCTAAGTAGAGATTGCTCGTACTTTACAGCAATGACAACGATAATAGCAAATGAGCTAAAACGCGAGGAGATTGCTTCGTACCTCGCAATGGCAAGTATATAATATTTAATTAACAGGCATCAAGCATCTGCCGGATCAGCCTTAGTAGCGATCTTGCGCCAGATGGAGTAGCCGCCGTAAACGAACATCGCCCCGATAAATACATATACCCAAACAGACAGGTTACGACCGGCGATAATTAGGTAAAGATAAGGCAGGCTGAAACTTACCGAAGCTATGATGAGTTGTGTGGAGAATGGCTTTTTGGCTCTTAAATTTTTCAGTGCCCAGCCCAAAAAGAATACCAAAGATACCTTGCTTACCAGGTATAGGCAGCCAAGCAATAATGGATCAACCTGGTGCTTTTCGCCCAGACTAACCACAAAGTCTTTAAATAATTTCAGGTATTCTTCCATTGAGTTACAAGGTATGAATATTTTGGATAAAAGATAATCAATAATAAATGAGCCGATTATTTTATCAACAAAGCATGACAAAACAAGTCGTGGTTTAGATAGTTACCTGCATCCCTTGTTACAAACGCAATAAATATTCTTTATTGCCTAACCGGTAAACTGATATCTTTAAAGTGGACTTTCCTGCATCAGCGCCAATACCTCATCCCAGTTATTGGCACGGGTATGGTGATGGTAGTTTACATTATGAAAAGCATTGAAAAGTATGGTTTTACCCTTAAAATAGTCGAGGTTTTTAATGTGATCGTCAATCATAAAGTCGGTACTGATAATACTCTTATCACCACAAAAAATAATATTGCGCCAGCTGATGAACGGAAAATGCTCGGTTAACCAGATCCGTTTTTCACTTAACGACTGCGGAAACTCCATAGCTGCCGATACCACGTATACCTCAAAATCTTCCATCAGCTTTTTAACAGTTTCAATAGCACCGGGCATTACGGGCACAGTAGTAAAAAAGCCGGGAGTAGTGGCAAACTTGCGGATCACCATTTTTTCGGGAAAGGCATCATCCTCAGTTTTCCCGATAATGTCCTGTAAGGTAAGGCTTACGCCGTAGTCGCGTTTGTACCATTCAAAAAAGTGGCTTTCCACATCGGCCAAAACCCCATCCATATCAATAGCGACAGATCTTTTCATTCGTATAATCTTTTACGCGAAGCATTACCCGCTAAGCTGATGCATAGATAGCATTAGTATCGCTAAATAAAAATCGGCGCAGCGTAAATTATTTATAAACAAAACAGGCCATACGGTTAAGCATGGCCTGTTCTGTCTCTTATATTAGTGGTTATCTTTATGGGCGTGATATTCGTCTATCTGCCGCCCTACTTCGTCAATAAATTGTTTGGGCACATCGTGGGTTACCGGGCCGCCCGAGTAATACCAGCCGTCGTCAGCTTTTTTGAGGTTGAAGTAAATATCATCTACCGTGTTCTTATTTACAAACAGGTATTCGTCTTTATCCATCGTAACCGGACCGGCGAGTGTTGTGCCATCGGGGGCATCAATATAGGCGTTAAATAAATGAGTAGGCATAAGTTTAAAAACAAAAATGGATCGTACTGTTATTGCTAATTGGATAACCCAATATAGCACAAAATGGTTTTAATTTTTACCATTATTTACCATCGGTAATCCACAATTAAAATCATCGGGTTAACCTACCGCCCTGTAGCGCGCTTTAAACAAACTCGGGGTAATACCTTCTACCTTTTTAAATGCGCGGCTAAAATAATTAAGGTTATTAAACCCGGCCTTAAAGCAGGCTTCGGATATGCTGTTATTCGGATTATTCATCAGTTGCTTGGCCAGTTGTATACGTTCCTTTATAATATAATCAACCGGCGATATGCCCAGCTCATGCTTAAAGGCCCGGAAAAAACTGGCCTTGCTCATGAAGGCCATCTGGCTAAGCGCGTCAATATTCAGCTTATCGCTCAAATGCACCCTGATGTATTCCAGCACGTAGGCAAAGCGGCTGCCGCTGGATAGCTCGTGCAGGTTATCCTGTATATCGTGCAGATTTTGCATTTGCATAATACGTATCAGCAATTCTTTCAAAGTAAGGTTGGCCAGTACATCTTTAGTTAAGGCATCACCCGTACTAATGCGGATGAGTTTATTAATGAGCTGCGCCAGTTCGTAATTATTAAAAAAATGGAACTGGTTATAGTTGAGCTGCCAGGTACGGCTATCCTCGCGCGGGTAGTTCTCGTTCAAAAAATCGAGCGTATTGGCAATCTCCTGCTGGTTAATGGCCAGTGCCGTACACTGCGATGGCTGCTGCGCTGTAGCTTCCGGAAAATCAATCCGCATGGTAATATTGGGCGGCACTATCACGGTTTCGCCGGGCAGGTAATCAAAGCCGGGTTTATCAAACAGGTGCATCACCTTTTTCCCTCTTAGCATGCTGGTAATTACCAGGTCGCTAAAAGTTAAGGGTACCCGTTCGCTGCGCTGATAAGTCTCAAAAACGTTAAGCTCGCAGTGGTTAAGCGTGTAAGCCTTTCGGTTTTCTACCAGTGTTTGTATTTGTTTGCTGTGAGACAGGTTTATAGGTGATAACAGGTTCTTGTTATTCATAGCCTCTCATAATTCAAAGCAAATTAGGTATATATATCAGCATAAACAATACCCCAAAAAAATTGACACCATTGTGCTACCATTTGATACCATAATGCAAATGCCCCAATAACCATCCGGCTACCTTAGTACTACCATTTAAAACTAAATATTTCTAATTATGAGCATTCCTGCAAAACCTTCGTTTAAAGCGAGGTATGACAATTTCATTGGCGGCAAATTTGTTCCGCCTGTTAAAGGTGAATATTTTGATAATGTATCTCCTATTGACGGCAAGGTATTTACCCAGGCCGCCAGATCGGGAAAAGATGATGTAGAACTGGCTTTAGATGCCGCGCACGAGGCTTTTAAAACATGGGGTAAAACCTCGGCTGTAAGCAGGGCATCACTATTAAATAAGATAGCCGATACCATTGAGGCCAACCTTGAATACCTGGCCGTGGTAGAAACTATTGATAACGGCAAAGCCATCCGCGAAACCCGCGCCGCCGATTTACCGCTGGTGATAGATCACTTCCGTTACTTCGCCGGTGTTATCCGTGCCGAAGAGGGTAGCATATCCGAACACGACGAATTCACTGTAAGTATTTGTCTGAACGAACCACTGGGAGTAGTAGGCCAGATCATCCCCTGGAATTTCCCGCTGCTGATGGCTACCTGGAAAATTGCCCCTGCACTTGCCGCCGGTAACTGCTGCGTGGTAAAACCAGCCGAGCAAACGCCAACCTCCATTATGGTGTTGATGGAACTGATAGGCGATATTTTGCCTCCGGGCGTGCTGAACATTGTTACCGGTTTCGGGCCGGAAGCAGGTAAACCGCTGGCGTCGTCGCCACGCATTGCCAAGGTATCGTTCACCGGCGAAACCACTACCGGCCGACTGATTATGCAGTACGCGTCTGAAAACCTGATACCGGTTACCATGGAACTGGGTGGTAAATCGCCTAACATCTTCCTCGAATCTGTAGGCGATGCAGATGATGCGTTTTTTGATAAGGCCATTGAGGGTGCGGTGCTGTTCGCACTTAACCAGGGTGAGGTTTGTACCTGTCCGTCGCGCATATTGGTGCACGAAAACATATACGATAAGTTTATAGCCCGTGTTATAGAACGCACCAATGCCATTAAAATGGGGCACCCGCTGGATGGCAGCACCATGATGGGCGCGCAGGCATCTAACGATCAATACGAAAAGATACAATCGTACCTTAAAATAGGTAAAGAAGAAGGCGCCGAAGTACTTTGCGGCGGCGATGTTAAAAAGCTGGACGGTGAACTGGAAGGTGGTTACTATATACAGCCAACCTTGTTTAAAGGCCACAATAAAATGCGCATTTTTCAGGAAGAGATCTTTGGACCGGTGGCTTGCGTTACCACCTTTAAAACTACCGAAGAAGCCATTGCCATTGCCAACGATACTCTTTATGGCCTCGGTGCAGGCGTATGGACACGCGACGCGCACGAGATTTACGAAGTGCCACGCGCTATACTGGCAGGTCGTGTTTGGGTGAATAATTACCATGCTTACCCGGCACACGCGCCTTTCGGCGGATACAAAAAATCGGGTTTCGGGCGCGAAAACCACAAGATGATGCTGGCGCATTATCGTCAAACCAAGAATATGCTGATCTCATATAACAAAAACAAATTAGGCTTCTTTTAAAAACACAAAAAGGGACAAGGCACGTGCAGGGAAACATTTTTCTTGTATGTGCCTTTTACTATTATGCACAGCCCAATGATAAAGAGAGTACTGGTAAACCCCGAAGCATCAAACCTGATAGCCGACCTGAAAGCCCGTTTCGGCGAACTGATGTTTCACCAAAGCGGGGGCTGCTGCGATGGCTCATCGCCCATGTGTTTTGCAAAAGGCGATTTTAAACTTGGCGGCAGCGATGTATGCCTTGGCGAAATTGACGACTGCGAATTTTGGATGAGTAAGGATCAGTTTGAATATTGGCAGCATACCCAGCTTACCATTGGCATTACCAAAGGCCGGGGTTCCAGCTTTTCTATCGAGATACCAACCGGCTACCGCTTCATGATCCACTCCCGGTTGTTTACCGATGAAGAATTAGGCCAATTAGCACCCGTTACATATTTGGAGGATGATGCTTATTAAGACGGCTGTACCAATGGTACTTTAATAATAAAGTGAGTATGTTTTTTAGGCTTGCTTTGCGCGAAAATGTTGCCATGGAGCGAACGTACCAGTTTGCGTACCACGTATAAACCCAGGCCGCTACCTGTCGATTCGGAATTGCCGCGGTAGTACATATCATATATCTTACCTATTATTTTGAGCGGGATCCCCTGTCCGTTATCGCTGAATTTGATCACCAGATCGTTCTTGTACCTGAAGATGTATACCTGTACAATGAGGTTATTATTATGGTAATTGATGGAGTTTTCGAGCAGGTTTTCGAGGATGGTTACGTAAGTATCGGGGTTGGCGAGGTGCTCATCGTCAAGTACTATATCAAAAATTAAACGCCCGCCTATTTCTTGCAGCTTGTCCTGAAACTTAGCGCGCAATTCCCTTAATATCTGCCTGAAATCTACCGGCTTTATCTGGTGCTCGTACGAGTAGGTGCTTAACACATTCAGCTTGGATAGCATGGCATCCATTTTATGGGCCACCTCTTCGCATTTTTCAAATAAATTCAGCGCGTCCTTATCCTTGGTTACCAGTTTGGCTATGTTGGCCAAACCCATGATGTTGGCAAGCGGAGCCCTAAAATCGTGCGAGGTACGGTAAAACAGGGTTTTGAGTTCTTCGTTGGCGTTGGTTAGTTCCGCGGTGCGCAGGTTTACCGTTTGCTCCAGGTCATAGTTCAGTTTGGTGATCTGCGCGTTTTTCGCCTTCAGCTCCTTGTTGGTATTTTCAATCTTTTTAAGCAGATCGAGCTGCATTAGTTTATTGGCCACCAGATCTGCTATCGATTTCAGAAACTTAAAGTCGATATCAATATAATGGATCTGGCTTTTTACTGCTATGGTGATGAGGATCTTCTGATCTTTAAAATAAGATACAGGCAGTGAATACACGGCCGCTACCTTGGGGTTGTTAAAAACCGACCGGGCCAGTAGTTTATGCTCCTGAATGGCATCGCCGAAATAGTTAACGGGTAAACCGGCTTCAAAAACCTCCATTTCGTATTTCCACAAGCCATCCTGACGGGGCTTAAAAAAAACGCATTCCCCGCGCGACATCTCAAAACAACCCGACTCGCCTTTGTTGAAGTGATGCAGCCTTAACTGAAAAAAATCGATAATGTATTTGATATGGGCCGACAGGGCATCGCATATTTCGGTATACTTGGCTGCCTTATTAAGGTCGGCCGCAAAGGCCGACAGCGCTTCGTACCGAAGTCTTTTTGCGTTTTGCATTATCCCCTGTAGCGCTTCCATAACTACTTAACGGGGCTCTACCAGTTCGTTATCTATTTGTATCCCTGATATATCGGCAATGGTATTGATCATATTGGTTAAATCAGCCAGCGCCATCAGCTCCTGCACTTCTTCCAAACTATAACCTTCATCGCGCAGCGATTCAAAATCGGCATCGGTAGTATTACGCGGCACAAGGGCGCACTTAGTAACTATCTCTATAGCTTTGCGATACGACGATGGGATGTATGTGCTGTTCAGATCGGCAGTGAGCTTAATATCATCAGTCCCCGTGAGCGATTTACCCAGGCTATCGGCAATAATGCCATGTGCCTGCGAGCAATAATCGCAACCCTTAAGGTTTGATATATTATAAATAATAAGCTGTTTTAAAACGAAAGGCACTTTGCCGCGCAGCATGGTGTTGCGCAGTTTTTCCCAGTTACCTCGTAATACGGTGGCATTGTTACCCTGGCATTTAAACCAATTAAGTACAAATGGGATCCCCATTTCCTTCATGGTTTCTTCGTAGATGGCCTTTACTTCGGGGCTCGCGCTTTGGTAATCAACAATTTTAAACCTTTCGGACATAGAATCGCACATAAATATACATATCACTACCTTACCGGTTTTGGCAACTAATCAGGGGGATATGTGTGGTAATATTTTTTTATTAAAACGGCGTTGTTACCTGTACCGAAAAGAATAACGATTATATACCTCTGCGTTTTGTTTCTTTAACAATTAGCCCAAGCTCACGGCTCATTTGGCCTGCAATAGCGGTATTTTCCTGCGCTCTTCTGAACAAGTAAGGCAACACAGCCTTAATTGGTCCGTAAGGTACATATTTTGCCACATTATACCTCGCATTTGCCAAATTAAAACTCAAATTATCGCTCATACCGAGTAATTGTGAGAAATAAATGTGCGGATGATTGTGGTCTACATTGTGCTTATTCAGCAGGTCGGCCAGCAGGCGGCAGCTGTGCTCATTATGCGTGCCGGCCACTATGGCAAGATTGTTAATATTTTGTACCGAGTACTTTACAGCCTCATCATAATCGCGGTCTGTAGCCTGTTTATTTGGCTGTATCGGCGATACATAACCGCGTTCTTCGGCACGTTTACGCTCTTTTTCCATATAGGCGCCGCGTACAATTTTAGCGCCCAGTATAAAGCTTTCTTTAGTGGCAATAGCATGGTCGGCCTTTAACGACTCCAGCTTATCGTGCCTGTATAATTGGTAAGTATTGTAAATGATGATCTTTTCGCGGTTAAAGCGGCGCATCATATCCAACGCCAGGCCGTCAATGGTTTCCTGGATCCAGCTTTCTTCGGCATCTATCATGATCGGCACACCGGCATCATAAGCTTTTTGGCAAATGGCCAGTACACGTGCCTGTACTTTTTTCCATTCCTGCTCTTCGTCGGCAGTCAAGGTTTCTTCTGCATCCAGTTTTTCCAGCAGCGAAAAACGGCCTACGCCCGTAATTTTAAATACGGTAATAGGTATGGCGGTATCGCCATCGGCACGTACAATGGTGCGGATGATTTCGTCGCGGGTGTTATCAAACACTTCCTCTTCATCTTCGCCCTCAACCGAATAATCTAAAATAGTACCTACCCCGCCCGATTGCAGGTTTTTAATGGTTGGTGTACACTCGGTAATGGTTTCGCCGCCGCAAAACTGGCGGAAAATGGTAGCCTTAATAATGCCCTTGATAGGCAAGCCTATATTGATGGCAAAATTGGTGATAGGCGGGCCTACTTTAACCAAAAAGTTAACATTAATGAGTTTAAACAGCCAATAGGCACGTTTAAGGTCGCGGTTAGACGAATGCCGAAAAGCGATTTCGGTATTATCAAAAGACAGCTCACTGCCGGGCGCAGCGCTGCCGGTGGTTTGTACAGAAGAAGAGGTCATATCAGGTACAAAAGTAGAAAATGCATTAACATAACCCATTATCAAGTTAATACTTTATTTTTGCCTATCCATGATCGAGTTTAAATTAGAAGGCGAATACATTCCGCTGATACAGTTATTAAAGGCCGCCAACCTGGTACAAACCGGTGGCGAAGCGCAAATTGTTGTTACCGAAGGTGAAGTAAAATACAATGGCACAGTTGATTACCGCAAACGTTTGAAGGTAAGGCAGGGTGATATTGTTGAATTCAGGAACAATAAGATCAAGGTGATTTAATATGGATACGATACAAACCGACCACTACCCAATTTTTTTTGAGAATACCATTGCCGAGCTGATCAGCTTTATAAAAAGGGGCAATTACTCGCGTTTTTTTATTTTAACCGACGAGCATACCAGTATCCATTGCTTTCCGCTGATAAAAAAAGAGGTGGACGAGATTGATAATTACGACCTCATTGAAATAAACGCCGGTGAAGAAAGCAAGAACATCGACTTTTGCATTGGCATATGGAAAATGCTGATAGATTTTGGTGCCGACCGTAAAAGTCTGCTCATTAATTTAGGCGGCGGCGTTATTACCGATATGGGCGGTTTCGCGGCCTCAACCTACAAACGCGGTATCGATTTTATACACATGCCTACCACCCTGCTTTCGCAGGTTGATGCCTCTGTTGGCGGCAAAACCGGTATTGATGTAGATAGCGTAAAAAACATCATCGGCACCTTCGCGCAACCGAAAGCGGTTTTTATTGAGTACGATTTTCTGAAAACCTTATCGCCAAGGCAACGCCTGTCGGGTTTGGCAGAAATGCTGAAACATGGCCTGATACTGGACGCCGCCTACTGGGCCGACCTGAAGAACAGCGACCTTAGTTTGCCATCAGCCGGGCAAATCCATGCTTCAGTAGTATTGAAGAACAAGGTAGTTACCGAAGACCCTACCGAGCAAAACATACGCAAGAGCCTCAATTTTGGCCATACCATTGGGCACGCGGTTGAAACATGGTCGCTCATGAACGATAACAACCCGCTTACCCACGGCGAAGCCATTGCGCTGGGCATGATATGCGAGAGCTACCTGGCCCATAAAAAAACAGGCTTAAGCGCCGAAGAACTGGCCGAGATCAGCGAGGTTATCATGAAGCTGTACCCAAAATACCGCCTCAAACCAAGTGCCTACGAAGCCATGTACGGTTACATGCTGAAAGATAAAAAGAACCTCGACGGCAAGGTGAACTGTACCCTGCTAACCAAAATAGGCCAGTTCAACATAGACAACGTTTGCACCCAGCCCGAGCTTTTTGAAGCGCTGGATTATTATGTGGGGTTGAATTAAGATATCATGGGCCGAAGAATTTCGGCATCTCAAAGGGTGAACTAATCAAACGCGATGCTTAGCAGGTGGGATTTTTAAACAAGTTCAACATTACGTGTTTAAAAATGCTTATAAATGGGTCATCCTGAGCCTGTCGAAGGATGGTGCGCAGAGGCCTTTATCCACGCACCCTTCGACAAGCTCAGGGTGACAAGCCATACGCCTCATCTCACCTTTATAGCTCCCCGGATTTTAAAACTCAACATGACGGAAAACTTACTATCAAACACTCTGTGAGATGTTGAAACAAGTTCAACATGAAGGATGTGATTAGTTCGGATTTATTTATAAATTGGGCTTCACAAAGCTATGCCTAAATTTATATCGAAACTACAATACAAAAATTACGAACCCGGCGAGTTTATTGATGAGCAAGAAAGATCACTGGAAGAAACACTTGCTTTAATAAAAAACTTCCCTTGGGATACCGAACGGCACTTAACCGATGTTAAGTTAACGGGGCCTTCAGTAACTATACATAGCAGCGTAAATGAATATCTTAAGATAGGTCTTTTTTTCAATGGGAAATTCTCCCTTTATTATTTTAACAAAGCCGGGCAACTTTACGAGGCACACGTTGAAACATTACAACAGATAGCCGAAACAGTTACAAGCTTTTTTGAAAAATATATCGATCTGAAAAAATTCGAGCGACATAGAGCCTTTGGCGTAAAGAAGGTGTTTGCTACAAAAAAATTTCAATATAGCCTAAATACCACCCATATTTCAATCTTCTTTATCTTGGCAACCTTTTTTTTGGCAATGTCTGTATTCATCTTTTGTAAAACACTTTTTTTATATACATCCAACAGTTTATTGGAGTTTGCTTTTATGGGGGTGGCCTTTTTTTTAATATGCTTGTTATATAATCATTATTCTAAATCAAAAAATATCATACTGGAAATTTCAAGGGGGAAAGAAACGTTTAAGATTATTAGTGATAATAAAACAATAGTTTATGATAAAGCCGATGTGGTGGAAATTTCCATACCGCTTTCCCGCACAAAACGTAATAGCCTGATAAATTATTCGGAACTGATTTTCAAAGATGGCACCTCTATAAAACTATCTAACTTATTAATAAAGCCATATATATTACAATCTAAATTTCAGCAGGACATTATAAAGCAAAAGTTCAGGTTATATCCATTGATTTGATAAAATACCGGATGTAAAATCCAAAAAATATCCGCTGCCACGAGCTGCCTAAACTCTACATAGCAAAAGAGGCGTTAACTTTTAGGCCTTCAATCAAATAATCCGGGGTTTACTTTTTTAAATACTTGCTTTATAAAAGCAAGCTTTGTGGCAGATAGCTTTTGTTTAGAGGCTAAAGCAAGCGTTTTTTCTTGTTCTATTAGTAGTTTCCCAAGTCGTTCACTTTGCGGGTAAACTGCAATTTTTGCGCCTAATTCCTCTATCAACTTATCTTTCAAGCAAGCGTTTGAATTAGCTACCAAATAAGCGGTAAAATCATTCATTTGTTCGTTAAACAATTTATAACTGGCAGCGTTAATGTATTCAGATAAGTCGCCATCGCTTTTTGTACAAATTTTTTCCAACTCGTTTACGTAAGCAACATTGTAATTATTTGTTAATAATTGCATCAGGCTATCAACCTTTTTATAAGGCTGTATATTTTTAACCGACACCACATTATCTGTTTTAACAGTATCTTCTGCTGTTATTAGGTTAGCCGCTTTTTCAGTCTTTAATTTACGCTCACAGCTACCTAATAAAAGCGAGGCCGGTATCATTAAAAACAATAACATTTTTTTGTTGAGTTTCATTGGTTTAGGGTTTCATTACAAAAAGACACTTAGTATTTATAATTGCATCACTATAAATATAGCGATATTATTATAGCAGTGAAACTGCAACTTTTATTGCAAATACCAGTCATCGAATAGCTAATTGTTTTAACAAAGCTCTATTCGCTACCCTCCCGCGTTAGGGATTGTAAGGGTTTAGTGCCGACGAAGGAGGTACCGCAGCGAAGCGGAGCCCTGCAAAGCCCGGCCGAAGGCAACGCCCAAAACGAAACCTGGTTCTTAAGTAAACGCTACTGCCGCAGTATTTAAAAGTATGTTCTACTAAAATTAACAACCCTAACCGTAGGTGCGTAACAAAACTTTTAACCACCATCACGCCGTCGCTCCAAATAAAAACACTACAATACTCACAAAAACACCCCTTCACCCAATTAAATTTGGTTCCCCCTCTTTTATTTCAAAAAAATAAAATTTTATTTTGGACTTTTCATTTTAACGTGTACATTTACGGCGCAATACAAAAACAACAAATGAAATTTAACACTGCATATTTTTACGGCTACTACTTTTACTTTACCAGTACAAGCCGGGACTGATATGCAATAACCAAAACATATACAAGAAACTGAAAAGTCCCGGCCCAACAAGCCGGGACTTTTTGCTTTAACAGGGTTTATGACACACAAAACACCAAGAGTTGCAATACAGGGAATACGCGCTTCTTTTCACGAAGAAGCGGCCTTCAAGTTTTTTGGAGAAGACATTCAAACCATTGAATGCAACTCTTTTAAACAAACCTTTGAGGCCCTTAAAAATGGCGAGGCCGACTACGTGGTAATGGCTATTGAAAACAGCATTGCCGGCAGCCTGTTGCCTAACTATTCGCTGTTGCTTAACTACAACTTCCCGGTGGTGGGCGAGGTTTACCTGCCTATACAACTACACCTGATGGCGCTGCCGGGCGTGGCGTTTGAGGATATTAAGGTGGCTATGTCGCACCCGATAGCGATACGCCAGTGTGTTGATTTTTTGGACGAATACCCGCAAATTAAGGTAATAGAAAGTAACGATACCGCCGCCTGTGCCAAACGCATCCGCGAGGAGCAACTGACCGATACCGTGGCCATTGCCAACACCTTAGCGGCAAAGCTTTACGGATTAGAGATACTGGAGCGTCGGATAGAATCGAACAAGAAGAACTTTACCCGTTTTTTGATATTGACCACGCATGATAATGCCGGTAAGGTTGAGGCCAACAAAGCGTCGTTATGTTTCCAGGTGAGTAACGAGGTTGGTTCGTTGGCCAAGGTGCTTAATATTTTGGCCGAAGAAGGCGTTAACATGAGCAAAATACAAAGCATGCCCGTGTTAGGTAAACGCAACGAATATAATTTTTATGTAGATGTAGAATGGACCGAGCAAAAGCAATACGATGCCAGCCTGCGCCAGATACTGAAATACACGCACAACTTTAACATACTGGGAGAATATAAGAGATATGAGGAAAATCTTTAGTCCGCAAAGACCGGAAGTCGGAAAGTCCGAAAGAAGGAAATAACCAGTATGGTGAGCCATCCGAGAGTCGGTAAGACCGAAAGTCCGGAAGAAAAAACAAAACAATTAATTAACAAAAATATACAATCAACTTCCGGACTTTCGGTCTTTCACCAACTTCCGGTCTAAAAGAGTAAAACTTCCGGACTTTTCGGTCTTCCCGACTTCCGGACTAAATAAAAAAGAAAATGAAACTAAATTTAAACATACAGCCGCTTAGTTCATGGTTAAACCTAAGCAAAGAGCCATTGGTAATTGCAGGCCCTTGCAGTGCCGAAACTGAAGATCAATTAGTTGCAACAGCGCATTTACTGGCCAAAACCGGTAAAATTACCGCGCTGCGTGCAGGTATCTGGAAACCACGTACCCGTCCGGGTGAGTTTGAGGGTATTGGCAGCATTGGTTTAGAGTGGTTAAAACGCGCTAAAGAAGAAACCGGCTTGCCTACCGCTGTTGAAGTAGCTACTGCTAAACACGTAGAAGAAGCGTTAAATGCAGGTGTTGATATTTTATGGGTAGGCGCGCGTTCAACTGCAAACCCTTTCACCGTGCAGGAAATTGCTGACGCTTTAAGAGGTCATGATGTGCCTGTAATGGTTAAAAACCCGGTTAACCCCGATCTTTCATTATGGATTGGCGCTTTAGAGCGTATCAACAATGCAGGTATTACAAAACTGGCGGCTATTCACCGTGGTTTCTCATCACATGGCGCGTCAACTTTCCGTAACGAGCCAATGTGGGATCTGGCCATCAGTCTGAAAACACATGCGCCCGACCTGCCTATCATCAACGACCCGAGCCACATTACCGGTAACCGCGATTTGATTGGCTACGTAGCGCAAAAAGCGTTCGACCTGGATATGCAAGGTGTAATGATAGAGTCGCACATTGACCCATCTGTAGCCTGGACTGACGCTAAACAACAAGTTACCCCTGCTGCTTTGGTTGACATAATTGAGAACATCACCCTGCGCAAACCGGAAGTGAAAAGCCCTGCTGTAAGTGATAAACTGGCAGAACTGCGCAGCAAAATTGACAAGATAGACGACCTGGTTATTCAAAAAGTAGCCGAGCGTATGACCATTGCCGAGCAAATTGGTAAATACAAAAAAGATAACAACATCACCATTTTACAGGTTAACCGTTGGGAAGAAATTTTAAAGAAAACTACCGACTATGGTAAAGCTTTAAAACTTAGCGCTGAGTTTACCGAGAAACTGCTGGAATTGATCCACAGCGAATCTATCCGTCGCCAGGGTGAAGTACTTAACGAAGGACAAGAACAACCGGCAGAGAAATTAACGCACGTGTAATTGTAATGAGCCATAACATCATCCTTACAAAACAAGGCAAAACAGCAAAAGGCACCATACACCTTACCGGCTCAAAAAGCGAATGCAACCGCGCGCTTGTTATTGAGGCGTTAAGCGGCGGCCGGGTAAAGGTTAAAAACCTGTCCGACGCTGCCGATACGGTTACACTGGCAGGGATTTTGAATGGTGGGGAGTTGGAAAGTCCGGAAGTCGGAAAGTCCGGAAGTTGGGTTGAGGGGAATAACTCACAACCCACAACTCACAACCCGCAACTCATCAACATCGGCCCCGCCGGTACGGCGATGCGTTTTTTAACGGCTTACTATACTTTGCAGCCGGGCGAGGTAATACTTACCGGCAGCGAGCGGATGAAACAAAGGCCTATCGGCATTTTGGCTGATGCCTTAAGAACGTTAGGTGCCGATATTACTTATGTGGAAAAAGAGGGCTACCCTCCTATCAACATAAAGGGTGGTTTTGAGCAGTTTACACGCAAAATCAGTATCAAAGGTGATATCAGCAGCCAGTATATTACCGCGCTGTTGCTTATTGCTGCCCGTTTGCCCCTTGGTTTGGAGCTGCATATTGAGGGCGACCTAACATCGCGCCCTTATGTGGAAATGACTTTGGCTATGTTAAAACAGGCGGGTATTCAACATACCTGGACTGATAACGTGATCAGCATTGAAAACCAGGAGTTCGGCGAAACAGCATTGCCTGTTGAACCGGATTGGAGCGCGGCATCATACTGGTACGCCATCGCGGCACTGGCCGACGAAGCCGAACTGTTTTTGCCGGGTTTAACATCGTACAGCTTGCAAGGCGATAGCGTGATCACCGAGATCATGGCCAATTTTGGCATCACCTCGCAATTTAAGGATGGCGGCGTGTATCTTACAAAAGAGGTAAAACCTATTGTTCGCAAGATATTCGACATGAAAGAATGTCCCGACTTGGCGCAGACTGTAATTGTTGTATGTGCTGCTTTAGGGCACGAAGCTACCTTTACCGGGCTCGAAACATTAAAAATTAAGGAAACCGACCGTATTAAAGCATTGCAGAACGAACTGGCTAAAATTGGTGTTAAGCTGATTGAAAAAGGCCAGGTTTACAAACTGGATTGCAGCGAGAAGTTCATCCCCGAAACCATGTTTATCAACACTTACGAGGATCACCGTATGGCTATGGCCTTCGCGCCGCTGGCCCAGATAGTGCCCCAACTGGAAGTAGAAGAAGCCAAAGTGGTAGAAAAATCATACCCGGCTTTCTGGACTGACCTGGAAAAAGTAGGGTTTGTGGTGGAGGAGCGGAAAGCATAGAGCGGAAAGGTAAAAGCGGAAAGGTGAAAGCATAAAGGTGAAAGGCGAAAGCGCACCCAACCCGTCATTGCGAGGTACGAAGCAATCTCTACGGATGTAAGTTGTGCATCATGAAGAAGATTTCTCACTACGTTCGAAATGACAAATAGAATAAACCAATAAACACTTGCCATAGCGAGGTACGAAGCATTTCTGTTAGATAACCACTACGAGATTGCTTCGTACCTCGCAATGACAAGTAAATAAAACAACAATACAGTATTTCAATACTCAAATCTAATATCTCACATCTAAAATAATGGCAGGCAATACCTTCGGACAAATATTCAGGATAACAACATTTGGTGAATCGCATGGCGAGGCTATAGGTGTAATTGTTGACGGTTGTCCGGCGCAGTTACCGGTTGATATTGACTATATACAAGCCGAACTGGATAAGCGCAAGCCGGGCCAGTCGAAAATAACCACCCAGCGTAAAGAGAGCGATACCGTAAAGATTCTTTCGGGCGTATTTGAAGGTAAAACCACAGGTACCCCTATCGCCATGATCATCCCTAATGAAGATCAGCGCTCAAAGGATTATGGTCATAATGTGGATGTGTTTCGCCCTTCGCATGCCGATTATACCTACTTTACCAAATATGGTATTCGCGATCATCGTGGCGGTGGTCGATCATCGGCCCGCGAAACTGCTGCCCGTGTGGCTGCCGGTGCTTTGGCCAAGTTATTTTTAAAAGCGAAAGGTATTGAGATAGTAGCCCACGTGAGCAGCGTAGGCAAAATAGACGCGCCAAACGTAAGCATTGCCAATGTGCAGGAGTTTATTGACGAGCGTGAAAAGAACATTGTACGCTGTGCCGATCCGGCTACTGCCGAAGAGATGATCGCCTTTATTGATGGCGTGCGTAAAGACGGCGATACCGTTGGCGGCAAAGTTAGCTGCTATGTAAAAGGCGTTCCGGTTGGTTTGGGCGAACCTGTATTTGATAAACTGCATGCCGATTTAGGCAAGGCCATGCTCAGCATTAACGCGGTGCACGGCTTTGAGTTTGGTTCGGGTTTTTCGGGCAGTGAAATGCGCGGATCAGAACATAATGACATTTTTGTAAAGAACCACCTGGGTAATGTAGAAACCGTTACCAATTTTTCGGGTGGTATACAGGGCGGTATCAGCAATGGTATGCCTATCGAGTTCAGGGTGGCATTTAAGCCGGTGGCAACTATTATGCACAACCAGGCCACCATTAACAGTGCCGGTGATGCCGCCGAAATATCGGGCAAAGGCCGCCATGACCCTTGTGTAGTACCACGCGCTGTACCTATTGTTGAGGCCATGGCTGCACTGGTGCTTGCCGATCAGTTGCTGAGGAATAGGGCATCGGTGTTGTAATAAATCAAATATTATCCCTCCCTCCGGAGGGCGGCCGTCAACTTAAGGGTTAAAGCAAAGCGCATAGTCAACTCACCCGGTCTACGCTTCGCTGGACCACCCTCTCATATCTTTGTACTATAATAGATCAGAAGAAAAGGAGAAACATAGAGGGCCCTCATGACACGTATTTAAAA